>NZ_BNCG01000008.1:104358-145170 GCF_014656355.1 Camelimonas fluminis
GCCCATGTTCCAGAGCTGGTTCAGCCCACGCGGCACGCCGAGTTTCGAGCTGGAGCCCAGATTGCGCTCGTAGATTTCTGCGTAGTTGCCGGTGGCTTTCACGGCGCGGATCGCCCAGTCGGGGTCGAGACCCATCGCCTTGCCGAAATTGCCTTCAGCGCCGGTAAAACGGCGCACTTCCGGCTTCTGCGACTGCAGCGCCTTTTCCACGTCGGTGGAGGCGATGCCCAGTTCCTCGGCGTTGACGAGGGCGAAATTGACCCACTTCACGATATTGAACCAGGGAAAGTCATCGCTGCGGACAACCGGGCCCAGAGGCTCCCTGGAAATCACGTCCGGCAACACCGCGGCCTCGGCCGGTTTTGCCAGTTTGAGGCGCTCGCCATGCAGGGCCGACTGGTCGCGGGTCAGCACGTCGCATTTGCCGTCGGCGAAGG
Source organism: Camelimonas fluminis (assembly GCF_014656355.1). Taxonomy (GTDB): domain Bacteria; phylum Pseudomonadota; class Alphaproteobacteria; order Rhizobiales; family Beijerinckiaceae; genus Camelimonas; species Camelimonas fluminis. The sequence continues at coordinate 104,796 of NZ_BNCG01000008.1, forward strand.
CGGCGATCGCCTCGGCGGCGGTCGGGAACACCTTCTCTTCATAGGTCATGGAATTGGCCTTGAAGAAATCGGCGAGATTGAGCTGGCTGGTGGTGCCGGCTTCGACGCACACCTTTGCCTTGTCGAGCGACAGGGCGCTGTCGACCCCGAGCGCCCGCTTCACGAGGAAGCCCTGGCCGTCGTGATAGGCGACGCCCGCGAAAGCCAGCCCAAGCTCCGCCTCACGGCCCAGGGTCCACGAGGTGTTGCGGGCCAGCAGGTCAACCTTGCCGTTTTTGAGGGCGTCGAAGCGCTGGCTGGCAGACAGGGGCGTAAAGGTAACCTTGCTGGCGTCGCCCAGCGTTGCGGCGGCGACGGCGCGGCAGAAGTCGACGTCGAAGCCGCGCCACGCGCCGTTGTCATCCTTTTCCGAGAAGCCCGTGACGCCTTCGCTGACGCCGCAGTTGAGCGTTCCACGCTGTTTGACCGTATCAAGCGTTCCCGCTTGCGCCGACATGACAAAGACGCCGGCCATCACGCCGATGGCGGCGCCGCCGAAACGGCGCAGGCTGGTCCATGGGGACTTGGACATGGCTCCCTTTCCCTTTCGCATATTTGCGGTCGCTGAAGTGGACGCCGGTCTGCTGGAGCCGGGTCCCTTCCCAATGTTGAGAGAAGCTTGCAGGGGCGGACGTTTGCGCCGCCCGTCACGCGTTGCTTACAACGTCGCCTTGTGGCGGATGATCACCTTCGTGCCGACGGGCACCCGTTCAAACAGGTCGATGATGTCGCCATTGGCCAGACGGAAGCAGCCGGATGAAATGGCTTGTCCAATGGTTTCCGGCTGGTTGGTGCCGTGAATGCGGAACACCGTGGAGCCCAGATAGAGCGCGCGGGCGCCCATGGGGTTGCCTGGACCGCCGGCCATGAAGCGCGGCAGGTAGGGCTGGCGCTTCAGCATGTCTGGCGGCGGCCGCCAGTCGGGCCACTCGGCCTTGCGCGTCACCTGAACCTTTCCGGACCAGGTGAAGCCTTCGCGGCCGACGCCAATGCCATAACGTAGCGCCCGCCCATTGCCCTGTACGACATAAAGGAAGCGCTCATCGGAATGGATGATGACCGTGCCGGGCGCCTCGGTGGTGCGGTATAGCACCATCTGGCGGGCGAACGGACCGTCGGTGATGCGCACCTCTTCCGTGGAGATGCGGCCCGGCTCGTCGCCGATATCCATGGTTTCGCGGATATCAGCCGGCGGGCGCGGCGGCTGTGGCGCCGCCAGGGCTGGCGTCGCGACGAGGCAGACCAGCCCAAGGCCGGATATCAAAAGACGGCGGAATGTGTTTCGATCAGATTTCATGACGCGCCGGCTCCCGTCAACTGCAACGGACGAAGACAAAAGTGCCATAGCGCCGGTGCGCGTCGGGATCGACAAACCGCATGGTCAGCACGTTGGGCGACACTGACAGCAGCTCGCGGTCCTGCGGATCGCCGGCGGGTGACTCGAAGCCGATGTAGGTCCGGCCGTCCGCTCCCGCCTTCAGGCGCAGCTCATAGAGCTTGGCGTCGTCGGCCACGTGCATCATCACGCCGTCATTGGGGCCGCGAACGATCTTGTATGGCTGGCTGCACTGGGCTTTCGCCTGGGCTTCAGTGCGCTTGCGGTCCTTGTCGGTGTGAAAAGAGGCGATGCCCCAGCTGCCGACCAGCGCGTCGCGCGAGACGCCGGTTGGACTGGGCGCCCGCGCCGTCGGCGACAGTCCTTCGCCGAGGCTGCAGGCGGCCAGCACAAGCGGCAGCGCGACAGCGCAGGCGCAAGCAGCGAGTCCCGGGCGCTTCATCCGCGCATCGCCGTCGCATGTCTGTGTCATACGTTCCCTCTCCCACATGATGCTCATCTGGCGCCGGATCCCGGGGGAATGCGGCGCGCCGGTCTTGCTCCGCATCCTGGACGTCCAGGATGCGGAGCGCCAGAGCATGATCCCAAAAAATGGACATCTCCTTGCGGTATTCACCTTAGCGATTTATCTCTTTGATAATCACTGGGAATTGTCGACTGGAGGGCCTCCTTCGTGGTTGCACGAGGTGTTGCATGGCCGTGATTGTATGGCAAAAAGGCATTGTCGTTGTGACGGCGAAGCACCTTCAAAGGCTCACAAGCGGCGCCTTCAGATACCAGCGGCGCATCCCAGCCTAACTCAGGAAGCACTACGGGAACCAGGTGTTCAGGCGTGTCTCGTTGGGAACCAGGGACCTTGTGGCAGCCGCACGGAAGGCTCAGGCCATCGCAGCTCAGGACGATGCGCCATGGGCGTCTCTGAGGACGCCCGAGGCTCGTGGACAGGACATAAGAACCCACGAGAACCAACTGGCCGCACTAAGGCGTATACTCATGAAATTGTTGGCGTTTTAGCCGCTTAATGATTCAAGGCCCCTGATTGTGGGGAGCCTTGATGAGCTGTCGTCACTACGAACTGACCGACCATGAATGGACGAGAGCCACTTTTGCCCAACAAGCCGCGTAGTGTTCCGCGCGTTGACGACAGGCGCGTGCTCAACGGCATCCTGTGGCGGTTTCGCATTGGCTCGCCGGGCGGAGACACCTGAGCGCTACGGCCCCTGCACGACCTGCTACAACCGCTTTGTCCGGTGGCGAAAAGCCGGAGTATGGGGTCGGCTTCCCGAAGCGGTCTCAGACGCTTACGAGAACGATATCGTCATGATCGGCTCCACCTGCGTCCGCGTCCACCAGCACGGGGCGACGGGAAAAAAGGGGCTGGAGACGATGGCGGCACGGGACGTTCCCGCGGCGGCCTCACGAGCAAGATCCACGCACTCGTCGGTGCCGAAGGCCGACCGGTCAAACTCCGCCTGACAGGCGAACAGGTTGCGGACTGCACGCAGGCGGAAGCACTGACCATCGACGTACAAGGCGGCCATGTACTGCTGGCAGACCGTGGTTACGATGCCAATGATCTGCGAGCGGCCATGGCGGAGCGAAACGCCTGGACCAATATTCCGCCCAGGTCCAATCGCAAGGGCAGCTTCGCATTCTCCCGGTGGGTGTACCGCCAACGCAACCATGACGAGCGGTTCTTTAACCCAAGCAGTTCAGGGGCACAGCCACACGCTAAGACAAGCGCCCCGAGAACCAATGCCGCGTATCAGCGCTACAGGCGCCTCCATCCCGGCAGACCACAATGATCCCGGCCTGTTGCAGTGGGAAACGACCGTCCCCGCGGTTTGAACACTCCATACGTGTGGCGACGTCATCATCGCCCCATCGAAAAAGCGTGGGCCTGACGGGACCACCACGCGCATCTCGACAGGATTAGCCGGAATCGTCGATTCCGACGATGTGAAGTGGAGAAAATATTGTTTCTCTACATATTCGGGATCGCCATCGTTGAAGCAGGGGCGCCGTTTTTCATCCGATGGCCGATCATCAATCTATCTGGAATAAAAACTGTTCGGGTGGGTTATGCGCATCAACATCCTGGCCGTGGCGGACGACGCCAGATACGGCAAGCTTCCGATTGTGGTTCTGACCCTGTGCGCCGCGCTTATGGCGATCGACCGCTATGATTTCACCAGTATCGGCGCTGCGCTACCACCAACTATTTCCCAGATGAAGATAAATCCCGGCTCCGCTGGTCTTCCCGGTGTCTCCGCTCTGGTTGGCATGACGCGCCGCGCGCTGGCTGACAGCTGTCCGACATGTCGCGGAGCGTCGTTGTTGACCGGCGCATCGCCATAAATTCCCTCGAAGCAGGCAATCACGACCATGCAATTCCTGGAGGGGCTGTCATGACGATCAACATTGGTCATTTTCTTGCGAAGCGCGCCCTGTTGAGCCCGCAACTGGAGGCAATCGTGGAGCCGTCCGCGGGTGGACGGCGCCAGACGTTCCGGCAGCTCAACGCACGCTGCAATCAGGTCGCGAACGCCCTGCGCGCGTCCGGCGTGGCTCCTGGTGAACGGGTCGGGCTGTTGATGATGAACGGCCTGGAATTCATCGAGTCGTTCTATGCTGTCGCGAAGACAGGCGCGGTGAATGTGCCGCTGAACTGGCGTCTGGTGGCGGACGAACTCGAATTCATTCTCAAGGATTCCGGCGCCGCCGTACTGATCTATTCTGAGGAATTCGCAGCGATCGCGGCGGAATTACACGGGCGGGGAGCAAAGACCGACATCCGTTTCTGGGTTCAGGTCGGTGGCCAGCCGGCGGCTTTTGCGACGTCTTACGACGTCTGGATGGGAGGTGCGCCGGGCGTCGAGCCTGAGCTCGCCGGCTTCGAAGACGACCTGCTGTTCATCATGTACACGTCGGGCACGACCGGCCTGCCCAAGGGCGTGATGCATTCCCACAACTCCGTGATGTGGTCGATCCTGACCGTGGCGGCCACCGCCGATGTTCGCTACGGCGACCGCTATCTGCTGTCCCTGCCGATGTTCCATGTTGGTGCGCTCAACCCGGTCATGGGTAACCTCTATCTCGGCGTCACCTCGGTCGTGTTGAAGAGTTTCGATCCGGGGCAGTCATGGGAATTGATCCGCGACGAGAAGATCACCTGCACGCTGATGGTGCCGGCGATGCTGCAGTTCATGCTTGCCGCCTACGACAGGGCGACGCACGATCACAGTTCGTTGCGCTGGTGCGTCAGCGGCGCGGCGCCGGTGCCGGTGACGCTTATCGAAACGTACGTCGCGATGGGCATCGAGGTCCTGCAGGTATATGGCCTGACCGAGAGTTGCGGACCCGGCTGCATGATTGTCGGAGAGGACGCGGTGACGCGCGCAGGCTCAACCGGCCGCGCCTTTTTCCACACCGACATGCGTGTCATCGACGGCAATGGGCAGGAATGCGCGGCCGGTGAAAACGGCGAGGTGGTGCTTCGCGGGCGACATATGATGGTGGGCTACTGGAACCGCCCCGACGCCACAGCGCAGGCCATGCGCGACGGATGGCTGCATACGGGGGATGTGGGCTCGCTGGACGAGGAGGGCTTCCTTACAATCCGCGATCGCATGAAGGACATGCTGATTTCCGGCGGCGAGAACGTCTATCCTGCGGAGGTCGAGAATGTGCTGCTCGGCCATCCAGGCGTCAGCGACGCCGCCGTGATCGGTCTGCCGTCACCAAAATGGGGCGAAGTGCCGCTGGCCGTGGTTGTCAGGAAAGATGCGGACCTCAGCGAAGCCAATGTGCTCGAATGGTGCAAGGGCAAGCTCGCACCGTTCAAGAGGCCCAAGGTCGCAGTGTTTATCGACGTGATCCCACGCAATCCGACCGGCAAGATCCTGAAGCGAGTCCTGCGCGACGCCTACGGGCAAAGCGTTAAGGCGCCCGAATGAATGCGAGCCGACAGGAAATCAGTCCGCTCAATTTCCGGGGGGTAAACCTGGCTCACCATTTCGATCACATAGCGCTTCGACCGCATTCCCGGTGCGTGAGGTTGATTGGGACGCCGGGCGATCACGGACAGGGCATGCCCCCAAGAACATAATCGCGCCGAGCTCGCTGGATCACGTCAACCAGGTGTTCCAGGCGCTTGCGCCGAACCGGTTCCCGGTTTCAGGCCTCTCTACCTTCGATCAGGTCGGGCTTCGCTTCTGAGCATGATCGGTCTTGGCTATCAGTCGCTCTCAAGAAGTGGGCCCCTCGGCCGTTGGTCGTGTCGCTGATGCTCGTATGGGGAATACCTCATCAGTCGTCGCCCCCATCCGCGATCATGCTTTTTTGAGCAGATGGTTCTCGAGGGTCAGATCCGCGACGCATTCCTTCAGCGCGCGGGCCTCACGACGCAAATCCTCGACCGCGTCGGTTGTGGCGGTACGGGCGCCCCGGCAGAAGGATGAGAAGGCGCATCGTGCAGTGTGGCGGGCCGAATTCTCACCTTCTGGATGCAGGAAATTATGCTGGAACAATATTCCAGAAGCCCGATCGAAGGCGCGCATTTGCCCACATGACCCTTGAGCTGGCTCCGGGCATCCCACGCAACTGCGTACGATTCAGGGTTGACGCCATTTGCATCATACTGTTTGGTACATTTATATAATGAAAAGTATAAATCCGGTTGGATCGAGGGACGAAGCATGCGTTTTGCGGGCAAACTTCTGGCGGGGTGCGCTATGGCGCTCCTGTCCGGCGCGGCGGCGATCGCGGAGACAAAACCGCCGTTGAAAATCGGCGTTCTGGACGACCTGTCCGGGCCGTATGAAGATGTTTCGGGCAAGGGCTCGGTGATCGCGGCGCAACTGGCGGCCGAAGACATGAAGGAAGTGCTTGGCCGCAAGGTCGAGATCGTTTTCGCCGACCACACCAACAAGGCTGACGTCGGCGCGCCGATCGCCAAGCGCTGGTTCGACGTGGACGGCGTTGACATGGTGACTGGCCTTGGCAACTCGGCGGTCGCCCTGGGCGTGCGCAACGTCGCCGCCAACGCCGGCAAGATCGACATTGTCGTCAACGCTGGCAGCAGCGACTTCAGCGGCAAATTCTGCACGCCCACCTCGTTTCACTGGGTGTATGACACCTATGGTCTGGCAAAAACCATCGGCACCGCCACAATCCGCAGCGGCGCCAAAAGCTTCTATATGATCCTGGTCGACTATGGCGTCGCCAACGCCTTGCAGCGCGATGGAACCCAGTTCGCCACCGCCGCTGGCGGCAAATCCGCCGGCAGCATTCGCGTGCCGCTGAACAACAAGGATTATTCCTCGTTCATCCTGCAGGCCCAAGGCAGCAGCGCCGACGCCATCCTGCTTGGCATTGCCGGCGCTGACCTGGTGAACTTCATCAAGCAGGCGCGTGAATTCGGCGTTTCCCAAGACAAGACGAAAATGGCGTCGTTTCTGTCCTACATCAATGATGTGCGCGGTCTTGGCATTGACGCGGCGCAGGGCCTGCTGCTTTCCGAGGCGTTCTATTGGGATCAGGATGAGAAGAGCCGCGCCTTCGCGAGGCGCTTCTACGAGCGCGCCAAAAAGATGCCAAACGGCATGCAGGCGGGCGTCTACAGCGCCGTCAACCACTACCTGAAGGCGGTGCAGGCCGCCGGGACCACCGACACCAAAGCCGTAGTTTCCAAGATCAGGGAACTGCCGGTCAACGATTTCATGTCGGACAATGTCAAGGTCCGCGAGGATGGCCGCGCCGCGCGCCCCATGTACTTGTACCAAGTGAAAAAGCCTGGCGAGCCTAAAGGCGAATGGGACGTCATGACACCGATCCAGAAGCTGTCTGCGGAAGAGGCGACGCGCCCGCTGTCAGAAAGCGAATGCAGCTTCGTGCAGAAGACCGGAGCACAACAGGGCAAATGACCTGGGCAGCAAGCCGTTTCCGTCGGGCCTGCCATCCTCCCTGTTGGCCCGACGGCGCGCTGCCGGCCAGACGAGCGCCCGTCTGGCCGGCATTTTTACCCGACAGGCAATCGTCGCGTGCCCGCATGGACGTCAGGGCGATGCTGAATGTTTCAGGGCATTGCCGCCCCGGAAGTCTGGGAACTGGGGGCGTTCACCATGCGCCGGTTCCGGGAGGTAATTCTTGAGGGGCTTCCCGGGGGAGGCTCTTGGCGCGCCAGCAAATCCCGCAAATACCGGAACGGAGGCCCCGGACCCGCATGGCTCGTTTCCGGGCCGGTGGGGCCCTATCTGTTATGTGGGGTCGCGGCCAGCAGGGTGATAGCCTACGAGATTGAGCGCCAACTGGGCGAGCGACGCCGCCAGATCTTCTGGCGACATGCGCCCCTTGTCCGAATACCAGCGATGCACCCATCGCACCATGCCGCTGACAGCCAGTGAGGCGATGCGCGGGTCTTCCACGTGGAAATCGCCGCTGGCCACGCCTTCAGCAATCAGGCGGGCCAGTTTCACGTCAAATTCCCGCTGTTTGGCGCGGATGTCAGCGATTTTTTCCGGGGTGAGATTCTTCTCTTCCTCAAGCATGATCGCAGTGAACCGCTGGCGCTCGATATTGCTGCGCACATAAACGGTCACGAACATATGTAACCGCTCGACGGGCGAACCATCGCTGTTGCCGAGCGAATCGGCGATATCCTCATAAAGATCAAAAAAAGCCTGATCGAACCAGGCTTCAAGGATGGCGTATTTATTCTTGAAATAAGTATAGATAAACGGCTTGGTGACACCAAGCTCGGCCCCGATATCATCGATCGTCGTCTTCTGAAAGCCTTTTTCATAAAAAAGCTTCGTCGCAGCCGACAGGATCAACTCACGCTTGTACTCCCTGACCTGCGTTTTGGCGCTCATATCAACCCTTCAGAGCAGCCCCGGCCGCTGCATTGCCTATCAGATACAGCCAAACCCGGGCCTTGCGCCAGCCCTGACCTCCGGTTCCGGGCGCCCCCCCTGGCGTCGGGCCCGGCGCTCACGGGCTTCGGTCAGGCGGATTTCATCTCATCACGGGCGCGCCGGGCCAGCATCACGCGCTGCACCTTGCCGGAAGCCGTCATCGGCAAGCTGTCGACAACCACGAGATGACGCGGAATCTTGAAGCTGGCGATTTTGCCCTTGCACGCCTTCTGAACGTCTTCCAGCGCGCAATCCATGCCTGGTTTCAGGACCACGTAGGCGCATGGGGCCTCGGCGAGACGTTCGTCCGGCACGCCTACCACGGCCACCTGTTCAATCGCCGGCACAAGGGCAAGCAATTCCTGCTCCAGCGCCGCTGGCGAAACGTTCTCGCCGCCAACCTTGAGCATCTCCTTGTAGCGACCGAGGAACTGCCTGAAGCCGTCCGGGCGCAGGAAACCGCGATCACCCGAATGCAGCCAGCCGTCGGCGTCGATTGTCTTCGCCGTCGCCTCCGGGTCGCGGAAATAGCCGCGCATCACCGTGTAGCCGCGCGCCAGGATCTCGCCCTCAACGCCCGCTGGCCGGTCGGCGCCAGTTTCCGGATCGACGATCCGCACCTCGAGGCCCGGCATCGGCCGGCCAGAAGTCGTGGTGCGCTGCTCCAGGCTGTCGTCCAGGGTGCTCATAAAGACGTAGCAGCCGACTTCCGACATGCCCCAGCCGGATACCGTGGCGCACAGCGCGCCCTGCGCCGCGGCGGCGACAGCGTTGGAATTCTCCATGCCCGCCGGCAGGGTGCCGAACCTGAGGCTGGAAACATCGCGCGGCTGCCGGGCCTGCACCCTGAGAACGTCGGCGTAATGGGTCTCGAAGCCATGCATCGCCACCACGCGCTCGCGGGCGATGAGATCCAGAACTTCCGCCGGGTCCCAGACGTCCATCACCACCTGATGCGTGCCGATCAGCAGTCCGGCGACGAGGTTGTCGGACAGCCCATAAGTGTGGAAGGCGGGCAGAAAGGCCAGAACCGCCTCCCCCGCCTTAACCGGCCACAACAGGTGCCGCTCCAGAATATTGCGCACGATGCTGTGGTCGTGCATCACGCCCTTGGGATTTCCCGTCGTACCCGACGTGAAAATGATGAGCGCTATATCCTGTGGCGACACCATCCCGGCGGCCGCCTCCAGTTCGTCCGGCGAAACCTCGTCGGCCCGGGCGAGGAAGCGCTCCCAGGATGTTGCCGCATCGCCCGGCGCGTCGCCAACGATGACAATGCCCTTGAGGTGCGGAAAGTTCTCTGCACCGTTGAATTGCTGGCCGTCAAATCCCGGCAGCGCGCCCTTCAGCATGCCGGCATATTCCACCGGGCCTGAGCGCTCCACAACGAACAGCATCCTGCATTCGGCAAGTTGCAGGGCATAGGAGACGTCGTATTCGCGATAACGGGTATTGAGCGGCGCGACGATGGCGCCGATGCGCTGGGCGGCGAGGAAGATAACCGGAAACTCGATCCGGTTGGTCATCCAGACGCCGACGACCTCGCCCTTGCGCACGCCATGCGCCAGCATCGCCCTGGCGGCCAGATCGACCAGACCGTCCAGTTCCCCGAAAGTGAGCCGTCGGTCGCGGAAGCTGATCGCGGTTCCATCAGGCCAGAGCCGGGCGGCGCGGCCGGACAGGTCGCCGAAGCGTGTGACTGTTTCTGACACGGACGTTTTCTCCCTCAGGACCACTTCATAACAGTTTTTTGCACATTGACCCGGTGTCTCCGGTCCGGGCCCATGTTCCATGGCGACAGTTTACGTTGCGCGCCGGATTGTCGCCAACGGCATACGGGCGCCTTTCCGGCGCACCGGCGGAGAACCAGGGGGCATGGTTCAGCAGCAACAATTTTCGCTCTGGCGAGGGCGCAAACGCCCGGCGCCATGCGGCTCCCCCTACAGATCGGCGTTGAACTTCTGCGACATCAGCGCCTGGGACAGTCCGCCGTCGCAATTCAGGTTCTGGCCAGTGATGAACGACGCCACCGGCGAGGCGAGGAAGACAATTGCATCGGCCAGTTCGGACGGCCGCCCCAATCGCCCCATGGGAATGCGCGCTGCCCGCTGGCTGATGTCTTCCGGCGACAGCACCGCGCGCATCAGCGGCGTCTCTACCGTTCCAGGGCTGACCACATTGACGCGCACGCCGTAGTCGACCCATTCCATCGCCATGGTTTTGGTCAGGGCGATCAGAGCGGCCTTGGTGACGCCATAGGGACCGCCGTTGGGATAGGCGCCAATGCCGGCCAGCGAGGCGATATTGACCACCGAACCGCATGGACTCTCACGAAGATGCGGCAGGCAGGCGCGCGCCAGCATGACGGCGCCCTCGACATTGACGCGGAAGCTGCGGCGCCAGACCTCCAGGTCGCTGTCCTCCACGCGCCCAGCCTTCACCAGCGCGGCGGCGTTGACAAGGATGTCCAGCCGGCCCCACGCCGCCACCCCGGCGGCGACTGCGGCGTCGATGTCCGCCTGCTCCGCCACGTCCATGGCGACGGCGATGGCTGCGCCGCCGTCGGCCACGATGGCCGCGGCGACGCGATCCGCCGCCTCCCCGCGGATGTCGGCCACGACCACCTTGCCGCCATTGGCGGCGATGATGCGGGCCGTCTCTTCGCCAATGCCGCTGCCGCCGCCAGCGACAAGCGCCGCCAGCCCGTCAAGCTGCGACTGGCGCATCCATGCGCGCGGGCGGGGTGCGACGGGGTCGTGTACGTGCATGCGTCCTTCTCCGGTTCTGCGATGCCGGCCCGGGCTCCAGGCGTTGTCGCCCAGCGACGGACACAGCTACCGCAGGGCCTGGAATGCTGGAATGTACCCAACAGTACTGTTCGATTCTACTAGGTAGATTGCCTGGTGTAACGGCCAGGTCTGGTTCAGAAATGCGCCGGTTCCGGCAGGAATTTCGCCATCGACCAGCCGCCGTCCACTGGCAGCACCACGCCATGGATGAAGCCGGCGTTTTCCGACGCCAGGAAGGCGCAGGCCTCGCCAATCTCCTCCGGCTGGCCAACGCGGCCGAGCGGCGTGCCCTCGACCATCATGCGACGCCACCATTTGTTGTTGCGGATGCGCTCGTCAGTGCCTGGGCTCCAGATCAGGCCAGGCGCCACGGCGTTGATGCGCACGCCGTCACGGCCAAACTCGGTGGCCAGCATCGTGGTGATGCCGATGACGGCGGATTTGGTCGGCACGTAGGCGGCGCTGACGCCAACCCCCACCAGACCGAAGGCCGAGGCGATATTGACGATGGAGCCTTTTGATTCCTTCAGCGCCGGCAGGGCGAAACGGCACAGCCGCAGCACCGGCCGCACATTGATGGCATAGTAGCGCTCGTAGTCGTCGTCCGTGGTTTCGAGGAACGGACGGGCGTTGCCGAGACCGGCGTTGTTGACCAGAGCGTCTAGGCGGCCAAAGCTGGCGAGGCAGCCGGCGATCGCCTGCTCGCAGTCCGCCGCCTCGCGCAGGTCGCCGACCTGGTGGGCATAGTCCTCATGGGCGGCGAGCGAGGCGTCGGCCGGCTTCTGGTCGACGCCGAACACCCGCCAGCCGTGCTTGAGAAACACCCGGACGATGCCGAGGCCGACGCCCTGCGAGGCGCCAGTAACTAGTGCGATGCGCTTCATGCGGTTTCCTTCCCTGTCATGGCGTCGGACGCCCATTGGCGCGCCCTGCCACTGTCATTTTTCAGTTGGAGAGCTTTTCGCGGCGAACCCGGATGCCGGCGCGCTCGCGGTCCCAGGTGGCGTCGGTCACGCCCTCTGCCCGCAGCACGTATTTCTCGATTTTCTGTGTCGGCGTGCGCGGCAGGTCGGCGACGACGCGGATGTAACGGGGGACCATGAAGTGGGCGAGGCGCGGCTGCAGGAACGCCAGCAGCTCCGCCGGATCGATGGTTGCGCCCGGCGCGGCGGCGACGATGGCCAGCACGTCGTCCTCGGAATGTTCGCTGGGCACGCCGACCACGGCGCATTCGCGCACTGCAGGATGGGCGAGAATTTCCGCCTCCACCTCGAAAGAGGAAATGTTCTCGCCGCGCCGGCGGATGGCGTCCTTCATGCGATCGACGAAGAAGTAGTTGCCGTCGGCGTCGACGCGGAAGGCGTCGCCGGTGTGGAACCAGCCATTGCGCCAGGCCGCCGCCGTCGCCTCCGGATTGCCGAAATAGCCCGAGTTGAGCGCCCAGGGCGCGTTGCTGCGGACGATCAGCTCGCCGATCTCTCCGGGCGCGACCTCGCAGTCATGGGCGTCGACAATGCGCAACTCGTTGCCAGGGCGCGCCTTGCCGCAGCTCCCCGGCGTTGCCGGATTGCGCTCCGAGACGATCGGCGTGTTCAGCTCGGTCATGTTGAACAGGGTCCACACGTCGACGCCGAAGCGTTCGGCGAACGCCTGTGAATCGCCCGGAAGCGGGATCATGGTGACCTTGCGCAGGGTATGCTGACGATCTTCCTCCGATGGCGGGCGCTTCATGATGAAGCTCGACATCACCCCGAGCAGGATGCTGTAGGTCGCCTGGGTGGCGTGCACCGCCGGCCAGAACCCTTCGGTGCTGAAATCGCCGCCGAGCCCGACCGTGCCGCCCCGGTCAAGCATCAGCAACACTGGCAACGTGCCGCCGATGTGGAAGAGCGGCAGGAAGCACAGCACGCTGTCGGTTTCGTCGAGCATGGGATAAGAGGCCCGCCCGCCCATGCGCCACATGTGGGCGTAGGAGCTGACCACCCCCTTCGAGCGCCCGGTCGTCCCAGAGGTATAGATGATCGACTGCGGGTCCCACGGCTCGATGGGCCGGGCCAGCGGCGGCAGCTCCGATGCGTCGCGCGCCACGGCGGCGAGCGGGACCAGCTCGACGCCGTCGATGACCGTATCCGCCCCGCCCTGAGCGACGATGGTGCGGATGGCGCCGCGATCGACGTCCTGCAGCCGCCCCAGCAGTTCGCCGGAGGCGACCAGCACCGAGGCGCCGCCATTGGCCAGCACGTGGGCGAGCACGCCGCCCCGGTAGGCGGTGTTGATCGGCACGTAAACGGCGCCGAGCCAGTTGATGGCGAACCACACCCGGACGATGTCGATCGTGTTGGGCAGCCACACATTGACATTGTCGCCCTGCTTCACCCCGAGCGCGGCGAGGCCGGCGGCCAATTCCTGAACCGAGCGGCAAAACGCCTGGTAGGTGATGAGCGAGCCATCCGGAAACCGCAGAAACGGCCGGTCGGGATGCAGTGCGGCGCGGCGCTCCAGCACATAGCGCAACACCACCTCGTTGCGGTCGGGCGCGCGGCCCGGGTGATCTGCGGCCTCGGTCTGCAATGCGGATATCCCTATCTGTTCAGGTTCTGACCCTGGCGCCATGGCCCGCCGGCGGATCATGGCGCCAATCCGACATGCCGGTTCAGGCGACCTTCAGCTCATCCATTCGGGGGGCGCCGAGGTCCGCCTCGAAGCGGGCGTAGGTCCACGGCCACGACACCACATTGCCCTGCTTGTCGAAATACCAGCTGGTGCAGCCGCCGGTGGCCCAGACCGTGTGTCTGATTGCCTCCGACACCTCGGCATTGAACGTCTCGGTCGCCTCGCGGGTCGGTTCGATTTCGCGGCCTTTGCCATCCGCCAGCATCCGCACCAGCTGCATGGCGTAGCCGATCTGCACCTCGGCGGTCCGCAGATAGGAGAAGTTGCCAATGGGGCTGTTGGGGCCGCCAATGAAGAACAGGTTGGGAAAGTCGGGCACGGCCACGGAGCGGTAGGCCTGGCAGCTGTCCTTCCACCGCTCGTTCAGCGTGACGCCATTGCGGCCGGTGATTACCGCCGGGCGAAAGAAGGCAAAGGGATCAAAGCCGGTGGCGTAGACGATGACATCCAGTTCATGCAGCGCCCCATCCTTCGTGCGCACCCCGCCCGGCTCGATGCCGGCGATTGGCGTATCGACCAGATGGGCGTTGTCCTTCTGGATGGCCGGATAGAATTTGTCCGAGACAATCAGGCGCTTGCAGCCGGTCTGGTAGTCCGGCGTCAGACGGCGGCGCAGATCCGGATCGTGGACGTTGTTCTCAAGGTTTTCCCGGCAGGCGCGGGCCATTTCGGCGAGGGCTTCGTCATTGGCGCCGACCAGCGCCGAGGCGAAGCGGTTGTTGAAGACGTCGTTGAGGAATGCGTAAAGCTCGCCCATCTTTTGGGGATGGTCGCGGAACTGCTGCTTCTTCTCTTCGGAGAAAGCATTGTTCGGCACCGGGCTGATCCACTGTGGCGTGCGCTGGAACAGCGACACGGAGGCAACCTGGTCGACGATGGCCGGCACGATCTGGGTCGCGGTGGAGCCGGTGCCGATGACGCCGACGCGCTTGCTGGCAATGTCCAGCTCCTGGTCCCAGCGCGAGCTGTGGAACGCCGCGCCGGCGAAGCTGTCCCGGCCGGGAATATCCGGCAGCACCATCTGGTGCAGGATGCCAGTGGCGAGGATCACGGCGTTGTACAGCCCCTGGTCTCCTTGCGAGGTCACCACGCGCCACAGGCCGTCGCCAACATACTCCGCCGTCTCCATTTCATTCGACAGGCGGACATGGTCGAGAACGCCAAGATCCCCGGCGACCTTGCGGAAATAGGCGTGAATCTCGGCGGCCGGCGAGTACTCGTGGCTCCATTCGGCGTTGGGCGCGAAAGAATAACGATAGAGATGCGAAGGCACATCACAGGCCAGGCCCGGATAACGGTTGTCGCGCCAGGTGCCGCCCACATCGTCGGCGCGCTCGAAGATGTCGAATGCGACGGCCGCTTGCCTGAGCCGGACGCCCGCTGCAATGCCCGACGCCCCTGCGCCAATGACGGCGACCCTGAAGGGAGTGCTTCCCATGGCTGTTTTCCCGCTTGCCTGACAGATTTCAATGAGGCGACATAACTAATCGGTACTTAAATATACCGATTAGTATATCTAGCGCAAGCCCCCCCTTCGCATGCAGTTTTCCAGATGAAGAAGGGAACTGACTGGTCCGCTGCTGCCCTCGGAGCGAAGACGCGCTTGACGACCGGCGGCGGCCTGACATCGCCCACCGGCTCCAAACCGATTTGAAGTTGGATCTGGCCCAGTAGGGAGGACCAGACATGAAGCGCAGGCGGTTCCGGAAGAGCAGGTTATCGCCGTCCTGAAGGAGGCGATGAAGAAGGTCGCCGGCAAGATCAAGGGCGAGCTGGCCCAGTACCGCGAAATGACGGCCTTCGCCCAGTTTGGTTCTGACCTTGACGCCACCACCCAGCGCCTGCTGAACCGCGGCGCGCGCCTGACCGAACTCCTGAAGCTGTGTTTCCTTCCGTGTCTGTGGCGCTTGTCAGCGTTCAGCGCGACAGGGCTTCCGCCTGCATCGCCTTAATCCCTCCGAAGACAAGGAAGCTTATCAGCGCGAGGGTCAACGCCGAGACTGCGCCGTAGAGCGTGACCCAGCTGACGCCATTCGCCAGCGCGTCGCGGGCATTGGCGATGGAAAACCCGTGGATCTCTGCGGCGGCAAGATTTCCCGCCGATATGGCGTCCGCCAATGCCCGGAGCGTGGTTGCTGCCGGGGGGTGCGGGAGCACCTGGGCAAGGTGAGCGTAGACGCCGCCCAACAGAACAAGACCCATGATGGCAATATTGACCGACAGCGAAATGAACCGTGCGCTCATATCCATGCCCGACGCCATGCCGGCCCGCTCCGGCGGAACGGCAGCAGTCGCGGTGTTGGTGACGGGCGTGTTGGTGAAGCCAAGGCCGATCCCGGCGATGATACAGCCGGGAAGCAGCGTCATCCAGTTCGCATGATCGCTCGCGATGGCAAGATGCAGAAGGACGAAGCCTGCGCCAATGGTGAATAGGCCGAGAGGGATGACCAGTCCGGGGCCGCGGCGCAGAAGCAGCCGCTCCGCAAGCGGCGGAACCATGATCGTCGGCACGGTATAGGCCAACACGGTCAGGCCCGCCGCGATGACGTCATAGCCCAGCACGGCCTGGAGATAGATCGGCAGATAGATCACGAAAGGCCAGAAGCTGAAATTCATACCGCTGGATCCGACCAACGCGCCCGAAAGCCTGCGAATACGCAAGGCGGAGAAGTCGAACATCGGACGCGCAATGCGGCTCTCGACGGCGACGAACAACACGAAACTCGCGATGCTGACCGTGAGGATCGCCAGCACAAGCGGATTTGTCAGGCCCAATTCCTGGCCTTGCGTCAGCAGATAGACGCTTCCGAACACTGCAATCGACAGGGTGACCATGCCGGCGTGGTCGATCCGGGTCGCTTGCGGATCGGACGATTCCTCGACGCCCTGGTGAGCAAAGAGGATCGTGAGCGCGGCGATTGCGACGTGGATCAGAAACACCCATTGCCAGCTTGCCAGCGTGATGATGCCGCCGCCGACGATCGGGCCGAAGCCAAGGCCGATCCCGAAGATGATGCCCCACCAGCCGAACGCCTTGCCGCGCTCCGCTCCGTCGCGAAACTGGTGCGACAGCACCGCGACCTGGCAGGCGAGCATGGCCGCTGCACTCAGGCCCTGAAGAAAGCGCGCCGCGATCAGGAGCGGCGCGCTGGTCGCCAGCCCGCAGACAAGGGATGCGATCCCGAAGACCACGACGCCGGATATGAAAATGCGCTTGCGGCCGAAGCGGTCGCCCAGAGCGCCCATCGCCATCAGCACCGCGCACATGGCGATGGTGTAGGCGTTCATGATCCATTGCAGTTGCCGGAAATCGGCCGGGAGAACGCTTTCGAGCGTCGGCAGGATGGAGGGGATGCTGGTTATTTCCAGTCCGAGCATGAGCGCCGAAAGACATACGGCGACAAGCGCAAAACTATTCCTGGATGAGGAAGCAGGTTTCATATCTGGGCCCTGTATTGCATGCAGCACAAGGCGCCACATCGCCTGCGGCGATAACGTTGCTCGGCTCACCCTGCACGCGACGATGCGGTTCGCTTGCAGAAATGCGGCCGGCATGATCATTTAACAATCGTATCGCAGGGTATTTCAGTGACGACAAAAGTGGATAGATAGATGGGCGTGCTTGAGGTTGATGCCGTCCGGGCCTTCGTGATGATCGCCGATCTTCAGAGCTTTACCCGCGCTGCCGAGGCTCTTGGCTCTACGCAGGGTGCGGTCAGCGTGAGACTGAAGCGGCTCGAAGATCGCCTCGGCACGAAGCTGATCGAACGCACTCCAAGGCAGGTGCGTCTTTCTGCGCAGGGCGAAACCTTTCTGCCGCCCGCCCGGGAATTCCTTGCAGCTCATGAACGCGCGCTTGCGGCCCTCGCGGTGGAAAGACGCCGCTTCCGGCTGGGCATTGCGGCTCACGTCATGGGGCCGGAGGTTCCGACCTTGCTGGCAAAGCTCAAGTCGCTTGATCCCTGTTTGGCGGTCGAGGTGCTGGTCGATAATTCGCGCGCACTATTGGATGCCTATGAGGACGGAACGCTGGATGCGGTGATCGTGCGCAGCGACGACGACCGGCGTGACGGCGAAGTACTCGGCCCGGAGCATTTCGGCTGGTTCGCGTCATCGGATTTCGAGCATCACGCCGGCGAGCCGTTGCGGATCGCAAGCCATCATTCGTGCTGCACGGTTCGGGAAGTGGCGACACGGTTACTCGATGCTGCTTCGATTCCGTGGAGTGAAGTATTTGTCGGAGGCACCCCGGCCGTGACAGCGGCATTGTCGGCAGGTCTTGCGGTTGCCGCGTTCCCTTGCCGGTTGGCGACCTCCGACATGATCGAGGTGAGTCAAATGCTTGACCTGCCAGCCATTCCCTCATTGTCCATTATTTTGCATTCGTCCCTGACCGACCCCAAAACGCGAGACACGCTTCGCGCCATCACGGCGGCGTTCCGCGAACACCGCAGAAACAGCAACAAGCAAATCAGCCTCGTCCCGGCATAACTTCCGGCCTCGCCGCCGTTCCAGACCGATAAACCTCGCTGCCGCACCAACTGCCACGACACCGATCCGTCCTGTACGATGCCGCTGACTTCGCGGCCGGACAGCGCTATCGGCGGCCCAGCCGGCATGAGCCCGTAGACCCCAAAATTCCAGTTTTAACGGGGCTAGAAATGGGGGCAGGTTCAAGGCAGGGCCAGATCGAACTTGAAACCGGATCAGGGGGGCAACGTCAGCGCCGCTCCCGACCGGGCGTCTCATCCGCTTCTGGTTTGATGGACGCTCAACAGGTCGCGCGCCAGCGTGGTCAGCGCGCCATCCGGCCGGGTCAGCTCCTGAAGGATGGTGAAGTGATTGGCGCCTGGGACGGGCGCGGCCTGGCGGAGGTAGCCGGCCTCCGCGCGGGTCTCGGCAAACATACGGGATTGTCGTTGCAGTTCGGGCAGCTCATGTAACCCCCAGGCCAGCGCCAGCGGCGGAAAGCGTCTGGAGGGATGGCGGCGGAGGGGACTGAGATGGGTGATGTCCTCAGGCGAAAGCCGGAGCGCGTCGTTGAGATAGCAGGCGGCTATGGGCGCCAGGTCATAAATTCCGGAAATCGCCAGCGCGGCGTCCACCTCCGTCATATCCAGACAGGACGCCGTCAGATGGCCTCCCGCTGACCAGCCGGATATCGCCAGCCGGTTGCGGGCGACGCCACGCGCTGGTCCCTGGCTGCGCAGCCAGCGGATCGCGGCGCGGATTTCACCGACGATCTGCGACAGGGTGGCTTCCGGCGCCAGCGTGTAGCCGGGCAGGGCCACGTCGACGCCGTGAGCCAGAAGCCCCTCGGCCATGCAGGAGAACATCTCCTTGCTGTTCCGCTGCCAGTAGCCGCCGTGGATGAAGACGAACAGCGGCGCATCGGTCTGGCCGGAGCGGAAAATGTCGATGCGATTACGGGCGCCGGGACCATAGGGAAGGTCGAGCAGTTCCGGCTGTCTCGCCCTCAGCGCCGCGCTTCGGGCCGTCCACTGCGCCAACCAGGCGGCGCTGTCCGCCACCGCTGCCGAATTGTTGTAGGCGGCGTCCAGCTCCGCCCTTCCCCAGTTGCGCCAGGGGTCTACCTGTGGCGGCGGGGCGTCCAGGGTCGCTGCATCGGTCATGAGGGCTCCTGCGATGGCCGATATGCGGCCATTCAAATCATGCGAAGCGGCTGCCGCTCCGCATGAAGGCATTCCGGAGATGTTTGCTGGATCACGCCGCCTTGCGGGCGTGGTGGCTGTGCAGGCGCTGGTTCAGGTCGCTGCGAATGGCGTTGAAGGTGGGCGAGGACACGTCGCGGGGGCGCGGCAGATCCAGCAGCAGCTCGCTGTCGATGCGTCCTGGCCCCGGCGACATGGCCACAACCCGGTCGGACAGGAACACCGCCTCTTCAATGGAGTGGGTGACGAACAGCACGGTCAGGCTGGTGCTGGCCCACAGCTCCAGCAGTTCGTCCTGCAGGCGGTCGCGGGTCATGGCGTCAAGGGCACCGAACGGTTCGTCCATCAGCACCACTTCCGCGTCGTTGGCCAGCACGCGGGCGATGGCGACCCGCTGCTTCATGCCGCCGGAGAGCTGGTGCGGGTAGGCGTCGGCGAACTTGCCGAGGCCGACCATGTCGACATAACGGCTGACCGTGTCCTGGATTTCGGCCTTCGGCCGGCCACGGGCGGCGAGGCCGAAGCCAATATTGCCGCGCACGGACAGCCACGGGAACAGGCCATAATCCTGAAACACCATGCCGCGCGACGGGTCCGGGCCATTGATCGGCTTGCCCCACATCAGCGCCTCGCCGGAGGTTGGCTGCTCGAAGCCGGCGGCGATGCGCAGCAGGGTGGACTTGCCGCAGCCCGAGGCGCCGATGAGGCAGATGAATTCGCCCTTGCGCACGGTGAGGTTGGCGCCGGCAAGCGCCTGGATGCGCTGCCCCGAGAAGTCGAAATTCTTGCTGACATTGCGCATCTCGAGGATCGGAATGGTTGGCTCAGACATGGTTCGGACTCCAGGACAGCAGACGACGGCCGAGCAGCATGACGAGACGGTCGGAGATGAAGCCGAGCGCGCCGATGGCGATCATGCCGGCGATGACGATCTCCGTGCGCGACAGCTGGCGGGCTTCCATGATGATGGCGCCGAGCCCGGTCTGGACGCCGGTCATCTCGCCGATGACAATCACCACCCAGGCGAAGCCGAGGCCAAGACGCAGGCCGGTGAAGATGGCTGGCAGCGAAGCTGGCAAGACCACGCGGCTGAACTGCGCCGGGCCCTTGCAGCCAAGCATGCTCGCCGCCTCGAACAGCCGCGTCTCGACGGCGCGCACGCCGAACACGGTGTTGATGAGGATGGGATAGAAGGCGCCGAGGAACACCAGGAAGAAAGCCGATCGCGGGCCGATGCCGAACAGGATCATCGCCAGCGGCAGCCAGGCGGTCACCGGGATCGGTCGCAGCAGTTGCAGGGTCGGGTCCAGCATCTGCCGCACGAATGGCACGCGACCAATCAACAGGCCGAGCGGCAGCGCCACGAGCACGGCGAGGCCGAAGCCGCCGAGCACCCGCCCCACCGACGCCAGCACATGGGTCAGCAGGGTCTGGCTGAAGGCGTCGTCGTTGATCCCGCCGAATGCGAGGTCCCAGAAGGCGCGGGCGACTTCCGCCGGTGGCGGCACCAGACTGTAGGTCGCGCCGGCGGTGGCGAAGTGCCAGGCGGTCAGAATGGCGGCGGGGAAGGCCAGGGCGAGGGCGACCTGGCCGGCCCGGCCGCCCAGCTCCCGCAGCCGGGCGGCGGAGACGCGGCCACGACTGCGCGTTGCGGGCGGCGCCCCTTGCATGACGATGCTCATGCGCGTCCTCCAATCTGGTCAACAGCGGCGGTCTGAAAGAAGGCGGCGAAATCCGGCAGCCGGCGAATCTGCTTCAGGTCGAGCATGCGCTGGGCGTAGGTTTCGCCGCGCTTGCGATCCTCGGGCGTGAAGTCCCACACCAGATCGACATTGGGCACTGAGCGGGCGATGGCCTCGGGCTTCTGGCCCAGCTTCGCCACGGCCATGGCGGCCATGCGATCGCGGTTGGCCATGGCGAATTCGCAGGCCTTGCGATGCACCTCCAGCAGCACCTTCACCTGGTCAGGCCGCGCCGCCAGCGTGTCCTTGTGGGCGGCGGTGATCATGTTCAGCGGGCCCAGCGGCGTGCCATAGGGATACTCGACGATCTTGCCGACGCCGGTGGCGAGGCTGACGCCGGGGCCCGGTTCGGCGCCCACATAGGCGTCGACGTCGCCGCGGGCGAGCGCCGCGTGCATTTCGGAGAACGAGATACGCACCGGTATGATGTCCTTCACCGACATGCCTTCCTGGGAGAGGCGCTCGAGAATGAACATCTCCTGGGTGGAGCCCGGCCAGATGGCGACGCGCCTGCCCTTCAGGTCCTTGATGGAATTGATGTCGCTGTTCTTGCCGGCGACGACGCCAACGCCCTTGTTGCAGGCGCCGGCGATCAGCGCCACCGGTTCGCCGGCCGAGGCGCCAAGCAGGCCGGCGGCGATGCCGAACATGCCGAAATCCACGGACTTCGTGACCACGGCGTTCTTGCCCTCCGTCGGGCTTTCGAACGGCACGACGTCGATGCGGTAACCGGCGGGGGTAAACTGCTCGTAGAAATACGGCGCGATGGAGTGGATGAGCTTGAGCGCGCCCATGCGGATGACGACCGGCTTGCCGGACTGGGCGCGGGCGCCGCCGATGACGGCGGGGGCGGCGAGAGCGGCCACGGCGCCCATCAGGAACTGTCTGCGCTGGATCATGATGCGGGCTCCTTTGCCTGGATTCAGGCGGGTTTCGGGTCTGGCGCCGGTCAGGCTGCCTGGGCGGCGGTCAAAAAGGCGCGCCAGCCGCCAAAAACGGTGATGTCGCGGGCGCCCGCGACGGCGTGGGGTTCGCAGAGAAAGCCTTTCACGACGGAGCCGTCCTCCAGTTCCACCGAGCCGACGCCCAGCGGCGCCGGTATCCCAGCAACAAATGTGCCAAAGGCTTCCGGTGTGAGACGCCAGAGTTCGAGGGCGACGCCGCCGTCGCCGCCGTCGCGCAGCAGGCCGGGCTTGGGGGGCGTGGTTCCCGCAAGTGCATAAAGGCTGTAGCCGGCGCCTGTTTTTGCGGCGCCCAGAAATTCGGCGTTGCGATCGGTCAATTGCCAGTTGAGCGGCTCGCCGCGCAGATGGGCGCCGACGACCGCCAGCGTGACGCCGTCGCGCGGCGATGCGGCCACTGGCGCTGTCGCCGCCAGCGCCGTGCGCGTCGCCCCGAGAGAGGCGGCCGGCGTGGCGCGGTGCAGCAGATCGCCGATGACGGCAAGCCTGCCGTCGCTGAAGGCGGGTCCGACCAGGGTGACGCCGGTGGGAAGCCCGGCGTAGGTCAGGTCTGACGGAACGGCCAGGGCGGCCAGATCCATCAGGTTGACGAAGTTGGTGAACAGGCCCAGCCGGGCGTTGCGACCGATGGGGTCGGCCAGCATGGCGTCGATGGACGGGTGTTCCGGCGCCGTCGGCGTCAACACGATGTCGACGGCGTCCCAGATCGCTTCGGCCTGGCGGGCCAGCGCGGCCAGCCGATACTGCCCCTGGAAGGCGTCGACGGCGGACCAGTTCTTGCCCTGGGCGATGACGCCGCCCACCGCAGGATGAACCCTGTCCGGGTTCTCGCCCAGGAAATCACCGACCGCCGCCAGCCGTTCGGCGATCCATGGGCCATCGTAGAGCAGGGCGGCCGCCTGGCGCATGGGCGTCCAGTCGATGGCCACCGCCGTTCCGCCGATGGCTTCCAGCCGGGAGATGGAGCGGAGGTAGGCCGCCTGGACGACAGCGTCGCACAAGGCCAGGGTCGCCGCGTCCAGCACGCCGAAGCGGAAGGGAGCCACGGCCGGCGTCGCCAGGGCGTCTGCCGGGGCGCGGCGCGAATACGGGTCGGCGGCGTCGAAGCCGGCGGCGATGCGGGTGACCAGCAGGGCGTCGGCGACAGTGGCCGCGAACACGGAGACACAGTCGAGGCTGCGGCAAGCTGGCGTCACGCCGATGGCGCTGATCAGACCCCTGGTCGGCTTCAACCCGACCACATTGTTGAAGGCGGCGGGAACCCGGCCCGAGCCGGCCGTGTCAGTGCCGAGGGCGAACGGTGCGAGGCCGGTGGCGACGGCGATGGCCGAGCCGGAGCTGGATCCGCCGGAGACCAGCGTTGGGTCGAGGGCCGACGCCGGAACGCCATAAGGGGAGCGGGCGCCGCTCAGCCCGGTGGCGAACTGGTCGAGGTTGGTCTTGCCGACGGGAATGGCCCCAGCCGCGACAAGGCGGTCAACGGCGGTCGCGGAGGTCGTCGGCGTAAAGGCGAACGCCGGGCAGGCGGCCGTCGTTGGCAGGCCCGCGACGTCGATATTGTCCTTCACCGCGAAGGGCGCGCCATACAGCGGCAGATCCTCGCCGGCCTCCAGCCGGCGGCTCGCCGCGGCCAGCGTCGCTTCGATCATCGCGAGCGGCATAACGGAAATCCAGGCGTGCGAACCGGTTGCGGCGCTGATGGCGGCGTGCGTCGCCCGCAGATCGGCCATTGGATCGCGACCTGCCCGGTAGGCGGCGACCCGGGACGACAGATCGGCGAACGGCAGGTTGGCGAGCGACAGGTCGTTCAGGTCGGCGGGCATGGGAAACTCCGGCGTGATGTGATCGCCGGAGCAGGTTGAGCCCCTGGTGTGTTGCAGTCTATTGCTCGTTTTCGAACGATGTGTTTCCTAAATCGCAACACCATATGGTCTGATGCTGGAAACGTGTTGGCGCCTCACAGGAAGCAGGGACGATGAAACACCTCAGAACCTTCGCGTGCATCCTGGACGTGGCCCTGAGCGGCTCGATCCGCAAAAGCGCTGAACGGCTGGCGCTGACGCCTTCGGCCCTGACCCGCAAGATCCAGGATTTCGAGCAGGAAATGGGCGTGACCCTGTTCGAGCGCCTGCCCCAGGGCATGCGTCTCAATCCGGCGGGCGAACTTGTGGTGCGTCATATTCGCGACCAGCTTTCGGACTTCGAACGCATCCGTTCGCAGATCGCCGACCTGTCGGGCGAGCGGCGCGGCCACGTATCGGTGGCCTGCAGCCAGGCCTTCGCCCACGAATTCCTGCCAGCGCAGATCGCGGCCTATCGCGCGGCGCACCCGCTGGTTTCGTTCAATCTGATGGTGCGCGACCACGCACATGTGGTTTCGGCGCTGACGGCGTTCGAAGCCGATCTGGCTGTCGTGCTGCAGCCGCCGCCGGCGCCGGAATTCATGCCGCTGCTGGTGCTGGAGCAGCCGGTTTGCGCCATCGTCGCGGCTGACCATCCATTGGCTGCAACGGAGGGGCCGGTGCGGTTGCGCGACTGCCTGCGCTGGCCAGTGATCATGCCCGACCGCAGCCTCGCCATCCGGCATCTTCTGGATGCGGCGCGGGTGCGCGTTTCATTGCCGGCGCAGGTAGCGCTGGAAACTGGCTCGTTCGAAGTGATGCGCAGTTACGCCATTCGCGAGCATGTGGTGACGTTCCAGATACGCGCCGGCGTGCCCCATGAGAACGAACGTCTGGTCGCCCGGGAAATCGACGCGCGCGACATGGCGCCGGCGCAGACCGTCGTCGGACAGTTGCGCGGACGCACCCTTCCGGTCGCCGCAGCCCGGTTTACGGAACAGGTCGTGCGGGCGCTGGTTGGCTGAGGGGGCGGTTGGGCGTCACCGATCAACGCGGCGCAAGGAGCCGCCCCTGGCTCATCAATCGGAGTGCGCCCGTCCCGGCGACGCCAGACGGCGGCGGATTGTCCCGTCGTTGAGCGGGTTTGAGCGATATCATCTGGAGCCACGATTCATCGAGCGGGCATCCTTGCGGCATCATCTGCAGGTGCGCTGGCAATGCAATCGTTGCCGCGGAATTTGATCGCGCCCTGGCGTTGGGGCCAGATCAGACCGGTTTCGGCAATTGCTGCAGTTTTGGAACGCGCGACAGGCCAATCACGGTCAGTTGCAGGCCGAAGCAGACGGTCGCCGCCAGGAGGCAGGCTGTTACGCCGGATCTGGCCGCAACAGTGGCGCCAATCGCCGCGCCCAGGGGGCGGGCGCCGAATGTTGCGGTCATGATAAAGGCGGAGACGCGCCCCAACATCGCTTGCGGGGTAACGGCCTGCCTGAGCGTCATCGTGGCGATCGCCCAAAGGGTTGGCCCGGCGCCAAACAGAAAAAAACCCACGCATGCAAGCCAGAGCGATGGGGTCCATGCCGTCAGCAACATCAGAACGGCGGCGCAAAAGCCGTTGACCGGGCCAATAATGATCATGGTTCCGAATGATATCCGGTCTGATAGAGCCGGCGCGATCAGGGCCCCCGCGATCATGCCGGCGCCATGGACTGCGAGCGTCAGGCCGACTTCGGCGGCGCTCAAGCCGAGGTTCTGGACGGCGTAAGCCACATAGATCGCCTGGAGTATGAACCAGCCGGTATTGAAAAACACCGCGGTGATCAGGATCGGCCGCAGGAGGTCATGACGGGAGATGAATTGCGCGCCCTCAGCCAGATCGTGGATGAGGCTGCGCGGCGGCGCCGGACCGCGCCTTTCCCGGGGAAGTCCGGACAGAAGGCGGATCGCCAGCAGCGACAGCACCGTCGCCAGCACATGCGCGGCCGAAGCGCCCAGCCAGCTCACCAGCAGGCCGCCAAGCGCCGGGCCCGCCATGCTGGCGGCGCTGCGGGCCAACTCAAGCCAGCGGTTGGCCATGGCAAGCTGGCTGCGTGGCGTCAGGGCTGGCAACAGCGCCGGCGTGGCGACGCTGTAGCAGACCGTGCCGACGGCGCCGGCAAATCCCAGGGTCGCGAGCAGCGGCAGATCAAGGCCGCCGCAGGCCAGCAACGCTGCAATCACGGCGAGCGAAGCGGCGCGCAGCGCTTCGGCGCCAATCATCAGCAGACGCCGTGAAGCCCGATCAACGATGAGGCCCGCGGGGATCGACAGCAGCAGGAACGGCAACGTCTGGGCCATCTGAAGCCACGCCGTCTCCGATGGTCGGGCGGACAGAACCAGTACGGCGGCCAGGGGCGCGGCGGCCTGGCCGATCTGCTCGGAAAGCTGCGCGAACAGATTTGACCAGCCGATGCGCCGGACCGCGGCGGGAAGCGGAGAGCTGGAACGGATCAAGGGAAAGCCTCACGAAAACGGTGCGTGCGGCAGCTCATCCCGACCTGGGGCCTGGCGCTATCCGTTTTCTGCTTTCAAAGATCGCTTGGCCGGGATGCGAGCAGGTTTCGGTGTTCCTGGGCGACAACCTCGCCGATCTGGGCGAAGCGTCCAGCGAGCGGATTGGTCTTGCGCCAGACCATTCCGATGGTGCGCGACGGGCGCGGCAGCGCCAGCCGGACAGCGTTGACATCGACGGAGGCGGTTTCCGGGGCGACCGCCATTTCCGGAATCAGGGTGACGCCGATGCCGGCGCCTACCATGCGCACCAGCGTGGAGAGCGAACTGCCTTCCATCAGATCCTTCGGCGCGCCGGGGGCCATGTTGCAGAATGCAAGCGCCTGATCCCGGAAGCAGTGGCCTTCCTCCAGCAGCAGCAGGCGCATTTCCCGCAGCGTGTCCGGGCATGGCGGCGGCTTCATTCTGTCGGCGGACGGCCGGACGAGGACGAACTCTTCCTCAAACAGCGGCAATTCCTGCAGCACCGGCTCCAGAACCGGCAGGGCGACGATGGCGACGTCCAGCCTGCCATTTGTCAGGTCCTCGATCAGCTTCTGGGTCACGGCCTCGCGTGGCCGGAGGTCCACTGCCGGAAACAGCTCGCCAAGCCGCCGGATGACCGCCGGCAGCAGGTAGGGCGCCACCGTGGGAATCATGCCAATGCGCAGGTCGCCCGCCAGCGACTGGCTGGACGCGCGGGCGAGATCCGCCAGTTCGTCCACAGCGCGCAGGATGTCATGGGCGCGGCTGGCGAAGGCCTCGCCCAGGCTGGTGAGGCGGATCTGGCGGTGGTCGCGCTCCACCAGCGGGGCGTCGAGCAGGTCTTCCAGATCCTTGATCTGCAATGAGAGCGCCGGCTGGCTGATGGCGCAGGCGTCGGCGGCGCGGCCGAAATGACGATGTTGGGCGAGGGCGGCGAAATAGCGGAGATGCCGGATCGAAATCATTTGAAAAATTTATCGATGCAATTTGAAAATTCAAGTTCTCATTATGATCACATTTGCCTAGAACCATTCAAGGCAGTCGTCGCCAGCGGGTCCGGTCGACCGGACATGACGTAGCGGCAACGCAGCAGGTTCTGAAGAGGAATGGTCATGGATGGCATTGAAGCGAAAAAGGCCGGGAAATGTCCGGTCATGCATGGCGGACTGACCGTGACCGGCGCCTCGGTCACCAGCTGGTGGCCGAATGCGCTGAACCTGGACATTCTCCACCAGCATGACGTCAAGACGAACCCGATGGGCAAGGACTTCAACTACCGCGAGGAGTTGAAGAAGCTTGACGTCGCGGCGCTGAAGAACGACATCCGCGCGCTGATGACCGACAGCCAGGACTGGTGGCCGGCTGACTGGGGCAACTATGTCGGCACCATTGTGCGCATGACGTGGCATGCCGCCGGCACCTACCGCATCGCCGACGGTCGCGGCGGCGCCGGCACCGGCAACCAGCGGTTCGCGCCGCTGAACTCCTGGCCGGATAACGCCAACACCGACAAGCCGCGTCGTCTGCTGTGGCCGATCAAGAAGAAATACGGCAACAGGATCAGCTGGGCTGACCTGATCGCGCTCGCCGGCACCATCGCCTATGAGAGCGCTGGCCTGAAGACCTATGGCTTCGCTTTCGGCCGCGAGGATATCTGGCACCCCGAGAAGGACATCTACTGGGGCGACGAGAAGCAGTGGCTGGCGCCGAGCGACAGCCGCTACGGCGATCTGGCCGACGCCAAAACGCTGGCCAATCCGCTGGCCGCCGTGCAGATGGGCCTCATCTACGTGAACCCGGAAGGCGTCAACGGTCAGCCGGATCCGCAGAAGACCGCCAACATGATGCGGGAAACCTTTGCCCGCATGGCGATGAACGATGAGGAAACCGTCGCGCTGACCGCCGGCGGCCACACGGTCGGCAAGGGCCACGGCAATGGCGACGCGGGACTTCTGAGCCCGGCGCCGGAAGGCGGCGCCATTGAAGATCAGGGCCTTGGCTGGCTGAACCGCAGCCGCCGCGGCGTTGGCCGCGACGCGGTCGTCAGCGGCATCGAAGGCGCCTGGACCACCAATCCGACGGTGTGGGACAACGGCTTCTTCGAGATGCTGTTCAAGCACGAGTGGACGCTGACCCGCAGCCCGGCTGGCGCCAACCAGTGGGAGCCGATCACCATCGCCGACGCGGACAAGCCGGCGGACGTTGAAGATCCCTCCATCCGCGTCATGCCAATGATGACCGACGCGGATATGGCGCTGAAGGTCGACCCGATCTATCGCGAGATCTCGCTGCGTTTCATGAACGACTTTGAGGCGTTCACGGATGCGTTCGCCCGGGCATGGTTCAAGCTCACCCACCGTGATCTGGGGCCGCGTTCGCGTTATTTCGGACCGGACGTCCCGGCCGAGGAACTGATCTGGCAGGATCCCGTGCCGGCTGGCCGGGCGGACTATGACGTCGTCGCCGTCAAGGCCAGGATCATGAACAGCGGGCTTTCGACCGCCGACATGGTCGCCACGGCCTGGGACAGCGCCCGCACCTTCCGTGGATCGGACAAGCGCGGCGGCGCCAATGGCGCGCGCATTCGTCTGGCGCCGCAGAAGGACTGGGCGGGCAACGAGCCGGAGCGTCTGGCGCGGGTGCTGGCGGTGCTGGAGCCGATCGCGGCCGAAACCGGCGCCAGCATCGCGGACGTTATCGTGCTGGCGGGCAACGTCGGGGTCGAACAGGCTGCGAAGGCCGCGGGTTTTGACGTCGCCGTTCCGTTCACGCCAGGTCGCGGCGACGCCACGGCGGCGCAGACTGACGTTGCGTCCTTCGCCGTGCTGGAGCCGCTCGCCGATGGCTTCCGTAACTGGCAGAAGGAAGACTACGCCGTTACGCCGGAAGAGATGCTGCTCGACCGCGCCCAGCTTCTGGGCCTGACGGCGGCGGACATGACGGTGCTGATCGGCGGCCTGCGCGTGCTCGGCGCCAACCATGGCGGCGCGAAGGAGGGCGTGTTCACCGATCGGGTCGGCGCGCTGACCAATGACTTCTTCGTCAATCTGACCGACATGGCTTACAACTGGGTTCCGACCGGAACCAACCGGTACGACATTCGCGACCGCAAGAGCGGCGCGGTGAAGTGGACGGCGAGCCGCGTCGATCTGGTCTTCGGCTCGAACTCGGTGCTGCGCGCCTACGCCGAAGTCTACGCCCAGGACGACAACGCGAGGAAGTTCGTCGACGACTTCGTCGCGGCCTGGGGCAAGGTCATGGACGCCGACCGTTTCGACGTCGCCTGATCCGCGGCCTGTTGCCTGAATGGGCCCGCCGGTATCTCCGGCGGGCTTTTTTTATGCGTGACGGCCTGTCAGGTCCGTGGTTCTGGCGCAGCCCCCCATTGCCGACAGCCCTGACGGGGTTTTGCCGGAAATGCGCGGAGCAGTGCAATGCGCGTTCTCTGGGGGGCGTCCGTGAAGCGTCCTATTTGCGTTCGAGAAAACTGTCGATCATCCCGCCCGCGAGCTGGCCGGCGAGCACCCTGTCGTCGTCGGTAAACCGGCTCCGATCGAGAATGGAGAGCGAAATCGCCGACTGGTTCGACAGGGCGCTGAGGGATGACAGCAACATGAGGGCCGCAGCCTTGTCCCTGTCCGTCGTGGCGTCGCGACCGGATGCGATGGCGAGCAGATCCGCCACCAGCAGCACGCCAGGTCGCCACAGCTCCTTCATCAGATACGCATAGGCGGGGCCGCGGTCGCTCAATTCCCGCAACACGAAATGGCTCCGGTATTTCTCGTCCGCCTCGTGCGTGAACGCCTCGATCAGGCCTTCCATGATCTGGCTCAGAATGTCCCGTGCGTCCGCTGCGGCGAGCGCGCCGGATCTGACGGAGGCGCGTCCGGAGACGACCACCGGCAACATGCGATCCCGGTAACGGCCGAGAATGACCTGGGCGCAGGCGTGATGAAGTCCTTCCTTGTTGCCGAAGTGATAGGCGATCACCGGCAGGGTCACGCTGGCTTCCGCCGCGATCTCGCGCGTTGTGGCGCCAGAAAAACCCTGCTGCGCAAAACATTTCATCGCCGCTTCCAGAATGCGGAGCCGCGTTTCATTCGGGGCCGGGCGTCTGGCGGGCGCCGCCGCCCCGGTTCCGCGCCGCTGGCGTTGGGCGGCCTGGCGATCTGCAGTCATTGGCTTTCCATATGGCAGCGCTTGCGCCGGGTGGCTTCTCTTCATATAGTCTGTATATCAATTGATAAGATCAATCAAAAAAGAGACGTATTTGCAATATGTTGTCGCATATTGATGCGCTTTCTTTTTGCGTCTGGATTCGTCAGGGGAACCGGCGTGACGCTCTTTTGGCGCCCCAGGCGGCAGAAAAGTGGAACGCGTTCTGGAATTGGTTTAAGCCAGTGGCGCTCTGGCGCTGCTTCCATCGGTGATGCGACCTCTGGCGACAGACCGGAAAAATGAAAAATCAGGGATTGGGAGGACCGGCAATGAACTTTCTGCGCACCGCCACGGCTGCGGCGGCCATACTCATGTTTGCGGCCAGCGCCGCGCAGGCTGAAAAGAAGTACGATACGGGCGCCAGCGACACCGAGATCAGGCTCGGCAACACTGTGCCCTACAGCGGGCCGCTCTCCGCCCATGGCATCCAGGGGCGCGTTGAGCAGGCCTATTTCCGCATGCTGAACGAGGAGCAGGGCGGCATCAATGGTCGCAAGGTGCGGCTGATTTCACTGGACGACGCCTTTTCGCCGCCGAAGACGGTTGAGCAGACCCGCAAGCTGGTGGAGCAGGACGAAGTGCTGGCGACGTTCGCCAGCGTCGGCACCGCGGCGCAGACGTCGGTGCAGCGTTATCTGAACCAGAAAAAAATCCCGCAGCTGATGGTCAGCACCGGCGCGTCGAAGTTCAACCAGCCGAAGGCTTTCCCATGGACCACGCCGAGCAGCATCAGCTACGTCGATGAGGCGGTCATCTATGGCAAGTACCTGGCGAAAGAAAAGCCAAATTCAAAGATCGTCGTGCTGTATCTGAACGATGATTTTGGCAAGGACTACCTGGCTGGCATCAAACGTGGTCTTGGCGACAAGGCCGACAAGATGATCGTCAAGGAGCTGACCTACGAACTGGCTGACCCGACGATCGACAGCCAGATCCTCGCCGCCCGCGACACCGGCGCGGATGTGTTCTTCAACGTGACGCTTGGCAAGGCGACCTCGCAATCGCTCAAGAAGCTTGCCGAGATCAACTGGAAGCCGATGCACTTCATCTGCAGCCCGTCCGCCGGCCGGGTCTATCTGAACGCCGCCGGGCTGGAGAACGTCCAGGGCCTGCTCACGGCCAGCGCCATGAAGCAGATATCCAGCCCCAACTGGGCGAATGATCCGGACGTCAAGACCTATCTGGCGTTCATGAAGAAGTATCTGCCAAATGAAGACATCTCCAATGAGATTGGCTTCAGCATGTACATGCTGTCGCATGTCATGGCCCATGTCCTGCGCGAGGCGGGCGATAATCTGACTCGCGAGAACATCATGAAAATCGCCACCAACCTGAAGGATGTCAAAGTCCCCGGGCTGCGGCCAGGCGTGAAATACGCCAACAACCCGGAAAACTTCGCGCCCATCCGTGAGATGCAGCTGATGCGCTTCGAGAAGGATGACTGGGTTCCGGTGGGCGAAGTCATCAGCGCGCGTTAATCTGATGCTCCGGACACCATCGCTGTCCGGAGCATTCCCCGGCCGCCTTTCCAGGCCATTTGTTGAGAAGATCCATGCAGAACATCAAGCTTCACGACGAACTGACGACGCTGGCGGACATCCCCCGGGTGCATGCGCAGGAACGCGGCGACGCGATCGCGACCGAATTTGAGGGGCGGCTCACGACCCATGCGGAGCGCAACCGGCATATCAACCAGATCGCCAACGCCCTGATCGCCGCCGGCCTGAAGCCGGGCGACCGCATCGCGCATGTCGGCAAGAACTCGGACCTCTACTTCGAGCTGGTTTTCGCCTGCATGAAGGCGGGCGTCGTCATTGTTCCCGTCGTCTGGCGTCTGGCCCCGCCAGAGGTGTCCTACATCGTGCAGGACTCTGGCGCGAAGCTGCTGTTCATCGGCCCCGAATTCATCGAACTCGGCCGCCAGGTCGCCGCCGAATGCCCCGGTCTGCAAGGCGTCATCGCCATGGAAGGCGGCGAGCCGGCGTGGCCTGACCTGACGCAATGGCGCGATGCCCGGCCGGATACGGATCCACGCCGCGAATGCGCCCTCGGCGAGCCCTTCCTGCAGCTCTACACCTCCGGCACCACCGGACGTCCGAAGGGCGCGCTGCTCACTCACAACAACTTCCTCGGCATGCGGCGGTTGCAGGATGAGGCTGAAGACGAGTGGATGCACTGGTATGAGGACGATATCGGCCTCGTCGCCATGCCCAACGGCCACATCGGCGGCACCGGCTTCGGCATCTGGGTGATGTATTACGGCGTGAAGGCGATCATCACGCGCGAGTTCGATCCGATGCAGGTGCTGGATCTGATCGACAAGGACGGGGTCAACAAGTTCTTCATGGTGCCGGCCGCGCTGCAGTTCGTCGTGCGCCAGCCCCGGGCCCGGGAGATCGACTACTCCCGCCTGCGCAGCATCTCCTACGGCGCCAGTCCGATGCCGCATGCACTGCTGATGGAGTGCATGGAGGTGTTCAAGTGCGGGTTCATCCAGGCGTACGGTCTGACGGAAACCACCGGCACGGTGACCGTGCTGCCGCCGGAAGATCACACCATGGAAGAGACGCCGCGCATGCGCTCCGCCGGCAAGCCGCTGCCGGGCGTCGAGATCGCCATTCTCGACGACAACGGCGCGCCGTTGCCGGCGGGTGAAATCGGCGAGATCGCCATCAGGTCGCCGTCCAACATGGTCGGCTATTATAACCTGCCGGACGCCACGGCGGCGGCCATGACCGCGGACGGCTGGTTCAAGTCCGGCGACGCCGGCTACATGGACGAAGACGGCTATCTCTATGTCCACGACCGGATGAAGGACATGATCATCTCGGGCGGAGAGAATATCTATCCGGCCGAGGTCGAGAACGCCATCAGCAGCCACCCGGCGGTGGCCGAGGCGGCGGTGATCGGCATCCCGTCGCAGAAGTGGGGCGAGGAAGTGAAGGCCATCGTCGCCTTGCGACCGGGGAAGGAGGCGACCGAGGAGGAGCTGATCAGCTTCGTCCGCACCCGCATCGCCGCGTTCAAGGCGCCGAAGTCAGTCGACTTCATTGATCTGCTGCCGCGCAACGCCTCGGGCAAGATCCTGCGCCGCACCCTGCGCGAGCCCTTCTGGGCGGGCTATTCACGCCAGGTGAACTGAACGTCTGAACAAAGGTCACGGATCGGACGCCGGCGCGGGTTTCGCGCCGGCGTTTGCTTTTTGCGTGGGGTCGGAGAGCGGTTTACCACGTCGTCGTGACGCATCATGGGGCGCTGTGGGCCAGCGCAGTCTGGCGTGTCGATCTGGCGCCGGATTGCGAAACGGCAAATTCGGGCCGTCGTGTCTTTTGAAATGAGCGAAATTTGATGATTTATCCACAGCTAAGATAAAAAATTTGCATTTTCATTGGAATAACTCCAATTAAAGCAAAGAAAAAATGCATAAAGATTCAACGTCCTGGTAAAAATCTAAATTTAGAATAGATATACATACATTTTATTCTAAAAGATAAGCGTTGTTCCTGCTGCGGACTCCCGTTTTAAGGCTGCCGGTATTACGGAAACTGGCAGGGGACGTCAGGTGACGCAGATTTATGGGGCGGCAGGCTACCTGTCGCGGGGCGCGAGCGTGGCGGCGCTGATGGCCGCTTTCATGGCGCCGGCGATCGCACAGGAATCAGGGAGCCGGCCGGCCGGCGGCGCGGCCGCGAGCGCGGCTCCCGCCGCGCAGCCGCAAAAACCCCGGCAGGGACAGGCGGCGGCCTCAGACCAGGCGCCCCCGGCAGCGGAAGCGCCCGCTGGCGGCGAGATCCAGCTCGACATGATCTCGGTCACCGCCACGCGCCAGCCGACGCAGTTGCTGGACATTCCCGGCACGGTCAACGTCATCAGCCGCGAGACCATTGACCAGCACCAGATCAACAACAATCAGGAACTGGTGCGTTACCAGCCCGGCGTCACGGTTGACCGCCAGACAACCGGAACTGATCCCTGGGGCAATCTGGGCGGCTTCACCATTCGCGGCGTGGGCGGCAATCGCGTGCAGATGCAGGTCGACGGTTCGCGCATTCAGGAACGCATCACCGACGGCAACCGCAGCTTCACCGACATGCCGACGCTGAAGGCGGTGGAGATCGTGCGTGGGCCTGGCTCGGTGCTGTGGGGCGCGGACGCGCTGGGCGGCATCGTTGCCTTCCGCACGCTCGATCCTGACGACCTGCTGATCAACAAGGGCAAGCCATGGGCCGGCCGAGTCGAGGCGTCGTTCGACAGCTTCGACAATTCCTTCAGCAAGACGGCAATGTTCGCGGCCCAGTTCAATCCGCAATGGCAGGGAATCGTCGTCGTCAACCAGAAGACCTACAATGAGGGCAAGCTGGGCAGGGCCCGCGCTGATGGCGGGCTCTGGGGGTGTCCGCGCGTGGCTGAGGCCATCCGCTGCAACGAACTCAACCCGCTGGACGGAACCACCTGGAACATGCTGTCCAAGCTGGTGTTCCGTCCAACGGCTGACCACGAGTTCAAGCTGACCGGCGAGATGTTCTCGTCGGACAACACCGTATTCCAGATGTATGACTATGGTCTGCAGACCAATCGATCATATAACGGCGAGTACAACCGCAACCAGGAGCAGACCCGCTATCGCGTCGCCTTCAGCCATGACTGGAAGGTGAACGCGCCGTTTCTCGACAATGTGCGCTGGAATGTCTCATATTCGCCGCAGAAGCGGGCGCTTGACAGCTGGCGTCACCAGATCAATACCTCGCGTCAATACGTCATCACCAATGATATTCTGGATTATCAGGAAGATTTCCTGCAGGCTGACGTCCAGCTTTCTTCCCATTTCGACCTGCTGGGCGCGCGCCACAACCTGACCTACGGCTTCCAGGGGGACACCACCACCACGGATTATTTCCGTCAGAGCACGGTCTACAATCGCACGCGCAACACCACGGCCGTGACGCGCGCTGGTGGCTTCAACTTCGCCAATTCCGACACCTGGCGCGCCGATCTCTACATCCAGGACGAGATCAGGATGTTCGGCGACCGGCTGATCGTCACCCCTGGCGTGCGTTGGGCCAACTACAATATCAACCCGCGTCCGGACAGCGATTATGTGGTGGCTGCTGGTCGTGAGCCGCGTGAGCTGAACTCGAGCAAGGTCATTCCGCAGGTCGGAGCCATCTTCAAGCTGACGGATGTCTTCTCGATTTACGGCCGTTACGCTGAAGGCTTCAAGATGCCAACAGCCCAGCAACTGTACTCATCATTGCCATCCACCACCACCCTGATCATTCCCAATCCCGATCTGAAGCCGGAGAGCGTGCGTTCCTACGAGGCGGGCCTGCGCGGCAAGTTCGGGAAGGGCTGGTTCTCGATTGGCGTGTTCAAGGCCGACTACACCGACTTCATCCAGAGTTTCTACCAAATATTCCCCAATACATACACTTATCGCAATCTGAGCTCCGTGAAAATCTGGGGCGTGGAAGCGTCGGCCGAGTACATGTTCAACGAGAACTGGGCGGTCAGCGCGGCCATGTCATACCAGCACGGCAAGCAGCAATATGAAGCTGGCGACCGCTATGTGCCCTTCGACGGAGCCAGCCCTCTCAATGGCACGATCGGCGTCAAGTGGATGAAGCCGGAATGGGGACTGGAAACGGAATTCCGCAGCACCTTCGCCAGGGGTGTGAGCCGGGTCAGCGATCAGAGCCTCTACAAGCCCGGCGGCTACGCGGTGTTCGACGCCTACGCCAACTGGAAGATCAACGAGACCTTCACCCTGCGGGCCGCCGTCCTGAACATCTTTGACACCCGGTACTTCAAGGGGCCGTTCCCCAACACCTATGCGATCACGCCGCTCACCTCAGTCGCCATCGCCAACCCGCTGGAACTGCAGACCGCGCCGGGCCGCACCTTCCGTATCAGCGCCGTCGCCAACTTCTGACCGACGCCAGGCTGAGGCGGGGCGCTTGTCCCCCCGACAGACGCTCCCGCCGCCGGCGTCGCCGCATCGGGCCGGTCAACCCCCGGGCCGGCCTGGCGACGCCGGCGCCCCCGTTTTCTGAAAACCTCCAGGGGCGCGGACGCCATGCTCCGCGCCGCGCACAGTTTGCGGACATGCTCACATGACAGCCACTTCTGAACGCACCTTCCTCAACGAAACCGCCTTTGACGTGCTGCGCCGCGTGCCGGCGATTCCACGGGTGATGCAGGTTTTCCGCTTCGGCGGCGCTACCCATGAGCGCATCGGTCGCCTCGAAACCGTCGTCAGGGACGGCGACGACATCGTCTGCGGCGGCGCCTGCCATGACGCCCGCGTTCGCGCCAGCGCGATTGCTTCCATCGTCGCAGACCGCTCCGGAAAGATGAAGGATATGGAATTGCCGCGCATCGAATTTCGCGATGCGGCCGATGGCGTGATCTTCAGCATTATCGTCATGGACGGCGGTCTGAAGAGCTTCAACGCCGCGCTTGCGGGCCTTTCGGAAACCGGGGCGCCGGCCGCTGCCCCCAGGGAAATGCCGGAGAAGAAGGACCTGGATGAGAACGACCCAGGTCTCCTGCCTTTCGTCCGGGCTGTAGAGGCGGCGACGCCAGTCACCATCGCCGTGCAGGGCCCGGGCTTCGCTCAGGCATGGAGCGGCGTCGCGGAAAGCGTCAGGCCGGGCATGGGCTTTATCAATGTCATGCGCCCCGATTTCCATCTGCACCTGAAGGGCGGGGCCGTCGCGGACTGGCGGCGCGAAGGCGGCGACGGCGAGGCGATCTGGACGGCCCTTGACGCGCACGGCGCGCCGACCGGCCTGACCGTGCGCGGCGTCCCCGGCCTTTGAGGCCTGCATGACCCGGGGCGATTGCCGCGAGGCGGACGCACCAGACCGACGCTTTTCCCAAACCACGGCCGGGCGGGGTCGATGTTCGCCCCGTGGCCGCCAGTTCGCTCCATTGCACAGGATGTCGCCATGACCAGCCAGGCCGCTTCCCAATCCCGCGTCGCCCATGCGCCCGCCACCTGGATCTCCCCCGACACAGGCGCCCAGATCCCACAGGACGCCGTGCTGCGGGCGATGGCCAGCAAAAGCGTCGTCCTGCTGGGCGAAACGCACGACATCGCGGAAATTCATCGCTGGCA
Organism: Camelimonas fluminis; assembly: GCF_014656355.1. Taxonomy (GTDB): domain Bacteria; phylum Pseudomonadota; class Alphaproteobacteria; order Rhizobiales; family Beijerinckiaceae; genus Camelimonas; species Camelimonas fluminis. Next base: position 142,613 of record NZ_BNCG01000008.1, read on the forward strand.
GGCGCATATGTGCGCTTTCCTGCACACCTTGCGCCCCCATATGGCGGTGGGGTTTGAGATGTTTCCGCGCCGGCTGCAGCCGGTGCTGGACGCGTGGGTCGCCGGCGGACTGACCACCGCGGATTTTCTCGTCGCCAGCGAATGGGACGTGGTTTGGGGCTTTCCGCCCGGGATCTATCTGCCGCTATTCCATTTCTGCCGGCAGCAGAAAGTGCGCATGCTGGCGCTGAACTGCCATCGCCCGCTGGTCACGCGCGTCGGCGTGGAGGGGTGGGACGCGATCCCAGAGGCGGAGCGCGATGGTCTGACCCCCGCCGCGCCGGCGACGGCGGAATATCGTCGTTATCTGTGGGGCCTGGGCGTTCGCCGCTCCGCCGTCACCGGGCCGGACGACCCGGCCTTCGCGCGCTTCTGGCGCGCCCAGCAGTGTTGGGACCGGGCCTTCGCCTGCAACATCGCCAACGCCCTTGTGGCCGACCCCGGTCTGCTGATCATTGGCGTCATCGGTCGTGGCCATCTGGAGTTTGGCCACGGAACGCCCTTCCAGCTGAGGGATCTTGGCGTCGACAGCATCGGCGTGCTGCTGCCTGGTGGGGCAGACGGGATTGAGCTGGAGAAAACCCGGGGCATGGCCGACGCCCTGTTCCGGCTCGATCCGCCAGAGCCGCCGGCGCAACGCAAGCCCCGATCCGCTGCGGCGAGCGGGCAGGCCGCATCATGAAAGCCCTCGCCAGCTGCATCTGGGGACTGTTTCGCCTGTGCATGTCAGGGCCGGGGGGCAAGGCGGGTCTGGTCTGCTTCGGCGGCGTGCTGGCGCTGAACCTCGCCGGCGTCTACGTCAACGTGCGTCTGATCGCGTGGTACGCCGCATTCTACAATGCCTTGCAGAAGATGGACGCATCGGCGGCCCTCACCCAGATCGGCGTGTTTCTCATCCTGATCGCGCTGGCCTCAGCTCTGGCGCTGCTTGCCATCTGGGTGCGCAAGATCGGGATCATGCACTGGCGGGGCGCCCTGACCAGCGCGATGCTGGACGCCTGGCTCAACTCGCGCGCCCACTGGCGCCTGGCCCACGGCGGCCAACCGGACAACCACATCGACAACCCCGACCAGCGCATTGCCGAGGATTGCGAGATTTTCGTGCGCAGGCTGCTGAGCGAGGCGCTCGACGTCATCACCATGGTGGTCGGCCTGTTCACCTATTTCAGCGTGCTGTGGTCGTTGTCGACCTTCTCGCTGCCGCTTGGCTTCATCGGTCTCGACGTCGAAATCCCGCGTTACATGGTGTGGGCGGCGCCCATCTATGTGCTGCTGTCCAGCCTTGTCACCCATGTGCTGGGCGCGCGCTTGATGAAGCTCAACATGGAGCAGCAGCATCGTGAGGCCGATTTTCGCTATGCGCTCAGCCGGTTGCGTGAAGCCAGCAGCGCCGTCAGCCTGCAGGCGGGCGAACCGGCCGAGCGGCGGATTCTCGACCAGCGCTTCAGCCGCATCGTCGATAACTGGCGCTATCTGATCCGGCGCGAGTTCATCGTCGGCTGTTTCATCCGCCCCTACATGATGTCGACGATGCGCCTGCCGCTGTTTCTGGCGGCGCCAGCCTATTTCGCCGGCAACGTGGCCCTCGGCGGGCTGATGCAGCTCAATGTCGCCTTCCAGCAGGTCACCCAGACCATGTCATGGTTCATCTTCTCCTATCATGACCTGGCTGAATTCGTCTCGGCGGCGCGCCGTCTGAACGGCTTTCGCGTTCGCGTTGGCGAGGCGGCGGGGGCGTCGTCCGGCATCGCCTTGACCCACGGCGACGTCGACCAGCTGGAGACGCGCGGCCTGAGCCTGACCTCGCCCCACGGCGGCGTCATCGCGCGCATCCCCGACTTTACGATCTCGCGCGGCGAGACGGTGTGGCTGCGCGGCGCTTCTGGCCGCGGCAAGTCCACCCTGTTCAAGGCGCTGGCCGGCATGTGGCGCTATGGCGAGGGTAAGGTCGTCTGTCCTTCTGGCCGTGCGATGTTCCTGCCCCAGCATCCCTATCTGCCGCTCGGGGACCTGCACCAGGCAGCGGTCTATCCAGCCAGCCTGCTGGCGGAAGGCGAGCTGCCTAAGCCAGGCGAACGGGCGTTCACCGTCGCTCAGGCAGAGGCTTTATTGCAGGCCGTTGGCCTTGGTGGCCGCGCCGCGACCTGGGCGCCGGCTGCGGCGGAAACCGGTTGCGCCCGTGGTCACTGCATCGCGCACGCCGGTCCGCAGGGACTTTCCGGGGGGGAGCAGCAGCGGCTGATGCTGGCGCGCGTGCTGGCGGCGGCGGCGGACTGGGTGTTTCTTGATGAAGCGACCAGCGCGCTTGACCAGCAGGCCGAACGCGAGCTGTTCCAGTTGCTGCGACAGCGGCTTCCAGGCGCGACCCTGGTCATCGTCACCCATCGGCCGCCGCCCTTGCCTGGCCCCGTGCGAACCATCGACCTGACCTGGCCGGAGCCGGAGGAGGCGGGGCAAGTCGCCGTGTTCCGCGTCGCCACGGCGTAAGGCGCGAACGCGCGGCCACTGCGATGGAACGC
>NZ_BNCG01000008.1:145264-173529 GCF_014656355.1 Camelimonas fluminis
GTCGGGCTGCCCGGCGCCTGGACATTTCGGCGGCTATCCATGTTTCCTGGCGCGCAGACGATGGACAAATCCGAAGTATGATGATCATCTCGAAATGTCATACTTCCGGGGGCAGGGCATGTTGCGTTATTTTTCGGCCGTCACCGGCCTTGCCATGGCCGGCGCACTGGCGCCCCATCTGGCGCTGGCCGAAGCTCAGGGCGAGAACGCCGCGGGCGTTATCGCGCTGGACACCATTTCGGTGACAGGCCAGGGCCAACCCGGCCCAGGGCTCAATCTCAACACGCCGACCCAGGCCGGCAGCCGTCTCAATTTGACGCCGATGGAAACGCCGGCCAGCATCGACATCATCAGCGGCCAGACCATCCAGGATCGCGGCCAGACCAATGTCGAACAGGCGATCACCCAGAACGCCACCGGTGTCACCTTCATTGGCGAGCCCGGCAACGGCGGAACCGCCCTGTCCATGCGCGGCTTCACCGGGGCGACGTCCATCACCCGTCTCTATGACGGCGTGCGGATGTATGCGGGCGGCGGCGCCATCACCTTCCCCTTCGACACCTGGACGGTTGATCGCATCGACGTGTTGCGTGGTCCCGCCTCGGTGCTGTACGGCGAAGGCGCCATTGGCGGCGCCATCAACGTGATTCCCAAAAAGCCGCAGTTTGACAAACGCCGCACCGAGATCATGACCTCGGCCGGCTCGTTCGGCATGTTTGGGCTCGGCGTCAGCAGCAACGGCCCCATCAATGACCGCGTCGCCTACAATATCGGGCTGGTCACCCGTGGCAGTCGCGGTTGGGTGGAGGGCGACGACACGCGTTCGCTCGCCTTTTCCGGGGCCATCGCCTGGAAAGTCAATGAGGACCTGCAACTGACGCTGTCGGAAGACTATGGCTACAACGAGCCGACGGCCTATTACGCAACGCCGCTGGTCAACGGCGAGCTGCTCTCCAGCCTTCGCAAGCGCAATTACAACGTTGCCGACAATGATCTGCGCTTCAAGGATAATCTCACCCAGTTGCATGCGCGCTGGACGCCGACAGACAATGTCGAGGTGAACAGCCGCACATACTACGTCTCCAGCTACAAGAACTGGCGCAACGTCGAGAATTACGCCTGGCGGCCGGAAACGCGCGACATCATCCGCAACGATTACATCGCAATCCGGCATGAGTTCGAACAGGTTGGCAACCGCACCGACGCAAAAATCCGTAGCAATGTCTTCGGCATGGCCAACGAAACCGTGGTCGGCTTCGACGTCAATCATGTCGATTTCAAAAAATACGACAACTCGCCTTATCCTGGCTCCTCGATTGTTCCACTCTTCGGCGGCGCGCCTGGTTTCTTTGGCCCCTATACGATCAAGCAGACCATTGACGCGACGCTCGACCAGTATTCGCTGTTTGTTGACAACCGGCTGAAACTGAATGAGCAGATCGCCATTATCGGCGGCGTTCGTTATGACAGTCCGCATCTGCGCCGGGACAATCCTTTCACGGGCGACTCGCTGACCAAAACCCTGGATTCCGTCAACTGGCGCATCGGCGTGGTCTGGACGCCCGTGAAGGACCTGGCTGTCTACGCCCAATATTCGAAGGCGAGCGACCCGGTCGCCAGCCTGATTTCCTTCACCGACGCCGTGAAAAATTTCAAACTGCCGCAAGGTCAGCAGATCGAGGGCGGGCTCAAGGCGACGTTCCTTGGCGGGCGGGGCGAGGCAACGTTTTCAGCCTACCACATCGTCAAGAAAGACATGCTGTCGCGCGATCCGCTCGACTACAACATCGTTCGGCAGGTGGGACAGCAGTCGTCGGAGGGCGTCGAGGCTTCGATTGGCTTCGATCTGGGGCATGGCCTGCGCATCGACGCCAACGGCGTGATGCTGCGCGCCCGCTATGATGATTTCGTCCAGGCGGACGGCGACTACACCGGCAATACGCCAGCCAACGTGCCCCGCCGCGCCGCCAACATCTGGGCGAGCTGGACATTCATGGATAACTGGACCGTATTCGGCGGCCTGCAATACGTCGGCAAGACCTGGGCCAACGACGCCAACACCATGACGCGGCCAGCCTACACGGTGGTCAACGCCGGTCTGCGCTGGAAGCCGCACGAAATGATGCAACTCGATTTCAACGTCTCCAACCTGTTCGATACGGTTTACGCCACCTCTGGCGCGGCGCATCACGAACTGGCCTCGTCCATGTGGCGGCTGGGCCCGCCGCGCACAGCGTCGCTGACCCTGCGCATGACGTTCTGACAGGGCGTTTTTCAGGGAAGCGGCCACTTTGCGTCGCGGAAGTTCAAGCATTTTCGGGAAAAGTGGTGCCCACATTTCGTGAAGAAAAAGCGTCAAATCAAAGAGATTGAGCTTTTTGGGTGAACTGGTTTTCACCGAAAATGCTTCCGCAAAGCAAAGGCAGTGCGAAGCCCGGTTTCGTTCCGACGGAATTGGGCATGGAGCCGGCGGATGCCGGTCGTTGCCGGATCAGCCAGCCCGGGCGCGCCGGAATGGCATGGCTGGCAAAATCGCGTCCTGAAGCGCGCGCCCTTCTGGGGAGGTCAGCGCGAAGGCCCCGCCCACCCGGGTTTCCTCGACAAGACGACCGTCGCACATCACCAGCACGCGATCGCAGAAGCGCTCCGCCAGGCGCAGGTCGTGCGTGATGAACAGATAGCTTACGTCCCGGTCACGTTTCAGACGGGCAAACAGGTCCAGCATCTGGATTTGCAGGTGCAGATCGAGGTTCGAAACGGCTTCATCCAGAATCAGCAATTGCGGCTGCGCCGCCAGCGCCCGGGCGATGCAGACCCGCTGCAACTGGCCGCCGCTGAGCTGTTGCGGCAGCCGGCCCATGGCGTCGGCCGGCAGGTCCACCGCGCGCAATAACGCCTGTATCTGCCCTGTCGCCGCGACGCCGGTCAGGCCGCGCAGATGGCGCAGGGGCTCGGCGATGATCTGCCCGACGGTTTCCCGCGGGTTCACCGCGCTCACCGGGTCCTGGAACACCAGTTGCACCGCGCAGCGGAAGGCGCGCCAGTCGGCCCTGCCGAATGTCGACAGCGACCGCCCGGCGAAACGCACCTCGCCCGCATCCGGCCGCTCCAGTCCGGCCAGCAGGCGCGCCAGGGTGCTCTTGCCGCAGCCGCTGCGGCCGAGCAGCGCCACGCATTCGCCCGGCGCGATATCCAGTGAAACCTGGTCGAGCGCGGTCGCGCCGCCGCGCCCCGCGGGGCCGTTGCGATAGATGCGTGATGCGCCGCGCGCGGCAAGCAGGCTCATGCCGCGCTCCTGCCGGGGTAGAGGGAAAGATGGGCGTCGAGGAGGTTGCGCGTCACCGGGTGCGTCGGACGGTTGAAAATGTCCATGACCCGAGCGGTTTCGATAATGCGTCCGGCGTCCATCACCGCCACCCGGTCGGCCAGCGCCGCCACGACGCCCATGTCGTGCGTCACCAGCAGCACGCCCAGGCCTTGCCGCCGGGTCAGACGCAGCAGCAGGTTGAGGATGTCGCGCTGGACGATCAGATCGAGATCGGTGGTCGGCTCGTCGGCGAACAGGAACGGCGCGCCGCTGGCCAGCGCCAGCGCGATCATCATGCGTTGCAACATGCCGCCGCTCATTTCAAACGGATGCAGGTCGAGGATGCGGTCGACGTCTTCCAGCCCGGCGTCCGCCATGGCGGCGCGGACGCGCTGTTCGCGGCTGGCCGCCGGGGCGCCGCGCGCCGCCGGGCCTTCCATGGCGTGCTGGCGCATGGTCCGCACCGGATTGAAGGCGCTGCGCGGGTTTTGCAGGATGGTGGCGACCAGCCGGCCCCGGATATCCGCCGGCGCCTGTTCGACGCCGTCAATGGCGATGCTGCCGGTCGTGCGCCGCACGCCTGGCGGCGCGGCGTCGAGGCTGGCTGCGCAGGTCAGGGACTTGCCGCAGCCGCTGGCGCCGACCAGGGCGAGGGTTTCGCCGGCGCGCACGTCAAGCGACACGTCGTCGACCAGCGTCACGGCGACGCCGTGGCGCGTGGTTTCCACGCCCAGATTGCGGATGACGAGGCGGCGGGGGCTTTGGGAGGAGGTCAATGTCCGTGCTCCGCGCGCAGGGAGGGATCGAGGCGATCACGCAGGGCGTCGCCCAGGGTGTTCAGCGCCATGACGCTGATGAACAGCGCCAGACCCGGCCAGAACATCAGCAGCGGTTCGGTCCAGACATATTCGCGCGCGTCGGCGATCATCACGCCCCATTCGGCGGTTGGCGCGGTGACGCCTAGCCCCAGGAACGACAGGCCCGAAACGTGCAGCATGATGTGGCCGATATCGAGCGTCGCCAGCACCAGCAGTTGCGCCATGGTCGCTGGCAACAGGTGACGGACGAAGGTTTGCGCAGGGCTGGCGCCGGCGAGCCGTGAGGCGGCGATGAAATCCCGCCGTCGCAGCGACAGCACGATGCCGCGCACCATGCGCGCATACCAGGCCCAGTGGGTCACGGCGATGGCAATGATGACGTTGGTCAGCCCGACGCCCAGCGCGCCCACCATGAACAGCGCCATGACAATCGTCGGAAAGGTCAGGAACACGTCCGCGACCCGCATGATGGCCTGATCGACCCGCCCGCCGAGGAAGCCGGCCGTCCCGCCGATGATGATCCCGGCCGTCAGGATCAGCGCCATGGCGACAGCCACGGAACCGAGCGACACGGCCGCGCCGGCCATGAGACGGGAGAGGATATCCCGTCCCAGGTGATCGGTGCCGAGCCAGTAAACCGCATCAGCCGGCTGCAGCCGGATGGCGAGATCGACGGCGTTGGGGTCGTGCGGGGTGACCCACGGGCTCAGGATTGCGATGAGCGCCAGGGCGCAGGTGACGACGGCGGCCATCCGCGCCGGCCAGCGGGCCTCCCGCCAGAAGCTGGCGCGTCCGTGCGCATGTGGCGGCGGCAGGCCGTCGCCGGCGAGATCGCCTGTCAGCTCACCGTCCAGACTGCTCATGACGCGCCCTCCGCCGCCAGCCGCACGCGCGGATCCGCCCATGCGTAGATGATGTCGACGATGAGGTTGCAGATGACGAAGATGGCGACCATCAGCAGGGTGAAACACTGGATCACCGGGTAGTCGCGGTTGAAAATCGCCGAAACCGCATAACGCCCAACGCCTGGCCAGCCGAAAATACTTTCGATCACCAGGGCGCCGCCGATCAGTTCGCCCACGTACATGCCCGTGGCGGTGATCACCGGCAGCAGGGCGTTGCGCAACACGTGCGACCGCTCGACCGTTCGCGGCGACAGTCCCCGCAGCCGCGCCCAGGCGACATGTCGCTGGCCGGCGGCCTCCAGCATGCTGGCGCGGAGCAGCCGGGCGTTGATCGACAGGGTCATGAAAGAAATGGCGGCGGCGGGCATGATCAGCGAGCTCCAGCCGTCGCGTCCCATGGCGGGCAGCCAGCCAAGGTGAACCGAGAACAGCAGCGCCAGCAGAAACCCCAGCCAGAAATTGGGCATCGACACGCCGACGGCGGCGATCAGCCGGACGATCTGGTCTGGCAGCCCATCACGATAACGCGCCGCCCAGACGCCGAGCGGAACCGATACGGCGAGGGTGATGACCAGCGCCGCGCCCGCCAGTTGCAGCGTGGCGGGCAGGTAATGCAGCAGGTCCGGCAGCACCGGGCGGCTGGTCACGTAGGACTGGCCGAAATCGAGCCGCAGCGCCTTCCACAGCCAGTCGGCGTATTGGGCGATCAGCGGCAGGTCGAGGCCAAGGGCGCGCCGCGCCTCATCCAGCGCTTGCGGCGTCGGCGGCACGCGCGACAGGCGCAGATAGTCCAGCGCCGGATCGGATGGGCCAAGCCGCAGCATCAGGAAAATAACGACGGACGCCGCCAGCAACATCACTGGCAGCAACAGCAGACGCCGCAGAATAAAACGCGCCATGGTCCAGTCTGTTCTGCGCCGGCTTTCCACGCCCTGGTTTCTTCTGGCCAGGGCGCTCATGGTCTGCCCTCCGGGGCCTTGCCCATCCGGTCGAACGGAATTTCGGCGGCCATGGCGCCGAACGGAACCGGCCCAAGACCCGGGCGGGCGACGGCGATGGCCGTGAGGTGAGTCAGCGGCAGATACACCGCCGATTCATGCAGGCGGGTGAGAATGTCGCGGTACAGCTCACGACGCGCCGCCTCGTCGCTGGCTCCAAGCGCCTCGCCGATCAGCCGGTCGATGTCAGCCTTGTCGGGCAGGCCGCGCTGCGCCTGGTAGTCGGCGTGAGCCGGCGCGCGCATGGAGCTGACGAAGGCGTGGGGATCATAGGGAGGCCCCCATGTGCGGCTGAAGATCATGCCGAAACGGCCGTCATGCTGCCGGGCGTTAATGCTGCTTTCTTCCTCACCCACCAGTTTGACCCGCACGCCGATTTTCGCCAGATCCGACTGAATGACCTCGGCCATGGTTTTCGACTGGGCGTCCGTGCCGGTGAAGGCCAGGTCGATTTCCAGCGGAACGCCCGCACGCATGCGCACGCGGGCGTTTTTCGCCAGGGTCCACCCTGCGTCATCGAGCAGTTTCGCCGCCAGCGCCGGATCGTATGCGTAAGGCTTCAGGCCGATGTCGGCGTATGGCGTGTCTGGCGAAAACAGCGAGTCGGCGCGCGTCTGGGTTCCGTGCAGCACCCGCGCCACCAGCGCATCCTTGTTGACCGCGTGGTTGATGGCCTTGCGCACGGCGATGTCGTTGCTGGGCGCGGCGTTGCTGTTCAGGGCGATCACCAGGGTTTCCATGGGCTTCGAGATGCTGGCGTCAAAGCCTTTCATCTGGCGCAGACGCGCGAAGGCGTCAGGGGAAATGGCGCCCTCCGAACCGTAGATCAGGTCGATCGCCCCCGTCTGGAAGGCCATGGCGCGGCTGTTGGCGTCTGGCGTGACCTTCACGTCCACTTCCCCGAAGGCTGGCCGCGCCCCCCAATACGTCTCGTTGCGGCGGAACAGGTCGTGCTCGCCCGGGGCGCTTTGCGCCAGCACCCAGGGGCCGGTGCCAACCGGCGCGGCGACGCCATTCCTGGTGCCGCCGTCCCGGAACTGTGACGGGGCGATGAAGCGGAACGGTCGGGGTAAGGCCAGTTCCTGCAATGTCGGATAATAGGGCTCGCGCAGCGTCAGCCGGACAGTGAGCGGCCCTGTCGCTTCCACTGAGGCAATGCGGTTCGCCAGCTCCAGCCAGCCATGGCTCGCGCGGTTGGCGAGCACGGCGCGGAAATTGGCGACGACGGCGTCGGCGTTGAATGGCTCGCCATTGGAGAAGGCGACGCCGGGGCGCAACTGAAACGTATAGACCTTGCCGCCATCCGAGACGTTCCAGGACTTTGCCAGCCATGGGGCGATGGTTCCGTTGGCCTGGTAACGCACCAGCGGTTCATACACCATGGCCTGGGCGAACATCTGGTTCGGCGCATAAAGATGCGGATTGAGTGGGCCGACGTTCGTCGGCCACGAAAAGTTGAGACGGTCGTGGGTGGAGGCGCCCGAAGACGCGGCGGGAAGGCTGACGCCCAAGGTGAGGCTGATTGCGACCAAGGCGGTCACGGCGAGGCGCTCTATCATGCAGGATCCCGAGTTGCGCCCGTCCTGGCGCCGACGCCAGGACTTTCCGCCCGGCAGTATGCACTTTTCAGCGAAACATCATATGGGCGGCGCGTCCATATCTGCATTCCGAAAAAGTACAGAACAGGGTATTGATAGGCGCCGTCAGATCCGGGCGATGGAAGCCGCCGGAAGGCGCGTCAGTTCCAGGCGACCGGCCTGCGGCCGGAGCGGATGTGGCCTGGCGTTGCGGTTCTTGCGGCGCGCTGGCGCGCCGCCGACGCCAGTTGTGGGCCTTAAAGGCCCGCGCTGATCCGGATTGCGGCCATGCTCCCGCTTTGGAGCCCCAGGCATCTGGCGTGGATCCGGGCCAGTTTCGGGCGTCGGACGGGCGCGGCGCTCAGGTCACTGATCTGCAAGGAGACGGGGCTGGCATGCAACGGATCACCATCACCATCGACGACGACCTTCTCGCCGAACTCGACGACATGATGCGCCGGCGCGGCTATCCCAACCGCTCTGAAGCCCTGCGGGATCTGGCGCGCGCAGGCATGAAGGAGGTCGCGCTTGACGAGGGCGAACTGGGCGCGTGTTTTGGCGTCCTGAGCTACGTCTACGATCACGAGGCCCGCGATCTGGCGAAACGTCTGACGAGCTCGCACCACCACCACCACGATATTTCCGTCGCGTCCCTGCACGTTCATATCGATGCGGGTCGCTGTCTCGAAGTCAGTATTCTCAAGGGCTCCTCCGCCGACATTCGCCATTTCGCCGATGGCATTACCGCGCAGAAGTCCGTTGAGCACGGGGAATTGAAGCTTATTCCCCGCAATGATGGCGACGCGTGACGGTTTCATGTGGCAATCGCCAGCGCCCGACGGCGACCATGAAGGGTCGCCGCCGGCCTGGGCGGCGCGAAGCCACCAAAAATGGTCGCGTGCGCCCGGTGTTTTGTCAGCTACATCTGTTAGAGCTTGACCATAAAGAGTTCTGACGGGTTTCGGACGGCGTGGGACCCGTATCCCCGTTTCCGGCATAAGGAGGCAGCCCATGCACTTTACCCCCCGGGAAATCGACAAGCTGATGATCTACACGCTCGCGCAGGTCGCGCAGAAGCGGAAGGACAAGGGGCTGAAGCTCAACCATCCGGAGACGGTGTCGCTGATCGCTGCGGCTGCCCTTGAGGGCGCGCGCGAGGGCAAGACCGTTGAGCAGGTGATGGAGCTGGCGAGCAAGACCATCACCCGCGCCGACGTCATGGACGGCGTGGTCGAGATGATCCCTTACGTGCAGGTCGAGGCGGTGTTCACGGACGGCAGCCGTCTCGTCACCGTTCATGATCCGATCAAGTGACGGGAGACCCTGATGAGCAAGGATGCAAACACCACGCCCGTCGGCGGCCTTGTGCTCGCGTCGGACGATATTGAGATCAACGCCGGCTATCCGACCACGACCCTGAAGGTGCGCAATACGGGCGACCGCCCGATTCAGGTCGGCTCCCACTTCCACTTTTTTGAAGTGAACGCCTCGCTCGAATTCGATCGCCAACAGGCGTTTGGCAAGCGGCTCAACATTCCCGCCACCACGGCGCTGCGCTTCGAGCCGGGCGACGAGAAGGAAGTCACTCTGGTGCCCTATCAGGGCAAGCAGCGGGTGGTCGGCTTCAATGGCCTCGTCAACGGCTGGGTCGGCGACGAGAGCTACAACGATTACCGGCCGCGTCTGGCCGACGCCATGGAGCGCGTGGCGCGCTACGGCTTCCGCAACAAATCCTGAGAGGCCTGCCGCGACGCCGGACATTCCGGCGGGCGGCGGCGGCTTTGCGTAACAGCAGCAGATAACAGGCGTTTCCATGGGGGTGCCCCACAGGGAAACGCGCCAGGACTGGAGCTCCGGGATGGCGAAGATCTCAAGACGGCAGTACGCCGACCTTTACGGCCCGACGACGGGCGACAAAATTCGTCTGGGCGACACCAATCTTTTTGTCGAGATCGAAAAAGATCTGCGGGTTTATGGCGAAGAAGCCGTCTATGGCGGCGGCAAGACCCTGCGCGACGGCATGGGTTATGACAACGAACTGACCAGCGCCGCCGGCGCGCCGGATCTTGTCATCACCAACGTCACCATCATTGACGGCGTTCAGGGCGTCATCAAGGCGGACGTTGGCGTCAAGGACGGCCTGATCTGCGGCATCGGCAAGGCCGGCAACCCGGCCATCATGCCGGGCGTGACGCCGGGGCTGGCGCTGGGCGCCGGCACGGACGCCATCTCCGGCGAGCACCTGATTCTGACTGCCGGCGGCATCGACGCGCACGTTCACTTCATTTCGCCGCAGCAGGCCGAGGCGGCGCTGAGCAATGGCGTAACCACATTGTTCGGCGGCGGCATCGGTCCGACCGACGGCACCAACGGCACCACCATCACCCCCGGCACGTGGAACATCGAGATGATGCTCCGCTCGTTCGACGCCTGGCCGGTCAACGCCGGCGTGCTGGGCAAGGGCAATTGCTCGTCGCCAGCGCCGATGGTCGAACAACTGCATGCCGGTGCGATGGGCTTCAAGATCCATGAGGACTGGGGCAGCACCCCGGCGGCCATCCGCGCCTGTCTTGGCGTCGCCGACGAGTACGACGTTCAGGTCTGCATCCACACGGACACGCTGAACGAAGCCGGCTTCGTTGAGAACACCATCGCCGCCTTTGAAGGGCGCACCATTCATACCTACCACACGGAAGGCGCCGGCGGCGGCCACGCGCCGGATATCATCCGCGTGGCTGGCGTCTCCAACGTCATCCCCAGCTCGACCAATCCGACGCTGCCTTACGGAATCAACTCCCAGGCCGAATTGTTCGACATGACGATGATCTGTCACAATCTCAGCCCGAAGATCCCGACCGACGTGGCCTTCGCGGAAAGCCGCGTGCGCGTCGAGACGATCGCCGCCGAGAACGTGCTGCACGACATGGGGGCGATCTCGATTCTCTCCAGCGACAGCCAGGCCATGGGTCGCGTCGGCGAGAACTGGGCCCGCACCATCCAGACCGCGCATCTGATGAAGGCGCGGCGCGGCGCCTATGCGGGCGACGCCTCTGGCAATGATAACGAGCGCGTGCTGCGCTTCGTCTCCAAGGTGACCATCAACCCCGCCATCGCCCAGGGCGTCAGCCATGTGATCGGCTCGGTCGAAGTTGGCAAGATGGCCGATCTGGTGCTGTGGAGCCCGGCGTTCTTCGGGGCCAAGCCAAAGATGGTCATCAAGGGCGGCATGATTTCCTGGGCGCTGATGGGAGACCCCAACGCCTCGCTGCCGACGCCCCAGCCGGTGATCTACCGGCCGATGTTCGGCGCCATGGGTTCCGCCCTCGCCAAAACCCGTGTGACCTTCACCTCGCACGCCGGCTTCGAGGATGGCATTGCCGAGCGCTACGCGCTGCAGTCGCAGGTCATCCCGGTCTACGGCACGCGCACCATCAGCAAGGCTTCCATGGTGCGCAACGCCACGTTGCCCTCCATCGAGGTCAACCCTGAAACCTTCGCGGTGACGGTTGATGGCGAACATGCGACGATTGAGCCGGCAACGGAACTGCCGCTGACCCAGCTTCACTTCTTTAGCTGACGACAGGGCGTTCCTCGCAATACGGACGCTGTCTTGCGTCCGGGGAACGCGAATGAAAAATGGGCAAACGCCGGCTTGATCTGGCCGGGTTTGCACAAACGGCGCGGGCGCATCGTCGCCCGCTCCGGATGACGACTGCAGGGAGCGCCGGAGGGATCATGATCCTCGTTGAGAAAAAGCTCGGCAACATCAATGATCCGGTCTGGAGCGGGCGGGCCCGGACAGCGCGGGTCGATCCCCTCGTTCTGGAGCAGTGGGAAGCGCCGAAGAACCGCTTGCGCAAGGCCAGCGAGGGTGGCGTCGAGCTGGCGATTTCGCTGCCGCGCTCCGAGCATCTGCATGACGGCGACGTGCTGTACGCCGACGACGCGCAGAACGTCATTGTGGTTGCTCGCGTGGCCCTGAAGGAAGTTCTGGTTATCGAACTTGAGGGGCTGGAAAGTCTGTCGCCAGCGGAAATCCTCCGGGCCAGTTTCGAACTGGGCCATGGCCTCGGCAACCAGCACTGGCCGGCGGTGATCAAGGGCAGCACGGTTTACGTGCCGCTGTCGGTCGACCAGAAGGTCATGGCCTCGGTGATGCGCACGCACGCCTTCGCTCATGTGACGACGCGCTTCGCGCCGGGCGAGGAAATCGCCGCGAAGCTGGATGCGCGCGAAGTGCGGCTGCTGTTCGCTGGCGCCGACGCCACGCCGCACCATCATCATCAGGGTGGTCATGAGCACGACCATGGAACCGCCCACGCCCATGCCCACAGCCATGAGCACAGCCATGAACATGCGCACGCCGATGGCCAGCGGCATGCGCACGGCCACAGCCACACCCATGCGCATGATCACGAACATGGCCGCCGCCATGATCATGCCGACCACCACCATGGCGAGCCGGGGCATGCCCATTCCCACGGCCATGATCACGATCATGCCCATCAGAAGGGGACGTGATGTCGGAGGCGACGTCTGACAGGTTGTCCGCGCCGCGCGACATGACGCATCTGGCGCGACTGCTCCAGTTCTCGGATTCCACCCTGCCGGTCGGCGCGTTCGCGTTCTCGAACGGACTGGAATCCGCGTTGCAAACTGGCGTCGTGACCGACCCCGCCAGTCTGCGCGAGTTCGTCGAGCTGGCCGTGCGCCAGGCGGCGCGCATGGACGGCGTGGCTTTGCTGCACGCCAGCCGGGCCATGCGGACGGGCGACTACGAGGCGATCCGCGCCGCCGACGCCGCCCTGTGGAGCCGGCGCGTCGGTGAGGAACAGCAGATGATGCTGGCTCGCATGGGCAAGAAGCTGGCCGAGCTTGCATTGAAAATCAGCGAGTTTCCGGTGCTGGAGCGCTGGCTGGGCGACATCAGGGCCGGCGTGACGCCTGGCTGCTTTCCCATCGGCCAGGCCATCGCGCTGGCCCACATGGGGGCGGATGAGGCGGAAACCTTCGTCATGCACCAGTATGGCGTGGCCTCGATGATCCTGAGCGCCGCGGTGCGGCTGATGCGGATCGATCATCTCGACACCCAACGCATCCTGTTCGTGACGCAGCAGCGCGCGCAGGAGGACTATGACGCCGTGCGCCATCTGGCGCTGGATGAAATGTCGGTGTTCGCGCCGGTGTTCGACGTGCTGGTGGCGCATCACACGACAACGCACGTCCGGCTGTTCATGAACTGAGGGCTGGCGTCGCCCAGCCCTGCACGAGGTCAGGCACAATGAAGAAGATCACCCGCATCGGCATTGGCGGTCCAGTCGGCTCCGGCAAGACGGCCATCATCGAGACCATCACGCCGCGCCTGATCGACATGGGCGTCAAGCCGCTGATCATCACCAACGACGTGGTGACCACGGAGGACGCCAAGCAGGTGCGCCGCACCCTCAATGGCGTGCTGATCGAGGAAAAGATCGTTGGCGTTGAAACCGGCGCCTGCCCGCATACGGCGGTGCGCGAAGACCCGTCGATGAACATCGCCGCGGTCGAGGAGCTGGAGGAGAAATACCCCGACAGCGACGTCATCATGATCGAGTCCGGCGGCGATAACCTGACCCTGACCTTCAGCCCGGCGCTGGCGGATTTCTATATTTACGTCATCGACGTCGCCGCCGGCGACAAGATCCCGCGCAAGAACGGCGCCGGCGTCTGCCAGTCGGACATTCTGGTCATCAACAAGAAGGACCTCGCGCCTTACGTCGGCGCCAGCCTGGACGTAATGGACCGGGATTCGAAGCTGATGCGCGGCAAGAAGCCGTTCGTCTTCACCAATTGCAAGACCGGCGAGGGCATAGACGATCTGATCGCCCTCATCATGGACATGGCCCTGTTCGACGTTCAGACGACGCCGGCGTCGTCGCCCGCCGCCCGGTGACGACGATGACGCTGCACGAGCGCCT
Source organism: Camelimonas fluminis (assembly GCF_014656355.1). GTDB lineage: Bacteria > Pseudomonadota > Alphaproteobacteria > Rhizobiales > Beijerinckiaceae > Camelimonas > Camelimonas fluminis. Next base: position 158,827 of record NZ_BNCG01000008.1, read on the forward strand.
GGGCCGGCTCGACGCCGCCCGAGAGGTGCAGGGCTACCAGAACCAGCCCCGGCAGATGCGCGCCGGCGCGCCTGGCAAGGTTGGCGAATTGCGGCTCGGCTTCTCCGTGCGCAACGGGCGCTCGGTGCTGCACGATCTCTACCGGGTGGCGCCTCTGCTCGTGCAGCAGGCGTTGTACTGGGACGAGGCCATGCCGGAGCTGCCAATCTGTTCGATCATTTCGGTCGGCGGCGGCGTGCTGCAGGGCGATCGCTACCGCATCGACATTTCGGTGGAGGAGGGAGCCTGCGCCCAGGTGACGTCGCAGAGCGCCAACCGCATCCACCAGATGGACGCCAACTACGCGTCGCAGCACCAGACGGTGACCGTGGCCTCCGGCGCCTATCTCGAATACCTGCCGGATTTCACCATTCCCTATCGCGACTCCCGGTTCATCAATGAAACCGAGCTGACCGTCGCGGACGACGCCACCGTGCTCTACGGCGAGATGCTGATGAGCGGCCGCAAGCATCACCATGAGGACGAGCGCTTCGGGCTCGACCTGCTGTCGATGGCCGTGTCCGTGCGACGCCCGGGCGGGCGCGAACTGTTTGCCGAGAAGCTGCTGATCGAAAAGGGTGATCCGACGGTGAACTTCGCCGCCGTGATGCGCGGCTTCGACGCTTTCGCCAGCATCATGTGCCTGACGCCGCCGGACGTGGCGACGCGCATCCGGGAACGCTTCGAAACGCTGTTCCCGGCCGGGGAAGCGCGCGCCATCGCCGGCGTCAGTCGCCTGCCCAACGGGGCGGGCCTGATGCTACGCGTGGTCGGCGTGGAAAGTTACGACGTGCGCCTGGAAGTGCGGCGTTTCTGGCAAATCGTCCGGGAGGAAGCGCGTGGCCGCACCTTGCCGGAGGAGTTTTTGTGGCGCTGAGTCCATCTGCAGGATGCGTCCACCATCCGGTTTGAACTGGCTGGGCGGAGAATTCTGTTGGTGGAAGGTTGAGTGGAGAGCGCCGGAAGCCGGGTGGGCCGGCATCCGGGCGTCAATGGGGCCGCGTCGCAATGCGGCGTCAGGCTGCTGGAAAGAGAAGGGGCGGGGGCATGTCCGAAAAGAGAAATGACCCTTTAACAGTCTGCCTGCGCGGAACCAGCCAGGTGTTCTTCATGGAAAACGCCCTGACCGGGGCGCTGTTCTTCGCGGCCATGGGCTGGGCGTCTTATGCGTCCGGCAATTGGGCGACCGTTATCGGCGCAGCGATTGGCGTGGTCGTGGCCACCCTCACGGCATGGTTGCTGGATTGCGATGAAGATTCCATCAGATCCGGTCTGTTTGGTTTCAACGGCGTGCTGGTCGGCGCGGCGCTCCCCACATTTATCGCGGCTTCTCCGCAATTGTGGGTCTATGTGATTGTCGGCTCCGCCGCCAGCACGGTGGTTACGGCGGCTTTCAGCGCCACGCTCACTAAGAGCTGGGGCATTCCGGGCTCGACCGGGCCGTTCGTCCTCACGGGCTGGCTGATGGTGGCCGGGGCCTATACTTTCGGCGGTTTGCAGGTAACCGGCGATGCCCCGAAGCTGGCCACGGATTATGTGCAGGGCGTCTTTACCATTCCCGCTGCGCCGGATCTGCTCCGCATCTTTTTCCGGAATATTGGCCAGGTCTTCCTGCTGGGCAATGAAGTCAGCGGCGCCATCATCCTTGCCGGCATTTTTATTGCCTCGGTCCAGGCAGGCGTCGCCACGGCGGCGGGGTCGCTCGTCGCCATGGTCGTCGCCATCGGAATGGGCGCCAATCCGGCGACGGTGGCCCAGGGGCTGTATGGCTTCAGCCCGGTGTTGACGGCGCTTGCCGTGGGCGCGATCTTCCTCAATCCGTCAGTCAAGGCAACGATTTACGCGTTGCTCGCAACGGTCACCTGTGTGTTCGTCCAGGGCGCTTTCGACGTCATTATGCCGCCGTCTGGCCTGCCGTCATTCACGGCCCCTTATGTGTTGACGATGTACCTGTTCATCGCGCCGAAGTCGCTGTTGGCTCCGCATCCGCACAGCCCGGTCAGCGGGCATCCGGTCGAGAGCAAGGCGTCTTCTTCGAAATGACATGGCGCGGCGGCTTTCGGGCCGCCGCGCACCGTCATGCCTTCGGCGGGTGTGTCTGACAGGACGCTTCCGCCCCTTTGCCAAGGGTAAACGCCATGCAAGGCATCAACGCAGGCGACACCGCCTTTATCCTGATGTGCACCGCGCTGGTGTGCATGATGACCCCCGCGCTTGCATTGTTCTACGGCGGGCTGGTGAAGCACCGCGACATGCTGTCGATCATGATCCAGAACTTCGTCTGCATGGGCGTCGTCGGGTTGATCTGGGTGTTCGGCGGTTTCAGCCTCGCTTTCGGCCCGGACATCAATGGAGTCATCGGCAACATCTCCACGTATTTCGGCATGTATGGTGTCGGCATTTCGCCCAACCCGGCCTATGCCAAAAGCGTGCCGTTCATCATGGTGTTCGCCTACCAGATGATGTTCGCCATCATCACGCCGGCGTTGATGACCGGCGCGTTCGTGGGCCGCTTCCAGTTTGGCGCCTATCTGCTGTTCATCGCGTTCTGGACTGGTCTGGTCTATCTGCCGGCGGCGCACTGGATCTGGGGCGGCGGTTTCCTCGCCAAAATGGGCGTGGTGGATTTCGCTGGCGGCATTGTCATTCACACCGCCGCCGGCTTCTCTGCGCTCGCGACCGCCGCCTATCTGGGCAAACGCAAGCTGGGCGTGGGCGAGAAGGAGTCGATGCCGGCCAGCCTGCCGCTCGTGGCGCTGGGCGCCGGCCTGCTCTGGTTCGGCTGGTTTGGCTTCAACGCTGGCGGCGCCTATGCGGCGGACGCGCTTGCGGCCTATGCCTTCACCAACACCATGCTCGCCGGCTCCATCGCCATGCTGGTGTGGATGTTCTGGGAGTGGCTCGAAACCCGCCGGCCGTCGTTCTCCGGCGTTCTGGTCGGCGCCGTCGCTGGCCTCGCCACCATCACGCCGGCGTCGGGTTATGTCGAACCCATGTCCGCCCTGTTGATCGGCGCCGCCGGCGCGACAGTGTGCTACTACGCCAAATACGTGCAGAAATGGCTGAAGATCGACGACACCCTTGAGGTCTGGCGGGCTCACGGCGTGGGCGGCGTCACCGGCGCCTTGTTGATTGGCGTCCTCGCCAGCTCCCACATCAATCAGGTGCAGGCCAGCGCCCATCAGCTCGGCGTGCAGGCGCTTGCCGTGGCGATCGTCGCCGCCTGGGCTGTGATCGTGACGTTGATCCTGCTGAAGGTCCTCGACGCGATGGGGATCCTGCGCGTGCCGGAAGAGGTTCAACTCGAAGGTCTCGATATGGCGGAGACGGGCGAACGCGCTGTCAATCTCTGGAACATGGACAGCAAGCGGGCTGAATAACAGCCAGGGCGCCTCACGCCCGGGTCATGAGATGCCGGACGCATGGCGTCCGGATTGCGAGCCTGTCGCCCGGCTGTTGAGCCGCCGGGCGACGTTTTCATTTCTGCGTTTACAGCGATGGTCCGGCGAGATCGTCACAACGCGTCAAGCTCCAGGAATGCTGGATGAACGTTACTCTTGTCATCTTCACCCTGGTTTACGTGGCCATGGCGTTCGGCAAGCTGCCGGGCTTTCGGGTGGATCGCACCGGCGCGGCGGTCGTCGGCACGCTGGCCATGATTGTTTTCGGCGCCATTTCGCCGAAGGCGGCCTGGGACGCCGTGGACTATCGCACCATCGGCATGCTGTTTGGCCTCATGGTGGTGTCGTCGGCGTTTGTCGTCTCCGGCTTCTACGCCTGGCTGGCGCAACGCGTCGCCACCATGCCGGTCAGTCCGCCCACCTTGCTCGCCATGTTGATTGTGGTGGGCGGCGTCATGGCCGCCGTGCTGACCAAGGACGTGGTGATGGTGGCGATGACGCCGCTGCTGGTGTCCATCACCATGGCGCGCAAGCTCAATCCCGTGCCGTTCCTGCTCGCCTTCTGTTTTGGCGTGAACACCGGATCGGTTGGGCTGATCAGCGGCAGCCCGCAGAACATGATTGTCGCCCAGGGGCTTGGCCTGTCGTTCAGCGGCTTCATGAAGGTGACGATGCTGCCAGCGCTGCTGTCGTTCCCGGTGGTGTGGGCGGTGGTCGCCTTCATGTACCGCGGGCGCTGGGCCTTGCCGGCCGGCGAAGGCGCGGCCCCGCCGCCGGCGGACGCCATCCCGCCGCTGGACAAGGGGGAAACCATCAAGGCTGGCCTCGTCACGCTGCTGGTGATGGCGGCTTTCATGTCCGACCTCTGGCCCCGGGAAATCATTGCCCTGTCGGCGGCGGGCATACTGCTGCTGAACCGCAAGATCGCCTCAAAGGATATGCTGGGTCAGATCGACGGCAATTTGCTGCTGCTGATCATGGGGCTGTTCGTCGTGAACGCCGCGCTCGACCTCACCGGCCTGCCACAGCAATTGCTGCATGATCTGCGCGACATTGGCGTTGATCTGAACAATCCGGTGACCCTGTGCCTCGTTGGCGGCATGCTCAGCAATGTCATCGGCAACAATCCGACGGTGATGTTGCTGACGCCGTTCTTGCAGCCGGGAGCCGACGCCGACGCCCTTGGCGCGGCATTGGCTGTCGGCACGGGCTTTTTCAGCAATCTCGTCGTGTTCGGCAGCCTGGCTGGCATCATCGTGGTTGAGCAGGCAGCGCGATGTGGCGTGCGCATCTCCTTCGCCGAGTTCTCGCGCGCCGGAGCCCCGGTGACCGTGTGCTGTCTGGTGATCGCCCTGGCCTGGATCATGTATCTGACCTGACGGGAACATGATCCAGAGCGTGACGCCGGCCTGGCATATGGCCGGCGTGGGTTCGGAGTTGGTGAAGCCGTGGCGCGCCAGAAGAGGAGCGGGCGGCGGCGGGCAAATGCCGCCGCCGCGTTCTGTTCAGGCGGTTTTGCGCATGCCCAGGCGGAAACCGGCCCACACCGCAGCGTAACCGGCCAGAAGGCTCGCGGCCAGATAGGAGAGGGCGACGGTGAGCCCTGCGGCCGGGGCGCTCATCACGACGAAGGCGCCATAGACGAAACTGGAGAACGTCGACAGGCCGCCCATGACGCCGGTTCCGACCAGCGTATTGACGTCGTCGCTGACCGCCCGGCGTTGATGCAGGCCGGTGATGAGACCCAGCAGGAACGACGCAAGGATATTGGCGACGAATATCGGCATAGGAAAACCGTCCGCCGGATCAGGAACCCCGAGCATCAGAAATTCACGCGCCATGGCGCCGATGGCGCCGCCGACGAAGACGAGGATTATGGCGTTGATCATGGCGGCGCTCCTCAACCTTGCAGCCGGGCCAGGCCCGCTCCGCCAGCAGCAGCCAGCAGACCCGCGATGACAGAGCCGACAAGATAGGCGATGGCGGTCACGGAGCGTTGCGCGTCGCTGAGTTTGAGCGCATCGAGTTGCATGCTGCTGAATGTGGTGTAGCCGCCCAGGATGCCAGTCAGCACGCCAGCGTTGAGCGGCGCGCCGAACCGGTCCCGCCAGTCAACGGAGAACAGAACCGACAGATAGCCGATGACGAAGGCGCCGCTCACGTTGATGATGAACGTGCCCAGCGGAAAGCCCCCATGGTAACGCTCGCCAACCACGCGGCCGATCTGCCAGCGCAACAACGATCCAGCGCCGCCGCCAAGACCGACCCACATCACATCCAGAGGTCGCATGCTCCACCCCATTATCTGTCTGTCACAACGCCGATGCGTTGCCTGTGGCGGCGGCACAGACTTCATGATCGACACGTTCATGCTTTCCCAAATCGTCGCGTAATCCGGCATGGCCTGGCCAGCGCATTCGAGCATTATCCGAAATTATGCTGCGGGTTTCTATCGCCTCAGATATTATTCGCGCATTTATACCCAGACTCATTGATCAGAACCCAAGTGCCCATTGACGCAATCCGATTGACATGATGCGCCATGGCTGTTCGACGAGACGGTTCCATGCGTTACAGCAATGGTCGACGACATCGTCGTAAGAGAAGAAGACGCGGTTCGACAGCCAGTTGTCGCGCATGAACTGCCAGACATTCTCAACCGGGTTCAACTCGGGGTGTTGATTTCCGCTGAGAAGTGATGGAGTGGATGCCCCCTCCTGACGGCATCGCGATGTGCCAAGGTGATGTTTGCGAGAACGTCACTTAGAGGAGAGAGGTGGTCCCACAATTTCGGACCAGTCGTTAAGCTCGATGAGCTGACGAAGGACGAGCCGTATGACACGCAAGCGCTATTGGGCTGAGTTCAAGGCGAAGGTCGCGTTGGAGGCGATCCGCGAAGAACTGACGACGGCTGAGCTGGCTAAAAAATACGATATTTATCCGACGATGATCAGCGGCTGGAAGCGCACGGCGATCGAGAACATGGCGGCGGCTTTTGGCAGTTCGGCGCCTGCTGCGCCCCAGATTTCGGGGAAGGCGGTTGAGAAGCTGCATGCGAAGATTGGCCAGCTCGTCATTGAGCGGGATTTTTTGTCGGCAGCCTCCAGGCTCATTCCCGGTGCTGGAGGCAAAAAGCGGTGAAGCCGGATCATCGGGATCTGAGCGTACGTCGGCAATGTAGCCTGCTGTCACTGACCCGCTCTGGCCTCTATTACCATCCGCGCGGTGAAAGCGCGGAGAACCTCACGCTCATGACGCTCATCGACCGGCAGTTTCTGGAGACGCCGTTGTACGGCTCGCGTCAGATGGCGCGGCATCTGCAGCGGGAGGGACATCCATGCGGACGTCACAGGGGCCGTCGGCTGATGAGACTGATGCGTCTCGCGCCGATTTATCAGGAGCCAAAGACCAGCAAGAGGCACCCGGAGCACCGTATTTACCCGTATCTGCTCAAGGATCTGGCCATTACCCGCCCCAACCAGGTGTGGTGCGCGGATATCAGCTACATTCCGATGCGCCGGGGGTTCCTGTACCTTGTGGCCATCATGGACTGGCACAGCCGCAAGGTGCTGAGCTGGCGACTGTCGAATTCCATGGATGCGGGCTGTTGCGCCGAAGCGCTCGAGGAAGCGCTGGCCGGATATGGTGTGCCCGAGATTTTCAATACGGATCAGGGATCGCAATTGACCAGCACGGATTTCACCAGGGTGCTGCTGGACGCCAACGTGAAGATATCCATGGATGGCCGCGGCCGCTGGATCGACAACCGGATGATCGAAAGGCTGTGGCGGTCGCTGAAGTATGAATGCGTCTACCTGAACGCCTTTGAAACTGGATCGGAAGCCCGCAAGGGCAGCGCCGCCTGGATCCGTTATTACAACGAAAACCGCCCGCACTCATCACATGGGGACGGACGCCGGACGAGATATATGCTACCGGCAAACACGCTCTCAGAGCCGCCGCCTGAGGATGCACGTGACACGAGCTTAAATGACCGGCGGACTGGTCCAAAATTTAGAACCATCTCTCCACATCATGCTGGACCGCCAGGGCATGGTGATGAACCAGAAGAAGCTGCGACGGCTCTATCGCGAGGAGAAGTTGCAGGTGCGCTGGCGCGGCGGCCGCAAACGAGCACTTGGCACGCGCAGGCCCGTGCGCCTGCCTGATCGAGCCAATGCACGCTGGAGCCTCGATTTTCTCTCCGACACGATCAGCGACGGTCGCCGCTTTAGGGTGCTCGCCATCGTCGACGACTACACGCGCGAGTGTCTGGCGCTCGTCGCCGACACCTCGCTCTCGGGCCTGCGCGTGGCTCGCGAACTGGATGATGTCATTCGCCTGCGCGGCCGGCCGGATAGCCTTGGTTCTTCCGGGCTTTTCGCTGTGGGAATAATCGGCGAGATTAATTGCATCCGCGGTGGTGGCGCAAGCTTTGGGATTTGAACTGGGGGTAAAAAACGGGACCGCCTACGATGGGCGGCCCGCTGTCATTCTGGGTGGACGCGGCGGAGGCCAGGCCCTGATGAACGTGAGGCACCGAATATCGGCCTGCAAATTGCAGGTGTCGATTATCGGAGTCGGCTCATTTTACTCGATCCAGTTCTCTACATTCAGGTCCTCGACCCGTTTGAATTCCGAGAGATTTGCGGTGACGAGCGTTCCGCCAAGCGCTTTCGCGTGTGCAGCTATGAGCAGGTCATTTGGGCCAATTGGTTTTCCGGTTTTTTCAAGTGCGAAGCGAATTTCCCCATATTTGGCATCTGCCGGAATTTCGAGAGCGATGATCGGCACTCTTGATAGGATCGCTTCCACTTTTTCCGTGAGCTTCCGAGAGCCCTTTTTTGCTGCGCCATACCTGAGTTCTGCGGCTGTGACTATGCTGATGGCGATACCAGCGTCACCGATTTCGGCCAGGCGTTGCGCGGCTTTCCCGGCAGGATTGCGCATGAGCTCGGAGATGACGTTCGTATCCAGCAGATATTGAATTGTCATATATCGACATCCGGGAGGGGGAGGAGGCTTTCGTTCAGGTCGACGGGGAACTGGTCTCTTTCATGTGGTGGCTGCTCCTTTGCCCATTCAGCGAGCAATGTGAGTACGCTGTTTCCTTTTCCGACGGGTTCGATGATCAGGCGTTCGCCATCCCTGACAATGCGGACAGCGTCACCTGCAGTGCCGAAGTCGGGCGGTAGCCGGACTGCCAGGCTCCTGTTGGTGCGAAAAATTCTGGTCTCGCGCTCCGTTTCAACGATCTTCGCCCGCATGTTTTGTCGGGGAGATTGTGGCGCTCGTGGCTTGGCGGACATGATTGCCTCCCTGTTGGGCGATACAATGTATATCCCATGTGTCAGTAGCTATCAACGAGGGGCCGACCTGACGCCAGTTCACGACCGTGCGTTTCCTGAAAGTTCAAGTGGGAATAATCACCGAGAATAAACGGGATAGCTGGAGCGTGACGGTTTGTAGGGGGGCGGCTGGCGAAAAAAGACCGCCCTGAGGGCGGTCGATGTGGCTTTGGGAATCCCGTAAAAATAGGAGCCGTCCCGCAGTGCTGTTTTCGGATGTCGCAGCTGTGAGCGCCAGGGAATCTGGATGCTGCTTGTCTTGTTCATCTCTGCATCCATCCTCTTGCGGAGCAACTTGCGGGATTTTGAACCCGTCCGGATTCTGACCTGCGACCCTGATTTTCCTCCAGATTTGAGTAGAGTCCGTCACTCACGGAGACGGACGATGCGCCCCTCGCCACACAAGCGTCAGAAGATTTCTGTTTGCAATGGATCAGTGCATCAGGGGAATGAACACTTCACGGCTGCGCAGGCGCGCCCGCGATACATAGGCGCGGACAATTGAGATCCCGCCGCTGAAGCCATGTTCATCGCGAAGACGTTCAAATATCCGGTTCCCGGTATGGCGCTGTTTGGAGTGAACCGTCCGGTCTGCCTCCAGTATGCCATCAATGATTGCCGTAAAGCCGGCCAGCTTGCGGCTGTATATGACGCCTGAGCGGTCATGGGCGGGTGGCTCGGGAAACTTGAGCATCTTGTCGACCGTCTTGCGGCTGATGCCAAAATACGTGGCCGTCTTGCGGCGGCTGTCGCCAGCAATAAGAACGGCCCGGCGAACCTTCTGACAAAGCTCCACTCTCTTCATCCTCAGCCTTCGCCAAAAACGGAGGTCTAGCAGGACTGGCATACTTTTAGCCCGGTGAAACGCGCCAGATAATGGCCCACTTTATTCCCGGTGTTCACAGTCATGTCGGGTCGCGTCGGGCAACTCGATGATGAGGTTTTCCACGGAAGGCAGTGAGTGATCCTCCTGCCTGGTTCCGCTTATGGCTCAAATAGCCGTTGGTCCCAGTACACCGGCACATGAAGTCCGGTTTCGATTTTTCCGAAATCTGGGTGGGCAGGATTGATTAGAATATTCCGATCAATCCGGGCTACGACGCTTGGAACGATCAGGATCAGACTCCGTCGTTCCTTCGACCATGTGTCACCGAAGGCCTTCGAGACAGTTGGGGGGCTGGCGTCCCACCCAGGCACCAAAGGTTCAGGAAGAACCTCGTAGGTGACCCCGGCCGGAATTGTAATTTCAACATAGTGCTGGTTTGGTGGAATTTGCCCGCTGCCGTAGATCAGCTTTTCGAGGAGTGCTGTCGAAAAATTCGCGGCAGCGTATATCATCGGGCTTCCAGGAGTGTTCCATCTTCCTGGGGCAATTGTAGAGCCCGTGGCATCGAAAATTGGGAAGGCGCCGTTGGGGTCACCGATGCGGTAGGCCTTGAGGGTACGATCTAGCTTTTGAGGGCTCAAGCCGCGACGCCGTATTTGAGCCGGGAGAGGATATCGAGCACCAGCTCCGTCCCGATTTCATTTCGCAAGGCGACTTCAACTGGCTTATTTCCCTGCAGCATTGCATGGGGTCTGAACAGGAAATCGCGGGCGGATGCGTCGGTCCTCCATACGTCGCGGGCGAGGCTCCACACGCGGGCAAGCCGGGTCAGCTTGAGGCCTTCCTCTACAGATAGCCGGTGGGCAGTTCTTCGGCGGCCATAGCTCGCCTTTGGAACCACCCGGTATTTGAACAGCGCGTCACCAGGCGCAACAAGACCCGCTACACGGTCGAGCGCGGCAACGGGAAGGCCACGATCGATTGTCTCCATTAACGAAAATACAGATGTCGCCGTTGGCTGGCCTCTGAGGCCAAGAACGCTGCTGATGTCTGTGGCTGCGAACTGGGGATTCATCTCTATCACCTCAACTGAGCCTGTATATAGACCCAAGTGGCCCGAATGGCAATGACAGGCCTGAGGTAACGCCCAAAACTCCCTGCACTGTTTGTGAGTCGCGGGGACCTGGTCGGGGGCCATTTTCTCTAGGATATGCCAGGTTCAGGGTAGCGCCGTGGAGGCACGCCCGTAGCCGCCTCGAGCATGAAGGCAACAACGAGCCGCCTTACTGCAATCTTCCATTCCGCTGACCGGATTAGGCCATGTGCCGACGTCAACGATTCATAGCGCTCGGTGTTTGTGGTGGACACGCGGTCTTCGTGGAGGGCATTGATCTGTTCGCTGAGTGCGGCAAGAGCAGTGAACTGCTCGCGCAGACCAGAGATGGTTGCAGGCGGTACCGAGGGCGGGAGAATCACGTTCACGGGTCGCAGTTCCTCGCATGCGGACAGTTCGTCACACGTGAGGTTGGTGGCCATGATGTCGCCCGTGTGAAAGTGAACCGCGCCGGGTTTGTCGGAGGCTCCAACTCCTGAGAAGGTGGAGCGATGACGAGCAAGACGACGAACAAGTTCTCGCCTGAGGTGCGCGCGCGGTGCGGATGGTGCTGGATCATGAGGCCGGGCATCCGTCGCGCTGGGCGACGATCATGTCGATCGCGGGCAAGATCGGCTGCACGGCGCAGACGCTGACCGAGTGGGTGAAGAAGGCCGAAGTCGATAGCGGTCGCAAGCCCGGCCTGACGACGGATATGGCGGCCAAGCTCAAGGCGCTCGAACGCGAGAACCGGGAGCTTCGGCAAGCGAACGAGATTTTGCGCAAGGCATCAGCGTATTTTGCCCAACGGCCTCTACAAAGCGGAGCTCATCCATAGGCGTGGACCCTGGCGAAGCTTCGAGGCCGTCGAGTTCGCCACGCTGACCTGGGTCGACTGGCTCAACAATCGCCGGCTGCTGGAACCCATCGGCAACATCCCGCCGGCCGAGGCCGAGGAGCGCTACTACGCCATGCTGAGCGAACCAGCCATGGCGGCGTGACTCAAACGAAATAGCCTCCGGCAAACCCGGCGCGGTTCAAAAGTGGTTCGCCTGAAGCAGGACATTGTGTTTGTCATATCCGGCAATCGAGATTTGGAGTGACGTTGCCCCCGTGCCCTATTCCGGTTTGAAGTTCGATCTGGCCCTGCTGAGAGGACCAGGTATGAAGCGCACCCGATTTTCAGAAGAGCAGATCATCGCGATCCTGAAGGAGCACGAGTCCGGCATTCCGGTGGCTGAGCTCTGCCGGAAGCACGGGGTCAGCGACGCCAGCATCTACAAGTGGAAGGCGCGGTTTGGCGACATGGAGGTGTCCGGGGACAAACGGCTGCGGGCCCTTGAAGACGAGAACAGTCGTCTGAAGCGTATGTTGGCCGATGCCATGTTCGACAACGTGGCGCTGAAGGACCTGTTGGGAAAGAATGTATGGTCCGTTTCGTCCGTGCAAGGGATCACGACATCGCAAATGACGACTCCAGTTGCATAAATGTATCCGGCCTCTCGCGAGTGGACTGCGGTTGCAGCCAGGCCATGATGAGATCCGCACACCCCGTTCCCAATAAGTGGTTCAGGCACGATGTTTGCGAGAACGTCACTTAGAGGAGAGTGCATCCATGACGGAAGTTAGCATTGTCGGCCTTGACCTTGCAAAGCGGGTGTTTCAAGTTGACCTGAGACCCTTTTCTCCTCCGGTCTGAGGGAGAGTCTTGGGTTTCATTTCTGGCCTCATGCGGCCTGTTTTTCAGCGAGGATTTGAGGGCGAACTCGGCGGGCGTGATGTTGCCGAGGGCCGAGTGGGGTCGGTAGCGGTTGTAATCCTCCTTCCATGAGGTGATGGCGCTGCGGGCCTCGGCGAGCGTCGAGAACAGCGTGTCATTGAGGCACTCGTCCCGGAAGCGTCCGTTGAAGCTCTCGACGAAGGCGTTCTGCGTCGGCTTGCCGGGAGCGATGTAATGCCACGCGACGCCGGTCTCCTGGCGCCAGCGCAGGATTGCCATCGAGGTGAACTCGGTACCGTAGCACATTGGGAAGGGCGTCAACCGTTGGCTGGCGGTGCGCGGAGCCATGCGTAGCGCAGCACGCCGCCAGCCAACGGTCATGGCCGGCCAGCAGGTCTCTAGAGTGAGGTTGTCGAGACAACACTTTGGAGCGAGGCCGACCATGACCAACCGCGTTTCTACCCCCGCCGGGGCCGTGCTGGTAGCGATCGACATGTCGAAGCACCGCCAGGAGTTACTGATCGAACGTCCAGAGGGTGGTCGCCGGCGGCGGATGACCGTGCTGGCTACCAGGGCAAACTACGATCGTCTGTCTGCCGAGCTTTCCGCGATCGCACGACCGTCATCGTTGGCTTCGAGGCGACCGGCAACTACCATCGCACGCTTGCTTACCGGCTTCTTGCGGATGGTTACGAGCTGCGGCTGATATCCTCGGTCGCGCTCGCCCGCACGCGAGAGGCGCTGCACAATGGATGGGACAAAAACGATCCGAAGGATGCGCAGGTCATCCTGCATATGCTGCGGATCGGCGCCACCCAGGCATATGTCGATCCGCTGGCCGCCGGCGAAGGGGTATTCCAGGTGCAGCGCATCGATCCGGCGTATCAGGGCTAGATCGGCGGCCCGGACAGCGCGGGGGCAGATAGTAGACGCTGCCCCGGCTGATCCCCAGAACCTTCGCCTGCCGGCTCGGCGGCAGGTCGTGATGACGGTCGATCATTGCCCTGCGCTCAGAAGGCCGGCCTTCCCGAGCGCGCCGGACAAAAAATCATTCTCAAGCGTCAGCTCCCCGATTTTGGCATGAAGCGTCTTCACGTCGATCGCCGGAGCTGCGCCCTTCGCCTCGCCGTCGAAGACGCCCGCAGCCCCATCGAGAAGCGGATTGCGCCATGGCGTGATCAGGTTCAGGTGCACGTCAAACCGCTGCGCCAGCTCGACGAGCGTCTTCTCGCCCCTCACGGCTGCAAGGGCCACCTTCGCCTTGAAAGCCGGCGTGTGGTTCCGCCGCGGTCGTTTCGCAATGGTCGCTCCTGTCGCGGCCATCATGCCGCCGTCAGGCAGAACCTCCACTTATCCGGCCTGTCCAGTTTTCCCAAGCGAGCTCTCGCCACGCCAGTTTATTGCTGCTCAAACCGTAACCGCCTGAGTGTCCGGTGAAATGGGGGCCAGTTCAGAGGTTACGTCGTCTTGTATGCAAGCGGGACGTTTTCCCGGAATTGTTTCCAGAAACGGATTGCGAACTTTCATGCCGCATTGGCACTTTAGCTGCTTGGAGCGCCGGAGCTTGGATACTCTCTCCAGCAGTTGGTTCCCACACGCGTCGCAGGACAGCGCAGTCCATAAGGTCATGTTCTTTGCCTCAAAATTACCCATCTGCGCAAATTACCATACTCGTTTTGGGTCAATCGTCACCCGTTTGGGGGATGTCGACTAAGGCATTCAATGCCTCCCCAATGGATGCCAAACCGAAGATATACGGCGTCACGAAATCTTGGGGGCGAATACAGCCGCACAAGGGCTATTCGCCGCGCAAAGGGCAGTCAGGGTAGGGGCGGGGGATCGGCTAAAATTTAAGGATGATCGCCTTCACGCGTCGCTAGCACGAATTGTGGATGCGGTGTGTCTTCGCATCGTCGGTTATGGGGGGTGCCACTATTGAGGAGCGCGTTCGCCGGGCCGGGAATGGCTCCTGCCTGGAAGGGGAGATTTCGGCTTCCCGTGATGCTGTGCAGAACCGGATCGTTCCCGTGGGGACGATGGGCAAGGCGATCTCGTTGAGAGTCCAGAACCTGGGGCAAAACCCCAAGGTCGTGAAACAGATTGAGACGCCTCACCCTCCTGACCCCATCATGCGGCGGCCACGCGCCGAACGCGAAGAGAAGCGTGTGACCCATGGGGCGACACCAGCCGGAGAAGTCGAAGCAGGGAGACCAGAATGCCGCGCGACAAACAGGGTGAGATTCCGCGACAATCTGGGTGAGACGCTGTGGTGGGGC
>NZ_BNCG01000009.1:0-97126 GCF_014656355.1 Camelimonas fluminis
TAGTCGGACGAACTCGCTGGGCGTGACGATGTCCAGATATCTGAGAGACATGGTTCTGGCGGATCTGGAAAGGAGCGCGGGATGAGTGTCGCAAGATCCAGAGAGAACATAATGAGAACGACGGCAATCCCGCTGTCAGCAAAGACGGCCGTTCCATGGGTGCCTCGCGGGCTGAACCGCGATGAGGCCGCATATTACATCGGGGTCGGCACGACAAAATTCGATCAGCTGGTTTCGGATGGCAGGATGCCGCGCGGAAAGAGGATCGATGGTCGCGTGATCTGGGATCGCGCCCAGCTTGATGTTGCCTTCAGTGACCTTGGGGCCTCAGAGGGCAACGTCATTGACGCCGCATTGAGCCGTCGTTGAGAGGCATATCAGGAATGAGCGACGAATATCCCTATGTCAGTTCCTACAAGGACCGGCACGGGAAGGAGCGTTGGCGCTTCAGGCATGGCGGCAAGTCGGCTTCCCTGCCAGGGGCGCCGGGATCGCCAGAGTTTGAGGAAGCTTACGCCGCGGCGCTGGAAGGGCGGAAGATTGAGAAGCCATCTCCAGCCATCAAGCACCCCGGTGCTGTAACCCCAAAGACGCTTAAGGACGCATGGAAGCGCGTGCCCGGCAGCCTTCCAGAATGGCGCAGGCTCAATCCCGAAACGCAGCGACGGCAGGCAAGGATTGCTGACGGCTTTCTGATGAGCAAAGTCGCAGAAGGGGCTGATCTCGTCTGGGGAGACGTTCCAGTCGCAGACCTGCGCCGTCGCCACCTGAAGGCGATCATAAGCGACATGAGCGACCGGCCGCATGCCGCTCGCCATCTGGTCGTTGTCATCCGAAGAATGATCCTCGTGGCAATGGACGAGGAATGGATCGATATCGATCCATCGTACAACCTGAAGTACAGGCCGGGCTATGGCGGGTGGAAGGCGTGGCCCGAAAGCGCCAGGACGAAATTTGAGGCGCGCTGGCCCATAGGTACGACACCACGCCTCGCCTACGCTTTGGCCCTTTGGCTGGGTAACAGGCGAACTGATATCGCAACCCTGAAACCTGACGCTATCGACGGAGACCGGATGATCCTCAAGCAGGGCAAGACAGGCAGGGATCTGGTCCTCGACATTACCCCGATGCTCAGGGAGGTTCTTGACGCGACGGACCTGTCCGGCCCAACGATTCTCAGAACCGCCTACGGCAAGCCGTTCTCCCACAAATCGTTGACCGGCAGGATGGCCGACTGGACGAAACTTGCCGGCCTGGCTCCCGGCCACACGCTTCATGGGCTGAGAAAGACTCTCGGGAAAATGCTCGCAGAAGGGGGCGCGACTACCAGACAAATCATGGACACGCTGGGCCACACCGACATAAACCATGCAGAGCTTTACACGCGTGAGGCGGAACAGGCCCTGCTGGCGAGAGACGGCATGAAAGCCGTGGTGAAGCTGGTATCGGGAGGCAGAAAAGGCAGCGGCTAACCTGATGGCGAACCCAAATGGCTAACCGCCATACAACAGGTTGCCAATAAAAGGCTTTGGCGCTCCCAAGGGGACTCGAACCCCTGTTTTCGCCGTGAGAGGGCGACGTCCTGGACCGCTAGACGATGGGAGCTCGCTGCGGAGGACTGCCGTATATCCAGCATCCGGGAGACTTTCAAGGGCATTCCACGTTTATCTGTGCAAAGTTTCACCGAAGGCGACGTCAGGCTGCTTGCAGCCGCCGCGTCAGGCGCCGCTTCCGCCTTGTTCGCCAAAGATTTTCAGGCAAAGCCGCGCCGGATCGCGTACAACCAGGCGCGGTCTGGTGGGGACCGGTTTTTCTGCACGGAGCAGCGGCGTTTCCTCAAACCGCGGCGACCGGGCAAGGTCAGGGCAAGCGCAAGGGTGACAGCGTGACGGGACGGGACGATACAGCGACGGATGCGGGCATGAACGCGCCGGGCGCCATGCCTGGGCCCATGGGACCCGCGCTCCTGGAGACCGCCGATCTCACGACGGAGAGCGCCGGCCGGCTCGACAAACTGCTGGCCGACGCCTTTCCGGACCTGTCGCGCAGCCGCCTGCAACAGGTGGTTCGCGCCGGCGGCGTCAGCGTCGACGGAGTTGTCGTGGCGGCGCCGTCAGCAAAAGTGAAGGCCGGGGCGCGGATCGCCCTGCAGATCCCCGAGGCGGAGCCGGCGCGGCCGGTAGCCCGCGCCATTCCCCTCGACATTCTCCATGAGGACGACGCCCTCATCGTCATCAACAAGGCGGCGGGCATGGTGGTGCATCCGGCTGCGGGGCATCATGACGACACCCTGGTCAACGCCCTGCTCGCCCATTGCGGCGACAGCCTGTCCGGCATCGGCGGCGTGCGACGGCCGGGGATCGTGCACCGGCTCGACAAGGACACCTCCGGCGTCATGGTCGTGGCCAAGACCGACCAGGCGCATCAGGCGCTGTCGGCGCAATTCGCCGACCATGGCCGCACCGGACCGTTGCGGCGCGCCTATCTGGCTATTGCCTGGGGCGCGCCCTCCCTGCCCCGCTTCACCATCCGCAAGCCGCTGGCGCGCAGCGTCCACAACCGTGAGAAGATCGTTGTGGTTGGTGAAGACCAGGGGCGGGAGGCCATCACCCACGTCTCCGCGCTGAGATCCTGGAGCACGCAGACGCGCAAGGTCACGGAACCGGTAGCCTCCCTGCTGCGTTGTGAACTTGAAACAGGGCGAACCCATCAGATTCGCGTACACCTGGCTGCACAGGGCCACCCGCTGCTGGGGGATGCGCTCTATGGAGCCGGGTTCATGTCGCGGGCGGCGAAGCTGACGCCTGCAGCGCGCGACGCGCTGGAGCAATTGGGGCGACAGGCGCTGCATGCAGAAATGCTGGGTTTTGCTCACCCGGTGACGGGAACGCCAATGAGTTTCGAGGCGCCGCCGCCGGCGGATCTGCAACGACTGCTGCGCGCGCTCGATGAAGCCGGCGCCTGAATGCGCCTTGCGCCCTGGCCCAGCTTTCCGCGTTGCGCGCGGATGGCTCAAGGCCCGGCGCAATCCTGACCCTGTCATGCGGTGAGAAGCTGGAAAATCCGCGGCCAGCCAGTCCTGAACGGCCGCTATGGAAGTTTTTCTGCAGAGCCGGGCGGCGGCATGAAGATGTCGGCGCGGGAAGCGTCGATGAGGTGCGGCAGCGCACCGCGCCTGCATACGCCAGGCGCCAGTCTACACGAGGACGAACGGCAGCTGAGCGGGCGTTGTATTGCCCGGACGGGACGGATGATCTCCGGAACCATGGTCTGGTCGCCATCTGGCGATGGCGCAGACGTCAAGTTTCAGCCATGGTTGCCGGCGACCATACGTTCTGCGGTTGGCCCTGGCGGCGGCCGTTCATGCGCCTGCCCGGATAGGGGGGCGCGAAAGGAGTGTCCTATGGCCACAACATCGATGCCTGTTCTCGCGAACGAAGGCGGTCTTTCGCGCTATCTGGACGAAATCCGCAAGTTCCCGATGCTGCAGCCCCAGGAAGAGTTCGACCTGGCCAAACGTTGGCGCGACGGCGGCGACCGTGAGGCTGCGCACAAACTCGTCACCTCCCATTTGCGCCTCGTGGCCAAGATCGCCATGGGTTATCGCGGCTATGGCCTGCCAGTTTCCGAAGTCGTTTCCGAAGGCAACGTCGGCCTGATGCAGGCGGTGAAGCGGTTTGAACCCGAGAAGGGCTTCCGTCTCGCCACATATGCCATGTGGTGGATCAAGGCGGCGATTCAAGAGTATATCCTGCGTTCGTGGTCGCTGGTGAAAATGGGCACCACGGCCAACCAGAAGAAGCTGTTCTTCAACCTCCGCAAGGCGAAGAGCCGCATCTCGGCGCTGGAAGACGGCGACCTGAGGCCGGAACACGTGGCGCACATTTCGACCCAGCTCGGCGTGCCGGAGCAGGACGTGATCGAGATGAACCGCCGCCTCGGCGGCGACGCCTCGCTGAACGCTCCCCTGCGCGCCGGCGGTGAAGGCGACGGCGAATGGCAGGACTGGCTTGTCGACGACAGCGCCAGCCAGGAGAGCCTTCTGGTCGCGGCTGAAGAGCGCGACAACCGGCACGCCGCACTGATGGATGCGCTGGGCGTGCTCAATCCGCGCGAGCGCCGGATTTTCGAGGCCCGTCGCCTGACGGACGATCCGATCACGCTGGAAGAGCTTTCTGGCGAATTCGGCGTCTCTCGGGAGCGCGTGCGCCAGATCGAGGTGCGGGCGTTCGAGAAGGTGCAGGAGGCCGTGAAGCGCGCCCTGGCGCGCATCGAGGCTCCCGGCGTCCGCAAGGCTGCGCCGGCGCTGGCCGCCGCCCGGTAACACTCCACGCGTCACGACCCAGCACACCACAGCACAACAAAAAGCCCGCCTGTTCAGGCGGGCTTTTTCATATTCAGGCGCCCTGCCGGGGGCTGGAGGCTGGGCCCGTCGCGCCGGGATTGCTGAAGCCGGTTCAGAAGCGAACCCGACCCAGGCCGCCGGTCAGTTGCCGGCTCCCCAGCTTTTGAAGGCCTCGGCGATAACCTTTTCTCCGGTCGCGCCCTTTTCCAGGGCGATGACAGCGCGGCGGCCATTGTCATAGCGAACCGGCAGATCAATCCACGGACGGTTGCGGATCAGGTCAACATTGCGCTCGACGTCGTTCGGCAAATTCGACAGGCCGACCAGGAACACCGATTCCGACACCGCCACTGGCAGGCCGGCAAGCGGTACGCCACGGGCATTCTCTTCGGTTTTGAACTGGGGAACGCCAACGTCGCGGATCACCCGCCCGTCGCCCGTCGCGCCCTTCTTGAACGTCAGCTCCATCAGGTGCGACGCCGGCAGGGCTGCGTCCGTATTGCGGCGCAGGGTTATCTTGAGATCAAGACCAGCCTCCGGAATGGTAACGTCAGCGCGCACCACATTCTCGAGCGGCTGGTTCTGGCCCGGGTTCTCGGAGTCGAGCCGCCAGGTGACCTTGCCCTGGAAAACCTTCGGCGTCTGCGGGTTGTCCGGCGTCTCCTCATACAGGATGGCGCGCTGGACTCCTTCGACAGCCTGGCCTGGCTGCGTCGCCCCGCCCTGCTGCCCGGCTGGCGCCCGGCCCGCATCGACGCGCTGACCGAACTTCTGATCATTGCCAGCGTCCGGCGTGGCGGCCACGGGCATCTCGGTCGGCTGCGGCGCCGGCTGCTTCACCTTGTTGGCCCAATACGCAACGCCGCCAACGCCCGCCAGCGCGACGACCAGCAGCCCCCCGATCAGGGCGTTGCGACGCCCCTTGCCAGCCGGCTTTGGCGGCGGCGGCCGCAGGCGCGTCTCATCGACCACAGGCTCCGCGCGCGGCGACGCCGCCGTCGGTTCCCCCGGCTTTGGCTCACCAGCGGGTGAAGGTTCTTTGGAGCCAGACCTGACGACGCCCTGCGGCGCGCCATTGGCGGGACGGATGCCGGTATGGCCAAGCTGGGTCGCCGGCTTCGCCGTGGCGGCCGGTTCAGCGCCCGGAGCCGAAGCGGTCGGGACCGGAGCGATCGGCGCCGTCGGCGCAGACGAACCACGCGCGGGAGGCGCGGCGGCTCCGCTGTGGGCAGGATTTGAGGGGGCGGCGCTGGCCTGGGGCGCAGAACCCTGAGCGGCGGGGTTTTGCGACGCAGCGGGCGCGGCGGGTGAAGCTGATCCTGCTTGAGGCGCGACAGACGGCGCAGCAGGCTGCCCGCCTTTGCCTTCCGCGGCCTTCTCTCCGGCAGCCTGGCCTTCCGCGCCCTGCTCGCGCTCGATGCGGGCGATCACATCATCGAGCGCAGCCAGCTCATGGGCGACGTCCGCCTCAGGCAGCGGCGGATCCATCCCCCGCAGCTGGGCGAGAAGCACGTCCCTGGCGCGCGCAAACAGGGCGTTGCGCGCTTCGGGAGAATTGTCCGGCAGGCCGCGGATGGCCCGATCCAACAGAGGATAAAAGTCCGCCATGGCCGCTGGAATCGCTCCCGCCTGTCAGGTTGTCAACCTTCGAATGGATTATGCACCAATATGGTATCATCCCGCTCGGGGCTGGTCGACAGCACCGAAACCGGCGCGCCGACAAGCTCTTCAATGCGGCGCACGTATTTCACCGCTTGGGCGGGAAGCTCGGCCCAGCTGCGGGCGCCGGCCGTTGATTCGGACCAGCCCTCGATCTCTTCATACACCGGAACCACCCGCGCCTGCTCGGCCTGCCCGGCAGGCAGGTGATCGATTCGCCGGCCGTCCAGATCATAACCCACACAAACACGAATCGTCTCGAAGCCGTCGAGAATATCCAGCTTGGTCAGGGCGAGGCCGTGAATGCCCGAGGTGCGGACAGTCTGGCGCACCAGCGCGGCGTCGAACCAGCCGCAACGGCGCTTGCGGCCGGTATTGACGCCGAATTCCTTGCCGCGCACGCCGAGCAACTCGCCAATCTCGTCGTTCAGCTCGGTCGGGAACGGGCCGCCGCCGACGCGCGTCGTGTAGGCCTTGGCGATGCCGAGCACATAGCCGATGGCCGAGGGGCCAAGGCCCGAGCCGGTGGCGGCCTGGGCGGCGACGATGTTGGACGAGGTGACGAACGGATAGGTGCCGTGGTCGATGTCGAGCAGCGCGCCCTGGGCGCCCTCGAACAGGATGCGGCGGCCATCGCGACGCATGGCGTCGAGCCGGGCCCAGACCGTGTCGACGAACGGCAGGATCTTCGGAGCGATCTCCGCCAGCGATGCGATCAGCTCGTGACCGTCGATTTCGGCGATGCCGAGCCCACGGCGCAGGGCGTTGTGGTGGGCCAGCAGGCGCTCCACCTTGCCAGGCAGGGCGTCGATGTCAGCCAGGTCGACGACGCGAATGGCGCGACGGCCAACCTTGTCCTCGTAGGCAGGGCCAATGCCGCGCTTGGTGGTGCCGATCTTCAGGCCTTCAGAGGCGTTCTCACGCAACTCGTCCAGCTGGCGATGCAGCGGCAGAATCAGCGTGGCGTTGTCGGCGATCTTCAGGTTGTCCGGCGTGACGGCGACGCCCTGTCCGGTCAGCTTGGCGATTTCTTCCACCAGGTGCCACGGATCGACAACAACGCCGTTGCCGATGACCGACAGCTTGCCCTTGCGGACAATGCCGGACGGCAACAGCGCCAGCTTGTAGGTGACGCCATCGATCACCAGCGTGTGGCCGGCGTTATGGCCGCCCTGAAAACGCACGACAACATCGGCCTGCTCCGAGAGCCAGTCGACGATCTTGCCTTTTCCCTCGTCGCCCCACTGGGCGCCCACCACCACGACATTGGTCATCGCGAACTCTCTGATATCCCCAATAGTCAAACAGGCCGCCATACGACAGGCCCGACAGCAAAAAACCCCGGCGCAAGGCCGGGGTCTTGCACCTCCCTTTGCTCCATTCGCGCCGGAAGGTCAAGGGCGACAACCTGTCCAGGACCTTCCTCCAGCGCAGGCGCGCCCGGTAAATGGCCCATGGCGCCGGCGCTGCGACTGTGCCACGTTCGGCGCATGTCAGCGCCCGCAAATGCTCCCGGTTCATCGTCGCTCCGTCGTCTGGGCTCCAGCCTGTACAGCAACGGCCCCCTGCTGCTCGCGCTCACAACATTGATGTGGGCGGGCAACGCCGTGGCCAGCCGGCTGGCTCCGGGGCACCTGTCGCCAATGCTGATGACCTGCGTGCGCTGGATGGTGGTGCTGGCGATCGTGCTTGTGCTGTTCCGGCGCAGCATCGCCAGCGAATGGCCAGTGCTGAAGCGCAGCTGGCCAACCGTGCTGTTTCTGGGAGCGATTGGCTACACCATCTTCAACGCGCTGTTTTACGCGGCGGGCGCTTACACCAGCGCCATCAATCTCACCCTGTTCCAGAGCTGCCTGCCGGCGCTGATTCTGGTCGGCAGTTTTCTGGTCTTCGGCGTCCGGGCGACATGGATCCAGCTGCTGGGCCTGTTGCTGACCATGGCGGGCGTGGCCGTCGCCGCCAGTCATGGCGACCTTGCCAGCCTGAAGCAGTTGCGGCTGAACTTCGGCGACATCCTCACCATGATCGCCTGTGTGCTCTACGCCATCTATACCATTGGCCTCGGCAAACGCCCGGCGGTGAGCGGCCAGACCCTGTTCGCCGGCATGGCGGCGGCGGCGTTTCTCACGTCGGTTCCCCTGCTCGGCTGGGAAATCGCCAGCGGCCGCGTTGTCTGGCCCGGCGACGCGCTCGGCTGGGGCATCCTGATGTTTATCGCGATTTTCCCGTCGCTCATCTCGCAGATGTTCTACATGCGGGCGGTGGAGCTGATCGGCGCGGACCGGGCGGCGGTGTTTCTCAATCTCACGCCGGTGTTCGGCGCGATCCTGGGCGTCGCCATCCTTGGCGAGCGCTTCGGCGTCTACGAGGCCGCCGCCCTGGCGCTGGTGCTGGGCGGCATTTTCCTCTCGGAGAAGCTGGGACGGCCGAAGCAGGTCGCGACGAAGCCGGCCTGAACCCGCCGCCCAGAACTTCCTGCCTCAGGACTTGAGGCGCATGCGCTCCATCATCTCGGGCGACGCCGCGCCTTCACGGAACACGGCGCTGGCGCGCAGCACCGTCTCGCCGTCGCAGGTGAGGATGCACTGGGCGAACAGGGTGCGATCGACGTTGCGCACCACTTCGGTGCGTCCCTCCATCCAGCCGCCCAGCTTGCCGGCGCCGAGGAAATCACAGGTCAGCGACACGGTCATGTGGAAGCCCTGCAGGTCTTCCTGATGCTTGCCGGCAATCGCCATCTGGATGTCGGCGAAGGTCAGCAGCATGCCGCCATGGCAGATGCCGGCGACGTTGCAGTGCTTTGGCTGGACATAAAATCCAAGATTCAGCTGACCATCGGCGATTTTCATGGCGAAGGGGCCAGTGAGCGCCAGGAAGTCCGTCTCGGAACCGATGCGGAGCGGCCGGAAGCCGGGCGGCAGCGGCCGTTCGCCCAGAACGGCGGAGGCGGCGGGCGCAGCGGAAGAAGCTGCGGATGAGGCGGTCGTCAAAGCGGTCGTCGAAGCGTTCATGGCGTCGCCCTACCCGTCCGCGCCGCCCCGGTCAACATGCGGAAATGGTAGCCCTGGCAAGCAAAACCCGGCGCCAGCCGCTCATGGGCCGCAGATGCATCCGGAGCCCACAGGTCCGGCCGCCGGTCTTGCAGACGGGCCTGCATCACCCGGCAAACGACAGCGCCCGGAAGGCCATGGCGGCGTTCCGGGCGTTGCGAAATCGGGCGTCGCGAAATGTCAAGGACGCCAGCGCGCGGCCGGGCCGGTCAACCCTCGGCGGGAGCCACAGCGTCCGGAACCGCCTCATCTTCCGGGTCGCCAGCCGGAACCGGGCCGTCGTACTTCTTCACCACCACCCTGGTTCCGGTCGGCACCTGGCTGTGCAGATGGATGATGTCCTGGTTCAGCAGGCGGATGCAGCCGCTCGACAGCGACAGGCCGATGCTGCCCGGATCATTGGTGCCGTGGATGCGATACAGCGTGTCGCGGCTGCCCTGGAACAGATACAGCGCCCGGGCGCCCAGCGGATTGTCCGGACCGCCCGGCATGCCCTTCGCCCACGGCCTGGCCTTGGGGTCGCGCTTGACCATGGCCGCCGGCGGCGTCCACACCGGCCACGAGGCCTTGCGCGCCACGGTCGCCCGGCCGTTCCAGCGGAAACCGGCGCGACCAACGCCGACGCCATAGCGGATGGCGCGGCCGCCGGGACGGACCAGATAGAGATAATGCGCGCCTGGATCGACAACGATCGTGCCCGGCTGCTCGGTGGCTTCGTAGTCGACCTCGCGGCGCAGGAAACGGGGATCGATCTGGGTCAGGTCGACGGCGGCGACCGTGAAGCGACCATCATCCACCTCGCTGTAGATGCGGGCGTAATAGGGATCGACTGGCGGCGGAGCGGCCAGCTCCGGGCGGCTACGGTCTGTACAGGCAGCCAGAAACACCGGCGCGGCCAGCAAAAAACGTCGACGATCCATCATGTCATTCAGGTCCCGGGAGGCCACGCGCCGGCAAGGGCGGACGGCCGATATTGAAAGTCAGAGCACCGGAGAAAGCGGCGGAGCGGAAGCGTTGCGGCGCAGGCCACACCATCCATTCCGTGCGTTTCCGGCTTTGTGATTGGGCCGCAGCGCCGCGAAATGCGGTGTGGCGACCAGCGCGACGACGTCGCTTTGAAACCCTGCGTCCCAAGCCAATAAGGCGAGATTGCGTTGAGTATTCCCGAACAGCGGTCGCCAGAGAGGGACAGTGGCCAAAACGCAACAACGGCGCCGGAGCCCCCGGTCCCATGACCATGCGGCGGAAAAGGCTTTGCCAGCATGGATTTCTTCGCGCCCGCCAACATCAACGGCAGAATAGCCACACAACAGAAAAACCCCGGCTTGCGCCGGGGCCTGATGCGCCGCGTGGGGCGAAATCCTGATCAGCCTCATCCAGGTTTTGCCCTGGATCCGGCTGGCGGACCTGCGCGATTCACTGGCCGTTAAAGGTCGGCTTGCGCTTTTCCAGGAAGGCTGAAATCGCCTCGCCGTGGTCGGCGGTGGCGTGCGACAGCGCCTGGTAGGCGGCCGACAGGTCGAGCAGCGCCGGCAGCGAGGTTTCCTGGCCCTTGCGGATCAGCGCCTTGGTCATGCGCACGGCGTGGGGCGGATTGGCGGCGATGCGCAGCGCCAGGCTCTTCGCCGCCTCCAGCAGGTCGGCGTCGGGCACCACCTTCGAAACGAGGCCGATGTCGAGCGCTTCAGCCGCGTCAACCATGTCGCCGGTCAGCGCCATTTCGCACGCCTTGGAGTAGCCGACCACGCGCGGCAACAGCCAGGCGCCGCCATCGCCGGGAATGATGCCCAGCTTGACGAAACTCTCGGCGAATTTGGCGCTCTCGCCGGCGATGCGAATGTCGCACATGCAGGCAAGGTCGCAGCCGGCGCCAATCGCGTGGCCGTTGACGGCGGCGATCACCGGCACTTCCAGCCTGTCGAACGCCAGCGGAATGCGCTGGATGCCCAGCTTGTAGTTGCGGCGGGTCTGGGCCGGCAGCTTGTCGGACAGGCCGCCCTCGCCGCTCATCTTCTTGACATTGCCGCCGGAGGAGAAAGCGGTGCCGGCGCCGGTGAGCACGGCGGCGCGCACGCTCATGTCGGCGTTCATGCGCTCGCAGGCGTCTTCAAGGGCGGTGATCATCTCTTCCGACGAAATGGCGTTGCGCACGTCGGGAAGATTCATGGTGAGAATGACGAGCGGCCCTTCCTGGGCGTAGTCGAGCGGCGATTGCATCGCGGGTCTCCTGGAAACGGAAAAGAATTCGGAAATGGCTGACGCCATGCGCATGGGGGCGGCCGGGCGGATGATCCGCCCCGTCCCGGCTCCCTCACCGCATGGCTCTGGCTCGCGGAGCGCGCCGCCGGTGAGGCCGGCTCACCGGACGCGCTCCCGCTTTTTGAATTGTCGCGTCTTCTTGCGAAGCCTCATCCGCTTCGCATGAAAACGCTCTACCGCAGGCCGAGGCCGCGCGCGATCATGCCGCGCAGGATCTCGCGCGTGCCGCCGCGCAGCGAGAACGACGGGGCGTTCAGCACGGTGTGAGCCAGCACGGCGACGAAATCGCTGGTGGATTTCGTATCCGGCTCCGCGGCGATCAGCTGGCGGGCGATCTCGGGGATCTCCTGCTCCACCAGCGCGCCGAGGTCCTTGACCAGGGCGGCCTGGATCGCCGGATCATCGCCGCGCTGCAGCATGCCGGCCACCGAGCGCGACAGGCGGCGCAGGGTGTAGATGTGGGCGACCAGCCGGCCGATGGCGATTTTCGCCGCTGGCGACGGATCAGGCCCCAGGGCGCGCACCAGTTCCACCAGCAGCGTGAAGGAGGACAGGAAGCGCTCCGGTCCGCTCCGCTCCAGCGCCAGCTCGCTGGTCACCTGCTTCCAGCCGTCGCCCGGCTTGCCGAGCACGGCGTTGTCCGGAATGAAAGCGTCCCGGAACACCACTTCGTTGAAATGATGCTGGCCGGCGAGATCGTAAATGGGGTTGATCTCGACCCCGGCGGTGTTCTTCAGGTCCACCAGCATCTGGGTCAGGCCCTCGTGCCGGTTGGCGGTCTGCTCGGCGGTGCGACAGAGCAGGATCATGTAATGGGCGATGTGGGCGCCGGTGGTCCAGACTTTCGTGCCGTTCACCACCCAGCCGCCGTCGGCCTTCACGGCTTTGGTGCGCACCGAGGCGAGGTCCGAGCCGGTGTCGGGCTCGCTCATGCCGATGCAGAAATAGCAGTCGCCGGCGGCGATGCGCGGCAGGATCGACTGCTTCTGCTCCTCGGCGCCAACCTTGAGGATCAGCGGACCGCTCTGGCGGTCGGCGATCCAGTGGGCGGCGACCGGCGCGCCGGCGGCGAGCATCTCCTCCAGCACCACATAGCGCTCCAGGGCGCTGCGTTCATGGCCGCCGTACTGCTTCGGCCAGGTCATGGAGATCCAGCCCTTGGCGCCCATCTTGCGGCTGAAGGCCGGGTCGGCGCCATTCCAGGAATCCGCCTTCTTGAAAGGCGGGCGACTGGCCAGCTCGGTCTTCAGGAACGCGCGCACTTCGGCGCGAACGCGCTCGGCTTCTTCAGAGACGGGCGGCGGGGCGAAACTGAGCGCTTCCATGGCTCAACTCCCTTGAAATCAGATCAGTTGGGCGGGAGCCCGTTTTGAAATGCGCCGCGAGGCGCGAGGTGGCGGCGCTTGCACGAACCGGAGCGGGGCGGACCTGAAGTCCGTGAGCGCCGGAAGTGGAGAAAGCGTCGTCAGATCGCCGTCGCAGGAGCGTTTCGGGACGGGCTCTCAGGCGGCGGCGGTCAGCATGGCCCAAAGGCCATCAGCGCCAGCGGCGACGGCCTGGTCGCCCAGTTTCAGTTCCCAGAAGGCGTCATTGCCGAACTCATCGCGCCACGACCACAGCCGCTGGGTGCTGAAATGCAGCGCGTGCTCGGCGGTGAAGCCGATGGCGCCGTGCACCTGGTGGGCGATGTTGCAGGCGATGGAGGCCGCCTCGCCGGCGCGGGCCTTGGCCGAGGCGACGGCGATCGAACCGGCGCCATGCTGGGCCTGGACGATGGCGGCGTCGGCTGCGGCGGTGGCGGCGGCGGCCTGCCCGGCAAGGGTGGCCAGATTGTGCTGGATGGCCTGGAACTTGCCGAGCGGCTTGCCGAACTGGCTGCGCTCAAGAGCATATTGCACCGAGAGTTGCAGCACGGTCTGCAGGGCGCCTGCCATCTGGGCGCTGCGGGCGGCGGCGGCCATGGCGTAGACATCGGCGGCCTGGCGCGTCGTCAGTTTCGCCGCCTGGGCCGGCGCCTCATCGAACGCCACGTCGTCGCGCGGCTCATGGGCCAGGTTGGCCGCCTCGGCGATCTTGCAGTCGGCCAGGGCGACGAGCGCCAGCAACGGGCCTTCAGCGGTTTCGGCGACCACTGTCACGCCGCCGGAGGCGAAGCGCGCATAGGGAACGCGCGCAACCGCGCCGGTGATGAGCCAGCCGTCGCCCTTGCGGACGGCGCGCAGGGTTTCGCCAGGGCGGGGAATGGCGATGGTCAGCGGCGCATCCGGGACCACAACGCCGGCCTCGCCGAGCAGGAAACCGGCGATGAGCGTTTCGGCCAGCGGCGCCGGGACCGAGCTGGCGCCGGCGGGAACCAGCAGGGCCAGGGCGTCGGCCAGTTCGGCGCCGCTGCCGCCAGCGTCCTCGGCGACGGCGGCCTTGGTGAGGCCGGCCTCAACCATGGCGTTCCACAATTGCGTCTGGAACGAACCCGTCGCGGCGGCGCGGAGCAGGTCTGGCGTGCAGTAGTCCCTGAACAGCCGGCTGGCTGTCTCGACGAACATGTCGCGCATGTCGCTCATCGAGAATCCTCTCTACCTGAGACGTTTCCAGCCCTTTGAAGCGGAAACGCTTCATCTTTTTCATTCTGGCGCAGGTTCCGGCGCGAAGGCGGGGCGTCGCCATGACCGGCACTGGCTCCTTGTCACGCGGGGGGAAGCCGCGCTTGACCTTCTCTATCGCGGCTCAGCCCAACAAAATCTACCCCCCAGGACGTGCAGGCGATGCAGCGTCATCCCACGCGGCATGTTTCCCGCGCGGGGCGTTTCTTGCACAAGGCGTCTCTTGCGCAGGGCGTTCCTGGCGATGGGCGTTCCTCGCGAAGGATGTTCCTGACGAAGGATGTTCCTGGCGTGCGCGGAAGGCAGATGCGGAAAGCAGGCCTGCCGCTGCTGCCGGGCGCGTCGCGCCCGGGGAGCCGAAAGCTGGTTCCGCGCAACCGCCACATGCTCTATGCAAACGCAACGACAGCAATGGGCGCGACCGGCGCCGGCAGGAAACAGCCGCAGGGAGGCAAGGATCGTGGGCATGCAGAGCGCGTTGGCGCCAGAATTTCAGATCGTCGCGGATGAGGCGGACGAGACGCCCTGGCGCGTTGTCGCCGGCGGCGTCACCATCGCCCGCTTCGCCACGGAAGCGCTGGCAATGGCCTGCGCCGACGCGCTGGAATCAGCGGAGATGGAAGCCGCCATGCCGCCGCCAGGCGATGGCTGGGACATGATCCGCAGTCGCGGCTTCACCCGCCACGCCGGCCCGATCTGGCATCGCCATGACGAAAAGGGCCTGGTGTTCGGCTTCCGCGCCCTGCCCAAGCACCGCAATCGCAATGGCGTCATCCATGGCGGCATGATCATGACCTTCATCGACCGCATTCTCGGCGTCGCCATCACCGAGAACAGCGACGCCCGCCCCCACGCCACCATCCAGCTCGACACGCATTTCGTCAGCGGCGCCCGGGTGGGCGAATTCGTCGAGGCGCGTTGCGAACTGGTGCGCGCCACCAAAGCGGTCGCCTTTGTTTCGGCGACGGTCACGGTCGGGGAGCGCATCGTGGCGAAAAGTCAGGGAATGTGGAAGCTGCGCGAAGCCGGCTAACCAGCCAGCTTCATCAATCGCTGGCGCTGCTTTCCCAGGCGGCGTGCAGCACGCCGGGCTCCGCCTCAAGCGCATTGACCACGGCTTCGATTTCGTCCGGGTCGACGGAGTTGCTGGCCAGCACGGCGATGAGATCCACCGTGCCGTTGCCGTGGGTCGTCTCGCGCACGTCGGAGATCGGGTAGTAGGCGTCCTTCAGCCGTTGAACCAGCAACTCGCGGATCGGTCCGACGTCGGCGCGCGTCGTCGTGACCGTGACTTCAATGGTCAGTTCGGCGCTCTGCTCGTCCACCGGGATGCGGTTGATGGCGTTGACCAGCGGTCGCAGCAGGGTGTTGCCGGCGACGACGAAAATGGTGATGAGCAATGCCTCGGCCAGCAGGTCGACGCCCGCCGCCGCGCCCACCGCCGCCGAGCACCAGAGCGTGGCGGCCGTGTTGAGGCCACGCACGTTCATGCCTTCCTTCATGATCACGCCCGCGCCGAGAAAACCGACGCCGGAAACCACATAGGCGATGACCCGCAGGGACTCCTTGTCGCCGGCGATGCGGGCGGCGACATCAACGAAGGCGGCGGCGCCCACGGCGACCAGCACATTGGTGCGCAGGCCAGCCGACCGCAGCCGGAACTGCCGCTCGACGCCGATAATGGCGCCGCAGATGAAAGCGGCGAGCAGGCTGATGACCGAATCCAGAAACGGCAGCAACTCAAAGGTCTGGATGAAACGCATGCCGGGCCAACTCCTGTACGCGCGCCGGGAGACCCACGCCCGTTACGACGGTTTCATGACAGGCATGCGTCAACCTTACCGCTCCAAAGCTTTTCCGGGCCGGGCGTTTCCCGCCAGGCGCCTGGAACAGCGACTCAACTTCCTGCGCGACAAAAACGCGTCAGACAACGGATGCTCCGGATGATCGACGCCCTGGCTGTCTACTCCGGCAGCACTGTGGCGAAAAGCTCCGGGCTGCCCTGAAGTTTCCGCATCGCCGCATCTTTCCCCGCCGCGTCGCTGGCGATCCGCAGCCGCCACAGGCCGCCGGGCTTCGGCCCGTCGACAATGCGCATGCCGTTGTCCTGGAGCCAGACGCCCGCATCAGCCATGGTCACGCCGGGGGCGAAGCGCGCCAGCGCATGCACGCCGCTCTCCTGCGCCGGCGCGGAGGCGGTGACATAGCCGCCCGGCTGCTGCCGGCTTCCGGAGGCCAGATGCGCCAGCAGTCCGGCCTGGACGACGGCCAGCGCCGCGAGGCCAGCGACGGCGTAGCCCATGGCGCGGGGCGTGAACGCCTCCACCAGGCCCGCCAGCCAGGCGCCCGGGCCGCTGCGCACTGGCGCGGCGCGGCTTGCGGGGGCTGCGCGGCTTTCCGATGTTACGCGGCTTGCGGGTCGGGCGGCGGTTTCGGCGTCGATCATGGCGAACAGCCGCTCGCGCGCCGCCGGCGACGGCGCGGCGATGCCGTCGTTGAGCAGCACGGTCTGGCTGCGCTCTTCCTCAACAAGGTCGAGCCGGCGCCGAAATTCGGCGTCGTGGGCCAGCCGCGCCTCGACCTGGCGCGTCTGCCCGGACGACAGTTTGCCGGCGGCGTAGAAAGGCAGCAGCAGCTCCAGGTCGTCATCCGGGGACTGCGCCGCCGCTGGCGCGGAGGTCATGGTTGGCTCCCTGTCGGTCATCATGGCCATCCCCTGTCGACGCCCGCTTCCGCGAGCAGGCCCGCCAGGCGCTTGCGCGCATGGAACAGGCGGGTTTTGACGGTGTTGGCCGGAATGCCCAGAATGAGGGCGACCTCATCGACGCCCTGCTCGTGGTAATAAACAAGGTCGATGACCTCGCGGTGCTCCGGGCTGAGCCGGCCGAGACAGGCGCGCATGATCGCCGCCTTGTCCGTTTTCTGCGCCGCGACCTCCGGATCGTCGGCGTCATCTTCCAGCGTTTCGGCGAACCCGTCGTCCAGCGGCGCCGTCGTGCGCCGCCGCAGTTGCGACAGCGCCTTGAAGCGGGCGACGCCAAGCAGCCAGGTGGTGGCGCTGGAGCGGCCCTCGAAGGCGCCCGCCTGGCGCCACACGTCGAGAAACACGTCGCTGACCAGCTCCTCCGCCGTCGCCTCGTTGCGCACCATGCGGACGAGGAAACGGAACACCCGCAGGTGATGCCGCTGGTACAGCGTCATCATCGCCGCCCTGTCGCCCCCGGCGATGCGCCGGATGACCTCCCCGTCCGCGTGCGTGTCCACGGCGCCCCCCAGCCCATGCCCTGACAGTTCCAGAGGCAGTCGCGTCTGGACGGGGCCGCCGGGGCGTCGCCATCCATGCCTCACAACTGTCTCGCATCAATGGCTCCGAGCATTCCCGCCGCGCGCCGCGCTGGTCAAGTCCCGGATCTTCCGGACGCGCACGGCGACTGGACTGGAGCGCTTTCCGACCAGACAGCCCCCTCTGGTCGATCAGAATTCGCTCAAAGCAGAAAACCTGGAGCGAACTCCGGTGACCGGCGACGACCGTCAGTAGCAGCGGCGGCGCCAGATGATTTCGCCCCAGGGCGTCACGTGCTGGCGCATGACGCAGCGCGGGCCGCGCCAGTAGCCGTAACGCGGGCCGTAGTGGTGGCCGTGACGCCACCCGGGCCGGTGATGCCCCCAATGCGGGCCATGCCCGTGACCATGGCCAACCCCATGGTGGCCGTGGCCATGCCCATGCCCGTGACCGTGGCCATGGCCGCCCGGGCCGGCGACAGCCGCGTCGGACATGACGACGGCCCCACCTGCGGCGGCGACCGCCAGCCCCGCCGCCAGCAGCGCTGCGCGGATGGTTTTGCCGGATGTGATGGCGCTGATTACGTTCCCCAACATGGCGGTTCTCCCTTGCCGGATGGTTTGTCGGGAAGCGGTTTCGCTCCCCTTCATGCCCATGGGTCGCAGCAGCGGACAGAATGGTTCACGGCCTGGATGATTTTTTGACCAGACGGCGTCAGCGGCTGGCATGCCGCCCCGTCGCTGACGCACGGAATATTGGTTTGAACCAAAGCGACGCGGGCAGCGACACACAGGCGCCGGCGTCATCGCCGGCGAAGCCAGAGCGGATCCGGGCAAAACCGGAACCATCCTCTATCTTCTTGATCTGGCGCGATTTCCTCATGCAATTGATATCCTCGCAGGGAGGAAACGCTCTATATTTGCCTGACGCGCGGCGCCGCCCGAAATGGGCGCGCCGTGCTCCAGATGATGACAGGTAACGGATATGTGGCGAGACACCCGCCGGGCAGGCGCACGGAACCGCATCGCAACGTCAATCGTGGCCCTGCTGCTGACGCTGCCGTTTGCCGAAGCCCAGGCCCAGTCGGACTGGCGTCAGCGTCCGGACTATTCAGGCCGGACAGAGCGCAGCGACGGCGGGCGGACGGAGCGCTGGCAGGGACAACCCGGAAACGCCCAGGGTTCACGCAACGGCTGGCGCGAGCGTCGCGGGCCGCACGACGGTCCCCGCCCCGTTCCGGGCGAGACGCGTCCGCGCCCGCCTGGGCCTCCGCCATACCATCCGCTGCGACCACGCCCGCGCCCCTTGCCTGACGGCGCGTATTATCCCCCGCCAGTCTGGGCGCCCGCGCCCTGGCGCCAGCCAGGCTACCCGGCGCCGGTCTATGTGGATGAGGATGATGACGACGCGGTGGATGTGCGCCCGGCGCCGCAGCCGCGTCGCCGCCCCCCCGTGCGCGTTGCTCCGGAAAAAGCCGCCGCGCCGCCGAAACCGCCACGCCGGCCGCCGCCGGCCGCGGCTCCTCCCACGCCGCCGGCCGCACCGGCCCGCGCCGACAGCGGCGCGCCCCCCGCGGGCGAAACCCGGTTCGCGCCGCGTGAGGTGCTGGTGACGCTGGCGACCAGCTCCGGCGCGCCCCCGGCAGAACCACTGGCCCGCGATCTGGCGCGGAGCCAGCGTCTGCGCCTGTTGACCATGCGGCCGCTGGCGCTGACCGGCGTGCTGCTGGTTCGGTACCAGATACCGGACCAGCGCACCGTCAGCGCCGTCATCACCATGCTGGAGCGCGACAGCCGCGTGCTCTCCGCCCAGCCCAACTATCTCTACACATTGACCCAGACAGGGCCGACGCAGGCGGGGCCGACAGAGTCCGGGGTCGCCCAACCGGCGACGCCGCCGCCGGGCAGTCTCGCCGCCTCCCAGTATGGGCTGGAGCGGCTGCGGGCCGGCGTGGCGCATATCAGCGCCAGAGGCGCCGGCGTATTGACGGCGGTGATCGATTCCGGCGTCGATGACAGCCATCGGGAACTGGTCGGGGCCGTAACCAGGATCGTGGACGTGACGCAACCCGCCTCTGCCGGCGCGACGAGCGCTTCTGCCGACGCCCATGGCACGGCGATCGCCGGCATTATCGCCGCGCGCGACCAGATGAGCGGCGTCGCCCCCAGCGCACAGTTGATCGCCATCCGGGCCTTCGCGCCGGCGGCCGGCAAAACCGCCGCGGGAAAAGTCGCCGCCAGCCGCAGCGGCGCCCAGGGCTCGTCGCTGGCGGTCGTCCTGGCGCTGGAAGCCGCTGTGCAGGCGAAAGCGCGCGTGGTGAACATGAGCTTTGCCGGGCCGCGCGATCCCCTGTTGTCGAAGGCGCTGGCGGCGGCCGCCGCCAAAGGCGTGATTCTGGTCGCCGCCGTCGGCAATGACGGCCCGGAGGCTCCGCCGGCCTGGCCGGCCGCCGATCCCAACGTCATTGCCGTCACCGCCACCGACGCCAGCGACCAGCGCGTCGCCATCGCCAACCGTGGCGCGCATGTGGCCGTCGCCGCGCCTGGCGCCGACATTATCGGTCCCGCGCCAGGCAACGCCTACCAGTTCAGCACCGGCTCATCGATGGCCGCCGCCCATGTCACGGGCGCGGTGACGCTGCTGCTGGAGGCAAATCCGGCGCTGACGCCTCCGGAGGCGCGCAAAATCCTGACGGAAACCGCGAAGGACCTCGGGCCCGCCGGACGCGACGCCGACACCGGCGCCGGCCTGGTTGACGCGGCCGCGGCGGTGAATGCAGCGAAGAAGGCCGCGAACGGGACCAATGGCGGCGCCGTATCCGGAGAGCAGCCAGCCGCAAACCCGACCGCCAGGGCCGGGGAAACGCCTGCCGCCAGCGGTCCATGAGTCATGCTCATGAACATTGCCGGGCACAGGCGCGCGAAGCCCGACCATGGAGCAAAGCCGTTGAACCGGGTGTTGCCCTGTCGCTTTGAACTGGTGCGTTTCTTCTGCGATGCAACGCCTGCTTCGCGGGACAACGCGCCAGATCATCGGCCCGTCGCAGTCGCCACCCGGTTTTGACCCGCGTCGCGAAAGCCGCCCCACCATCCCGCTCCGCGACGAACGCCCCTGGCCAGGCGATGACGCCGGCGGCCTGATCGCTGCTGGAGGCTGGACACATCGCAGGACAGGCCCCTGCTCCTGCCCGGCGCGCCCGGCTCCGCTCAGATGAACGCCCCGAGGTTCTCATACCGGCCGACGTTCCCCACGCGCGCGCCGCCGGTGAGCGCGCCCTTTGGCCATCCCTCAACCGCGATATGTGGTTTGGCCATCAACGCCGCCTGCGCGTCAGTCCAACGCGCTTCCGGCGCGAACACCACGCGGATATGGGCGCTTTCAATGACATGCGACGACACCTGCGTCAGCCCGGTCACGCCGGTGACCGGATAGTCGCCAAGCCCCAGAACGACGGGGTAATCGCCCGTCTCCCAGCGATGGTTCATCGGCCCGAAAAACGCCGCCGCCTCCTGGTAACGCGCCGCGCTGACGAAGATGGGCGATTCATCAGCGATAAAGCCCCGTTTCACCAGGTGTTCCCCCCAGTGCTGGAGATAGGGATTGCCATCGCCAAGCCCACGGCCGCGTGGAGATCCCGACCCGGCGATTTCCGGCAACACGCAGCTCCAGGAGAAATGCAGATGGTCCAGCTTGCGGGCGTCGATCCGGCGAAGCACCGCGCCGATCTGCTCCGGCGTGGTCGGGTAGCCGCCGCGCGGACGGCGCAGACCGTTGGCGTTCACGAGATCAAAACAGGTGGCGCCTGGCCCCTTCAGGTCAAACGCATGCACGCTGACCCGGTCATATTCCGGGATGCTGCTCTGGAAGGACAGATCAAGCGGCCGGGAGATAGCTGGCCGCTCCGGTCGCCGGCCGCCGCGAGATGACCAGGGAAACATGCGTCCTCTCCCGCCTCAGGAAAGCGACATCATGCAACGCCCCAGGGGCGGGGCGCAGGGAAACCGCCAAGCAGGCGCCCTGGGGTCGCGTTGGCGACGCCTGGCGCGGCTTCCGGTCTGTGATCGCAAGCCGCGCCAGGCTTTCCTGTTTTTCGCCAGTCCCGCCCGACCAGGAAAACCCGCCTGGCGGGAAAGCGCCTTAAGGGCGGATAGCGAAATTGCTGCGGCCGGTTTCCAGGGTCGGCCACGCCAGATTGACGAAGTCGACCAGCAGCGGCCGGGTTTCGCGCGGGTCGATGATCTCCTCCACCCAGAAGGTTTCGGCGCTGCGGAACGGCGAGCGCAGCTTGTTCAGCCGGTCCTCGATTTCGGCCATCTTGGCGACGGGATCATCCGCCGCGTCGATGTCGGCGCGATAGGCGGCCTCGATGCCGCCTTCCAGCGGCAGCGAGCCCCAGCGGCCCGACACCCAGGCGTAGCGGAAGCCGAAACGCCCCGCCGGCTTGTGCACGGCGCCGGCGACGCCGAAGGCGTTGCGGACGATCATGGTGCACCACGGCACCGTGGTCTGGTTCATGGCGGCGAGGGCCCGCACGCCCCAGCGGATGGTGGCTGCCTTCTCCGCCTCCAGGCCGATGAGGAAGCCGGGGCAATCCAGCATATAGACCACCGGCAGGTGGAAGGTCTGGGCCAGATCCATGAAGCGGATGGCCTTCTCGCAGGCGTCCGCCGTCCAGGCGCCGCCGTAGAAATAAGGGTCCGAGGCCATCACTGCCACCGGCTTGCCGTCGATGCGGGCGAGGCCGGTGATCAGCGAACGGCCGAACATCTTGCCGAGTTCGAAGAAACTGCCCCTGTCCACCACCGCCTCGACGATCGGGCGCATCTTGTAGACCTTGCGGATGTCGCGCGGCACCGCCTTCAGCAGGCTCTCCTCGCGCCGCTGCGGATCATCGGTCGGGGCGATCACCGGCGGCAGTTCGTGCACCGAATTGGGCAGATAGGACAGGAAGCGCCGGGCCGCCTCGAAGGCTTCCTCTTCCGTGTCCACCGCCATGTCGATGGCGCCGGAGCGGGTCTGGATTTCCCAGCCGCCGAGATCCTGCTTGCCCAGGGTTTCCACCGTCTGGCCGAGGCGCGCCACCAGCGGCGGGCCGGCGACGAACATCGCCGAGGTCTTCGACATCACCGAGAAATGGGTGGAGGCGAGGCGCGCCGCGCCAAGGCCGGCGACCGAGCCGAGGCCGAGACCGATCACCGGCACCTCGGCCAGATTGCTGGTCATCAGGTCGAAGCTCTCGCCGCCGCCAATGCCGCCCGGCAAATTGGCGCGGCCCTTGGTCTCGATGGTCTTCACCGAGCCGCCGCCGCCGGAGCCTTCGATCATGCGGATGATCGGCATGCGATATGCGGCGGCCATCTGCTCGGCCATCTGCGGCTTGGCGGCGATGGAGGCGTCGGCGGAGCCGCCGCGCACGGTGAAGTCATCGCCGACCACCACCACCGGGCGGCCATCGACCCGCGCCCGGCCGAAAACGCAATTGGACGGCGTGAACGCCTTCAGATTGTTCTGCTCGTCATATTCAGCCATGCCGGCGACGGCGCCGGTCTCGTGGAACGTGCCGGCGTCGACCAGCCGCTCCACGCGCTCACGCACGGTCAGGCGACCACCGTCGTGCTGACGCTTCACCTTATCGGCGCCGCCCATCTCATGCGCCAGAGCCTCGCGCCGCCGCAACTCATCGATTTCCGCCTGCCAAACCATCGAACGCTCCTCCGTGCCGGCGGCGGCAGGCGTTTCACCGGCAGGCAAAACCAGGCCCCGGCCCGCCGCGTCACGGACACCGCGCTCCTGGTCCCTCCCCGCCGGACGGGCGCGCCGCTCCGGACTTCACGGGCCGCCAATGCGACCCATTCTGTTATGCAAAATCGTTATACAAAATTTCATTTTGCTTGCCAGCCATGCAGAGGCGCGCCATCGTTCACCCGAAGCGCCCGACGCAGGCGCGCGGGATGTTCTCCAGCCGCCCGACAAGCGACAACTCATTGACAAAAATGAGCTAACTGTTTGTTGGCGCTGCAAACCGCCGCGCCAAAAGAATTCGGGCGCTGGCGTTCATCCACAGCCGCCAGCGCCAGTTTCCGCAGAAGCGGCCGAAACCAGCCGGCGAGTCGACGCCGGGAAACCAATGACACGGGACGGCCCAGGCCAGTCCCGGAAGGAAACGCAGGAGGAAGCGACATGCCGCTCAACGGCTTGCGCGTGGTCGAGGTCGGCTGTCTGCCCGCCGCTGGTTATACGGCGCAATTGCTCGCAGGGTTCGGGGCCGAGGTGGTGAAAATCGAGCCGCCCGGGGGCGATCCTCTGCGCGGTCAGGCGCCGTTCGCTGGCGGCGGCCCGGAGGCGCAACATTCAGGCGCGACCGGCGCCGCGTACGCCTTTCTGGCGGTTGGAAAGCGCAGCGTCGTGTTCGACGGCGACGCGGCCGCACAGGAAGAAGCGATGGAGCGGCTGATCGCCGGCGCCGACGTGCTGATTGCCTCCGATGGCCCACCCTTCGGCCATCTGGACATCGCGGCCATCGCCGCCCGGCGTCCGGGGCTGGTCATTTGCGACGCATCGTGGTTTGGCCGCAGCGGACCCTACGCCGGCTGGCAGGGCGCTGACGCCGTCTGCCGGGCGCTGGCCGGTCTGGTGGAGAATGTTGGCCCGACGGAAGGCCCGCCGCTGGCCGCGCCGGAGTTTCAGGCGCTGGTCACCGCCGGCGTCTCCGGCTTCATCGGCGTGATGGGCGCGCTGTATGGGCGTGAGCGCCATGGCGGCGGTCAGGCGCTGGAACTGAGCGTGTTCGAATCCTGCATCGCCCATTCGGAATATCAGTGCGCCGACGGCTGGCTACGCGGCGCCGGCTTTCCACGGGGCGGCGTCAACCGCTTCGCCCCAACCTATCCGCTCGGCGTCTACCGCGCCGCCGATGGCTGGATCGGCCTGACGGTGGTGACGCCGGCGCAATGGCGCGAATTCTGCAATCTGCTCGGCCTGGAGCACTTCGCCGCCCGGGCCGACATGGCGACGGGCGAGATGCGGCTGGCCTTCGCCGACGAGCTGGACGCGATTTTCAACGAGCGCCTGTCGCAGCGGCCGATGGCGGAATGGTTCGCTGAAGCGCTGCGTCGCCGTCTGCCGATGGTTCCCGTCTGGGACATGGCGGAGATTGTCGGCAACCCGCAGTTCCGGGCGCGCGGCGCGATTGTCGACATCAGCGTCGACGGCCGCACGGCGGCGGCGCCGGGTTGCCCGCTGGCCCTCGCCGCGACGCCGCCACAACGCGGCGGCGTGGTCGAAGCGGCCGGCGCCTCCGCCCCGCCCGACTGGCCAGCGAAACCTGCGGGTCAGGCCGCAAGGGGCCTGCCGCTGGCCGGCGTCACCATCGTCGATCTCTCGATGGGCTGGGCCGGGCCCCTGTGCGGCCGGTTTCTCGCCGACCTGGGCGCGGACGTCATCAAGGTCGAGGCCTGTCGCTATCCCGACTGGTGGCGCGGCGTTGACGCAACGGAAGAGGTGTTTCGCGAGCGGCTCTACGAAAAGGCCGGCCGCTTCTGCGCGCTGAACCGCAACAAGCGCGGCGTCACCCTTGATCTCACGCACCCGGATGGCGTCGCCGCGCTCAAGCAGCTGGTTGCCCGGGCCGACGCGCTGATCGAGAACTACGCCGCCGACGTGCTGCCCAAGCTTGGCCTCGACTACGCGACCCTGCGTCAGGTCAATCCGCGGCTGGTGATGACCTCCATGTGCGCTTTCGGTTCGGCCGGACCGTGGAAGCAGGCGCGCGCCTATGGTTCGACCCTGGAGCAGGCCTCCGGTCTGCCCAGCATCGTCGGCCGCCCCCAGGATCCGCCGACGATGGGGCATATCGCCTATGGCGACGCCACCGGCGGCCTGAACGGCGCCGCCGCCACCCTGGTCGCCCTGCTGCACCAGTTGCGCTCCGGCGAGGGCCAGCACATCGACCTGTCGCAGGTGGAGTGCCTGATGCCGATGACGGCGCCGGCGATGATCGCCGCCTCGCTGGGCGCGGCGCCGGCCCGAACCGGCAGCCGCCACCCGGCTTTCGCCCCGCACAATTGCTACGCCGCCCAGCCGGACCCGGCCAGCGCCGACTGGCGCGTGCAGGGCGTGCAGATGCCGGCGCCAACCAATCCGCCGCCAGGGACTCGGGCCGAAGGCTGGGTGGTGATCGCCGTCACCGACGACGCCATGTGGCCAGCGCTGGCCAACGCCATCGGTCGGGCGGATCTGGCCAACGATCCGGCGCTGGCGACCGCCGCAGGGCGCAAGGCGCGGGAGGACGACATTGACGACGCCATAAACGCCTGGTGCGCCGGACGCACGGCGACGCAGGCCATGGAGACCTTGCAGCAGGCCGGCGTGGCCGCCGGCCGCGCCCGGCCGGCGCTTGACCTTTACAACGATCCGCATCTGGCGGCGCGCAACTACTGGCGCATCGCCCGCCGGGCGTGGATTGGCGACTTTCCCCACAGCGCCACGCCGTTCCGCGACGCCGGCGCAACCGGGGCGCCGCCCGTGCGCTTTCCGGCTCCGACCCTGGGCGAGCACAGCGTCGCTGTGTTGCGCGAGGTGATTGGCCTGTCCGAAGCCGGGATCGCCGCCCTGTTCGCCGGCGAAGTCACCGGCACGGAGGCGCTGCCGCCGCGCCCGCGCAGCATGGCGGCGGGGTGAAGCGGGCGGGCATCCCCGCGCCCCGCCGGTTGCGGGGCTCGCCTGACGGCCGCGCCGGCGCTACACAGGA
The DNA here is from genome assembly GCF_014656355.1 of Camelimonas fluminis. GTDB lineage: Bacteria > Pseudomonadota > Alphaproteobacteria > Rhizobiales > Beijerinckiaceae > Camelimonas > Camelimonas fluminis. The sequence goes on from NZ_BNCG01000009.1 coordinate 25,946, forward strand.
CGCAGCAATACGGGAGGAATGAAACGATGACCGTCAACCGGCAATGGGTGCTGCGGCGCAGGCCCGACGACGCCATATCCGAGGGCGATCTGGAGCTGGTCGAAAGACCGCTCCCCATGCTGACGGACGGCGAGGTGCTGTGCCGCAACATCTATCTGTCGCTCGACCCCACCCAGCGCATCTGGATGAGCGATCGCGAGCAGTATCTGCCGCCGGTGGGCATCGGCCAGCCGATCCGGGGCGGCGTCATCAGCGTCGTCGCCGACAGCCGCTCCACCGCCTTCCGCCCCGGCGACATCGTCCGGCCGGCCATCGGCGCCTGGGAGGACTACACCGTCGCGCCCGAAAAGCTGGTGCGGCCGTTGCAGGATCTCGGCGGCGCGCCGCTGACCGCCTGGATGAGCGTGCTCGGCTCGACCGGCCTCACTGCCTATTTCGGCCTGATGGACATCGGCCAGCCAAAGCCGGGCGAGACCGTTGTTGTTTCCGCCGCCGCCGGGGCCGTGGGTTCGATCGTGGCGCAGTTGGCGAAAATGCAGGGCTGCCGTGTTGTCGGCATCGCCGGTGGTCCCGACAAATGCGCCTGGCTGCGCGACGACCTGAAGCTGGATGGAGTCATCGACTATCGCAACGAGGACGTGGGCGCGGCGCTCGACCGGCTGTGCCCCGATGGCGTCGACGTCAATTTCGAGAACGTCGGCGGGCCGATCATGGACGCCGTGTTCAGCCGGATGAACGATTTCGGCCGCATGCCGCTGTGCGGCATGATCTCCACCTACAACAACGAGGGGCCCGTGCCCGGCCCCACTGACTTCAGCCGCATCCTGATGCGCCGCCTGCTGGTGAAGGGCTTCATCGTCATCGACTATTTCCCGCGCGCCGCCGAGGCGCTGGGGGTGCTGACGCCGCTGGTGCGCGATGGCCGGCTGAAGTGGAAAACCCACGTGGTGCAGGGCCTGGAGAACGCCGCCAGCAGCCTCGGCCTGCTGTTCAGCGGCGGCAATGACGGCAAGCTGCTGGTGCAGGTCGGGCCGGAGCCGTAAGCCGCCGGAACGGACGACGCCAGACAGGCGACGTCGGAGCACGATCCTCATCCCCGAACTGCGAAGCAACGTCCGGGATGGGGCTGATCGCCCTCCAGCATGCCGGACGCGACACATTCACCGTTGCGGTTGGCCGGGTGAGGCGATCCGGGGCGTTTTCGCGAAAAGTTGACGCCGATTCTCGCGAATAAATTTCATTAAATCAAAGAGATGCAGCGTTCCCGGCGCGCCGGCAACGCTGTAACGGGAACGGATCCGGCGCCATGACGCGACGGACAGTCACCCAAACAGGACAGGGAACGCGACAGGTGGATCTGCAACTTCAGGACAAGGTGATTTTCGTCGCCGGAGCCAGCCGCGGCATCGGACGCGGCATCGTCGAGACGTTGCTGGCGGAAGGCGCCAGGGTCGCCATGACGGCGCGCGGCGCCGGGGCGCTGGAAACGGCGCGGGCCGAACTGGCGGAACGGTATGGCGCCGACAGGCTGTGGACCTTTGCCGGCGACATGCGCCAGAGCGCGGTGATCGACGACGCTCTGGCGCGGACGGAGGCCGAATTCGGCCCGGTGTGGGGCGCGGTGGCCAATGTGGGTCTGCACCCCTGCCCGCCCGGCTTCGAGGTCGATGATGAAACCTGGGACGCCGGTTTCATGCAAAATCTCGATTCAGCATTTCGCCTGGCCCGCGGCGCCCTGCGGCTGATGACGCCGCGCAAGGAAGGCGCCCTGCTGATGATCAGCTCGATCGCCGGCCTCGGAGCGCTGGGCACGACGCTGACCTATGGCACGGCCAAGGCGGCGATGAACCACATGACCAAGGAACTGGCCCGCATTGCCGGCGGCAGCAATGTGCGGATCAACGCCATCGCGCCCGGCAACATCGTGTTCCCGGGCGGCGAATGGGAAGCCCGCGCCAATGGCGAGCGCGCCGACGCCTGGAACAAATGGATCCGCCGTGAGGTGCCGCTGCGCCGTTTCGGCCATCCGGAAGAAATCGGCGCCATGGCGGCCTGGCTGCTGAGCCCGCGCGCCAGCTTCGTCACCGGCGCCATCGTGCCGGTGGACGGCGGCCAGACGCGCTGAACCGCGAGAGCGCGATCCCGCTCCATTGGAACGCCCGGCGGTCCAATGGAGCAGCAATCGCTCACCACATGCCGGGTAGAGGCGGATCAGGCCTTGCTCTTTGAGGCAGCGCGTCTTTCCAGGCCAGAGCGTCTTGCCAGGCCAGACGTCTTGCCCGCCGACGTTCAATCGGGCCCATAACGCAATCAGAACCATGAACACGCCGGATCATGTCCAACGCGTCATGCCCGCGTGCTGTGGGACCTCCACGCCCTGACGCGGGGGGCTTGTGCAATGGTCAGGATATGCCTCCCTTCCGTGGGGTGGCCGGGGGCAAGCCCGACCGTCACGGAGAAAGGCGACGACGCGCGCCAACGGCCGGTCGTCGCACGCCAGCCATCGTCTCCAGATTACTTCCGCGTTTCGCCGCCGCCAGCGGCGCCGCCACCGCCAGCGCGATTGAAGAAGCGACCGAACATGTCGCGCATCATTTCCTGGCTGGCGGGAACCGCTGCGAACCAGGTCTTCAGCATACCCTCGGGCGAGAAGCGCTCCATCTCGACCATCATGCGCCGTTCCATTTCAGCCAGAACCGCCTTCTGGATCGGCTCGACGTCTGGCAAACCCAGCAGTTGCCGCGCTTCAACCGGCGTGCAGTCAACGTTGATCGTGAATTTCATCGCGTTTCCCCTCATCTGTCTTCTTGCAGATTGTTGCCTGCGCCGTCGCCGGCGACAAGCGGCGCATGAACCCGCGCCAGTCCCGTTTTGTCCCTTCGTCGCGCCATCCGCCCGCGCCGGTCCGGGCTTTCAACCTGTCCGTCTGATCTGGCGCGATTTATGCGCAGGGAGCGACATCCCCTTACGGAAAGCCGCGCCAGGCGAACGCCGGGGAACAGGCGATCACATCCCGACGCCGCCATCGGCCTCAATGATCTGGCCGGTGATGAAATCGGACTCCGGCAGGCAGAACAGCAGCACCGCGCCAGCTGCGTCTTCCGGGGCTCCGCCCCGGCGCAGCGGCGTCTGCGCATACAGATTGTCGCGTATTTCCTGCGTCAGGCCGACGCGATGGCGGCGACCGGCGACCTCGATAGACGTCTCCCCCGCGATAACCTGGGTCAGACGGGTCTCGATCAGGCCGAAAGCCACCGCGTTCACGGTAACGCCAAGCGGCCCCCATTCACGCGCGAGGCTCTTGGTGAGACCGATCAGCCCGGCCTTGGCCGAGGAATAGCCGATCTGCTTCCAGGCCCCGTGCGTGCCCGAAACCGACGAGACGTTGACCATCTTGCGGGCCTGGCGCCGTACGCCGCCCTGCGCCGCGTCGCGCTCCTCGCGCGCCCGTTCGACCAGCCATGGGTTCCAGGCGCGGGCGATGCGGAACGCCGCCTTCAGGTGGACGTCCTGCATCGCGTCCCACTGCTCATCGGTGGTGGCGCCGATCCCCGCGTTCCAGATGTAGCCGGCGTTGTTGACGACGATATCGGCGCCGCCGAAGCCGTGAATGGCCGTGGCGATGAAATCCCCGGCAAAGCCAGGCGCGGTGACGTCGCCGGCGCAGGCCAGGGCCCGCCCGCCTGCGGCGGTGACCGCCGCGACGGTCTCGGCGGCCGGGCCGGCGTCAAGGTCGTTGACGACGACCGCGGCGCCCTCGGCGGCCAGCTTCAGCGCCAGAGCCGCGCCGGCCCCACGCCCCGCCCCACTGACCAGGGCGACCTTATCTTCAAGACGTTTCATGCATGCATCCCGCCATCAGCCAGCATCGGCAAAAGCCGCCGGCGCGCCCCCCTGATCCAGTCCCTGCCGCGCAAGGGAGCGTCGCCCTCGATGGAGCGCCTGCGCCAGGCCACCAGACCAGCGCGGCTCCGCAACCAGGATGCCGGAACCGCGCAGCTCGAAGATGACGCCATGCGCCGCCTGGGCTCAGCCCGAACCCAATGAGGCGAACTCATCGGGGTTCGACTTCACTCCACGTAGTCCCAGCTGGCTCCGTTGAACTTCTGCAGGCGCATGTAGGTGACGACGGCGTAATTGTCCGGGCTGGTGTTGATGCTTCCCTCCGGCAGCAGGAAGGGATTCTTGTAATCCTTCAGATTGGCCGCCTGCTTCATGATGTTTTCACGGGTCAGGTCGTCGCCGGCCATCTTCAGCACGTGTTCCAGCGCCATGGCGTAGGAAATGCCGGCCATGTACAGGGAGTCGGAGGCGTCGGCGCCTGGCATGTTCTCCTTCATCCAGGAGAGATACCATTTGACGTCCGCGTCATTGGCCCATTTGGGATCCGTGGCGTCCTTGCCGAAACCGGCGGTCAGCACGCCTTTGGAGTTTTCGAGACCCGCCGGCTTCAACGTGGCGCCGACCGAGGCCGAACCCAGGTGCAGGAAGGTCATCGGCTTCCAGTTCAGGTCCGCCAGCTTGGTGATGGCCTGGGCCGTCTGCTTGGCGTAAGCGAACAGGAACAGCACGTCGACATTGGCGTTCTTGAGAATGACCAGCTGGCTGTCGATCGTCGGGTCTGTCGCCTGGAAGCTCTGGGTGTTGACAATCATCTTGTCAGCCTTGTCGCCAAGCCCCTGCTTCAGGCCGTTCAGCAGATCCTTGCCATAGTCGTCATGCTGGTAAAGCACGCCAATTCTGGCGTCGGGCTTGGTTTTCAGCACGTATCTGGCGTAGAAGGCCGCCTCCTTGTTCAGGTTCGGCTGCCACCCCATGACATAAGGGAAGTTCTTGGGATCATTGAAGGCGGACGAGCCGGCGGCGATGAACAGCAGCGGCACCTTCTTCGCATTGAGATAGGGCCGGATCGCCATGTTGATCGGCGTGCCGAGGTTGCCGAAGATCAGCGCGACCTCGTCCTTCTCCACCAGCGAGCGGGCGTTCTCGACGGCCTTCGGGGTCTGGTAGCCGTCATCGCGGCTGATAAAGGTGATCTTGCGGCCGTTGACGCCGCCCTTCTTCTCGTTCAGCCATTTGAAATAGGCGGCCTGGGCCTGGCCAAGCCGGCCATAGGCCGAGGCCGGGCCGCTGTGGGCGATGGTCTGGCCGACCTTGATCTCGGTTGCCGACGTGCCAGGACCATATTTGGCCTCGGCAAAGGCGGCGCCGGCGGCAAGCGTCGCGCCGGCGAGCGCGGCGATGGTTCCAAGCCACGCCCGCGCGCGCCATGTGTGAATCGACATGCGTTTGCTCCCTGATGGCGGCGAACCCTTTGCCGGATTCGCCCTGTTTTGCCATCAATGAGAGAGCAGCGGCCTGTCAGTTGTCAATCCACGAAGTCCCAGCTTTTCCCATTAAATTTCTGCAACTTCATGTAGGTGACGATGGCGTAATTGTCTGGCGCGGTGTTGATATAGCTGCCGGGCAACAGCAGTTCCGGGCGGAACTTCTTCAGATTCCCGACCTGCTTCATGATGTTCTCGCGGGTCAGGTCGTCGCCCGCCTGCTTCAGCACCTGCTCCAGAGTCTGCGCGGTGGCGAAGCCCATGGCGTAAAGCGCGTCGTTGGTGTCGGCGCCTGGCATGTTTTCCTTCATCCACGCCAGCCATTCCTTCACCGCCGGATCGTCCTTCCACTGCGGGTCGCTCGGGTCCTTGGCGAAGCCGGCGGTCATCACGCCCACCGACTTGTCGAGGCCAGCCGGCTTCAGCGTGGCGCCGACCGAGGCCGAACCAAGGTGCAGGAAGGTCGCCGGCTTCCAGTTCAGGTCCGCCGCCTTGCTGATCGCCTGGGCGGCCTGCTTGGCGTAGGTGAACAGGAACAGCGCGTCGGCGCCAGCGTTCTTCAGGATCACCATCTGGCTGTCGACGGTCGGGTCCGTTGGCTGGAACATCTGGGCGCTGACAATCATTTTGTCAGCCTTGTCGCCGAGCCCTTCCTTGAGGCCCGCCAGCATGTCCTTGCCGAAGTCGTCGTTCTGGTACAGCACGCCGATCCTGGCGTTCGGATTAATCTTCAGCAGCTGTTTGGCGTAGAACTTCGCCTCGTCATGCAGGTTCGGCTGCCAGCCCGTGGTCCAGGGATATTTCTTTGGATCGTTGAAGGCGGACGAGCCAGCGGCGTTGAACAGGTGCGGCACCTTCTTGGCGTTCAGGTAGGGCCGGATCGCCATGTTCACCGGCGTTCCCAGCACGCCGAAAATCAGCGCCACCTCATCGCCCTCCACCAGGGAGCGCACGTTCTCGACGGCCTTTGGCGGCTGGTAGCCGTCATCGCGGCTGATGAAGGTGATCTTGCGGCCGTTAATGCCGCCCTTCTTCTCGTTCAGCCACTTGAAATAAGCGGTCTCGACCTTGCCGAGATTGCCGTAAGCCGACGCGGGGCCGCTATAGGCGATGGTCTGCCCGATCCTGATTTCCTTGTCAGAGGTTCCGGGGCCATATTTGGCTTCAGCCTGCGCGGCGGTTGCGCCCAGAACCATCGCCGCGCCAGCCAACAGGGCGCGGACGCGCAAAAACGTCTTCATAGCTTCCTCCCGACGGGCCAGAGACGGCCCGCACCGTTATTTGATCGGGCTAACCTGGCCAGTTTGCTGCGTGGGTCAAGCAAAAGTGACGTCCGGTCAGGCGTCGCCCCCTTGAAAACTCCCCTTGACGTCGCTGCAGGTCAGCCGCGCGCCTTGCCGCCCTCCAGCCCCGCAGCGCGCCGGTAAGCGGCGTAGGCGGGCTGATCGACCGCCAGCTTTTCCAGGGTGGCGGCGTAGAGATGGTCGATGACGGCCGGATCGTCCGCGTTCACGGCGCCGGAGGCGATGCCCGCCGCCAGCGCGCCATTCAGCGTGGCCAGATCGCCGTCCTGCCCCAGCAGCGCCACAAGCCGGCCGCGCTCGGCGGCGTCGCCCTGCCCGGCCTGCGCCAGTTGCCGCAACGCCAGATCAATGGCGTTGGCGGCGACGCGGACGTGGAAAACCTTGTCAGCCGGCGCAACCGGCATCAGTTCGTTGCGCAGCCAGCCGGCGACGGCGGTCAGCAGCTCCTGGGGTGTGGGTTCGTCCTGCATGGCGTCTCCAGTAGCGTCAGGCCCGCGGGGCGATCAGGTTGAGAAGGTCGATCTCGGTTTCGGAGGCGCGGCGGGCGATCATCGCCCGTTCGACGCCGGCGTCGAGACCGGAGCGGAAGGTGTCGATCATGCCGGTGCAGGCGATGCCCCAGCGCAGGGAGCCGAGCGCCTCCCAGAACCGCACCTGCTGCGGATCGACCTTGCGGCCGCCGGCCTTTTCATAGCCGGCGAACAGTTGCTCGCGACTGCCGAATCCGCCGGCCGGCTTGTCGAGCGCGCCAAAGCGCCAGGAGTTGACGCAGATCCACGCCAGATCCTCCATCGGATCGCCGAGATGGGCGATTTCCCAGTCGAGCACGGCGCGGACGCCGTCGGGGCCGATGATCAGGTTGCCATTACGGAAATCGCCATGCACCAGCACCGGCTGCGCCGGATCGGGCGGGCAGCGCTCCGCCAGCCAGCGAAACGCCAGCTCGAACACCGGTTTGTGCAGGTTCATGCCGCGCCAGCGCCGCAGCAGGTCATCCAGTTGCTGGCGCGCCGGCGACAGCCTGAGCGGCGGCAGGGCCGCGACGTCGACCTTTGCGATGTGGGCGAGAATGCCGCCGCACTGCTCCGCCAGAAACGTGCGGGCCTGGGCGAATTCCGCGTCGCGCAGAATCTTCCGGGCAATGGTTTCGCCCTCGACGCGGCGGGTGATGAAACCGCGTCCGACGCCATCCTCCGGCGCCAGCACGTGGATCACCTCGGGCACGGGCACACCCCCGGCCCCGGCGGCGCGGATCACCGCCGCCTCGGTTTCGAGGCCAGCGGCGCCATCGGCCTGGCGCCAGCCGCCGGGCGCGCGACGCAGGATCAACCCCACATCCACGGCGGAGCCGCCGACGGCGCGGAACGCCCAGGTCTCCTGGCTCGCGCCGCCAGAAAGCCGCGTCATGTCGACAACGGCCGTGGCTCCTGGCGCCAGTTGGCCAGCGATGCGGGAAAGCTCATGGGTGAGCAACGCCTGATCGTCGAGAGTCGTGCGCGCGGCGATTGCGTCCGTTGCTGGCTTCATGGCTCCCCCTGCTCCCACCACGGATATTGGGACGGCATGTCCTGCGAAACCTTGCCCGGGAATGACGGTTTGCGCTTGTCGAGAAACGCCTGCACGCCCTCGCGCACGTCGGCGTGGGCGCCACGCTCCATCGACATCGGGCCATCAATGGACAGCAGATGCCGTGGATCGGGCTGGGTGGCGTAGCGCCACAGCAACTGCCGGGTCAGCGCCACGGAAACCGGGGCGGACTCGGCCGTCATTTCGATGGCGATGGCCTTGGCCCGGGCCAGCAGATCCTCCGGCGCCGTCACCTCCTCGACCAGGCCGCCGCGCAGCGCCTCTTCCGCGCCAAAGGTGGAGCCGGTGATCGACCAGCGCAATGCCTGGGGCAGGCCAACGATCTGCGGCAGGAACCAGGCGCTGCCCGCCTCCGGCACCAGACCGCGCCGGGCGAAAATGAAACCGATTTTGGCGTTGGACGAACAGATGCGCACGTCCATCGGCAGGGTCATGGTGGCGCCGACGCCAACGCAGCCGCCATTGATCGCCGCGATCGACGGCTTGCGACAGTTGAAGATGGCGTGGACGAAACTGACGCCGGTCGAGCGGCCGCCATTGGCGAGGCGCTGGCCGAAATTGCCGGCGCCGTGCGGATCGGTCGTATCGAAGCTCTTCGCGCCGGCCGATACATCGGCCCCGGCGCAGAAGGCGCGGCCGGCGCCGGTCATCACCACCGCGCGCACGCTGTCATCGGCGTCGGCGCGCTGGAAGGCGTCGGCGATCTCCATCCCCATCACGCCGGTAAAAGCGTTCAGCTTGTCCGGACGGTTGAGGGTGATCACCATCACCGGCCCGTCCTGCTCACAAAGGATCTGCGTATAGTCCATGACGCCCTTCCCTGTCGGCGCGGTTTCTGCGCCGCCCTGTTTCTTGCCGGGCTTCCCGGTTTCCTGCCTCAGATGTTGCGGCCGACGCCGGACCAGAACGGCTCGCGCAGCTTGCGTTTGAAGATCTTGCCGGTGTCTTCGCGCGGCAGCGTATCGGCGAACTCGATGTGACGCGGGATCTTGTAGCTGGCCAGGCGTTGGCCAAGGTCGGCGCGCACCGCATCCGCGTCGAGATCAGCGCCCGGCTTCGGCTGGATGAAGGCGCAGACCTGCTCGCCATATTCAGCGTCGGGAATGCCAAACACGGCGCAGTCGGCGACGCCAGGGGTGCGCATCAGCTCCGCCTCGATTTCGGCCGGATAAATGTTGGTGCCGCCGAAGATGATCATGTCGCTGGCGCGACCAGAGAGGTGCAGGAAGCCATCGGCGTCGAAATAGCCGACGTCGCCGGTGGCGACGAGGCCGCCGCGATCAGCCTTGCGCCGTTTGGCGTCGTCGCCGTGATAGGTGAAATCCGGATAGGTCGGCCGCAGGCAGACCACCTCGCCGGATTCGCCCTGCGGCAGCAGATTGCCGTTCTCATCCATGATGACGACTGTGGTGCCGGGCACGGCGCGGCCGACGGTTCCGGGATGATCCAGCCACTCCTGGCCGGTGCAATAGGTCACGGCGCCGACTTCGGTGGAGCCGTAGTGCTCGGAGATCACCGGCCCCCACCAGTCGAGCATGGCGCGCTTGACGTGCGGCGGACAGGGCGCGCCCACATGCATGACATGGACGACGGAGGACAGGTCGTAACGGTTGCGCACGTCTTCCGGCAGCGCCAGCATGCGCACGAACATGGTCGGCACAGCCAGCACATGGCTGATGCGGTGACGTTCGATCAGCGCCAGCATGCGCTCCGGGTCGAAGCGCGGTTCGACGACGAGATTGGCGCCGATGTTGAAGAAAATGAACATCCAGCCGTTGGGGCTGGAGTGATAGGCCGGGCCGGGAATCAGCAGCGTCGCTTCGTGCAGCGGCCTGTCCCAATGGGTCAGACCGCCGACGAGGCGCAGCATTTCCAGGCTGGATTCCATCTGCTCCGGCGTCGGCGGATTGCGGCGCACGCCCTTGGGATTTCCCGTGGTGCCAGAGGTGTAGATCATCGATCCGGGGGCCGTCTCGAACGGCTCCTCCAGCGGCGCATGATTTGCCTGCCAGGCGTCCCAGTCCGCGGCGCCAGCGGGGATGGCGGCGGCTTCGGCGCTGACCCGGTAGGGCGCGCGGAGGTTCTCTGGCGTTTCAGCGACCAGCACATGCACGCCGGCTGGAATCACATCGCGCACCGCGCGGTAAAGATCGGCGTGGATCACCAGCACTTTCGCGCCGGAATCCTGCAGCACATAACGGGCTTCCTCCGGCGTATTGTGCCAGTTGACCGGCGTGACATGGGCGCCGACGAGGCCAGCCCCCACCGTCGCCTCCATAAATCCGAAGCTGTTGCGCATATAAACGGCGACCACGTCGCCGCGCCCGACGCCAAGCTCGCGAAAACCCCGCGCGGCGCGGCGGGCGGCGAGATGCATCTGCGCCTTGCTGCGAACTTCATCGCCAATCCGCACCCAACTGTCCGGCGCGACGTCAGCGGCGCCGACGGGATCGATGGCTGCCTGTTGCGTGCTCATGGGTGACTCCCCGATGTTTCCGCCTGGAAGCGCGCCGGAGGATGATGGCCTCGTCGACGCGCGACCTGCAACTGTCTCATGAACCCTGGCGCAACCTCGCGGTCGCGCCCGTTGACTTCAGCGACCGGTGAACATGGGCTCGCGCTTCTCCAGGAAGCTGCGCACGCCCTCCCGGTGATCTTCCGTGGCGAACAGGCGGTAGATCACATCAATGGCCCAGCCACCGACATCAACCGGATCGCCGCCATGGGCGCGGCGCAGCCCTTCCTTCATGTAGCGCAGGGCCAGCGGCGGGTTGGCGGCGATGCGCCCGGCCAGCGCCATGGCGCGCGGCATCAGCTCCGCGTGCGGGGTCAGTTCGCTGACGAGGCGGATGCGCGCCGCCTCCTCCGCCGTGATCACGTCGCCGGTATACAGCAGACGCGCCGCCATCTCCGGGCCAACGATCGCGGGCAGACGCAGCAGGCCGCCCACATCGCAGATCAGCCCACGACGGATGAACAGCTCGGCGAACTTCGCTTTTTCGGAGGCGACGCGGATGTCGGCGTAGAGCGCCAGCTCCATGCCCCAGCCGACGGCGGCGCCGTTGACGGCGGCGATCACCGGCACGCTGCACTCCAGCGCCGCCATGGCGGCGGGCGTCGGCGGCCGGCGCGCCTGCACGTTGAGGGCCGGGGCGGCCGGCTTCTCGCCGGTCATCATCTCCTTGACGTCCTCGCCAGAGCAGAACGCCGGGTCGGCGCCGGTGACCACGACGCAGCGCACGTCATTGTCGGCGGACGCCGCCAGAAAAGCGGCGCGCACCTCGTCATAGGCGCGGCGGTTCAGGGCGTTATGGCGCTCGGGCCGGTTGAGGGTGATGACCGCGACATGGTCCTTCACCTCATACAGCAGATGCATGAACGCATCGGGCGCAACAGGCGCGCTGGTCATGGCGTTTCTTCCCGGACTGTTATGTTTCTGGTTGTTTTCAGGACTGCGTCCCGGCCAGCCGGCCGGCGCGCCCTGTTGCGCGATCATACATGACGCCTGGCGAAGCGCCCCCTGCTTCGCCAGGCCATGTCTCAATCATACAGCTTCACGTCGTGCTTCTGCACCGGGCCGATGGGATCAAATCCCTCGCCATTGAAGCGCATGAGCTGCATCTGGGTGATGGGAAAATAATTTGTGGGGCTGGTGTTGACGAGAACGCCGTCCAGCAGCAGGCCGAGCTTCACGTCCTTCAGGCTGGCCGCCTGCTTCATGATGTTCTCACGGGAGAGATCGTCGCCGGCCATTTCCAGCACCCTGTGCACCAGCTTGATGCACATGTAGCCGTAAGCGTTCTGGTTGTTGGTCGCATCGCCCTCCGGGTACCACTGCTTCATGAAAGCCAGGTATTCCTGCACGCCCGGATCATCCCGGTAGCGCGGATCGCTCGCCTCCTTCAGCGAGGTGGAGGTGATGACGCCCCTGGCGTTCTCGATGCCGGCGGGCTTGAACACCATGGGGATGGAGGCGCCGGTGGTGTTGACGATCTGCAAATCCGGCTTCCAGCCCAGCTCCGCCGCCTTGCGGATGGCCTGGGCGGCGAAGCGCGGCGTCGAGAAATTGACGAAGATATTGGCGCCCGAGGCCTTCAGCTTCGACATCTGTGAATCGATGGTTGGCTCGGAATTGTCATAAGTGGCCGTGGCGACGACATATCTGTCGTAGTCCTTGCCCAGCGCCTTGCGAAAGCCCTCGAAAATATCCCGGCCATAGTCATCGTTGGGGTAAATGACCGCCACCTTGCCGTTGGGAAACTTCTCGCGGATGTAGCCAGCGTACATGGCCGCCTCGACGTGATACACCGACGTCGACAGGCCCATGGTCCACGGATAATTGCGGTAATCGCCGAATTTCGTGGCGCCGGTGGCGGCAAACAGCTGCGGGACCTTCCTGGCGTTCATGTATTTCATGATCGCCGCATTGGGCGGCGTGCCGACGGCCTGAACGATGGCGAGCACGCCATCCTGCTCCACCAGCTTGCGCGCCTGTTCCACCGCCTTGGGCGGGCTGTAGGCGTCGTCATAAGAGATGAACTCAACCTTGCGGCCATTAATGCCGCCCTTCGCGTTCACCATGCGAAAATAGGCTGCCTCGGTTTTGGCGAAGGCGCTGTAGGCGGAAGCCGGACCGCTGTAGGGGGCAAGGTTGCCGATGCGGATCGGCGGCTTCTCCTCCGCCCATGCCGGAGCGGCGCCAGCCAGCGCCGGGGCCAGGCCGACAGCCAGCCCCAGGGCCAGCAGGGCGCGCCGACCGGTCGAAAACGACCCGCCCACACGACGCCTTTCATGCGCGCCATGTTCCTCGCGCGCGCACGGCATGCTCACGTCCATGTTTTCCTCCCCGCCGCCCGCCGCGGTTAACCCGTCGGCGCCGCGCATCCCGGCGGCTCCATATTGTTGTGTGGGAGCCGACGGTCGATTTTTTTGGAACGTGATATAAAAATTGACCGACGTCAATCGGCGCGCGGCGCATTCCGGCTGTTGCCCGACCACCGGGGCTGGCGCCAGCCGCGCCGCGAGACCGCAGGCAACAACCATCGCTTCGGCCATCCGCAGGGGTTGACCAGCCACAGGCAAGTCAGCTTCATCGCAAGTCGATATCCCAAGTCGATGCGAAACCATGAAGGGCAGATGCATGCAGCAGCCAGCGCCGGCCGCACAGGGACGCCGCGAGGAAGCGAAGGCCGAGCGTCGCCGCCGCATCATCCACGCCGCGCGCGAACTCATCCGCGAAACCGGCGACGCCGGCCTGTCGATGCGGGCGCTGGCGGCGCGCGCCGGCGTCAGCCTTGCCACGCCCTACAACCTGTTTGGTTCGAAGGGCGCGATCCTGCTGGCGGTGCTGGAGGACATCAAGGGGTTCGGACGTCGCTTCGGCGGTTACGAAGCATGTTCGCCGCTCGATCGCGTGCTAAAGGCCGCCGCGCTCGCCGTGAGCTATTACGAGCAGGATCCGGATTTCTATCGGGCGCTGTGGGGCAGCATGCTCAGGACCACCGGCGCCGAAGAGCGCAGCATGATTTTTAACCCGAAGCGCGAGGCCTTCTGGATCGGCCTGCTGGACGCCGCCGCCGGCGAAGGCTGGCTGCTGCCGGAGATTGACACCGCCACGCTGATGCTCAACCTCGATTTCACCTTCCGGTCGGTCATGCTGCACTGGATCAATGGCGAAATCGGCCTGGAAAGCCTGCAGCCCGGTGTCGGCTATGGCTATGCCCTGACCCTGCGCGGCGCCGCCACAGACAAGGGGCGACAGCTGATGCTGGAGCGGGCGCTGGCGTTTCAGGCCGAACTGGCGCCGGCGCGGGCGGCGCGGAGCGGAAGCCGGCCGGACTGAACCGGCCCCGCCGTTGCGTCACGCCAGGTTCAGCGGCCGGTAAAGGCCGGCGCGCGTTTCTCGACGAAGTGGGCGACGCCCTCCTTGAAGTCCTCGCTGCTGAACGACGCCACCATTTCGCGATCGGCCACCTCCCAGGCTTCATCCAGGTTCTGGAACATCGCGTCATAAACCTGGCGCTTCATCACGCCGATGGAGCGGGGCGAGGCGTTGGTGGTGAGATCGCGGGCGATGGCGCGCACGGCGTCCACGAACCCCTCCTGCGGCAACAGCCGGGCGAAGCCGAGGCGCTCCAGTTCCCTGGCCTCGACGGTGCGGGCCGACATCAGCAGGTCAAGCGCGTTGGTCAGGCCGACGATGCGCGGCAGCATCCATGAGACGCCGTGCTCGGCGATCAGGCCGCGACGGGCAAACGCCGTGGTGAACTTGGCGCCTTCGGCGACGTAGCGGAAATCGCAGAACGACGAGAAGCACACGCCCATGCCAGCGATGGGGCCATTGATGGCGGCGAACACCGGCTTCGGCACGCGTAGCATCCAGGAAAAGCGCCGGTTGAAATTGGCGTCCAGACCATCGCCGCCATTGTTGGCGCGCGCGTCATCCCCGGCGGCGCCGCCGCCCTGCTGCTCGCCGGAGCTGATGCCGCTGAGCAGGTTCATGTCCGCGCCGGCGCAGAAGCCGCGCCCCGCCCCGGTAATGACGATGGCCCGCACCGCCTCGTCCGCGGCGGCCTGCTCCATGGCCTGACGCAACTCGCCTTCCATGTGCCGGGTCCATGCGTTCAGCCTGTCCGGCCGGTTCAGCGTCACCGTGGCGACATGATCCTTCACGTCATAAAGGATTTCGGTCCATGCCATCTGTTTCTCTCCCTGCGTCATGCCGCGGCCTCGTGAGCGGACCGCTGGCTCCGGTTCTGTTTATCCCCACTCCGGCCTGCTGGCGCAACCGCCAGCGCCGGAGTGCGGCCATGTCGCGGACGCGGCCAGACGGAGCCATCCGCCCGGCGCAACAGCCGCGCAATCTGGACCGGTGAGCGCCGGGGGATGGCTGGGGCGCGCCCCAAAAAGCAAACGCCGGAAGACTCTCCGTCTTCCGGCGTCGCCGTCATCAGATGTTTCAACCGGGCCTGGCGGCATGCGCGCTGGCCCGTTGCGCCGTCCTGGATCAGACCGGGTCCGGCAGCTTCTTCCAGATGCGCTTCTTTGCGAAGTAGGTCAGACCGGCCAGGAGCACCAGGAAGATGATCGCCCTGAAGCCCAGCGCCTTGCGCGCTTCCATCTTCGGCTCGGCTGTCCACATCAGGAAGGCCGAGACGTCCTTGGCGTACTGGTCAACCGTCTCCGGCGCCTGCGGCTTGCCGTCCGGCCCCTTGTAATCCACCTGGCCGTCGTTGATCGGCTTTGGCATGGCGATGACATGGCCGGGGAAATACTTGTTGTAGGTTCCGCCCGCCGGCAGGTTGAAGTCCTTCGGCTTCTCCACATAGCCGGTCAGCAGGGCGTGGATGTAATCCGGCCCCTGTTCGGCGAACTGGGTGAACATGTCGAACACGAAGGTGGGGAAGCCGCGCTCGTAGGTGCGCGCCTTGGCCATCAGCGACAGGTCCGGCGGCGCCTTGCCGCCATTGGCGGCGGCGGCGGCGTTGTCGTTCGGGAACGGGCTCGGCCAGTGGTCAGCCGGGCGGCCGGGACGCTCGAACATCTCGCCGGCGTCGTTGGGACCGTCCTGCACCTTGTACTCGGCGGCCAGGGCCTTGACCTGACCTTCCGTGAACAGCGGTCCGCCCGGCTCGGCCAGATTGCGGAACGCGACGTACTTCAGCGAATGGCAGGCGGCGCAGACTTCGCGATACACCTTGAAACCGCGCTGCAGCTGCTGCGGATCAAACTTGCCGAAGGGGCCGGAGAACGACCAGTTCACGGACGGCGGCGTCGGGCCGGCCTCGGAGGCCTGCGCCGGCGCCGGCGCCGACAGGGCGCCCAAAACCACCGTGAACACGCCGGCGGCCAGGAGTTTCGTAAGCTTCATTTGACGATTCCCCTTCACGGCTCAGCCATTGACCGACGCATCAGCCGGCGCCGCGCTCTTGGCCTTTTTGGCGAGCACCGCCTCGGCGATCGAGCCAGGCAACTGGCGCGGCGTCTCAAACAGGCCGAGCAGCGGCAGGATGATGAGGAAGTAAGAGAAGTAGAAGACGGTCAGAACCTGCGCCGCCAGGGTGTAGCCGCCCTCGGCCGGCTTGGCGCCGAGCCAGCCCAGCACAACGCAGGTGGCGACGAACAGCCAGAAGAACACCCGGAACACCGGACGGTAGTTGCCCGAGCGCACCTTCGACGTGTCGAGCCAGGGCAGGAACGCGAGGATCAGCACCGCCGAGAACATCGCCAGCACGCCGCCAAGCTTGGAAGGGATGGCGCGCAGGATCGCGTAGAACGGCAGGAAGTACCATTCCGGAACGATGTGGGCCGGCGTGACCGAAGGGTTAGCCTCGATGTAGTTGTCGGCGTGGCCCATGAAATTCGGGATGTAGAACAGGAACCAGGCGAACAGGATGAGGAAGAACACCACGCCCACGGCGTCCTTGACGGTCGCATAGGGGGTGAACGGCACGGTGTCCTTGCGGATGTTCTTCACTTCCACGCCGGTCGGATTGTTCTGGCCGACATGGTGCAGCGCCCAGATGTGCAGGCCGACGACGCCCGCCAGCATGAACGGCAGCAGATAGTGCAGCGCGAAGAAACGGTTCAGGGTCGGATTGTCCACCGCGAACCCACCCCACAGCAGGGTGACGATCCAGGTGCCGACGCCAGGAATGATCTCGTCAAAGGCCGAAAACAGGTTGGTGATGACGGTGGCGCCCCAGAACGACATCTGGCCCCACGGCAGCACGTAACCCATGAAGGCGGTGGCCATCATCAGCAGGAAGATGATCACGCCAAGGATCCACAGCACCTCGCGCGGCGCCTTGTAGGAGCCGTAGTACATGCCGCGGAAGATGTGGACGTAGACCGCGATGAAGAACATCGAAGCGCCGTTGGCGTGCATGTAGCGCAGCAGCCAGCCGAAATTGACGTCGCGCATGATCGATTCGACCGATGCGAACGCCAGCTTGGCGTTAGGCACATAGTGCATGGCCAGCACGACGCCGGTCACGATCTGCACCACCAGCATCATCGTGAGGATGGCGCCGAAGGTCCAGAAATAGTTCAGGTTGCGCGGAACCGGATAGGCGACCGCCGACGAATGCGTGAGGCTGATAATCGGCAGCCGGGCCTCGAGCCACTTCGTGAAGCCGCTCTTGGGGACGTAAACAGAATGGCCTTCCATAATGGTCGCCTGCTCCAGAAATGGTCGTTGCGCCTCAGCCGATCGTGATCTTCGAATCGGAGACGAATGTGTAGGGCGGAATCGGCAGATTGGTCGGCGCCGGCCCCTGGCGAATGCGGCCTGACGTGTCAAACACCGAGCCATGGCACGGGCAGAACCAGCCTTCATACTGGCCCTGGTGCCCAAGCGGCACGCAACCGAGGTGCGTGCAGTTGCCGTACACCACCAGCCACTGGGCGTGGCCCTGCTTGACGCGCGCCGAGTCGGGCTGCGGGTCGCGGAGAGAGGCCACGTCCACCTTGGCGGCGGACTCGATCTCCGCCTTCGTGCGATGGCGAACAAATATCAGCTTGCCGCGCCAGAACAGCTTGAGAATCTGACCTTCCGCCACGGGCGTCAGGTCAACGTCAACTGGAGCGCCGGCGGCGATGGTGGCGGCGTCCGGCTGCATCTGCGCGATGAACGGCCATGCGACAGCGGCGGCGCCGACAGCGCCGACCGCCCCGGTGGCGATCAGGAGGAAGTCACGCCGGGTCGGCTCGGCGGATGGTACGGTCTCGGCCACAATCGGCTCCTACAAAAGTGGACGGTGCCCGGCGACATCGGCCCGTCCCGCTGTAAACCGGGCGCGGTGCGCCGGACCTGGCGGCGCCGATGTCACGCGAAACACCCACGCCAGAAACTGCGCGCGACGATGGGAGTCGCCATGCGGCTCTTTGGCATGCTTCAAAAGTGGTGTCCATACCAGCACAGGCAGCCTGTCGCTGCCAAGCGCTGGCGCGAAAGCTGGCCGTGCGCCGCCCCCTGCTCACAGGCGGATGCAAAAGGATTGCGCGCAACCACTTCCTTGATAACGCCGTGTTTCCGCCACACTCGGCGCCATCGTCAACAAAAAACCACATGCGGCATTCCGCGCCACCTTGCGGCGGCGAAAATAGGCCCCATGGCCGTCGGGCGCGCGGAAAACGGCTTCGGCCACCCGACGCGGACGCCATTTTTTCCTCATTAAAGTGAATCAGATCATGTGCATGACGCCCCTGACCATGGCGATCGCGGCCGGCGCGCGTCCCGGAACGGCGGGTGCTCCCGCGTCTTTCGCCATCGCCCGTCGCGGCGGGAACAGGGATCGCTTTCGCCCGCCTGTCGATACATGATGCGCCGCGAAGCTGGCCCGGCAGCCGGCGGACGCCTCGCGGGTCGGGGCGCTTCACGACCGGGAACTGTTGCGGCGCGCCGGAAACCCGCGCCATGTCAGGACGGCAATCATGCGCCTTGCGCTATTTCAACCGGATATTCCACAGAACACAGGCGCGATCCTGCGTCTCGGCGCCTGTCTCAACGTGGCGGTGGACATCATCGAACCAGCCGGTTTTCCGGTCACCGACCGACATTTTCGCCGCGCCGGCATGGATTATCTGGATAACGTGCGCATCGACCGCCATGCCTCCTGGCGCGCCTTCCAGCAGGCGCATGCAGCGCGCGGCGGCCGGCTGGTGCTGGCCACCACCAGGGGCTCCCTCGCCCTGCCGGACTTCAGCTTCGCGCCAGACGACACGCTGCTGCTTGGGCGGGAAAGCGCCGGCGCGCCGGACTATGTCCATGCGGCGGCTGACGCGGCGGTGCATATCCCGCTGGCCAACGACATGCGCTCGCTTAACGTCGCCATGGCCGCCGCCATTTTCGCCGCGGAGGCGCTGCGCCAGACGGGGGGCTGGCCGCGCGCCCATGTTGGCGCTTGACCCTTTGCGCATGATCCTTGGCGCATGATCCTTGGCGATTCACCCGATGGGCGCGTGACGCGGCGGGCGCCCCCTGGTCAATTTCTCCCATGGCGCAACGGCGCCGATGGCGTCAGATACATGCTGGCGTTACGGATACGCCAGAGATGGAGAAGCGACGTGACCAATCCCGCAGGCAAGCCGGCCCAGTTGCCCCCCAAGGCAACCCTTGATGGTTACAAGGAGCGCGCCGCCACGTGGTTCGCCGGACTTCAGGAGCGGATTTTCGCGGCTTTCGAGAAGCTCGAGGACGAAGCCAGCGACCTGCCTCCCGGTTCCTGGGCGCCTGACATGCCGCAGGAGATTCGCGACAGGCCCGGCCGCTTCGTGCGCACGCCGTGGACGCGCACCGACCACACCGGCGCGCCGGGCGGCGGCGGCGCCATGGGTCTGCTGCACGGCCGGGTGTTCGAGAAGGCCGGCGTGCATGTTTCCACCGTGCACGGCGAGTTCGCACCCGAGTTTCGCGGCCAGATCCCGGGCACGGACACGCATCCCGGCTTCTGGGCCGCCGGCATCTCGCTCATCGCCCATCCCTGGCACCCCCAGGTTCCAACCGTGCACATGAACACGCGCTTCGTCGTCACCTCGAAGCCGTGGTTCGGCGGCGGCGCCGATCTGACGCCAATGCTCGACGCCCGGCGCAGCCAGGACGACCCTGATGCCCGGGCGTTCCACGCCGCCATGCGCGGCGCCTGCGCCGGCCATCCGCACGCCGACTACCCGCGTTACAGGGAATGGTGCGACGAGTACTTTTTCCTGAAGCACCGCAACGAGATGCGCGGCATCGGCGGCATTTTCTACGACTATGTCTGGAACGACGATTTCGACGCGGATATGGCCTTTACCCGCAGCGTCGGCGAGGCTTTCCTCGATATCTATCCGGCCATCGTCCGCGCCAACATGGGCAAGCCGTGGCGCGATGAGGAGCGGCTGGAGCAGCAGGTGCGGCGCGGCCGCTACGTCGAGTTCAACCTGCTCTATGATCGCGGCACGGTGTTCGGCCTGAAGACGGGCGGCAATATCGCCTCGATCCTGTCGTCGATGCCGCCGACAGTGCGCTGGCCGTAACCGGTCAGTCTTCCAGCCGCTCAAGTCCCTGCATCGACAGGCGCGCCAGCGCCTGTCGCGCCGGCATCTGGACCACAAGCCCCCCGTCGCGCACGCTCACCGGCAGATCGGGCGCCAGCTCCACCAGCGGCGCCAGGGCGAACGCCCGCTCCCCAAGGCGCGGATGCGGCAGGGTCAACTCCGGCGTATCAAGCGCCACATTGGCCATGTCGAGCAGATCGATGTCGATGGGACGCGGCCCCCAGCGCCGGGCGTCCGGCGCCTGACGGTCGCGGCCCAGCCGCCGTTCGACATCCAGACACAGACGCAACAGGGCCAGTGGCGGCAAGGTCGCCCCAATCTCCACGCAAGCATTGAGAAATGGCGGCTGGTCAGGATCGCCCCAGGGCGGCGTGCGCCACAGCGCCGAGCGCCGGCGCATCTCGACCCCTTCCGCCGCCGCAAGCAGGGCGATGGCGGCGTCGAACCGCGCCGCCACGTCGCCGAGATTGCCGCCGAGCCCCAGGAAAGCGCGGGTGAAGACAACGTCTGCCGGCGCCGCCCGCCCCCCTTCCGGCGCCATGTCTCCCTGGGGAATGTCTCCCTGGATCATGCGCCCCTCTCCATGGCGGATGCGAGCGCCGGCTCAGGCGCCATCACCCCCTGGACAATGCGCAGGGCGTCGCGATGGGCGGCGACGTCATGCACCCGCAGCACATCGGCGCCAAAGGCCAGGGCCAGGCTATGCCCGGCAAGCGAGCCGGCAAGCCGGTCGGCCACCTCGCGGCCAGTCAGCAGGCCGATGGTCGATTTGCGCGAAACGCCGACCAGCACCGGCAGGCCGTAACAGGCCCGAAGCTCGGGAAGCCGGCGTATGGCCTCCAGATGCTGGGCGCGCGTCGCGCCAAAACCGAAGCCGATATCCAGCACGATGCAATCGTCGCGCACGCCAGCCTGGGCGGCGATGGCCAGCGAACGGTCGAAGAAACGCCGGAACAGGTCCATGACGTCGGCGTCCGGCTGCGTCGCTTCGGCGTTGTGCATGATGACGACGCCGGCGCCATGCCCGGCCGCGACCCGGGCAATGTCGGGGTCGCGCTGCAATCCCCAGATATCGTTGACGATCCCCGCCCCCGCCGCGAGCGCGGCGCTGGCGACCGGGGCCTTCCAGGTATCGATGGAGATCACCGCCGGCAGTCCCGCCTGCGCCAGCGCCGCCCGCGCGGCGTGGATGGCTGGCGTCACCCGGGCGATTTCTTCGTCCGCCGGCGTCGGCGCATGACCGGGGCGGGTGGATTCGCCCCCCACGTCGATGATGTCCGCCCCGTCCCGCGCCATGGCGCAGGCATGGGCCGCCGCGACCGCGGGGGCGTTGAACTGGCCGCCGTCGGAAAACGAGTCCGGCGTGACGTTGAGCACGCCCATCAACAGCGGCAGCCGGTCGCTCCGCCAGGCCTCATCCGCGCCCAGGGACGGTCGCTGGCGCAGGCGGGCCAGCAGGCGCGACGCCGCGACGCCATCTGGTTCGCCTGGGGCAAACGGCTGGTCTGGCGCAATGGGAGAATGGTGCTCGGTCATGCCAGTTTCATTGCGCCAAATCCGCCGCCCGTCCAGCCCACAACGTGGCTGTCAGTCGCCGCCACGCCCACGCAGGCGATCACGCCAGTTGCGCCGGCTGGCCAGGGCAGCGCCGGCGGCCAGCGTTTCCGGCGCCGGAACCGCCGCCGTCACGCGCACGTCCCGGGCGCGGCGGGCCAGCCCCACGGCGACCGGCGTCGCCACGCCCTTCACCGGAAAACCACGGAACTGGTGCTCCGACGCCGTGACGTCGATGCCGGCGGCCTCGGCGGTGGCGGCGGAAAACGCCAGTTGCACGTTCTCCTGCTTGGCGATCGATTCAATGCGGCTGGCCACATTGACCGTTGGGCCGATCACCGTGATGGCGGCGCTGTCGCCCCAGCCAATGCGGCCCACCACCAGTGGCCCGGTGTGAACGCCCATCGCCACCCGCAGCGGATCATCCAGTTCCGCCGCCAGCTCGCGGTTCAATTGATCCAGCGCCAGGTCGATGTCCCGCGCCGCCAGCAGCGCCCGCGTCGCTCCGGTGACCGCGTCGCCGCCTTCGGGAAACAGGGCGAGCAGGCCGTCGCCCATGTATTTCTCAATGCGGCCTCCAGCCTGCTCGATCGCCACGCCCATCAGCTGGAACACGCGGTTCAGAATGAACACGGTGTCGTACGGCAGCTTGGACTCGCTCAACCGGGTGAAGCCGCGAATATCGGCGAACAGCACGGTGAAGCGCCGCTCAACGCCGCCGGCTTCCAGATTGGCCACCGCCTTGAGAGCTGCCTGCGCCGGGCGCGCCTTGCCGCGCGCCGGCGACAGCAGCGGCTGCACCACCACCGCGCCGCGCGGCTGCGCCTGGCAGGCAAGACGCACGTCAGCATCAGCGCCGATGGACTGCAGCGTCATGCGCTCGGCTTCGCCCACCGGCGACATCTCGTCCAGCCCCCGGAGCACGCGCACCCGGCACGTGGAGCAGCGGGCCCGTCCACCGCAAACCGCCAGATGCGGAACCCCATTGGCGCGGCCGATTTCGAGAATGGTCCCGCCACGCGCGCCCTGCACCGTCGGCCCATCGAGATACTGGATGCTGACCGTGCGGCGGGCGAGGCGCGACGCCGCCAGCCGCCCGACGGCGACGGCCAAAACCAGCGCCGTCACGCCGTAGAACGCCCGCTGACCCAGATCGCGCCAGCCAGCCAGCGCGACTTCGCCTGCCTGCGACGGCCAGTTGACGGTTTGCTTCAGCGCCTCCATGGCCGCCGGGTCTGCCAGCTCCACGTCAAGGCGTCGCCCCTCGGCGACGAACCCGGCCAGGGCGAGGGCCGGAACCAGCACCGCGCCGGACAGCAGCCACGGCGCCCAGCGGGCGTACCAGTGCGCCTCGCGCAGCCACATATGCAGGCCAAGGCAGCCATGGACCCATACCAGCGCCAGCAGCAGCGATTGGGGGATCGCCGCGCCCGGCCACAGCCGCGCCAGCTCGTAGGCATAGTTGTCATTGACCCGAAGGATCGAAAAAGCCACCCGGGTATTGACGATGTGCGGAATGAGCAAGAACGGAATGGCGAAGCCGGACAGTAGCTGCGCCCACTCCCATCCGCGCAGCTGGAACGAGCGTTTGCCGCCGACCCGCGCCAGCGCCAGAACGCCGTGGACCGCCAAAGCGAGACCCAGGATGATCGAGCCTGGCGCGGAGCGCGTGACCGCCGTCCGGGCGGTGCGAACCGCCTCCATGACGTCAAGGCTGACCAACCCCAGCGCGACGTTGAGGAAAAGCGTTCCCGCGAAAGCGAACATGACAAGGCCTGAGGCCAGCCGCAGCCGTTGCGCCGGCGACCCCAGCAACAGCCTGTTCATGACGCCTCTCCCAATCCTGGACGCCGGCGCGTCCGCGAACCGGCGTCTGAAACAAATATGGTTTCGCCGGCGAGAAATCGCTGGGGGGCGGTCAACCTGCCGCATTGTCCGGTGAGGTTTGTCACGGACAGACCGGACATGGGCAATTCAAAATGACGCGCGCAAGGCAAAAGGCGCGAAAATCCCGCCTGACCAGAAAAACCGGTCATTGCGATCACCGGATCGCCCCTGGAAGCCCCAGTGTTTCAGCGGCGCGGCGCCAGACGGACGCCCAGAGGCGCTGCGCACGCCAATGAGGCCGCCCCTTCGGATTTTGGGTAAAGCCGCGCGGCGCCAGGGTTCTGCGGATCGCGGATACGTCGGCGCCTCCGAGGTCTGGTTTGCGGTGTCCTGCGGGCGACGCCTGGCGTTCAGCCGGCGCCGCCGCCTGCCGGCCCGCGCCCCTTGTGGACAGGAAACCGCAGCGCCGACGACGCGCGCCCGGGGCTCCGGGCGCTCCAGTGCAGGCCGCCGCCGAGACTTCGCGCAACGCGACCCGCGACCCGCTGGGTCATGACGCCGTGCGCGTCCGCCGTCCATGACGGCGCGCCCGCCCGCAACCACGTCAGCCCCAGCACCGCCTCACTCCCCTCCAGGGTGAGACTGATCCGCAATGGCTCTTCAGACGACGGATCCTCCCGCAAGGCGAGGAACAGCAGATCCGCCAGAACGAGACACAACCGGACAAAGTCCTCATGGTCCAGCTCCATGGGCGCAATGGCGATTTCCCCATGCAGGTCCGGACGGCGCTCGGCGCGGATGATCTCCTCGCACAGATCGGTCATGACGCTGGACAGATCGCCCCCTTCCAGCGTCATCTGGCCGCGCATCAACCGCTCGACGCGGGCGGTCATCAGCATGCGCTCGCGCGCCACGTCGGCCAGAAGACCGGGGTCCACGTCCTCCATCGTCCGCATCAAACTTGCCGCGACGCGCGCGTTGCGGCCCAGCCAGCGGCTCAGGGCGTCAGACAGCACCAGCACCTGCTGCGTCTGCCGGGCCTCCCGCGACGCCAGCGCCGCCTGCCGCGCCGCCAGCAGATAGACGACCAGCGCCGAAGCGGCATAGCCGCCAATGAACACCAAACCGTTCAGCGACAGGCCAAGGGTGAAGTTCAGCGGCGGCGACCGCATGGCGATGACAGCGGCCGCGACTGACACGGCCAGCACGAAGATCCCGGCGATCTGGCCGGCGAATGTCGTGGCGATGGCGATGCCGGCGAAGAACAGCACCAGCGGCAGGCCAACGATCGCCGCCCGCAGCCAGAGGACGAACAGCAGCGGAATCACGGCGCAGGCAATGGCCAGAACCGCCTGGGCGCGCGGGTCAGAAAGGCGCATCGGTCGCTCCAGCGTCGGCGCCGGTCCCGCCGTCGGCCCATTCGGCGAGGCGATGCGCGAGAGCCAGGGCCTGGTCGCGCTCAAGGGTGATGATGACCGGATCGCAATTGTCGAATTTCAGATCGAACCGGAGTTGCGCCCGGCCATCGGCGTAGGGGTCCGACACGCTGGCGTTGATCGCCTCGATCGCCATGTGCAACCCGCTGGCAGGCGCTGGCGGCGTAGCGGACAGCGAGGCCCGCGCCTGGCCCGCCAGCACGTCGCGGTCAACGAACAGGTCCGGCGCGCCCGGGCGCCGCGCCGCCGCGAGCGCACCAAAGGGGTCAAACGCCGCCGCGTCAGGGACATCCTCGCCAGAGGGCTGGATTTCGCCAAGCGGCTGCAGCCAGGCCTTGAGGGCCGGATCGAGACCATCGTCGTCAGCATGCCGCGGCGTCGGGGCGGCCTCAGCCAGGTCATCGGGGAGCGCCGGGGACGGCGCGTCGCCGGTACAGGTCAGCGGCAATGCAAAAGCCGGCTCCTGGGGCCCCGCCGCGCCATTCGGTTGCGAATCCGTGTCCCCGGACGCGGACTGCCCCTGGCCCCCAAAGGTCCGCACGGCAGGCGACAAGGTAACGCGCATGATCTTGCTCCGGATCGGCAAATCATACGGATGCGACCACCTGGAGCCAACTGCCCTACTGCGTTTTCAACGCAGATTCGTGATGCGGAGCGTCAGCCAAAATATATCTGATGATATACAACTTCATGCAACCATCAGCAAAGCGCCCCATAAATGGGGGGAAACACATGAATGGAGGAAACACATGGGCAGCGGCGGCAGGTCGCCATACCGGCGGAGACAGGTCCGGCTGACGCCGCCCCGGATGGTGCAAAGGTCAGGCGCAACAGCCGTCGCCGCCGCCCCCGGCGCATGTCCCGCCCCACCCCTTGTCCCGCCCTGGATTATCCCAGGGGCGGGGCGTCATCGCCCCGGACAATATCGAACGTCAGCAACGGCCCGCTGTGAACGGAGCCTGCGAGCCGATGCCCGGCTTCATGCACCATATGGGGGATGTCGATCGCCGCCATGGGATCGGTGCAGCGCACGCGCAGGCGCGCGCCCGGCGCCATGCGAGCCAGTTCCCGCCGGGCGTAAAGCACCGGAAGCGGGCATTTCAGTCCACGCAGGTCAAGTTCACGCGAAGTTGCTTCGCCATCGTCCGTGTCACGCATATGCGACGACGTCATGTCTCCTCTCCATTATCCAGAACCGGCGGACCACGCCCGCCACGCCGTCATTAAGGGACGGAGCGGCGCAGCGTCAAAAGCCGCCAGGCCGAATTGCGGCCACATCGGAAAATATCCCACGCCCATGCGCGGTCGGGCTTGACGCGGCGCCCCGGGATTTGAACTAGTTGTCGCCGCCCCATGGCGCTTTCGCATTGCCCTGCAACCGCGAATGGGCCATGCCTCCCGTTCTGTCGCCTTTTCCACCGCGAAACGCCGTCCGCCGCGTCGGGAAACGCCATAACAGTCTGATTTTACGCAACTTGCCAGGCAAAAGCAGCATCGGCTTTTGCTGACGTTACTCCAGCAGGAAAGCCTCCATGTCACAGCCGATCAGCGCGGAAGCCGCCGCCCGCCTTGCCGCCCTTCGCGGTGAAATCGACCGCATCGACGCGGACATGCACGCCCTGCTGATCGCGCGCAGCCAGATCATCGATGAACTGATCACCGTGAAGAGCACCCAGGCCTCCGGCTCCGCCTTCCGGCCTGGTCGCGAGGCCTCGATGATGCAGGCCATCGCCCGCCGCCACACCGGCTCGCTGCCGCTTGACACCGCCGAAGGCATCTGGCGCGTGATCATCGCCACGTTCACCTGGATGCAGGCCCCGTTCAACGTGCACGCGGACGTCAGCTCCGGCGACGGCCCGATGCGCGACAGCGCCCGCTTTCATTTCGGCTTCACCGTGCCCTACCTGCCGCATGGCAGCGCCGCGGACGTCATTGCGGCGGTGGGGCGATCTGCCGGCGACGTCGGGATTTTCCGCGCCGACAGCGGCGTCAGCTCGCTGGCGTGGTGGGACGCCCTGACCGGGGCCGACGCGCCGAAAATCATCGCCCGCCTGCCGTTCATCGAGCGGCCGGACCACCCAGCCGGCACGCCGGTGTTCGTGGTGTCCAAACCACTGGCCGACGCGGCGGTGCGCGAAACCATCCTCTACGCCGCCAGGGTCGAGCGCTGGCCTGAGAACGCCGCCGCGGCGCTTGCCAGCGCAGGCGCCGACGTCATCGGCAGCGCCGGGGCCCCCGGCGGACTGTCGCTGCTGATCGCCGCGCCCGGATCGCTGGAGCCGGATGATCTGGCCGCCGCCCTGCCCGCATCCGCCGGCCGGGCCGCGTTGATCGAGGTTGGCAGCCACGCCGACCGGTTCCGCCTGACCTGAGCCTGCATCCCCGCACGGCTTCCCCATCGCGCCGCGCGCCCGCGCCCGCGCCAGGCGGCGGCGGCCTGTCAGGCGGCGGCGGCCCGTCAGGCGCGTCCCATGGTAGCGGCGCAGAAAAGTGGGTCCCACTTTGCGCCGATCTCCTCTATAGCTGCGGGCGTCCAATCTGGAGTTCAAGCTGATGGCCAATTCCGAGGCCCGTCCTGTTCCGCGCCCTGGCGTGATGTCGATCGCTCCCTATGTTCCGGGCCGCAGCGAAGCCCCGGGCGTCGCCAAGGTCTACAAGCTCTCGTCCAACGAGACGCCGCTGGGCCCCAGCCCGCACGCCATCGCCGCCTACCGGGGCGCCGCCGGTCATCTGGAAGCCTACCCTGACGGCGCCGCCACGCGTCTGCGCGCCGCTATCGGCGCCCGCTATGGCCTCGACGCCAGCCGCATCATCTGCGGCGCCGGTTCGGACGAACTGCTGAACCTGATCGCCCACACCTACATCGGGCCAGGCGACGAAGGCCTGTTCAGCGAGCACGGTTTCCTCGTCTACAAGATCGCCATCACCGCCGCCGGCGGAACGCCTGTGGTCGCCCGGGAGCGGGATTACACCACGGACGTCGACGCCCTGCTCGCCGCCGTGACGGAGCGGACGAAGGTGGTGTTCGTCGCCAATCCGAACAACCCCACCGGCACCTACGTCCCGCACGACGAAATGGCCCGGTTGCGCGCCGGTCTGCCGCCGCATGTCCTGCTGGTGATCGACGCCGCCTACACCGAATACGTCCGGGCCAATGACTACAGCTCTGGCCTGGAGATGGCCGCCAGCCTGCCCAACGTGCTGATGACGCGCACGTTCTCGAAGATCCACGGTCTGGCCGGACTGCGCATTGGCTGGGCCTTCGGTCCGGCCGACGTGATCGACGCCCTGAACCGGGTGCGCGGCCCCTTCAATGTCAGCGCCCCGGCGATCGCCGCCGGCGTCGCCGCCATGGAAGATCCGGCGCACGAGGCGCAGGCCGCCGAGCACAACCTGACGTGGCTGGCCTGGGTGACGGAACAGGTGCGGGCGCTTGGCTTTGAAGTCACGCCCAGCGTCGGCAATTTTGTGCTGATCCATTTCCCGGACGCGCCTGGGAAAACAGCGCGCGACGCCGACGCGTTCCTGCTCGGGCGCGGCCTGGTTCTGCGCGCCGTCGCGTCCTATGGCCTGCCCAACGCCCTGCGCATGACCATTGGTTCGGAAGAAGCCAACCGCCTCGTCATCGACGCCCTGCGCGACTTCCTGAAACGCTGACATGAGCAACATGGGCAGCCACCGCGTGGACGAAACAGCAGCAGCGCCCGCCGGGGCGCCCATGGTCGGCAGGCTGGCCATCATCGGCATCGGCCTCATCGGCTCGTCGATCGCGCGGGCGGCGCGGCAGCACGGCCTCGCCAGCTCCATCGCCATCGCCGACGCCAGCCCGGCGGCCATGGCCGAAGCCAGCCGGCTCGGCCTTGGCGACAGCTGCGGAACCGACGCCGCCGAAGCGGCGACCGACGCCGACCTGGTGATCCTGTGCGTGCCTGTCGGCGCCATGGGTCAGGTCGGCGCCGCCATCGCGGGGGCGCTGAAACCCGGGGCGATCGTATCGGACGTCGGCTCGGTCAAGGGCAGCGTGGTGGCGCAGCTTGGCCCGCATTTGCCGGAAGGCGTGCATCTGGTCCCGGCGCACCCCGTGGCCGGCACCGAGAACTCCGGCCCTGGGGCGGGTTTCGCCAGCCTGTTCCACAATCGCTGGTGCATTATCACGCCGCCGGAGGGAGCCGATCCCCAGGCGGTGGAGACGTTGCGCGCTTTCTGGGCCGGCATGGGCGCCAATGTGGAAACCATGAGCCCCGAACGGCATGATCTGGTGCTGGCCGTCACCAGCCACCTGCCGCACCTCATCGCCTACAACATCGTCGGCACCGCGGCTGACCTGGAGCAGGTGACCCGCTCGGAGGTGATCAAGTTCTCCGCTGGCGGCTTTCGTGACTTCACCCGCATCGCCGCCTCCGACCCGACGATGTGGCGCGATATCTTCCTGAACAACAAGGATGCGGTTCTGGAAATGATCGGGCGCTTCAACGAGGATCTGGCGGCGCTGGCGCGCGCCATCCGCTGGGGCGACGGCGACGCGCTGTTCGAACTGTTCACGCGCACGCGCGCCATCCGGCGCGGCATCATCGACAGCGGTCAGGAGACCGCCGAGGCCGACTTCGGCCGCCGCCATGATGATGACGCTACGGCCTGAGCGCCCGGTCCTCAGGTCCCGGTCCTCAGGTCCAGCCCCCAGTTCCCGGCCACGCTGGACGGCAGCGGCATTACCATCGGCCCGGCGGTTTTCCGTCGGGCCGTTTTCTGTCAGCGCCCTGTCAATACAGCGGCTGCAGGCGCATCACCGGGAACGGACCGATCATCAGCCGCCCGTCAGCGAAGACCAGCGGCGGCATCTGCGTCAGCGCCGGCCCCGAGGGCTGGCCGCCCTGCTGCTGCGCGCCCTGGCCGCCGCCGAGCATGGCGAGGCCACCCGCCAGCAGGCCGCCCATGCCGCCGCGCCGGCCGGTGAGCCGCGCCAGCAACTCGGAAACGCCAGCGGCCTTTACATCCAGCTGGCCGGAAAGCCGGCGCAGATCGTCGACGCCCAGTTCACCGCGCGCCTCAACGATCTGGTCGCCGCGCGTCAGTTTCAGCAACGCTACTTTCAGCCGGCCGCCAGCGGCGCGCCAGGCGTCGATCTGGGCGGGGCCAGCGCCTTTGGCGAAGAGCCCGGCGCGATTGAGGCCAGCCTGTAATTCAACTGTCATCGGGGACTGGTTTCCCAGCAGCGCGTCCGCCGCCGGGACAGACGCCTTGACCAGTTGCGAGGCCACATCCCACATGTCGTCGCCATTGGGCGCGGCGGGGTCGGGGCGCACATGCGCCTCCCAGGCGTCGGCCCGGCCGATGAGCGCCTCGCCGCCCTGGCCGTCGACGGCGGCCAGCACCGGCTTTTTCATGTAGGCCGACAGACGGGAGAAGGCGTTGGCCGCGCGGCGAACGCTGAGGGAGAAGCCCTCCCAGGCCAGGCGCACCCCATCGGGACGCCCTTGCTCGCGCACGGTCACCGGCCCCCGGAAATCGAGCACGACAAGGTTGGGATCATAAATCTGGGCGACCGCGGTGAAGCCCGCCATCTCTCCCTGAACGCGACGGCCGTCGCCAAGCTGGCCGTCGAAGGTCGGGCGCGTGCAGGAAATCTCGAAACGCAGCGGGAAGCCTGACAGCGTCCGCTCCGGGCAGGTCCACTGGCGCCCCCGCCCCGCCTCGGTGGTCAGCCAGGCGTCAACCGCGTCATTGACCCGGTCGCGGGCAATGAACCAGAACGCCGACACGCCGACCGCAACCAGCAGCAACAGGACATAAGGCAGATAAAGAGCCCAGCGGGCCGCCTTGCGCGGGCTTGCGGGCGGTTGTCCGGATTGTTTGCTCACGCGGTTCTCCCTGAAGCGCCTTCCAAACTGCGCCGGACAGGGCCGGCGCGTGAAGGGCGCATGACATCAACAGGACAGGACGGGTTCCAGTCCTGGCTGGACGGATTTTGGCCCGTGGCGCGGGCGAAATCCGGGCGGACGGCGCCGGAATTTCACCCGGGTTCGAACGCTGTCCCCGGTGGCCGCGCAGCGGTCGCCGGCGCGACACATCAATAGCCGCATCGCCGGCGCGACGCCATGGCGGAGCGCGGACGCCAAATCCCGAACGGCGCCAGACGGTTCCTGCAAGGCATTTCCGACGGGGATATGCGTCGCATGGCTTTGCCTCCTGCAAATCCCCGCAGATCGCTGATGCAACAGCATCTTCGCGATCTGGGACCACGCAGTCCAGGCCGAACGCCGCAGACTTTCCTGCAGCAAAAGCCGCCGTTTGCGTATAAACGGATTTTGCTCCGGCCCCTGTCCGTGCAGGCGCCGTCATCTGGCATTTTCCCGACGGGACTGGACGTCATGACAGAGGCTGCTGAAGATTTATGGGTGTTCGGCTACGGCTCGCTGATGTGGCGCCCCGGCTTCGACTATCTGGAGCGGCGCGCGGGGCTGGTGCGCGGCTATCACCGTTCGCTCTGCGTCTATTCCTTCCACCATCGCGGCACGCCGCAGGAGCCGGGGCTGGTGATGGGGCTGGACCGGGGTGGTTCATGCCGTGGCGCGGCGTTCCGCGTCGCCGCTGAAAACCGGGCGGACACCATCGCGTATCTGCGCGAGCGCGAGCAGGTGACCGGCGTCTACCTGGAGCGTCAGGCGACCACAAGGCTGGATAACGGCCAGACCGTGCCGGCGCTGGTCTATGTGGTTGACCGCCAGCACGAGCAATACGCCGGCCGGCTCGACGTGGACGAAGTCGTCGCCATCGTGCGACGCGGCCTCGGCGTCTCCGGCTACAATCCGGATTACGTGCGCAACACCCAGAGCCATCTGGTCGAAATGGGCGTCCACGACCCGTGGCTCACCCACATTGTCAGCCGGCTCGATCAGGACGACTGACGCGGGATCGCGAAGAACGGGCGCATGCGTCGCCTGCAAGGCCCGGGCAGCGCCCGACGCCCTGCAGGATCATGCCGCCCGAATTTTGGCATGCAGGCCCTGTCAGGCGGTAAGGTCCAGCAACGTGCGCTGGCGGGCGGCGGAATCACGCGCCAGCAGATGGACATGCAGTTCGGTTGCGCCCCGCTGGCGCATGGCCGTGATCCAGCCTTCATTGCGGCCGGCGGCCCCCGCCTCGCCACTGTCGCGCCCTTCCAGCAGCATGGTGCGTCCGCAAGCGTCGCGCCTCACCGCGAGCAGCAGGGCGCCGTCGTACTCGCAGGCCGGATCGGCGCCGTCGAGCGCATGCACCGAGACGATATAGCGTTGGCCGGAGCGGCCGAACCACGCCCGAAAATGGTCGCCAAGCCGCTCGCCTTCCCGGCCGTCGCCCGCAGGACCATCGAAACCAAAGGTCAGGGCGCCTTCACGCGGCGCGCTGGCGGCGGGAGCGCTCCCACCAACCGGGCGCGGCG
This sequence comes from Camelimonas fluminis, assembly GCF_014656355.1. GTDB lineage: Bacteria > Pseudomonadota > Alphaproteobacteria > Rhizobiales > Beijerinckiaceae > Camelimonas > Camelimonas fluminis. The sequence goes on from NZ_BNCG01000009.1 coordinate 58,440, forward strand.
CGCCAGCGCGGGCCGGAGCGGGGCCGAGGAGCGCCGGCCAGGCGTCGGTCCCGAATTCCGACCGGCCCTCCCCCGGCAGGGGAAACGGCATGCGTCTTTGCGCAGTTGGGAAACGGATGACGGAGGCCATGACGCGCCCTCCCCAAAACATGGTTAACTTGAACAAAAAGAGAACAAATCTCTTCCTGCGTCAAGCACCCCCGTGAGGCTGGCCGTCATGGCGGAAATTGTTGTTCCAGATCAGTCTGATGGGTTTTGCCGCCGTCGTCCGGGAGGCTGGTCGCTGGCCCGCGCGCCCATGCGCGCCGCGCGAATCACCCGCCCCCGGTGCGACCAGGTCCGGCTCAGAAGGCGGACCGCCCCTCGACCAGCAGGCGATCGCTCGGCGGTTCGATGGCGGCGATCAGGGCCGGAATGATGTCCGTGCGGGCAAGATCGGCGGGTAATGGCGGCAGCACCTCGATGACCGCCAGACCCGGGTGGAAGGCCAGGCTGCGGCGCGGCCAGAACAGGCCTGTGTTGAGCGCCACCGGCAGGCAGGTTGCGCCGAGTTGCCGGTACATCTGGATGACGCCCGGCTTGTAATCGGGTTCGGCGCCGGGCGCGCGGCGGGTGCCCTCGGGAAAGATGATGATCTGGGAGCCCTCGGCGATGGCCTCCTTCGCCTCGTGCATCATGGCGCGCAGGGCGGAAGCGCCCGCCGCGCGGTCGACGCCGATATGGCCCATGCGGGTGATGTACCAGCCGAAGATCGGTATCCGGGTCAGCGACTTCTTCAGGATGAACACCGGCCGCTCGAACACCAGCATCAACGCCAGCGTCTCCAGCGCGGACTGGTGCTTGGAGGCGACCAGCAGCGCCCCGCGCGGCGCCAGCCCGGTGTTGCGGAACTCCACCTTCACCCCGGCCGTCAGGCGCAGCAGCAGCAGCGTGCAACGCACCCAGCCGCGAATGACCTTCATGAAGATGTCCCGCCCCATCAGGGCGAACGGCATCACGGCCACGGTCCAGATGGCGGTGTTGATATAGAACAGGGTGAGAAACAGAACGGCGCGGAACGTCTGCATGGGCGGCGGCTTTCCGGGTCGCGCGGACAGCCGGCTCAGGTCAGGCAGGACCGGAAGGGCGCGGCGTCGCGTGGGAGTGCTGTCGTCGGCTTTCCACGCCGGCGGGCGCCAGTCAACCGCCTGCGGGACGCTCGGCGAACCAGTTGCCGGAGAACAGCGGTTTGCGACCGCCAGCCATCAGCGACATCGGCGCATATTCCGGATCGCTCTCGAGCCGGGTGCGCACCAGCGCCACGAGGTATTTGCCGTACTCCGCCATCAGCAGGCGGGCGGACGCAGGGCTGCGCCACCATGTGTCCGGATCGACCGGGCCGGTGACGACAGCGTAAGGCTTCAGTTCGTAATCGGCGAGGATACTGCGCATTTCCACGAGGGCGCGCGGCATGTGGTAGTTGCTGGTGACGACGATCAGCGTGCGGAAGTCGTGCTCCCTGGCCCAGCGCCGGGTCTCGATGGCGTTGCCGATCGTGTTGCGCGCCCGGTAATCCAGATCGACGCAGCAGTTGAACAGGCTGGCTGCGTCGGGGCTCTGGCTTGCGAGCTGGGCGCGCGTTGTCCGCGCATAGACCCCAGAAACCAGAAGCCGCCGGGCGTGCCCGCCCGCCAGCAGCGCGACGGCGCCGTCCACCCGTTGCGAACCGCCGGTGAGCACCACGATTCCGTCAGCCGGCGTCAGCAGCGGCGCGCCCGAACGCGGGACAGCGGAGAGAAACAGGAAAAAACCGGAAATAACGGCGACAACGCCAACGGCGAACAGGCCAGCCGCCGCCTTCACCGCGACGCCAAGCATCTGGCGGATTCGCCGTGTCGCCATAGCCGACCGTAACCCCGAAGTGCGGACTGGCCACCCCCCGGCGTACGCCGGCCCCACTGTCCATCGCATGAGCATCATCACACGAAACAGTATGACCGAGAATGCGGCAGGGTGAAGGCAAATTGGTTAATTTATTGTTAATAATGGTGTTTTTAAATCAATCGCTTGTCATATCACAGGCAACTTCATTCAAGTTCACGTAGATGCCGGGTGACCGTGATCCGCGACATGATCGCCGTCACTGCCGCGACAATACCCGCAATCGCAAGCACAGCTGCGTAACCTTGCCAGCCAACTTCGAAGGCGCCGAACAGCGCTTCGAGCTGATCGCCGCCCGCGCCGGCCCGCCAGACGCCGGCGGCAACGCCAAGCGCCGCCACGAGGGCAAGGGCGGCGACGCCGCCGACGAGCCCGCCCTTCAGGCCGAGCCACAGAAAGCGCGACTGGAACTGGCGGGCGATATAGCTGTCATTGGCGCCGACGAAGTGCAGCACCTCGACGATCTCGCGATTGCCGTCCATGGCGCCGCGCGTGGCGAAAGCCACCGCGAGCGCCGCCGCCACCAGCACCAGCAGCACCAGCACGACGCCAATGATCACCACGGTGCCCGCCATCGCCGCCAGACGCGATATCCAGGTCTGGTGATCATCGAGACTGGCGGTGGGGATCTCCTGCAACGCCTTGCGCAACGCCGGAATATCCGGCTTCGCGTCCCCGGAGAGACGCAGCACGATGAGGCGCGGCACCGGCAACTCGGCGAAGCCGAGCGAACCGCCCAGCCACGGCTCCAGCAGCCGTTCAGCCTCGCGCCGCGAAAACACCCGCACGCTGGCGACGCCTGTCGTCGCCCGGGCGATCGCCGCCGCCTTGTCCACGTCGGTCTCGATATTGCGCTGCGCCACCGGGCGCACCTGGATCGTCATCTCGCGCGCCACGTCGGCGCGCCAGTCCGCCGAGGCGCGGGCCAGCAGCACGGCGGCGCAGGCCGTGAGGGCGGCGAGGAAAGTGAGGATGGCGATGACCGTCACCAGGGCGCGGCCAGCAATGGAGCCTGCTGGCACCAGCGCCTGGCCGCGGCTGAGCGCCACAGGCGCGACGTCGCGCGGCGCCGCTGGCGGGGGCGCTGGCGGCGGATTGCGCAAGGTTGTCGAACGCTTGTCGTCCATGTCAGGTCCGCTCCGCCCGATGGCTGGCGAACCCGGCGCCAGAACGGCCGGCCACGGCCCGCATGCTATGGAAAAACCGGGGATCAGTCATAGATGTGCAGCCGCCCTTCCCCGAGCACCAGCCGGCGCGCGTCCACCTGATCCATCAGTTGCAGGTCGTGGGTGGCGATCAGCACCGAGGTGCCGAGGCGGTTCAGCTCAATAAACAACCGCAGCAGACGGCGTCCCAGGCCGGGGTCGACATTGCCGGTTGGCTCGTCGGCAAGCAACATCTCCGGCCGGACGATCAACGCCCGGGCGATGGCGGCGCGCTGCTTTTCACCGCCGGACAACACTGGCGGCAGCACGTGCATGCGCTCGCCAAGGCCGACCCAGCGCAGCAACTCCACCACCTCGGAGCGATAGGTCGCTTCTTCCCGCCCCTGCACCCGCAACGGCAGGGCGACGTTCTCATAGGTGGTCAGGTGGTCGAGCAGGCGGAAATCCTGAAACACCACGCCCATGCGCCGGCGGAGCCCCGTGAGCGCTTCGCCAGAGATGTGCGAGACGTCCTGACCAAATACGCTGATAAAACCGCGCGTTGGCTTCAACGCCAGCAGGATCAGCCGCATCAGTGTGGTCTTGCCGGCGCCGGATGGCCCCGTGAGGAACTGGAACGAGCCCGGCTCAATGGAGAAGGTCAGGTCGCGCAGCACCTCAGGCCCCATGCCGTAACGCAGACCCACATTCTCGAAGTGCACGACCGCGGCCTGGCGGGCAGTCCCGGAACGGGCGGCGTCAGACCGGCCGGTTGCTGACGCGCCGCCGGATGAAGCGGACGGCGTCCTTGCGCGACCCTCATGCCTTGCATCGTCATGCCCTGCATTCTGGCTTTTCATGGCGGTTCCGGCTTGAGGGACAGGCAGGGCGGGCGCAGCGCCGGCCTGGGCGCAGTGCGATTCTGACGGGTGGCCGGCATGCGCGCAAGGCTTCGCCTCCGGCAAACGCCCGAAGGAAACGCCATGCCCGCGTGGCGCGATCATGCGGCAAGCAGTGGGAGCAGGATTGTGTTCAGATTTGGGAAATGTCCAGCGCTCTCGCGCCCGCCCCCACATTCCACATGCCGTTACGGCTCCAGGCCCCATTGCCCTGTCGCGACAGCGACACAAAGATAGGCGCTGGTGCGTCGCAACGGCGAATCACCGTCCCCGGACAATACAGTCTGACGGCAGGATGGCGATTGCGGCTTGCGCATCTGACCCACCCCCACCGGACATGGGCCAGAAAACGCTTCGCCACAACGCTTCGGCATCGCGCTTCAGCACCCTGATTGTGAAGGATTTTTTGCCAGCGCGCCGCTCGCGCATTGAAGACGCCCTGGCCAGCCCTTCTGGCGCGCGCCGCGCGGGCTGGGCCAGACTTATGATGTCGCCGGCTGCGCCGCCCCGCTTCGGGCCCAGCCCTGGCGTCATCCAAAAAGGAGACGTGAATGGTTATTCCGGCGGAAACCCGCATCCGCGTGCTGTTCGACGCCGCGGCCATCGCGGCCCGCAACCAGCAGATCGCCGCAGAGGTCGCCGCGTCAGAGCCGGTCAACCTGCTGGTGGCGCCAATCCTCAAGGGTTCGTTCATGTTCGCCGCCGACCTGCTGCGCGAAATGCACGCGGTCGGCCTGACTCCCCAGGTGGAGTTCCTGCAACTGTCGAGCTACGGCGCCGGCACCAGTTCATCCGGCCAGGTGACCATGCTGCGCGATCTGGAAAGCAGCGTGAAGGGGCGCGACGTGCTGCTGGTCGACGATATTCTCGAATCAGGCCGCACCCTGGCCTACGCCAAGGACCTGCTGGTGGCGCGCGGCGCCCGCAGCGTGAAGTGCTGTGTTCTGCTGGAAAAGCCAACGAAGCGCGCCGTGAACGTCACGCCGGATCTGGTGGGCTTTCACTGCCCGGACGTGTTCGTCGTGGGCTATGGCATGGACGTGGCGCACAGCTGTCGCGAATTGCCTTACGTCGGCGTCATCGAGAGCTGACGCCGGCCCTCTGCACGATCTGGCGCTTTTCGCCGAAGCGCCGGCGCTCCATGCCCGCAACTTTGCGGGCATTTGCATTCAGGGGCCTGCGAACGGAGCGGTGCATGGCGCCCCCTTCGCCAAAGCCCGATGCGTCGGCCCCCGGTCCTGGCGTCAGCCGTTGAGCTTCCAGATGGAAAAATTCAGCAGCGTCGCGAACGCGACCCAGCCGAGCAGCGGAACGAGGCAAAGCGCGGCGACCTTGTCGAGGCGACGGAACACCGACACCGTCAACACGATGAAGAACAGCTGGATAACGATGTTCACCAGCCCGAGCCGCGGACTGTGCGCGCCGAAGAACAGCCACGACCAGGCGGCGTTGAGCGCCAGCTGGATGTAGAACAGCGTCACGCCGAGACCCTTGCCCACCGTATCCTTTGGCAGGTTCAGCACGCGCCAGATGGCGAAGGCCATCAGCGCGTACAGCAGGGTCCACACCGGCCCGAACACCGCGTTCGGCGGATTGAAATGCGGCTTGCGCAGACCGGCGTACCACGGGTCCAGATTGGGGAACGTCGCCACCTGGCCCAGCACCAGGGTCAGCAGCACCGGCGCGATGGCGATGACGTAGATTTTCCACGGCGCCATCGGCGGCTTCGCGGGCGCCTGATTTGCCGTCTGTCCGTCATTCGCGTTCATGCGTCCGTCCTGTCGCCAGAGCATTTTCGGGAAAAGTGGCGCCCACTTTCGTGAAGAAAATGCGTCAGATTGAAGAGATGGAGCATTTTCCGGCAGGCAGGCGTCGCCCTGGACCAGGAAAATGCGCCGGATCAAATAGCTGGTAAAAAATCCCGATCCGCATGAACGGATTCTGTCCCGGTCCGCCCAAGAGTAATTTGCAGAGAGCAATCTGACGGGAGCAAGCCGGCTGATCTGCAACCCGCTCTTCGCATGCGCCGGCGGTTTCGCCAACCGGGAGACGCCCCGCCTGTACTGCAAACAGGCAACGCCCCGGCGGGGTTCCGGGGCGTTGGTCGTTCAGTCATTCATGATGACAGCCGGGCGCGTTGGCGCGCCCGCAAAAACCCGCACGCCCCTCAGCGCTGGCGCTCGAGCACGCTCACGTAGTTGGCGACGGCGGCGCCGCCCATGTTGAAGATGCCGGCGGTGGTGGCGCCCGGAATCTGGATGCCGCCAGCTTCGCCGGTGAGCTGCATGGCGCACAGCGCGTGCATGGAGACGCCGGTGGCGCCGACCGGATGGCCCTTGGCCTTCAGGCCGCCCGAGGGGTTCACCGGCAGCTTGCCGTCCTTGTAGACCCAGCCCTCTTCGAGGGCGCGCTTGCCCTGGCCTTCCGGCGTCAGGCCCATGGCTTCGTATTCGATGAGTTCGGCGATGGTGAAGCAGTCGTGGGTTTCGACCAGCGACAGGTCGTCGATCTTCAGGTTGGCCTGGTCAAGCGCCCGGCGCCACGCCTCGGTGCAGCCCTCGAACTTGAGGATGTCGCGCTTCGACATGGGCAGGAAGTCCTGCACATGAGCCATGCCGCGGAAGCCGACGGCGCGCTTCATGTTGCGGGCGGTCTCGCCATCGGCGATCACCACGGCGGCGGCGCCGTCGGAAACCAGCGAACAGTCAGTGCGCTTCAGCGGGCCGGCGACGTAGGGGTTCTTCTCGCTCTCGTTGCGGCAGAAGTCGAAGCCGAAGTCCTTGCGCATCTGGGCGTAAGGATTGTCGACGCCGTTCTTGTGGTTCTTGGCGGCGATCTGGGCCAGGGCGTCAAACTGTTCGCCATGACGCTCGAAATAGGCGTGGGCGATCTTGCCGAACACACCGGCGAAACCAGCCTGGGTCTCGCCGTCTTCCTTCAGGTACGAAGCGCGCAGCAGGTTCTTGCCAACCTGGGGACCGGGCGTGGTGGTCATCTGCTCGACGCCGACAACCAGGACGATCTTGCCGGCTTTCGCCTCAATGGCCTTCACGGCCTGGTGCACGGCGGCCGAGCCGGTGCCACAGGCGTTCTCGACGCGCACGGTCGGCTTGAAGCGCAGGTTATCGTCGGCCTGGAGCACCAGCGACGCGGTGAAGTCCTGATCCGAGAAACCGGCGTTGAAATGGCCGAGATAAATTTCGTCGATATCCTTGGGGCCGACGCCGGCGTGCTCCATCGCCTCGCGGGCCACGCGCACCACCAGGCTCTCAACGGTCTCGGTGTCGAACTTGCCAAAGGGCGTGTGCGCCCAACCCACGATCGCAGCAGTCATCGTCTGTTCCTTGCATCATGCCGGGCGCGCTGGCCCACACCCATGGTCCTGACCATTGATGTGTATCTGCACGCATGGCGTTTCAACCGCACAATAGTGCGTTATCGGAACAATGGAAACGCGGGACAACAGCTCCGGCCGGCACGATGGCGACCGACGCGACAAAAACCGCCGGATACAAGGAAAACGCCCAGCGACCCGGCCGCCGGGCCACCGTCACGGGCGCTGGCCGCGCGCGACCGGCGTGGGTCAGAAAATGCTGGCGGGCGCGCCGAAACGGTAGTTGACGCCCAGCGAAACGATATCGACATGGGCCCTGGCCGATCCAACCCAGGGCAGGCCGACATATTGCGGATGGCCCGGAACGATGCGGATCGGCGCCGGTTCGGCGAACAGATGCGCATAGGACACATCAAGGCTCAGCGCCTCGTTCAGACGCCAGCCGAGACCGATGGACGCGGACAGGCGGTTCGTATCCGGCAGCCGCACGTCGCGCACCCGGTTGCTCACCGGCGACCATTCGTAGCCGAGGCCGGCGCGCAGGGTCAGTTGCGGCGACCAGGCGTATTCGACGCCAGCGGAGACCATGTAGCCGTCCTTGTAGGCGAAGGACAGCGCCTCCGATACGACGCCATTAATGCGCACCGGCACGTAGCCAAGCCGGCTCCAGTTGGTCCATTCGAAGCCGGCCAGAACGGTCCATTGCGCGTTGAGCTTCTGGCGCACGCCGACGGTCAGGACTTCCGGCGTGTTCAGCGGCGCCTTCGCCTTCAGGCTGATGGGGCCGGCGCCGGGGATGAACGGGCCGGTGGCGCTGCCTTTGACATCCTGATGAACAGCGGAGCGAAAACCGATGCCGATGGTGGTGTTGGGCCCGGGCGTGATGGTCGCGCCAAGCATGTAGCCGACGCCCCAGCCGTCGGCGTCCAGCGCCACGCCAGCGGCCAGCGGCGCCACGCCGGCCGCCTGGGTGAGGCGCACGTCCATATACTGCGCGGTGACGCCGGCGCCGAAGCTGAGCCAGTCCGTGGCCTTGATGGCGACCATTGGCGACACCGACAGGCCGATCACCCGCGAGGTGCGGCCATAGACCTGACCGGACCAGGTGTAATCCGATTTGGTGGACAGGCCGAAAGGCGCGCCCGCCGACACGCCGATCCAGACGCGATCGTTGATCTGGTACGCGGCGACGGATGACCCCAGCACGCCGCTGAGGCTGATGTCGCGGCCCGGGCCAAGCGCCCAGGTCGGCGTCGCCGGATCGGCGGTGATATTGGCGTAGGGCGCGATGGCGGTGTAGCTGCTCGCGGTGTTGAAGCCGCCAAATCCGGTGATGATCGCCGGATTCCAGTAGCCGGAGGACAGGCCTGCGCCGCCCGCCGCCACGCCGGCGAAAGACAGCCCGAGACCGGCGGCGCTCTGCTCGCGCAAGGCGAAGCCGCCAGCGGTGGCGGCGCCGGACGCGGCGAACATGGCGCAGCCGGCGAAAAGCAGGGCGTGCATGCGCAGACCGCGGCGCGCTGGCTGACGAATGCTGGTCATGATCCCTCCTGCCGCGGCCCTGGACCTCCGCGTCGTCTCCGGGCGCACGCCGGCGCCTGGCAAACGCCACGGTGACGTTACGGCGCCTGCGGAGCAACCCACATCCGGCCAGCCGCGCGCATTCTCGCCACAGGTGTTGCATTACGGCCAGGGCCGGCGCCCGGGTGCGCCTCAGCCCCAGGTCGTCAACAGGGCGGCGACGCCAAGCACGATCATCGCCGCCCCGGCGATCTCCCGCAGGGTCAGGGTCTCATGGAACACCCGGCGCGACACGATCTGGGCGAAGACCACCTCCAGCAATGCAAGGGTGCGGACATTTGCGGCGCTGGTCAGCGAAAAGCCGATGAACCAGCATTGGGACGCCAGCGCGCCCATCAGACCGGCGGTGAGCGAGGCGCGCCAGACCCGCACGCTGCCCAGGAACGCCGGCCGGTCGAACAGGCCGAGCCAGAGTCCGAGAATCAGACATTGCAGCCCGAGGCTGGTCACCAGCGCCGTGGATGAGCGGATGACGGAACCGCCATCGCCAAGGGCCAGAATCGCCCCACGAAACCACACGGACGACAGGGCGAACAGGGCGGCGGAGCCGACGCCGGCCGCAGGCGCTCGCCAGTTCGGAGACATTGCCCGCCAGTCGAAAAAAGGCGCCCGCCAGCCCACGGCAGGCGTGCGCCCCGACGCCGCCTCTCCGGCGAGAACCCGCGCCGCGGTTCCGCGTTGCGGCTTCAGCGACATGAGCAGCACGCCCGCGCTGGCGACGAGCACGCCGGCCCATGACATCAGGCCAAGATGGTCGCCGAGCACGATGACGCTGAACAGGGCGACCAGCACCGGCTCGGTTTTGGTGTAAGCGATGCCCGTTGCGAACGAACGCTGGCTGATCGCCCACAGCATCATGGCCGTGCCAAATATCTGCGAGACGGCGCCGCCAAGCGCATAAAGGAAGAACGTCAAATTCGGCGCCGGCGGGGTTTCTCCAGTGGCCAGCACCACCAGGCCAAGGAACAGGCAGGCGAACGGGAAGCCGTAGATGAAGCGGACCTGGGTGGCGCCGGCCGCGCCAATCGCTCCCACCAGCGCGCCCTGCATGGCGTTGCGCGCCGTCTGGGCGCCGGTGGCGGCGATGGTCGCGGCGATCCAGAGGGCGCTTCCGCTCAGCATGCGTCGGGTCCTGTCGGGGTTGAGGCGATTGGCCCTGGCATGGGCGTTACGCCCGTCGCCACGCGCCGTCCACATCCACATCGCGTTTCAGTTCGGCGACCTTGCGTCGCGGTTCGCGCCAGACGGCCGGCGGATCCGTGGCCAGCGCCCTGCCCTCGCCGTATTCGCCAGGTACCAGCCGGTTCTTCCGGCAAGCCGGTTTTCTTGCAAGGGTTTTACTGACGACGCGGCCATGCGAAACCGTCATGCCATGGCCGTGACAACCCGGGTTTCACCTGACGCAACGACAGAAAACGGCAAGGGTTGCGGGACATTAACGTCATGTTCTGCAATGATGCGCATGATGCTGCGTCGTCCCGCGAGACGTCCGGATCATCAGCCCCGCGAAGCCGTCAGGCGGCCTGCGGGACCATTCCGGCAGGACAGATTCAAACGAGCAGGCGCCTGGACATGAGCCCATATCAGACACGACCGGCCAGCCAGGTCCGCGCAACCAGCCTCGGGGACAGACAGACGATGGCCCAGCTTTTCCGCCTCGACCTGCTCGCGCCCGCGCTTCTGGCCGTCCAGTCCCGGCTGCGACATGGCTTTGTGGTTCTGGCCCTGACCCTGGCGGCGCTGGCTGGCGCGGCGCTGACGCCGGCCGTCGCCGGCCCGGTGATCGTCGCCGACATTGACAGCGGCCGGGTGCTTTACGCCAAACAGGCGACCGACCCGTGGTATCCGGCTTCCGTCACCAAGCTGATGACGGCCTATCTGACGCTGCACGCCCTGCGCGCCGGCCAGTTGCGACCGGACGCGCCGCTCACCGTCAGCGCCCGCGCAGCCGCCGTCATCCCTTCGAAAATGGGTTTCAAACCCGGCGTCGAGGTCACGGTCGACAACGCCCTGAAGATGATGCTGGTCAAGTCGGCCAATGACATGGCGGTGGTGCTGGCGGAAGGCGTCGGCGGCTCGGTGGAGAATTTCGCCGGGATGATGAATCAGGCCGCCGAAGAGCTGGGCATGGGGCAAAGCCACTTCGTCAACCCCAATGGCCTGCCTGACCCTGGCAACCGGACCAGCGCCCGCGATCTGGCCGTCCTGGCCCGCACGATGCTGCGCCAGTTCCCGGAATACGCCCAGTATTTCAATATTGAAGCGTTGCAGATGGGCAAGCGGGTTTACAAGAACACCAATGGCCTGGTCGGCCGTTATCCGGGCGTCACCGGCATGAAGACCGGTTTCATTTGCGCCTCTGGCTTCAACGTCGTGGCCACGGCGCAACGCGGCGGCCGGCGCCTCCTCGTCGTGGTTTTGGGCGCCCACTCTGGCGTTGAACGCACGCTGATCGCGGCGTCGCTGTTTGACCGGGGTTTCGCCGACAGTGGCTGGGGCGGTCCCGGAACCCTTGACACCCTGCCCCTGCCCACCAGCGCGTCCCCCCCTGACATGCGCGACGCCATCTGCGGCGCCGGTCGCGGCGCCCGCGGCGAGGAGGAAGCCGAGAACGCGCCGCAGAGCGCCAGCCCGCTGTTCGCCCTGTTCAAGGGCGGCGCCAGCGACTGGGAGACGCCGGTCGCCGGCCGCACCCTGCCGCCACGCGCCGCGCTGGCAGCCGTTCCGGTCTTTGTCGGCCGTTATCCGGGCGCCCCCGCCACCGCCGTGGCCGCGCGCCGTGGCCAGGCGCAGAAGGGCGAAACCGCCAGCGCCTACGCCGCCGACGAGGATGCCTCCCCCGGCGCCAAAGCGCTGCAAAAGGTGAAGCGTCCGGTGGCGCGCAAGAACGCCAGCGCCAGCAAACAGGCGGAGGCCAGACAGAAACCGGGCAAGGCTGAAGCCGGCAAGAAAGCCAACGACAAGAAGGCCCACGACAAGAAGGCGCCCGCCAAAAACGCCGCCGGAAAGAACAGGAAGACCTCCGACAATGACGGCTGACGCCGAAAAGCCGGCTGGCCCGCCCACGCCCCTGCCGCTTGTTGTCATCACCGGCTTTCTCGGGGCCGGCAAGACCACCCTGCTCAACCGGCTGTTGCAGGACCCGGCGCTGGCCGACACCGTCGTCATCATCAATGAATTCGGCGACGTCGGTCTGGATCATCTGTTCGTGGAGGCGGCCGACGAAGGTCTGGTGACGCTGTCGGCGGGCTGCCTGTGCTGCACGGTGCGCGGCGATCTGGTGGCGACGCTGGAGGATCTGCTGCGCAAGCGCGACAATGGCCGCATCGCGCCGTTCCGCCGGGTTGTGATCGAAACGACCGGACTCGCCGATCCGGCGCCAGTGTTGCAGGCGGTGCTGCGTCATCCCTATCTGCAGATGCGTTACGCCCTTGCCGGCGTGGTGACGCTGGTCGACGCGGTGAACGGAGCGGCGACGCTGGAAGCCCATATGGAAGCGGTGAAGCAGGCGGCCATCGCCGACCGGCTGCTGCTGACCAAGACCGATATCGCCGACACATCGACCGTCGCGACGTTGCGGCGGGCGCTGCGCGCGCTCAATCCGACGGCGCGGCTGATCGACGTGCAGGCGGAGGGCGTCGACGGCGCCCTGCTGGCGGGGCTTGGGCCCTTCGGCGTCGATGGCAAGATCGCTGACGTCCGCACCTGGCTGGACGCGAGCGACGACGGACACGATCATCACCGACATCAGGATCATGACCATCATCATGGCCACCACGGGCATGACGGGCATGAGCATGGGCATGGGCATGAGGCTCACAACCATGCCGGCCCCTGCCATGCGGGCTGCGGTCACGATCATGAACATGAACATCATGGGCGCGGCCATCATGCTCACGACGTCAGCCGCCATGGCGCGGACATCCGCACGGTGGCGCTGGTGGAGGAGCGGACGATTCCGCGCGCCACATTCGAGATGTTCGCCGACCTGCTGCGCTCGGCCCATGGTCCGGACCTGCTGCGGGTGAAGGGCCTGGTGAAACTGGCCGAGCATCCGGACCAGCCCGTGGTCATTCACGGCGTGCAGCATGTGTTTCACCCGCCGCAGACCCTGCCTGCGTGGCCGGACGCCGACCACCGCACCCGCATCGTCTTCATTGTCCGCGGCATGAGCGAGGACTTCCTGCAGCGGATGTGGGGCGCCTTCACGGGCAAGCCGGCGGTGGATGCGCCAGATCGCGCCGCCCTTACTGACAATCCGCTGGCTCCGGCCGGCTTCAGCTTTTCCGCCGGGCGCTGACCTGTCCGCACCGCCGCATCAAGGCGCTTGCCGACCAGACGGAATCTTCTGGCCGATCAGGATTTGCCCAGGACAGGAAAACCTGGGGCATTCTCAGGCGCATATTGATCGGCAAATGCCCTGACGCAGGAGGCGCGATCACCGGCGCTGGCCTGCCGATGCCCCAGGGCCTCCCCGCTCCCTGTCATGGCCGGACCTGTTGCGGCCATGCACAAAGCGACGCCTTTCCAGGAAAACCGTTGCGGTTGAACCACCCTGCCCGGTCAGGGCCGCAAGGCGCGGTTTTCGCAACGGGCCCGGCATGACGCGCCGGGCTGCGTGGTCACCGTTGCGCCCCGGCCCGCCGCGTCCGTTAACGGGCCGGGACCGGCTTCTTTCCGCCGGTTTTCGGCAGGAACCAGACCAGCAGGCCGGCCAGGGGGAGGAAGGCGCAGATCTGGTAGACCGTGCCGATGCTGGTGTGGTCAGCAACAACGCCGAGCAACGCCGCCCCGAGGCCACCCATGCCGAAGGCGAAGCCAAAGAACATGCCCGAGATCATGCCGACGCGGCCAGGCATCAGTTCCTGGGCGTAGACGACGATCGCCGGGAAGGCCGAGGCGATGATGAAGCCGATGATCATGGTCAGCACCGGCGTCCAGGCCAGGCTGGCCCAGGGCAGCAGCAGGGTGAATGGCGCGGCGCCGAGAATTGAGAACCAGATCACTGGCTTGCGGCCGAAGCGGTCGCCCAGCGGGCCGCCGGCGATGGTGCCCGCCGCCACGGCCGCCAGATACAGGAACAGGTAGAGTTGCGCCTCCTGCACCGACAGGTGGAACCGGTCGATCAGGAAGAAGGTGTAATAGGTGCTGATCGAGGCGGTGTAGAAGAACTTCGAGAAAATCAGCACGCCAAGCACCACAAGGGCGGTGACGAGTTGCTGGCGCGACACCGGGCTCTGACGTGACGGCTGCACGCCGCTGGCGCGGGTGCGGGCGACGTGATCGCGATACCAGCGGCCCACCATGTACAACACGATGATCGCCAGCAGGGCGACCAGCGAGAACCAGGCGACGCTGTGCTGCCCTTGCGGCACGACGATAGCCGCCGCCAGTAGCGGCCCCATGGCGGTGCCGGCGTTGCCGCCCACCTGGAACATGGACTGGGCCAGACCGTGCCGGCCGCCAGACGCCATGCGCGCCACCCGGGAGGCTTCCGGATGGAACACGGCCGAGCCGAGCCCAACCAGCATGGCCGCCGCCAGCAGCACCGGATAGCTCCACGCCACCGACAACAGCAGCAGGCCCACCAGGCTGGAGCCCATGCCAATGGCCAGCGAAAACGGGCTTGGCTTCTTGTCCGTATAAATGCCGACCAGCGGCTGGATCAGCGACGAAACGGCGTAAAAACAGAGGGTGATCATCCCGATCTGCGCGAAATCGAGATGAAATTCCCGCTTGAGCACCGGATAGATGGCCGGAAGGACAGACTGGATCAGATCGTTGAGCAGGTGCGACAGGCTGATGGCGCCCAACACCTGAAACGTGGTGCGTTCGGCCGCGGCCTGGCCGGTGCTGTCGGTGGTCACGCTCACGATTGGCTCCTGCCCTCTGATCCCGTCCGTTTCACCGGATTGCAACTTCACCAGAGTGAAAGGGATGCGCAGATGATGGCCATGTTTTCAATCAGTAGCGCCGCGCGACCGGTGTCTTTGCATGGCTGAACTGCGCGCGATGCATTCCTGGCCCGGCAGCGCCGCTGGACCACGAGATCACGCGAATGTGCGCGGGGCCGACGCCTTCATTGTGCAAGCGGCAACCAGCGCGCCAACGTGATCCGGCCAGTCGTGATTGCGCCGCAGGCCGACGGGGCCACAAAAAGATACGCTTTGTTCACCATAAGGGCCGATCCTGGAGAAGCCTTCCGTCATTGTCGCCAGCAACGCCTGGCCGTGCGGACGCACAACCGATGGCTTGACCCTCATGCGCAAACAGTTCTCCACCGCCATGCGCGGTGCTCTTGTGGCCGGCCTGATTTGCGGCGGCGTCGCCGGCAGCCTGTGGCAAAGCGCCCCCGCCGCCGCCCAGCCGGCGCAGCGCGGCGGCGCCTTCGCCGCCAGCTACGCCATTACCTTGGCTGGCATCAGCATTGGCGCGGCGAACCTCACCGCGAAAATTGACAACGGCGGCGCCTACGCCCTCGACATGCACGCCAAGCTGACCGGCCTTGCCGGCGTTCTGGTCAGCGGCAAGGGCGGCGCCCGGGCCACGGGCGTGATCAGCGGCGACCGCGCCATCCCGGCCTCGCTCGCCGTGGTGGCGTCCACCGCGAGTGACAAACGCACCCTGCGCATGTCGTTTGCCGGCGGCTCGGTCAACGCCATCGAGATCAGGCCGCCGCTGGAAGACTGGGACCGACCGGACCGCATCCCCGTCGCGGCGAGCCACCGCCAGTCGGTCATTGATCCCCTCAGCGCCCTGCTGATGCCGGCGTCAGGCAAAAGCCTCGCCGACGCCTGCAACCGCACCATTCCGGTGTTCGACGGGGCGACGCGGTTCGACGTGGTGCTGCGTTACAAAGGGACCACGACGGTCAGCCAGAATGGCTATACGGGCCCGGCGGTCACCTGCACCGCGCGCTACGCGCCGGTCTCCGGGCACCGCCCGCTGCGCGCCATGACCAGATTCATGGTGGAAAACACCGACATGGGCGTTACCCTGATTCCGGTTGGCGATACGGGCGTTTACGCTCCCTGGCGCATCCATGTGCGCACCACGCTGGGCATGTCGATGCTCCAGGCGACCAAGGTTCACATGGAAGGGTTGCAGGCCATCGCGTCCCGGCGGGACAAAAAATAGAACAGCCCGTTGATCCAGGCGGCGATTAAGGCCAAGTTTACGCTATTCACAATGAATTGACCGTCGCCCCCTGTCACGGCCTCGCGAGGGACTTGCCAACTCGTCCAATAGGATCACAAGCGTAGCAATAACAACAGGAGTACGCCCCGGCAGGTCGCCACGCGCCCTGGTTCGGCGCTGGGGCCAACGCCGCCATCACACGGCGACGTAAGGGGAGTTTGAGGGCGCACGGCCGACCGCAATGGCGACGCCCGGCGGACAACGCGACGACGGGAGCTGCCGGCAGCCATGCGGCGACAGACCCGGCGACGCCAGATACAACGGTTCGGGTTGATGCCAGAGCGGTTTCCGACCACACGGAAGCGCCTGGTCGATCAAGGACCGCACAAAACGGAAAGCCTGGAGCGGTTTCCGATCCATGCTGATCGGAAACCGCTCCAGGGCGGCGTCGCCACGGTGGAGCACGAATGCGACCCTTTCTTTTGCCTGCACGGACATCGGGAACCGTCGTCGCCGGGACATCAGCGCGCCGGGGGATGTCTGCTGCGGCGTCTGAATGGGGCGCGGACCTGGCGGTGGGCCTGTGCTCATGAATCCCGTGGCCCGATATCGAGACCGGGTGACATCGCCGGTCGGACAGTTTCTGGTCGCGGCGGCGCTGGCCATTATCCCGACGCTTCCGCAACTCTACCTGGCGACCTCACTGATCGGGGCGCCGGTCATGGCCTATCTTCCGGCGACGGCGCTGGCGCGCCATCTGGCGGGCCGCTGGTCCGGCGTGTTCGTCGCCATCGTTGGTTCGCTGGTCTGCGCCTCGCTGATTTTCACGCCCCCATGGAATTTCACCCTTGGCCACACGGTGCAGGGCTATTTCATGCTGGGTCTGTTCATCGTCGGCGTCGGCACCATCCTGCTGCTGTATGAAGATCGCGGCGACCCCGGGCCCGAGCAGAACGGCATGCGTTTCGCCACGCCTGGCGCAGCTGGCGGCGATTATCAGACGGGCCAGTCCCGGCCGACCGTCACCATCGCCCTGCACGCGCTTAACTCGTGGATCCAGAAAAACGTGTCGGCGACAGGCCGTTCACTGCGCCTGTACCGGCGCGGCGCCGCGCCCGCCCATATTCTCGCAGCTCCGGGCATTGAAGAGCGCCGGACGGCCATGCGCAGCATCCACTCCATCATTGGCCGGCTGCCCTTCGACGAAGAACGCGCGCCGGACCTGCTGGAGCGCGTCAGCCGGATGACGCTCGCCGACGCCAGCTCGGGGCGCATCAGCCTCGACATGGTTTCGCCGTGGGCTTTCAGGCCGTTGCATGAACACCAGGTGCACGCCTACATCATGGTCGCGGAACTGTTGTGGGAGCTGGCGCTGTCCATTCCCGACGGCGGCGCCATCCGCATCGTCGTGCAGAACGCTGGCGAGGACGCGGCCATCCGGCTCCAGATCACCGACGGCATGCTGGTCCGGGACAACCGGACCCATTATCTCAGCACCATGGCCACGACAATCGTGCACAAAATGGCCCGCGACATTGGCGCCCGCTACGAACGCATCAGCGAGAGCGAGCGCGTGCTGATGATCCCGATTACCTGAATCCGGCTCCGCCAGACCGCCGCACATCTGGCCAGGGCGGCGGAACTCCGGAGAAGCCGCCAGCACCCGAAGCATCCACCCGGCGCCAGCCCTGTTTTGCGGCTGAATGTCAGGCGGCGGCCAGGCGGCGGACGCCATCGCTGGCCGGGATCCACAGCAACTGGTCGCGGTCCACCAGATAGTTCACGTGCGCCAGCACCTCGCTGAAGGCGAAGCTGAGCTGGTGCGGATCAAGCTCGCGCGGGAACATCACAGGCACCAGCTCCGAAGCGGAATGCGGCGCGTTTTTGCAGGCGTCGACGAGCTGGGCGCAACGGTGGGCGTGATGCTCCTCCAGCGCCTGCAGGCGCAGGTGCAGACCACGGAACGGCAGATTGTGCCCCGGAAGCACCAGCGCGTCGGCGTCGATCTGGGTCTGCAACTCGCGCAACGACCGGCGGTACAGCCCCAGTGGATCGCCTTCCGGCTCCATGGCCCAGACGCTGACGTTCGGTGAAATCTTGGCCAGCACCTGATCGGCGCCGAGGAACAGGTTCTCGGAGCGGCAATAGAGCATGACCTGCTCGGACGAATGGCCGCCGCCGGTATAAATCTCGAACTCCCGGCTGCCGATGCGCAGGCGCTCGCCATGCACCAGCCGGCGGAAAGTGTGCGGCAGCGGCGTGACCATGCGCAGATAGCCGTGCCCCTGGCGCAGCACGATCTCGGTGGCCTCCGGGCTGAGGCCGTGATCGACGTAGAACTGGCGGAATGGCCCTTCAGCCATCTGGTCCGGATTGAGGGCGATGTAATGCCCCTCCAGATATTCGGCCTGGCTCATCATCAGCTTCAGGTTGTAGCGCTCGCACAACCAGCCGGCGAGGCCGATGTGGTCGGGATGGTGGTGCGAGATGATCAGCCGGGTGAGCGGCCGCCCAGCCAGCGGTCCGTCCAGCAGCGCCTGCCATTGCTCGCGGGTGCTGTCCGTGGCGATGCCACAGTCAAAGGCAGCCCAACCGTCGCCATCAGCGATAAAATAGACATTGACGTGATTCAGGCTGAACGGCAGCGCAAACCGCGCCCAGAGCAGGCCAGGCGCAACCTCCACCGTCTCGCCCGGCGCCGGGGGCTGGAGAAAGGGGAAGGTCAGAAGCGGTTCATGCTGCTGGAGGTCCATCGGTTGTCCGTTTCCCGTCGTTTCTTGTTGCTCTGCAGCGGCCCGGTCAGGCTGACCGGCCTGGCCCCTGTTTTCAGTACATGCGCGTCCTGCGAGGCGACCGCCCCGCGCGATCCGCCCGGACTTTTCACCGGGCAAGGCAGCCCCTGAGGAAAAGCGGATTTCAAAATTACGGACACAGACAGGCCCCCGGTAGTCCATCAACAGCATGATGGATCAATCTGGCCAACGCTGGTTGCATGGCGACATGCACGGCCATGAACAATCCGCATGAGCAATCCGCACGCGCCGGCGGCGTGGGGTCTGACGCGGCGCGGCCGGCTTCAGTCGTCATGCGAGGGCCGGGCGCGACCGCTTTTGACCCCGGCGCGGCGGGATTTGGCGTCGAGCCGGCGATGCTGAGAGGCGCGTGTGGGGCGGGTGGGCCTGCGTGGCGGCGGCGGCGGCTCGGCGGCGGCGCGGATCATGGTCGCCAGCCGCTCGCGGGCATCGGCGCGGTTGCGCTCCTGGGTGCGAAACCGGTTGGCCTTGATGACGATCACGCCGTCCCGGGTGGCCAGATGACTGGCGACCTGCAGCAGCCGCTCGACCACGGCGGGCCGCAACGCCGGGGAGTTGCGGGCGTCGAAGCGCAGCTCCACCGCCGTCGCCACCTTGTTGACGTTCTGGCCGCCGGCTCCGCCCGCGAGGATGAACCGCTCGGTCAGCTCGTCGGCGTCAATGACGATCCTGTCAGTTACGTAAAGCATTCCCGATCATCCGCGCGGGCCAGAACTGTTCAGCAAAAGGTCATATGGAGAACGCGGCCTTCCTGATCAAAGCCGGAACCGTCGGCCAGCGTCGCGCTGGCGCGCTGGCTGCGGCGCCGGATCCGCCTTCCCTGAAAACCCCGCGACGCACGCTGTGCGGCGCATGACCGGACCGCGCATCGCAACCCCGCCGTCAGGCGGCTGAAAAGGCGCTCCCCGGCCCCTCCGGCTTAATACCCCCTTAAACCGCCACATTTACCATCTCAATACAGGGACAGGAATCCCGTTGCGGGATCAGCGCGCCATGTTTTGCATGAACGCGCCTCACGATATTCCTGTCGCTTCTGGATCCAATGGCGCCATGACGTTTTCCGACGGCCCGAACAACAGGCGGGAACCCCGTTTCGGCCAACAGTTTGACCAGCATGCCGATGCCCCGGCCGACAGCGCGGCGGCGACGCGCCGGGACGCAGCGGCCAGTGAGATTCATATTGACGCTTCCGACAGCTGGCGCCGGAGCGGCGCGGGCGGCGGCGGCGCCCCGGCTTCCCGGCCGCAGAGCCGGCGAGAGCCTTCGTTTGACGATGGGGCCAGCCCAGCCCCGCAGCAGTCCGCGCCAGAGGCCGCCCCCGCGGCGGCCGCGCGGATGGCTGACGACTTGGGAGCAGGGAAGCGCGTGGCCAAAGGCGGACAACGAAGCAAACGGAAGACCAGGGCGGCGCGCGGCGCCGCGGCGCCGCGGACGCGGCGCAGGCGGTCGTTCATTGGCCACCTGTTCCGGCTGGGCTTCAGCCTGGCGGTCGTCGCCATGCTCGGCGTCGCCGGCGTCATCGGCTACCACTTCTCGCTGTTGCCGCCGATGGACCAGCTGACCGTGCCCAAGCGCGCGCCCAACGTCGCCATTCTGGCGGCGGACGGCTCGCTGATCGCCAACAAGGGCGACATGGGCGGTCGTGAGGTGAAGGTCAAAGAGCTGCCGCCGTATCTGCCGAAAGCCTTCGTGGCGATCGAGGACCGGCGTTTCTATGATCACTACGGCGTCGACCCGGCCGGCGTGGCGCGCGCCCTGCTGCGCAACGTGTCCGCCGGCGGCGTGTCCCAGGGCGGCTCGACCCTGACCCAGCAGCTGGCCAAGAACCTGTTCCTCACCCAGGAACGGACCATGTCGCGCAAGATCCAGGAGCTGATCCTGTCGGTATGGCTCGAGCGCAAGTTCAGCAAGGAACAGATTCTCGAACTGTATCTCAACCGCGTGTATTTCGGCGCGGGCGCCTATGGCGTCGAGGCCGCCGCGCACCGGTACTTCGGCAAGGACGCCAGGGACGTGACCATCGCGGAAGCAGCGATGCTCGCCGGCCTTGTCCAGGCCCCGGCGCGGCTGGCGCCGACGCGCAATCCCGAGGGCGCCCAGGCGCGGGCGCAGCTCGTGCTGACCGCCATGGCGAACGAGAAGTTCATCACCGAGCAGCAGGCCAAGGGCGCGATCATGACCCCGGCCACGGCGGTGAAGCCGGGCGGAACCCGGTCCGCCAACTACGCCGCCGACTTCGTGATGGACGTGCTGGACGACTTCGTCGGCAAGATCGAGCAGGACGTGCAGGTTCGCACCACCATCGACATGCCGCTGCAGATGTCGGCCGAGGCGGCCCTCAACGACGAACTCGGCAAGCAGGGTGCAAAACTCGGGGCCCATCAGGGCGCGGTCGTCACCCTCGCCTCCGACGGCGCCCTCAAGGCGCTGGTGGGTGGGCGCAGCTATGCCGAGAGCCAGTTCAACCGCGCCACCAACGCCCGGCGCCAGCCTGGCTCCGCCTTCAAGCCCTTTGTCTATCTCACCGCCATCGAGCACGGCATGACCCCGGATGCGGTGCGTGAGGATGGCCCGGTCTCATCCGGCGGCTGGTCGCCCTCCAACTATTCCCGGCGCTACTCGGGCCCCATGACCCTGCTGACGGCCATGGCCCACTCCATCAACACCATCCCGGTGAAACTGACGCTGGAGCTTGGCCCCAAGGCCGTGGTGCGCACGGCCCAGCGTCTCGGCATTACCTCGCCGCTGCAATCCAACGCCTCAATTGCCCTTGGCACCTCTGAAGTGACGCCGATCGAGTTGACCGCCGCCTTCGCCGCGTTCTCCAACGGCGGCATCGGCGTCATCCCTTATGTGATCGAGTCGGTGAAGACCACCGATGGCAAAGCGCTTTACAAGCGCATGCCAAACAGCCTTGGCCCGGTGATCACGCCGAAGAACGAGGGCATGATCAACGCCATGTTGCGGCAGGTGGCGACCAGCGGCACCGGCAGCAAGGCGAAGCTGCCTGGCTGGGAGATCGGCGCCAAGACCGGCACCACCCAGGATTTCCGCGACGCCTGGTTCATGGGCTTCACCAACCAGCTCGTCACGGGCGTCTGGATCGGCAATGACGACAACAGCTCGATGAAGAAGGTGACCGGCGGCTCACTGCCGCTCGACGTCTGGAACCGGGTGATGCAGGTCGCCTCGCGCAACCTCAAGCCTGGTCCGCTGCCTGGAGTTCCCTGGACGCCGGCGCCAGCCCCGGCCGCCGGCTGGGCCAGCGCGCAGCAGCAGGGTGAAGGTGGCCAGGCGCCGCAACCACAGCCGCAGCGCCGGGAGCCAAACTTCTTTGAACGGCTGTTCGGCGGCTAGAGCATTTTCGATCAATCTGGATCGCAAACTGCTCCAGTTCTCTTTGGTTTGAGCGAATTTTGATCGATCAGCCGGTTCCGGACGATCGGAAGGCGCTCCAGAGCATTTTCGGGAAAAGCCCGTTCGCCAGAATGCTCGATCTCTTTCATCTGACGCATTTTCTTCACGAAAAGCGGGCGCCACTTTTCTCGAAAATGCTCTGGCGGCCAGCTTCCGACATTCGCCTCCCCCGATACCAGGCGGCGCGGTCGGAGCCAGGCCACTGGCAAAACATGACTCTCGGGTGAAACTTGTGAATATGGCATGCGCGCGCCGGGCAAGGAGGCGGATGCAAATGCCGGCGTCGCTCCACAGGTCGCCGATCCGCAGGGCGGCGCCAGATTTTTGATTGTGGCGCCGTTTGACGGGAGCAGGGTCGTTGTCGCCTCGACGGCAACGCCATGCTTCCGGTCGCTGACGGTCCGGCGTCGACCAAGTCGCCCTGGATCGGGTGCGCCAGCACGAGGCCGATCCGGGAAGGTCCAGCCGGAGAAGGTTCAGCCGCCAGGCCTGACGCGTCGAAGCTCCTTATCCAACAACGACCTCGCTCATCTGCACGATGGGCGCGATGTCCGTATAGTTGGCGACGTCCGCGACAATCTCCGCGCGGTGTCGGCCGAACGCCTCCTGGAATGTCGCCAGGTCCGGCGCGTAGATATGGCACGCCGCGATAAACTCCGGCGCGCTTCCAGGCTCGCGCCCCCCAAGGCCCTTCTCTATCTCGTAACGCAGGCAGGCGGCGCCGAGCCGTTCCTTGATCAGCGGCAAGTGGCTGGCGCGGTAGTAGGCGTGATCAAATTTCGAGCCGCCATCGGCCGGATAGTAGACGCTCATCTTGATCATGGTCGGGCTCCCGCCTGAACGCCCCCTGCGGCGTCCGAGGGTAAATTTTTAGGTCACCGCCTCACAAATAGCATCCAGATTCTGGCTGAAGCGGGCTTCACCACAGCAAGGTCGTTTTCGCCGCGCTTTTCGAGGCGTGAGGCGCCAGCGCGGACCTGTTTGGGTTGGCTGCAGAGGCGTTTGGCGAGGACGGCGGCGGTCGAAGAGGACGCTGAACGACCGGCGGCGTTTGCGGCCGTCCATCGGCCTGATGTTGGACATGCGCCGGACGCGGTCATCGCGAGACGCACGGCCGCACGTTCAGGGTTCGCGCAAGTCAGGAAACCGCCCTGAAGCGGGACCCGCCCATAGCGGACCCGATTCGCGCGCGACCTTTTTGAACTGATGCGTTTTCTCCGGCCGGAGCGGCATCCGCCTCGCGTGAAGCCCCCCGGCAGGGTCGTCAGCCGCAGACGCTGCTTCGAAGGGCAGCCTTCATGCCAGGTCGTGAACGGACGCATCCGCGATTCGCAAAGCTCAAATCGGCATTGCGGAAAACGCCATGCGCCTTCGGGATGGACCAGAACCTGCTGGGCCCGCCAGGTTCTGACGTCAGGCGGCCGGTCAGGCCGCCTCGCCTGCTGACAGCCCCGCATCGCTGTCACCATCAGCGCCATCACCGCCCACGCCGTAGCGGTGCAGGCTGGCCCCGTGGGCTTTCAGCCAGGCTTCCGCCTCATCCGTCCCCGGGCACAGGTTGTAGACCAAGGCCCAGAAACGCTCCGAATGGTTCATCTCGCGCAGATGACACACCTCATGGGCGGCGAGATAATCAAGCACCTCCGGCGGCGCCATGATCAGCCGCCATGAGAAGTTGAGCCGCCCGGCGGCGGTGCAGGACCCCCAACGGGTGCGCTGGTCACGCAGCGTGATGCTTCTGGCCCGCACGCCGAGCGCCCTGGAATGGCGATCCACCGCGCGCTCCAGATCCCGCGCCGCCTCCCGGCGCAGGAACTCCTGCACCCGGCGCGGCGCATGCCGCGGATCGCCGCCTGTCAGAATCATCATCCCGCCATCCGGGTGCGGCGCGATGGCCGGAACAGCCCGGGCGCTGGCCTGCCAGACGATCGGATGCGGCGCGCCGCGCACCAGCGCCACGGCGCCGGGTCTGAACTCGATGCGCTTGGGAACCCGGCGAAGTCGGGCGGCGATCCAGTCTCCATGCGCTTCGGCGAAACGCACGGCCGCCCGCACATCGCCGCGCTGGGGCATCGTCAACGTTGCTTCACCAGTAACTTGTGAGACACGCAAGGTAAAACGCCGCGCATCATGGCGACGGCGTAGAATTACCTCAAAAACTTCCGCGCCAGAACGAACCGAAACGGTGTCATTTTCAGAAATGCTTCTTCGAAATAGCCGCATCAGCATCAACTGCCATTTATATCGTTTCAACAATTAGGCAAGCCTGATTATCACATATCTGTGATATGAAGAAAAGCGCAATCATTGCAGTCGTGACCAGTTCGGGTTTCACGATTCTGGCGGCGCGGCGCGGCGCGCCGCGTCCACCATGACCATTTCGCGGCTGACGCGGATCAGCCATATTGACGCAGACGCGGACGCCGTCCGCAACTGACCATGCGTTGTCCGCGGCGGCGGCGCCAACCCGGAAGGTCTCATGCTGTCCGAAGACGCCCTGTCGACCACCGCCTCACCGGGCCGTCTTCGCCTCGACACCCTTGTGCGCCTGCGCTGGCTCGCCGTCATTGGCCAGAGCGTGGCGGTGGCCGGCGTGCATTTCGGCCTCGGATTTTCGTTGCCGTTCGGCCTGTGTTTCCTGCTCATCGCCGTATCGGCGTGGCTGAACATCGCGCTGCGCATCCGCTATCCCATGAGTCACCGGCTGAGCCTGTGGCCGGCCACCGGCCTGCTGGCCTATGACCTGACCCAACTCGCCGGACTGCTGTACCTCACCGGCGGCCTGCAGAACCCCTTCGCCATCCTGTTCCTCGCGCCGGTGCTGATTTCAGCCACCTCGTTGCCGCCGCGCGTCACCATGGCGCTTGGCGCGCTCTCGGCGCTCTACGCCACCGCCCTGATTTTCTGGCGCCGCCCGCTGCCCTGGTCGCCTGGCGAGACGCTGGAATTGCCCTTCGTCTACATCATCGGCATCTGGACGGCGATCACGCTCGGCATCGCCTTCACCGCCATCTACGCCTGGCGCGTCGCCGACGAGGCGCGGTCGCTGGCCCAGGCGCTGTCGGCCACGGAGTTCGTGCTGGCCCGCGAGCAGCACCTGACCCAGCTTGACGGCCTCGCCGCCGCCGCCGCCCACGAACTGGGCACGCCGCTCGCCACCATCACCCTGGTCACCAAGGAAATGGCGCGGGAGGCGCCGCCGGGCAGCCCGCTGGCCGAGGACATCACCCTGCTCCGCGAGCAGGTGGAGCGCTGTCGCGGCATTCTCGGCAAGCTGACCTCGCTGGGCGCCGATGGCGACGCCGGACCGATGGAGCAACTGAGTCTCAGTCACCTTGTCGAGGAAGTCGCCGGACCGCAGCGCCCCTTCGGCGTTCCGATCACCGTCACGCGCGACGGCGTCGATCCGCAGCCGGTTTGCCGGCGCAACCCCGGCGTCATCTACGGGCTTGGAAATATTGTCGACAACGCCGTTGATTTCGCCCGCAACGCCGTCGCCATCGAGGAGCGCTGGAACGACCAGTTCGTGGAGATTGTGGTGCGGGACGACGGCCCCGGCTTCGCGCCCGACGTGCTGCTGCGGATCGGCGAACCTTACGTCACCACCCGGGGCGCCGGGCAGCGCCACGCCGACGAACCAGCCAGCGGACTGGGGCTCGGGCTGTTCATCGCCAGGAGCCTCATCGAACGGACGGGCGCCGTCATCACCACCTCCAACGCGCCGGCGCCGGCGACCGGCGCCGTCGTCGCCATCCGCTGGCCGCGTCAGGCTTTCGAACGCGATGTCGCAGCCACCTGACGCCGCGTCAAAGGCGCAACCGGGGGTGTGCGACCATTTGGTACACTTTGCTGACAAAATGATCTAAAGAGGTGCGGTGGACGCACATCAGCGCCGTGGGCGCGCCGGATCACGCGCGGGCGAAGCCCGGCGAACGGGCGCCCGCCAGCGGCTGGAAAGGCCTGACAGCCTGGTCAGCCGGCGCAAATGTGAACAAGGGGGACAGCGCGCCTGGCCTGTCCCGCGCGGAAACGCCGGCGCGCCCGGCGCGCAGGTGAGAGCATGATCATGGAGTCTTCCGCCCCGTTTCCAGCCGCGCCAGAGGGCGATCGCAGCCTGCTGATCGTCGATGACGACCGGCCGTTCCTGACGCGGCTCGCCCGCGCCATGGAAAGCCGGGGCTATGCCGTGCGCACGGCGGAATCGGTGGCTGACGGCATTGCCGCCATCGAGGCCGAGGCCCCCGCCTACGCGGTGATCGACATGCGCCTTGGCGACGGCAACGGGCTTGAGGTCATCACCAAGCTGAAGGAGCGGCGCGCCGACGCGCGCGGCGTCATCCTCACGGGCTACGGCAATATCGCCACGGCGGTGACAGCGGTGAAGCTCGGCGCTTTCGATTATCTCGCCAAACCGGCGGACGCCGACGAGGTGCATGCGGCGCTGATGGCCTTGCCCGACGGACGCGCCATTCCGCCGGAAAATCCCATGTCGGCCGACCGGGTGCGCTGGGAGCACATCCAGCGCGTTTATGAGCTGTGCGGCCGCAACGTTTCGGAAACCGCGCGACGGCTCAACATGCACCGTCGCACCCTGCAACGCATCCTGGCCAAGCGCGCGCCGCGCTGAGCAGACCGGCGCCACATCCGCCCGCCGGCCAGCCGGCCAGCCGGGCGACAGCGGAGAACCAGGTTCGGGTTCCAGTGCGTTTATGGAAGCGAATGGGGCGATGACAGCCAGGATATTGCTCGGGACGGTCGTCGCGGCCGGGGTCATGGCCAGCCTCGCCAGGCCGGCCGGCGCGGCCGCCGCCGATGACCGCCAGAATGCGATGGATCACATCTCCGCCGTGCTGGCCGCCGAAAAGGCCTGCCCGGGGTTCAGGGCCAATCTGCCCCTTATCGCCATGCTCAGCGACAGGATCGGGCTGAATATATCCGCCCCGGCCAACAAGAATTACATCACCGCCAGAATCCGGTCCTACCAGAATGAAATCGGGCAGGGCGGCAAGGAGGCCGGCTGCGCGGCGGCCTATGGGCTCTACGGGCCGGGGGGCACAGACGTGCCAAACCTTATCCGCACAAAATGAGCGCTGAGCGCTTTCCGGCCAGACGACATCGTCCGGTCGATCAGAAGCCGCTCAAACAGCAAAAACCTGGAGCGCCGGAACAGGTCTGTCGCCAACGCGAAACGTCCCGGACCAGCGCCCTGACGCCTTGACGCTCTGGCGATGGCGTCAGTCCAGCAGCCCGGCGGCGCCATCGGGATCGGCCAGCCGGTGCAGCCGGCCGGCGGCGGCGCGGGCGAAGCGCAGGGTCACGGCCTTGCGCCGGGCGGCGGCCAGCGGATGGGCCGGCGCGGCGCGCAGCATCTCCGCGCCAAAAGCATCGGCTATGATCAGGCCGGCGTCCTCCGGCAGCACTTCCAGAGGGAAGTCCGGCGCAACGGCGAAGGAAAAGCTGTCGCACCAGTCACGGTATTCATGCCATTTGCCGTCAGCGCGAAAATCCGCCAGCGAGGATTTGACCTCGACAATGGTCAGCCGGCCGTCCGGCAACAGCGCCATCACGTCGGCGCGCCGCCATGAGGCCAGGGTCAGTTCGCACAGGGTGACGGCGCCAAGGCTGGCGAAATGCCGCCGCACGCCGCGCTGGATCGCCAGGGCCGCCGGCGACTGGCGACCGTCCGGCGGCAGGATCAGGTCGGCGTCAGAAAAACTGCTCATCACTCCGCTTCCGGAACGTCATGTTGTTTCGGGCAAATCCGCGCACACGACGGCGCCCGGGTTGTGCCCTGTCCATCCGCCTTCACGCGGCTGCCCTGATCTCGGCTGCCATGCCAGGTCACACGCGAGGCAGGCTGGTGACTGGCATGACATTGGGGCAAAACCGGGAACAAACCATGAATTTCCGGACCGCGCGCCGTTCGGGAGCCCGACCAGACCTTATGCGCCCAGAATCATCGCCGCGCCCTTCTCGGCGATCATCATGGTCGGCGAATTGGTGTTGCCGGAGGTGATCGCCGGCATGGCGGAGGCGTCGATGACGCGCAGGCCATCAACGCCGCGCACCCGCAACTGGCCGTCAAGCACCGCCATCCGGTCGTGATCGGCTCCCATCTTCGCCGTGCCGACCGGGTGGAAAATCGTCGTGCCCACGTCGCCGGCGGCGCGGGCCAGCTCCTCGTCGCTCATCAGGCCGGCGCCGGGCATGTATTCTTCCGGCTGGAAACGGGCCATGGCCGGGGCCTGGACGATGCGGCGGGTCAGGCGAATGGAATCAACGGCGACGCGCACATCCGCCGGATCGCTGAGATAGCGCGGATCGATCGCGGGAGCGTCGGCGGCGCTGGCTGAACGCACATGCACCGAGCCGGAGCTGGCCGGGCGCAGATTGGCGACGCTGGCGGTGATGGCCGGGAAGGCGTGCAGCGGCTGGCCGAACGAGTCCAGCGACAGCGGCTGCACGTGGAACTGGATGTTGGCCGTGGCGTGTTCCGGCGAGGAGCGGGTGAAGATCCCCAGTTGCGACGGGGCCATGGTCAGCGGGCCGGAGCGCAGCACGGCGTAATTCAGCGCCATCCCGGCCTTGCGCAGCCAGTTGCGGTAGTCGGCGTTGAGGGTGCGCACGCCCGACACCTTGTAGGTGGGGCGCAACTGCAGGTGATCCTGCAAGTTCTCGCCGACCCCCGGCAGATCGCGGATGACGGGAATGCCCAGCTCCGCCAGCCGCGCCCCCTGGCCGACGCCAGACAGCTCCAGCAGTTGCGGCGAACCGATGGCGCCCGCGGACAGGATGACTTCGCCACGGGTGGACGAGACGAAGCTGCGGCCGTCGCGACGCCATTGCACGCCGACGGCGCGGCCATCCGCGATAACGACCCGCTCGACAATGACGCCGGTTTCCAGGCGCAGGTTGGGACGCCCGAGGGCAGGCTTCAGGAAACCGCGCGCCGCGCTCCAGCGCCGGCCGCGTTTCTGGTTGACCTGGAAATACGACGAGCCTTCATTGTCGCCCCGATTGAAGTCGTCGACCTTGGGAATGCCGACCTGTTCCGCCGCCTCGCGAAAAGCGTCGAGCACCTCCCAGCGCACGCGGGGGTATTCCACCCGCCATTCGCCGCCGGCGCGCTGCAGGTCGTTCGACGGCGCCATGTGATCCTGCATGCGCAGGAAGTGCGGCAGCACGTCCTCCCAACCCCAGCCGGCAAGGCCGCGCTGGCGCCAGCCGTCGTAATCCGCCGCCTGGCCGCGCATGTAGATCATGGCGTTGATGGCCGAGGAGCCGCCGATCACCTTGCCGCGCGGATAGTTGAGAACCCGGCCGTTCAGCCCGGACTGCGGCTCGGTGCGGAACATCCAGTCCGAACGCGGATTGCCGATGGCGAACAGGTAGCCGACGGGAATGTGGAACCAGATCCAGTTGTCGCGGCCGCCCGCCTCCAGCACCAGCACGCGATTGCGCGGATCGGCCGACAGCCGGTTGGCGAGCACGCAGCCTGCCGAGCCGGCGCCGACAATGATGTAGTCGAACTCACCCAGGCCGGCGTCATCCGGTCGCGTCTGCGCGTCCATGCTCCAGTTCCTCCCGCGCCTTTTTCCCCGGCGCCTGGTTTGCAGATTGCCGCAAGCCCCGCCCGGATCGGGCGGAGGCTGGGCCATTGCAGAGATCCCCGATATAAGCGCAGGGTTGGCGTCAGGGCAAAGTTCGATCAAGCTGAAACGGCGCACTGCTCCAGTTTTTTGATCTGACGCATTTTCCAGTGCAACCGCGCTCCCACCCGGCTGCAAAACGCCATCGCCGGCAAGGCGAAACGTGCAAGGCGAAACGTGACCAGGGTCCTGCCCTGAACCTTCGCTCCCGAGGCTTTCGCGTATGGGGCCCATGTCCCTGGAGTTGGACGGTCGATGGAACGAAATCCGATCCGTTTTGTCTGGCAGAACAGCCGCCTGCTGCATCTGGTCGCCCTGCTGGCCCTGCTGGTCATGGCGCCCGTGAACTGGCTGTTGCTCGAGCTGCCGCGGATTCTCGTCGACGACGCCGTGCTGGGTCTCGCCTTCCGCGACAGGACCGTCGCCAGTTTCCTTCCGCTCGCCATCCCGTTGCCCGAGCGGATGTTCCAGAGCGGATGGCGGCTGTTCCAGGGGCTGGCGCTGGAGCGCAACGCCTATTTCCTCGCCGGGTGCATCGCGGTTCTCGGCCTGCTGGCGCTCCGCAGCCTGCTGATATCCATGGTCGCGGCGCTGCGCAGCATCATCGCGCGGCGCCTCGCCAGCCTGCTCCGGCTGCGCCTGTTTCGCCGCATCGCCGGCTCGCGCGGCATGACCCATGACGACGCCGATGACGTCGCCCAGCTTTCTGGGGGCGGACTGTCGGCGATCGCCTGGTTCTTTGGCGACGCCATCATCGTGCCCACCATGGCGCTGAGCCAGCTTGCCATCGTGCTGGCGTTCGGCGTCCACGTCGGCGTGCATTCCGGCGCCATGCTGCTGGGGCTGACCATCGCCAATGTCATCGTCATCCTGTGGGTCGCCCGCGCCGAAGCCCGGCTCGCCGATGAGGCGCGCCGCCGCGAACGGACAATGACCCGGGCCGCGCGCGGCGCCGCCAGCCGCGCCGTCGCCATTCAGTTGCATGGCGCCTTTGGCGTCGAGGAGGGCTACTTCCGCAGCCTGCTGACGCGGCTCGACGCCCTGTGGCGCCCGCTGGCCCGCAAGGTCTCCCTCGCCTCCGCCGCCCGCGCCTTTCTGCGCGAATGCGGCCCGCTGCTGATGATCACCTGGGGCTGCTGGTGGGTGATGCAGGGACGCCTGACCCTCGGCGGCATGGTCTCCCTGGTGTTCGCCTCGGTGCTGCTGCAACGACCTGTCAACGCTCTGGTCGCCTGGCGGCGGGAGCGGGAGCGGGCGCGCGCCGTGCTTGGCGACATCGCCCGCGCCAACGGCTCGCTGGCCGCGCGGCGGCCCCGCGAGGCGCTGCCCATCACCAGCGGGACGCTGGCCGCCCCGTTGACCGCTGAAGGCGTGGCGGCGTTCGACCCGGCCAGCGGGCTGCGGGTCTCGGGGGTCTCGCTCAGCGTTCCGCTTCCCGCCCACGTCGCGCTGGTGGGCGAACCCGGCTCCGGCGCGGAGGTGTTCGCTGGCCTGCTCGGCGGCGCCTTCGACGCCACCGCCGGCTCCATCCGTATTGGCGAGCGGCCATTGCAGAGCATCGCCGGCCCGACCCGCCCCAAATTCATCGCCTATGCCGGCGGCGCCCCGATCGTGCTGACCGGCACCGTGCTCGAAAATCTGCAATATGGCTGCGCGGAATGGGGCGATGACCGCGGCCTGGTGCATGGGCCAGACCGCGCGACGCTGGAGGAGGTCATCCGCGTCGCGGGCCTCGACGACGCGGTGTACGCGCTGGGTCTCGCAGCGACCGTGGAGAATGGCGCCGACCCGCAGATCGCGGCCCGCGTCGTCGCGGCCCGCAGCGCTGTCCGCGACGAGCTTGAACGGGCTGATGCAGCGGCCCTTGTCGATCCCTTCGATCCCGCCGCCTACAACATGCACGCCACGGTGGCGGAAAACCTGATGTTCGGTCTGCCGGTGGGCGACACGTTCGGCGAGTCGAACCTCGCCAGCCATCCGTTCGTCCGGGCGGTTCTCGCCGCCGAGGATCTGGGACGGCCCCTGGAGCAAATGGGCCTCGCCGTGGCCCGCAGCATGCTGGAAATGTTCGAGGGCGTGCCGGAGGGGCACCCGCTGTTCCGGCAGTTTTCATTCTTCCACTACGGCGAACGCGGCGCCTACGAGGAGTTGCTCGACCGCCACGCCGGCGACCGGCGACCGCGCGGCGCGGCCGCCGCGCGTGACCGGGACCTGCTGGTCAACCTCGCCTTCCGTTACGTGGAATCCCGGCACCGCCTCGGCCTGCTCGACGACAGCCTCAAACAGCGCATCGTGCAGGCGCGCCCGGTGTTTCGCGAGCTGTTGCCGCGCAGCCTGGAGTCCGCTGTCGCGTTCTACGATCCGGATGAGGTCTGCCGGGCCGCCAGCCTCGCCGACAACCTGCTGTTCGGCCGCGTCGCCCACCATATCGCGGGGGCCGAGGAGAAGATCCAGGGCGTCATCGCGGCGACCCTGAAGCAGGCGGGGCTGGATGATCTGGTGATCAGCTCCGGCCTTTCCTCCCGCATCAGCGCCGAGGACATGCGCGCCATGGCCGGCCGCGAGAACCAGCTGGACCTGGCGCGTTGCCTGGCCCGCCGGCCTGACATGCTGGTTGCTGTCGGCGTCACCGAAAATCTCTCCCCCTCGCAAACCCTCGCGCTGTTGAACCGTCTGCGCGTATGGCTTGACGGACGCAGCCTGTTCATCACCATGCGCGACGAAGAACTGGCGGAAGACATGCGCGCCGTACCGTTCGCCCGGGGCGGCCTCGCGCGCTCCGGCGCCGTGACCGGAGTGGACAATGGAGAAAATCTGGCATGAACGATCTGGAGCGCCGCGTGCGCCAGCACACATTGGCCTGCGCGCCGCGTCAATAAATTGACATGATGGCTGCTGTGACAAACACGAATGCGGGCAACGGTTTGTCCGTGCGCTTCTGGGGCGTGCGCGGGTCTCATCCCGTGTGCGGTCCGCGCTTCTCCCATTATGGCGGCAACACGCCATGCGTTGAGGTCACCGTCGGCGGGCAACGGTTCATCGTTGACGCCGGCGCCGGCGTCATCGAGCTGGGCCAGGCGCTATGCCGCGACGTCGGATGCGCCAGCAGCTTTCCAGCCGATATCCATCTGCTCCTCAGCCACCTGCATCACGACCACATTTCCGGGCTGCCGTTTTTCAAACCGGCGCTACGGGCCGACAGCGTCATCCACACCTGGTGCGGCAACCTCGACGGAGCCAGCGCCGCCGCCGCCATCGACGGGATGTACCGGCCGCCGCTGTTCCCGATAACCCTGGATCTGTTGCCGGCGACCTTCGCGCACCATGGCTTCCGCGCCGGGGAAACCCTCGATATCGCTGGACGCCAGATCCGCACCTGTCCCCTCAACCACCCCTCCGGCGCCACGGGCTACCGTTTCGACCACAATGGCCGGGCCATCTGCTACATCAGCGACATCGAACACGACGCCAGCGGGCCGCCGCCCGAGCTGAAAGCCTTTGTCGCCGGCGCTGACCTGGTGATCTATGATTCCATGTTCCTCGAAGAGGAATATTGCCGCTGCATTGGCTGGGGTCACTCCACCTGGCGCGAAGGCGTGCGCCTGTGCCGCGAAGGCGGCGCCAAAGCAATGGCGATGTTCCACCTGCATCCGGACCGCGACGACGACGTCCACCGAAGCATCGAGCAGGAACTGGCGCTGGCGCTGCCCGGCTCATTCGTGGCGCGCGAAGGCCTCACCGTCACATTCGACTGAATGCAGGTTCGACCGGATGGTCGCCAGGGACCCATTCCGTGAGCCCGGCCGTTGCCGCAACGCCGGGGCGCCAGAGCATTCTTGAAGAAAGCGGAGCCCGCCTTTCGCGAAGAACATTGCGGGCTCGCAAATCGACGGAACGCGCTCAGGGATCACTTGCGCGGACGTTTCCCTGGCTGCCGGGATTCGCCAACAGACGGACTTTCCGCATCATCCAGGGCGCAATACAGGCGATTGCAGCGCTGGACGCGGACCATTTGCGGGCGGTTTCGTGGCGCGCCAGCCGCACGGACAGGCGCGTGGGCGCGCCGTCGCTTTCTCAAAGCCCCGGATTTCTCAAAGCTTCGGGTTGCCGCAATACGCTGAAGCGTGTTTTCCAGCGGCGTGGACGCCATTTCGCGTGAGGAACGCGTCGGCTAAAAAGACATGGTGAACGTCCGGTTCAGCATGAGCGGATTTTGCTGCAGCGCATCGCGCCTTCTTCCTGGAGAATCGGCTTGCTTCCCCTTCTGGCCGCCCTGTTTGCCGCCGCCATCGCCGCCGGCGTCCTGGTGATCGTTCTGCAGCCGCTGCTGCAACGCTACGCGCTGGCCCGCCCCAACGCCCGCTCCAGCCACCGGACGCCCACGCCGCAGGGCGGCGGCATCGCCGTGCTCGGCGGCTGTTTCATCGCCCTGGCGCTGGCGGCGGCCATGGCCTGGCTACCGCCGGGTTCCCGCGAAAGCGCCGGATGGCTCGCGCTGGCGGCGGCGCTGATCGGCCTGATCGGCGCCGTCGATGACATCCGTCCGCTGCCCGTCGCGCCGCGCCTTGCGGGCCAGGCGCTCACCATTTGGCTGGCGCTGTGGGCGGTAGGCGACGGCGCCCGGCTGACGCCCGACCTGCCGCTGGCCGTGGAGCGCGCCTTTGAGGTCTTCGCTGGCCTGTGGTTCGTCAATCTCACCAATTTCATGGATGGACTGGACTGGCTGACCGTCGCCGGCGTCACGCCCATGTTGCTCGCCCTGTCGCTGTTTGGCGCCCTGGCTGGCGCGGGCGGCGCCCAGGCGACGCTTCTCGCGGTGGTCGCGGCGGCGCTGTGTGGCGGCATGCTGGGTTTTGCCCCGTTCAACCTGCCGCCGGCGCGACTGTTTCTCGGCGACGTCGGCTCGCTGGCGATTGGCCTGATCGTCGCGTGGCTGCTGTTTTTGCTGGCTTCGGGCGGCGCGCTGGTCCCGGCCCTGCTGTTGCCCATGTACTATTGCGCCGACGCCACCATCACCCTGTGCCGCCGACTGGCGCGGGGCGAACGGGTGTGGGAGGCGCATCGCCAGCACTTTTACCAGCAGGCGGCGGACCGGGGCTGGACGGCGTTGCGCGTTGTCAGCCACGTCGCCGTCGCCAACGTGGCGCTCGCTGGCCTCGCCGCGCTGGCGCTGTTCGCGGATGGGCTGTGGGCCCAGCTTGGTCTGCTGGCCTGCGGCGCGGGCGTCACGGCCCTGCTGCTGGCGCGGCTTGGCGGCCGGCTGTAACAGCGCCCGCCGTCAGATCCGGCGCTGACGGCGCTTCCAGGGGCTGTACGCCGCCGCGCATCGGTGAGAATGTCCGGCTTCCGCCCACGTTCAAGAACTGCCACGCCCCAGGAATTCGCCATGCTCCGGCTGCGCCCGCCCCGTCTTGCGTCCTTCAGTCGCCGCAACCTGTTCGCCGCCGCCATCGGCGCGCTGTCCCTCGCCGTCGCCGGGACTGCGGGGCCGGTGCGCGGCGCCGATGAGCGCGTCGTCAACATCTACAACTGGTCGGACTACATCGACCCGGCGATGCTGAAGAAATTCACGGAAGAGACCGGCATCCGCGTCGTCTATGACACTTACGACAACAACGAGATCATCGAGAGCAAGCTGCTTGCCGGCAAATCCGGTTATGACGTGGTGGTTCCCACCGGGCCAACCGTGCAGCGGCTGATCCGCGCCGGCGTCCTGAAGGAGCTGGACAGAGCGGCGCTGCCCAATCTCAAACACGCCTGGCCGGAGATCGCCGCGCGTCTCGCCAATTATGATCCAGGCAACCGCCACGCGGTGAACTATATGTGGGGCACGACGGGCCTCGGCGTGAACGTGGCGAAGGCGCGCGCGGCGCTGGGACCGGACGTGAAGCTGGACAGCCTCGACCTGCTGATGAAGCCTGAGCTGGCTGGCAAGCTGAAGTCCTGCGGGATCATGATTCTCGACGCGGCGGAAGACGTGCTGCCAGCAGTCCTGCGCTATGTGGGGCGTGATCCGGATTCGAAGGCGCCGGCCGACCTGCAGGCCGCCGCGGACGCCCTGGGCAAGGTGCGCGGCGACATTCGCAAGCTGCACTCCTCCGAATACATCGCCGCCCTGGCCAACGGCGACATTTGCATGGCCTTTGGCTATTCCGGCGACATCCTTCAGGCGCGCCGCCGCGCCCAGGAGGCGAAGAACGGCGTTGAGGTGGCCTATGTGCTGCCCAGGGAGGGCGCGCAGATGTGGTTCGACAACTTCGCCATTCCCGTCGACGCCCCCCATTCGGCTGAGGCGCACGCCTTTATCAACTTCATGATGCGGCCTGACGTCGCGGCGGCGAACAGTAATTTCATTGCCTACGCCAGCGGCAATGGCGACGCCCGGGCCCTGGTGAAGCCGGCGTTGCTGAACGACCCCAACGTCTACCCGGATGCAGCCACCATGTCCCGTCTGTTCACCACCACGACCCCGGACGACCGCAGCCAGCGCGCCATCACCCGGTTGTGGACCCGGCTGCGCAGCGGCCGCTAGGGGGCCCGCTTCCCCGGACCCGCTGTCGCCTGCGCCTGGCGCGGACCGGCGATGCTTCCCGCGCATTTTTCCAGATGCGCAATGCAACGGATCTTGTCAGGATAAGGCTTGACCGTCGCGCATCCAGAATCAGCGCCAGCCGCCTTGCGCGGGTCCGTTGGCGCTCCCACATCACGCCCCGGCGAAGCGTCGTTCTGACGACGCAATCAGCCAGTGAGGCAATCCGTGGATTGACAGCACCGGGCGCCTTTACTAACGGGGACGCTCGCAATTTCCGAAAGAGAGTCTGCTGTGGCAAAGCCGGAACTCGGAACGAAGCGGGTCTGTCCGACCACGGGCCGCAAGTTCTATGATCTGAACAAGGATCCTATCGTGTCGCCGTACACCGGCGAGGCGTTCCCGCGCTCGATGTTCGAGCCGCAGGCGAAGAACGCGCGCCCGGTGGAGGATGACGCCGACGACGAAAGCGCCGATCCCGCGACCGTGTCCCTCGAAGAGGCCGACAGCGAGGAGGACGGCAAGATCGATGTGGACGTCGACGTGGATGTCGATGGCGACAGCGATGACGACGACGCCTTCCTCGAAGAAGAGGAAGATAACGACGACGTCGCCGGACTTATCGACAGCGACATCGACGACGACGAGGAAATCTGAGCAAAAGCGTTTTGAGCGCTTGTGCTCCGGAGGCGGTTTGACTATACCGCCTCCATCCACGGCGACCGCCCCAAACGGCCGCCGGAAAAAGTGGGGTCATAGCTCAGTTGGGAGAGCGCTTGAATGGCATTCAAGAGGTCGGCGGTTCGATTCCGCCTGGCTCCACCAATCTCCTTCCGCCAGAAAATACGCGCAGGAGAGATCCCCGAAAGGGAGACGCCGGTCCGCAAGGGCCGGTTTTTTTATGCCGTGACGGACGCCAGCGCTCCCCGGGCGCTCCGGCCTGATCGGCGGAGGCGTTTCCGCCCCTGAGCGTCGTTTGACCAGCCCCGCGTCGTCTGGTCGACCAGTGTCCGCTGGAGGGCAGGAAAAGTGGCGGATGTTCCCGGACAATGCTGGCCGGAAGACGCCCAGGCGCCTCCACGATTTCCCCTGCCCGCGACGCGCGGAGAAGCTGGCGTGAAGGGCCGCGCCCGGCGCCGTCATCAACAGGCGGGGAAAAAAACGTCGCACCCGCCATATGACGCTTGTGTATCAGCCCGCGTCTGACTATACCGCGTTCATCCACGGCGACCGCCCCAAACGGCCGCCGGAAAAAGTGGGGTCATAGCTCAGTTGGGAGAGCGCTTGAATGGCATTCAAGAGGTCGGCGGTTCGATTCCGCCTGGCTCCACCAATCTCCTTCCGCCAGAAAATACGCGCAGGAGAGATCCCCGAAAGGGAGACGCCGGTCCGCAAGGGCCGGTTTTTTTATGTGACGCCGGCTGGCGACCGTTTTTCTTCTTGCGGCGGTTTTTCACCGGGCCTGGTTTTGACGCTGTTCAGCCGGCGAAAAACCCAGCACGCTGGCTTCATGACTGAGCTGATTCCCCCTTCCCTCACCCGCCTCGCCCATGCCTGCGCCGAACGGTTGTTCGCCCGCAAGGAAACGGTCGGCGTTTCCGAATCCTCCTCCGGCGGCCTGGTCGCGGCGGCGCTGCTCTCGGTTCCAGGCGCATCAGCCTATTTCCATGGCGCAAGCGTTACCTACGCCCGCCCCGCCGCGCGCGCCTTCATGGGCATCGAGCGCCTGCCGCCAGGCATCCGCAGCTCGACCGAGCCCTATGCCCGGATCATGGCCGGCATTGTCAGCGAGCGGCTTGGCGCGACCTGGGGCGTATCCGAAACCGGCGCGGCGGGTCCTGCCGGCAACAGCTATGGCGATTCAACCGGGCACAGTTGCATGGCCGTTGCGGGCCCGGTGAACCTGTCCCGCGTCATCAAGACCGGCGAGCCCGGGCGGGAGCGTAATATGGTGTTGTTCGCCGAGGCCGCGTTGCAGCTGTTTCTGGAGGCCCTGGAGACCGAACGGGGGGCTTGAGCGTCAGTTGTACGCCGCGCCGCCCTATGGCCGCCACGCCGCCCGCGCA
Source organism: Camelimonas fluminis (assembly GCF_014656355.1). Classification (GTDB taxonomy): domain Bacteria; phylum Pseudomonadota; class Alphaproteobacteria; order Rhizobiales; family Beijerinckiaceae; genus Camelimonas; species Camelimonas fluminis. Next base: position 96,930 of record NZ_BNCG01000009.1, read on the forward strand.
GTGCATCTGGCGCACTCCTGAAATCGTCAGGCGCGGCGTCCAGCGCACGCGATAAAAAGAGGCCCCGGACAAACGTCCGGGGCCTTCGGTTTTTCAAAGCGCTGGCAATCGGCGCGTCACCCGGCCCCGGCGAACATACGCCAGACCGGTCTGGCGTCAGTCCGCCGGGGCCGGAGCCGGCTTGCGCAAGCCGGCAA
>NZ_BNCG01000009.1:97166-170746 GCF_014656355.1 Camelimonas fluminis
GCGGGCATTGCGGAACTCGCCGCGCTGGATGGCCACGAAAGTGATGATCGTCGCCCCCAGGGTCGCCAGCCACCAGGACTGGGCGTTGGCGGCGCCAAAGCAGGCGACGGTGAAGGCGGCCCCAAAGCAGGAGACGATGCCGGAGGTCAGGGCCGGATTGTTGTGGCGGCGCGAGGCGAAGATGGCGTAGCCAAGCGCCACAGCCGCCGCCAGGGCGCCGACAACGCCCAGCTCATACCAGATCTCGAACGGCAGCGTGCGCGGCGCATCCGGCGACAGGTAGCCGGCGACACGGGCGCGGATGCTGGTGTCGAGACCGTGTCCGGTGATCATGCGCAGCGGCTCACTGCCGGTTTCCTCAGCCCAGGCGCGCAGCGCCACGGCGCCGGGATACAACGGGCCGTGGAAAAACTTCAGGAACGGCCGCAGGATCAGCGGGAACAGCGGGGCCAGCGCCAGCAACGCCGGCATCAGCACCGCGATCACCCGCACGCCGCGATCGCCTGTCAGCCGGGTGATCGCGTACAGCACGGCGCCGACAGCGACAGCGAGCAGGGCGGCGCTCTCCGGCATGACGCAGGTCGCCACCGCCACAACGCCGAGCAGCACGCAGGCGCCGAGAATGCGCCGCCGCGACACCAGCCAGGCCACGGCCGGCCAGACCATCACCGCCAGCACGACAAGGCCGCGCTCCAGCGGATCGGCGTCCATCAGTTCGGCGTTGACGTCCTGGGCGCGGAACGCCCCCAGCGCCAGGGCGCCAAGCGCGCCGATGGCGACGCCGACGGGGATGAGATGCAGATTGGCGGTGCGCACCCGCTCCGGCAGGCTCGCCACGCCAGCAACGCCAATCAGGGTCATCCAGCCGATCTGGATGGCCTTCTCAGTGGCGGTTTCGGGAAACGGCGTCCAGCTGATGGAAACAATCGCCCAGCCCAGCAGCACCAGCGCAGCGACGCCGCCTGGCGTCATGAACACGTCGCGAATGGCGCGCAGGGGCTTCCTGGGCGCGCGATCGATCAGGCTGGCAAGCACCAGCAGGGCCACGGCGATCGGCGTCAGAATCACGGCCGCGCGACGGGAGACCACGGCGCCGATGGGCAGCAGGAACACCAGGGTGAAGAACCCCACGCGACGCAGCAACTGGGCGGCGTCGACCGTGGGGTCGAACCGGTTTGTCGTCTGGGCCTGCGCCTGCGCCGGCCGGGCCGTTGTCGCGCCCGCCGGTCCGCTTCCCTGAAGGACGGGACGCGCCGCCGGTTTGGAAGAGCCTGAACCCTGCATGTCCATCCGATTCCGCTACTGGCAAACCAGTCTCGCATAGCGTGGTCTTGATGGCGGCGCCACCTTCATGGCGGGATCATGGCGGACGCTACCCGTAAGCCGTTTGGGAAAAGCAACCCAACCTGCATAAAATTCTTTTCATTACAGACAGATAAACGAGGCCCGCATTTTGACCGGCTCAAAATTTGTTCCGGCCGTGTTGCAAAAAAACGCAAGCCCGAAGTCTGGAACCGGCGAAAAAAAGGCCCCGTGGGACGGGGCCTTTCCAGAATATCCATGCTGTCGCGATCTGACGTGAGGGCGTCGGCCAGACGGAACGTCTGGCAGGCCGGAATCCGTTCAGGCGGGATACAGACGACTAGTGCTTGCCGTCGCGCAGGAAGTTGATGATCCCCGAAAAATCGGAGCCGCCGAACCCCGCCGCCGCGAAGCGCTCGTAGATTGCCGCCGCAGCCGCGCCGAGCGGCGTCGCGGCGCCGCTGGTCGAGGCCGCGTCCTGGGACAGCTTCAGATCCTTCAGCATCAGGTCGACGGCGAAGCCCGGCTTGTAGCCGTTGTTGGCCGGCGAGGTCGGGACCGGGCCAGGCACCGGGCAATACGAGGTGATCGACCAGCACTGGCCCGAGGACGTGGAGGCCACGTCGAACAGCGCCTGATGCGACAGGCCAAGCTTCTCGCCCATGGCGAAAGCTTCGCAAACGCCGATCATCGAGATGCCGAGGATCATGTTGTTGCAGATCTTGGCGGCCTGCCCGGCGCCGGCGTCGCCGCAATGCACGATCTTGCCGCCCATGACGTCGAGCACCGCCTTGCCGGCGTCGAAGGCCTCTTTGGCGCCGCCGACCATGAAGGTCAGCGTGCCGGCCGCGGCGCCGCCGACGCCGCCGGAAACCGGCGCGTCGAGCGCCGCCATGCCGGCCTCCCCGGCCATGCGGTGGGCGACGCGGGCGCTGTCGACGTCGATAGTGGAGGAATCGATGAACAGGGCGCCCTTCTTCGCGACAGGCAGCGCCTGCTCCCAGACGTTGAGCACCAGCTTGCCGTTGGGCAGCATGGTGATGATCACGTCAGCGCCGGCGACGATGTCGACGGCGTTGGCTGAGACGCTGACGCCCTGGGCGGCGGCGGCGTCGCGCGAGGCTTCCGAAAGGTCGGCGCCGCGCACGACGTGGCCGGCCTTGACCAGATTGGCGGCCATCGGGCCGCCCATGTTGCCGAGGCCGATGAAAGCGATGGTGCTCATGGGAATGCTCCAGGAAGATGGGGCCGGCGCGGCCGGGACTGATGACAGGCCCGGATCCGTTCATGCCGAACCGGACCTGGGCCACTTTCTGTTTTCATGCGCGCCCTGACGCCAGGCGGCAGGAACGCCCGCCGCTTTGGTCTGACGCATTTTCTTGACGAAAAGTGGCGTCCACTTTTCTCGAAAATGCTCTGGATCGCTTCGGGCGAAACCCGGGCCTGGAGGCGCTCTGCCTTTTGGGTCTGACGCATTTTCTTGACGAAAAGTGGCGTCCACTTTTCTCGAAAATGCTCTAGCGGCCCACCAGGGCGCGGGCGACGATCACCCGCATGATCTCGTTCGTGCCTTCGAGAATCTGGTGCACGCGCAGGTCGCGGACAATTTTTTCCACGCCGTACTCGTGCAGGTAGCCGTAGCCGCCGTGCAATTGCAGCGCCTCATTGGCCACGTTGAAGCAGGCGTCGGTGACGAAACGCTTGGCCATGGCGCAAAGTTTGGTCGCCTCCGGCTCCTTGCGGTCGAGGGCGGCGGCGGCGCGCCACAGGAAGCTGCGGGCGGCTTCGAGTTCAATGGCCATGTCGGCGATGCGGAACTGCAGCGCCTGGAATTCGTCGAGGCGTTTGCCGAAAGCCTTGCGCTCATTCATGTAGGCCAGTGATTTTTCCAGCGCAGCCTGGGCGCCGCCGAGCGAACAGGCGGCGATATTGAGGCGACCGCCGTCAAGGCCAGCCATGGCGATCTTGAAGCCATCGCCTTCATTACCGAGCCGGTTGGCCACCGGCACGCGGGCGTTGTCGAAGATGACCTGGCGGGTCGGCTGGGCGTTCCAGCCCATCTTGCGCTCATTGGCCCCGAACGACAGGCCGGGCGTGTCCTTCGGAATCACCAGGGTTGAGACGCCTTTGGCTCCCTCGGCGCCCGTGCGGACCATGACCACGTAAACGTCGGTGTCGCCGGCGCCAGAGATGAACTGCTTGGCGCCGTTCAGCACGTAGTCGTCGCCATCGCGCACGGCCTTCGTCGACAGCGCGGCGGCGTCGGAGCCGGCGCCCGCTTCGGTGAGGCAGTAGCTGGCCATCCACTCCATGGTGGTGAGCTTCGGCAGCCATTGCATGCGCTGGCTTTCCGAACCCCAGGTGTCGATCATCCACGAGGCCATGTTGTGGATGGAAATGAAGGCGGCGACAGCCGGACAGCCGGTGGACATCGCCTCAAAGATCAGCGCCGAATCGAGCCGGGTCAGGCCTGAGCCGCCGACGTCCTCGCGGATATAAACGCCGCCCATGCCCAGCGCCGCGGCGGCGCGCATCTGCGCGACCGGGAAATGCTTTTTCTCGTCCCATTCCAGGGCGTGCGGCGCGATCTGCTCGCTGGCGAAGGCGCGGGCCATGTCGCGAATGGCGACGTGATCTTCCGAGAGAGCGAAAAATGGCGTGCTCTGGCTCATGCTTCTCCGTTCCCTCTTCCCGTTTCCCGCCAACAGCCGTTGGCTCACTGTCCCTGGCCAACCATTACTGGCCCACTGTTCTTGTGGCGTGGGCCGGACCCTGATCCGGCCCGCGCATGTCAGCCGCCCGGCGTCGTCCGCCAGGCGAAAACGCGATCAACCCATGGTCGGGATGACGAACTCGGCGCCTTCCTTGACGCCCGACGGCCAACGCGAGGTCACCGTCTTGGTCTTGGTGTAGAAGCGGATCGAATCCGGGCCGTGCTGGTTGAGGTCGCCGTAGCCCGAACGCTTCCAGCCGCCGAAGGTGTAATAAGCGATCGGAACCGGGATCGGCACGTTAATGCCGACCATGCCGACATTGACCTTCGCCGCGAAATCGCGGGCGGCGGCGCCGTCACGGGTGAAGATGGCGACGCCATTGCCATACTCGTGCTCGGACGGCAGGCGCAGCGCCTCGTCATAGTCCTTCGCGCGGACCACCGACAGCACCGGGCCGAAGATCTCTTCCTTGTAGATCTTCATGTCCGGGGTCACATGGTCGAACAGGCAGCCGCCCATGTAGAAGCCGTTCTCATAGCCCTGGAGCTTGAAGTCGCGGCCATCGACGACCAGCTTGGCGCCCTCGTCGATGCCGGCCTGCACGTAACCCTTCACGCGCTCCAGCGCGTCGCGGGTCACCAGCGGGCCATAGTCGGCGGTCAGGTCGGTCGACGGGCCGACGCGCAGCGCCTCGACGCGCGGGACCAGCTTTTCCATCAGGCGGTCAGCGGTGGCCTGGCCGACAGGAACGGCGACCGAGATGGCCATGCAGCGCTCGCCAGCCGAGCCGTAGCCGGCGCCGATCAGGGCGTCGACGGTCTGGTCGAGGTCGGCGTCGGGCATGATGATGGCGTGGTTCTTGGCGCCGCCGAAGCACTGGGCGCGCTTGCCGGTGGCGGCGCAGCCCTGGTAGATGTATTCGGCGATCGACGACGAACCGACAAAGCCAACGGCCTTGATGTCCGGGTCCTGGAGGATGGCGTCAACCGACTCCTTGTCGCCGTTGACGACATTGAGCACGCCAGCCGGCAGACCAGCTTCCAGCATCAGCTCGGCGAGGCGCATCGGCACGCCCGGGTCGCGCTCGGACGGCTTCAGGATGAAGGCGTTGCCGCAGGCGATGGCCGGGGCGAACTTCCACATCGGGATCATCGCCGGGAAGTTGAACGGCGTGATGCCGGCGACGACGCCGAGCGGCTGGCGCATCGAGTAGATGTCGATGTTCGGGCCGGCGCCCTCGGTGTACTCGCCCTTCATCAGGTGCGGCACGCCGATGGCGAACTCCACCACTTCCAGGCCGCGCTGGATGTCGCCCTTGGCGTCGGGAATGGTCTTGCCGTGCTCGCGGGCGAGCAGTTCGGCAAGGCTGTCATATTCAGCCTGCGCCAGTTCAAGGAACTTCATCAGCACGCGGGCGCGGCGCTGCGGATTGGTGGCGCCCCAGGCGACCTGGGCTTCGCGGGCGTTCTCCACGGCGGCGCGCAGCTCCGCCTTGCTGGCGAGCGCGACCTTCGCCTTCACTTCGCCGGTCATCGGCTCATAAACGTCGGCGAAACGTCCCGAGGCGCCAGCGACGTGCTTGCCGCCGATAAAATGGCCATAGGTGTGCATGCGACCCTCTCCCGTTGCCGCCCGGCCTGCGGGCGCCGTTCCCCAGAGCATTTTCCAGCCAAAATAATCATTTTGCGCGAAGAGAATGCATCATATCAAAATGATAGAGCGAAATTTCAGCCAGACCGGCCGCATTTCGCTCCAGAGCGCGCGCCGGGGATTGTTGTCCGGCTTGCGCCCTGATGCAATTTGGCGCCGCCCGACGCGTGTCGTCCCTTCGCGAAATCTGCTTGTCATTCCGCTGCAGCAACGCCACCGGACGCGAAAACCGTCTTGGGGGTATCACTAACAATTACGCACCGCTATATGCGTTTGTGAATGGTGTTGGTGCGAAAATCCACATACCCGCGATGCAAACAGGCTGGAGCAATGAACAGGTTTGACTGGGACGACCTGCGCTATTTTCTCTCGGTCGCCCGGGCCGGGCGGCTGACCGTCGCGGCGCGCCGCCTGGGCGCCGATCACGCCACCGTGTCGCGCCGCATCACCTCACTGGAAACGGCGCTCAAGGCCAAGCTGTTCGAGCGGCGCCCGCACGGCTACCAGCTCACGGCGCAGGGCGAGCAGCTGCTGGCCAACGCCGAGGCCATCGAAACCCAGGCGCTGGCGGCGCAGAGCGAAATCGGCGGCGCCGACCTGACCCTGTCCGGCGCCGTGCGCGTCGGCGCCCCGGACGGCTTCGGCTCCATTTTCCTGGCGCCGCGCATCGGCGCCCTGGCCGAGCGCTATCCGGAGCTGGACATCCAGCTGGTGGCCATGTCGCGCATTCCCTCGCTGTCGAAACGCGAGGCGGACATCGCCGTGTCGCTCAATCCACCGCGCGAGGGCCGGATCGTCGCCCGCAAGCTGGCGGATTACGATCTCGCCCTTTACGCCGCCCCGGCCTATCTCGACGCGGCGCTGCCGGTGCGATCGCCCCAGGACCTGTTTGAGCACCGCATCGTCGGCTACATTGATGACCTGATCTATACGCCGGAGCTGGACTATCTGGACGAGGTCGCCAAGGGACTGCGCCCGCGCATCCAGAGTTCCAGCATTCTCGCCCAGCTGGCGGCGACGGAGGCGGGCGCCGGCGTCTGCGTGCTGCCGCGCTTCATGGCCGACGGCGCGCGCCTGCGGCGGGTGCTGCCGCGGGAGGTCACCCTCACCCGTTCGTTCTGGCTGATCGTCCACGCCGATTTGCGCGACGTCGCCCGCATCCGCGCCACCATGGATTTTCTGGTGCGCGAAACCCGCGCAGCCCGCGCCGTGCTGCAACCAGAGACGGCCTGAGGCGTCTCCGTCATCAGCGCGTCCGGAGGCGCGCCAGACATCCTGGGCCGGGTAACCTTGCTCTGGCGCTGACATCGCCCTGCCGCCAGGCCAGGCTTCCTGGCGATTGGCGGCGACCATTCCCGTCGGTCCGTCGTCCGAATCCGTTGTCGGGAGCACCAGCCTTGCCCTTGCCAGTTCCGCCGCCCTGGCCTCCGCCCTACGCCGCATTGCCAGGGTTGGCGATGACGCCCCCTCGTCACCACCAGCAACGGCCTGACAGGATTTCATTCTGGACAGGCTGCTTCAGGCCAGACGCCGTCACACATGATGTCGACATACCTGCAGACCGGGAGGAGGTCTCCCTTCCGCCCTACCTGCCGAATGTCAACGCCACGCTCCAATGCGTGCGCGCCTTCCTTGAGCTGGACGCATGCATCTTTGGCAAAGACGGTGTCGACCAGCTATTTCTCACCTCTGGCGACTACGTCAGCCAGGTAATCGCCCATTTCCAGAACTATCGCATCATGGACCAGGGGAAAACGCCGCGCATCTGGCTTCAGGCCGACAAACGGTTGTCCGGCGTAGCGGAGTACGCATCCTCCTACAGCCAGTTCGCCGTCCTGCACCAGCGGTTGCGCGGCGTAGACGTCGCCGACCGGGATTGGGGCTGCCAGTTGATTGTCGGCGTCAAAGCGGGCGTCCCTGTTCCAGCCGAAGCGAAGTTTCCGGTTCCGCTGGACAGTGTCCGGCTATACGCCGGCGAACACAGTTTCCGCACAGCCCGCATCAGCACGCGCGCCCTGCTGCATCCCAACCTGTACGCACAACCGTTGCCCAGCGCGATGACGGAAGGCGTCGCTGACATATTCCGGGACGCCGACGCCCTGGCGCGCGAAGGGCTGCTGTAACGGGGGCCCGCGCGATGAAATGCGCGGTTTCCTCTTGCCCGGCCCGCATCACATCCCCATTTGTGGGCGCATCCGCGCCGCGCCGTCATGGCGGTGGTTTCTTTCCTGCATCTGTCGCGAGTTATTCATGGCCAGTTCTGACGAACCGACCTCCGCCCCCCCTGTGTCCGCCAGCCGCCGGCTGGGTCTCCTGCCAACGCTGATCTTCAGTTCGCGCTGGTTGCAGTTGCCGCTGTATCTCGGCCTGATTGTCGCCCAGGCTGTCTATGCCTTCCTGTTCCTCAAGGAACTCTGGCACCTTGTGGTGCACGCCTTCGACTTTTCCGAGCAGCAGATCATGCTGGTGGTGCTCGGCCTGATCGACGTGGTGATGATCTCCAACCTGCTGATGATGGTGATTATCGGCGGCTATGAAACCTTCGTGTCGCGCCTGAAGCTGGAAGGCCATCCGGACCAGCCGGAATGGCTCGACCACGTCAACGCCAGCGTGCTGAAGATCAAGCTGGCCATGGCGATCATCGGCATTTCGTCGATCCACCTGCTGCGCACCTTCATCGAGGCGGGCAATCTGGGCGTTCCCGGCAAGTCGAATTACACCGAAACCGGCGTCATCCTGCAGACGGTGATCCACGTGGTGTTCATCCTGTCCGCCATCGGCATCGCTTATGTCGACCGCATCAGCAACCCGCCGTCGCATCACGGCGCCGACCATCACTGAAGGCGGCTGAAAAGCACAGGGGCCGGCGCACGCCAGCCCTTGTGCATCCATCCATGCGCCCGATCTCAGCCGGCGCTTCCGCCCCAGTTGGGATCTGCGAGCACGTCGTCGCCGTCAGCGCCCAGCCCGGGCGACGCGCGCCTGGCGACAACCGGCTCGCCATCCATGATGATGGGCGAGCGCACGCCAGGCACGCTGCCGCCGGCGACGCCGGGGTGCGGCAGGTCCATGCGCAACCCGCGATGCACCACCTGCGGATCGGCGAACACCCCGTCCAGCCGGTTGATCGGTCCCACCGGCACGCCGGCCGCCGTCAGCCTGGCCAGAATGTCGTCGCGGGCGAAAGTGGCGGTGCGCGCCGCCAGTAGCCCGGCCAGCTCCTCCCGGTGGCGGATGCGGTCGGCGTTGTGACGGAAGCGCGGATCCTCCACCAGTTCCGGAAGACCGAGCACCGCGCAGATGTGCGCGAACTGCGGATCGGTGCCCGAGGCGATGATGAAATGACCGTCGCTGGCCGGAAACACCTGATAGGGCGCCACATTGACGTGGGCGTTGCCGACGCGGGCCGGGTTCTCGCCGGACACCAGATAGTTCATGGCCTGGTTGGACAGCACCGCCACCTGCGCATCGAGCAGCGCCATGTCGATGTGACAGCCGACGCCGCTGTCGCGCCGGCCCTGGAGCGCCGCCAGGATCGCCACGGTGGCGTACATGCCGGTGAACAGGTCGGCGACGGCGATGCCGGCCTTGACCGGCTCACCCTGCGGATCGCCGGTGAGCGACATGACGCCGCCCAGCCCCTGGATCATGAAGTCATAGCCGGGGCGCGGCGCATAGGGGCCGTTCTGGCCAAAGCCGGTGATCGAGCACCAGATCAGCGCCGGGTGCTCCGCCCGCAGGCTGGCGTGATCGAGGCCATATTTCACCAGACCGCCGACCTTGAAGTTCTCGATCACCACATCGGCGTGGGCGGCGAGCCGGCGCACCAGCGCCTGCCCTTTGGCGTCCTCGAAATCGACGGCGATGGAGCGTTTGCCGCGATTGGTCGCGTGATAATAGGCGGCGCCCATGTCGCCGCCGTCAGTCCCGGTGAGGAACGGCGGGCCCCACTGGCGGGTGTCGTCGCCGACGCCAGCGCGCTCCACCTTGACCACGTCGGCCCCGAGATCGGCCAGCAACTGGCCCGACCACGGGCCGGCCAGCACGCGGGCGAGTTCCAGGACACGCACGCCCTTCAGCGGTTGCGGCGCCATCAGCCTCTCCATCCTGGTGTGGGCGCGCGCCGGATGACCATGACGCGCGCAAGATCGTTGCGGACAAGATTGTTGCGGATTTGATGCGTCATGCATGCTGCCCCCGCGCCGCATCTCCGCCGCGCCGGGACGCGCTTCAGAAAAACGCCTGCAGGCCAGTCTGGGCGCGGCCGAGGATCAGCGCATGCACGTCGTGCGTACCCTCGTAGGTATTGACCGTTTCCAGGTTCTGGGCGTGGCGCATGACGTGGAATTCCTGATGAATGCCATTGCCGCCATGCATGTCGCGGGCAACGCGGGCAATGTCGAGCGCCTTGCCGCAATTGTTGCGCTTGACGATCGAGATCATCTCCGGGGCCATCTCCCCCGCGTCGAACAGCTTGCCGACGCGCCATGAGGCCAGCAGCGCCAGCGAGATTTCCGTCTGCATGTCCGCCAGCTTCTTCTGCACCAGCTGCGTCGCGGCCAGCGGCCGGCCGAACTGTTTGCGATCCAGCGTATAGGCGCGGGCGCGATGCCAGCAGTCCTCGGCGGCGCCCATGGCGCCCCAGGAAATGCCATAACGGGCGCGATTCAGACAGCCGAACGGACCCTTGAGGCCGGAGACGTTGGGCAGCAGGGCGTCCTCGCCCACCTCCACATTGTCCATCACCACCTCGCCCGTGATCGAGGCGCGCAGGGAGAGCTTGCCCTCGATCTTCGGCGCCGAGAGGCCTTTCAGGCCCTTCTCCAGCACGAAACCGCGAATCTCGCCGCCGTGCGCGGCGGATTTGGCCCAGACCACGAATACGTCGGCGATCGGCGCGTTGGAGATCCACATCTTGGAGCCGTTGAGGCGGTAACCGCCGTCGATCTTCTCGGCCCGGGTCTTCATGCCGCCAGGATCGGAGCCGGCGTCCGGCTCGGTGAGGCCGAAGCAGCCCACCCATTCGCCGCTGGCCAGCTTCGGCAGGTACTTCTTGCGCTGCTCTTCGGAGCCGTAGGCGTAGATCGGGTACATCACCAGCGACGACTGCACGCTCATCATCGAGCGGTAGCCGGAATCGATGCGCTCCACCTCACGGGCGACCAGGCCATAGGCGACATATGACGCGCCAGCGCAGCCGTATTCCTCCGGCAGGGTGACGCCGAGCAGACCGAGCGCACCCATTTCGTTGAAGATCTCGCGATCGGTGCGCTCATGGGCGTAGGCGCCGATGACGCGCGGCAGCAGCTGCTCCTGGGCGTAGGCGCGGGCGCTGTCGCGAATCATGCGCTCATCGTCCGTCAGCAGGCCGTCGAGAAGGAACGGATCCTCCCAGTTGAACGCCGCGCCAGAAGTACCAGCCATGTCTCCGCTCCCGTCACTTGCCCCGTCATCAGCGAAAGCGGGGACGTGCATACCTTGTTGCGTCAACAGCCATAGAGCAACTCCGGCCTGAGCGGGAGCCGTCGCGTCCCTGGAGCGGACAAATCGCCGCCCCCAACCATTTGATGAGAAAAGGAATGGTTGTCATCGGGCGGAACACGTGGCAGTCCACGCCTGTTACGGAAGCGCAAGGGGCATGCAGCCAGATCATGCCGCGCCAGTGGGCTCCCCGGCCAGCACGGCGCAGCGTGGGCAAGCGCCCGCTTCAATTGAAGCGGCGGCCGCGCCCAGGCGTCATGGCGGCGGCGTCATGGCGATGGCGTCATGGCGATGGCGCAAGCCCCGCCCCGGCGATGGACCGCTGCGGCGATCGTCCCGGCGCGCAACCCCGTGACAGCGCCTCCGCCGCATGCGCGCGGCGATGGCCAACGGGAGAAATTCATGTCTGCAGCCACCAGCCCTGCGACCCCGGTCGACTACCTGGACTTCATGAAGAGCTTCAACGCGAAGGACCTGTGGCGGGACGTCACCGCCGGGTCCGACGTAATCAACGCCTGCGTCGCCTGCTGCGACCGCTGGGCCGGGGGCGGCCGCGTCGCCCTGATCCATGACAGGGGCGGGGTGACTACGCAGACCACCTACGCCGACCTGAAGAAGCGCGCCGCCCGCTTCGCCCATCTGCTGAAGCGCCAGGGCGTCGGCAAGGGCGACCGCATCGCCGCCATGATGCCGCGCACGCCGGACATGCTGGCCGTGCTGCTGGGCGCCTGGCGCGCCGGCGCGGTTTACGTGCCGCTGTTCACCGCGTTCGGCCCGAAGGCCGTCGAAAGCCGCGTCCATGGTTCGGAAGCGAAGCTGGTGGTGACCGATGCGGTCAACCGGCCCAAGCTCGACGGCGCCGACAACATGCCGGAGATCGTCGTCATCGGCGGCGGCCAGCAGGCCATTGACGCCGGCGACCTCGACTTCGAGACCGAGATGGCGAAGGGGTCGGACGCGTTCGCCCCGGTCCCGCTCGATCGCGACGACCTGATCATGATGCTGTTCACCTCCGGCACCACCGGCTCGCCCAAGGGCGTGCGGGTGCCGATGTTCGCGCTGACCGGCTTCCTCGCCTACATGCGCTATTCGGTGGATCTGCGTCCGGACGACAAATTCTGGAACATCGCCGATCCGGGCTGGGCTTATGGCCTGTATTACGCCGCCACGACTCCGCTGCTGATGGGCCAGACCACCCTGTATAGCGAAGACGCCTTCACGGTGGACAATTTCTACCGGGTGCTGAAGCAGTACGGCATCACCAACCTGGCCGGCGCGCCCACCGCCTACCGGCTGCTGATGGCTGCCGGCGACCAGGCCGCCGCGGCCGTGAAGGGGCAGTTGCGCGCCGTGTCGTCCGCCGGCGAGCCGCTCAACGCCGAGGTGATCCGCTGGTTCGACCGGGCGCTCAATGCGCCGATCCGCGACCATTACGGCCAGACCGAAACCGGCATGGTGCTGTGCAATCACCACGCCCTGACCCATCCGGTGCATGAAGGCGCCGCCGGCTTCGCCCTGCCCGGTTACCGCATCGTGGTGATCGACCAGGACGATAACGAGCTGAAAAGCGAGCAGCAGGGCGAACTGGCCATCGACCGCCAGAACTCGCCGCTGCTGGTGTTCAACGGTTATTGGGGACGCGATCCGCTGCCCGCGGACCAGCGCTATTACCGCACCGGCGACACGGCCGAGATCAATGCCGACGGCACCATCAGCTTCTTCGGTCGCGCCGACGACGTCATCACCTCGTCGGGCTATCGCATAGGCCCGTTCGACGTGGAGAGCGCGTTGATCGAGCATCCGGCGGTGGCCGACGTGGCGGTAATCGGCAAGCCCGACCCGGAGCGCACCGAACTGGTCAAGGCCTTCATCATCCTGAAGCCGGGCGTCGAGGGCACGGACGCCCTGCGCGACGAGCTGGCCCAGCACGTGCGCAAGCGCCTGTCAGCCCACTCCTACCCGCGCGAGATCGACTTCGTCACGGAGCTGCCGAAGACGCCGAGCGGCAAGGTGCAGCGTTTCATCCTGCGCGCCGCCGAAGTGGCGAAGCTGAAGGACGCCGGCGTACAGATCTGAGCGCGGGCCAAAGCCGGCCATCCGATCCCCGCGCGGGTCAGGGCTCCGCAGGCCCTGTTTCTCCCCACCAGACGACTGAAGGCGCGCTCCCCCAGAGCGCGCCTTCTTTCTTTGACCCGGCCAGGAACCGCCCCCCAGAGACGTTCCCCGACCGATCAGGCCCTGGCTGCGGTTACGCCGCCAGCGCCTCGTCGGCAGGGCCAAAGAACTCATAGTGGATGCGACCGGCCGGGACGCCAGCCGCCACCAGGGCGGCGATGATGTCGCGCAGCATCGGGCGCGGGCCACAGATGTAATAATCGGCTTCGGCGACCGGCGTCTGGCGCTTCAGCCAGTCGCCGGAGATCACGCCTTCCTCGTCGAAGTCGCCGCCTGGGGTTGACGCGGGGCTGGGCGCCTCATGGAAGAACACGGCCTTGCCGTCCGGCAGCCTGGCCGCCAGCTCCCGCACATGGGCGGCCATGGCCTGGGCTGAGGAATCGAAGGCGCCGTGGGCGAACAGCACCTGACGCCTGGCGCCTTCCGCCGCAAGGCTTTCCAGCATCGCCACCATGGGCGTGAGGCCAACGCCGCCGGAGAGCAATACAACCGGGCTGTCGCCAGGCTGCAGATAGAAGTCGCCGGCCGGCGCGCCAACCTTGAGGCTGTCGCCAACCTTGACCCGGTCGTGCAGCCAGCGCGAGGCCAGGCCGCGCGGCTCGCGCTTGACGGTGATGCGGTAGCTGGCGCCGTCAGATGCGGCTGACACGGTGTAGTTGCGCTTCAGCGGCGGCTGGCCGGGGATGCTGAGCCAGAGGGTGAGATACTGGCCAGGCTTCTGCCGCACGACCGGTCCACCGTCGGCCGGACGCAGCACGAAAGAATTGATGATGTTGCTCTCGCGAATGATGTCGGCGACGACGAAATCGCGCCAGCCGTTCCAGCCGCCGGTCGCGCCGGCGATCTCCTTGTAGATCGTCTGCTCGCGCTCGATCAGCACATCCGCCAGGAACCAGTAGGCCTCGCCCCAGGCATCCATGATCTCATCCGTGGCGGCGTCGCCAAGCACGGTCCTGATCGCGGCCAGAAGGGCGTCGGCGACGTAAGGGTAGTGCTCCGGCAGGATCTGCAGGCCAACGTGCTTCTGGGCGATGCGCTCCACCGCCCCGGTCAGCGCTTCCAGATTGTCGATGTTCTGGGCGTAGGCGAGAATCGCCCCGGCAAGCGCCTGCGGCTGCGAACCGTTGTCGCCATGGTGCGACTGGTTGAACAGGTCGCGGATCGCCGGATTGCGGAACATGTTGGCGTACATTTCACGGGTGACGGCGAGACCGTGGAGCGCCAGCGCCGGAGCGGTGGCCTTTACCGTGGCGATGGTCCGTTCACTCAGTGACCGTGGCATGTGGAGGCTCCAGAAACAGTTTGACCGGCCTCGGCTCAGGTAGACTGGCGGCATGCCGGACGACGCCAAATCATGCATCGCAAATGCATCTATTCACGCCGTTGAAAATCATGCAACGAAAATGCATCTTTCAAATTGTCGCAGGAACCGGCTGCGGCGGCTGCGCAGCATCCGGTGAAACGGGCCTGTCGCCGCACCGGCGCAGGGATGGAAAACGGCGGAACGATGCGATTGACGCGCTACACGGACTACGCCATGCGCGTGCTGCTCTATCTGGGGGCGCGGCCTGACCGTCTGTGCTCGATCGCCGAAATCGCCGGGGCCTACCGTATCTCCCAGAACCATCTGATGAAGGTCGTCAACGATCTGGGGCGCGCCGGCTATGTGGCCAGCGTCCGCGGACGCGCCGGCGGCGTGCGCCTGGCCCATGACCCGGCCGACATCAATATCGGCGCGGTCGTCCGCCACACCGAGGACGGCTTCGATCTGGTCGATTGCGGCGGTTGCGTCATCGCCCCCGCTTGCGGCCTGACCAGCGCCCTCGGCGAGGCGCTGGCCGCCTTTCTGGCGGTGCTCGACGGCTACACGCTCGCCGATTTGCTGACCAAACGGGCCGACATGACGCGCCTGTTGCTCGGCGCCGCCTCGCCGCCGGCAACGGAAACGAAAACGCCCCGGCGGACAGCCTGGGCGTGATCAGGACATTTTCAGAACGCGCCGGACAGACATTGTCTGGCGAGGCGGCGCCCCCGGGCCAAAATCCGTTCATGCTGAAGCGGATCTGCCCCTGTTTCTGTTGAACGGACGCCTTCACGCCAGGTGGCGGCGCCCCGGCCCTCAGCCCTCAGCCTTGTCCAGGCCGTACAGGGTGTGCAGCGTGCGTACCGCCAGTTCCGTGTAGGCCGCGTCGATCAGCACCGAGAACTTGATCTCCGACGTGGTGATGGCGCGGATGTTGATGCCCTTGTCGGCGAGCGCCCGGAAGGCGCGGGCCGCGACGCCGGCATGGCTGCGCATGCCAACGCCGATGGCCGACACCTTCACCACATCGGTGGCGCCTTCGATCTCGGTGAGGCCGAGACTGTCGCGGCGCCCGTCAAGGATCTTGCGGGCGCGTTCGTAGTCCGCGCCGGGCACCGTGAAGGTGATGTCCGTGTAGGCGTTGTCGCCCGACACGACCTGAATGATCATGTCGACGTTGATATTGGCTTCGGCCAGCGGCACGAAGATATCGGCGGCGACGCCCGGCTTGTCGGCGACGCGACGCAGGGTGATCTGCGCCTCGTCCCGGGAATAGGCGATGCCGGTGACGACCTGCTGTTCCAAGATCTCCTCCTCGTCGCAGATGAGCGTGCCGCTGCCTGGATTGGCCGGATCATCGAAGGACGAACGCACATAGGTGCGCACGCCGTGCACCATGGCCACTTCGACCGAACGCACCTGCAAAACTTTCGCGCCAAGCGACGCCATCTCCAGCATCTCCTCAAAGGAGACGCGGTCAAGCCGGCGCGCCCGGCTGACAATGCGCGGATCGGTCGTGTAGACGCCGTCCACGTCGGTATAGATATCGCACCGGTCGGCGCCGATGGCGGCGGCGACAGCGACGGCGCTGGTGTCGGACCCGCCGCGCCCCAGGGTGGTGACCCGGCCGCTTTCCTCGTGCAGCCCCTGGAAGCCGGCGATCACCGCCACCTCGCCGCGGCCGAAGCCCGCGAGCAGCCCCGCGCCGTCAATGCCGGTGATGCGGGCGGAAGAATGGGCGCCGTCGGTCAGGATCGGAATCTGCCAGCCCTGCCAGGAGCGGGCGGGCTGCCCCATGCCCTGCAGGGTGATGGCCAGCAGGCCGGCGGTGACCAGCTCGCCCGAAGCGACGACCGCGTCATATTCACGCGGATCGTACAGCGGCGCAGCCTCACGGCACCAGGCGACCAACTCATTGGTCTTGCCGGACATGGCGGAAACAACGACCGCGACGTCGTTGCCGGCCTCCACCTCCCGTTTGACATGGAGAGCGACGTTACGGATGCGCTCGATATTCGCGACGGAGGTACCGCCGAACTTCATTACCAGGCGGGCCATGGCTCTCAATCACAATCGGTGGGAGGCGCGCGCCGCCAGACGGCGCGACCAACTGGGGAAAGAACCGCGCGTATAGGAAGCGGCATTGACGCTGTCAATGGATGCGCCCCGCCCTTCCAGGAGCACTCGACAGGGCGGCGCGCGTGGTGTAAAGGCGCGACTTCAACTGAAAACAGCGTGGCCGAAACGCTTGCAGTCTTCGTTGGACGTCGCCCCCGGCGGCCGGGTTCAGACCCGCGCCCCAAAGCAGGCGTCCTGATGGCTGCCACGGCAGGAGCACATGATGAACATTATCGAGCAGATCGATCAGGAGCAGATCGCCCGCCTGACCGCCGACCGCAATTTCCCGGAGTTCGAGCCCGGCGACACCGTGCAGGTCAACGTCAAGGTTCGCGAAGGCGAGCGTTCCCGCGTGCAGGCCTATGAAGGCGTCTGCATCGCCCGCGCCGGCGGCGGCATCAACCAGAGCTTCACCGTTCGCAAGATCTCCTATGGCGAAGGTGTCGAGCGCGTGTTCCCGCTGTATTCGCCGATCATCGACTCGATCAAGATCGTGCGTCGCGGCAAGGTGCGTCGCGCCAAGCTGTATTACCTGCGCGACCGTCGCGGCAAGTCGGCCCGTATCGCCGAGCGCGTTGAGCGCGCCCCGAAGGCCGCCAAGTAAGCCTTTAAAGCAAGTAAGACTGTCAAGTCAGGCGCCGGTCCCGGCGCCTCGCTTCCACCCGCCGCGCTCCCGCACGGCGGGTTTATTTTTGCCGTTTTCCCGCGACGCCTGTCGAGGCTGGGGCGCACGCCAGCCTGCCGGAGCAGGCCAGGCCCGTTGTGATGGCGATGCGGTGACAAGCCGCGACGGCTTCGCCGCTCATGGGCCCTGACGGCTCCAGCCGACGACTTTTCTCCCTACTCGGTGGCTTCGTCGGCCAGCGGCCGGAAGCGCGCGGCGCGGATGGAGATGCAATAGCCGGCCAGCACGTCGATGGCGGCGATCAGGGTGATGATCAGAAACGCCGCTTCGCCGCATTTGCGCACAAACAGGAATTCCACCGCGCAGACCAGGAAAACGACCAGCGACAGGGCGTGATTGACCAGCGACGAGGTGCGCGCCCGGGCGCTGATGATTTCCACGAACAACAGGGCGAAGGCCGCGACGACAAAGGCGTCGCCGGTGGTGATCGGCCACAGTTGCCCCGATGGCAGCGTCGTCTGGCCGACCACGGTGGTGGGCGTGGCCGAACCGAACACGACCAGACTGTTCCATGCCGCCACGATCAGGGCCAGCAACGGAAATGCGCGCAGCACAAACATTCGGAATGCTCCCAGGCAGCCTGTCAGGCGCCGTCATGACGCGGAGCGCCGCGACGCGACGCCGGGCGCAGTGTTGCTGGGCTGGCGGGCGCCCGTCAATCGGCGCGCCACGCGGCGCCGTTGATCAACACGCTCCGACGATGGCCAACGCCCATTGTCATGCGCCGCCCGCCCCCCATATGCCTGCGAAGACGACGCCCGTCAGATGGCGGCCGCGCCGCGCATCGCAATTATCCGCTCCATCCGCGCATGTGCGCCATCCATGCATGTGCTCCGCCAGCGCATGATCTGGCGAACCGACTGCGCTGGTTGCCGTTGTTTCGCCAGACTGGATTTGCTACAAACAGCCCATGGACGCCCGGACGATCATGACAGCGACAGCGCCTGGCCGCGTAGGGACGGTTCGTCCCTGGCGCGCGATGGCGGTTGCGCGGCTCGACGAGCCGGGCCGCATCCTGCTGCACGATCACACGCGCCTGCCCGGCCGGTTTTTCGGCCGCATGACCGCATCGGTGCAGGCGGAGCTTACCGGCTGAGGCTTGCGGCGCACCCGCCGCCAGCCTCGCGCAGCGGGCCATCCCGCGCAGGCCGGACGCCGTGCAACGCCATGGCGCATGTGTCGCCAGCAACCGGCGCACCCTCTCCCGGCCACGCATCAGGACCCGTTGCGCAAGCCCCGTGAACGACACGGCGGCTCCCACCATAACGATGGGGCCGCATTCCGGCGCACGCCATTGCGCCAGCTTTTCCGAACCAACGAGGCCTGCCATGGCTCCCCGCACCCTGTACGACAAGATCTGGAACGACCACGTGGTCGACACCCGCGAAGACGGCGCCAGCCTGCTGTATATCGATCGCCACCTGGTCCACGAAGTGACCTCGCCCCAGGCCTTCGAGGGCCTGCGCGTTTCGGGCCGCAAGGTGCGCGCCCCGCAGAAGACCCTGGCCGTCGTCGATCACAACGTGCCGACGTCCGACCGCTCCAAGCCCAACCCCGATCCGGAGAGCGCCACCCAGATCGAGACGCTGGCCCAGAACGCCCGCGACTTCGGCGTTGAGTATTACTCCGAGCACGACGTCCGCCAGGGCGTGGTGCACATCATCGGCCCCGAGCAGGGCTTCACCCTGCCCGGCACGACCATCGTCTGTGGCGACAGCCACACCTCCACCCACGGCGCGTTCGGCGCCCTGGCGCATGGCATCGGCACCTCCGAGGTCGAGCATGTTCTGGCCACCCAGACGCTGATCCAGAAAAAAGCCAGGAACATGCTGGTCCAGGTGGACGGCAGCCTGCCGGCTGGCGTGACCGCCAAGGACATCATCCTGGCGATCATCGGCGAGATCGGCACCGCTGGCGGCACCGGCCATGTGATGGAATACGCCGGCCAGGCCATCCGCGAGCTGTCCATGGAAGGCCGCATGACGGTCTGCAACATGAGCATCGAGGGCGGCGCCCGCGCTGGCCTGATCGCCCCGGACGAGAAGACCTACGAATATCTGCGCGGCCGCCCGAAAGCGCCGCAGGGCGCGGCCTTCGACGAGGCCGTGCGCTTCTGGGACACGCTGCGCACCGACGAGGGCGCGCACTTTGACTCGGTGATCCGCCTCGACGCCGCCAATTTGCCGCCGATCGTTTCCTGGGGCACCAGCCCTGAGGACGTGATCTCGGTGGCCGGCGTGGTGCCGGATCCGGACCAGATCACCGACGAGGCCAAGCGCATCTCCAAGCATCGCGCCCTGGAGTACATGGGCCTGAAGGCCGGCACGAAGATCACCGACATCGGCATCGACCGGGTGTTCATCGGCTCGTGCACCAACGGCCGCATCGAAGACCTGCGCGCCGTGGCCCGCATGGTCGAGGGCCGGAAGGTGCACGCCAGCGTCAACGCCATGGTGGTGCCGGGCTCTGGCCTGGTGAAGCAGCAGGCCGAGCAGGAAGGCATCGACAAGATCCTGATCGCCGCCGGCTTCGACTGGCGCGAGCCGGGCTGCTCGATGTGCCTGGCCATGAACCCCGACCGCCTGGCGCCGCATGAGCGTTGCGCCTCGACCTCGAACCGCAATTTCGAGGGCCGTCAGGGCTTCAAGGGCCGCACCCATCTGGTGTCGCCGGCCATGGCCGCCGCCGCCGCGATCGAAGGCCACTTCGTCGACATCCGCAACTGGGGTTGAGAGCCTTGAGCGCTTCCGCCGCCGACATTGCCGACGGAAGCGCTGGCGATCCCGCCCGGGTCGCCAGCCTGACGGCGCCCACCATCGCTGACTTCGAACGGATGGCCGACGACGCGTTCGCCGCCCTGCCGCAGGAGTTCCGCGACATGTGCGCCGGCGTGCTGATCCGCGTCATGGATTTTCCTGACGAGGACACCATGCGGACCATGGATTGTGAAACGCCGTTCGACCTGCTCGGACTGTTTCACGGTCTGGGGCTGGCCCAGGGCGGAGCGTTCCAGCACACCGGACAGTTTCCCAACCAGGTGTTTCTCTATCGCCGGCCCATCCTCGACTATTGGGCCGAACATGAGGAAACCCTCGGGGACATCGTCACGCACGTCCTCGTCCATGAGATCGGCCACCATTTCGGCCTCTCGGACGATGACATGGAAGCCATCGAGGCCGCCGCCGAGGCGACCTGATCGGCTCCGGTTTTATTTGACGCATTTTCTTCACGAAAAGTGGCGGCCACTTTTCTCGGAAATGCTTTCGGGCCGCGCTGGCGGCTGGAGAGACAACATGCAGAAGTTCACCACGCTGACGGGCGTCGCCGCCCCGCTGGAAATCATCAATGTCGACACCGACATGATCATTCCCAAGCAGTACCTGAAGACCATCAAGCGCACCGGCCTCGGCACCGGCCTGTTCTCGGAAATGCGCTACAACGAGGACGGCTCGGACAATCCGGACTTCGTGCTCAACAAGCCGGGCTACAAGGCGGCCACCATCCTCGTCGCCGGCGACAATTTCGGCTGCGGCTCCTCGCGCGAGCATGCCCCGTGGGCGCTGGTCGATTATGGCATCCGCTGCGTCATCTCGACGTCGTTCGCCGACATTTTCTACAACAACTGCTTCAACAACGGCCTGCTGCCGGCGATCGTCTCGCGCGAGGACCTGGACAAGCTGTTCGACGACGCCAATCGCGGCGCCAACGCCACCCTGACCATCGATCTGGAAGCCCAGGAAATCCGTGGGCCCGACGGCGGCGTGGTGAAGTTCGAGATCGACCCGCAGCGCAAGCACAAGCTGCTGAATGGCCTCGACGACATCGGCGAGACCGTGCACGCGCGCGGCCCGGCCATCGACGCCTATGAGCAGCGCATCGCCGGCAACCGCCCCTGGCTGTGAGGCGTTCGCGCCCCTGATACAAAAACGCCCCCGCAAGGGGGCGTTTTCATTTGGGGCCCCCGCAAGAGGCAGCGGTCGCAAGAGGCAGCGGCGGCCCGTTCGCCGGGGCAAACGCGTCAGACGTCGGGACCGCCCGCCATATCCGCCTCCAGAAAGGCGCGCACGTCGTCGCGCGGGACGTTCTTCGCGATGAAGCTCTGGCCAATGCCCCGCGCCAGAATGAAGGTCAGGGCGCCGCGCGACACCTTCTTGTCCTGGGCCATGGCCTCAAGGACCTCATCCACCGTCCCGACGCCGCCGGGGATCTGGGTGGGATGCACCGGCAGGCCGGCGGCCGCCAGATGGCGGGCGACACGGTCAGCGTCAGCCGGGGCGCAAAGGCCGAGCCGGGCGGAGAAGCGGAACGCCTGGGCCATGCCGATGGCGACGCCCTCGCCGTGAACCAGCCGGGCGGAATCGTATTGCGTCAGCCGCTCCAGGGCGTGGCCGAAGGTGTGGCCGAGGTTGAGCAGGGCGCGATCGCCGGTTTCGGTCTCGTCACGGGCGACCACAGCGGCCTTGGCGGCGCAACTGGTCGCGACAGCGTATTCGCGCGCCTCCGTCCCGCTGTAGACGGCGTTCCAGTTCTGCTCGCACCAGGCGAAGAACTCCGGCTGGTCGATCAGGCCGTATTTGGCCACCTCGGCGTAGCCGGCGCGAAACTCGCGCGCCGGCAGGCTGTCGAGCGCCGCCGTGTCGGCCAGCACCAGCGATGGCTGGTAAAACGCGCCGATCAGGTTCTTGCCGTGCGGCGAGTTGACGCCGGTCTTGCCGCCCACCGAGGAATCAACCTGGGCGAGCAACGAGGTGGGAACCTGGACGAAACGCACGCCGCGCCGCAGGATCGCCGCAGCGAAGCCGGTGAGATCGCCAATGACGCCGCCGCCCAAAGCGACGACGATGTCGCCGCGCTCGATCTTCGCCGCCAGCAGCGCTTCGCAGACCTGCTCGACATGACGCCAGCTCTTGGTGGCCTCGCCCGGCGGCAGCACGATGGCGTCCACCCGCAGGCCGGCCTGCGCCAGGCTGGCGCGGGCCCGTTCGCCCAACTCGCGATTGACGTTCTCATCGGTGACGATCGCCACATTGGCGCCAGGCGCCAGACGGGCGACGGCGTCGCCCAGACCGTCGAGCAGGCCGCGGCCAATGCGGATGTCATAGGAGCGTTCGGCCAGCGCCACGCGGATCACGCGCTCGCCGGTGCTGCTGCCAGCCGTTTTTGCCTGCGCCGCCGCTGCGGAGGCCGCCGTCGTCATGCCCGGTTGTCCTTCTCGATGGGCCGGATGCCCGGCAAATAGTCCAGCACCGCCGCGATCACGTCGTCGACGACGACCTCGTGCGGGCTTTCATGGGAATGCACGGTAAGGTCCGCCTCGGCGTAAACCGGATAGCGCTCATCCATCAGCCGGCGCATGGCCCCTTCCGGGTCGGGCGTCTGCAGCAGCGGCCGGTTGCCGCGCTTGCGCACCCGCTTCATCAACACGTCCAGATCAGCTTTCAGCCAGACGGAAATGCCCCGGGCGCGCACCAGCGCGCGGGTCGTGGTGTCCATGAAGGCGCCGCCGCCGGTGGCCAGCACATGGCCGCCCTCGGCCAGCAGCCGGGCGATCACGCGGCGCTCGCCATCGCGAAAATACGGCTCGCCGTGGGCGGCGAAGATCTCTGGAATGGTCTTGCCGGCGGCGCGCTCGATCTCGGCGTCCGCGTCCACGAACGGCAGGTCGAGCCGCGCGGCCAGCCGGCGGCCGACCGTGCTCTTGCCGCAGCCCATCAGGCCGACCAGAACCAGGGAGCGTCCGCGCAGGCCACGGCGCAGCCGCTCGTAATCGGCGGAGGCGTCCGGTCTGTCAGCGGAAGTCTGTTGCAACGTCATGGGCTGTCGATACCATGCCTTCACGAAACTGTCTTGCTGCGACTGCCCCCCGCGCGCCCGTGAAACCGGGAAAAATCTGGCGAAAATCGTGGGCGTTAACTGTTCCCTGCCAGACAGGTTGCAATATGATCCGGGCGCTCGCACGCGCCGGTTTGGGTTCGGGCGCTTTCCGGCCAGACGGAATCGTCTGGTCGACCAGAATGCGCGCAAAACAGGACAGTCTGGAGCAGCTTTCGATCCACATGGATCGGAAACCGCCCGAGGATCGCCGCCGGGGGCCGGATGCCGACGCTTTTTCGCCTACTGGCCATTCTCGCCGTCGCCGGCGCGGTGGCTGCAGCCGCCATGACGGCGCTCGCGACGCTGGTCACGCCGACGCCGCGCGAAATCACCACGACCATCCGGCTGCCGCCGGACAGCAAGGCCCCGACAGGAGCCGGCCATGCGCGCTGACGCCGCCGTTGATCTGTTTCTGGACATGCTGGCGTCCGAGCGCGGCGCCGCCGCCAACACGCTCGACGCCTATCGCCGCGATCTCGACGACTATACGGAATTTCTCGCTGGCGAGGGGCTGTCGCCGGTCGACGCCGACGCCAGCGCCGTGCGCCGCTGGATCGCCGACCTGCATGAACGCGGCCTGAAGGCCTCGTCGGCGGCCCGCCGGCTTTCCGCCGCCCGCCAGTTGCACAAGTTTCTCTATAGCGAGGGCGAACGGTCCGACGACCCCACCATCGCCATCGACGGGCCGAAGCTGGGCCGGCCGCTGCCGAAAATCATGTCCATCGCCGAGGTCGACCAGTTGCTGGCGACGGCGCGGGAGGGAGTCGAAGACACCGGGCGCCCCCGGCTGGCGCGGCTGCGCGCCGCCCGCATGAGCTGCCTGCTCGAACTGCTCTACGCCACCGGCATGCGCGTGTCCGAACTGGTGTCGCTGCCAGCCTCGGCCGCGAATACGCGCGAGCGGTTTCTGGTGGTGATGGGCAAGGGGCGCAAGGAGCGCCTGACGCCCCTCACCGACGCGGCCCGCCTGGCGATGCAACGCTGGCGGGACATTGCGCTGGAAGCCGCTCCCATGCCGCAGGCGACGCCGGACGCCGCGCGAGAAAAAACGGCCCCGAAGCGGGGGCGGCCCAAAAAGGCGCCGCCGCCGGCCCCGGCCAGTCCCTGGCTGTTCCCTTCCGACAGCGCCAGCGGCCATCTGACCCGCCAGGCCTTCGCCCGCGATCTGAAGGACATCGCGGCGGCGGCCGGCATCGCGCCGTCCAGGATCAGCCCGCACGTCCTGCGCCACGCCTTCGCCAGCCACCTCCTGCACAACGGGGCTGATCTGCGCATCGTGCAGGAGCTGCTCGGCCACGCTGACATCGCCACGACCCAGATTTACACGCATGTGCTGGACGAACGGCTGAAATCCGTGGTGCGCGACCTGCATCCGCTGGCCCGAAGCTGACCGGTGTCGACGCCAACATTACAAAATGCTCATTTGACACGTAAAACAGGCGTTTGACATGAAGGGGCCCGATATCAGGGCCAATATGACCGGTGAAATGGCCTGAACCGGACGGCTGACGTCGCCCATGACGGCTCCCGGTCAATCAGTGAGCGCGTCGCCGGACAACGCCCATGGGCCCGGCATTGCGCCCTGCGCCCTGGCAGCGCCAGACCCGGTCTCCCCGGAGCGCTGACCAGTCACATGAAGACGGGGCCTGCGCCCCGCAGCCCGGAAGGGACGGGAATCTGATGCGTTTGCGCCCTGTTGTCATCGCCCTGGCCATCGCCGCTGTCGCCGGTGGCGGCTGGTATTACGCGCGGCATCAGGGCGGAGCCGGAAAAGCCGACGGGAAAACCACGGAGAGTCGCGGACAGGCTGGCCGTCCTGGCGTCGCCGTCATCACCGCCGCCGCGACCTCTGAAACCTTTCCCGTGCGGCGCCGCGCCATCGGCGTCATCGAGACGCCCGCATCGGTTGTGGTGCGCTCGCGCATCGCCAGCCAGATCCTCGAACAGCACATCCGGGACGGACAGATGGTGAAGGCGGGCGATCCGCTGTTTACCCTGGACGACAAGGAAGCCCGCGCCGCGGTTGCCCGCGATGAGGCGGCCGTTGCCCGCGACACGGCTTTGCTGGCCCGGGCCAACGCGGACCAGGAGCGCGTCAAGCAACTGGCGGCGCGCAACACCGCCGCCCAGTCCCAGGTGGACCTAGCCGTCGCCAACGCCCGCAGCGCCGCCGCCGCGCTCGCCGGTTCGCAGGCGGCGCTCGCCGCCAGCAAGCTCCAGCTGAGTTACACCAAAATCGATGCGCCGATGGCCGGCCGCATCGGCGCCGTGCGCGTGCCGCCGGGCAATCTGGTGGGCGCCGGCGACCTCTCGGGCCTGGGGCTGGTGACCATCACCCAGATCCAGCCGGTGCGCGTCACCTTCACCCTGCCGGAACGTGACCTCGGGGCCCTGCGCGGAGCCATGCTCAGGCAGGCGCCCACGGTGCGGGTGATGTCGCCGAATTCCGGCGAAGAGCTGGCCAGCAGCATCGTTGATTTCGTCGACAACGCCGTCGACACCGGCTCCGGCACCATCGTCGCCCGCGCCACCTTCCCCAACGGCGACCTGCGGCTGTGGCCCGGCATGTTCGTCGACGTGGCCATGGACCTGGACCAGCGGCGGGACACCACCATCGTGCCGACGGTCGCGGTGCAGCAGGGCCAGGACTCGCCCTTCGTTTACGTAGTGGGCAAGGACGGCAAGGTCGACTCGCGACCGGTGAAGGTGTTCGCCGCACTGGAGGGGCGCACCGCCATCGCCAGCGGCGTCAGCCCTGGCGAGCATGTGATCATTGAGGGGCAACAGCGGGTCGGGCCTGGCGTGCGGGTTAACGAAACGCTCCGACCCCCCGACAAGAACGCGGAAAAGGAAGACATGGCCCGGACCGGAGCGCCGCGGGCCCGGCCTGAGAAGGGCAATCCCACCTGATCCTGAACCAGGCGGCGCCGGCGTAACGCCGACGCTCCGCTCCAGGGTCCAGGTTTGATGATGATTTTTCAGACGGCGCGACCGGTCTCGTCCGACCGCAACGCGCCCGGCTAGCGCATTTTCGCGAAACGCGGGCTCCGCCTTTCCCGACGAAATGCGTCCGATCCAAGCAACAGAGCGCTTCCGGCCAACCGGATTTCACTGAAGGCGCTCTGGCACACACGGCGGCGGCCGGCGTCAGGAGCAAGGCGACGTGAATATTTCCGAGTTCTGCATTCGCCGGCCCGTCGCCACCATCCTGATGTGCGCGGCCCTGCTTGTCGGCGGCCTGTTCGCTTACCGGCAACTGCCGGTGGCGGCGCTGCCGCGCACGGATTTTCCGGTGATTTCCGTCTCCGCCACCTTGCCCGGCGCCTCGCCGGACACCATGGCGAATTCCGTAGCGACGCCACTGATCAAGCAGTTCGCCACCATCGCCGGCATCGATCAGATCACCACCACCAATTCGCTTGGCTCCACCACGATCAATATCCAGTTCGACCTGAACCGGAACATCGACGCGGCCGCTGCCGACGTTCAGGCGGCGTTGACCGCCGCCCAGCGGCGTTTGCCGGTGGAAATGACCACCCTGCCCAGCTTCCGCAAGGTCAATCCGGCCGATGCGCCGGTGTTGCTGCTGGCGCTGACCAGTTCGACGCTGCCGCTGCCGGAACTGGATGGCTTCGCCCAGCAGGTGATTTCCCCGGCAGTCTCGACGGTGAACGGCGTCGCCCAGTTGCTGGTGTTCGGCTCGCAGAAATTCGCCGTGCGGGTGCAGGTGGACGCCAACGCCCTCGCCGCGCGCGGCATCGGCCTCGACCAGTTGCAGCAGGCCATCGCCGCCGCCAACTCCTCCACGCCGGTCGGCACCATCGACAACGACCGGCAGAGCATTACCATCCAGACCAACACGCAGATGATGCGGGCCGCCCAGTTCCGCGACATCATCGTGTCCTACGCCAACGGCCGGCCGGTGCGGCTGCGCGACGTCGCCAACGTCATCGACTCGGTGGAGAACAACAAGACCGCCAGCACCTATGACGGCGTGCGCTCGATCGTGCTCGCCGTCTACCGCCAGCCCGACGCCAACACGGTGGAGGTGGTGGACCGGGTGAAGGCGATGTTGCCGGCCTTCCAGGCGCAATTGCCCCCGGCGGCGCAGCTGTACACGCTGATCGACCGCTCCACCTCGATCCGCGAGGCGGTGGCCGACGTCCAGTTCACGCTCTACCTGATCATTGTTCTGGTGGTGCTGGTGATCCTGCTGTTCCTGCGCCGCATCTACGCCACCTTCATTCCCAGCCTCGCCGTGCCGATCTCGCTGATCGGCACCTATGGGGCGATGTATCTGTTCGGCTTCTCCATCAACAACATCTCGCTGCTGGCGCTGACCCTGGCGGTGGGCCTCGTCGTCGACGACGCCATCGTGATGGTGGAGAACATCTACCGGCACATGGAGGAATACGGCAAATCCGCCTGGGAGGCGGCGCTCGACGGCTCGCGGGAGATCGGCTTCACCATCGTCTCGATGACCCTGTCGCTGATCGCGGTGTTCATTCCGGTGCTGCTGATGGGCGGCGTGGTCGGGCGGGTGTTCAACGAATTCGCCATCGTGGTGTCGTGCGCCCTGCTCGTCTCGGCCTTCGTGTCGCTGACGCTGACGCCGATGCTGTGCGCCCGCATCCTGCCGCCGCCGCTGACCCATGACGAGGCGCGCGCCGGCGTCGCCGGCCTGCTGGAGCGCGGCTTCGACGCGCTGCTGTCGGCCTATGACCGCACGCTTCAGGCGGCGTTGCGGGCCAAACCGCTCACCTTCATGGTGTTCGTCATCACGGTGGCGGCCACCGTCTGGATGTTCATCACCATTCCCAAGGGGTTCTTCCCGACCGAGGACATCAGCCAGCTCAACTTCAACACCGAGGCGCGTCAGGACATTTCATTGCAGGAGATGGCGAACCTGCAACGCCAGGTGGAGAACGTGTTCCGCAATTCGCCGCACGTCTCCCATGTGGCCTCGGTGATCGGCGCCTCCGGCGGCACCCTCAACCAGGGGCGCGGCTTCATTGAACTGAAGCCCAAGACCGAGCGCGGCCATCTCGACAAGGTCCTGACCGACCTGCGCCGCGAACTGGTGAAAATCCCGGGCATCACCACCTTCATCACGCCAACGCAGAACCTGCGTTTCGGCGCGACGCGCTCGCGCAGCCAGTACCAGTTCGTCATGCAGGGCCTGAACCAGGACGAATTGTACGGCTGGGCGACGAAAATGGGCGACGCGCTGCGCCGCGATCCGCTGTTCCTCGACATCGCTTCCGACCTGCAGATCAACGCCTTGCAATCGTCCCTGACCGTGGACCGCGACAAGGCGCTGGCGCTCGGCGTCGACGCCGACCGACTGCGCTCCACCCTGTACGGCGGCTTCGGCGCCCGGCAGATCTCGACGATCTACAGCACCGGCGACAGCTACCAGGTGATCCTGCAATTCGATCCCGGCATGCAGTGGAGCGACGAGTTGCTCGACACGGTGCGGGTGCGTTCGGCCAGCGGCAAGCTGGTTCCCGTCGGGGCCTTCGCCCGCATCGACCGCACCGTCGGCACCCTGTCGGTGAACCAGCTTGGCCAGCTTCCCGCCGTCACCCTGTCGTTCAACCTGCCGGCCGGCGTGTCGCTGGGCGACGCCACCAAACGCATCGACGCCATCAAGCAGACAATGAACCTGCCGACGACCATTTCGACCACCTGGTCTGGCGACGCCAGCATCTTCCAGGCGGCGCTGGGCAATCAGGGCCTGCTGCTGCTGGCCGCGGTGCTGACCATCTATATCGTGCTGGGCATGCTCTACGAGAGCTTCATCCACCCGTTCACGATTCTCACCGGCCTGCCTTCGGCGGCGGTGGGGGCGCTGATCTCGCTCCAGATCTTCGGCATGGATCTCAGCGTCATCGCCATCATCGGCATCCTGATGCTGATTGGCATCGTCAAGAAAAACGCCATTATGATGATCGACGTGGCGTTGCAGCTGCAGCGCGGCGGCGAGACGCCCGAAAAGGCCATTTACCGGGCCTGCCTGATGCGTTTCCGGCCGATCATGATGACGACGCTCGCGGCGCTGATCGGCACGCTGCCAATCGCCATCGGCCATGGGCCAAGCGCCGAGCTGCGCCAGCCGCTGGGCGTCGCCGTGGTCGGCGGCCTGCTGCTGTCGCAGTTGCTGACCCTGTACATCACCCCCGTGCTGTACATTTACATGGAGGGCCTGTCCCAGGGGGTCAACGCCGGCTTCGCCCGCCTGCGGCGCAAGAAACCTCCGGCGGCGCACACGCCGGCGGAATAGCGCGATCACGCAAATTCCGCCATTGTTGCGCGCCAGAGAGGTTTTTTGGGATGACTTTGCGTTCCGGCCTGACGCCAGAATTCACTGGGCCTGACCCGGTGGATTCTGGCGAAGCCCGGGCGGCGCCTACGCTTTGCGGGTCGCGGATGCGTCAGCATCTTCGCGGTCTGGCGTGACGGCCCGCTTTTGCAAGTTGCGCCTGGCAAGTTGCACCTGGATCACCGCGGCAAGTTCGCCGCGATGATCCAGGCGGAGCGGCCTGGACGCGGTGCTGGAAAACGCTCTGGTTCATCAGACGGGAGCAGGCATGGCAGGCGCAGTAGCGGACCGGTTTCAGGGCGGCGGACGGGCAAGGCGTCCACTACGGTTGATCGCGCTGACATGGCTGGCGCTGTTCGCAGCCGCGCTGTCGGGCCAGCTGGCGCTGGGACAGACCAGTCCGGCCCAGCCGCAATCCACACAGCAAAATCCCGGCCCGCAACAACCAGCGCCTGCGAAACCCGCCGCCGGGGCGCCGACGCCCGCTCCGCCCTCCCCCGCCACCGTCGATGAAGCGGCCCGCATCTCGGCGGAGGCCCGCGCCAAACTGCTGGCGTCGGCGCGCGGGGTGTTCGACCAGCAAAAAGTCCGCCTGGCGGAGATCGAAACCTCGCTGTCGCGGCGCAACCACACCAACGCCCAGCTTGATGAGTTGCGCATCCAACTGGCCGAAGCCACGGCCGCCCTGCAGGACGCGCTGGGGCCGCTGGCCCAGCGGGCCAACGCCGCCAAGGCCCTGGTCGACCAGCTTGGCCCCAAGCCGGACGAGAAGAAGGACGGGCCGGAAACAGCGGAAGCCGCCGCCGAGCGCGAAAGCCGGCAGCGCAACTACACCGAAATCGCCGACATGGCGCGCATCGGCAATGCCTTGCTGCTGCAGGCCAGCCAGTTGTCCGAAACGGTGGCGGGCGAGCGGCGCAGCCGGTTCACCCACGCCCTGTTCGACCATTCATGGAGCATTTTCAGCCCACAGCTGTGGACGTATGTCGCCGCCTCCGCCGCTTCCAACCTCAAAGCCCTGGGCGCCATCGGCGCGGACTGGCTGACAGCCCTGAACGCCCGCATCGCCGACAAGCGCATGCTGCCCTTTGGCCTGTCGCTGGTGGCTGTGGGGCTGGTGTGGCTGGCCCGGCGCTTCCTGCTGCGGCGGCTGCATGTGCGCATCGTCAGTTACAATGCGCCCGGCCAGTTGCGCCGCGCCGTTTCGGGCCTGGTCATTACCGTCAGCGACACCGCCGCCGTCGCGCTTGGCTGCTGGTTTGTCTACCTCGGCCTGGACGGCAGCAATCTGGCGCCTGCCAGCGTCGAGCCGCTGATCAGGTCCGTGCTTGAGGCGATCGTCGTCGTCACCTTCATGCGGGCGCTGATCGTCGCCCTGCTGGCGCCGGACGCGCCGCAATGGCGTATTCTCGATATCCCTGACCAGACAGCCGGGCCAATCGCCACGACGCTCACAACCATTTCGGGCCTGGCGGTCACAGGCTGGGCGCTGGGGGAGATTCTGGAGATTATCGGCGGCGACCGGGCCACCGCCACGGCGCTCGACGCCGTGGTCAACGCCAGCGTCGCCCTGCTGTTCGTGCGCATGCTGCGCCGGATGCGCGATGACGCCGACTGCGATGCGCAAAGCCTTGGCCCTTATGTGCCGACCGACGGCGCCACCTCCGGCCTGTGGCGGCTCGGCGCCTGGACCATCGGATCGCTGACGCTCGCCGCAACGGCGACGGGCTTCATTCCGCTGGCCAGCTTTCTCATCAACCAGACCCTGTGGACGCTGACCCTGCTCGCGGTGCTCAAGCTGCTGCTGGTGATCATTGATGAGGGTCTTGGCCAGGCGTTCGGCGACAACAGCCGGATGTCGCTGGCGATGCAGACCACCGTTGGCGTGCGCAAACGCTCGCTGCAGCAACTGGGCGTGGTGCTTGCCGGCGTGTTGCGCATCACCCTGATCGCGCTCACCGTGCTGCTGGCCCTGGCGCCATTCGGCATCCAGTCAACCGACTTCATTGGCTCGGTCCGCAACGTGTTTTTCGGGCTGCACGTGGCCGGCTTCAACATCTCGCCGGTCAGCATCCTGTCGGGCCTGGCGCTGCTGGTCGTCGGCGTCATCGTCACCCGCGCCTTCCAGGGCTGGTTGCAACAGAAATTCCTGCCGGCGACCAATCTCGATTCAGGCCTGCGCAACTCGATCACCACCGCCGCCGGCTATCTGGGCGTGTTCATCGCGGTGGCGGCGACGCTGGCCAATTTCGGCCTGAGCCTCGACCGCATCGCCATCGTCGCCGGCGCGCTGTCGGTCGGCATTGGTTTCGGCCTGCAATCGATCGTCAACAATTTCGTCTCCGGTCTGATCCTGCTGTGGGACCGGTCGATCAGCGTCGGCGACTGGATCGTCGTGGGGGCCGAACAGGGCTATGTGAAGCGCATCAGCGTCCGGGCCACGGAAATCCAGACATTCGAGCGCGCCTCCATCATCGTGCCCAACTCCACCCTGGTCTCGGGCACGGTGAAGAACTGGCTGCGCAATAACCGCACCGGGCGCATCGCCATCACTGTCAGCGTCGGCTACCAGCAGGATCCGCAAGTGGTGGCCGATCTGCTGCTGAAATGCGCCAACGCCCATCCGGACGTGCTGCGTGAACCGAAACCATCGGTGCTGTTCAGCAATTTCACCGCCACGAGCCAGGACTTCGACCTGCGCTGTTTCAGCGACGTCGAGGCGATGTCGCGTATCCGCAGTGACCTGAACTACCGGATTTTCTCCGCGCTGACCGAAGCGCGGATTTATGTGGCTCCGGGGCCGGCGCGCAGCGAGGTGCAACTGCTGCTGCCCGAAGATCTGCAGCAGGTCATCGGCGGGCGGGCGGCGGCGGGCGGCCCGGCCAGAGCCCCAGCTCCGGCGCCTGAGGCAACGGACTCTTGACGATTGCGGAGGCAGGGTGCGTCGCGCGCTGATCGCGGATAAGCCCGCCCACGCGCACCATTATTGACGGGACGCATTTTCCTGACACAAGCGGTCGCTTTTCCTGGAAAGTGCTCCGAACCTGGAGCCGGCCCCTTGCCTCCTGCCTTTCTGTCCCCCGCCGCTTTGCGCTCCGGAATCCTCGCGGCTCCGGCGCTGACCGTCGCCGCCCTGCTGGCCGGTTGCGCCAGCCAGCCGCAGGCGCCGTCCGCGCGCCAGCCGGCCTTCTACGCCAACCTTGCCGAAACGGGCGCGCGTCTTGATGTGGCTGACGCCGCGCAGACCATCAATCTCTACCGCCAGCGCCACGGCCTCGCGCCTCTCGGCGTCGATCCCGACCTGACGGCCCTGGCCAACAGCGAAGCCGGCGCCATGGCCGGTCGCGACGCCCCGGCCTCCGCCGACGCCCTGCGCCGCTCGCTCGCCAGCCGCGGCGTCAGCGCGCCGATGGTCAACATGTCGGCCGGCTATCGCACCATGGCGGAAGCGTTTTCCGGCTGGCGCGACTCGCCGGCCCACAACGCCGCCATGCTGAACCCACGCGCCACCCGCATGGGTGTGGCCGCCGCCAGCGCCAGGCCCAACTCGAAATACCGGGTGTACTGGACGCTGATCACCGCGGGGCCCTGAACCGTCCCGGCCGGGCCGGCGCCTGCGCGCCTGACCGCAGGCCCCAGGGAAAAATCCGTTCACGCTGAACCGGATTTCACCGCACGGGCGCTAGCGAAAAACGGCCTCCACGTCGCTGGCGACGCTCGTATCGCGCGGCGGCGTGGCGTACCAGACGATCAGCCCAATGACGCCAACTGGCGCGAACAGCGACAGCAATTGCAGCCAGCCGCTGCGGTTAAGATCGTGAAGGCGTCGCGCCGACAGGGCGAGGCCTGGGAGCAGGACCGCCAGGCTCCAGAGCATCTCCAGAACCCCCGACCGATCGATGACGCCAAGGATCACCGAGACACCGACCAGCATGAGAACCGGCCACCAGAATTCCGAGCGACTGGCCCGGCCCGAGAAGGTGGCGTAATTCCGGAAAAAACTGGCGATTGCCGCCGGGAAATCCTGCGGCCGTCCAGGCGCGGCGCCAAAGCGGTTTGGCCCTGGGGGCGCCTTGCGGAGAAGGAACGCCAGCGGGAGCGCCACGACAAGAAGCACCACGATCCAGTGCCAGATTGAAACTCCGCCCAAGACAACCTCCCATGCCCCCAAAAGCCGGCTGGACGCGCAACGGCCCCATCAGGGTCGCGTCGCGCAGCGGGTCCTGCCGCGCTCGCCGGTCCCCACGACAGGCGCAGGCGCCGTTACAGGCGATCTGGCGGCTGGGCTCCGCCCGCCCTGCCTGGCTCATCCGGCGTGCGAGCGGTGATCGCCAGGGCGTGGATGCGGTCCGGCGTCAGTTGGTCAGCCAGTTCCGCGTTGACCAGGCGATGGCGCTCCAGCCGGGACTTGCCTGCGAAGACTGCCGATACAATGTATACGGAGTAATGGGTTTCCCCCTCCGGTCGCGCCCCGGCATGGCCGGCGTGACGGTGGGAGTCGTCAACGACGTCCAGCTCCATCGGCGAGAACGCCGCCTGAAGACGGTCGCGGATCAGGTCTGCGCGCTTCATGGTTTGCTCCTTTGGGCGAGCCGTCAAGACGGGCTGCGGGAACAGTCTGGTACGGCGTGAGCGCCATTTTGGCCACCGTTTTCCACCGGCGCCGGACTGGCGCCGCCCTTTTCAGAAGCCCGGCCCGCCAGCGTTTTCGCCTGCTGTTTTCAGATGGGGACTGGGGCGGCGGTTTGCAGGGGCGTTGGCATGGGCATTTTCCCGGCGTGCGCAAGCCGTCGGCGTCTGGTATGATGCCGGCCCGCCAGACCTCCCGGTTCTCACCGGGACGGCGGGCGGGATTTGCCTGGCAATATTGGCGGCGGGGCGCCGCGCCGGAAACATTGATCCCGGCGCAACCGGCGACGGCACGGATTGGCCGCCCTGTCGCCATGGTTTTCCATGCGCCGTCGGCGGGGCGTCGCGACGCCTGGCTAAAGCGTTTTCCCGCGGAGCGGACGTTTCGCGGGAAAAATATGGCGTTCATTCAAAAAGACGGAATGAACCGATCTCAAACCCCGGCGACAACGACCCATCGGGGTTTCGACAGGCTCAGGCCGCGTTTCCTGTGCGGAAATGCGTTTCGCTGCCTTGAGCCGCGCAATGGCGGACGCACCAGCGTCCTCGCAATACGGCCTGACCCGCGGCGCGCCGTGGATTGCGCCACCATGACCATTCTGACGCCGGCGGCCTCGGCCCCAGCGCGCCAGGCGGAGCCATGACCCAGGGCGAAACGCCATCCGGCCGGGCTGGACGTCGCCCTGCCTTTTTGTTTGGACGCACGCGTCAGGAACGGACAGCCTTCCGCTCCCGACCATGCCTTGAATTGCAAGACGCACGGACAGATGGATCTCAATTCACCCCTGTTTGACCGCATTCGCGCCAGTCGCAAGAAGGAAGAAGAGCCGCAGCCGAAAACCCCGGCGTGCGACCATCCCGGCTGCCGTGAACCTGGCGTGCACCGCGCGCCCAAGGGACGCCAGCGGGAAGGGCAGTACTGGTGTTTCTGCCTTGAGCATGTGCGCGCCTACAACCAGTCGTACAATTATTTCAATGGCATGGACGACGCCTCGGTCGCCAGCCACCAGAAGGCGGACCAGGTGGGGCATCGCCCGACCTGGAAAATGGGCGTCAAGGGTTCGGCCGGCATGCGCTCGAAGATCGACGCCAGCGGACGGGTCGCCGACCCTTTCAACCTGTTCCGCAGCGCGGCGGCCCAGCGCAATCCCGCCGCCGCGCCGCGCGTCGGCCTCGCCGCCCGCAAGGCGCTGGAGACGCTCGGTCTCGACGAAAGCGCCGACGCAGCCGCCATCAAGACGCGCTACAAGCTGCTGGTGAAACGTTTTCACCCCGACGCCAATGGCGGCGACCGCAGCTTCGAGGCGCGCTTCCAGGAAATCATCAAGGCGCACGGCGTACTGCGCGCCCAGGGCCTCTGCTGAGTCCCCGCGAGCAAACAGATGCACTGAAGGAGACGGACGCCCCGGGGGCGCGACGCCGCGGATTGACCGCCCGCGCCGGGGAATTTCAGCCTCCAGCCCGCCCGCCCTGTCGCGCCGGCGCCGAATCCCGACAAAAACGCCGCTCCGGCGCCCCTGTCATGAGCCCGGAACATTGCCCCCCGGGCAAACGGGTTCTAGAACTGTGGGTGTCGCCTGTCCGTTGGCGGCGCGCCCACAGGAGCAGCGCCGGACCGGGCCAGCCCAGCGGGCAGGTCCCGGCGTTGGCATCCAGATGGCGGATCCGTCTCCGGTCCTGACCGGATGGGTCGCCATGTCATGCGGCGGCGTTCAGCCGCCATATGACCGGATCTCGCTCCAGGGCCTGGCGACATGCGTTTGAGCTTTGAGATCCAGCCCGTCCGGGCGCCTTTTCAAAAGCCAAATTCGCACGCCGCTGGAAGTATCATGTGGGTGGTCTTTTGATTCCCGCGTCTGCGTCGCCACCCGGCCAGGCAAAACGCTGGAACCAAAGGACCACCAGGCCGGCTGCTGATCGAGGAATTACATGCAAGCCCCAAGCGCGTCATCCGGCGTTCCGGATGTGAAAGTCTCCGTCCGCAAGCTGTTCGGCATCGATTCCGACATGGAGGTTCCCGCCTTCTCAGCGCGCGACGAGCATGTGCCGGAAATCGATCCCGATTACCTGTTCGACCGCGAGACCACGCTCGCGATTCTCGCGGGGTTCGCCTTCAACCGCCGCGTGATGATCACCGGCTATCACGGCACCGGCAAATCCACCCACATCGAGCAGGTGGCCGCGCGCCTCAACTGGCCATGCGTGCGCGTCAACCTCGACAGCCACGTCTCGCGCGTCGATCTCGTCGGCAAGGACGCCATCGTCCTTCAGGACGGCAAGCAGATCACCGAGTTCCGCGACGGCATCCTGCCGTGGGCGCTGCAGAACAACGTCGCCCTGGTGTTCGACGAATATGACGCCGGCCGCGCCGACGTGATGTTCGTGATCCAGCGCGTGCTGGAAGTGTCCGGCAAGCTGACGTTGCTCGACCAGAATCGCGTCATCCATCCGCACCCGTCGTTCCGCCTGTTCGCCACGGCCAACACCGTCGGCCTCGGCGACACTTCTGGCCTGTATCACGGCACCCAGCAGATCAACCAGGGCCAGATGGACCGCTGGTCCATCGTGGTGACGCTGAACTACCTGCCGCACGAGCGCGAAGTGGACATCGTTCTCTCCAAGGCGCCGCACTATCGCGACGGCGCCACGGGCCGCGACACGGTCGACCGCATGGTCCGGCTGGCCGCTCTGACCCGCAACGCCTTCATGAACGGCGACCTCTCCACGGTCATGAGCCCGCGCACGGTCATCACCTGGGCCGAGAACGCCCGCATCTTCGGCGACGTTGGCATGGCTTTCCGCCTGACCTTCCTCAACAAGTGCGACGAGCTGGAGCGCACGCTGGTGGCGGAGTTCTATCAGCGCTGCTTCGGCAAGGAGCTGCCGGAAAGCGCCGCCAATCTGGCGCTGGCCTGACGTCGGCAAGCACCGGCGCCGGCTGGCGTCGTCCTGCCGCTGCATGACCCGCCGCCTCACCTGGATGAGCCGGCGCGTCATCGACATTCGCGGGCGGAGCGCTTCCCCCCGGAACGCTTCGCGAATACCGGATCTGGCGACGACCCGGATTGGTTGCTGGCCAACATGGATCGCAGGCCGCTCCACGTTGTCCTGTTTTGAGTGAATTCTGGTCGACCAGACATTTCCGCCTGGTCGCAGAGCGCTCCAGACGCCTTTCACACGGGCCGGACCGCCCGGCGCGGCAGGCCCCGGAGCAGACATCCGCCGGATTGGGCCGGAGGTTTGCTCCATCATTTTGATGTGACGCGTTTCCTGACGCGAGGTGGCGTCCACTTCGCAGGAAAAGCGCCCAGGCAGGATACAGGCGATCGTGACGATCCCGAACACCCGACCAGCGGGCGCGAAACCCGCCCCCACCGAACCGCTGAAGCGGGCTGTCGGCGACTGCATGCGGGCCATGGCCGGGAGCAGCGCGCTTGAGGTGACCTTCGGCGCCGACAAGCCGAGCCTGGTCGTCGACCGCGCCCGCATTCCCGAGCCGCCGCGCAAGATGTCGGCGGCGGACGTCGCGGTCATGCGCGGCCACGCCGATTCGATGGCCCTGCGCGTTGCCTGTCACGACGATGCGGTGCACCGCAAATTCGCGCCGGAAAGCCCCCAGGCGCGCGCCGTCTATGACGCCGTGGAGCAGGCCCGCGTCGACGCCATCGGCAGCCGCCGCCTGACCGGTTCGGCCAGCAATATCGCCGCCATGCTGGAAGACCGCTATTCCCGCGCCAACCTCCAGCACGTCGCCGACCGGGCCGACGCGCCGCTGGCCGACGCGCTGGCGATGCTGGCGCGCGAGCGCATGACCGGCCTGCCCCCGCCGCCCGCCATTCGCCGGGTGGTGGACCTGTGGCGTGAAGGGGTCGAGCACAAGGCGGCCGCCAGCCTTGACGCCCTGCTCGATTCGCTCACCGACCAGAAGAAGTTCGCCCGCACGGTGCGCGAACTGCTCTCCAGCCTCGACATCGCCGACGAACTCGACGCCGACGAGAGCGAGGACGACGACGACAGCCAGCAAGACGCTCCCGAATCCGGCGCCGACCAGGAGCAGGGCGACGGCGACCAGCAGGACACGGGCGAGCGCGGCGACGCGGAACTGTCCGAAGATGTCTCCGAGGAGATGCAGGAAGGCGCCATGGAGGCGGACGACGCCCCCCCTGGCGAACTGCCCGACGAATCCGATCTCGGTGATTCCGAAAGCTCCGGCGAGACGCCGCGACCGCCCCAGACCAAACCCGGCGACAACCGCGCCACCGACTACAAGGCTTACGCACCGCGTTTCGACGAAGTGGTCAGCGCCGAGGAGCTGTGCGACGCCGAGGAGCTGGCGCGGCTGCGCGGCTATCTGGACAAGCAGCTGGCCAATCTGCAGGGCGTGGTGGCCCGTCTGGCCAACCGCCTGCAACGCAAGCTGCAGGCGCAGCAGAACCGCGCCTGGGAGTTTGACCTTGAGGAAGGCATGCTCGACCCGGCGCGGCTACCGCGGATCATTATCGATCCGTTCCAGGCGCTGTCGTTCAGGCAGGAGAAGGACACCAACTTCCGCGATACGGTGGTGACGCTGCTGATCGACAATTCCGGCTCGATGCGCGGACGGCCGATCACCGTGGCGGCGACCTGCGCCGACGTTCTGGCCCGCACCCTGGAGCGTTGCGGCGTCAAGGCCGAGATCCTGGGCTTCACCACCCGCGCCTGGAAGGGGGGGCAGTCGCGCGAGCTGTGGCTGCAATCCGGCAAGCCGGCCAATCCGGGCCGCCTCAACGATCTGCGCCACATCGTCTACAAGGCCGCCGACGCGCCATGGCGGCGGGCGCGCAAGAATCTGGGCCTGATGATGCGCGAAGGCCTGTTGAAGGAGAACATCGACGGCGAGGCGCTGGACTGGGCTCACAAGCGGCTGCTGGGCCGGCCCGAGCAACGCAAGATCCTGATGGTGATTTCCGATGGCGCGCCAGTCGACGATTCCACCCTGTCGGTGAACCCGGGCAACTATCTGGAGCGCCACCTGCGCCAGATCATCGCCGAGATCGAGCAGCGCTCGCCAGTGGAGCTGATCGCCATCGGCATCGGTCACGACGTCACCCGCTACTACCGGCGCGCCGTCACCATCGTCGACGCCGAGGAACTGGGCGGCGCCATGACCGACAAACTGGCCGAACTGTTCGATGAAACGCCAGCGCCCCGCGCTGGCCGGGCCGAACGGACAGCCCGCGGCCGGTAAGGTTTAGTGCTGGGCAGATTGGCTGACGGAGAATGGGTGGCGCGGTCAGCCCGCGCCATTTGTTTTGGGCGCAGGGCGAGGTTCGGGCCGCTCACAGGGGATCGCGCGGCTGCCGGGCGGCATGGAGAGAGCGGCGCGGCGTGGATGCGCGCCAAGGGTCCGGGATGACGGCGGCAGTTTTGGGCGCGGCGAAGAATAAATGGCGCACGCTGACCGCGCCATCTTCGTCGATCATGCGGACCCATGTCCGCGAACATCAGCGGAATGCCAGCACAATCTGAAAACTGAAGGCAAACCTGGAAACCGGTGAACACCCGTCTCTCACATGGCGGAACGCCAGCGCGACGTGGCCTCCGAGGCGGCGCAGAGCCCGCGCGCCGCCATGCGGACAACAAAAAAGGCGGCCTGGGCCGCCTTTTCATCGGGCTAGTCTGGCTCCGTCAGCCGGAGCCTCGCCCTTCTGTTCACGCACGCCCTGACGTCTTGCGTCGGGTCATGCGACCGGCGCGCCTTAGCTGGCGGCGGCGGCCTTCTTCTCGATCTCGCGCTTCAGCGCGAGCGCGCCCTGCGACAGATCGGAAGCCGAAGCCTTGGCGAGGAAGCCGTCCAGGCCGCCACGGTGCTCGACCGTGCGGAGGGCGGCGGCGCTGACGCGGAAGCGAACAGCGCGCTCAAGGGCCTCCGACTGGAGGGTCACATTGCACAGGTTCGGAAGGAACCGGCGCTTGGTCTTACGATTGGAGTGGCTCACGAGATGGCCGGTCAGAACGGCCTTCCCAGTCAGCTCGCAACGGCGGGCCATGATCGTTGTCCTGCTCAACGGCGAAGCGGCGCGGTCCCCAAATGGCGGACAGCTTGCTTGACCGACAATTCCATGAAGTGCCGGAGCTATAATGGCGCGTGGCGGCAGCGTCAAGCCATTGTCCCCGTGCACGAGGACAAATGTCCCCGCCGGGCGGGGCAACCGGGGGACGCAAGGCGATCCAGCCGCGCTTGCCGCCTCCTTGGCCGCCTTCGGGATCCCGGCGCCGCAAAAAACGTCACGCCAGTTTCACCATACAGAAACCGGAATCATGCCATATGGCCGCCCACCATCTGACATCTGGCGCGCGTCCCCCCGGGACGACGCATGCGGAGGACCTGCTGTGGCCGCGAAACTGTCGAGCGATCTGCGATCTGGAGCCCTTGTTTATCACAGCCATCCGAAGCCGGGAAAGCTGGAGATCAAGGCGACGAAGCCGCTCGGCAACCAGCGCGATCTTGCCCTGGCCTATTCGCCGGGCGTCGCCGCCGCTTGCGAGGCCATCGCCGCTGACCCTGCGGAAGCCGCCCGCCTCACCATCCGTCAGAATCTCGTGGCGGTGCTCTCCAACGGCACCGCCGTGCTCGGCCTCGGCGACATCGGGCCACTGGCCGCCAAGCCGGTGATGGAGGGCAAGGCGGTCCTGTTCAAGAAATTCGCCGGCATCGACGTTTTCGACATCGAGGTGGCGGAGCATGACCCCCAGCGGCTGATCAATGTGGTGGCGGCGCTGGAGCCGACATTCGGCGGCGTCAACCTTGAGGACATCAAGGCGCCGGAGTGCTTCGAGATCGAGGAGCAACTGCGTGAGCGCATGTCGATCCCGGTGTTCCACGACGACCAGCACGGCACCGCCATCATCGTCGCGGCGGCGGTGACCAATGGTCTGGCGCTGGCCGGAAAGGACATCGCCAACGTCAAGATCGTCGCCTCGGGCGCCGGCGCGGCCGCCCTCGCCTGCCTGAACCTGCTGGTGTCGCTCGGCGCGAAGCGGGAGAACATCTGGGTCACGGACCTCGAAGGCGTGGTCTACGAAGGCCGTCCCGTGCTGATGGACCGCTGGAAGGCGATTTTCGCCCAGAACACCGACAAGCGCACCCTGGCTGACGTGATTCCCGGCGCCGACATTTTCCTCGGCGTCTCCGCCGGCGGCGTGCTCAAACCGGAGTTGCTCGCCGCCATGGCGCCGCGCCCGCTGATCATGGCGCTGGCCAATCCGTACCCCGAGATCATGCCGGATGAGGCGGAAAAGGCCCGCCCGGACGCGATGATCTGCACGGGACGCTCCGACTTTCCCAACCAGGTCAACAACGTCCT
Organism: Camelimonas fluminis; assembly: GCF_014656355.1. Taxonomy (GTDB): domain Bacteria; phylum Pseudomonadota; class Alphaproteobacteria; order Rhizobiales; family Beijerinckiaceae; genus Camelimonas; species Camelimonas fluminis. The sequence goes on from NZ_BNCG01000009.1 coordinate 138,766, forward strand.
GTGTTTCCCCTTCATTTTCCGCGGCGCGCTGGACGTCGCGGCCACCACCATCAATGAGGAAATGAAGCTGGCGGCGGCGCACGCCATCGCCGCCCTGGCGCGTGAGGCGCCCTCCGACATGGTGGCGACGTCGGGCGGCGGGGCGCAGCCGTTTGGTCCGCGCTCGCTGATTCCCAACCCGTTCGATCCGCGCCTGATCCTGCGCATCGCCCCGGCGGTGGCCAAAGCGGCGATGGACACCGGCGTCGCCACCCGGCCGCTGGCCGACGTCAAGGCCTATGCCGACAGCCTGACGCGCTTCGTGTTCCGCTCCGGCTTCGTCATGAAGCCGCTGATCAGCCGCGCCAGGGAAAATCCCATGCGCGTCATCTATGCGGAAGGCGAGGATGAGCGCGTGTTGCGCGCCGTTCAGGCGATCGTGGAAGACGGGCTGGCCCACCCCATCCTCGTCGGCCGTCCGGCGGTGGTTGAATCGCGCATCAAGCGGTTCGGCCTGACCATCCGTCAGGGCGTCGATTTCGACCTCACCAATCCGGAGGATGATCCGCGCTACCGGGACTATGTCGCCGCCTATCTCGATGTGGCCGGCCGCAAGGGCATCACGCCCGACGCCGCCCGCACCCTGGTGCGCACCAACAACACGGTGATCGCGGCGATCGCGGTGCGGCGCGGCGACGCCGACGCCATGATCTGCGGCCTGGAGGGGCGCTTCCAGTCGCGGCTGCGGCACATTGGCGACATCATCGGCCTCGCGCCCGGCATCAAGGAAATGTCGGCGCTGTCCCTTGTCATCACCAGCAAGGGGCCATTCTTCATCGCCGACACCCATGTGCGCCAGGACCCGAACGCCGAAGAACTCGCCGACATGGCCATCGCCTGCGCCAGCCATGTGGCCCGCTTTGGCATGGAGCCGCAGATGGCGATGCTGTCGCATTCGGATTTCGGCTCGTCCGATTCGCCCTCCGCCCGGAAAATGCGCGCCGCGCTCGAACTGGTGCGCGAACGGGCGCCGGATCTTGTCATCGACGGTGAAATGGCCGCCGACACGGCGCTTTCCGAAATGGTGCGCGACAAGGTTTACCCCAACGCCCGCATCAAGGGCGCGGCGAACGTCCTGATCATGCCCAACCTGGACGCCGCCAACATCGCCTTCCAGATGACGCGGGCGGTGGCGGACGCCCTGCCGGTCGGCCCCATCCTGATCGGTCCGGCGCAACCGGCGCACATCGTCACCCCCTCGGTCACGGCGCGCGGCATCGTCAACATCACGGCCATCGCCGTGGTCGAGGCTCAGGAGCACGCCAGGAACAGGCTGGCCAGCGCCGCGACTTGAAAGCAGGCCGGCCTGACGGCAGTGTCAGACCACCACAATGAACCGGAGGGGGCGTCATGAGCCTGTCGGGATTGCAGACGTCCGCGCCGGCGCGGACGTGCGGCCCCTGCACCCTGTGCTGCAAGGTGATGGGCATCGTCGCGCTCGACAAGCCGCGTGGCCGCTGGTGCCCGCACTGCAAGCCGGGCAAGGGCTGCGACGCCTATGAGGCGCGCCCGGACGAGTGCCGGACGTTCTCCTGCCTGTGGCTGGGCGAGGGATTTCTGGGGGAGGAATGGCGGCCGGACCGCAGCAAGCTGGTGCTGTACACGGAGCACGGCGGCGCCCGGCTGGTCGTGCAGACCGATCCCGGAGCCGCTGGCGTCTGGCGGCGCGAACCATGGTTCAGCCAGATCCGGACATGGGCCGCGGCGGCGACGGCCAGCCGCCGCCAGGTGCTGGTGGTGACCGGCGACAACACCACCATCGTGCTGCCGGATCGTGAGGAAAACCTCGGCCGCCTGCATGATGGCGACCAGGTGATCGTTCACGAGCGCCAGGCCAACGGCGCGTCGACGTGGGACGTGGAAGTCGTCCGGGCCTGAGAAGTCCCGGGACAGTCCGTCATCCACCAGGAGCATTTCGGGAAAAGCGGCTTCCACCTGTCTCGCATAAAATGGCGTTCGATCAGGGAAACAGGGCGAACCAGCGAACTGGATTTCGCCGGAACGCCCTCGCCAGATTACAGCTGGCGGGCTTCGTCCGGCAGCATGATCGGGATGCCGTCGCGGATCGGATAGGCCAGACGCGCCTGGCGGCTGATCAGTTCCTGGCGCTCCGCGTCATATTCCAGCGTCGCCTTGGTCAGCGGGCACACCAGCAATTCGAGCAGGCGCGGGTCGAGCCGGGTGACGCCCGGCGTGGGATTGTCCTGGTTTTGGGCGTCGCTCTGGCCGGTCATGGGTTACTTCCAGTTGATAGACATCGGGACGTTGTCTCCAGAGCATTTCCGGTGAAACCAGTTCACCCAAAATGCTCCATCTCTTCAGGGCAATTCCCGATCTACACGGATCGCGGATGGCTCCAGTTGCCCTCGTTTTTTGAGCGAATTCTGATCGACCGGATGGTTCCGTCCCGTCGGAAAACGCTCCAATTTCACGCATTTTCTTCGCGAAAAGTGGGCTCCGCTTTTCTCAGGAATGCTCCGGCGCCAGCCTATTGCAGCGACGGGTCTGATCCGGCGCCGCCGCGCGCCAGCTCAATCTCGGTGATGGCCACCAGCATCTCGGCGCGGGTTTTCAGGTCCGGCGCCTCCAGCAGCGCCTGCTTTTCACGCATGCCGTAAGGGCTCATCATCGACAGGGCGTTGACAAGCGCCTCGTTGGAAGCGCTGCGCACGCCGCGCCAGTCGATGCGCAGGCCGCGCGCCTTCACGAAAGCCTCAAGCGCGGCGATGACGGCGTCGCGATTGACGTCGTCCTCACCAGCGCGCGCGCAAAAATCATTGCCAAACGGGTGATAGTCGACCCGCGCCTGGCGATAGGGCGTCGTCACCACCAGCTCTTCCGTCAGGCGGAAACGCGCCACGCCGGTCAGGGTGATGAGATAGCGCCCGTCGCCAGTCTCGGCAAAGTGGGTGACCCGGCCGATGCACCCGGTTGCGTACAGCTCCGGCGCCGGCGACGGATCCTCGTCTTTGAGCGGCTGGATGATGCCAATGACCCGGCGGCCAGCCAGAGCGTCATCGACCATGGCCAGATAGCGCGGCTCAAAAATATTCAGGGGCATCTCGCCGCGCGGCAGCAGCAATGCTTCCGGCAGCGGAAACAGCGGAATCGTCAGCGGGCAGTCCTGCGGACCGCGATAGACAGCATTCATAACCACGGCGTCATGCCTCTTCCTGAGCTTCTGCCTGCGCTTTTGCTGTGGCTCAGGCAAACATCAGCGACGACAGGCGGCGCCGGCCTGTCAGGGTCGCGGGGTCCTTGGGACCCCATGCCTCGAAAAACTGCACGAGCTGCTTGCGGGCGGCTTCGTCGTTCCAGCCCCTGTCCTTGCGGAAGATCGTCAGCAGCTCCTCAACGGCAGCCTTGCGGTCCCCCCTGGCGTTATGCGCCAGCGCCAGATCGAAGCGGGCTTCGTGATCATCCGGATTGGCGGCGAGGCGCGCCTCCAGCTCCGCGGCCGGACCAAGATCGCCGGCCTGCTCCGCCAGCTCCAGCGCCGAACGGGCCGAGGCAATGGCGGGATGATTGAGCTTGTCGGCGGGGGCGAGCGCAAGGAAGCTGCGGGCGCCTTCCAGGTCGTCCAGCTTCACATGCAGCTTGACCAGCGCGGCGATGGCGTCGGCATTGTCCGGCTCCTGCTGCAGCACGGCGGCGTAGAGCTCGGCGGCTCCCTGGGCGTCGCCTGCGGCGTCAAGCGCCGCCGCCTCTTCGAGCAACGCGTCAATCGCCGTCGGCCCCAGCGGCCCGACCAGCCGCTCGATAAAGGAACGGATCTGCCCTTCCGGCACCGCGCCCATGAATCCGTCCACCGGCTGACCGCGCTTGAAGGCGATCACGGCCGGAATCGACTGGATGCCCATCTGGCCCGCGACTTCCGGGTGGTCGTCGATATTCATCTTGACCAGCGACACCTTGCCGCCAGACGACGCCACCACCTTCTCCAGCACCGGCGCAAGCTGTTTGCATGGCCCGCACCACGGCGCCCAGAAGTCTACCAGAACCGGCGCATTCATCGAGGCGCGGATCACGTCGTCGGCGAAGCTCGCGGTGGTTACGTCCTTGACGGAGGTTGCAGCGGAAACAGCGGTCTGGTCGGTCATCGGCAACTCGGTCATGGGTGGCGGGGTCCCTGGCAACAGCGTCCTGAGCGCAATGGGGCGGTGTGTTTCGCTCACCACGCGCTGACGACATTTCTGCCCGTCAAAATGGGGCCTCGCCAGCCAGAAAACAATTCCGGCGGCGCAATTCGGGACAGACAATTGCGGACGGCCGCCGTGGCGAACCGCATGGACCGTGGCGCCGCCGATCCCGGAAAGCCGCCAGGCGCAACCGCCGCAGCCGCAGACCACGCGCAGAAGCCGGCTTTCTTGCACGCCTCCCCAGGCATGCCTGAGCGCGCTTGCCTGCACGCCGCCTGTCGACGATCTGCCCGCCGTCCTGTTGTCCACATCCCTGACAGAGTGTCTCAGCTTTTTCACAGGGTGCGCCACATCCCCCCTTGCGTCCGTCCGCGTTCCAGGGCACATAGCGCCCATCGGCGGCGGCGACGTTGCTGATGGAAGCGGGTGTAGCTCAGGGGTAGAGCACAACCTTGCCAAGGTTGGGGTCGAGGGTTCGAATCCCTTCGCCCGCTCCAGAAATGGCCAGCAGACAAGCCGCCGCGAGGCGGCTTTTTTGCGTTTGGGCCACAGCCTCCCCATGGCGCTTCCCACACGGCCCTTTCCACGTGGGCCCTTCCTCCACGGCCTTCCCACGACGGCGACGTCTCGATCGGACGTCTGGATCGTCAGCGTGGAAAAATGCTGGAGGCATATTGCGCGCGAGAAAAATCTGGGGCAGATAGCGCTCATCGGCGGCGGCGACGCTGCGGATGGAAGCGGGTGTAGCTCAGGGGTAGAGCACAACCTTGCCAAGGTTGGGGTCGAGGGTTCGAATCCCTTCGCCCGCTCCAGAAATGGCCAGCAGACAAGCCGCCGCAAGGCGGCTTTTTTGCGTTTGGGCCATAATTGCGCTCAGGCCATGCCCAGCAGGCGCAGCAACGCCAGGCTGATCGCCGTGAGCCCGAGGATCGACAGCACCGCCGCGGCGACAACCCGCCAGCCCGAGCGGGCGACCATGCGCATGTCGACGCCAAGCCCCAGCGCCGCCATCGACAGCAGGGTCAGGATGGTGGCCGCCTCGCTGGCTGGCGCGACCAGCGCCTGCGGAACCAGGCCAGCCGAGCGCAGCCCGGCGAGAATCATGAATACGGCGATGAACCAGGGCAACGCATGCAAGGCGCCGGGCTGACGGCGCTGCGCGTCGCCAACCACCGCCGGCCCTGCCCTTGGCGCGAGCCGCGGCACCGCCAGCGACAGCAGCAGGCAGATGGGCCCCAGCATCAGCACGCGCACCAGCTTCACCAGCGCCCCCATATGCATCGCCGTGGTTCCAAACGGCGCGGCGGCGGCCAGCACCTGCGGCACGGCGTAGACGGTCAGCCCGGTGAGCGCGCCATATGCGACCGCGCCCATCCCCAGCCACAGACCGAGCAGCGGCAGTCCGAGCACCACCAGCACGCCCAGCACCGCCGTGAAGGCAATGGAGGCGGCCACGTCGTTGCTGTCCGCGTCGATGACCGGGGCCACGGCGGCGATGGCCGAATTGCCGCAAATCGAATTGCCACAGGCGATCAGCAGCGCCATGCGCGTCGGCAGGCGCAGCAGGCGACAGACGCCAAAGCTCAGCCCGATGGCCAGCGCCACCACGGCGGCGACGCCAGCGATCATCCCCGGCCCGGTCGCCAGCAGGGTTGCGGCGCTCACCGACACGCCAAGCAGCGCGACCCCCAGCTCCAGCAGAAACCGGGCGCTCCACGCCACGCCGGGCTCCCAGCCCGGCCCCGGATTCCAGACGCTGCGCACGGCGGCGCCAACGAGAATCGCCAGCACCATCGGCTCCAGCCAGGCCTTGCCGAACAGCGTTCTCTCGCCAGCCTCCAGCGCCAGGGCGACTGAGCCAACCGCGACGCACAGGGCGAAACCAGGCGCAAGCCCCCGCAATCTGGCGAAACCCGTTCTGGCGAAACCACAGAACAGACGGTTGGTGACGGCGGTCATGGAATGTCCTTTCGCGGCGCATCCTGGACGCCGCGAACCAATCATTCCAACGCATCGTTTTTATCGTTATGATCTGTTTTTCAGATTATTCGATGGCCCGGCTCCATGACTGCTCCATGACTCTTGAACAATTGCGCATATTCGTCGCCGTGGCCGAGCGCGAGCACGTCACCGCCGCCGCGCGGGCCCTGCACGTGTCGCAATCGGCGGCGTCGGCGGCGATCGCCGCGCTGGAGGAGCGCCACGACGTGCGGCTGTTCAACCGGGTGGGGCGCGGCGTCGAACTGACCGACGCGGGTCGAATTTTTTTGAGGGAGGCGCGGGCCGTGCTGGCGCGCGCCGCGGCGGCGGAACAGGCGCTCGATGAGTTGCGCGCGCTGACGCGGGGCAGCCTGCGGCTGGTCGCCAGCCAGACAACCGCCGCCTACTGGCTGCCGGCGATTCTGGCACGCTATCGCGCCGCCTACCCGCGCATCGCCATCAACCTTGGCATCGGCAACTCCGACCAGGCGGCGAGCCGGGTGCATGATGGCGACGCGGATTTCGGCGTGGTGGAAGGACCCGTTGACGACCCGGCGCTGGCGGTGTTTCCCATCGGCGCCGACCGGCTGCAACTGGTGGCCGCGACGCCATTCGCTGCGCCGCCCAACGCAGCGTGGCTGGGCCGGGCGCGCTGGGTGATGCGAGAGCGCGGCTCCGGCACGCGGGCGGCTCTGGAAGACGCGTTGCGCGGCCTTGGCGTCGACCCGGCGGCGCTGGACGTCGCCCTGGTTCTGCCTTCCAACGAGAGCGTACGCACGGCTGTGGAAGCGGGCGCCGGCGTGACGGCGCTGTCGTCGCTCGTTGTCGGGCCGTCGCTGGCGGCCGGCGCGCTTCACGCGGCGCCGACCGATTTCGGGGCGCGGCTGTTTTACGGCCTGCGCCACAAGGAGCGCTATCGCAGCCGCGCCGCCGACGCGCTGGTCGAACTGATTGGCCCCTGGAAAGGGTGAGCGTTTTCTGGTCTTACGGCCGGTCGCTGGCTTGCGCCTCCGCCGGATAGCCGGCGTCAGCGAGCGCGCGCAACACCGGGGCGACGGCGGCGTCGCCGGTAACGCGCGCGATGCGGGCCGGCAGATCGACGTCAACCTGCGCGCCAGCGGCGACAGACTGCACGGCTTTGGTGACCGTGGCGGCGCAATGACCGCAGCTCATGTCGGGAATATGCAGAACCAGCATGGTGATCTCCTGAAACCGGATTGGCTGACGTCACTCAACCCCTTCCAGCAGATGGAAGGTCAAGCATAATTTTCCGGGGCGGCGTCGGGGGCTGAAAAAGCGCATGACGGCCTGTTGACCTTCCAGTTGCAGGAAGCCCCTACCATATCCACACCGGGCGACGCGCTTGCGGAGAAAGGGGAAATTTCCTTTGTTCCTCAGGTATCGACGCCCCGTCGCAGAATCCGGCCAGCCAGCGCCGGGTTTGTCCGGATATGATGAATTGGGGCGCTTCCCACCCACGGCGCGTTGTCCGGGCGGGAGATGCCTTCACGACAGGCCAGAGGAGGCCACGTGATGAACGCCATTACCGAAGCCGGCGCCTTCCAGCGGCGCTTCCCTGTGACGGGCATGACCTGCGCGTCATGCGTGCGTCGCGTCGAAAGCGCCATCAAGGCGGCGCCTGGGGTGATCAGCGCATCGGTCAATCTGGCGACGGAGAGCGCCGACGTCGCCCTGTCCAGGGGCGCGGATCCGGCCCCGGTGATCGCCGCCATCCAGCGGGCGGGTTACGATGTGCCGGCCGAAACCATCCAGATCGATATCGACGGCATGACCTGCGCTTCCTGCGTCGCCAGGGTCGAAAAGGCCATCGCGGCCACGCCCGGCGTGGTCTCGGCGGCGGTCAACCTGGCGACCGGGCGCGCGACTGTCGAGGCCAGCGCCGGGGCGGTGGACCGCGCCGCGCTGGCTGAAGCGGTTCGCAAAGCCGGCTATGAACCACGCGAGGTCGCTGCGTCCGGCGCCGCCGACAGCGCCAGCCGTGAAGCGGCCCGCGCCACGGAAATGGGTCGGTTGCGCCGCGATCTCATCATCGCCGCCGCGCTCACCATTCCAGTGTTCGCGATCGAAATGGGCGGACACGTCATCCCGGCCCTGCACCACTGGCTGGCGGCCAGTTTCGGGCAGCAGAACCTGCATGTCGTCAGCTTCGTGCTGACAACGCTGGCGCTGTTCGGGCCGGGCCGGCGCTTCTTCAGCAAGGGCGTTCCCGCGCTGCTGCGCCTGGCGCCGGACATGAACTCGCTGGTGGCGCTTGGCGCGACGGCCGCCTGGGGTTACTCGACCGTCGCCACCTTCCTGCCGCAGGCGCTGCCGGAAGGCGCGGCCCACATGTACTTCGAGGCGGCGGCGGTGATCGTCACGCTGATCCTGCTCGGCCGCTTCCTGGAGGCGCGGGCCAAGGGGCGGACCAGCGACGCCATCCGCCATCTGATGAACCTGCAGCCGCAGGTGGCTCACGTGCAGCGCGACGGCGTCTTCGTTGAAACCCCTCTGGAGGCGGTGGCGACTGGCGACGTGCTGCAGGTGCGGCCAGGCGACCGCATTCCGGTGGACGGCGTGGTGCTCTCGGGCGCCTCCCATGTGGACGAGTCGATGATTTCGGGCGAGCCGGCGCCGGTGGCCAAAACCGGAGGCTCCGAGGTGATTGGCGGAACTATCAACCAGGCCGGCGCCTTCACCTTCCGGGCGGAACGGGTTGGCGCCGATACGGTGCTGGCGCAGATCATCCGCATGGTCGAGACGGCGCAGGGCGCCAAGTTGCCGATCCAGGGGCTGGTCGACCGCATCACCATGTGGTTCGTGCCGGCGGTGATGGCCATCGCCGCCCTCACCTTCGGCGTCTGGCTGATCTTCGGACCGCAGCCGGCGCTGAGCTTTGCCCTGGTCAATGCGGTGGCGGTGCTGATCATCGCCTGCCCCTGCGCCATGGGCCTCGCCACCCCCACCTCGATCATGGTGGGCACCGGCCGGGCCGCGGAGCTTGGCGTGCTGTTCCGCAACGGCGAGGCGCTGCAATCACTGGGTGACGCAAGGGTCATCGCCCTGGACAAGACCGGCACGCTGACCGTGGGCAAGCCGGCCCTGACGGATCTGGACGTCGCCCCGGGCTTTGACAGCGCCGATGTGCTGGCCCTGGTTGCGGCGGTGGAAACCCAGTCCGAGCATCCGGTGGCGACGGCGATCGTGACGGCGGCGCGCGAACAGGGCCTGACGCTGGCGCAGGTCAGCGACTTCTCCACCGAGGTTGGCATGGGCGTGAAGGCGCGCGTCGGCGGGCGCGATGTCACCGTCGGCGCGGCGCGCTACATGACGCAACTGGGCGTGGACGTCGCGACGCTGGAAGCGGACGCGGCGCGCCTCGGCGCCGAAGCGAAGACGCCGCTCTACGCCGCCATCGACGGCCGGCTGGCGGCCATCATCGCCGTCGCCGACCCGGTGCGGCCCACCACCCCGCGCGCCATCCAGGCGATGCACGCCCTCGGGCTGAAGGTGGCGATGATCACCGGCGACAACCGGCGCACGGCGGAAGCCATCGCCGCGCAACTGGGCATCGACGATGTGGTGGCGGAGGTGCTGCCGGACGGCAAGGTGGCGGCGCTCAATCGCCTGCGCGCGTCATATGGCGCGGTCGCCTTCGTCGGCGACGGCATCAATGACGCGCCGGCCCTCGCTGAGGCCGAGGTCGGTGTCGCCATCGGCACGGGTTCGGACGTGGCCATCGAGAGCGCTGACGTGGCGTTGATGTCCGGCGATCTCACCGGCGTCACCAACGCCATCGCCCTGTCGCGCGCGACGATGCGCAATATCCGCCAGAACCTGTTCTGGGCCTTTGGCTACAACGCGGCGCTGATCCCGGTGGCGGCGGGCGTGCTGTATCCGGCGACAGGCCTGCTGCTGTCGCCAATGCTGGGCGCCGGAGCCATGGCGCTCTCCAGCGTGTTCGTGCTGGGCAACGCCCTGCGCCTGCGCAAGTTCAGGCCCTGAGTGCAAAGCGCCTGCAAGCGCGGACTTCACCAGAACCCGATGGGTCAGATCCATCGGGTTTGGCATGCCCCCGGCTGAAAATGCGGCCAGCCAAAGAAGCGCCGCGCGTCCAGCGCAGCAGAGTGCCCGGGGAGCGTTCTGGCGGCGCGCGCGTCGCCAGGCTTGATCTTCCAGTTCCGGGAACCTTATATCAACAGCGGTTCCGGCGCGTTTCGCCGCCGCGCCAACTTGATTGCAGGAGGCCACCATGAACATTGGCGCCGCATCGCAACAGTCCGGCCTTCCCGCCAAGACCATCCGTTACTACGAGGACATTGGCCTGCTGACGCCGGACCGGGCCGGCAATGGTTATCGCGACTATTCCGCCAGCGACGTCCATCGCCTGCGTTTTCTCCAGCGGTCGCGGAGCCTCGGATTTTCCGTAGAAGAATGCCGGCAGTTGCTGTCCCTTTATGGCGATCACAGCCGGGAAAGCGCCGACGTCCGGGCCATCGCCAAAAGCAAGCTGGCGGAAGTCGAACGCAAACTCACCGAACTGGCGGAACTGCGCGACGCCCTGCGGCATCTGGTGCGCAACTGCCACGGCGACAACCGGCCCGAGTGTCCGATTCTCGATAGTCTCGCCGGCCGTGGGGGCGCGCGCCAGGCCAGGATCTGACCTGCGCGCCCGTCGCTGGACGACGCGCCGGTTGTGCTGTTGATTGATACGCAAACAGCATGGAAAACCGTTCAAAAGATGCGGTGGAGCACTGAGCGGCATTTTCCTGAATAGAGACACGATGGAAGACGCAACAGAACCGCCCCAATCCATGTCCGACCGCGTCCGGATGCTCGACTGGTCCCGGTCTCCGGCGGGCCCGCCGGAGACATGGCCGGCGGACCTGCGCAGCATCTGGCGGACGGTGTTGCGGTCAACGACGCCCATGGCGCTGCTGATCGGGCGCAGGGGCGCGTTTGTCTACAATGAGGCGGTGCGGGCGCTGATCGGCGAGGCGTACGATCATCTGCTGGGCCAGCCAATTGTCGATGTGTTCGACGGCTCCGACGACTTTTACCTGCCCTTGCTGGACAGGGTGTTTGAGGGGAAGTCCGCGGGTTTTCGCGACCTGCCGTTCCGTCTGTTTCGCAATGGCGTTTGGGAAACCGGGTGGTTTGACCTCGACTACACCCCTGTGGTCGATGACAACGGCGTCATTCTTGGCGCGCTGGTCATTGGCGATGAAACCACCGGACGGGTGCAGAGTTACCAGGACCTGTTGCGCGCTCGCGACAAGCTCGACCATGCGCTGGACGCCAGCGGCATCGTCGGCGCCTGGAGCATCGATTTCACCACCGGCACGACGCAGACGGACGACCGGGTGGCCCGGCTGCTCGGCGTGGCGCCGGACGTCGCCCATGACGGAGCCGCCTCGGAGCTGTTTCTTGCCGGGGTTTACCCCGACGACCTGCCGCAGGTGCAGGCGGCGCTGGAACAGGCGCGGACCACCGGCGTCTACATGTGCCAGCATCGCGTCTGCGGCGTTGACGGCGTGCGCTGGGTGGTCGCATCGGGTCGCACGACACAGCTTCCTGGCGGCGACGCCGGCTCGCTCAGCGGCGTGGTCATCGACGTCACCAGCCAGGTGGAAACCGCCGTCGCGCTTGCCGAAAGCGAACTGCGCTTCCGCACCTACACGGAAGCGCTGCCGCACATCGTCTTCAGTTGCAACACGGACGGGCGCACGACCTATCTGAACAGTCGCTGGTATGAATTCAGCGGCCAGTCCGAGGCGACGTCGGCGACGGCCGACTGGCTGACCTGCGTTCATCCCGATGATCAGACCGCCCTGCTGGCGGAGTGGCGCAACGCCCTGGCCAATGGCGAGCCGTGCCATTGCGTCGCCCGCCATCGCCACAGGTCCGGCGAATACCGCTGGATCCAGGCCGCCGTGCTCCCTATCCGCGATCAGGCGGGCGCCATCGCCAACTGGATTGGCACGCTGACCGACGTTCATGAGGCGCGCCTGCTGGAAGCCGAGCGGGAAACGGTTTCTCACGAACTGGAGCACCGGATCCGCAACCTGTTCGCCCTGGTTCAGGGACTGATCAGCATCACCGCCCGCGAAGACCACACCCTTCAGTCCTTCACGGAGCAGTTGCGCAGCCGGCTGACCGCCCTGCACCATGCCCACGGGCTGGTGCGCGATGGCGCCATCGTCTCCGGCGCCAATTCCGGCTCGTTGCTGTGGCTGGTCCGGGAGTTGCTGGAGCCTTATGACGCTGGACGAAAACGCGCCGCCGTCAGCGGCGACGACGCGAAAGTTCCCGCCAGGGCGATCACCTGGCTGGCGCTGATCTTTCATGAGCTGGCGACCAACGCGGCGAAATACGGCGCCTTCAGCACCGCCGCCGGCATGGTCACGGTGACGTCAGAACGCGCCGGCGACGCCCTGCAGATCACCTGGAAAGAAACAGGCGCCGCCCATGACGCCGCGCCGGTCGCCACCGCGCGCCACGGCTTCGGCTCGCGTCTTCTCAGCATGATCGTGGAAGGCAACCTGCGCGGCGCCGTGAAACGTTCGGTTGAACCGGACGGATTGAAAATAATCCTGGAGCTGCCCGCCAGCGTGTTTAACTGGGAAGCCTCCGACCGGGGCTGACGGCGCGACCGCGGTCGCCGTTGGCGCGGTCAGCGCCCGTTACAGGCGCCGATAACCCGCCGGACTTCCAGGGCGTCCTTCATCCAGCGCCCTTCGACGCGCAGGCAACCGCGCGCCCGCCAGGCGGCCCTGATCTGCTGCGTCGCCGCCTCCGGCCCCCGCAATGGCGGCGCCCCATCCCCCGCCCACAACGGCCAGCCGCGCCGCTCGCCCGGCAGCGATGTTTCCGCAACCACGCCCCAGGATGGGCAAGGCGCCCGCACGCACATGATCCCGGTGCGGCCAACACGGAATATGCGCATGGACGCGTCGGGTGTCTGGGCAACCGCCGGCGCGGCGCCGCCAGCGGCCAGCAGAAGCGCCATGCAGACCGCCCGCCGGAGCATTCCCGAGAAAAATGTGACCCGCGCATCGCGAAGACAATGTCTCCTGTTCAGGCGATGCAGCATTCTCCGTGAGCTGGCCCCACCGAAAACACGCCGGGTGACGCCGGCTGTCGCAACGCGCGGCTTCATGGGCGTTCCTCCGTTTCAACCTGCGGACGCTGGCGCGTTCCCGGCAAAAGCGATGGGGCGCATCCAGCGAACCCAATTGCCCTGGACGCATTCCGGCCAGCGCCCGCCTCCGGCCGGCGCCTCAGAGAGCGCCGCGAAATGTCAGATTGTAGCGTAGCCCGCCGGTTAACGGGTGCTCGCCGTCCTTCAGCCGCAGCACGCCATGGTAGTACAGCCGCGACGGACCGCCCCAGACCACCACGTCGCCGTGGCGCAGTTCGTATTTCTTCACCGGGTCGCTGCGGTTCGCGCCGCCAAACTGGAACATGCAGGGCAGCCCCAGCGACACCGAAACGATCGGCCGCGAAAAGTCCTGCTCGTCCTTGTCCTGATGCAGCGACATGCGCGCGCCAGGGGCGTAGCGGTTGATGAGACAGGCGTCAGGCGCGAAATCCGGAAAACCGGCTTCGGCGGCGCTGGCCCGGGCAAGTGCGACGAACGCCCCGGGCATGGGCGGCCATGGCGCGCCGCTGGCCGGATCGCAACGCTCATAGCGATAGCCGCGCCGGTCGGTGACCCAGCCGGCCTCGCCGCAACTGGTCATGGCCACGGACATCTCGAAGCCGCCCGGGGTGTGCATGTGACGGAAGGGCGCGGCGGCGGCGACCGCGGCAATCCCGGCCAGCAGGTCACGGTCACTGGCCAGGGCGCGGCCACGCAACAACACGGCGCCAGGAGCCATGTGCTCAGGAGCCAAGTTTTCTGGAGCCAGGCGTTCCCTTGACTGGCCGGCTGCGACGCCGGCGAAATCGAACAGGTCCATGTTGTCGCCTCCATCGCCCATGGCGCGCCGTTACGCCATGCGCTCAGGTTTTTGCGCCTGCGCCGTCATCCGCCGCCGCCGTTTTTGTGCCTGCGCCGTCATGCGCCGCCGCCGTGGCGGCGATGTCCCTGAATATGGCGTCCCATTCGGCGTCGTCCATGTCGACGAGGCCGAAACTGCGCAACAGGAACACGCCTTCCGTCGCCAGAAAAGCGAGGCGCAGCGCCCCCGCGTCAACGCCGGAGGCCGCGATCTCACGCAACCGCGCCGTGTACCAGGTGCGGGCCTCGGCGCGCTGGCCCGCGCTCATCGACAAGGCGGCGAGCATCACCGCGGCGCGGTCGGCCGAGGCGAGCCCCGACTGCGCCGTCGCCGCCACGTGCGCCCGCACCTGGCCGGCGACGGTGCCGTCGTTTTCCGGCATGGCGGCGACCTCACCGTCGAATTCCGCCTCCCAGCGGTCGATCATGGCGCGGATCATGGCGTCGCGCGAGCCAAAGCAGTACTGGACGCCGCCTTTGCTGATTCCGCCAGCGCGGGCAACGGCTTCGATTGTCAAACTGTTGATACCTTTCTCGCGTATCACAGCTTCCGCAGCGTCCAGAACCGCGTTCCTGTCAATTGTCTGCCTGCGTCCCATGGCGCGCGCGCACCTCTCCTGACCTGAATATGCGGCCTCTGGACCCGGATGGGCCCAGGCGTTCTCTATCTGGCGCGTTCCGGCCCCGACCGACGGGTTTTACCGTTCACAATGGATCGCTCCGGCGCGCCAACATGCACGGATCGAACCCTTGCTGAAACACTGTAACCGTTTACCTGAAAAGGGAATTTCGCCCGACCGCCATCCTTCGGCTGACCGGGATGAAATCGCCCCCTTTTCAATCCATACGTATGGATTTATAAAGTAGCCACACGTTTCGCAACCTCCGGAGGCCGTGAGAGAAGCCCCGGACACAATGGTGACCCATGTATACCCCCAATCGCTGGATCGTCCTTGCGATCGCATCCAGCGCGCTACTGCTTGTCGTGATCGACATGACAGTGCTCTATACGGCCCTTCCCACGCTTACCCATGACCTGAACGCCACCGCGTCGCAAAAGCTCTGGATCGTCAACGCCTATGCGCTAGTCGTCGCCGGCCTGCTGCCCACCGCCGGCGCCCTGAGCGACCGCTATGGCCACAAGCCGATGCTGCTGGCCGGTCTCGCCATCTTCGGCGTCGCCTCCATCTTCGCGGCCTTCGCGCCGGACGCCGGCTCGCTGATCGCCGCCCGCGCCGTCCTGGCTGTTGGCGCGGCCGTCATGATGCCCACCACCCTGTCGATCATTCGCATCGCCTTCACCGACGAGCGCGAGCGCGCCATGGCCATTGGCGTCTGGGCCTCGATCGCCTCGGGCGGCGCCGCCCTCGGCCCGGTCGTGGGCGGAGCGCTGCTGTCGTGGTTCTGGTGGGGTTCGGTGTTCCTCATCAACGCGCCGATCGTCATCGCGGCGCTGGTCGCCGGCGCATGGCTGATCACGCCGTCGCGCCCCAACCCGGCGCGCCGGATCGACCTGATCGGCTCGGCCCTGGCGATGACTGGCGTCATCGCCCTCGCTGTCGCCATCAAGGAAATCGGCGCCGGCGAGCGCCCGCTGGCGGTGGCCCTGGGCGCTTTCGCCGTCAGCGGCGCGGCGCTCACGCTGTTCGTGCGGCGCCAGCAGGGCATGGCCGCGCCGATGATTGACTTCCGGATGTTCCGCAAGCCCGCCATCGCCATGGGCATGCTGGTGGCTCTGCTGACCTCGGTCGCCATGATCGGCGTCGAGCTGGTTTACAGCCAGCGCCTGCAGCTTGTGCTCGGTCTCTCGCCGCTTGAGGCGGGGCTGATGATCCTGCCGCTGCCGCTTGGCGCGCTCGCGGCTGGCCCCCTCGCCGGCATGCTGGTTGGCCGCGTCGGCGCCCCGCGCGTGATGTGGACTGGCATGGCGGCCGCCGGCGCGGCGCTGGCGCTGTTCATCATCGCGCCCGCCCACGGCCAGATGACGCACGCCCTGCTGTTGGCGGCGTCGAGCGGCGGCCTTGGCGCCGCCATGACCGCGGCCTCGGCGGCGATCATGGGCAACGCCCCGGCGGATCACAGCGGCATGGCGGCTTCTGTCGAAGAGGTTTCCTATGAACTGGGCGGCGCCATCGGCGTCGCCGCCATCGGCGGCGCCCTGTCCGGCCTGTATTCCAGCGCCATGGGCTCCGTCGCCGGGGCGCCGGCGGCCGCCCGCGACAGCATCGACGGCGCCCTGCGCGCCGCGGGGCAGATGTCGCCGGACATGGCGGCGACGCTGATGACCCAGGCGCGGCTGGCCTTCGACCATTCGTTCTACGCCGTGCTCGGCATGGCGGCGGCGCTGGTGCTGGCCACCGCGGTGCTGATCCGCATGGCGACGCGCCGCCTCCCGGTCCCGGCCCAAGCCCGGGTCGGATAATCCCGCGTCGGATAATCCGGTCCATCCCGTGGCATGATGAAAAGCGGGGGCCGCTGCGGCCCCCGCTTTTTTATCGCATGCCGCCAGTTTGCGCGGGCAACGGGAAACCGCTAGAGCGTTTTCAACCGGGCGGACGCCACATTGCGCCAAGCGAAGCCCGCGCGTCGCCATGAGGCGCGCCGCCATACACCGTGGCCATGCAACGCGGCCAACCTGACAGCGGAGATCCGGACTGGAACGCTGGAGCCTGAAGCGCCTTTTGTGGGCGACCCTCGGCGTCGGCTTCGTCGCCCTCGGCCTCGTCGGGGCCGCGCTGCCGGTGCTGCCGACAACGCCATTTCTCATTCTGGCGGCCGCCTGTTTCGCCCGGTCATCGCCGCGCCTTGAAGCCTGGTTGCTGAACCACCGCCATTTTGGTCCGCCCCTGCGCGACTGGCGACGCCACGGGGCCATTTCCCCCAGAGCCAAGCGGCTGGCCTGCGGCGGCATGGCTGCCGGCTACGGCTTCTTCTGGTTCATGGCCAGGCCAGGCTGGCCGCTGGCCATCGCCGTCGCCGCGCTGATGCTGGCCAGCGCCAGCTACGTGCTGTCGCGACCGTCGCCGCAGCCGCTCCCCAAAACCAGCCCATAAAAAACGGCGCGACTTGGATCGCGCCGGATATGACTTCAGAACCGGAAAGTCCCGGCCAGGGACGGCGCAAAGCCCCGGCTTCCCGTTGGGAACCGGCGTCCGTCACGCCAGCCAGAAGGGCGCCGACGCATTTCCCGGCGGGACATGCCGTGCGCCGTCCAGGTGACCGACGCGCGATGAGACTGGCTCATCGCGCACAGGCGTCAGGACGCGAAGTACTGCTGGGTGCCGTGCGCCTCGATGGCTTCGGCGAGGCGACCAAGGGCATGCACGTACGCGGCGCTGCGCACGCTGATATTCTTGTCCTTCGCCAGTTCCCAGATCGCCCGGCCTTCGACTTCCATATTGGTCTTCAGGCGCTGGTGAATCTCGCCGACGGTCCAGTAGAAGCCCTGACGGTTCTGCACCCACTCATAGTAGGAAACGGTGACGCCGCCGGCGTTGGCCAGGATGTCCGGCAGAACAACGATGTTCTTCCTGAACAGGATGGCGTCGGCCTCCGGGGTGACCGGGCCGTTGGCCAGCTCCACCACGACGCGCGCCTTCACCTCATCGGCGTTGCTCTCGTTGATCAGGTCTTCCATGGCGGCCGGCACGAGAATGTCGCAGGGCACGCTGACGATGTAGTCCGGCGGCAGCGCCTCAACGCCGTTGGAGCCGGCGAGTCCGGTCAGCCTGTTGGCCGCCTTGGCCTCCAGCACCGCATCGACGTCGAGACCGTCGGCGCAGTAAAGGGTGGCGCGCGAGTCGGAGACGGCGACGACCTTGTAGCCGACGTCGGCCATCAGGCGGGCCATATGGGTGCCGGCGTTGCCGAAGCCCTGGATGGCGACCGTGGAGCCGGGAGCCACGCCCAGTTCCTTCTCCAGATGGCGCACCAGGTAGAAGCCGCCGCGCGCCGTGGCGTCGTCACGACCGAGCGAACCGCCAAGAGCAATCGGCTTGCCGGTGATGACGGCCGGCGAATTGCGGCCGACGATCGAGGCGTATTCGTCAGCCATCCAGCCCATGATCATGGCGTTGGTGTAGACGTCCGGCGCCGGAATATCGCGGTCAGGGCCCACGATATTGGCGAAAGCCTGCATATAGGCGCGCGACAGGCGCTCCAGTTCGGCCTTCGACAGCAGGTGCGGATCGACCTGCACCGCGCCCTTGCCGCCGCCATACGGCAGGTTCATGACCGCGCACTTGAAGGTCATCCAGAACGCCAGCGTCTCCACCTCGTCCATGCTGGCCTGCGGGTGGAAGCGGATGCCGCCCTTGGTCGGGCCGCGGGTGTCGTCATAGCGGCAACGCCAGGCCATGAACGACTTGCGGGAGCCGTCGTCCATGCGCACCATCAGGCGCATTTTCGTGGTTTCGCGCGGGTATTTCAGTTTCTCAAGGACGTCCGCGTCGAGATCAAGATACCGGGCCGCGTCGTCAAGACGGGTAAGGGCCTGCTCAAGCTGGGACTTTTCCATGATTGTCTTCCTGAAACCTCTGCCGGGCGCTGGCCGGGCGGCGGAAGAACGGCATGGAGGGAGCCGGAACGGCCATGACCGGGTCGACGCCTGCCTGCGCAAACATCGCCTGATCGCCTGAACCCCATCCTGGGAGCTGTCCGCCAACGCGGCCGGCGCCGGTCTTTCTGGCGCCGCGGGGGTGAGGATGGCTGGCGCCAGGCGCCCACAGGCCATCGACTCGCAGATGCATAAAGGCGACCTGAACAATTTTCCAGCGATTTCGGGATATTTTTGCGCGCAGGGCGCTCAAATCGCTCACGGGCGCGGCGCCCGGCGCCGTCGCTGCAGGCGTTGCGCCCGTTTTTCAGGCGGCCTCCGTAATGGTCAGCGCTGGGAAAGACTATTCTGGACAAACAGCTTTCCGCCCTGTCTGGAACCGGACAAACCAGCTTCAGGACTGCAATTGTATTATATTTTATATATCATTCCAGCCGCGTCTGTTTGCGCCAGCGGGTAATAACCCGGTCGCGCTTCAGTTTTGACAGACGCTGCAACCAGAAAACCCCGTCCATCTGATCAATCTCATGCTGCAGGCAGGCGGCACGAAAGCCATCCGCCGTCTCCTCATGCGTCGCGCCGTCGAGGTCCCGCCAACGCACCCGCACCTGGGCGGGGCGGACCACCTCCGCATGGGCGCCAGGCATGGCGATGCTGCCCTCGGCATGGCTTTGCGTCTGTGCCGACGCCCCGATGATTTCGGCGTTGACGTAAAACCGCGGGGCGGCGTCGCCCGGCAACTCGATCACGAACAGCCGTAGCGGAACGCCCATGTGCGCCGCCGTCGCGCCGACGCCGGGCGCCGCCCGCATCATCGCCAGCAGTTCGTCCGCCAGTTCCCGCAACGCCGCGTCGAACGCCGCGACGGGCCGGGATGCTTCAGCGAGACGGGGATCCGGCCAGCGGACGGGGGAGCGGACAGTCATGACAATACCAGACCAGGGCGTGAGCGGGCGTGCGCGGCGTTTGTGCGCCGCGCACGCCGGCGACGCAAGCAACGCGGACGAACAGAATTCAATGCGCCTCAACCATTGCGTTCCGCCATTGCGGTCCCCCTGGCGCATCCTGGTCAACCCCAGGCGACGCACGGCCTGTCCCGCAAGAATACGCGGCGCGCCGACATGAGCCTTGCAGCTTGCGGAAGCGTCGCCATCTGGCGACCTGGCGGGTCTGGCCAGCCGCACAGCGACGTAATTGCTCATCAGCTCCGGCTTGAGTTTTGGCGCTGGGGCCGCTAAGGGACCCCCATCCGCACTATGCGGCTTGCATCTGCTGGTTGGGGAGGACGCCATGTCATACGACGGCCTCTTCCAATTGGGGATGGGCGCAGTTCTGCTGAAAGCCTCCCAAACGGAAGACACGATCGGTTCCGGCGCCATGACGCGCCGCGCACGCGCCCTGTTTCATGAGGCGCAATCGGGTATGCCGACGCGAGGCTCGCGAAAGCGCGGCGCATGCGCCGCGACGCATGCGCACATGTCCACCGCTTCCGGCTCCAGACCAGCGCCATCGATGCGTGAGCGCGCCTATGCAGGCGCGGCGGCGTGGATCGTCAGCCGGCTGGCCGCGCGGACCGGGCGGAATTGACGGGTCGCCCCCGGCGCAGCCCCCGTCACCAGGACTGTGATTTTGGCGACATATCAGGGCGCTACGCTGTTTGCGCCAGTCCGGGGCGCCATCCAGCAGACCATGTGACGGCGCGCCGCTCTCTTCAATACCGATATCGCGCGCGCCGGACGCCTCCGGCGGCAGGCAAGAGCAGGACCGACAAGTGACCATCCAGACGCCGTATTACCTGATCGACAAGGCCGGGCTGCTGCGCAATCTCGAGATCATCCGGCGCGTGCGCGAGCAGTCCGGAGCGAAGCTGCTGCTGGCGCTGAAGTGCTTCGCCACCTGGTCGGTGTTCGACCTGATGAACCAGTATCTCGACGGAACCACCTCCTCGTCGCTGTATGAGGTGCGCCTCGGCCGCGAGAAGTTCGGCGGCGAAACCCACGCCTATTCCGTCGCTTACGCCGATCACGAGATCGACGAGGTCGTGTCGCACGCCGACAAGATCATCTTCAACTCGCTCGGCCAGTTCGCGCGCTTCGCCGATCGCGCCGTCGGCGTCCAGCGCGGCCTGCGCCTGAACCCTGGCGTGTCGTCGTCCAGCTTCGATCTCGCCGATCCGGCCCGGCCGTTCAGCCGCCTTGGCGAATGGGACGCCAACAGGGTGCGGCCGTTCATGGACCGCATCGACGGCTTCATGATCCATAACAATTGCGAGAACGGCGATTTCGGGCTGTTCGACGCCATGCTCGGCCAGATCGAGGAGCGTTTTGGCGACCTGCTGGCCCAGGTCAAATGGGTCAGCCTCGGCGGCGGCATTCACTTCACCGGCGAGGGCTACAATGTCGACGCCTTCTGCGCCCGCCTGAAAAAGTTCGCCCAGGATTATGGCGTGCAGGTCTATCTGGAGCCCGGCGAGGCGGCGATCACCCGCTCGACGACGCTGGAAGTCAGCGTGCTGGACATTCTCGACAACGGCAAGCAACTGGCCATCGTCGACGCCTCGGTGGAGGCGCACATGCTCGACCTGCTGATCTACCGCCAGCATGCGAAGGTAGAGCCGGACGCCGGCCCGCATCCCTATATGGTGTGCGGCAAGTCATGCCTGGCCGGCGACATTTTCGGCGAGTTCCGTTTTGAGAAAGAGCTGGCGGTCGGCGACCGCATCTCGTTCCAGGACGCAGCCGGCTATACGATGGTGAAGAAGAACTGGTTCAACGGCGTGAAAATGCCGTCGATCGCCATCCGCGAACTGGATGGCGAGGTGCGCCTGGTGCGCGCCTTCGGTTACGACGACTTCGCGGCGGCGCTGTCCTGAGCGCTGTCCACCTTGCAGATTCACTGAACACGGGGTTTTCGCGTGAAATGAAGAAAAACGTCCTTGTCATCGGCGCCGGCGGCGTCGCCCAGGTCACTGCCCACAAATGCGCGCAGAACAACGATGTGCTTGGCGACATTCACATCGCATCGCGTACTGTCAGCAAGTGCCGCGACATCATCGCGTCGGTTCACGAGAAAAAGAGCATGAAGGTTGACGGCGTCCTCGAGGCGCACGCCCTTGACGCTCTCGACGTTGAAGCGACCAAGGCGCTGATTGCGCGCACCGGCGTGCAGATCGTCATCAATCTGGGCTCGGCCTTCGTCAACATGTCGGTGCTGCAGGCGTGCATCGAAACCGGCGTCGCCTACATCGACACGGCCATCCACGAGGACCCGCTGAAGGTCTGCGAGGACCCGCCGTGGTACGGCAACTACGAGTGGAAGCGGCGTGAGGCCTGCGCCGCCGCCGGCGTCACCGCCATTCTCGGCGCCGGCTTCGATCCGGGCGTGGTCAACGCCTACGCCGCCCTGCTGGTGCGCGACTGGATGGACGAGACCGACTCTCTCGACATCATCGACATCAACGCCGGCAGCCATGGCAAATGGTTCGCCACCAATTTCGATCCTGAAATCAACTTCCGCGAGTTCACCGGCCAGGTGTGGTCGTGGCAGAACCGGCAGTGGACCTCGAACCAGATGTTCGAGATCCGCAAGGAGTGGGACCTGCCGGTGGTCGGCTCCAGCACCACCTACATGACCGGCCATGACGAGGTTCACTCGCTGTCGAAGAACCTCGACGTGCCGAACGTGCGGTTCTGGATGGGCTTTGGCGACCACTACATCAACGTCTTCACCGTGCTGAAGAACCTTGGCCTGCTGTCCGAACAGCCGGTCCGCACCGCCGAAGGCGTCGAGGTGGCGCCGCTGAAGGTGGTGAAGGCCGTGCTGCCCGATCCGTCGTCGCTGGCGCAGGACTACACCGGCAAGACCTGCATCGGCGTGCTGGCCAGGGGCAGGAAGGACGGCAAGGACGCCGAGGCGCTGATCTACCAGATCTCCGATCACAAGGAGGCCTTTGAAGAGGTCGGCAGCCAGGCCATCTCCTACACCGCCGGCGTGCCCGCCGCCGCCGCCGCCATGCTTGTCGCCACCGGCGAATGGGACGCGAAGACCATGGTCAATGTCGAGGAGCTGCCGCCGGAGCCGTTCATCAACCTTCTGAACCGCATCGGCCTGCCAAACCGGGTGAAGGACGCGCGGGGCGACCGCGAACTGGCGTTCTGATATTTTTCGCTGGCGCGCCCCGAGCAGGCGCGCCCGGCCGAAGATCACGGGGCTGGCGTCTGCGCCAGCCCTTTGCATGTCCACAGAACAACAGCCGGGAGAGAAACGTGAGCGCCGTCCTGTCCAACGCCCTGCCCTTCGACCGGCTTGTCGACGCCTGCGCCAGCGACTGGCGCGCCTATATCGAACATCCGTTCGTGCGCGGCATGGGCGATGGCGCGCTGCCCGAGGCCAGTTTTCGCCATTACCTGAAGCAGGACTACCTGTTCCTGGTCCATTTCGCCCGCGCCTGGGGGCTGGCGGTCTACAAGGCGCGCAGCATGGGTGAACTGCGCCAGGGCCTCGACATCCTGAAAGCCATCGTTGATCTGGAGATGGGGCTGCATATTTCGTGGTGCGCGGAATGGGGCGTCAGCGAGGACGATCTCGCCATGCTGCAGGAATCGCGCGCCACCATGGCCTATACGCGCTATGTGCTCGACGCCGGCGCCAGCGGCGACCTGCTCGACCTGCATGTGGCGCTGGCGCCCTGCGTCGTCGGCTACGCCGACGTGGCGAGCTGGCTGCTGGCCCAGCCGTTCCTGAAGCGCGACGGCAATCCCTACATGCGCTGGATCGACATGTACGCCGACGCCGAATTCCAGCAGGCGGCGCAGGCCGAGCGCGACTGGCTCAACGCCCGCCTCGCCGGCGTGACGCCAGAGCGCTTCGCCCAGCTGTCGCGAATTTTCCGCGACGCCACCCGGCTGGAGGCGGACTTCTGGCAGATGGGGCTGACGCTGGCGGACTGAGCCGCCCGTATGCCCCCGGCTCCGGGACCGGAGCCGCATCAGCGTCTGGGCGGCCCCGCCTGCAGATTGCGGGCGAAGGCGTCGCGCTCCAGGCGCACCCCCGGCCCCTCCCGGCCAGCGGCGATAAAGCGCACGCCCGCCTTCTGGAAAGCGCCGACGATCTGGCTTTCGCTGGCCTTCTGCAGACCATGCCGGCAACTCTCGAAGTCGCGCACTGTGCTGCGCGACACACCGGCTTCTTCCGCGAGCTGGCATTGGGTCCAGTCAAGCAGGCCGCGCGCTGCGCGGCATTGCTCCGGCCTCATGCTGCGGACAGGTTTCAGAAATGCCCCCATGTGCATCAACCATCGCGTTTAAGGCGGACATCCCGGAGCCATCCCGGGTCCGGCATTGCGGCAACCATTTTTCCAGCGGCTGCGGTTGTACAGTTCATTGAACCCGATTGCATTTCGCCGGCCAAATCAACCATAATGGGCGAACAGGGGCAAGCTCGGCCGCTTTTTGCTGATTTTCATTACTTTCGCCATTCTGAAAGGCTTTTCCATCGCAGATGCCGGACGCCAAGCTGCTCCTGACGCTCATGCTTTTTCTGCCGTTCGCCAGCGCGGCGATAACGGCGCTCATGCCGGCGGGGGCGCGCAATTCGGTGGCGTGGCTGGCGGGCCTGACGGCGCTGGCGATTTTTGGCGTCGGATTGTGGGCCGCGCCTGAGATTTATGCGGGAGCGGTGCTGCGGGCGCAGCATGCCTGGCTGCCGGAATACGGGCTGAATTTCTCCATCCGGCTCGACGGCTTCGCCTGGGCCTTCACGATGATCATTTCCGGCATCGGCGCGCTCGTGGTGCTCTATGCCCGCTACTACATGTCGCCGGATGATTCAGCGCCGCGCTTCCATGCGTTCCTGCTCGGCTTTATGGGCGCGATGCTCGGCGTCGTCATCTCCGGCAACCTGATCCAGCTGGTGTTCTTCTGGGAGCTGACAAGCCTGTTTTCCTTCCTTCTGATCGCCTACTGGCATCACAAGGACGCGGCGCGCGACGGCGCGCGCATGGCGTTGACGGTGACGGCGGCGGGCGGCCTGTGCCTGTTCGCCGGCATGCTGATCATCGGCCATATCGTCGGCAGCTACGAGCTGGACGTGGTGCTGTCCTCAGGCCGGACCATCGTCGACCATGCGATGTATCCGGCCGCGCTGGTGCTCGTGGCTTTCGGCGCGCTGACCAAAAGCGCCCAGTTCCCGTTCCATTTCTGGCTGCCGCGCGCCATGACGGCGCCGACGCCGGTCTCGGCTTATCTGCATTCGGCCACCATGGTGAAGGCCGGCGTGTTCCTGCTGGCGCGGATGTGGCCGGTGATGGCCGCCAGCGACTACTGGTTCTGGATCTTCACGCCGGTTGGCGCGGCGACGCTGCTGATCGGCGCCTTCCTCGCCATGTTCCAGCAGGACCTGAAAGGCCTGCTGGCCTATTCCACCATCAGCCATCTGGGCCTGATCGTGCTGTTGCTCGGGCTTGGCAGCCCGCTGGCCGCGGTGGCGGCGATCTTCCACATGATCAACCACGCCACTTTCAAGGCGTCGCTGTTCATGGCCGCCGGCATCATCGACCATGAGGCCGGCACCCGCGACATCCGCCAGCTCGGCGGCCTGTACCGGGCCATGCCCATCACCGCCACCCTCGCCATGGTGGCGGCGGCGGCCATGGCCGGCGTGCCGTTGCTCAACGGCTTCCTGTCGAAGGAAATGTTCTTCGCGGAGACCATCGAGACCCACGTCGATTCCGCCTTCGATCACGTCCTGCCCTACCTCGCCACGCTCGCCGGCATGTTCTCCGTCGCCTATTCGCTGCGGTTGATCGACCAGGTGTTCTTCGGCCCCAAGGCGAAGGACCTGCCGCGCAAGCCGCATGATCCGGCGATCTGGATGCTGGCGCCGGCGGCGCTGCTGGCGTTGATGTGCCTGCTGGTCGGCGTGTTTCCCGCCTGGACAATCAGCGGCTTCCTGAGCGCGGCGGTGTTTGGGGTGCTGGGCGCCCTGACGCCAGAGTACAGCCTGGCGGTCTGGCACGGCCTGACGCCAGCCCTGCTGATGAGCGTGGTGGCGCTCGGCGGCGGCACGCTCACCTATCTGGGCCTCAAGGACTATCTTTCCGGTGAAGTGGAGGGGCCGCCGCTGCTGCGCCGCCTCAGCGGCCGCCGGCTGTTCGAGCGCGCCATCGCCATGCTGTCGTGGCGCTGGGCCCGCGTGCTGGAGGAGCTGCTGGGAACCACGCACCTGCAGTCCCAGTTGCGCGCCCTGGTCATCGTCATGGTGCTGGCCGGCTGCTGGCCCCTGCTCGCCACCGCGGCTTTCTCGCCGGCCACGGCGCTGGCCAATGTTGGCGCCTGGCTTGGAAGCACATGGCTTTCGCCGGGCTGGCTGACCTCGTCGGTGCCGATGGTCGGCATGTTTGATCCGGCTTTGGTGCTGGTGTGGGCGGTGGGCGTCGCCTGCGCCGTTGGCGCCGCCTGGCAGGCCAAATATCACCGCCTCGTGGCGCTGATCCTGATGGGCGGCTCCGGGCTCGCCACCAGCATCACCTTCGTCTGGTATTCTGCGCCCGATCTGGCGTTGACGCAGTTGCTGGTCGAGATCGTCACCGTGGTGCTGATCCTGCTGGGTCTGCGCTGGATGCCGCGGCGCGACGAGCTGATCGCCGACGACCAGCAGACCTCGGCCCGCCTGCGACGACTGCGCGATCTGTTCATCGCCATCATTGCGGGCGGCGGCGTCGCGGCCCTGGCCTTCGGCGTGCTGACCTCCGAACTGACCGCCACCATCGGCGACGAAATGATCCGGCGGGCCTACCCGGAAGGCGGCGGCCACAACGTGGTCAACGTTATTCTCGTTGATTTCCGCGGCTTCGACACGCTTGGCGAAATCATCGTGCTGGGCGCCGTGGCGATCACCGTGTTCGCCCTGCTGCGCCGCTTCCGGCCAGCCCGGGACAGCTTCGCCGCGCCGGACCAGAAACGCTTCCAGATCGAATACGACAGCATCCGCTATGCGCCGGCCAAAGATCCGATCAACGCCCATTACATGCTGGTGCAGGGCGTCATCATCCGGCTGCTGTTCCCGGTGATCTGCGCCATGGCGGCGTTCCTGTTCATGCGCGGCCATGACCTGCCGGGCGGCGGTTTTATCGGCGGCCTGACCTTCGCCATCGCCTTCATCCTGCAATACATCGCCGGCGGCGCCCGCTGGGTCGAGGACCGGCTGGTGGTCCTGCCAGTGCGCTGGATCGGAGCCGGCATCCTGCTCGCCGCCGCCACCGGCCTCGGCGCGGTGCCGTTCGGCCGGCCGTTCCTCACCACCGCCTTCCGCTATGTTGAGCTGCCGCTGTTCGGCAAGACGCCCATGGCCAGCGCCCTGTGGTTCGATCTCGGCGTGTTCGCGCTGGTGTTCGGCGCCACGGTGCTGATGCTGATCGCCATCGCCCACCAGTCGATCCGCGTTTACCGCACCATGGAAAAGGCCTCCGTCCGCGAAAAAGCGGCGGCGCGAAACCGGGGAGACGCCTGATGGAGCCCGTCATCGCCATCGCCATCGGCGTGCTCACCGGGTCTGGCGTCTGGCTGGTGCTGCGCCCGCGCACATTCCAGGTGATCGTCGGCCTGTCGCTGATTTCCTACGCGGTGAACCTGTTCATCTTCTCGATGGGACGCCTGAAGGTTGGCGCGCCGACCTTCACCGAGAGCCCCGGCGGCGCCAGCGCCCTGGCGGATCCCGTGCCGCAGGCCCTCGTGCTCACGGCCATCGTCATCAGCTTCGCCATGACGGCGCTGCTGCTCGTGGTGACCATCGCCTCGCGCGGGCTGACCGGCAGCGACCACGTGGACGGCCGGGAGGACGGCCTTTGAGCTGGATCCAGCACCTGATTCTGGCGCCCATCCTGCTGCCCATGGTCGTCGCCGGGCTGATGCTGGTCATCGATGGCCGCAACGGCAGGATCACGGCGGCGCTGGGCGTGGCCTCCACCTTCGCCCTGCTCGTCATCGCCATCGTCCTGCTGGTTCAGGCGTCAACCGGAGGCGCGCAGAGCGCCGTGCAGGTCTACCAGATCGGCAACTGGCCCTCGCGCCTTGGCATCGTGCTGGCGCTGGACCGGCTGTCGGCGATGATGCTGGCGCTGACGGCGCTGCTGGCGACGGCGGCCATGGTGTTCTCGCTGGCGCGCTGGCACCAGGCTGGCAGTTTCTTTCACCCACTGTTCCAGGTGCTGCTCGTCGGCCTCAACGGCGCCTTCCTGACCGGCGACCTGTTCAACCTGTTCGTGTTCTTCGAGATCATGCTGGCGGCCTCATACGGCCTGGCGCTGCATGGCTCCGGGCACGCCAGGGTAAAGGCCGGGCTTCACTACATCGCCGTCAATCTCGTCGCCTCCTCGGCGTTCCTGATTGGCGTCAGCCTGATCTATGGCGCGACCGGCTCGCTCAACATGGCTGACATCGCCAGCCGCATCGGCGATCTCGACGCGCACGGAGCCATGCTGTTCCGGGTCGGCGCGGCGGTGCTGGGCGTGGCCTTCCTGGTGAAGGCGGCGATCTGGCCGCTGGGCTTCTGGCTGCCCACCACCTATGCGGCCGCGGGGCCGCCAGTGGCGGCCATGTTCGCCATCATGACCAAGGTCGGCGTCTACGCCATCCTGCGCCTTGGCCTGCTGTTCACGCCGGACGGCCAGGGCAATGTGCTCGCCGCCAGCGGCCTGCTGCTGACCGGCGGCGTCATCACCATCATCTACGGCATGTTGGGCATGCTGGCGTCCCAGGCCATGGCGCGGCTGGCCGGCTTCAGCGTGCTGGTGTCGTCCGGCACCCTGCTGGCGGTGATGGGCGCCGGCAACGCCAATGTGTTCAGCGCGACGCTGTATTATCTGGTCAGTTCGACGCTGGCGATCGCGGCGTTCTTCATGCTGATCGAGCTGGCGGAGCGCGGGCGCGCCCGCGCCGACGACGTGCTGGCCGTGACGCTGGAGGCCTATGGCATCGTCTACGACGAGGACAGTGAAAACAGCCGCGAGGCCGGAGCCGCCGTGCCGGCCATCCTGGGGATCCTGGGCATCGCCTTCATGGCCTGCGCCCTGCTGCTGTCGGGCCTGCCGCCACTGTCCGGCTTCATCGCCAAATTCGCCATGCTGGACGCCCTGCTCGACCAGGCGCGCAACGGGCCTGCGCCCGCGTCGGCCTGGGCCGCCTGGCTGCTGGTGGCGACCCTCGTCGTGTCCGGCCTTGCCACGCTGATCGCCATGATGCGCGCCGGCATCCGCACCTTCTGGCCGTCTTTCGAACGCGAGGCCCCGCGCGTCAGCATGATCGAGCTGGGGCCGGTGCTGGTGTTGCTGGCCCTGTGCGTCGGCCTGACCATCCAGGCCGGTCCGGCCATGCGCTTCGTCCGCCACACCACCGAGCAGCTGGCTGAGCGCAAGCTGTACATGGACGCCGTGCTGAAGAAGCCCGTGGCAGCCACGTTGGCGCCCGCCGCCGGGCCCGCCCCTCCGGCCGACGCCCGGAATGCCCGGGCGCCAGTCCTGCCCCCACAGAAGAAGGAGGCCGCGCGATGACGCCACGCGCAAGCCGCTTCCTCGCCTGGCTGCTGCCGTGGCCGGCGGTCTCGGCGCTGGTGCTGGCGGTCTGGCTGCTGCTGAACCAGAGCATCTCGCCGGGACAGATCTTCCTCGGCCTGCTGCTGGCGCTGACGGCCCCGCGCCTGCTGACCACGCTGGATGCGCCGCCGCTGCGCATCCGCCGCCCCTGGGCCCTCGTGCGTCTGCTCGGCAACGTGCTGCCTGACATTTTCATCTCAAACTACAAGGTGACGCGGGCGATCCTGTTTTCCGGCCCGGAGCGGGAGGCTGGTCACGTCCTGGTGCCGTTGGGCATACGCTCGCCATGGTCGCTGGCCATGCTGGCCTGCATTCTCACGGCCACCCCTGGCACCGCGTGGATCAGCTTCAATCCGCAGACCGGGCTGCTGTTGATGCATGTGCTGGACCTGAAGGACGCAGACGAACTGGCGGGCGCCATCACCCGGCGCTACGAGAAATGGCTGCAACAGGTGTTCGAATGAGCATGACCATTCTGACCTGGTCGCTGATGGCGGCCCAATTCATGCTGGCCATCGCCATGGTCTGCGCCTGTCTGCGCATGTTTCGCGGCCCACGCGCCCAGGACCGGGTGCTGGCCATGGATTCGCTTTATCTCAACGGCATGGGGCTGATGCTGGTGTTCGGCATCGTCTCGGGCAGCACGCTGTATTTCGAGGCGGCGCTGGTAATCGCGCTGCTCGGCTTTGTCTCGACCGTGGCGCTGGCGAAATTCCTGATGCGCGGGGAGGCGATTGAATGATCGCCATCAAGACCCTGCCCGACTGGGCGGCGCTGCTCACGGCGTTTCTGGTGCTGGCCGGCGCGGCGCTGACCATGATCGGCGCCATCGGCCTCGTCCGGTTCCGTTCGTTCTATGAGCGCGTGCACGCGCCAACGCTGGGGGCCACCCTGGGCATTGGCGGGGTGCTGCTGGCCTCCATGGTGTATTTTTCCGTCAGTGAAACACGCCCCGTCGTCCATGAAATTCTCATTGCCCTGTTCGTCACGGTGACGACGCCCGTCACCATGCTGATGCTGACCCAGGCCACGCTCTATCGTGACCGGGCCGAAGGCAGGGCGCCGAAGATCACCGATGCGCCGCCGCTCCCCGCCGACGTCATCACGCCGGCGCCCGTCGCTGGCGCCGGAGCGCCGTCCGACCAGACGGAGCGTCTGGCCGGTCAGAACTCACTCAAGACGGGAGCCCCCGGAGCCGTTTCCGATCCGTACTGATCGAAAATGCCCGAGACCGGACTGTTCAGACGTGATCCAGGGGCCAGAAGCCGGGAACCCGTGCGCGTCATGGCGGGTCGCGCGCCCCTGGCTCGGCGCACCAGGCTTCCCGCCCGCGATCGCTGGCCATTCGATTGAGAAGAACGCCCGCACGATCGATCGATGAGCGCTCCGGCGCGGCGGGAGTTTTAAAATTTACCCTGGATTCAAGGTCGCTTTTTTCGTGAAATCAATATTAAAAACCAGGATCGATCACCAATGATACTTGAATATATCTATTTTCAATTTAATTAAATCTGTTACGTTTTTTGACAACGTCACCAGAGGCGTCGTCATGCCAGTTCAAACTCCGCAACAGGGTCAAGCCACCCGGGTCCTCGCCCCAGCCCGTCGCCGGCGCCACCGGCTGCGGACGCCGTCGCGGCCGCGCCATCGTCCCCCCGGCCCGCGTCAGACGGGAAAGCGCCTGGTTGACCTGGCGATTGCGGCGCCGTTGCTTGTCGTGCTCGCACCGCTCATGCTGCTGATCGCCCTGCTGGTGCGGCTGGACTCGCCGGGGCCGGCGCTGTTTCGTCAAACGCGCACCGGCAGGCGCGGCGCGCCCTTTACCATCCTCAAGTTCCGCACCATGCGGATGACCGCGCACTGGCGCGATACGGCCGACGCGCCTGGGGAATCTTGTGCGTCACACAGTTTTCAGATCAGCTTGCGCCGCATCCAGACGGCTGACGGCGCTTCCTGCATCACCCGGAGCGGTCGCTTCCTGCGCTGTTCCAGCCTGGATGAGCTGCCGCAATTGCTGAACGTGCTGCGCGGCGAGATGTCCCTGGTCGGTCCGCGTCCCCACATGCCGGAGCTTGACGCCCTTTTTCGCCTGCACCTGCCGCACATCGGCCGCCGTTACGCGGTGAGCCCGGGCATGACCGGTCTGGCCCAGATCAGCGGCGAGCGCGGTCCCACGCCGGATGTCGCCGCCATGGCGGCGCGTCTGGACAGGGACCTGGCCTATATTCGCGCCTGGTCGTTGTGGCGCGATCTGACCATTCTCGCAAAAACACCCTGGCGTCTGCTGGACCAGCGCAAATCAGGCGAGGGAGAATTTTCCGCCACGCGCCGCGCGCGCACTACCCATATGGCGCTCGCCCCGCTACATAGGGGGCGGATGCGGCGCCTCGCCAGATCCTGCCAGGCCAGACCAGCCTCCCGCTTGAGGCTGTCGTTACGGGCAGGCCGCCTGAGCTGACGCGGGCCGGCGCATTCCGGGCGTTCCGGGGCCGGCACGGACATGAAACGCCTGTCATCATGGTCGGGCAGAGTCGGGGCTGACGCGGTGCATTCAACATTCGCCGCCCAAAGGCGCGCCGCCAAATGGCGCCGGCTGCTCTTTATTGACTGCGGGGTTTCATGCGTGTCGCGATGATCGGCGCAGGCTATGTGGGCCTGGTTTCCGGAACCTGCTTTGC
>NZ_BNCG01000010.1:0-134191 GCF_014656355.1 Camelimonas fluminis
ATGTGAGAACTACTTCGTTTCATGCGGATATGAGCCGGAATGATCGAAAAACGCTCTAGTCCTCAAAAAACAGGCGTTAAATTCAGGCGGCCGGAAGCGGATGGCGCGGCAGGATCGGGAAGACGATGACGTTGCCGCCGATGGTGATGCCGGATGCGACGAGGGCGGCGCGGGCACAGGATGCGCGTTCGGTCACGGCGGCGGTTTCGAGCTCAAGAGCGTAGTCGGCCATTTCGCCAAACGCAGAAGCAAGACCGACAACTTCGTCTTTGGTCAGGGTGGTTTCCTGTCCTTCGAGACCTGCGAAATACTCGAACAACGTGTACATCGCGTCAGAAAGCACAACCTTGGTCATGAGCGACCTCCGTTCCGGCGGCGCCGGGGCAAAACAGCATTCATTCGGATGATGCGGGCGCCCTGAATGGCAGTCATGCCCAGCGGCGCGGCGAAGATGAATGTGGCGAACACGGTGAAACGCCAGTCGTCGACAACGATCCCGAGCGCGACGCCGCCGGCGGCGGAGATCAGGATGCACACGACGAGATAGGTGTGGTCACGACGCATCGGGGACCTCCCGTTGCACGCGGTGCTCGCAGCTCTTGCAGGCGTGGTAAAGCCGTGCGCGGGTGCTGTTCGTCGATGCGAACGGCCGCTTCTGCTCGGCAAGGCAGCGATCGCGGCCGATCTCGTCGAGGATCGGGCACAACACCGTCTCGCCCATGAGGGCGCCGCGAATGGCGGCAAATACCTTTGCAACATCGCCGGGATACTTGTTGCCGAGCACGTTGCTGACGACCGCAGCGGAATAGCCGAGCCGTTTGGCAACCGCATTGGCTGGCTGCGCCGCGCAAGCTTCAGCGAGAGCAACAACTTCACCTGGGATATCAGCTCCCCACGCGGCTTGCGCTTTGGCCAGCGGATCAGCATGGGAGCGTGAGCCAGGGACAGGACCGCGATTCATGTCGCATCTCCCTTGGAAATCTTGCGCATCAGGTTGACGTCAAAAGAGGCCTGTTCCTGCCGCAGGATTATGGGCGCGCGCGGGCCTGTGTTCCGCCGTGGAAGCAGGCGGTAAACGGGTTTGGTCCGGTTCGCGGGCGATCGAGTGGTGGCGACCTCAGCCAGGTATCCGATCTTGACCAGGTCGCGCGCAAAAGCCGCCGCCGCGCGTTGCGTAATTTCCTGATCGTCTGTCGAGGCTGACACCGCCAGTTCGAGCGCCGAGAACGTTCCGAGGCTGCGTATGGCCGTCCAGAGAGCCTGCTGCTGGCGTCCCCCAGCGAGACGCCCTACCAGCGGCGGCGCTTCGCCGTGATTGACGATGCGGTAAGCAGCAGTATTTGCTTGCTGCGTTCCGACCAGCTCAATGGCGCCCATGTCGTGCAAGTTGACGAGATAGGTCCGGATAGCGGCTTGGCCTTTGCCCGGAAATACCGCTGACAATACTGCCACCGAGAAGTAGCCGTACTCTTTCTGCAGCGTTTCCATTACGCGCCAGTAGAATGCCGAGTTGAAGGCGTTGTTGTACTGCATCACGCCACCGCCCTTCGGGATGGCGACTTACCGCTGTCCAGTTCGCCCCTGTAGTTGTCCATCGAGAAATCGGTTACGCCGGTGATGCGCGCATGCTCTGCCATATGGGCAAGATTGTTCACAATTCGCCGGGCGCGCCCGTCGGATATGCGCCGGACGTGCTCAAGCAAGTCCATGCTGGGGTTGAGATCAGGGCAAAACGCTTTCGCCAGCTTGATCGTATCCTCAATGTCGCACGGCTGGGCCGTTGCCCATGCGAGCACGCGATTATGAACTCGCTCGATCCGCTCCAGTTTCTGCGGCAGGAGCTCTTCGCCGATCAGAATGACCGCAACCTGTGAGCCTTCCTGAATTTCACGCACGATCTCGATCATGCTCTTGTCAACGAGCTTGTCTGCTTCGTCGATAAACAGCGGCGGGTGCTCGGGGGCGGCTAGGCGACCGATCAATTGCTCGGTCATATCCGCGACCGTGCCTTTTGGATTCTGGACGCCGACCTCCCGCAGGATTGCCCGCACGAGGGTCTTTTTAGTCCAGCTGTCGCCAACCTCGACGCGCGGCCCCAGTGTTTTGTTCTGCGCGTAAACGGCAGAATATGTCTTCCCGTATCCGGAATAGCCGTGCATCACGCCAAAGCCTGGTTGGTGATAGGCGCGGTGCCGCAAGCGGTTTACGAGCCGCATCATCTCCGCCACATTTTTCAGCGGCGCGAGCGAGCTGGGACGTTCAAAACCGCTCTCTGGCCTCTTGTGCTGGGTTGATGTTTCTGACATGGTTCACCCACTTGAATAAGTTTCTTCTTCAAAAGGGTCTCGTTGGCGCGAGGCCCTTTTGCTTTGGCGTTAGCCCAATGCTTCGTCGCCAAAGTCGTCAAACAGATCGTCTAGGGCTTTCTTTTCGGCAGACTGGACATAGCCTCCGTAAAACGCCGCCTCTGCTGGCGTGATTGGCTCCTCTGCTTCCATGCGTTTATGAATGGACAGGAACCGGCGATACCGCTGGGCCTGTGTTTCCGTGTCGCGCAACTGCACGACCCTGCCGCCAGGCGCTGGTGTGGGCTCTGGCGCTACTGGGGCGTCCATCTCGCGTTCAAGCTGGGCAAGGATCTCCGCGACCTCGTCGGTGACTGGCGCGGCCTTCGGGGCGTCACCACGACGGCGCGCTGCAACCTCAAGGCCGGCATCGAGCGCAGGCGTCGTGACTTCGTCAGCGCGCTTGGGGAACTCGACGAGATTGGCATTGCGCCGGGCGGCCAGCTCCATGCGGCTGTCCAGCACAGTGCGGGACGTGATCTTGCGGCGTTCCGCCTTAATCTCAGCCGTGCGCTCCTGGATGAGTTGCTTCTGTGCGGCGGCGACGGCCGCGCGCAGCGCAACCGGGTCTTCGCCGAGCAGTTCGGGGCAGCGTGCCTCCGCGATAAACGTGGCGCTGTCCTCTTCGGCGAAGCACCAGGCGCGCCCGGCATCCTGAGGGTCCAGGCGCACGAACACGCGCTGGCCGACCATCAGCCCCGGAGCCATGTAGTGGTAGTGCGCGATGCGGATGCCTTTCTTGCCAACTGTACGATAGCCGTCGTTGTCCGGCGCCGGCATCAGCAGGATGTTGAGCGCCTCGGCATCTACCTGCTCGATCGGTCCCGACCATGAGGCCGCCTTCGCGAAGGGGCTCATGCCAAGGGCGTTGTGGCGGTGGTGGGCGTAAATCTGACTGGCCCAGTTGTCGGCATGGGACGCTAACTCTGCAGCCGTCATTTCGACCGCAAACGCCTTGTTGTCGTCGACGCCGAGGCGCGCGGCGAACGCCTTGCGGGATTCGATGACCTTACGGTCAGAGACGTTGTGGCCGATAAACCCCGGCAGCATGCGTCCACAATCGACCTGGAAGGTCCTGACAGCGCGCTCGACAACACCCTTCTGCCAGGGGCTGAACGCCGTCGACGTGATGGTCTCGATGTTGACGCCAGCCAACAGCCTTCGCGTCGCCTTGGCGACAAAATCCGAGCCATTGTCCGTCTTTACGGCCTTGGGCCGCCCCCACAACAGGATCGCCTTGCGCAGCAGCAACTGCACCGCTTCGGAACGCGGTGTCCGCGACACCAGCAGCACCATCCGGCGCGACCAGACGTCGATGCAGACGTAGACCGAATGGCGGCCGTCTAGGCACAGGGCGTCGACGGGCGAGGCG
The DNA here is from genome assembly GCF_014656355.1 of Camelimonas fluminis. Lineage (GTDB taxonomy): Bacteria > Pseudomonadota > Alphaproteobacteria > Rhizobiales > Beijerinckiaceae > Camelimonas > Camelimonas fluminis. Next base: position 3,718 of record NZ_BNCG01000010.1, read on the forward strand.
TCAATCTGCCAGAGCTCGTTGAGCCCGTGCACGAGGTGGACGTATGTGCCAGCAACGCGGGTCCGCGAAATGAAGGCGTCCGGATTCGTCAGGGCCAGAAGTTCTGTGTTGTGCTCGGCCTTCCAGCGTTTTAACGCCATTTCAACAAGGCGCTGGCTGGGGACAGGACGCAACGTCCCGTCCAGCTCGATTCCGCCCGCATATTTACTTTTCAGCGTCTCGTGGAGTTGGCGGGCCGTGTAGAGCGGATTTTGCACCACCAGGGCCAGCAGGAAGGCCTTAACCCGGCCTTCGTCGCCAGCATCGAGTAAACCACGCCCGCGCCGGGCGCCGCCCCGATCGACAGCCAGCCGGTCAATCTCGCCGTTCTTTCCAGCTGACTGCCAGCGAAAAAGTGTGCGGGATGACAGGCGAGGCACGGCCTGCCGCACCCAGTCGGCGACGTCAACGCGGCCCTGCACATACAGATCCGCGAAGTAGTTGACGCCAACTGTCAGGCTGACGCCAGATTGGCGCCGGAACAGGGCGAAAGCGTCAAGGATGGCGACGCGCGCATCGAGTTCGACGCCAGCCCGGCCGGCGGGGGCGTCGAACTGTGCGGTCAAGGCCGTGTCTGGCGGTGTCGCGGCCTCGCCGTGGCGCCCGCAGTAGTCCCAGCGGGCGGCCACAGGCAGCAGAGAGATATGATATTCGACGCCGCCGCCACGTCCCTCGCGTTTGCGGCAAAGCGCGCCAAAGCGGGCCCAATCCTCGCGCTCGGCGAGCAGATTGATGTTCTGCCGCGTCGTCGGCAGGCCGGCCAGGGCCAGATCTGCGATTTCGGATGACGTGAGCCAGACCTTCATTACGCGCCGCCTTCCTTGGCTGCGATGCGACGGTCGACCAGGTCGCGGAGCGAGCGCAGTTGCGCGAGCGACAGGCGCAGGATCTGCGCCTCCAGCTTGACCAGGGGCCCGTCCTCCTGACGCACGGCTCCGCCGGCCGGGATGAGGCCCGCTGCGACGCGAGCCTTCGCGACATTGGCGGCCCTGCCATTCGCGACGGTGCGCGCAACGGTGACCTGCTCCTCGGCCGGCAACTGGGCAAGCGCCTGAAGCTGGCTCTGGTTATCTGCCAGCGGCGTGCCACGGATGAGGGCGACAGCTTCAGGGGAGAGATGTGCAGCAAGATCCCGCGCCCGGTAAATGGTGCGCGCGGAGACCCCCGTCCGGCGAGAAGCTTCCTTCGAAAATTCAGACCAGTTTGCCAAGTTGGCAAACTGATTTTTCTCAAGATACTTCCGTGACTTCCTGTCGCCGCCATTGCGCGCGCCAGGGTTCTCTCGCTCGAATATATCGCCAAGGCGACCAAGGAAAACGGCCCGGTCAAGCGGGTTGAGCTCGGCACGGATGATGTTGGCGTGAATCTCGTGCTTTTCGCGCTCCTCAGGTGTCAGGTTGCGCTCATAGACGCGCACTTCCGTCCATTCGAGACGCTTGGCGGCTTCAAGGCGATGCTCGCCGTCTACAAGAATGACGGCGTTGGCGTCATTTGTGGCGCGAGCGACAGCAATCGCGCTCAACTGCCCGACCTCGGAGAGTGACGCCATGATCATCGCCACGTGCGGCTCAGAGACCACGCGCAGTCGATCTGCAACAAGAATATCGTTGATGTTGATGTTGTATTCGAGCCCGTCAGTCATCGCGCACCTCTCGGTGCAACCAGAAGCCCGATGCGTTTCCCATTGCTGTCGTAGTATTCTGGCCAAATATCCTGCGGCTTTTTGCCAAGAGCGCCAGCGATCATGCCGTTCACTTTGGGATACGGCCGCACCATGCCTGCATAGACCGCAAAGCGACTAACATTGTTCTGCCGCGCTATTTCAGCGGCTGTCGTTCCGCGCTGGCGTAGCGCGTGCAGGATCACCTGCTTCGTCCAGTTCCTGGCCATATCTGCCCCGTCTCGCCTTGTTTCTGGCGACGTGTTAACCACACATGTGGACTTCACTTGTGACAGTGTCGTTGAATATGATTTGTTCGTCAACTCATATTCAACGATTAGCAACCGCGCAGGCCGAATTTGAATGGCAGATCGATCACAAATGGCTGGCAGAATTGATGATCTGATCCGAAGCCTCGGCTCGCGAGAGGCGTTCTCGGCAAGGACGGGCATCCCCTTGGCGTCCCTCGATCGTTACTGCAGGGGCGACTCCGATGTGCCCAGCTCCCGGCTGGCCGTTATCGCCAAGGCAGCAGGCGTAACTACGGACCATCTCATATTCGGGGAGAGCGGATCGTCAGATATGGCAGCGCATCCGCCGTTGCCGTCAGAAATGCCGGATGCGGTGATGATTCCGCTGCTTGACGTGGTTGCTTCCGCAGGCCCTGGCGCTGAGAATCCAATGCCATTTGAGCTCGCGCGATTGCCGTTCCCGCGTGTTTGGCTTGACCGGCTGGGTGTCCCTGAGCGCTATGCCCGCTTTATTGACGCGCGCGGCGACAGCATGGAGCCCACGATCACAGAAGGCTCAGTGTGCCTTGTAGATACGCGCGTTGATCGCGCCCGCAGGGACGGCGTTTATGTGCTGGTAGATGGCAATAGTGTCCGCATCAAACGCATTGCCATTGGGTGGCAAGGTGCGCTTACTCTCATCAGCGACAACGAGCGATATCCAACGGACACGCTCGCGGCTCCGGACGCCGAGGCACTCCGGGTCGAGGGGCGCGTTGTTTGGGCAGGGGGCGAAATATGAGGCGCATCGGTGGATTCTTGGCGTTCGCAGCCAGTGCTGGCTTTATCACTGGCGCTTGCGCGTGGGAGTACCGGATATCAACGTCTGACTGGATCAAATCTGTGAGCCAGAGCCACCGCCAAGTCATGCAAGCGGTCAGAACGGGAGATGCCGACACGCTTAAGCAAGAGGGCTATACACTGACGCGACTGGTAGCGGAGGTCCGCACGTGGCCGCAAACGGAAGGCCCATGGACTGTCGCTCGCGTCAGATGTGGTCTCGCCGCTCAGTCGCTCGCGAATTTTACCGATGATATGCGCCGGGGCGGTCAGCGCGGCACCGCTGCAGCGGATGGATCATTGCGAGATTACAACTCGTACATGGCCGACTGCCGCAGCTGGGCGCGCAAGATCAAGTGACGTGCGCGCCCGCCGATGCAGCCTCAACTCGCCAGCAACATTCCTTCGGCGGACGATGCGGCAGTGCGCATGTCATCAACTTCGGCAGGCAGCACCCCGTGGCGCGCGAGAATGACGGCATCTTCCCATTCACCAGTTGCAGGATCACCGGTGCGTCGGAAGGCCACAACGCCCGCTCGCGCCTCCCTGTAGCGCTCGACGAGGCGCATTGCATGCGCTTCATCGCGTGCCGGCATTGGCTCATCGGCGGAAATTTTTCCTCGGGCCCCTTTTACGGCTCTGAACGTCTGGACGACGTAGTAAGTCAGATGCTTGACCGTTTCATGGGTGGTCACCATGGCAAACTCCCTCTCAGCCCTTAGGTAACGGTTACCGAGAGAGTGTCGCGCTTGACCGTGAACAAAACAAGAACGATTTTAACGAACGGTTAACGTTGTTCATTGCGGGGATTGCGCGAGGTGACCATCATGAGCAGGACGATAGATGAGGCGATCGAGCGGGACCTGTTGAAGGGCAAGCTTGTGCTCAAAACAGTTCCAATGACCCTGACCAAGCAAATGGAGGAGACGGCCGTCGAGGTTTACGAACGCATGCTGAGCTATGGGATGCCGGTGCACATCGCCGTCGAGGCAGCGGCTCACGGGGCGATTGTGGCCGCGCCAGTGATTGATCCGGCAGAGATGCGGATTGCGCCTCCGGGTGCGGTGATCGTCCTGAGCGATTGGATCAATTCAGCCCGGGAGGCCTATGACCGGTGCAAGCTGGATCCGATTGGCACTCCAGCCGCTAAGGCGGCTACTCTGGAGCTTCTAAAGCTGGTCGATAAGATTCTTCCCGCCGTTCCCCCACCAGATTGGCGCGGCGCCACTGTGCCGACTAGGGAGGATGGCGCTTGACGCAGTGGCCACGCCATTCGGCGTTTGGCACCCGTTCCCTGGCGCTTTAAATGGCCTTGAACGGCGATTTTGCCGTTACACTTCTTTTTCGGGCGATCAGAGTGCATCTTCGCCAGATCACCTTAGCTGGCAACGATTTTAGCTATCTGTCACGGCTCGCACGGGATTGCTCCCAAGTCGTGACAGTTCCAAGGGGGCGTTTGTTGATTTCACGGGCCTTTCGGCTTCAGCGTGTCACGCAGCGCCCTTTCGGTCCGGCCGGACACTGCCATTTGATCTTTCGCTGGAAGCTGTCCATCTGGCCCGACCGCTCCCGCCAAGTCCCTTATGCGGTAAGGCTTTCCCGGGTAATCCCACCTAATCCCGGTTGATCCCGTCGGTTCCCCTCTACTGCCATCTGATCTTTCGTTTCACACTACAGCCGGCGCATGCTCGCCCCGCCGCCAGACCGACGCGCGTATTGACGTCAATCAAAAAATGAATATTGGTTCATTATTCATTTTCGACGTCAAAACCGGCGACCTCGCCAGGCGGCGCACGGCCCGACGTCAGCGCTCCCCCGGGGCGACGCCCCGTCACGAACCTCCGCGCAGGGACAACAGGCAACAATGGATCAGTTGGCAGACAACGCCCGGCTGGGCGACCATCTCAGGGACGGCGACATCCGCGTGCTGCTGATGGTGCTGTATCACATGACCGGCGACGACCGCTGGCTGAAGCCGCCCTATGCGCCGCGCCGCGACGTGCGGCTGATCCCCGATCCTGACGCGGGCCTGCCGCCGGAAATCCAGGATGAAATCCGCGCGGCGATCATCGACGTTTTCAGGAGGCCTGACGCCCGCCCCGCCATTCCGACGCCGGACGACGCAACGCTGCTGAAGATGATGGACGCCACCCTGGGCGAGCGGGTGTCGCCGGAATACGCGCCCCTGATGCAGGAGGAGATGGGCTTCGTCTCCCGCGACGTCGTCTGGCGGGCGCAGCCGGAGGCGGCGACCCTGCAGAACCGGCATGTGCTGATCGTCGGCGCCGGCGTCTGCGGCGTGGCGCTGGGCGTTGCGCTCGGCCGGCTGGGCATTCCCTACACGGTCATCGACCGCAACGCCGATATCGGCGGCGTCTGGTACATGAACCGCTATCCAGGTTGCGGCGTCGACACGCCGAACCATTCCTATTCATTCTCATTTGGCGCCGCCTATCCGTGGAGCCGCTATTTCGTCCAGCGCGACGAGCTGTACGACTACATCACCGGCATCGCCGACGAATTCGACGTGCGCCGGCATTTTCGTCCGCGCACCGAGCTGACCGGCGCGCGCTGGGATGCGGCGCGCCATGTCTGGACGGCGACGCTGAAAACGCCGGACGGCGAGGAAACGCTGGATACCCCCTATCTGGTCAGCGCCATTGGCCAGCTCAACGATCCGTCGCGTCCGCCGTTCAGGGGCGAGGAAGATTTTCAGGGGCAGATATTGCACTCCACGGCGTGGAGCAGCGATCTTGACGTGACCGGCAAGCGCGTCGCGATCATTGGCACCGGCGCGACGACCATGCAGATGGCGCCGAGCATCGCGGGCAAGGTGGCGGCGCTCGACATCTACCAGCGCACGCCGCAATGGGTGCGGCCGGTGAAGGGCTACGCCGACCCGATCAGCGACGACGCCCAGTGGCTGCTGGCGCATCTGCCGTTTTACGCCAGATGGTTCCGCTTCAACATGTTCTGGCGCTATGGCGACGGCCTGCTGCCGTTCCTGAAAATCGACCCGGAGTGGCCGCATCCGGAGCGGGCGGTGAACAGAACCAACGACCGTCATCGCCAGGAGCTGGCCGACTTCATCCAGGCCGAACTCGCCGGGCGGCCCGACCTGATCGCCAAATGCACGCCGGCCTACCCGCCCTATGGCAAGCGCATCCTGCTCGACAACGGCTGGTATCGCATGTTGACCCAGCCGCATGTCGCGCTGGTCACCGACGCCATCGACCATTTCGACGCCGCCGGCGTCGTCACGACTGACGGAACCTCACGACCGGCCGACGTCGTAGTGGTCTCCACCGGCTTCCGCGTCACGGAAATGGCGGCGAAACTGAACATCACCGGCCGCGACGGCGTAACCCTCAAATCCTTGTGGGGCGAGGACAACCCGTCGGCCTACCTCGGCATTTCCGTGCCGGGCTTCCCGAATTTCTTCAACATGCTGGGCCCGAACACGGGGCCTGGCCACGGCGGCAGCGTCATCTTCCAATCAGAATGCCAGAGCCGCTACATCGCCTCCTGCATCGTGCAACAGACGGAAGCCGCCGCGACCGCCGCCGAGGTGCGCCAGCAGGCGCACGACGCTCACGTGCAGGAAGTGGATGACCTGCACCGGGACATGATCTGGTCGCACCAGGGCATGACCACCTATTACCGCAACGCCGCCGGGCGGGTGGTTTCGGTGATGCCCTACCGCTTCGTCGACTACTGGCGCATGACCCACGACATGGATCCCGCCGCCTATGAGTTCGCGCGGACGGGTTGAGCGGGCCCCGCCTCGACGAACAGGCCGCCCATGCCGATGAGGCGCAGATAAACGGAGACCATCCGTTCTGCGTCCACATCCTTGCCGGGCGCCTGCAACAGCATGGCCATGTAGTCCTGCATGCCCATCAGCAGGTAGCCGAGCACCGGGATGTCCTCCCGGGAAAAGCGGCCCAGTTCGTTCAGGTTCAGGCTGCGGCCGAGCGCCTGGCCATAGCCGGCCAGATAGGCCTCCAGGTGCCGCGTGTAAGCGCGGGGCGCGTGGATTTCCGCCTCGTGAAAAATGCGGATGAAGCCGGGGTTCAGCCGCAGATAATCAAAATAGGCCGAAATGCGCTGGCGCTCGCGCTCCAGCCCGGTGGCTCCCGGGGCGACGTTGGCGCGCAGGTGGGCGATCAGCCGCTCGCCGGCAATGGGCAGCAACTGGTCGAACAGGTCCTGCCGGCTGTCAAAGTAATTGTAGAAAGTGCCGTTGGCGACATTGGCCAAGGCCGTGATTTTGGCGATCGACGCGGCGGCGTACCCTTCATTCCCCACCACCTGGATGGCGGCGGACACCAGGGCTTCCAGCGTGTCGCTCTGCTTTTCCCGCCGCGTCCGTTTCCGCGTCTGTCCGCTCAACTCACTCTCCGCCTGAAACCAGCGCGCGGGCCGGCGCAGGCGGAGTTATAGAGCGTTTTCCAGCAACCTGGATACCACCTCACGTCAGGCGACGCGCGTGCGCGGCGTATAAAACGCCCCGATCACGAAAGCGTATCGACGACACGATCCAGTGCGACCAGGTTTCCGGACTTCGAGGAGCCGCGAGATCACCGGCAGCGCCGCAAGGTCGCCAGACCTCGCCAGAGCCGCCCAGCGCGCCGACGCTTTCCGCCGGATCGCCATGCAGCACGAAATCAACGTCGATGCTCCCGGCGTCGGGATCGACCTGCCGCACCGTATAGGCGCCCAGGCGCGGACGTCGCTCCTCTGGCGGCCACACCGGCAGGCCGTCAGGACCCGGGGTCAGCCATTCCTCCGGTCACAACGCCATTAGTAAAACCGCCGCTCAGGCGCCCCGGAACACCGGCTGGCGCTTTTCGACGAACGCCGCGGCCGCCTCGCGGTGGTCGGCCGTGCCGCCCGAGCGGGTGTGGTTGATCGCCTCATTGTCGAAGCAGGCTTCGAGCGATGCGGTTTCGGCCATGTTGATGTTGTGCTTGATGTAGCCAAGCGTAATGCGCGGCCCGTGCGCCAGCTTCAGAGCGTAGGCCCGCGCCGCTTCAGCGAATTCGGCGTCATCCACCACCTCGTTCACCAGGCCAAGGCGCAGGGCGTCATCAGCGGTCAGCACCGGCGAGGTGAAGTAAAGCTCGCGGGCCCTGGCGCTGCCGACAAGGCGGGTCAGAAAATAGGTTCCACCGAAATCGCCGGACAGCGCCACCTTGGCGAAAGCGGTGGTGATTTTCGCCGACCGCGTGACAATGCGCAGGTCGCAGGCCAGGGCCAGCGACAGGCCCGCGCCAGCCGCCGCGCCATTGATGCCGGCCACGGTGGGCTTGCGCATGTCGTGCAGCAGGCGCGACGCTTCCATCCAGCCGCGCAGGCTCCAGGCGCGATCGTCGGGCGACAGCGCCCGGCCCTCGCCGCTGGCCATGGCCTTGACGTCGCCGCCGACGCAGAACGCCGGGCCAGCGCCGGTCAGCAACACCGCATGGGCGTCGACATTGGCGGCGGCGCGCGCGGTGGCCGCGACCAGCCCTTCGCACAGGGCCGGATTCAGGGCGTTGCGATTCTCGGGGCGGTTCATGGTCAGCGTCAGCAGCCGGTCCTCAAGCTGCTCGATCACGACGTTGGACATGGCGTTTCCTTCTGATGTTCTCCGCCGCATTGGCGGGCCCATGGGGTCGTCACGGTCATGACGCCGGTTTTTGTCATGGGAGCCCATTGGTCCCGCGACACGGCGGCGACGTCAACCGCCTCGCGCGGCGCGCATGTTGACGTCGACCGGCCGCTTGCCTTCCCCATCGCGCTGACGCAGCATCGCGCCCTGGCCTCTGGCGGGGAAAGCTGGTGAAACCGGAACAGGATCTTCTGCGCCTTTCAACCGGCGTTACATTCATCGTCGCGGCGATCGGCATCATCTTTGGACTTCTTTCGGGCTCCTACGCCGTGATCTTCGACGGCATGTACGCCCTCACAGACGCGATCATGACCATGGTCGCGCTTGTCGTGACCCGGCTGATCGCCGCCTCGACGGCGTCAGGGGCCGGCGACAGCAAGCTGGTCAAGCATTTCACCATGGGTTTCTGGCATCTGGAGCCGATGGTGCTTGGTCTGAACGGCATCCTGCTGACCGGCGCGGCGGTCTATGCCTTCGTCAACGCCATCGGCAGCATCATCGATGGCGGGCGTGAACTCGCCTTTGGCCCCGCCATCGTCTACGCCGTCATCACCCTGCTGATCACCACGTCGATGGCGGCGTTCGAACACCGGCGCAACCGGACGATCCAGTCAGACTTCGTCGCCCTCGACGTCAGGTCATGGGTCATGTCGTCGGCGCTGACAGCGGCGCTGCTCGTCGCGTTCAGCATTGGTTTTCTTTTCCAGGGCACGTCCATGGAGTGGCTGACGCCATACGTCGATCCGGCGGTGCTGGCGCTGGCGTGTCTGGCCATCATCCCCGCGCCGGCGGGGACGATCCGGCAGGCGTTCTCCGAAATTCTGCTTGTGACGCCCACGGATCTGAAACAGCATGTGGACACGGTTGCCGAGACGATCGTGCGCCGCCACAACTTCGTTTCCTGGCGCTCCTATGTCGCCAGGGTAGGCCGTGGGCGGCAAATCGAGTTGTATTTCATTGTGCCGGCCGATGATCCGCCGCGCATGCTGCGGGAATGGGATCGCATCCGGGATGAAGTGGGCGCAATGATCGGCGACGACACCCCGGACCGCTGGCTGACCATCGCCTTCACCACCGACCCCGAATGGGCTGACTGATGCTCCGGCGCGCCCGCCGCCTCAGGTGGAGAGAAAGGCGCGCTGGCCGCCCTGAATGATCAGGGCGGTGAGACGACCGGTTTTCACGGCGCCCGTATCAATGCCGATGCGGTTGGCCCGCGTAACCGGTCCTGGGCTGATGGTGTGACCGTGGACGATCACTTTTGCGAACAGTTGATCCGTCTCTAGAAAAGGCGCGCGGATCCACATCAGGTCATCGGGGCTCTGGCGATCAAGCGCGACGCCGGGGCGGACGCCGGCGTGACAGAAGAAGAAATCGCCAAAACTGATGCAATGCGGCAGGCCTTCAAGAAATTGCCGGTGGACGCCAGGAAGCGTCGCCACGAGGCGGGCGTGATCGCGCAACAGGGCGTCCGGGTCATCCGCGTAATCCCGGAAATTCATGTCGACGCCGTAAGACCGGGCCGTTTCCGCGCCGCCGTTGTTGGCGAACACGCCGCGCAGGTCCGGTTTGTCCAGAAACGCGAGAAACGCGGCGTCGTGGTTGCCAGCCAGCATGACGCGGCGCGGATCCCCCCGCAGCGACGCCAGAATGTCGAGCACGCCCCGGCTGTCCGGGCCGCGATCGACATAGTCGCCGAGATAGATCACCCGCCAGTCGGCGGCTCCAGCGCGCCTGATGTCCTCATCGACCAGCGCATGCATCTGCTCCAGCAGGTCGCGACGGCCGTGGATATCGCCGATGGCGTACAACCGCAGACCGTCCGGACCACGCGCCTGCGACAACGACAGCGACGCCGTCCGCGCCTGATTTCCGCCCATGACGCTCAAGCAACCGGTCCTTTCGTGGCGCGGCCTCCCCTGGGAGAGGCGTCCGCCATTCATGTCGGGTGAACGGCGTTCGCCGGGCATGATGCGCCCGGCGGCGCCGAAATTCCTCCCCAATGTGCGCGCCACAATGTGGGCGATACGGGAGATATGGCCATGACGCACCAACCGGACAGGCCCAGGCGTTCCGAGGCATGGCGATCCAGCGGTTCCTGCTCACGCCGGTCCTTCATGCTGGCCGGCGCCAGCCTCGCATTGCTTGCGGCCGGCCCGCGTCTGGCGATGGCGGGGACGACATATCCCGTCAACCTCAGCGACGCGGAATGGCGCAAGAAGCTGACGCCGCAGCAATATGACATCCTGCGCAAATCCGGCACCGAGCCGGCGTTTTCCAGCCCACTGGACAAGGAACATCGCGCCGGCGTTTTCAGTTGCGCCGGCTGCGACCAGCCGCTGTTCGATTCCAGAACCAAATTCGACAGCGGCACCGGTTGGCCGAGCTTCTGGAAACCGCTCGACCACGCTGTCGGCGAGGAGCAGGACAGGTCATTTGGCATGACGCGCACGGCGGTGCATTGCAGCCGGTGTGGCGGCCACCTTGGCCACGTCTTCAGCGACGGGCCTCAGCCGACCGGGCTGCGGTATTGCATGAACGGGCTCGCCCTCGCCTTCCGCCCGACGACGGCGTAACCGGGCGGCCACGGTGGAGACAGCATCATGAAACAGGCGGTTGGTTGTGGCTTTCTCACCGGCGTCGCGGCGCTGCTGGCCATCGCGGCGATCGCGCCGGCCGAAGCGCGGGAGGGCGTGGCCATCCCGCCGCCGAAGCTGGATGAACCGGCCCCCGCCAGCGACCGGATGGAGACCGCCGTGTTTGCCGGCGGCTGCTTCTGGGGCGTGCAGGGCGTGTTCCAGCACGTGCGCGGGGTGGCCAACGCTGTCTCCGGTTACGCAGGGGGCGCCGCCGTCACCGCCAACTATGAAGCGGTGGGCAATGGCGACACCGGCCATGCCGAAGCGGTGCGGATTACTTATGATCCCCGGCAAATCAGCTACGGCAGGCTCATGCAGATCTACTTCTCGGCGGCGCACGATCCCACCCAGAAGAACCGTCAGGGCCCTGACGTGGGCTCGCAGTACCGCTCCACGGTGTTCGCGCAGAACGCTGATCAGGCGCGACTTGCGAAAGCTTATGTGGCGCAGCTCGATGGCGCCCGCGTCTATGGCGCCCCGCTCGCCACCACCATCGAAGGCGACAAACAGTTTTATCCGGCGGAAAAATATCACCAGGACTACATGACCCTGAATCCACGCGCGCCCTATATCGCCTACTATGACCTGCCGAAGCTCGATCATCTGAAGCGCCTGTTCCCCGATCTCTATCGGGAAAAACCAATGCTCACCTCGCAGGCCGGCGGCTAGAGCTGTTTTCGATCAATCCGGATCGCAAACCGCTCCAGTTCTCTTTGTTTGAGCGCATTCTGATCGGAAGGCGCTCCAGAGCATTCTCGGGCTGACGCCGCTTCGCATCAAGCAGCGCGTCAATTCGGGACGATCGGGAAGAACAGCGTCAAACGTGCCGGAGGGCATGTCAGACAAACGGGGAGCTTTCCAATGGAGCCGGGTTTCACCATCAGCGGCCGCATCGCCAGACCAGTGGCCCAGGTGTTCGGGGCAGTTGTCGATCCGGAACAGCTCTCGGCCTACTTCACCACCGGCGGCGCCCGGGGATGGCTTGAGCCGGGCGCGACCGTGACCTGGGATTTCCATGATTTCCCCGGCGCATTTCCGGTGCATGTCGTTGACGTCGACAAGGACCGGCGCATTGTGTTGCGCTGGGGCGCGGCCGAAGGCGCCGCGGCGCCGGACGCCGCCGGCGAGCGGCTGACCACGGTGACCATGACCTTCGAACCGCTCGCTGACGACCGCACCCTGGTGCGGATTTCCGAAGCCGGGTGGACTGACGCGCCAGCGGGGATCAAGGCGTCCTATGGCAATTGCGAAGGCTGGACCGGCATGCTCTGCGCCATGAAGGCCTGGCTGGAGCACGGCGTCCGGCTGCGCGAAGGCTTTTACAAGTAAATCAGGCTCTCAGATCGGGGTGCGCGCCACGACCCCGCTCGCGCCCTTCTCCGCCCGGGCGCGGATCACCTCCAGCACAACGCCGTGAAAATCGTTGAGAAAAATCTGCCCCCACCAGTCGCAATAGGCATTGATGGGGGTGGCCATGCGGTAGTGGGTCGACAGGGTCAACCGGGTGCGGCCGCCGGGCAACGGCTCCAGCCGGTATTCGCCGTCGGCGATTTTCAGATAGGCGCTGTCCACCTTTATGTGCGCTTCGATGGCGCGCGGGATCGATTCCGGACCGAAGCGGAATGTCCAGGACAGGGCCCGGTTCTCCTCCCAGCGGGTGACGACCTCCTGGAACGTCACGCCGCCCGTCCAGCGCAGATGGCGGACAGCGCCAACGCCATGGCCTTGCAGCCGGGCGTCGATCGGCCGGGGGACGCCGACGATGTCGTGGCTGAAGGTGCGTTTCAGTTCCTGGGGAGCGATGTGGGGAATTTCCACCGTATGGCGCCAGACCTCCTGGGGCGGCGCGGCGATCTCCATGACAGTGGTCACCTCCCCGTCCCGCTCCGGCGCCGGCAACATGGGCTCGATTGGCAGGCCTGCCAGCGGCAGCAGCACCAGCAGGCTGGCGCGGCGACGTCCGTGCAGGGTGCGCAACGCCCATGTGGCCAGGGCCGAACCGGCGGCCGAAGTCAGCATGAACACGGGCGCGGCCATGATGGCGCAAACGCCGCCCTCGCCAAACAGCAGCATGCAAAGAACGACCAGGACTGCGATAACCGCCCAGCCGATGCAGACATGCCGCCAGATGCTGCCGACGCCGCGCGGGTCGGCCAGAATGGTGGCGACGCTGGCGACGCCCATGGGCATCAGGATCAGCCCGGAGATCGCTGGCAGCGTGTCTTTGTCGCCAAACCAGACCAGCAGGTAGATGACGAGGCCATAGATCAACGCGCCGGCGACTGCGGGAATGACGCGCTCGTTCAGGCCGGGCGGAGTGGAATGGTCGGGCTGGGACACGGATTTCCGGAGGCAAGGAGGACAGGCGAATGGAGGACAGGCAAATGACGGCGGCGGGATCGTTGGAGCCGGCGACGCCCGGTTCGTCAAGTCCGCGGCGGCGCTCGTTTCCTTCCGGCGCAACATGCTCTATCCACGTGAGACGCCGGACCAGCTTGCGGTTCGGCCCCCATCAGAACGCGCGCGAGGCCCCGCCGCCGCATGCGCTTTATCCTGTTGGGTCCACGCATTTTCCTTATGAAGAACGGCGTCTTTTTCCATGAAGATCAGGCGTCGGCATTCTCCGGGCAGGCCATGACGGATACACCGCGCGACACGATCGCCACGCGCATCAGCAAGGCGCTGGCCGACCGCATCATTTCGGGCGAACTGGCGCCGGGCGCGCGGCTCCGGCAGGACCATGTGGCGGATGAGTTCGGCGCCAGCCATGTGCCTGTGCGCGAGGCGTTCCGCCGGCTTGAGGCGCAGGGGCTGGCGGTGAGCGAACCAAGGCGCGGCGTGCGCGTCGCCGGGTTCACCGTCGATGAGGTGCGCGAAGTCGCCGAAATGCGCGCGGCGCTGGAGGTGCTGGCCTTGCGCCACGCAGCGCCCAACCTCACCCCGACGATTCTCGACGCGGCCGAGGAGGCCTCACGCGCCGGCGACCGCGCCCCTGACATGCACGCTTGGGAAGAAGCCAACCGCAACTTCCACACCCTGATCCTGACGCCCTGCCGGATGCCGCGGCTGCTGGCGGCCATCGACGACCTGCACCTGGCCAGCGCCCGCTTCCTGTTTTCCGGCTGGCGTTCGGAATGGGAGGCGCCGACCGACCGCGACCACCGCGCCATTCTCGCCGCCCTGCGCGCCGGTCATGTGGAGCTTGCCGCCGCCATTCTGGCGCGCCATGTCCAATGGGTCGGCCCGCGCGGCGCCCGCGCCGCATTGCCCCGCAAGGCGAAGCCTGGCGGGGCAGCCCCGGGCCGGTGAATTTTTCCGGAAGTGCGAAACTTTACCGGAAGTGTTTGGATAGCTTGAGGCTTTGCCCCTGGTAGTTGGATCCGCCCTCGCCATAGAGGGTTGCCGGGCGTTGCTGCATGCGTTCATAAACCAGGCGACCGACGATCTGGCCGTCCTCAATGATGAACGGCACGTCGCGTGAGCGCACCTCCAGCACCGCCCGGGCGCCGACGCCGCCTGCGGCGCTATGGCCGAAGCCCGGATCGAAGAAGCCGGCGTAGTGCACGCGGAACTCCCCGACCAGCGGATCAAACGGCGTCATTTCCGCCGCGAAGTCGGGCGGAACGGTGACGGCTTCGCGCGAGGCGAGAATATAAAACTGGCCAGGATCAAGGATCAGCGCGCCAGAGCCATCGGCGTGCAGGGGCTCCCAATAATCCGCCACGGCGCAGGCGCCGACGCGGTCCACGTCCACCAGTCCGGTGAAGCGCCGGGCGCGATAGCCGATCAGCCTGTCCTCGCCAAAGCCCGAAAGATCGACGCTGACGGCGACGCCGTTCTGGAACGAAGCCGCCGTCCCGTCCACCACCGGCTCGCGCGCATGCAGCGCCGCCAGCTCCGCGTCGGTCAGGCGTGAATTGCCGGAGCGAAAGCGCACCTGGCCCAGCCGCGAGCCGGCGCGCACCAGGATTGGAAAGGTGCGCGGCGAGATCTCCGCATACAGCGGGCCGTTGTAGCCGGGTGGAATGATGTCGAACTCCTCGCCCTGGTCGGTGATCAGCCGGGTGAAGACATCAAGGCGGCCGGTGGAGCTTTTCGGGTTGGCCGAAGCGGACAGCCCCGGCGGCAACGCCAGCGCCTCCTGGATTTCGGCGATATAGACGCAGCCGGTTTCCAGCACCGCGCCCTGCTCCAGGCTGAAGCGGTGCAGTGCCAGTTGCTCCAGCCGCTCGCGCACCGGGCGACGGCCCGGCAGGAAGCTGGCCCGCACCCGCCACACCGTGGCGCCAAGCCGCAAATCAAGGCTGGCCGGCTGGACCTGGCCCGGATCAAGCGGTTGCTGGACGCGCACCACGCCGGCGTCGGCCAGTTCACGAATGGTCTGGGCCGGCAGGATGCCGACAGGCTGTTTGCTGTCCACTGTTGGCCGCCTCATCAAGATCGCCGCGCCCGCGGCCCTTCACAGGCGCATACCATGGGCGTATGCGCGCGTCACCCGCCGGCGAATCGGGCGCCGCCGCCATCACCCGGAGAAACCGCCATGACTGCGCCGCCATCATCCAGGAAACGGGCCCATGACCCGGCCCATCGCCCGCCCGGGGAGACGGCGCGAGACCATGCGCTTGCGTACAAGATCTGCCTGCGCGGCGACTGGGAAGCGGCGCAGGCCGCGGGCACATTCGCCGGCGTAGGCATTGATCTGGCCGACGGCTATATCCACCTGTCAACGGCGGAGCAGGTTGGCGAAACCGCCCGCCTGTACTTTCACGGACAGCAAAACCTGGCGTTGCTGGAGGTGGAAACGGCTGCGCTGGGGGCGGACTTGCGCTATGAGGCGAGCCGGGGCGGCGCGCTGTTTCCGCACCTTTACGTCCCCCTGCCCGTCGCCGCCGTGCGCCGGGTGTGGTTTTTGACGCTTGATGCGGCGGGCGCGCCCTCGATACCGGAGTTGTGACGTGACGTTCGGACTGTTTGAAGAGCTGGCCCGCAAGGCGATGTTCACCCTCGACCCGGAAACGGCGCATGGGGTGACCATCCGGGCCCTTACAGCCATGCCGCGCCGGACGCCGCCGCCGAACGACGCGCGCCTCGCCGTGACCGCCTTCGGGCTGGATTTTCCCAATCCGGTCGGTCTTGCCGCAGGTTTCGACAAGAACGCTGAGGTTCCCGACGCCATGCTGGGCTACGGCTTCGGTTTCGTCGAGGTCGGCACCATCACGCCGAAGCCGCAGTCCGGCAATCCAAAGCCGCGCATCTTCCGCCTGACGCATGATCGCGCTGTCATCAACCGGCTCGGCTTCAATAACGCTGGCCACGCAGCGGCGCGCGCCCGCCTGCTGGCCCGCGCCCGCGACGTCGCCGGGGCGCGCGGCCTCGTCGGCGTCAACATCGGCGCCAACAAGGACGCGACTGACCGCGCCGCCGACTATGTGGCCGGCGTGCAGGCTTTCGCCGACGTCGCCAGCTATTTCACCGTCAATATCTCCTCCCCCAACACGCCGGGCCTGCGCGATTTGCAACATGAGGCGGCGCTGGACGATCTGCTCGGCCGGGTGCTGGAGACGCGCGACGCCATCGCCGCGCGGGGCAAGACGCGCCGGCCGGTGCTGCTGAAGATCGCCCCGGACCTGTCGCTGGACGAGCTGGACGGCGTCGTCGCGGTCTGCCGCCGGCGTGGCGTCGATGGCATGATCATTTCCAACACCACCATCGCCCGCCCTGACACGCTGCGTGACCGTGATGTCGCGCAGGAACAGGGCGGCCTCTCCGGCATGCCGCTGCTTGGCCCCTCGACGCGGATGCTGGCCAACGCCTGGCTGCGGGTGGAGCGCGCCTTCCCGCTGATCGGCGTTGGCGGCGTCGACAGCCCCGACAGCGCCTGGGCCAAAATCCGGGCGGGCGCCACCCTTGTGCAGCTCTATACGGGGATGATTTACAAGGGGCCGCACGTCGCCGCCGCAATCAATCGCGGCCTCGCCGATCGTCTCGGTCGCAGCGGCGAGACCCTGGCCGCCCAGGTGGGCGCCGACGCCGCTGACGTGGCTCGGGAAGCGGCCTGAGCTGACAGAACAACAAACCCCGCATTCCTCAACGGAAGCGGGGGTTTCGCCTTTCAGAGCATCGCCGCGTGCCGTGGAGAAAAGGCGTCACATCAAAAGAGAGAACGCGTCCGGCAAGCTGGATGGCGCCGGAAGCGGAAACCGGCGCCGTCCGGGAACGAGCTATTTACGAAAATTCATGATCCGCAGGATCAGCCAGACCGGCGCAACAACCATGGCGCCATAGACGAACCACATGCCGACGTCGCCAAGAACGGCGAAACCATTGGCGATCAGGCGACGCACGAAACGCGCCACGCTCTCGTAGAGCCCGACCGGCGTGATATCCAGGAACGCCATCGCCGCGCCCACCAGCACGGACAGGAACACAAGGCGCGCCAGCACCGAGACAGGCGAGCCCCCCAGAAAACCCGAAACCCCGCCACGGCCTTCAGCCATCGATTCTTCCCTTCAAGCTCTTCAGCCTTGCCAACCCTGCGCCGGAACCCGGGCCGTTACGCCGGCGCGCCAGTTGTCCACGGCGCGGCGGCCATGCGGGCGGCGACAATCACCGCCTGCGTGCGGCTTTCCACGCCCAGCTTCTGCAGGATCGCCGAAACATGCGCCTTGATTGTGGCCTCGGAGACGTTGAGCTCGTAGGCGATCTGCTTGTTGAGCAGCCCTTCCGACAACATCATCAGCACCCGCACCTGCTGTGGCGTCAGGCTGGTCAGGCGGCGGGCGAGATCAGCCGCCTCGCGATCCGGGGCGGTTGACATGTCAACGTCCGGCGGCGTCCACGTGCCGCCAGCCAGCACCGCCGCCAGCGCCTCGCCCATGGCGTCGACCGACAGCGATTTCGGCACGAAGCCGGAGGCGCCGAACTCCATGCATTTGCGAATGACGCCCGGATCGCCGGCGCCGGACACCACCACCACCGGCACGCCCGGATGCTGGGCCCGCAGATACAACAGGCCGGAAAACCCCTGGGCGCCGGGCATGGACAGATCCAGCAGCACCACATCCGGGTCATCGCCGCCGTTCATCGCCGCTGTAGTCGCGGCGAAATCACCTGCCTCGACGATCTCCGCCTGGGGCAATATCCGCGCGATCGCCTGCCGCAATGCGCCCCGGAACAGGGGGTGATCGTCGGCAATGACAATGCGTGACGTAGTCTGCTCGATCACGGGTTGGCTCTTTAAGCTGGTCATCGCGGGCATACGGGCCTGACCCATATTCTGGAAACAGACGCGCGTGATGCCTGTCTAGCACGACCGGGCGCCATCACGCCAACCCCACGCGACCATGTCGGGCGGCGGGCGGCGCCGTTGGCTTGACCATCCGCCCCCCATGCGTCACAGAAAGCGCGTTGCAATCTCCGGGGCCACGCCTCCGGCCCCGCGCCCGGTTGCATGGCGTTCGCGGGGGAAAAAGCCCGGGACGGCCCGGCCCTTTGACAGGAGGGGCCAATGGCCTGGGCGTATCTTTTTGTCGCCGGACTGCTTGAGATTGTGTGGGCTTTTTCGATGAAAGCCTCGCACGGCTTCAGCCGGCTCACCCCCAGCATCATCACCATCGTCGCCATGATCGCCAGCTTCACGCTGCTGGCCTGGGCCATGCGGACGCTGCCGCTTGGAACCGCCTATATGGTCTGGACTGGCATCGGCGCGGCTGGCGCCTTCATCGTCGGCGTGCTGTTCCTCGGCGAAAGCCTCACGCCGATGCGCCTGCTCGCCGCCGGGCTGGTGCTGTCCGGGCTGGTGCTGATGAAGCTGGCGGAAGGCTAGGGACCGCCCCCGGGACAGACCCGGTCTGAACCCCGCGCGCTATATTTCCCGAACAACCTGAGCAATCTGGCCCTGACTCAGGCTCGTCGGGGCCAGGAAACCATTATCAGTTCGCCTTTGGGGAAAGGCGGACGGGCGACAGCCTCCACTCCGATATTACATCCCAAAATTGGACAATACGCCGCGAACGTGGTTTGCCCTGCATGAGGACGCCTTCCCGATGCGGAAAGCAGCAAGCAAACCGGAGGCCGCCATGTCAGGCGATGAATACGTTTATGATGAAGCGACGGGCGAATGGATCAGCCCGGACGAAGCGGCGACCCGCGCCCCTGCGGGCGGCGGTCGTGTGGTGCGTGATTCCGCCGGCAATGAACTGTCTGATGGCGACAGCGTCATCCTGATCAAGGACCTGAAGGTCAAGGGCGCCAACCAGACCCTGCGCCGGGGCACGGTGATCAAAGCCATTCGCCTGACCGACGACGACCAGGAAATCGACTGCCGGTACGAGGGAATTCGCGGCCTGGTGCTGCGCGCCGAATTCGTCAAGAAGCGCTGACCTTCCTGCGTCAGTTGTTGCAGCGAAATCCGCTCACCCTGAACCGGGGTTTCGCTCCAGCGCTACGGCATGGCGCCTTGCTGGCGCCCGCCGGCAGCGCTCCGGTCGCCAGATGTTAACGTGGAAACGCTGCGCGGATGTCCGCCCACGGTGGTTCTGCGCTGGCTGGGGCGGCCCGCCAATGTCTGGCGACGGGCGGAATAATAGTTCCGCCGGACAGATTTCCGCATGTCCGCAGTTATGAAGGCATGCGCAAGAAGCATGCGGGATCAATTCACACTCGCAAGAAATAGCTTCATATGCATTGCGCGCAAGTGCTGGCCAGTCCCGCCGCCTGTTTTGGAAAATTCCTGACAAACCCGTGTGTTGACGGGGTTTATGCGCGCCTGTAACCTCAAAAAATTATATTAAATAACAAATAAACATCTGGGAGAGGAAACAATGATCCGGATACCGGCTCTGAAAGTGCTGGCGGCCGCCGCTGGCGTCTGCCTGCTTGGCGCATTGACTGCGCACGCCGCCGATGACTGGCCGCGCAAGGAAATTACCCTCATCAACAATTATCCGCCCGGCTCGGCCACCGAGCTGACGGCGCGCGCCATTGCCCGCAGCATCGAAAAAACCATCGGCAAGCCGGTTATCATCAAGGCCGTTCCCGGCGGCGCCGGCCAGCTCGGGCCGGCGGAACTCGCCCGCAGCGCGCCCGATGGCTACACCATCGGCCTGGTGGGGTCGTCATCCTATCTGACCGCGCCGCACATGATGGACCTGCCGTTTGATCCCTGGAAATCCTTCGATCTGATCGCCCAGGCCGCCGAGCTGCGCTACGGCGTCGGCGTACGCAAGGATTCACCGATCAAAAGCGTTCAGGACATCGTCGACCAGTCGAAGAAAAAGCGCCTGACTTACAGCTCCACCAGCCCCAACAACGTGCTGCCGCTGTTCCAGATGGCAAAACTGAATGGCGCCAATCTGCGCTGGGTAACGTTCGCAGGCGGCGCTGAATCCGTGCTTCAGGCGGTCGGCGGCCACGTCGACCTGACCCTGCAAAGCGCGACGGAAATGAAGCCGCAGATCGACGCCGGCAATTTGCGCCTGCTCGCTTCAACCTCGCCGGAGCGTTGGCCTGATTATCCCGACGTCAAGACCCTGCGCGAGCTTGGCTTTGACTACATCAGCTTCGGCCCGATGGGTTACGCCTTCCCCAAGGGCGTCGACCCCAAGGTGCGCGACAAAATGGAGAAAGCCTTCGAGATCGCCCTGAAGGACCCGGAGGTGCAGGACCAGCTCAAGAAACTTGGCGTCGCGCCCTCCTACCGCACCGGGGCCGAATTCTATGATCATATGAAGAAGATGGAGCCGCTGTTCATCCAGATACTGACCGAAGCCGGCATGAAAACCCGGTGAGGCGCAGGGATGACCATCTCCGGAGCGCGATGGACCGCGCTCGGCCTGTTCTGCGCCGCGGCGGCGGCGCTCTGGCAGGCAACGAAACTGTCGCGCTGGGGTTTTGACGGCCCGGGTCCGGGCCTCTATCCCCAGGTCATCGCGACGATCTGCATGGCGCTGGCGTTGCTGGTGCTGGCGCTGGACAAGGGCGACCCGGCCCCCGTGGCCACAGACGACGACGAGGCCGTGGCGCGCTACGACATGGCCGGCCCCCAGGAGCGCCGCACCTTTCACCTTTATTTGCTGGCCCTGGCCGTGCTGGTGGCGGGCAGCTGGTTCGCCGGCTTCATCGTCACCTCGCTGGCCGTGACCATCATCTCCATGCGCTTTGCCGAAGGAGTGAGCTGGCGGGCGACCCTGATCACCGCCGCCGTCATCGCCCTGTCGGGCGTCATCCTGTTCGGCTGGCTGTTGCAGGTCAGCCTGCCGGAAGGCCCGGCCGATCTGGCGTTCCGCGCCCTGCTACGACACGGAGGGCTGCTGTAATGGAGGGGCTGCTTGGCGGTTTCGCCACCGTCTTCCAGCCGGCGACGCTGATGTACTGCTTCATCGGCGTGTTTCTCGGCACCGTCGTCGGCATCCTGCCTGGCCTCGGTCCGCTCACCACCATCGCCCTGCTGTTGCCCATCACCTACAAGATGGACGTCACCTCGGCCATCATCATGCTGTCGGGCATTTATTATGGCGTGGCCTACGGCGGCACCATCACGTCAGTGCTGATGCGCATACCCGGCGAGGCCTCGTCCGTCGTCACCTGCCTTGATGGCTATGAGATGGCGCGCAAGGGCCGCGCCGGCGCGGCGCTGGGCATCGCCGCCATCGGCTCGTTCGTCGCCGGCACCATCGGCGTCGTCGCGGTTTCCTACCTGTCGCCGCCGCTGTCGCGTTGGGTGCTGGCTTTCGGGCCGGCGGAATACGCCATGGTGATGCTGGCGGGCCTGTCGCTGGTCACCTACTTCTCCAGCGGCTCGCGGCTCAAGGCGCTGCTGATGGCCGGTTTCGGCCTGTTGCTGGGCACTGTCGGCTCCGATCCGCTGGCGGCGACGCCGCGCCTGACCTTCGGCGTGTTCCATCTCACCGGCGGCATCGATCTGGCGCCGCTGGCCATCGGCCTGTTCGGCATCTCCGAAGTGCTGTCGATGGTGCTGCGCAAGAAAGAAAAGATGCAGGTGCTGGCGCCGCCATCCTCGCTGCTCGGCTTCATGCCAAACCGGGAGGAAGCGCGGCGCTCGGTCGGGCCCGTGGCGCGCGGCACGGTGTTGGGCTTCATCGTCGGCCTCATTCCCGGCGGCGGCGCGGTGCTGGCCACCTTCCTGTCCTATGCCGTGGAAAAGAAGCTGTCGAAGCATCCCGAGCAATTCGGCAAGGGCGCCGTCGAGGGTCTCGCGGGACCGGAGTCCGCCAACAATTCGGGAACGGCTGGCGCGTTCGTGCCGCTGCTGTGCATGGGCGTGCCGGCCAACGCCATCACGGCGCTGCTGCTCGGCGCCTTCATGATCCACGGCGTTGCGCCTGGCCCGACGATCATGGAGCGGCAGCCGGAGCTGTTCTGGGGCGTGATCGCCAGCATGTACGTGGGCAACGTCATGCTGCTGATCCTCAACCTGCCGCTGGTGGGGCTGTTCGTGAAAATCCTCGACGTGCCCCGCGCCTGGCTGGCGCCGATCATCCTTACCGTCTGCCTGATCGGCGTCTACTCCACCAACAGCGCCGCCATGGACGTGCTGCTCGCCGTGATGTTTGGCGTCATCGGCTACATCCTGCGGCGCTATGGCTACGATCTGGGCATCGTCATTCTCGCCTATGTGCTGGGCGTGATCTTCGAACGCTCGGTGCGCCAGGCGCTGGCGATCTCGGACGGCGACCTGGGCATCTTCGTTTCCAGCCCGCTGACCATCACCTTCGCGGTGATCACCGCCGTGTTGGTGGGCCTGGCCTTCGTGCCCAGAAAGCGCGCGCCAGGGCCAGCGGACGCCGCCATCGCCGCGGCGGAAGTCTCGCAGGTCAAATAAACGGG
This sequence comes from Camelimonas fluminis, assembly GCF_014656355.1. Classification (GTDB taxonomy): domain Bacteria; phylum Pseudomonadota; class Alphaproteobacteria; order Rhizobiales; family Beijerinckiaceae; genus Camelimonas; species Camelimonas fluminis. The sequence continues at coordinate 26,626 of NZ_BNCG01000010.1, forward strand.
CCGGAAACGTCCAGCGTGGACACGACAGGGCGGCGCGCTCCTTCCGGGGGGCGCGCCGCCCTGTCGCTGGCGCACTTCCAGTGAAATCCGGCCGGCTGGAGGGTCCATCTCTTTCTGGTATTCATGCATTTCTTTCACGAAAGTGGATTGCACTTTTCGTTAAAATGCTTTTCGTATCAAAGCGGTATCCCGGCGATCTGCGCCCGCCAGAACGCCGCGCGCTCCTTCAACTGCGCGTCGCGCGCCCAGTTCTCGTCGCATGGCTCCAGCCGCTCCAGCACCTCGAATGTAAAGGCGTCGGCGCCATGCGCCCGCCACGCCGCCTGCAGGGTCCGGTTCGGGTGGGCGCCCTGGCCGAGTGTAAACCAGATGCGGTTCTTCACGCGGTCCACGTCCGGCCAGCCGCTGATCCACGCCTCGCCGCTCGCAGCGCATCGCACCGCGAAAATTCCGGCGTCGACATCGCGTTTCTTCCAGGCCTCGATCGCCTGCTTCCTGTCCTGTGCGCTCATGCCGTCGCCTCCTGTCGCCGCATCATGCCCGCTCCGGGTGAAAGCGGCCTTGCGTTCTATTATTATACGGGTATAAATAGCGCAATATTTTTATCTGGGTAAAATTTGATGAGCGATGACAGCGAGAATTCGTGCACGGCGTTCGCCGGCCCCCGCCTGCTCTGCGCCGGCCCGCTGCCCGAGGTGGCGGCGCGGGTTCGCGAGGCATGGCGGACCAACCCGGCGGAAACCGTACTGACCTTCAGCGACAGCACGGGAAAGCTGGTGGACATCGACCCGCGCGGCGACGGCGACATCGCCAGCGAAGCGCCGAAACGCGGGCGCGGCCGGCCGAAGCTCGGGGTGGAGCCGCGCGAGGTGACGCTGCTGCCGCGCCATTGGGACTGGCTGGCGCGTCAGCCAGGCGGGGCCTCCGCCACCCTGCGCCGGCTGGTCGACGCCGCGCGCAAACAGGCTGGCGCCAGCGACGATGCGCGGGCGCGGCGCGAGGCGGCCTATGCGTTCATGAGCGCCATGGCCGGCGATCTGCCAGAGTATGAGGAAGCGATCCGCGCCCTGTTCGCCGGCAATGAGGCCGGGCTGCGGGCGCGCAGCAGCGGCTGGCCAGCGGACATCGCCGCGCACGCCCTGCGCCTCGCCGGCCATGACGCCGGCCCCTGAGCCTGGAGGAAATCCGTTCATCCTGCCGCGGATTTTCGCTCCATGCCTTTCAACTGCCCGCCTCAACGCCAACCGGCGTCCCCATCGCGGCGGGACGCCTGAGGCGTCTGCCCCATGCAGGCGCCAGCCTCCAGTGGAGCACCCGGCGTCGGGCTATTTCGTCGTGTAGCCGCCGTTCACCAAAATCGTCTGGCCGGTCATCCACCAGCCGTCCGAAACGAGGAAACGGATCCACGGCGCAATGTCTTCGATATGGGTCAGCCCGGTCGGAGTGAATTTCGACAGGGCGGCGGCGGTCTTGTGATAGGCCACCGCGTCTGCCCCCTCGGCCGGGTAGAAGAACGGCGTATCCATGGGGCCGGGGCCGATGGCGGTCACCGAGATTCCGCGCTCGCCAAACTCTTTCGAGGCTGCCCGGGTGAAGTGCTCCACCGGCGCCTTGGTTCCGGCGTAGCTGGAATAGAACGGCGTGTAGGCGCCGAGCAGCGACGTCACCAGCGTGCAGATCTTGCCATTGTCATTCACATGCCGGCCTGCTTCCTTCAGAAAGAAGAAGGCTGCCTTGGCGTTGACGTCGCTCATCCCGTCATATTCAGCCTCGGTGATCTCCACCATTGGCTTCTTCAGCACCTTGCCGACCGTGTTGATGGCGATGTCCGGACGCCCCACCGCTGCGACAGCATCGGCGAACAGTTTCGCCACCGCGTCGGCGGTCGTCAGATCCGCCTGCAACGCCACCGCTTGCGCGCCTGCCGCGCGCACCTCCGCCACGGTGGCGTCCGCATCCGGCCTTGAACTGGCGCTGTTGTAATGGATGACGATGGCCCGCGCGCCATGCGCCGCCAGATCGCGGGCGACAAGTCCGCCCAAGTTCTTGGCGCCGCCAGCGATGAGGACGGTTTTCCCGCGAATGCCGTGATCTGTCGTTGCAGAACTGGTCATGACCCGGTCTCCAGACAATGCGCGGCCGCGTCGCGCCGCCGCTTCCCTGATCACAACCTAAGCGTCCGCATTGTCAGATAAACCTGTCCATTCTGACATCAGCTGTCAGAATGGACGAACAATCTGAACGGAGGCGCCCGTGGACCGCATCGACCGGTTCCGCATTTTTACCCGGGTGGTTGAGGCTGGCGGCTTCATGCGGGCGGCGCAATCGCTTGGCCTGCCGCGCTCTTCCGTTTCCGCCGCCGTGCTCGGACTGGAAGCGCGTCTCGGCGCGCGTCTGCTGCACCGCACCACACGAAAGGTCTCGCTGACCCAGGACGGGCGAATTTTTTACGAACGCTGCCTGCAACTGCTGGCGGACGTGGCCGAAGTGGAAGACCTGTTCCGGCCGTCCGCCGCCGGACCCACTGGCACATTGCGGATTGACGCGCCAGGCCGCATTGGCCGTCTGGTGATTGCCCCCGCCCTTCCCGAATTTCTGGACCGCTATCCTGGCGTCAACATCGAACTGGGCGTCACCGACCGGGCGGTGGACCTGATCGCCGACAGCGTCGATTGCGTCGTCCGGGTCGGCCCGCAGCGTGACTCCGGTCTTGTCGCCCGCCCCATTGGCGAGTTGCCGCTGGTCAATGTGGCGAGCCCGGCATATCTGGCGCGTCATGGCGTTCCGGAGACGCCGGCCGACCTGGAAAATCACTTCGCGGTGAATTACGCCTCGCCATCGGGCGGTCGCGTGGAGCCGTGGGAGTGGATCGACAATGGCGTCGGGCGCGTCCGCCCCATGGCGGCGCGCGTCACCGTCAACAACGCCGAGGCTTCCATAGCCTGCTGCCTGGCGGGCCTCGGGTTGATCCAGATTCCGGCCTATGACGTGGCGCGTTGCCTGGAGACGGGCGAGTTGGTCGAGGTGATGCCGGCCTGGCGGCCCGCCCCCTTGCCCATCATGCTGCTTTATCCCGACCGACGTCACGCGCCGCATCGCCTGCGGCTGTTTGCGGACTGGCTCGTGGCGTTGCTCAGGCAGCAGACGCTGCCGCCCCCAGCTTCGCCGCGGACGACGCGCCCCTGACAGGCTGGCAAACGCGGCTTCGCTTCAACGCGGGCATGATCGTTAACTGGCCAGCTTCTCCGCCGGGGCCTCAATGGTTATGGCCAGGCCGGTCGCCTGCCAGTCGCGCGTGACCCTGGCGCCAAGCGCCACGGCCAACCCCTGTTCAAGGCGGCTGCCAAAACCGGCGGCTCCCCGGGTCTCCGCGACAGGCCCGCCCTGCTCGCGCCACAACAGGCGCACCACATCGGCCGCCACGACGATCTGCAGGTTGAGGAAGCCCACGGGCGTGGACAGCGCGCCATATTTGGCCGCATTGGTGGCCAGCTCGTGCAACAGGAGCGCAAGGTTTGTCAGGGCCCTGGGGCCGACAGGCGGGTTGTCGCCCGAAACGACAATGCGGTCAGCGCTCTGATAGGGCTCCAGAATGATCTGGAGAAGGGACTGCAGATCGGTGGCGCTTTTTTCCCGCCCGTCGTCTCGCCAGGCCGTCATGGTGATGTCGTGCGCGCGGGCGAGCGCGGCCAGGCGCGCCTGGATGATTTGCGGAGCCTCGGCCGGATCGCGCGCGGAGCGCACGCTGAAGGATACGATCGCCGTGGCGAGGGCAAACAGGTTCTTCACCCGGTGATGCATCTCCCCCAGCAGCAACTGCTGCTGCTCCTGGGCCATCCGCCGCTCGGTGATGTCGCGGGCGATCTTGGATGCGCCGACAATGGCCCCATGCCGGTTGCGAATGGGCGAAATCGTCAGGGAAATATCGACAAGCGTTCCATCCTTGCGGCGGCGCACCGTTTCGAAGTGCTCGAAGCGCTCGCCAGCGCGGATGCCGGCCAGGATGCGCGGCTCCTCGTCCAGGCGGTCCTCCGGGATCAGCATGGTCACGGGTCGGCCGACGGCTTCTTCAGGGGTGTAGCCGAACAGGCGCGTCGCGCCGCCGTTCCAGCTGCGGATCACCCCGTCGAGATCCTTGCTGATGATGGCGTCGTCCGACCCCTCGATGATCCCGGCGAGCCAGTCGCGCGGGTCTGGCGCGTCGGGCTGGTCGCTCCCGTCGGTGAACAGCGTCGGCGCGTAGCGCATGGCGCGCAAGGTCAGCCCACCGGCGTCCGTGTGCGCCATTCCCTTTGCCGGATCCGCCATGCCAGAGCCCTTTCGTGGTTTTATTGCTCCGGCCGGTTTCCGTGCTCCGGCCTTCAGGGCCGACATTGCCACAGGGGCTGCGGAGGCGCGATGCCTAAAAATGCGCGACAGCTTTTGGCATGCAGCCAGGACACGGCTATCCGCCGTCCGGCGCCGTCAAAACACAGGCCCCGGGAGCCTGCTGTTGACGCGCAGTCTGAAACCGTTCCAGGCTTGCCGGAAACGGGAGACAACGCGGGGAGGCGACACATGGGCGACATCATCACGCTGGCGGCTGATCTGGAGCGACTGCTGAAACTGCGCAGCAATGTGTTTGGCATGCAGATGTTCGAGCGACGCGAGGATATGGAAGCGATTCCACGCATCCGCCGCCCCAAGGCGGTGCACGCCCTCGACCAGCTCGTCGGCCAGGCGGCGCGCCTTGGCTGGACTGTCGGGGTGACGGCCGAAGATCTGGTTGGCGCCCAGTGCCGCGCCGTGGTTGGCCTTGGCGGCGCCAAGACCGACGAATGGCGCTCCGGCCGTCACATGCAGGGCGTCTGGTTCGAAACCGAGGCCGACAGTTCCGCTCACCAGGCCGCCATGCATTGCGTGCCGGACGGCCGCTATGAAGCGCTCGCTGTCGGGCCATTGTCGTCGGGGCGGCTGGCCAACCCGGATATCGTGCTGTTCTACGCCACCCCCGGCGCCATGATGTATCTGATCAACGGCATGCAATGGTCTGGATACAAGCGCTTCGACTGGAGCGTCGTCGGCGAAAGCGCCTGCGCCGACTCCTGGGGGCGGGCGTTGACCACCCGCCAGCCCAGCCTGTCGATCCCCTGCTTCGCCGAGCGGCGTTATGGCGGCGTGGAAGACAATGAGATGCTGATGGCGTCGCCGCCGGAGCCGATGGAAGCGGCGGTGCGCGGCATGAACGCGCTCGCCAGGAACGGCTTTCGCTACCCCTTCCCGCAATATGGCATCCAGCAGGACGTCCGGGCCGGCATGGCGGTGAGCTACTGACGACATTTCGGGCCGGACCGTTTTCGCCGCATTCGGCTGCATAAGTCGGCGGCGGCGCCTGCCCGCGCCGTCCTGACAGGAGGCCTTCCGAATGTTGCCGCTCCTGTCACGGAAACATTCCGCCGCGCGGGCAACGGCGCCGCTCCAGACATCTTGCCCGCGAAAGGTCGCCGTTTGCACCAGCCCCACAATCCTGGCCGCCGCGGCGGCGGTCTCGCCCTGTCCGCCGCCGGCCTGCTCCTCGTCAGCTTTCTGATCGGCTGGCTGGCGCTCGGCGGCGCCAGCGTCACGTGGGAGGCGGGCATTCTGCGGGCGCTCCGCCAGCCGGACAATCCTGCCCTGGGCGTGGGTCCGTCGGGAACCGCGGTCGGGTTCTGGCTGGTTTCGTTCCTCGGGTCCTACGCCTGGCTTTCGGCCATGGCGGCCGCCGGCTGCGCCTTTCTGGCGGCGACCGGCCGGCGCCGTCTTGCGCTTGCCGTGCTGTGCGCCGTGGCCAGCGCCATCCTGGCCGCGCTGGCGTTGAAGGTGCTGGCGGGGCGCCCCCGTCCCGAAGTGGTTCCGCATCTTGGCGGTTTTACCGGCGCCAGCTTTCCCAGCAGCCACGCCATGCTCAGCATCGCCGTTTACGGAACGCTGGCCGTCGCCCTCGCCGCCAGCCGCACGTCGCGCTGGCTGGCGTGCCTTGCAGCCATTGCGCTCGCCGCCGTCATCGGTTTTTCCCGCCTGTATCTGGGCGTGCACTGGCCAACCGACGTCCTTGCCGGCTGGTGCCTTGGCGGCGCATGGCTCCTTGGCTTCACGTGGTTCTGCGGACCATCCGGCGCCGGTCGCGCCAGGACGCCGCCGCGCCGCGACCATGCGCCGCCACAGCAACCCGGCTGAGATGCGACGCGGGTATGGCGCATTCGCCCGGTTGCGCTTATGGTGCGCGCCGGTTCGATGAACAGGGATGCAGCTATGGCCGACCACGGGACGCCACACTTCCAGAACGACGCCGGCGTTCAGGTGATCGAGGTCGGTTCGCGCGAATTCATGTGCATTGGCGCCCGGCCGCCATTCGATCACCCGCACATCTTTATCGACATGGGCGGCGAGAACGAAGCGGTGTGCAGCTATTGCTCCACCCTTTACCGTTTCAATCCGGCCCTGAAGGCGGGCGCCTGTCTGCCGAAGGAATGCGCCTGGGAAGCCGCCGCCTGAAGGCGCCAGCGTCCGTGTCCGCATAAACGTCCGCATAAACGACGGCGCCTTGCGGCGCCGTTTCGCATTGTCCTCCGCGCGCCGTCTCCCCTGGTTTCGACGCAATTCCAGGCACAGAACGGGCCGCGTTGCATTTTTCCGCGAGGCAGCCATAGCCGGACGGACCATGCGTCAGACCACGCGGGCAGAGCACGATCCGGCCCGGCCGGATCGCCCGGTTCCCGAACGGAAGATTCATGACCCGTTCCGCACATCAGGGCGTCGGTTCCGCCATTATTGCCGGCGCCGGCATTGGCGGCCTCGCCGCCGCCCTCTCCCTTCGCGATATCGGCGTCGCCAGCACGCTGGTTGAAAAGCGCACGGCGCTGAACGAAACCGGCGCCGGCATCCAGCTTTCCCCCAACGCCAGCCGCGTGCTGTTCGCCCTCGGCCTCGGCCCTGCCCTGATGCGGCAGGCGGTCGAGCCGGACGGCGTGCGGGTGCGGGCCATGCGCACAGGCGCCGAATTGTCGCGGCTGGAGCTGGGCGAGACCATGCGTCAGCGTTATGGCGCGCCGTATCTGGTGATCGCGCGCTCCGACCTCCACACCATCATGCTCGACGCCCTGCGGGCGCGAACGTCCGTGCGCATTCTCGCCGGACGCACCGCCTCCGCCGCTGGCAATCACGGCGATCAGGCCTTCCTGAGCATCGCCAACGCCGCCGGCCAGCAGGAAGACCTGCAGGCTGATCTGGTGATCGGTGCGGATGGCGTGTGGTCCCGAATCAGGGAGAGCCTCGGCGGGGCCGCGCCGCGCTACCGCGGCTATCACGCCTGGCGGGCAGTGATTCCGGCCAGCCAGCTGCCGGAGCATGTGCGCGTCACGGAAACCGGGCTTTGGCTTGGCGGCGGGCGGCACCTGGTTCATTACGGCGTCGCTGGGGGACGGGCTCTGAATGTGGTCGCCGTCATTCCCTCCCGCGAGGCGCTGCCGGACTGGAGCCACGTGGCTGACCCCGCCGTGTTGATGAACGCCTTCGCCAAGGCCGACATGCGGGTCCGCGATCTGCTGGCCGCCGGCCAGAACTGGCGCATCCACGCCTTGCATGACGCGCCGCCGCCAGCGCGCTGGAGCGACGGGCGCGTGACATTGCTGGGCGACGCCGCCCATCCGGTGCTGCCTTTCCTTGCCCAGGGCGGCGCGCTCGCCATTGAGGACGCCGCCGCGCTGGCGGCGTTGCTGGGTGAAGCCGCCGTGGCTGGCATGGCCCCGGCGCGGGCGCTGGAGATGTATGGCTCCGCCCGCCGGGCCCGCGCCATGAAGGTGCAGCAACAGGCCCGTGGCAACGGCCGCACCTATCACATGCGCGCGCCGCTCAGCCTGGCGCGCAATTTCGCCATGCGCCGGCTCGGCGGCGCCGGCGTGCTGGCCCGCTACGACTGGCTTTACGGCTGGCAGGCGCCCCAGGCTGCGTCCAGCCGCGAGACGGCACCGGGCTGACGCCCCGCCGGGTTTTCCGCCAGACAGCGGCTCTCCACGCCTGCGCCAGTTTCCCTTGCGGCGCCACGATAAATTTGGCGCGATGGGGAAAATAACGGGATGAACCGCCGCCAGACCTGCGGCGCGCGTTGAAAGCCCCGGGCGTATCCAGCATAAGCATGAAACGCGCATTGGCGCGTTTGTGCGACGCGCCAGCTCAAACCCGCGCGTCGCCTGTGCGGACGTGGCGAAATGGTAGACGCAGCAGACTTAAAATCTGCCTCTCCCTGAGAGTACGGGTTCGAGTCCCGTCGTCCGCACCACTCGCGCCAGATTGCCCTTGCCCCCGATCCCCCGAGCGGCGGCGTAATGCCTCCGTCGTCGCGCATGGCTGGCGCGCATTGGCTGCCCCAGGGGCAATTGCCGGCTGGCGGCCCGCGTGACACCTTGTGCGTCTGGCGGGAGTCGGCGGAACGCCGCGAGATCGACCGTCAGAATCACCAGACAAGATCGTCAGCGGGCGCGGCGCGCCGACCGACATGACGACATTCGACAGGGACAGGAGACGCCGGTGACACAACGACCGGACGACGCCGGGCCGCAGGGCGGCGGCATGTTCAGCGGCTTGCGCGTTCTGGACGCGGCCTCATTCGTCGCGGCGCCGGCCGCTGCGACCATTCTTTCGGATTTTGGCGCGGACGTCATCAAGATTGAACCGCCTGGCGGCGGCGACCCCATGCGCAGCTTCCATCTGGCCCCCGGGCTCACGCCGACCGAGCACGCTTATTTCTGGACGGTGCTGGCCCGCAACAAGCGCAGCGTCGCCCTGGACCTGAAACAACCCCCGGAGCAGGAAAAGCTCTACGGCCTGGTGCGTACCGCCGACGTATTCATCACCAACATGCCGCTGAAGGCGCGCGAGCGACTCGGCATTTCATGGGAGCGGCTCGCTGGCCTCAATGAGCGGCTGATCTACGCCTCGTTCACCGGCTTCGGCGAAACAGGACCCGAGAAGGACCTGGCCGCCTTCGACGCCACCGCGTGGTGGGCGCGCTCCGGCCTGATGGATCAGGTGCGACCGACCGGCGACAGCGTTCCCGCCCGCTCCACGCCAGGCATGGGCGACCACATGGGCGCCCTCGCACTCTACGGCGCTATCGTTTCGGCGCTGTACCGGCGCGAGCGCACCGGACGCGGCGCCCATGTCGGATCATCGCTGATCGCCAACGGCGCTTGGTCGAACGCCATTTCCATCCAGGGCGCGATCGCCGGCGTCGCGCCGCCGAAACCGCTTCCCCGGCTGGAAGGAACGAATCCCCTCGGCAGCCACTACCGCTGCGCTGATGAACGCTGGCTGACCCTGGCGGTGACCGCCAACCAGCAGGCGCACTGCTGGCCTGCGGTCGCCCGGGTGATCGGCAGGCCCGAACTCGCTGACGATCCGCGCCTCGCCACCATGGCGGCGCGGGCCGAACATGCAGCGGAGCTGATCGCCCTGTTCGACCAGGTTTTCGCCACCCGTCCGGCCGCGGAATGGCACGAGCTGCTGACCGGGGTGGGCGTGACCCACAGCGTCGTGGCGCATGTATTTGACGCGGTGCACGACGAGCAGATGCTGGCCGCCGGCGTGCTGACGCCGATGCACGGGCTTGACGGCGCGGCGCTGACTGTCGACAGCCCGATGTGGATCTCCGGCGAGGCCAAACGGTCGCCAGCGCCGCCGCCGGCCCTGGGCGCTCACAATGACGAGGTGCTGGGCGGCGGCTGATGGCGCCGCCAGATCCCTGTCCCGGTCCCTGTCCCTGCCCTCAGGGTTTCGCGACGCCAGCGGCATCCCGTGACGGCAGGGCCGCCAGCATGGCCTCGACTGCCTGACGCGCCTGCTCCAGCCGGTCGGCGTCGCGGCAGCGCAGCACCAGATTGGTGTTAAATCCCTTCTCGTCGTTGAAGGGGTAGCTGCCCATGATGACGTCCGGGAAGGCGCGGGCGACCTCGCCGAACGGCGCCGCCACGTCGCCCTCGCGCGCATCGGCGCGAATCGAGGTCGACAGCATGCGCTGGCCTGTGCGCAGACGCGGCCCGACCCAGTCCATCATCGATTGCATGATCGCCGGCACGCCAGCCATGGTGATGACATTGCCGATCCAGAAACCAGGGGCGCTGGAGACCTCATTCAACACCAGCTCGGCCCCGGCCGGAATGCGGGCCATGCGCAGACGGGCCGGCGTCAGGTCTTCCCGGCGCAGCCGCTTCAGCAGCTCCTGAACGGCCCGCTCGTCGACGTCGATGCTGACCCCGAAGGCCGCGGCGATGGCGTCGGCGGTGATGTCGTCATGGGTCGGGCCGATGCCGCCGGTGGTGAAAACATAATCATAACGCCGACGCAGGGCGTTGACGGCGTCGACGATCTCCTGATGCTCGTCGGGAACGACGCGGACCTCTTTCAGGTCGACGCCGGTATTGGTCAGATATTCGGCGATGAAGCCGATATTGCGGTCCTTGGTCCGCCCGGACAGGATCTCGTCTCCGATGACAAGCACGGCCGCCGTAACCGGCGTTGCGCTGCTGGTCTGCTGTTCTGACATGGCGTCCCCAGGGGTTGTGTGGAATTGTTGGGTGTGAATGCGCGCGCCGCGCCCGACGCAGCGGGAGCAAGGCTTTATAATGCCGGCGGGAGGCGGCCGTCACGAAAACTGTCGCGTCCCGATACGGCCGCCGCCGCATGAGCGCACCGGAAAGCGCGCGCTTGCCAGGGGCCGTCCACCGCTTGAGCCAGGGCCCGCAGACCTGTAACGGTCCATCGCTTCCAGCGCACGCCTCGTGCGGCGCAGCTTCCGAGGCTGCCGTTGCGTCCGCGATCCGCAAATCAATCTGACAGATGTCCTTGCAGGACATGCTGCGCACCGCCTGGAGTTTGCCAAAACCGCATGCATCAGGCTTCCTGGGCATTGAGCTTTTTGCGCGCCAGCTGGCGCGTCAGCAACAGCAAAGGTTCAACCGGCTTCAGCATGCATTATCCCTCGTCTCTGGTCGAAGCGCGGCTGCTGCGGCGCTACAAGCGCTTCCTCGCCGATATGGAGCTCGAGGACGGCTCGGTGGTCACTGCCCATTGCGCCAATCCAGGCGCGATGCTGGGGCTGACCGCTCCTGGCAGCCGCGCCATGCTGTCGCGCTCGAACAATCCGAAGCGGGCCTTGCCGTGGTCGTGGGAACTGGTCGAGATCGACGCCCCTGATGACCCGCAATGGGTGGGCATCAATACGTCGCGGCCCAACGCCCTGGCCGAAGAGGCGTTGCGGGCGGGAATCATCCCGCAGCTGACCGGTTATGACAGCCTGCGCCGCGAAGTGCGCTACGGCCGGTCGAGCCGCATCGACATCCTGCTTGAGCACCCGGGCAGACCGCCCTGCTATGTCGAGATCAAGAACGTGCACCTGATGCGCCAGCGGGGTCTCGCCGAGTTCCCCGATTGCGTCACGGCGCGCGGCGCCAAACATCTGGCCGAACTGACCGACATGGTCGCCGACGGACATCGCGCCGTCATGCTCTACGTCGTCCAGATGCGGGCCGGCGCCTTCAGGCTGGCGACGGACCTTGATCCCGGATACGCCGCCGCATGGCGCCTCGCCACAGCGGCCGGCGTCGAATCGATTGCCGTCGTATCGCATATCGACACGATGGAGCAGCGCATTACCGACGGCATTCCGGTTCTGGGCCCCGATCCGCTCAATCCAGACTGAGGCGCGCTACGCTCGGACCGCCCCACGCTCCGGCCAGCCCAAACAGGGCCGCTTTTACGCAACCATCAGCTTCTCCAGACCTACGGGACCGCGATACCCATGGGACCGCAATAAAAAACGCCCCTTCCAAAGGAAGGAGCGCCTGATTATCCGGACCTGCCAGCTACCGTCGCCCTCAGGCGGCCGTGTGTTTCTGGAAAGCGCCCTGCTGGGTAACCAACGTGGTCATGTTCGATATCGCCGGCGCCGCCGACTTGCGCATGGATGGCGCGAACGCCACGACATTGGGGTGAGCGTCGCGCCGCGCCTGCGACAGCGCCATATACGACGCCTCAATCAGCGCGTTCACGTCATATCCGACCATGTCGCTGGAAGCGACGCCAACGCGCAACGTCCAGCCCTGGCGGCGACAAAGCTTCTCGAGCCCGGCAAGCACATTCACATAATGCGCCTGGGCGTCAGCCGCCGTGGAGCGGCCCAGAACGGCGGCGAACTCCCCCCGCCCCACGACGCTGAACAGGTCGCTGGCCTTCACGCTCATTTCGAACCGGCGCAGAATCCGCTCAAAGCCCTCGGCGGCCTGCGGGTGACGCTCCACGCCCGTATCGAGATGCACAAAAGCCATGGAAACCGGCTCATTCCGCATGCGGTACTGGCGGAGCATCAGGCGCACATTGGCGAAGAAGGTGCTGCGCGAACGGATGTGATGATGATGCGGCTCATCAACCCAGTTTTTCGCCGTGGCATGGGCGTGTTCCCGCGACAACGCCAGGGCGAAGGTGCCGAACGGAATCGTCGTGATGATCGAGACGAAGAACAGCACCGAATAGGCCCAGGCCTCGGTTGGCGCCGCGCCGATCGGATACGGGAATGAAGGGATCAGGAAGATACGCAGGGCGTACAGGCCCGCCGTGCCGGCGCACAGCACGATCATCGGCATGCGAGCCGCCAGCGAAACGCCCTGGGATCGCATGAATTCAAACGCCGACACCGCCCATGTGAAGGCGTAGAGGAAGCTGACCGCGCGCATCTGCGCGATCGAGCCATTCTCGAACAGGCCCGAGAAGCCGATGACGATCCAGCAGGCCGGCGGCAGAAACACCATAGGCAGCACAACAGGTCGCCCGCCAAACGTGCGCACGCCCTGCCAGGCCATGCCGTAGGCGAGCATGATCACCAGGATGCCGAGGAAATTTCGTTCGTCGAAGGAATAGGGCAGCAGCTCGACAAGAATGCGCAGCACGCCGCCCACGAGGAACGACGCCGCCCACCATGCCAGATAGAGCGCCGAACGGCTTCGACGCCAGAAATACAACAGAACAGCGCCTTGCGCCGCGCTGACCAGTCCCCCTGAGAGGAGGAGCATCTCAACGTTAATCTGCATCCCTGCACCAGCCCAGAAAACCTGGCGGCATCGCCATCGTCAAACATTCAGTGAACGGCTTTGGCCTGTCCACGACTAAACGCCATCGTCGCCCACAAGATCCGTCCGAAATATACCGGTGACGCGGACGTGGGAGAACGATGGCACAGTTGACTGGCCTGCCAGGGTGTATGGCTGGCGCCATTAGGCCATTCAGGGTATATCTTTGAAATTATGGTCGACGTCAATCCTGTCAAATAAACGTAACATACACAGCTTCGCTACGTGTCTTTATTGCCACCCTGCCGCCGCAGGCGGGCGGCGGGCTGCGCCCCGGTCAATGGCGGGATGCCACGTGACAACCTTTCCGGTGGAAAAACGGGCGCTCTTCAGCGCGTGATCGCTGGCCTGGATCAAACTCCTGAAGTCGTTTCCAACCTGGGTTGAACTGGCGATTCCCGCGCGCGCCAGCGTTGGAACGTCCGCCGACGCGGCTTGCCGCTCGAAACGCTCCAGCATTGTCACAATCAGGTCATCCGCCTCGCCAATTACGACGTCGCTCAGCAGGCAGGCGAATTCGTTCGGCCCCATGCGCGCCATCAGATCTGTTGGCTTGAGCATGTCGGAAGCGGCGCGCGCGAAAACCCGCAGCGCGTCGTCAACAACGTCGCCGGCGGGGGCCGCCAGGCTGACAAGCGCCAGGCACGCTGTACGCCCATCCTCATGATGACGCGCGACAATGCGCGCGCCCTGGAGAACAAAGGCCGCCCGCCGCAACGCGCCCGTCGTTGGATCGATGATCGCCTGCTGCGCCCGCCTTGCCTCAAGCCTGTCGTGGGTCAGTCCGACAACCAGAAACGCGACCATCGACAGCAGCACGAAGACGCCAAAGGACGCCAGGCTGAACCAGATGTTGCCGTCCGGCGGCAGGGCGCCAAGGGGAAACGGCAGACCTTCATTGAAGATGGCGCGCAGCGTGAACAGGGCGGCGAACGTGAGAGCCACAGCAACCAGCGGCGTGAAGGATATCTGGCCATCGGCGCCCCGGTTGCGCCAGCATTCAAACGCGCAGACAAAAAAACATGCGGCCATGAAGGTCGAAACGAACGTCGCGCGCGCGGCCGGGCTGTCCAGCGGCGGCCAGAACATGAAGGCCGACAGCCAGACCAGCGGCGCCGCGATGGCGAACCCGGCCGGCGTGCGCCGGCGGCCCAGCCGGCGGGCGGCGCTGACAAACAGGGCGCCGGAAAGGAACATGAAGGCGCTGCCGACCCCGCTGCCCACGCCTGTCCCAAGGAACTGGCGGCCGCCGATCAGCGCGAAGCCGACGCCGAAACAGACGAAGGCGACGCTGGTCATCGCCAGCCCGGGAGGACGATTGTCGCGAAACCAGAAGAAAAGCAGCAGCAGCCCCTGCACGACAGCCACGCAGCAGGTCGCCGTGATCATCGTGGGCATATCCAACATCGCGCGTCCCACTCCGAATAACGCCGGAACTTCTGCCATTGCGACCTGGCGAGACCACCGCCGCAGGCTGGCGACCGGCAGCCAGACCACAGCGCTTCAAGCAAGAACAATTGCCAAATTCAACGGCCGAAAGCTTGAGCTTTTCCCTATATCAACGTGAAACGCCCGAATTGCAGCATAAATTTTGCGCCTTCCGTGGCGTTGGTTGACGGAACACACTGCCGGCGACACGGGGCCTCGCGCGGCGTCGAATGACCAAAAGCCCCATCAATATGATTTAAATCAATATCTTGAACACAACCACAGCGTCCCGGTGTATTTTGCCCCGGGATTGGCGGATCATATCCGCTGTTCTTGCCCTGCCTCTGGGGCGCCCCTGCAGGACAGGGCGTGCATCCAGCGCAGGCCGCGCCTGGCGCCATGACGCCACGGCGCGCCGCACGGCATGCCTCCAGGTCCACTGGAAGCGCCGGCGCCGGCCAGCAGGCGGCGCTTTGGAAAGTCGGGCGTTTACGCCATCCTGGCTCACCCGCAAGTGGTCACGCCGCCACAGCCGCCCTCTCCCAGGAGATCCGTCATGCCCATGCTCCAGACCTCCCGCCAGCCTTTCCATATCGCCATCGACGGGCCAGACAGCGCCCCAGCCCTGTTGATGGCCCACCCGCTGGGAGCGTCGCTTGACGTCTGGGCGCCGCAGGTGGCCGGACTCGCCCGGTATTTTCGCGTCATCCGTTACGACGCGCGCGGCCATGGGGCCTCGCCGGTTCCTGAGCAGGCGACGGCGGACGCGGCGCGCGAGGGCGTCGGGGCGCTGGGACTGGATGCGCTCGCCATTATCGACGCGCTGGGGCTTGAGCGGGTTCACTGGTGCGGCCTGTCGATGGGCGGCATGGCCGGGCAGTGGCTGCTCGCCTACGCGCCGCAACGGCTGAACCGCGTCGTTCTCGCCAACACGGCGGCGTCGACCGGCGCGGCGTCAGCCTGGGACGAGCGTTTGCAGACCCTGAAAACGGCGGGCGTGGCAGGGCTGATCGACGGCGTCATGGCCCGCTGGTTTACGCCGGGGTTCGCGGCGGCGCATCCGGATACTGTGGCGGGCGTGCGGGACCTGGTGCTGCGGACGAAGCCGGACGGCTACGCCGCCTGCGCCATGGCGCTGGCCGGCATGGATCTGCAGCAGGTGATCCGCGGAGCCACGCCGCCAACGCTGGTGATCGCCGGCGCGCACGACGCCGGCACGACGCCAGAGCAGGCGCGCTTCATCGCCGGGCAACTGGCCGACGCCAGATTGCTGATGCTGGAGGCGGCGCACCTCTCCAATGTGGAGCAGGCCGCGACGTTCACGCAGGCCATCAGCGACTTCCTGAGCGGCTGACGCCCCCTCCCGGGCGGGCCCGCCGTTATCCCAGGCCCGGAACAGTCGGGGCCAACGCCAGCACGCCAGCGCGCCAGGCGCCAGTCAGCATCAGCAGGCCGCACAACACCAGGATGGCGGAGGCGACGACGCCGCCGGCGACGCCGCGCGCATCGCGGCGCGCCAGCATGACGGCCAGCGCCCACAGCACGGCGGCGGCGAGCAGGAACGGCAGCGCCTGCGCCAGCACATAGCCAGCCAGCAATACGACGCCGCCGGAGCGGCCCTGCGACTGCCCGACCAGAACCCCGGACAGCACGGGACCGATGGCAGGCGTCCAGTTCAACCCGCACGCGACGCCGAGTAACCAGCCGCCCCACAGGCCGCCGGGACGCGGCAGGTTGGCCCAGACGGGGCCTGGCCGGCAGAACGACGCCAGCAGCGACAGACCGGTGAGCACGATGGCCAGCGCGCCGACCTGACGCAAAACGTTCAGATGCCGCAGCAGGGGCGAGCCGCCGGCCAGGGCGGCGACGAGGACGGCGAGGGCGACGGCGAAACCGAAGGCGAAGGCCACGCACAGCATCAGCGCGCGGCCACCGGCCCGCGCCGGGCGCCACGGCGGCGGCGCGTCATGGGCTTCGGCGACCAGATAGGCGAGCAGCGGCGCCAGCATCAGCGCCACGCCCGGCTGGAGAAAGCCGCTGAAGCCGCCCGCGATCGCCCTGAAGATATCCGTAAGGCCCATGAACGCCCTTTCTGCGCTGGTCGTGGCGCAGCCGGAGCCATGCGGCCGCCTGCGTCATTGGCTGTTTATATGCGAAAACGACGACGTCGCCTGTCAAATCAGCGTCGCGCGCCGTCTGGCCATCCACAGGGCCGGAAATATGATGGGCCTGCCGCAGGTTGCTGTTGTCATGGCGCGACGGTGGGCCGGATGATGCGGCCCGCAAGAATGGATCACGTTCTGGCCTGGCGAAGCGCAACAGGGGAAAGGCGTCATGAGTCGCAATCTGATCACTGACGTGGCGGGGTTGAAGGTTGGCAATGCTTCCGACCCGCACGTCGCCACGGGCGTCACCGCCGTGGTGTTCGACGCACCGGCGACGGCCTCGGTCGCCGTGCTCGGCGGCGGCCCCGGCGGACGCGAGACCGACCTGCTGTCGCCGGAAATGACGGTGCAACAGGTGGACGCCATTCTGCTCAGCGGCGGTTCGGCCTTCGGCCTTGCGGCGGCGGACGGGGCGATGATCGAGCTGGCGGCGCGCGGGCGCGGTTTCGCCGTGGGCGACGCCCGCATTCCCATTGTGCCCCAGGCCATCTGCTTCGACATGATGAACGGCGGCGACAAGAACTGGGGCGACGCCCCGCCGTATCGCGACCTTGGCCGCCAGGCGGTGGCGACGGCCGGCCTGGATTTCGCCCTCGGCAGCCATGGCGGCGGATTGGGCGCCACCACCGCCAATCTCAAGGGCGGCCTTGGCTCAGCCAGCGCCGTGACGGCCAGCGGCCATACGGTGGGGGCGATCGTCGTGGTCAACGCCATCGGCTCCGTGCTGGTCAATGACGGGCCGCATTTCTGGGCGGCGCCGTTCGAACGCGACGGCGAATATGGCGGACTCGGCTGGCCGGCGCAGGTGTCCGCCGCCAATCTGAAGACGCCGCTGAAGGGTGTGATCGCCAACACCACCATCGCCCTGGTCGCCACCGACGCCGTGCTGTCCAAGGCGCAGGCCAAGCGCATCGCCCTGTCAGCGCACGATGGCTTCTCCCGCGCCATCCGCCCGGCGCATACGCCGCTCGACGGCGACATCGTGTTTGGCGCTGCGACCGGCAAACGCGCCCTCGGCGATCCGGTGATGGAGCTGACGGAGCTGTGCATCGCCGCCGCCGACGTCATGGCGCGGGCGGTGGCGCGCGGCGTCCATGCGGCGACCGCCCTGCCCTTCCCCGGCGCCTTGCCATCATGGCGCGACCGTTTCGGCGGGTGAATCAAACGGATTTGCGCCAACGAATCCGTCCGATTGAGCATATTCTGTCAAGAATGCGCCCCAATGCCCCCACGCGTGGGGGCGCAGATTCAGCCGTGGATTCAAAAGACCATGTCGCGGCGAAGCACTCAAACGTTTCATCGCGAAAATAAAAAAGAAAGTGCCGCTGCCTGGAGGCTGACGCCGCCAATTCCTGCCAGTCAGTTGGCCAGGGCTGTTGATCATCGCTCCCGGTCAACTCGTAGAACTCACCCCACCCAGGGGCAATTTTGCTATAACGGCACTGACCGCGATACCAACCTTCATCATTGGTTTCGCCAAGACGCCATCTGGTGCAGTCCTTGAAGATGAGGCGGCCTCTTTCGCCCTCATCGGCCAGATAGGCCCATGGGTTCAGATAAAAAGCTACGCGTACGTCGGCGCCGCTGACCATCACGACCGGTTGCGGAGCGTTCGGCTCCGCATTCCAGTCAAGGTTCAGATGTTCGAACGCGAGCGCCGACATAGTCAAAGCACCTTCCAAAACCAGCCGCCGCCGCGATCTGGTCGCTTGCATGCCTGATGCGATCCCATCTTAACTGAACCGCGTCGCCCGGAACGGGGTCGGATCGACGAACGGCGTCTCGCCGGTCACCATGTCGGCGACGAGGCGGCCGGTCACCGGGCCGAGGGTCAGGCCATGGTGAGCGTGGCCAAAGGCGAACCACAGGTGATGGTGGCGCGGCGCCGGGCCGATGATCGGCAGCATGTCCGGCGTACACGGGCGGGCGCCCATCCACGGCTGCGGCTCCAGCCGCTCGCCCAGCGGGAAGAAATCGCGGGCGATCGGCTCGGCCCGGCCAAGCTGCACTGGCGAGCGCGGCGCGTCGCGCAAGGCGAACTCGGCGCCGGTGGTCAGGCGGATGCCCTGGCGCATGGGGGCGAGGAAATAGCCGCGCTCCACGTCGAGCACCGGATGGTTGAGCCTGGCCTCCCCCGCCGGGCGGTAGTGCATGTGATAACCGCGCTTCACCGCCAGCGGCAGATCGTAGCCGAGCGCGTGGGTCAGCGTATCGGCCCACGGGCCGAGCGCCACCACCGCGTCGCGGGCGGTGAGCGGACCGCCCGGGGCCTGCACCCGCCAGCCGGAGCCATGGGGCGCCAGCGAGCCGGCGTTGGCCTGGACGAAACGGACGCCATGCTGCTCGGCCAGACGCATGTAGGCCAGGACCAGGGCGTGTGGATCGGTCACTGTCCAGGGGTCGGTCCAGTGCAGGGCGCCGGCGAGCCCCGGAACCAGGAACGGTTCGGCCTCAGCCAGAGCCTCCGGCGTCAGCGTGCGATAGCTCAGGCCGAATTCACCGCGCCAGCGCTCGGCCTCGGCGAATTGCTGGTCACGCGCCCGCTCGCTGCGAAACGCCTTCATCCAGCCATTGCCGCGCAACAGGTCGCGAGCCCCGGCGGCGTCAGCCATGGCGAGGTGCTCATCGACGCAATGGACGATCAGCGTGGCGTACTGGCGGGCGATGGCGTCGTGTGATCTGACCTGGGAGTGGCGCCAGTAGCGGTAGAGGAAAGGCGCGATCGTCAGCAGGGCCGACAGATGATAGTGGGCGTCGATGGTCCGGTTCATGCCATAGCGCAGCAGCGCGCCAAAATCATGTGGGAAGCCATAGGGGTAGACGCCCTCACGCTGGATCAGGCCAGCGTTGCCGTAGGAGGTTTCCTCACCCGGCGCGCGCCGGTCAATGATGACGACGGACTTGCCGCGCATGGCGAGGCTGGCGGCGACGCAGACGCCGATAATCCCGGCGCCAAGCACCAGCACGTCGGCCTCGCCCGGCCCTTCGCTGCTCCCGGCCTGTCCGCGCGTCGTCAACGCCTCAGTATCCATCGTCATGTGTCCGTCCTGTGCTCGGGCAAAATTCAATCAACCGGAAACAGAATTTTGCTGCGTCCCTGTTTTGAAATGGCGCCTTTCCGATGAAAGGCGACTCACCCGTCGCCGGATGACCGGCCGATGGGTCAACCCGTGAGAAATCAATCCGCCTGGCGGGAACCCACGCGCAAGGCGAACATACCCCGCCTGGCCGGGAATGCCGCCATGCCATAATCCAGGTGGCGGCGGAGCCATGAAAATTCTAGACCGCATGAAGCGGGCCCGCCGGGATGTCCGCGGACGGGAGCGCCGCCTTTCATGAAGCTGTTGCAGGCCATCAACGCCCTTCTCACCCTGATTGGCCGCTTCGGCGCCCAGGGCTTCGTTGTCGCGGTGATTTTTGGCCTGGCCTTTCCACAGCTGGCGCAACTGTTTCGCCCGCTGCTGGCGCCGGTGCAGTTCATATTTCTCGCCATCATGTTCGCGCGCACCGATTTCAGGCCGATCGCCGCCATGGCCCGGCGTCCGGCGCAACTGGCCTACGCGTGCCTGTGGCTGATTGTCGTTCCCCTTGTGGTGACATTCGCGGTGATCGTCGCCATGCGGGCGGCCCCCGTTGATCCAGGCCTCATTCTCGGTCTTGCCATCATGGCTGCTGCGCCGCCGGTGATCTCGGCTCCGGCCATCGCCATGCTGTTCCGCTTCGAGCCGTCCCTGATCATCGCCGCCGTGGTGCTGACCACGGCGCTGGCCCCGGTGTTCGCGCTCTTCGCAACGGAGGCGCTCGCCGGGGCGCACATTCCCATGGACGCCCGCGCCCTGGCGCTGCGCCTTGCCCTGCTGATCGGCGGCGGCATGGCCGCTGGCGTGGCGCTGCGCCTCGTCTTCGGCTCCGAACGCGTCGCCGGCGCGCGGCAGCAGCTCGACGGCGCCATCGTCATCCTGTTCGCCGTTTTCGCCGCCGCGGCCATGGATGGCGTCACCCACATGGCCCTGGCCCAGCCATGGACCGTGGCCGGCTATCTGGCGCTGGCCTGCGCCATCACCGCCGTTGGCTTCGGCGTCTCCATGGCGCTGCTGCGCAGTTTCACACCCACGGACCGGTTTCTGGTCGCCTATGGCTCCGGCCAGCGCAACATGGGTCTGCTGATCGCCGCCATGGGGGCGGCGGTTCCGCAAAAGGCCTACCTGTTCTTTTCGCTGGCGCAGATTCCGATTTTCGTCACGCCGCAACTGCTGTCGCCGCTGGCGCGCCGGTTGCAGGCGCAATCCGCAACGACCGGCCCCTGACAGCCTTCATCGCTGACAGTCTTCAACATTGTCCGCGCGGCCCCGGAGTGGTAGAGCCCGGCGTCAGCTTCATACTTTTTTAAATCTCAGGAAGGCGCGCGCCCCATGCGAGCTCCGGTCATCATCGCTCCGTCCATCCTCTCCGCCGATTTCGCCCGGTTCGGCGAGGAAGTCCGCGCCATTGACGAGGCCGGCGCCGACTGGATCCACGTCGACGTCATGGACGGCCATTTCGTGCCGAACATCTCCTTTGGCCCGGATGTGATGAAGGCGCTGCGGCCTTACAGCAGCAAGCTGTTCGACGTGCACCTGATGATCGCCCCGGTCGATCCTTACCTGGAAGCCTTCGCCAAAGCCGGCGCCGACCGCATCAGCGTGCATGTGGAGGCAGGCCCCCACCTGCACCGTTCGCTGCAGGCCATCAACGCGCTGGGCAAGCAGGCCGGCGTGGTGCTGAACCCGGCGACGCCGGTCTCCAGCATCGAGAACGTGCTCGACCTGATCGACATGGTGATGATCATGTCGGTGAATCCGGGATTCGGCGGTCAGGCGTTCATCCCCCAGGCGGTGACCAGGGTGGCGCAGACGAAGGCGCTGATCGGCGACCGGCCGATCCACATCGAGGTTGACGGCGGCGTCAATCCGGAAACCGCGGCCCCCCTCGTCGCCGCCGGCGCCAACGCCCTGGTGGCCGGCTCCGCCGCATTCAAGGGCGGCCCGGCCCACTACGCCAGCAACATCGCCGCCATCCGCCGTTCAGCCGAAATCGCCCGCGGCGACCTCGTCTGAGGCCCTCTCATCCACTGCGCCGCCTCCGGCCGGCGCCCGCACATTCACGGCGCCGCCTCCGGTTATCCGGACGGCCGGCGCCAGTCCGCAACGTCACACCGCAAGAGCCACGCCCATGATCCCGCGCTACAGCCGCCCTGAAATGGTGTCCATCTGGACGCCCGAGACCCGCTTCCGCATCTGGTTCGAGATCGAGGCGCACGCGACGACGGCGCTGGCCAAGCTCGGCGTGGTGCCGCAGGAGGCCGCCGACAAGGTGTGGGCGGAAGGCTCGAAGGCCGTGTTCGACATCGACCGCATCGACGAGATCGAGCGCGAGACCAAGCATGACGTCATCGCCTTCCTGACGCACCTGGCCGAGATCGTCGGCCCGGAAGCGCGCTTCGTGCACCAGGGCATGACCTCATCGGACGTGCTGGACACCTGCCTGAACGTGCAGCTGGCCCGCGCCGCCGACATCCTGCTGGCCGACATGGACGCCCTCCTGGCCGCCATCCGGCGCCGGGCGTTCGAGTTCAAGATGACGCCGACGATCGGCCGCTCGCACGGCATCCACGCCGAGCCGGTGACCTTTGGCCTGAAGATGGCCCAGGCCTACGCCGAATTCTCGCGCAACCGCGACCGCCTCGTGGCGGCCCGGGCGGAAATCGCCACCTGCGCCATCTCGGGCGCCGTCGGCACCTTCGCCAATATCGAGCCGCAGGTGGAGGAATACGTCGCGGAGCAGATGAACCTGACGGTCGAGCCGGTCTCGACCCAGGTGATCCCGCGCGACCGCCACGCCATGTTCTTCGCGACCCTCGGCGTCATCGCCTCGTCGATCGAGCGCCTGGCCATCGAAGTGCGCCACCTGCAGCGCTCCGAGGTGCTGGAAGCCGAGGAGTTCTTCTCCGAGGGGCAGAAGGGCTCGTCGGCAATGCCGCACAAGCGCAATCCGGTGCTCACCGAAAACCTCACCGGTCTCGCCCGCATGGTGCGCGCTTTCGCCCTGCCGGCGATGGAGAACGTCGCCCTGTGGCATGAGCGCGACATCTCGCACTCCTCGGTGGAGCGCATGATCGGCCCGGACGCCACCATCACCCTGGACTTCGCCCTGTCGCGCCTCACCGGCGTCATCGACAAGCTGCTGGTCTATCCGGAGAACATGCAGAAGAACCTCGACCGCCTTGGCGGCCTGGTGCATTCACAGCGCGTGCTGCTGGCCCTGACCCAGAAGGGCGCCAGCCGCGAGGACAGCTATCGCCTGGTGCAGCGCAACGC
Source organism: Camelimonas fluminis (assembly GCF_014656355.1). GTDB lineage: Bacteria > Pseudomonadota > Alphaproteobacteria > Rhizobiales > Beijerinckiaceae > Camelimonas > Camelimonas fluminis. Next base: position 49,711 of record NZ_BNCG01000010.1, read on the forward strand.
CATGCCGGTGTGGCGCGGCGAAGGCGACTTCCTGACGTTGCTGAAGAATGACCCGGAAGTGAAGAAGTATCTCACCGACGCAGAGATCGAGGAGAAGTTCGACCTCGGCTATCATCTGAAGCACGTGGACACGATCTTCCGCCGGGTGTTCGGCGAGGCGTGAGCCCGCGCCGCTTCCTGCCCTGACGAGCGCCCGCCTTTCTGGCGGGCGTTTGCTTTTGACCGCGCCGCTTGCCACAACAGGGCAGCCCCTCCCTGGAGCAGAATCCGCTGTTGCTGAACCGGGGTTTTGCCCTGTCTGTCTGATTGCGCGCGCTTTCCTCATGCAAGGTGGCGTCCACATTGCCGGAAAGCGCTTTGGTATGGAGCTGACCCCATGAAAGCGGCCGATTGCGACATTCTCATCATTCCCGGCTGGGCCGGCTCCGATGAGGACCACTGGCAGAGCCGCTGGGAAGCAAAACTTTCCACGGCGCGCCGGGTCGAACAGGATGACTGGCACAAGCCGCATCTGAAGGCGTGGACCGAGCGCCTGCTCACCGCCGCCACAGGCAAGTCGCGCCCCCAGGTGCTGGTGGCCCATTCGATCGGTTGCATCGTGGTCGCCAACGCCGCGCAGCAACTGGCCTCCGCCACGGCCACGCCGGGGCACATCGCCGGCGCATGGCTGGTGGCGCCGCCATCGGAGCGGGCGGTGCGCGCCATTCCGGGCGTCGATCCGGCGTTCACCCCGTTTCCGCGCCAGCCGCTGCCGTTCCCCACCGTGGTGGTCAGCGCCAGCGACGACCCCTACTGCCCGCAGGATGAGGCGAAAGCGCTGGCGGAAGCATGGGGCGCCCGCTTCCTCGACGCCGGCGAGGCTGGACATATCAACACATCCAGCGGCCATGGCCCCTGGCCGGACGGAATCTTGCGTTTCGCCACCTTCCTCCGCGATCTCACCTGAACGCCGGCCTGGAGGCAACGGGCGCTCGTCCTCAATGGCGCGCGGCCTTGAGGCGGCTCCGCCTGCATTCATTGACGCCAGGTCGTTGCTTCCAGGTCACGGAGATGCTGACGCGTCCGTGATCTGGAAAATTCAAACGCCGCCCGGGCTTCACCCAAACCCGCCGGATCGGACACATCGGGCTTGGGCATGGGGCAAGGCGCCTGAATGTGAGCGCCCGCAAGCTAGCCGGAGCGCGGAACTTCCGCTATGGTTGCACAGTCCCGAATATAACAATTTAAGATTGCATTTTCAGGACGACAGCCGGACGCGACGGGTTTCGCCCCGTTGCGCGGCCCGTGCGGTTTCCTGCAAGCTGAAAGGAAACGTCGGCCGCACAGATCTTGCGCAGCCCGACAATGCGGGAGCCATATCCGGTTCAGAATGAACGGACAGCGCTCCAGGCCACCGCGCGCCAGATATCTGGCTGGCGCAGTTCCACGAAAATTCTTCTGCTTTTTCGTGATGAGAAGCGCGACAGCAACATCCGCCACACCTTGCGCCAGGCGCCGGAGCGCAAATTCGCACGATGTGCGCGCACCATTCCATACAAATAATTCGACTACATAATATTGTCTTACCATTTCTGAAAACAGAATATATTTCGAAGATTTGCAATATTTTATTCGCAATTAATCATGTAACGCCGTGAAAACAATCAAATATTTGCATATATATAAAGCAAAGGAGGCAGATCATGCCCATATTGCACAACCCCGCCCTGCGCCATCTCGTCCGGCTGGCTGGATGCGTCGCGGCGCTGTCAGCCCCCCAGGCCCGCGCCTCCGCCTCCACCGGGCAGGTGCGCAATCTCGAATGCAGCGAACAGGCTGGCTCGGCTTGCCGGGGGTCCCGGCAGAATCCCGAAAATTACAACGTCTGCTTCAAGGTTGAATACGCCGCATGCATGCAGTCGACGCGCTGAAATACGGCGCTGTTCAGGGATTGATCCAGCAACGGTCAATCCCTGCGCCACCCCGTCATGACGGAGACCCCCCATGAAACACAACGCCATACCCCGCCTCGCCGGCCTTGCCAGTTGCGGATTTGCCAGTTGCGGATTTGCCGGATGCGCCCTGGCCCTGGCCGTCGCTCAGGCCCATGCCTCCGCCTCGGCGATCCACGCGCGTAATCTCCGATGCAGCAATGAAGCCGTCATCGCCTGCATGCGGCCGTCGCAAGCCTCCGGTCATTACAGCGGCTGCTTTCAGAGCGCATACGCCGCATGCCAGCGGATGTCTTCGTAACATCGCGCATCGGGGCCCCGCTCCCCACGACAGCCAGACCTGATGCTCCACAGGCCATGAAGGCCAGCGCCAGGGGCCAGACCAGCCCCTGGATGCAAAAACCGGCGCCCAGCCATTCCAGCGGGGCGTCGCCCCTGCCGGAGAATGCTCTATAAGGGGCCGGGCACGATCCCTTCCAGACGGGCCAGTTCCTTGCGCATCCTCTCCCTGCTTCGTCCCGACGCCTTTACCCTGCTGCTTGTCGGAACGGTGATTCTCGCCTCGTTTCTCCCTGTCACGGGGGAAGCAGTCTACTGGTTTACCCTGCTCACCAATGTGGCGATCGGCCTGCTGTTCTTCCTGCACGGCGCCAAGCTGTCGCGGGAAGCGGTGGTTGAGGGCCTCACCCACTGGCGATTGCACCTCACCGTGCTGGCGCTGACTTATGTGCTGTTCCCGCTGCTCGGGCTGGCCATGAACTGGTCGCTGGGCGCACTGATCAATCCAATGCTGGCGCTGGGGCTGCTGTACCTGTGCCTGCTGCCCTCAACGGTGCAGTCGTCCATCGCCTTCACCTCCATCGCCGGCGGCAATGTGGCGGCGGCGGTGTGCAGCGCCTCCGCCTCCAACATTCTGGGCGTGTTCCTGACGCCGCTGCTGGTGGCGATGTTCATGAACCTCAATGGCGGGGTTTCGTGGGGAGCGATTATCGGCATCGTCTGCCAGATCCTGCTGCCGTTCGTCGCCGGGCAGTTGTTGCGCCCGTGGGTTGGCGGCTTTATCGCCCGCCACAGACCGCTGACCCTGACTGTCGATCGCGGCTCGATCCTCATGGTGGTGTATCTGGCGTTCAGCGAGGCGGTGTCGCATGGCCTGTGGTCGCTGCTTGGCCCGCGCGATTTCGCGATGCTGACCGTCGTGTGCTGCGTCCTGCTCGCCGTGGTGCTGGCCTTTTCCATCTGGCTGGCGCGCAAGCTGGGCTTCTCCCGCCCGGACGAGATCGCCATTGTCTTCTGTGGCTCCAAGAAAACCCTCGCCTCCGGCCTGCCCATGGCCAGCGTCCTGTTTCCGGCGGCCAGCGTCGGCATTATCGTGCTGCCGCTGATGCTGTTCCACCAGATACAGCTGATGGTCTGCGCGGTGATGGCGCGCCGCTACGCCGACGGCGCCCCGGCGGAAACCGGAGATGGCGCGGCTGGCGAGGGGATTTGAGCGCCACGCCCCTGATCAGCCAGGACGCCTGCGCCAGAGCAGTTTTCGATCAATCAGGATCGCAAACTGCTCCAGTTCTCCTTGTTTGAGCGAATTCTGATCGATCAGCCGATTCCGTCTGATCGGAATGCGCTCTAACGCCTGCGCCCCTGTCGCCTGATGGCAGCCGGCGCAACGTCGCCAATCCGCCTGGCAGTCGGCCCCGGCGAGCCCGGGCGTTGAGGTTGGCGAAGATACCACCGCGAACACTGGCAGCGACGCGCTCCCGTTTATCACCCTGAAAATATCTGTCTCTTGCGCAAGGCGCGCCCGACCCGGCGGCAACGCCCCGGCCAGATCGTCCGTCAGGCCAATAAAAAAGCCGCCCCGGAGGGCGGCTTTCGTATTCTGGCTGCCAGCCCCGGCGAACCGGGGCGGAAGCGGATCAGCGCGAGTAGAACTCGACCACCAGGTTCGGCTCCATCTGCACCGGATACGGCACGTCAGACAGGGTCGGAACGCGGGTGTAGGTGGCGGTCATCTTGCCGTGGTCGACGTCGATGTAGTCCGGCACGTCACGCTCGGCGAGCTGCGACGCCACGACGACGATCTCCAGCTGCTTCGACGCTTCCTTGACCTCGATGACGTCGCCAGGACGCACGCGGTAGGACGGAATGTTGACGCGACGGCCGTTCACCTTGACGTGGCCGTGGTTCACGAACTGACGGGCCGCGAACACGGTCGGGACGAACTTGGCGCGGTACACGACCGCGTCCAGACGACGCTCGAGCAGGCCGATCAGGTTCTCGGCGGAGTCACCCTTCAGACGGATGGCTTCCTTGTAAATCTTGACGAACTGCTTCTCGGTGATGTTGCCGTAGTAGCCCTTCAGCTTCTGCTTGGCGCGAAGCTGGGTGCCGAAGTCAGAAATCTTGCCCTTGCGGCGCTGGCCGTGCTGGCCAGGGCCGTATTCGCGGCGGTTCACCGGGGACTTCGGGCGTCCCCAGATGTTCTGACCCATACGGCGGTCAATTTTATGCTTGGAAGCAAGCCTCTTCGACATGTCGCAATCCCTTCGCGCCGGCCCCTTTCAGGAGCCGCGCAAGACAAAAACCAGGGACGCGCCCTCCTCTGCCCGTTCGGGCCGACAGATCCGGTGCGGGAAGAACCGCAGGGACCACGGGAGCGCCAGGACGCCGGAACCAAGCTTCACGCCCATCCGGCGACCGGTTAAAAAGTCACGCGGGCCCAAATGGACCCGCGCAACGCCGCCTCAGATACAAGGTGACGGCGGCCGTGTCAAACCGCGGCCCTGACCGCTCCCCGACAACCTGTGGTCAGCCGGTCCGCGCCGCCGGCGCAGGCCGCGCCGACGCGCTTTCAACCGGCGCGATCTGGATGCGCTGAAGGCCGAAATCTCCCAGAGCCGCCCGCAAGGCCGGATTGAGCCGGGCGCCGCCTGTGAGCACCATCTCCGCCGGCGCGGCGGCCTGTCCCGCCATCACGTCGAACCCGGCCTGCCCCAGCAGATCGACGGTGCGGCGGGCAATGGCCAGCGCCGGATCGATCCAGTCGACGGGCCAGGGGGCCAGCGCCCGGAAATGCTCCAGCAGCAGGGGATAATGTGTGCAGGCCAGCACCACCGCGTCCGTGCGCCGGGCGCCATCGGCGCTGACATTGAAGCACGGCGCCAGTTCGGCCTGGATGTCGCTGTCGGCGATCGCCTCCCCCGCCATCGCCTGCTCGGCCAGGGTCGCCAGACGGCGCGAGCCGACCAGCGCCACGGCGCAATCTCCGGCCCAGGTGCGGACCAGGTCGCGGGTATAGTCGCGCGCCACCGTGCCTGGCGTCGCCAGCACCGAGATCATGCGGCTGCGCGAGGCAGAAACCGCCGGCTTGATGGCCGGCACCGTGCCGACAAAGGGAATCGCATGGCGGGCCCGCAGGTGCGGCAGCACCAGGGTGGAGGCGGTGTGACAGGCGATGACAACGATGTCCGGCCGCCAGCGGGCGATCTCCGCGTCCATGACGTCATTGACGCGGGCCACCAGCGCCTCGGGCGTCAATGCGCCGTAAGGGAACACCGCGTCATCCGCCACGTAGACAAAGCGGGCGGCCGGAGCGGCCCGGACGATCTCGCGATAGACCGTAAGCCCGCCCAACCCTGAGTCAAACACCAGCACAACCGGCCCGGACATGCTCCGTCTCCTGTGGCCCATGCGCCGGATCCATGGCGCCCAGCCAGCTTAACGCCCGCTGGTTAATTCCGCCTGACCGGACGCCGCTTCAGCGGGCGCCGCGGGGCGCGCCGCCTGCCGCCGGGGCGCCCTGGGAGACTTCCTGGGCATCCTTGTGGACTACAGGCTTCGGCGTCTCGACGCTCAGGCGCCGGAGCGGCCAGCCATCGCTCCACAGGCCCATGTCATACAGCTTCGGATCGCGCTTCAGGGTCATGGCGTCCCCGCCCGCCGTCACCGTATCCATGGCCAGATCATAGATCTTCCAGATGGCGTAGTTGCCCGCGCCCACCGTGCGCCCCTCGAAGCCGGCCAGGCCCCGGCGCTCTTCATAACCGACGCGCCACAGGGCGGCGTTGCGCTTGCGCTGCTCCTCGCGCTGCTGGCGCGCCTCCTGCGGCGTCAGCTTCGGGGCGCCTTCGGCCGCCTTGCCCGCGGCCGGCCTGGCGCCAGGGGCGGCGGGATTCGCCGAAGCCGGCGCGGCGCCGGGGATTTTGGCAAGATCCCACTCTTCATTGGGCGCCACGGCCGCATGGTGGCTGTAGAACACGGCCGGCAGACCGTGATTGTCAGAACCCGCCCTGGCGATCAGCCGGTGGTCCTGGCCCAGGTGCCCGGCGGCGGTCAGGATCTGGCGGGCGCCGCGATCGCCAGCCACGGAATCACGGTCGCCAACCAGCATGACCGCGACGGCCTTTGGCGGAATCGACGCCAGGTTCGCCAACGGCGGCGCGAAGATCTTTTCGGCCCCGCCCCGCGCCGGCATGGCGCCGAACAGCAGGCGGGCGGGCGGCAACTCATCCCGGCCGGACAGGGCGGCCAGATTGGCGGCGATGATCGCGCCGCCGGAGTGCCCCAGGAAACTGAGGCCGCTGACGTCGGCCTTCACGTCCGGCATGGCGGCGATCCCGGCCAGCGCAGCGCGCACGCCTTTCAGGGCCTCGCCGGTCATCTCGTCATAGGGAACGGCGCCGACGGTTTCTTCATACAGCGGATAGATCACCACATTGCCGCGCCGCGCCAGATGCTCCAGCCAGGCCCCATACCAGGATGGGGAAATGGCGCCGGGCGCGTGGAGAAACACCACCACCGGGCGCGGCTTTGCCGCTGCGCCCATGGGGAAGAAAGCCAGGGCGCGGCCATTGCCCTCGCCAAAAACCTTCTTTTCGATATCCGTGGCGGCGATCGCGTAGTCAGCGCCGCCTGGGCCGGTCTTTGGCTGGCCGGGAGCGCCCATGGCGAGCGCCGGCGCGCTGGCCAGCGGCGCGGCCACAACCGCCGCCGTCAGGCCTGCCGCCAGCAGCGCCTGACGGGGAAAGCCCGCCGCGCGGCGGCACAGCTGGGTTGAGCGGCGGGCGGCCCGCCGCGCCGGAGCGGCGGCGTTGCGGAGCAGAACGGCCAGTATTGCTGACATCGCGGCGACACCCATCTGATTTCACAAGCGGACAAAATACGATCGGCCGGAACTGGAGCCATGCTCCAATTCCATGATTTATAACATTTTATGCGCGGACTGAAGGCCGCGCCGCGTCATGACGCGTTTCCGGCCCCGCCGCGTGACCACCGGCCGCTCAGACCGGCGGCATTCCGTTATCGTCGCTGGCGGCGCGGCGCAACGCCTTTGGCGGCCGCACGCCGCGCCGGCCAGTGACCAGCGCCGCGATGGCGCCGCGCAGGGTGCGCACGTCCTGCTCGGTCATCGTCAGGCGGTGGAAGATATTGAGCATGTTGCGCGTCATGACCGGGCGTTTTTCAGCCGGCGCGAAGAAGCCGACATGATCAAGCTCCTGTTTCAGGAACTCGAAAAACGACAGCACGGATTCCCGCCGCGCCGGCGGCGATTTCGGCACGACCGGCGCCGGGGCCGCCATATGCGCCGTGCGGAACCATTCATAGCCCACCAGCAACACCGACTGGGCGAGGTTGAGCGACGCGAATCCGGGATTGACCGGGAATGTGATGATGGTGTCGGCGACGCCGACCTCGTCGTTTTCCAGGCCACTGCGTTCCGGACCGAAGACGATGGCGACCGTCTCCTGCGCGGTCATGGCCGCCGAGGCGCGCGCGGCGGCCACGTCGGCGCCGATCACGTCCTTGGCCTGCCCCCGCTCGCGGGCCGTGCAGGCATAGACGTGATTACAGTCAGCGACAGCCGACTCCAGATCGGGAAACAGCTGCGCGTTCTCCAGCACATGCACGGCGCCAGAGGCGGCCGCGAAGGCGTCCTCCTGCGGCCAGCCGTCGCGCGGAGCCACCAGCCGCATGCGGCCAAGGCCAAAATTGGCCATGGCGCGCGCGGCCATGCCGATGTTCTGGCCGAGTTGCGGCCGCACCAGAATAATGACGGGGCCGCCTTCGATCAGTGGGCGGGTGTGATCTGTTCCAGCCATTGGCTTCCAACTTTGCCCGAATGAACCCGTGGACGGCGGCGACCGCCCCGTTCCGGCGCCGCACCCGCCCGAACCCGGGCGTCGCGCCATCTTCACGTCTACCATTCGGCCTGAAACATTCAGACGAATGTCGGCCGCCCGCTTTCAGGCAAGGCCGCGGTTGCGCCGTCCAGAACGTCCCGGCCATGTGCAACAGACTGGCGCCGCCGCGCAACCCGTGTTCAACGCGCTGCGCCCATGCGGATCAGGCTCATGTCCGGCAAAACCCTGGCAAAGCCTCAGTGACTCTCCCCCACAATGCGGGTCGCCACCGCCTCGAGGCCCAGGAAGGTTGGATTGGGGTGAGAGACGAGCCAGGTCGGAACCGGCTCCAGCCAGACGCGAAACCGCCCCTTGGCGACGAAGCGCTCACGGAATTCGGACGCCTGCAGCAGATCGATAATGCGCGGCGCGATGCCGCCGGCAATATAAACGCCGCCGGAAGCGCCGAAGGACAGCGCATAGTTCCCCGCCGCCTCTCCAAGCATGGCGCAGAAAATCTCGACAGTCTCGATGGCGACGGGGTCGCTCCGGTCCAGCGCCGCCGCCGTGATCGCCGCTGCATCCTCCTGACGCGCCGGCATGCCCTCCAGCGCCGCGACCGCCCGGTAGGTGTTCTCAAGCCCCTGGCCCGACACCATCCGCTCCACGGAAACATGGCCCAGATCGGACCGCAGCCAGTCAATGATCGCGTCGATGCGGGCGCTCCACGACGGCGCGTTGACGTGCCCCCCCTCCGAGGCGAGCACCAGGCCGGCGCCTTCCGGATCGTGGCAGGCGACGCCGAGCCCGGTTCCTGGCCCCACGGCCACGAGGCGCCCGTTGCTGCCAGGCGTTGGCCCGCCCGACGGCCGCGAAGCAGCGAAACCTGTCGTCGGATGCCGGCCGACGATGCGGGTCAGGTGCTCGGGGCGCAGCAGCGGCAGCCCCCAGGCCAGCGCCTCAAAATCATTGAGCAGGCGCACGTGCGGGATGCCGAAGCGACGGGAGATGTCCGCCTCGCTGAAACGCCAGTGGCTGTTGGTGAGGCTGCCGGCGCCGCGCGACACCGGGCCGGCGATGGCGATGGCGGCGGCGATCGGGTGATCGGCGACCGCCCGCCGCATCTCGAGGAAATGCTCCATCGCGTCGTCAAAACTTGCGTAGTCAGCGACCGCGAAGCGCGCCACCTCCCCCGCGCCGCCGCCGCCGGCCAACGCAAACCGGGCGTTGGTGCCGCCGATATCGGCCAGGACCACTGTTGATGCCATCCGGCGTCCTTCCGTTGCCATGTTCAACGCGCTGGAGTGATGTTGGTTCAACAGGCGCCACATTTGCAACCGCGCCGACTGCCCCCATCTGGCGACAACCGCGCGCATCCGTCGCGCCAGATTGCCGGGGGACCATGCGGGCGCCCGTATTTCCGCCGCGCCAGACGCCGGGTTTTTCCGATTTGCGTGCTTTTGAAGCGATCAGACATTGCAGCCAGACAGGAAATCGCCCAGAAAGCCCAGCGGGAGGCGCGCTGGCCACGGCCGGACGCGCAGAATGTGACGACCGAACAATCCGCGAGGACAGAGTCGATGGCAAAGATCAAGGTAGCCAACCCCGTCGTCGAGCTTGATGGCGACGAGATGACCCGGATCATCTGGCAGCAGATCAAGGACAAGCTGATCCACCCCTACCTCGACATCGATCTGCTGTATTTCGACCTCGGGGTTGAGCACCGCGACGCCACCAACGACCAGGTGACCATTGACGCCGCCGAGGCGATCAAGAAGCACGGCGTCGGCGTGAAGTGCGCCACCATCACCCCCGATGAGGCGCGCGTCGAGGAATTCGGCCTGAAGGAAATGTGGAAATCGCCGAACGGCACCATCCGCAACATCCTCGGCGGCGTGATCTTCCGCGAGCCGATCATCTGCAAGAACGTGCCGCGCCTGGTGCCGGGCTGGACCCAGCCGATCGTCGTCGGCCGCCATGCTTTCGGCGACCAGTATCGCGCCACTGACTTCAAATTCCCCGGCAAGGGCACGCTGACCATCAAGTTCGTCGGCGAAGACGGCCAGGTGATCGAGAAGGAAGTGTTCAAGGCCCCGGGTTCGGGCGTGGCGATGGCCATGTACAACCTGGACGATTCGATCCGCGACTTCGCCCGCGCCTCGTTCAACTACGGCCTGGCCCGTAAGTATCCCGTGTACCTGTCGACCAAGAACACCATCCTCAAGGCCTATGACGGCCGCTTCAAGGACCTGTTCCAGGAAGTGTTCGACGCCGAGTTCAAGGAGCGCTTCGACGCCCTCGGCATCACCTATGAACATCGCCTGATCGACGACATGGTCGCCTCGGCCCTCAAGTGGTCCGGCGGTTACGTCTGGGCCTGCAAGAACTACGACGGCGACGTGCAGTCCGACATCGTGGCCCAGGGCTTCGGCTCGCTCGGCCTGATGACCTCGGTGCTGATGACCCCCGATGGCAAGACCGTCGAGTCGGAAGCCGCCCACGGCACCGTGACCCGCCACTACCGCGAGCACCAGAAGGGCAAGGAGACCTCGACCAACTCCATCGCCTCGATCTTCGCCTGGACGCGCGGCCTCGCCCATCGCGCCAAGCTGGACAACAACGCCGAGCTGGCGAAGTTCGCCGCGACCCTCGAGAAGGTCTGCGTCGACACTGTCGAGGCCGGCTACATGACCAAGGACCTCGCCCTGCTGGTCGGCGCCGACCAGAAGTGGCTGTCGACCACCGGCTTCCTCGACAAGATTGACGAGAACCTGAAGAAGGCGATGGCCGCCTGAGGCCTGTCGCTTTCGCAAGACCTGCTTCTGGGGCCTGCTTCCTGGAGGCTTGGGTCGGGGCTGAAGCTCCTGAAAACGCGGCGATCATTCGCCGCGTTTTTTGTTATCCGCTCCACGCACGGAGGCGTTTGCCCCGGCGGGAGCGACGACGCCTTTCCGCCGCCGGCGCTTTCCGTTAAAACCGGACGGATCAACGTGACGTGAAAACGCCAGCCTGATCAAATGTCACCCGGTCAGGCTGCGTCTGCTCAGGGAAGGCGCGCCGTGCATACGGACGAGATATTGCGACAGCATCCGGTCATCGCCGGCCGGCCGGCCCACGCCAGCCCGGCAATGCCCCCGTCGCCGGGCCGCCGCGCATGAACGCCCCCACGCCATCGCCCGTCGTGCTTCTGCTCGAAGACGAGATGTTCGTGCGGATGACAACCCTGGACATGCTGGAGGAAGCGGGCTGCACGGTGCTGGAGGCCCCGACGGGGGCGGAGGCGCTGTCGTTGCTGGAAGGCGCGCACATCGACCTGCTGGTTTCGGACGTGGGCCTGCCGGACACCACCGGCCAGGCGTTCTACGCCGCCTGCCTCGCGCGTTTTCCCGGACTTCCGGTGATTTTCATTACCGGCTACGGCGCCCAGGATCTGGAGGCCGAGCTCGCCGGAAATCCGCTGGTCGCCGTGCTCGGCAAACCCTTCCCTTTCCGCGATCTGGCCAACGCCGTCGCAGGCGCGCTGCAGCGGGCGCGGGCCGCGCGCGTTTAACCTGTATTCCCATGACGCGCCGGCTTTCAGGCGCCCCGCTTGCAAGGCGCGGACGCATCCGCGATCGGCAGGGCTCAAACCCGTCTGACGCGCGTCCTTGCAGGAAACGCCATGCGTCGCCAGAGCTTTACAAAACTCGTCCGCCAGACCCGGGCTGACCGGTTTCTGGCGTCAGGCGGCGCCCGCAGCCTCCGGACCGCGCGGCGCGGGAGCCTCCACCGTCAGACGCTGGCCACGGGCAAGGCGGGCGCCGTAGCGGCGCGCCGGCTCCTCGATCAGCAGCCAGCAGACATGCGACACGGCCAGCACCAGCGCCGTGGCCAGCACGGACCAGAACACGGGGCCAACGGCGCCCAGCAGCCACGCGCTCTTCGGCGCCATGGCGAACACGCCAATCACCGGCAAATGCACCAGATAGAGCGAGTAGGACACCTTGCCGAGCCAGTGCAGCGGCGCCGCTTCGAACAGGGCGGCGACCGGGCCACGGCCGGTGAACAGCAGCGCGATGAGACCGGCGCCAAACATTGGCGTCAGTTCCGGCCGGCCGGCGGCCAGCGCGGCGACAATGGCGGCGATGGCGACGGGCTCCAGCAGGTTCTGGGCCCATTGCGGCAGGCGGGCGTCCCGCAGGCTGAAGGCGATGGCCATGCCGAAGGTAAAGCCGGCGAAACCCCGCGCCACCGCGCCGCCGCCCGCCACCACCGCGCCGACGCGGCTCAACACCAGGAACTCGATGACGCCGAGGGCCACGACCAGCAGCGCGATGGCCACGCGCGGCAACGCCCGCATCAGCGGCAGGACTAGCGGAAACGCCAGATAGCAGGCCATCTCGACGCCGACCGACCAGCTCGCGACGTTCCAGGTCAGCGGCTGGTCTCGGAACGGCTGCAACAGCAGCAAGGCCCCGGGCAACCGCGTCCAGTCATATCCAGGCGGCCTCGGATAGCCGGTGAGAAGCAGCAGGATCGCCACGCAGATCAGGCCCGCCATGACGAACAGATGCAGCGGATAGATGCGGAAGACCCGCCGGATCATGAAGCCGGGAATGCCGGACGGGCTCAGGTCGCGGTAGGTCGCCGCCATCACCAGACCGCTGAGAATGAAGAAGATGTCGACAGCGACCCCGCCCGGAAACAAAAACCGGTCAGGGGTGGAAACGCCGTGGTCGACGAAACGCAGGACGAGATGGTGGGCCACGACCCACAGCGCCGCGACGCCACGCAATGACGTCAGCGGCAGATTTTCCTGCTTCACCATAGTTCTGAGCCCCGCAACCCGGAATAGTTCTAATTAGAATTATCCTGATGCGGTGACAATTGGCGAATCATGGCCTTCAGGCCACAGCGGCCCAAAAAAGGCGACCTGATGCGCATCAGATCGCCCGAAATTCACACAGTTCCAGCCAGTTCAGGCCAGGTTGGCGCGCAATGCCTCAAAACGGGCGACCTGCTGCGGGTTCAATTCACGCTGGGCGTCGCGACCAACAAACACCTTGAACATGGCCTCGCCATCAGTGTTGATGAACACCAGCGAGCAGGAGCGACGGCCGAAGAACGGCCGGTCAACGAACCAGATGGAATCGCAGCGGTCGGCGCGGATGTGGCCGCCCAGGGGGCTGTCGCCGTGGATGTTGAAATAGCCGCGGCCATGGGAGCCCGGGGGCACCGGCGCCTTGGTCTCGAACACGCCGTCGCGGGTGTGAACAATGAAGGTGACGTCGCCCCAGGCGGCGAGGTCGGCCCACAGCTCCTCGAAGCGGCTGGCGGGAACCGGCGTTGCCTGACCGTCCGGCAGGGCCGCGAAGACAGTTTTCATCGTCGCGTGATGACGCTCAGCCAGCGCTTCCAGCACGCCGTCGGGTTTTTCGGCGATCTCCGCCCGGAGCGCCGCAATCGTGTCAGCATTCACATCCGTCATTCCCGCGTCCTTCCTCATCAGGCGGCCGCCCCGTCTGCCTGGGCCCACCTCTCCGGCCCATGTGGCACAGGCGACGCCAGCGCGCGAACTGTTTGTTCTGGAACGGTTCCAGCGTACGGCGACGTCATGTCCCGTCCATGGCGGATGACCTGGCGCCCCGGGGCGGTTAAAGCATGGTCGCGTGATGCGGACGCCCGGGCCGGATCTGTTCATACTGAAACCTTCAGGTGAGCCGGCATGAGCGGCCATCCAGCTCCATCCAACGCGTGGACGCGTCCGGAGCACAGGAAACAGGAGCAAAGCGATGTCTTCCGCCCCCTCCAGCGGCCCCTCCCGCCGGCTCGCCCTGACCCTTGGCGTGTTTGTGCTTGGCCTCGCCGTGCTGGCCGGCGGTCTGTTCGCCTGGCGCCAGATCCAGGGCGGAGCCGCGTCCCCGGGCGTTGGAGCGCCCTTCTCCCTGACCGACCAGAACGGCAATACGGTCACCGACGCGACCCTGCGCGGCGCGCCTTATCTGCTGTTCTTCGGCTTCACCCATTGCCCCGACATCTGCCCCTCGACCCTCTATGAGGTCTCGCAGATGCTGGAGGCGCTGGGCAAGGACACGAAGGCGCGGGCGGTGTTCATCACCGTCGATCCGGCCCGCGACAACCAGGGCGTCATGAAGGATTATCTGGGCAGCTTTGATCCGCGCATCATCGGCCTGACCGGTTCGCAGGAGCAGATTGACGCCGTCGCGCGCGCGTTCCGCGTCTACGCCCGCAAGGTGGAGCAAAAGGGCGGCGAATACACCATGGACCACACGGCGATGGTCTATCTGATGGATCGCAAGGGCCAGTTTGTCGGCGGCTTCAATCTGAAGCGTCCGCCCGCCGAAGCGGCGAAGGAGTTCCGCCAATATATGTGAGCCGCCCCGAGCGGGACGAGCGCGCCACCCCGTGGCGGGTCTTGTTCCATCGCGCCGGGCTGCGGATCTGCTCGGCCAGGGCGCGCCATGCGGCCAGCGAGACCAGCGCGTAATAGAATGGCAGCAGCGGCGCGAGCACCAGCACGGGCGCCAGTTTTCGTCGCCGCGCGCCCACGACCAGCGGTGCGACGCCGGAGACCAGCCCCGCCAGCGCCACCGCAGTTGCCGAAGCCGCCCCGAGCCGCGCCTGCCAGCCGTCCAGCGACAGCAACGCGCCGGAAACCAGCTGGGCGGCCACGCCCAGAACGAACAACGGAAACCCGAGGGCGCTGAGCACCACCCCGGCGCATTGGGCGGCGGCGGCCCAGGCCCCCAGGCAGCCAAGCTCGCGCACGACCTGCCCCGGCGCGCGACTGTGGGTGATAGCCACCTGCATCCAGCCCTTCAGCCAACGGGTGCGTTGCGCCAGCCAGGCGCGCAACTGCACCGGCGCTTCTTCCAGGGTGACCGAATCCAGGTCAGCGACGCCCCAGCCGGCCCGCGCCAGACGCAGACCGAGATCGGCGTCCTCGGTGACGTTCCAGGCGTCCCAACCCTGGACCTGCCGGAGCGCAACGGTGCGGAAATGGTTGGAAGTGCCGCCGAGCGGAACCGGCAGACCAAGCCGGGCCAGCCCCGGATTGATCACGTCGAACAGCGCCGCGTATTCCAGCGCGAAGCAGGCGGGCAGCCAGCCGTCGGCGCTGTTGTCGATGGCGAGGCGCGCCTGCAGGCAGGCGATATCCGGCGACGCCGCGCGGAAGACCGTCACAGCCTTGCGCAACTGGTCGGGATCTGGCGCATCCTCGGCGTCGTAAATGGTGGTGAATTCGCCCCGCGCTGTGGCCAACGCCACGTTGAGGGCTCGCGGTTTGGTGCGGGGCTCGCCGGGCGGGGCCACAATGATGCTGATCCAGGACGGCGGCTGCAGCGCGATGAAGGCGACCCGCGTGGCGTGGTCTTCCGCCTCCACGACGATTTTCACATCAAGACGGGCGCGCGGGTAATCCAGCCGCTCCAGCGATTGCACGATGTGGCCGGCCATGTTGGCTTCGCCATAAACCGGGACAATAACCGTGAATACCGGAAGGTCAGCGTCGGCCAGCGACGGGACCATGCGCGCGCCTGGCGCATTGGCCGATCCGGCGAAGGTCGCCGCCAGCCGGACGATGGCGTGGCTGAGGAACACGGCGGCGAACAACGCCGCGGCGACGGCTGGCGCCAACGCCCCCAGCAGCGCGGCGACCGGCAAGGCGACGGCCAGGGCCAGCGCCTGGCCGCGGCTCACCCCCTCGCGACAGGAGAGGTCTGGCCGCGCATCAGCCAACGCGTGGCCAGCATCATGGGCAATGGCGGGCGCGTGGCGACGCATCACCGCCCGTTCCAGCGCCTCCGGCGTGACGATAACGGCGTTGGTCGCTTCCATGCGGCCGCTCAACAGGCTGGCCAGCATCGCCCCCCGGGGCGCCAGCACAAACAGACGGCGGCCATCGCCATCAAGCGCCGGAGCGACGCCAGCGGCGATGCTCTCTGGATAGCTGACGTCGCCGCCCAGCCTCAGGCCCCCGCGCCGCAGGGCGTCCGCCGCGAAGGGCGCGCCCAGCTCCAGAGCCAGCGCGCGATAATAGGCGTGAGGCTCCATCAGGCCGGCGGCGAACAGGGCCTGCTCTGGCGGGGCGCCCCAGCGTCGCGCCAGTTCCGCCGCCTGACCCAGAGCGGCGTGGGTCAGGCCGTGACTGCCGAGAAAGGCAAGCTGCGGCGGCAAAGCCGCGCTCACCGGGAAAAACGCCGGCGCGGCGCCGCCATCGTCTTGCACCGTCGCGGGGACGCCATCATCATTCGCGGGAAGCACCCGCGTCAGACGTCGCCGCTGGAGAACCGTGGCTGCGCGCATGGAGCACCGGATGAGGAGCGTTGCGTTGTTGCGGACGATGTTCAATCATAACGTGCATATTGTCATCGTCGCAACCATCGCCCTTGCCATCGCCTCATTGCTGGCGACGGCGGCGATCGCCGGGCCGACAGCAGGTGAACCAGCAGCGTCTGGGCCAGCGACGGCGGCGCCGGCAGCCAACGCGCCCGCTGCGGCCAGTTCACGGCCCGCCGTGCGCATTCCCATGTTTGGCAATCCCAACTCCCGGCTGGAACGTCCCGACATGAGCGGCGCCGGGACCATCCGCATTCTGACCGATGACAGCTTCCCGCCGCTGAATTTCGTCGGCGACGACAACCGTCCCACCGGGTTCACTGTCGATCTTGCCCGGGCCGCCTGCGATCGCCTCGGCGTCGCCTGCACCATTCAGACGCGCCGCTTCGACACGTTGCTGGACGCTCTGGCCGCGGGCAAGGGCGATGTGGTCATCGCCGCCATTCCAGCCACGCCCGGGTTGCTGGAGCGCTTCACCGTCACCCGGCCCTACATGCGGTTTCCGGGGCGGTTCATGATAAAGAACGGCGCTGCTTCGCCAGGGCCGGGGGAGAAGGATTTTGCAGGCAAAACCATCGGCGTGGTCGCCGGCTCGGCCCATGAAGCCTGGCTGAAAGCCAATTTTCCGGCTTCGCCGCTGAAGGCCTATCCCGACCTGCCGGCGGCTGGCGCGGCGCTGCGGGCCGGCGAGGTCCCCTATGTATTCGGCGACGGGTTGGGCATGGCGCTGTGGCAGGACGGCAGCCTGTCCGGCAATTGCTGTGGCTTCACCGGCGGCCCTTACCTTTCGGACGCGTTTTTTGGCGAGGGCGTCGGCTTCATCGTCCGCCGCAACGACGCCGCGTTGCAACGCGCCTTTGACTACGCCCTGCAACAGATGTGGAGCGACGGACGCTACGACGAGCTGTACCTGCGTTACTTTCCCGTCAGCTTTTTCTGAACGGTTTTTCGCACGTCCGGGAGCGGGAAGGCCATCTGCAGGCGGTCGCCAGCCTTGACGCGGCGCTTCGCCGGTCACATTGAAGGCATTGCCGGCGCCGTCCTTGCGAGAACGTTTTCCGACCAGACAAAATCAGCTGGTCGATCAGAATTCGGTCAAACCAGGAAAACCTGGAGCGGTTTCCGATCAGCCTGGACCGGAAGCCGGCGCCGGCAGCGTTTTTCAGCAAAGCGCGCCAGTTCAACAGCACAGGGACAGATCACATCCGTCATGACCGGATCTGGCCCTGACATGACGCCGGCCATGCCGGCAAAACATTTTGAAAAGAGTCGCAGTTCCATGACCACGTCCGCTTTCGACCCGCAACTCGTGGAGGCCGCCCAGACGTCCTCCGCCTGGCCGTTCGAAGAAGCGCGCAAGCTCGTTGCGCGCCGCGAAGCCGCGGTGAAAGCTGGCAAAGACAAGGGTTACGTGCTGTTCGAGACCGGCTATGGCCCCTCTGGCCTGCCGCACATCGGCACGTTCGGCGAAGTGGCCCGCACCACCATGGTGCGCAACGCCTTTCGCCTGCTGACCAATGATTCCGTGCCGACGCGTCTCGTCGCCTTCTCCGACGACATGGACGGCCTGCGCAAGGTTCCGGACAATGTGCCGAACGGCGACCTGCTGGCGCAGCATCTCAACAAGCCGCTGACCCAGGTCCCCGATCCATTCGGCACGCATGAGAGCTTTGGACAGCACAACAACGCCCGGCTGCGCGCCTTCCTCGACAGCTTCGGCTTCGAATACGAATTCCTGTCGGCGACGGAGTGCTACAAGTCCGGCCGCTTCAACGACACGCTGCGTCTGGTGCTGGCGCGCTATGACGCGGTGATGAAGGTGATGCTGCCGTCGCTGCGCGCCGAACGCGCCAGCACCTATTCGCCATTCCTGCCGATCCATCCGGTCACCGGCCATGTGATGCAGGTTCCCATCGATGAGGTGCGGGCCGACAGCGCCACCCTGGTCTGGCGCGATCCGGAGAGCGGCGAACGCTTCGAGACGTCGGCCCTCGACGGCCACGCCAAGCTGCAGTGGAAGCCGGACTGGGCAATGCGCTGGACGGCCCTGGGCGTCGATTACGAAATGGCCGGCAAGGACCTGATCGACTCGGTGAAGCTGTCGGGCCAGATCGCCCGCGCCCTCGGCGCCCAACCGCCGGAAGGCTTCAATTACGAACTGTTCCTCGACGAAAAGGGACAGAAGATCTCCAAGTCGAAGGGCAATGGCCTGACCATCGAGGACTGGCTGACCTATGGCGCGCCGGAAAGTCTGGCGCTGTTCATGTTCGCCCGTCCGCGCGAGGCCAAGCGGCTGCATTTCGACGTCATCCCGCGCAATGTCGACGAATACCTGTCGTTTCTTGACGCCTATGCGCGGCAGGACGCGAAGCAGCGCCTCGGCAACCCGGTGCACCACATCCACGGCGGCAATCCGCCAGCGCCGGAAGCCGTCACCCAGGCTGGCGCGGAAACCGGCGAGAATGCGCCGCGTCCGACGCAGATTTCCTTCGGCCTGCTGCTCAATCTCGCCGCGGTCGCCAACGCCGAGACCAAGGAAGGCCTGTGGCAGTTCCTGAAGCGCTATGCGCCCAGCGCCGCGCCACAAACCCACCCGCGCCTCGACAGCCTGCTGGGCTACGCGGTGCGGAATTTCCAGGACTTCGTCAAGCCGGCGAAAACCTATCGCCCGCCGTCTGACAGTGAGCGCAAGGCGCTGGAAGATCTGGCGGAGCGTCTCGCCGCCCTGCCAGCCAACGCCGACGCGGGCCAGATCCAGGACGTGGTTTATGAGGTCGGCCGCACCGTGCCCGACTATCAGGATTTCAAAGCCAAGGGGGCGACGCCGGAGCGCCCCGGCGTCTCGGGCGCCTGGTTCAACGCCCTTTACCAGATCCTGCTCGGCGAGGAGCGCGGCCCCCGTTTCGGTTCGTTCGCCGCGATCCTGGGCGTCCCGGGGACCCTGGAGCTGATCCGCAAGGGCCTCGACGGTCAGCTCATTGCCGATCATGAGGCTTTCCTGGCGGCCCGCGCCGCTGGCAAGGCCGGCTGACGACAGACTGGAGCGCTCTGCGGCGAAGCCGGCGTCCGCTTCGCATCAGGAAAGCGCCTTCATTCAAAATGTCAGGACATTGCCGGCGAACCGGGTTTCACCGGAAATGCCCTGACGCCAGAGCCCCGCCTTGCGACTGCCTGTGGACATGCGATGGCGGCGGCCTGTTCTGTCGCCATTCCTGGCCTCAGACCATCGCAATTTCGACACGGATGCCGCTAATCTCTGCGACGACCGTCGCTTCGATGAAGCGCACGCCAGGGCAAGCTCCGTTCATCCTGAACGGGAACCGGCCCTATCTGTCTGGTTTGACGTGCTTTCTTGATGCGAAGCGGCGCCCGCTTCGCTGGAAAACACTATAAAGGAAGCCCACGGCATGTTCCGTTCGATGATTTCCCGCACCCTGATCCCTCTCGCAGGAGCAGCAGTTCTCGCCATGACCGCAAGCGTATCCGCCGCCGAAACCACCACCCTTCCCTCCGGCCTGAAGTACAAGGACGAAGTCGTTGGAACCGGCCCCGTGGCCAAGGCCGGCCAGCAGGTCAAGGTGCACTACACCGGCTGGCTGGATAACAACGGCAAGCCCGGCAAGAAGTTCGACTCCTCGCGCGACCGCAACCAGCCGTTCGAGTTCGGCCTCGGCGGCGGCCAGGTCATTCGCGGCTGGGACGAGGGCGTCGCCGGCATGAAGGTGGGCGGCAAGCGCATCCTGACCATCCCGGCCGAGCTTGGTTACGGCGCCCGTGGCGCTGGCGGCGTCATTCCGCCGAACGCAACGCTGATTTTCGACGTGGAGCTGCTTGGCGTTCGCTGAGCGACCTTTCAGAATCCGGCGTGCCTGACGCCAGGTCGCGAAGATGCTGACGCATCCGCGACCTGCAAGGCCCAAACGTCGCCCGGGCTTCACCAGGGGCGATCCGCAAGGATCGCCCCTGGTGTTTTCTGGCTATCCCCGCGCCGCGCCGGCTCCAGAAAGGCGCCCTTCACTTTTGTCGTAATTGCATGGCTGCGCCTGTCACCGAAACAGGCGCTGCATGATGTGAAGGTGGGTGCAAATGTTGAATTCGTTCAACTGGAGCAATTCCCGATCTACATGGATCGGGAATTGCGCCAGTTTCCCTTGTTTTGTGCGAATTCTGATCGACCAGACGATTCCGTCTGGTCGGAAAGCGCTCTAGTCTCCGTCCCTGAAGACCGCCAGAAACGGCGGCGACACGGGAGGAATTTCATGTCCACGCCATTCGAAATCGGTCCGGTCAGCGTCACTTTTGAAGACCGCGTCGCCACGGTGACCCTGCGCCGGGGCGATCGCATCAACGCCCTGTCCGTGAAAGCTATCGAGGCGTTGCGTGAGGCGGCGTTGCGGTTACGCGACGATTTTCACACCAGCGCGGTGATCCTTACCGGCGATCCGGTGTTTTCTTCAGGGGCAGATCTGTCCGACCCCGACCACCAAGCCCGCCGGACGGCGCCGCTGCTGGAAAAGCGCGAGTTGCTGCGCCTCGCCCCCACCACATGCGCGGCGTGGGAGAACCTCGATCAGGTCACCATCGTCGCCATTGAGGGCTTTTGCCTTGGCGGCGCGCTGGCGCTGGCGGTTTCATGCGACTTCCGTATTGCCGGTCGCGGCGCCCACATGCGCCTTCCCGAAATCCCCCTCGGCTGGAACCTCAACTGGAACGCCGCGCCCCGCATCCTGAACCTCCTCGGACCATCCCGGGCCAAGCAACTGATCCTGTTCGGCGAGCGGGTCCATGCGCCCCAGGCGCTTGAATGGGGCCTGATCGACGACATGACGGAAGATGGCCAGGCCCTCGACGCCGCGATGCGCTGGGCGCGCAAAGCCGCCGCCCTGCCGCCGATTGGCATGCGCATGGCGAAACGCACCATCACAGAACAGGCAACCGCCCTGAACCGCCTGACCGCCCATATGGACAATGACCAGTATATCCTGGCCTCAATGACCGAAGACAACGAGGAGGCGATCAACGCCTTCCTCGAAAAGCGCCCGCCTGTCTTCAGGGGGTGTTGAGCATCGCCGGACGCCAGCGGCTCGCCGGTCTCGCGGCGGCGCACAGCGGGTCCTGGCCCCTGAGTCCTGGCCCCTGAGCCTTGGCCCCTGACCCGCCAAGGCTTCCGGACCGGCGCAGAGCCAGTTACTGGCTGGCCCAGACGATGCGGGCGATCCAGTCGAGGTCTTTCAGCGCGATCTCCCGCTCGGCGTGTTCGGGGTTGAGCGAACGCAGCCGCACCAGCCGGGCCGTGCGGGCGGCCAGTTCCTTGGCCATGACCTCGCCGTCGCGGGTGCGGGCGACGACGCGGTCGCCCTTGTGCACGGTCGCCGCCGGATCGACGACGATGACGTCGCCATCGCGATACACCGGCAGCATGGAATCGCCGGCGACCTTGAGGCCATACAGGGATCCGTCGCCGGCGCGCGGGAAGATCACCTCATCGAAGCCGGAGCCAACAGGATAGCCGGAATCGTCGTAATAACCGCCCTGGCCGGCCTGGGCCATGCCGATCAACGGGATGCCGCGCGGCCGCGCCGGCGGCGGACCCGAGCCTGTCTGTGGCGTTTGCCCGGCGTCCGCGACGGACGGCTCCCCTCCCACCAGCGTCAGGAACTCGTGAATCGAGGCGCCAGTGGCGTCGAGCACCTTGGCGACCGATTCCGTCGATGGCCAGCGCAGGCGGCCGTCCGTGGCGATGCGCTTGGAGCGGTTGAATGTGGTGGGGTCAAGCCCGGCGCGCCGGGCGAGGCCTGACGCCGACAGGCCATGGCGCTTCGCCAGCCCGTCAATCGCCTGCCAGATCTGCTGATGTGACAGCATGGCTGCCTCCTGAACACCTCCGGCGCGCGTGCTTCGCGCCAGGGCGCGATCCTGATCCAGGGCGCGACGCTGCTGGCGCGCCATGTCCTCTGAACGTCAACGCCTGCCAGGCGCTGGCAAAAGCCGCCTTTCCCACGAGCCGCCGGCCTCGCGGCGCTCCGTCAACAGGCTCCTCGCTGCAACAAACTCTTCCCGGTCACGGGCATTTCCTTGCAACAGGCTTTCCCTGCCTCTCCGGCTGACGGACCCATCAGCGTCCATACCCGGCGCGGCCGTGAGCGCGACCGTCCTATGCCAAAGAATTTATTCCCTTTTTCGCCTTACGACAAGATAACCAGGCGGCGTCTCTCAGGTTCTCCTTTCGACGCCATTGACGGCGGGCTGAAGGACGCCGATTCTCCGAAAAGGCATTCTTGGAAAAGCCATTCTTGGGAAAGGCCATGAACCTGGTTAAAGTCTGGATGGAGCAGACAGGCTGGATGAGAAAGCCGGCGCCGTGACCATGCGGCTGGCCACAACCAGCCGGCGGAATGATATGGTCTCACGAGACGCGTTGGCTCATGAGACAGGTTAGCCACGTAAGGCGACATCGCCCGGCAGGGCGGCGCCGCCACCCCTCGTGTGATGTGCGTTTGCGAGCGGAGCGCGCCATGTACCAGGCACTGACCCACGACATTGAAGTCACCGTGACGCCCAGCTTCCTGGAGGACCAGTCCTCACCGGGACATGGCGATTATTTCTGGGCGTACACGGTGCAGATCGCCAATCTCGGGCCGCGCCCGGTGCAGTTGCGGGCCCGCACCTGGCGCATCGTTGATGGCGACGGCGCGGTGGAGGCTGTCACCGGCCCCGGCGTTGTCGGCGAGCAGCCTCATATCGCGCCCGGCGACGCCTACACCTACACCAGCGGCTGCCCCCTGCGCACGCCGCATGGCGTAATGAGCGGCAGCTACGCCATGATTGACGCTGCTGGCGAACGGTTCGAGGTGACCATTCCCACCTTCGTGCTGGACAGTCCCTACGCCATTCGCGCCGGCGTGGCGCGCATCATCCACTGACAGCTTTTCTGGCCGGCGGCTGGCGTGAGGGCCTTGCGGCAAGAACGCCCGCTCGCGGTTCGGCAACCCTGGCCAGATCGGCCGTTCCGGATAGACTTTGCCGGCAAGACCGCCAGCCAGACTTGCCGGCGCATCGAACAGGATAACGGGAGCAGGCGCCGTCTGGACTGGCGACCTGCCCGGAACCGTCAGGAGCCAATGTGACGCCTCTCGCCATGCTGGAGCGACTGGTCGCCTTCAATACGGAGAGCCACCGCTCCAACCTGGAGCTCATCGCCTTTGTCGAAGCCTGGCTGACGCAGTTGGGCGTGGCTTCCGTGCACATCCCCGATGCAACGGGTGAAAAGGCCGCGCTGTTCGCCAGCATCGGCCCGGCGCAGGACGGCGGCGTGTTGCTGTCAGGCCATACGGACGTGGTGCCGGTGGCCGGCCAGGCCTGGACCAGCGATCCCTGGCGGCTGCGCGTGGCGGACGGGCGCGCCTATGGACGCGGCGCCGTCGACATGAAGGGCTTCGTCGCCATTGTGCTGGCGCTGGTTCCCGAGATGCTCGCGGCCCGGCTGGCGACGCCCATCCATATCCTGCTGTCCTATGACGAGGAGGTGTCCTGCCTTGGGGTGGTCGACGCGGTGGGGCGCATGGGCGTGGATCTGCCGCGCCCTGGCGTCGCCATCGTTGGCGAGCCCACGGGGATGGACGTGGTCACCGCCCACAAATCCGTGGTGTCGCTGACCACCCGCATCACAGGCAAGGAAGGCCACTCCTCACAGCCGGCGCACGGCGCCAATGCGGTGATGGCGGCGGCCGAGCTGATCCATTGGCTGGCGCGCCGGCAGGAGCAGTTCGCCACGGCTGGCGATCCCACCGGCCTGTTCGATCCGCCCTGCTCGACCCTTCAGGTCGGCGCCATTCATGGCGGCACGGCGCGCAACATCATCGCGCGCGATTGCAGCTTCCTGTGGGAGTTTCGCGGCCTGCCCGGTCACAGCCATCGCGATGTGATGGATGAACTGGCCGCTTTCGCCGAAACGGACGTGCTGCCGCGCATGCGCCTGGGCGCGCCGGAAGCCAGCATCGACACCATCTGCGACGTGGCCGTGCCGCACCTGGCGCCGAAGCCCGGCTCCGCCGCCGAGCAACTGGCGCTGCGTCTGGCGGGGCGCAATCACACCACGACGGTGTCCTTCGCCACCGAAGCCGGACACTTCCAGAATGGCGGCGTCGCCACCGTGGTCTGCGGCCCTGGCTCCATCGACCAGGCTCACCAGGCCGACGAGTTCATCACCCTCGCGGAGTTGGAGAACGGAACTGCCTTCGTCCGCCGTCTTGTCCAGGCCCTGGGCGTCTGACGCGGGCATCTTCAAGAAAAGCGGACTCCGCCTTTCGTAAAGAAGATACGTCCAGTCAAAGCGATCGAGCGCTTTCGGTGAACCGTCTTTCACCGGAAGCGCTCTCGCCGGAGCGCGCGCCGTAGCCGGCCAGGAACAGCCAACAAAAAACCGGCGCGACAAGGCCGCGCCGGTGAAACCACGTTCGGGAACAGGCTCACCGCTCGCGGTCGCCGCCCTCGCCTGAGTCCGCCAGGGCGGCGGCGGCGATCTCCGCCTCCACCTGTCCGGGATCCAGATCATAGTGACGCGAGCAGAATTCACAGGTCACGCCGATGCGGCCATCATCGCCGACCATGTCGGCGCGCTCCTGCCGGCTGAAGCCGGTGAGCATGCCCATAATGCGCTCGCGCGAGCACTGGCAGGCCTCGCGCACCGGCTGGGCTGGAAATACCCGCACGCCGCGCTCGTGATACAGCCGGTACAGCAACTGCTCGCTGGGCAGTAGGGGGTCGAGCAGTTCGTGCGCCTCGGTGGTCTCGGCCAGCATGCGGGCCTCGTTCCAGGCCTCATCCTCGACGCCGGCGGCGATCTGATGGCCCGCGGGGGCGTCGCCGGGCGACAGATCGGCCTGACGCAGACGGTCAACCGAATGGGGCATGAACTGCACCATCAGTCCGCCAGCCCGGTAGAACCGCCCGGTTGGCGATTGCGAGGTCATTTCCTCGCCAACCGCAAGCCGCACCAGGGTCGGGATCTGCTCCGACTGCTGGAAATAGGTATGGGCGCACTCCTCCAGGCTCTGGCCTTCCAGCGGCACGATGCCCTGATAGCGGCTGGCGTGGCTGCCCTGGTCGATGGTCATGGCCAGATGGCCCTTGCCAAGCAGCGCGCCCGTCGCCGTCTCGCCGGCGGCCGAGGCCGCGGCGACGGCTTCCGCATCGAAGCGGGCGCAGGCGCGCACCTGGTCCGGCGCGTCGAAATCCACGACAATCATGTTGATCGCGCCGGAGGAGCGGGTCTGTAACTGGAAGCGGCCCTCGAGCTTCAGGGCCGAGCCCAGCAACACGGTCAACGCCATGGCCTCGCCGACGACGCGGGACACCGCTGGCGGATAGTCATGGCGGGCCAGCACGGCGTCGAGCGCCGGGCCGAGCCGGACGACGCGACCGCGCACGTCCAGAGCCTCGACCGCGAACGGCAGGGACAGGTCGTCGCCAGCGTGGGAACCGGCCGCTTCCGCGCCGGCCATCACTCAGCCGCGCCCAGGCACCAGGCCAGGACGCCCTTCTGGGCGTGCAGACGGTTTTCCGCCTCGTCGAACACCACGGACTGCGGGCCGTCCATCACCTCGTCGGTGACTTCCTCACCGCGATGGGCCGGCAGGCAGTGCATGAAGATGGCGTCCTTCGCCGCCGCCGCCATCAGCTCCGCATTGACCTGGTAGGGCTGCAGGAGCTTCTGGCGCTGCGCCTCGCTTTCCTCATCGCCCATGGAGACCCAGCAGTCGGTGATGACGGCCTCGGCGCCGCGGACCGCCTCACGCGGGTCGTCGATGAGGCTCAGCTTCGCGCCGCTGGCGCGGGCGAACGCGAGCACCTCAGGCGCCGGGCCAAGGTCCTTCGGCGCCGCCACGGCGATCTCGAAGTCGAGGAGCGCCGCCGCATGAATCCACGAGGCCAGCACATTGTTGCCGTCGCCGGTCCACGCCACCTTGCGGCCGGTGATCGGCCCGAGCCGTTCCTCGAACGTCAGCAGATCAGCCATGATCTGGCAGGGATGCGACAGCTTGCTGAGGCCGTTGATGACCGGCACGCTGGCGTATTCGGCCAGCTCGGTCATGGCGGCGTGGTCGAGGATGCGGATCATGATGGCGTCGACATAGCGCGACATGACGCGGGCCGTGTCGGCGATGGTCTCGCCGCGCCCGAGCTGCATCTCCGCGCCCGTCAGCATGATGGTTTCGCCACCCAGCTCGCGCATGGCGAGATCGAAGGACACGCGGGTTCGCGTCGACGGCTTGTCGAAGATCATCGCCAGGGTTTTGCCGGTCAGCGGGCGGAAGTCGGAGCGCTCGCCCCGGCGACGCGCCGCCTTCAGGCGCTTGCTGATCTCAAGAACATGGCGCAACTGCTCACCGGTGAAATCGGTGAGGTCGAGGAAGTTGCGCCGCTGCTGCGACGAAGCCGACAAATTCTGATCCTTCAATAACTCCGGTGACAAACTGACAGGGCCGCTGACCGGCTCCGTCCCGAAACGCGCATTCATCACGCCGCTCCCGCCGCGGCGCCGCGCACCTCGCGCTGCAAACGCCCCGCCACGGCTTCAAGCCGGGCCAGGCCTTCCCGCACCTCATCCTCAGTAATCGTCAGCGGCGGCAACAGCCGGACTGTATTGTCGCCAGCGCCGACCAGGATGAGTCTTTCATCGAGCGCCGCGGCTGCGAAATCGGTGTTGGGCACATTCAGCTTCAGGCCCAGCAGCAGCCCCTCGCCGCGCACTTCGGCGATGATGTGGGGGAAGCGGTCGCGCAGTTCGGCAAGACGCTGGCGCAGCAGCAGGCCGATCTGGTTGATGTGATCCAGAAACCCCGGAGCCAGCACCACGTCGAGCACGGCGTTGCCGACAGCCACCGCCAGCGGATTGCCGCCGAAGGTGGTGCCGTGCGTGCCGGCGGTCATGCCTTTGCCGGCCTCCAGGGTCGACAGGCAGGCGCCGAGCGGGAACCCGCCGCCGATGCCCTTGGCGATGGCCATGATGTCAGGCGTGACCCCGGACCATTCATGGGCGAACAGCTTGCCGGTGCGGCCGACGCCGGTCTGCACTTCGTCAAGGATCAGCAGCAGGCCGTGCTCATCGCACAGCTTGCGCAGCTCGCGCAGTTTGGCCGGCGGCACAACCCGCACGCCGCCCTCGCCCTGCACGGGCTCGATGAGGATGGCGGCGGTGGCGGGGCCGATGGCGGCCTTCAGCGCTTCGGCGTCATCCACCTTCACCTGATCAAAGCCATCCACTTTGGGGCCAAAGCCTTCCAGATATTTGGCCTGGCCGCCGGCGGCGATGGTCGCGAGGGTGCGGCCATGGAACGCGCCCTCGAAGGTGATGATGCGGTAGCGCTCGGGCTGGCCGTTGGTCGCGTGATACTTGCGGGCCATCTTGATGGCGCACTCCAGCGCCTCGGCGCCAGAGTTGGTGTAGAACACCTGATCCGCGAAGGAGTTGTCGACCAGCCGCTGCGCCAGCCGCTCGCCTTCCGGAATCCGGAACAGGTTGGAGGTGTGCCAGAGCTTGCCGGCCTGCCGGGTCAGAGCCTCCACCAGGTGTGGATGGGCGTGACCGAGCGAGTTCACGGCGATGCCGGAGCCGAAGTCGAGATATCGCTCGCCATCGCGCGTCGTCAGCCAGACGCCCTGGCCCTGCTCGAACTGAAGATCCACACGCGCAAAAGTTGGCAACAGCGGCGACGTCACTGACCGCACTCCCTGATGGCGACGCCGGCCCCGACATCAACTTTGCCGTATTCGCCGTCAGGCTGCGTCGCGCCTGCGAACGCCAGACCGGAGGCGCCAGCGCCCGAAGCCAAACGTCCATGAAAATCAAAGTGCCGCCCTGTCGAAGGGCGGCACCGGCTGTATTTTATGCCGGGCGACAATTCTGTCAATTACAGGATGCATTTACATCGGAACGCCAGACAGGCTCCCGGTTCTGCGCCGAGTCCGGGCCTGCGACGCCCTTCGCGCGGGCGGCCCGGCGGCGGATCATGACGTCCGCGTGCAACAGTCACGCGACAATGGTGGGGTGTCCCGAGCCGCATATGTGTTATCCAGCGGCAACCGCCCGTCCAGCGCCCCACCTCTGCTAAATCGTTGAAAAAATATGATCACGGACTCGTTTTGATCATGTTCCTGGGGAAAACGGTGGGGAGCGGACTGCTGCGGTTGAAGCCTCGTCCCGCCATCTTGTATGGTCCGGGACATATCCCACGACATATCGTGGCGCCGTTACCCTGACGGATTGATGTTTTGCGTAGCTGAACCAGTTCAGCGCGTTTACGCAGATTTTCTGCATGAACGAATTTGGTGCGGAGGAACGGATGAGCGAAGCTGGAAGCGGCTGGAGCGACGAACGCGTCGAACTGCTGAAGAAGCTCTGGTCGGAAGGGCTCAGCGCCAGCCAGATCGCCACCGCCATGGGCGGAGTGACGCGTAACGCGGTGATTGGCAAGGTCCATCGTCTTGGCCTGTCAGGCCGGGCAAAATCCACCTCGGGCGGCGCGCAGAAGCCGCGCAAGAGCGTTTCCGTCGCAGCGCCGCGCGCCGCAACGACAAATGCGCGGGCCACCGCCAGCATCCCGCTGGTGCAGGGCAATACGGCGCTCGCAGCCGTCGCCGTCGCGCCTGAACGCCCTCAGGGGATGCCCGCGCCGGCCGCTGTCGCAGCTGTCGCGACGTCTCCGGCGATCGCCGCGCCAGAATCCCAGCGCGTCACCATCATGGAGCTGCGCGAGAACATGTGTCGCTGGCCCATGGGCGATCCGACCTCGGCGGATTTCTGTTTCTGCGGCAATCGTACGACGCCTGGCATTCCCTATTGCACCTTCCACAGCCGCATCGCCTACCAGCCGCCGGAGCGGCGCCGCGATCGCCGCAGCAACTGAGCTGGCGGCGGCTTCAACCACTGAGCGATCCGATGCCCGCGCCTGTCGCGGGCATTTGCTTTTTTGGCTGAAGAATTTTCGACAAAAGTCGGAGCCGGTTTTCATCAAGCGCCCATGGGTCTGCAGGGCCCGATATGTCAGGCCCACCTGAGCCTGGCATGAGGATCGCGGCCCGGCGCCCGGCGCAAAGAAAACCCGCCGGCAACGGCGGGTTTTGACATGGCGGGCGCTGTTTCTTGGGGCAAGGCTCAGGCAACTCCGTTCACACCGAAACGAAAATTCTCCCGATCGTTCTGATCTGACGCGTTTTCCTGACGCACGTGAGCTTTCATTTTACCGGAAAACCCCTCCACCCAACAGCACGCATGCTCAGGAGCGGGCGAAGGTTTCGTCGAATGAATAGCCAGCCCCGCGAACGGTGCGGATCGGATCGGGCTGGCGCGGCCGGTTGATGGCCTTGCGCAGCCGCCCCACATGCACGTCCACGGTGCGTTCGTCGATATAGACGTCGCGGCCCCAGACGCTGTCGAGCAGTTGCTCGCGGGTGAACACCCGGCCGGGACTCTGCATCAGGAATTCCAGCAGGCGGAATTCGGTGGGTCCCAGATGCAGTTCGCGATCCGAGCGCCGCACACGGCGGGTTTCCCGGTCCAGCTCGATATCGCCGGCGGTCAGCAGGGCGGCCACATGGCCAGGCTTGGCGCGGCGTAGCAGGGCGCGAACGCGGGCCAGCAACTCCGGCACTGAAAATGGCTTGACCACATAGTCATCGGCGCCGGTGGCGAGGCCGCGGATGCGCTCCGCCTCTTCGCCCCGGGCCGTGAGCATGATCACCGGCAGGCGCGCTGTTTCCTCGCGCTGGCGCAGACGGCGGCACAGCTCAATGCCGGAAAGCCCCGGCAACATCCAGTCCAGCAACGCCAGATCCGGTGGGGCCTCCTGCAAGCGCACTTCGGCTTCATCGCCGCGCGCCACGCTATCGACCACGTAGCCCTCGGCTTCGAGGTTATAACGCAGCAGCAGGGAAAGGGATTCCTCGTCTTCAACGATCAGAATGCGCGTCGCCATATTCCACTCCACGCCCCGGCGCAGCGTCTCGCGCACGCCCGGCGGCCAACCACACGGCGCCGGAGCCTCTCCGGGACGAGGCAAGCCATGCCTTCGGCCAGAAAATGCTCCGGAACAGGACGTCAGGGCGATGCTCCGTCACACCAGGTGCGCCCGATGGGGCTTGCGGATCTGCTTTCGCCCTTGCGGCCATGCGGGGTCCAATGGGGGCAGGTCCGGCCCATTGCCGGGGTTATGCCCTGTCTCTCTGGTTTGACGCGCTTTCCTGACGCATGCGGCGCCACTGCAGAAAACGCTCCACCATCTTCAACCAGCGCATTTCCCTGATGCGAAGCAATTACGCCTCGCGGAAATCCGCCGCGACGCGCCGCCAGCAAAACCGGCGGGCGCCCTGGATCAGTCCGCGCGGGCGGACGGGCGGCCGGCAGACGAACCGCCGGCGCGGGAGCCAGATCCAGGCTCACCGGGTCCTGACGTCAGCCCTCGCCGACGCGGGCGAAGCTGGTGTCATCGTTCTTCGGGCGCTCGCTAACCAGCGGATTGCCGGTGACGAGGTAATAAATGGTCTCGGCGATATTGGTGGTGTGGTCGCCGATGCGTTCGATGTTCTTGGCGCAGAACAGCATGTGGGTGCAGAAGCCGATATTGCGCGGATCTTCCATCATGTAGGTCAGCAACTCACGGAACAGCGACGTGTACAGCGCGTCGATTTCACCGTCGCGCTTCCAGACGTCGATGGCGACGTTGACGTTCTGCTGGGTGAAGCCGTCGAGCACGTCCTTGAGCTGCTCCTGCACCAGGTCGCTCATGTGTTCGACGCCAACAACGATGCGGGTCGGCTGCATCTGGCCGCTGATGGCCACAGCGCGCTTGGCGATGTTCTTGGCCAGGTCGCCGATCCGCTCGACGTCGCCGGCGACGCGGATCGCCGAGATGATCTCGCGCAGGTCCACCGCCATCGGCTGGCGCTTGGCGATGGTGAGAATGGCGTTTTCCTCGATCTCACGCTGGAGATTGTCGAGGCGGACGTCGGCGTTGATGACCGACTGGGCCAGTTCGGCGTCGCGGCGCACCAGCGCGCGGGTCGCGTCATCCAGCATTTTCTCGGCGATGCCGCCCATTTCGACCACGCGATTGCGCAGGGCGGCGAGTTCGGCGTCATAGGCGGAAACGATATGTTCGGCCATGGCTTTATCTCCCTGGACCATCAACCGCCGGCTGGCGGCGACGTCCTGTGCTGTTCTGGCGGAGGGGGCGGCGTCGCCCTCGCCTCCGCGTCATGTTGCTGTTCATCAGCGGCCGGCCATCGCCTGCGGCGGCGGCGGCGCGGACAGGCGCCCGTCAGCCGAAGCGACCGGTGATGTAGTCCTGCGTCCGCTGGTCGGATGGGGTGGTGAAGATGCGCGAGGTCTCGTCGAATTCCACCAGTTCGCCCAGATACATGAAGGCGGTGTACTCGGAACAGCGCGCCGCCTGCTGCATGTTATGGGTGACGATGGCGATCGTGTACTCGGCCTTCAGCTCGTCGATCAGCTCCTCGATCTTGGCGGTCGAAATCGGATCAAGCGCCGAACACGGCTCGTCCAGCAGGATCACCTCCGGCTTGATGGCGACGGTGCGGGCGATGCACAGCCGCTGCTGCTGGCCGCCGGAGAGGCTCTGGCCGCTGGCGTGCAGCTTGTCCTTCACCTCGTTCCACAGGGCGGCGCGACGCAGCGACGACTCGACCCGCTCATCCATCTCGGCTTTCGAGAGCTTCTCGTAAAGCCGCACGCCGAAGGCGATGTTGTCATAGATGGTCATCGGGAACGGCGTCGGCTTCTGGAACACCATGCCGACCCGCGAGCGCAGCAGGTTCTTGTCCTGCTTCGGCGACAGGATATTTTCGCCGTCGAGCAAAACCTCTCCGTCGGCGCGCTGGCCCGGATACAGGTCATACATGCGGTTGAGAATGCGCAGCAGCGTGGACTTGCCGCAGCCTGACGGTCCGATGAAGGCGGTGACCTTGCGTTCGTACAGCGGCAGCGAGATGCCTTTCAGCGCCAGCGTGTCGCCGTAATAGAACTTGAGGTTGCGGACCGAGATCTTCTCGTTCGCGTTTTCCGGGACGTGGGGCATCTGGCGTTTGGCTCCGGCAGGCTGCGTGGGGCGCGCCGACGACACGGCGGCGGATTGTGCGACGGTCATGTTCATGGGCGGCCTCCGTTCACTGGCGGCTCCTGGACGCGATGACGCGCGCCAGGATGGAGAGGGTGAGCACCGACAGGGTGATGATCAGGGCGCCGGTCCAGGCAAGCTGCTGCCAGTCCTTGTAAGGCGACAGGGCGAACTGGAAGATCACCACAGGCAGGCTGGCCATCGGGCCGTTGAGGTTGGCGCCGCCGAACTGGTTGTTCAGCGCGGTGAACAGCAGCGGAGCCGTCTCGCCGGAGACGCGGGCGATGGCGAGCAGCACGCCGGTGACCATGCCGGCGCGGGCGGCGCGGTAGGCGATGCGGCGGATCACCAGGTGACGCGGCATGCCAAGGGCCGAAGCCGCTTCACGCAACTGGTTGGGCACCAGGTTCAGCATGTCCTCCGTGGTGCGCACCACCACCGGAATGACGATGATCGACAGGGCGACCGCGCCGGCGAAGCCGGAGAAGTGGCCCATGCGCACCACCATCACCTCGTAGACGAAGAGGCCGATGACGATGGACGGAGCGCTGAGCAGGATGTCGTTGATGAAGCGAACCACCAGCGACAGTTTTCCATGAGCGCCGTACTCGGCCATGTAGGTGCCGGCCAGGATGCCGATGGGCGTGCCGATCACGACGCCCAGCACGGTCATGATCAGGCTGCCAATGATCGCGTTGAGCAGGCCGCCGGCCGAACCGGGCGGCGGGGTGTTCTGGGTGAACACGTCCAGCGACAGGCCGCTGAAGCCGTTCCAGATCAGGGCGGC
Source organism: Camelimonas fluminis (assembly GCF_014656355.1). Lineage (GTDB taxonomy): Bacteria > Pseudomonadota > Alphaproteobacteria > Rhizobiales > Beijerinckiaceae > Camelimonas > Camelimonas fluminis. The sequence continues at coordinate 83,021 of NZ_BNCG01000010.1, forward strand.
CAGGATCAGCACCAGCCAGGCCAGGCCGAACAGCGATGCGGCCATGCACAGGCCCATCATCAGGTTGGAGCGGCTCTTGCGACGGCCATAGAAGGGATTGGCGTTGCTCATTGGCTTATTTCCCGCCCTTCATTTCAAGGCGCAGCAGCATGTAGCGCGCGATGGCGAGCACGATGAAGGTAATGACGAAAAGCAGCAGGCCAAGGGCGATCAGCGAAGACGTATAAATGTCTCCGACAGCCTCGGTAAATTCATTGGCGATGGTCGCCGAGATCGTCGTGCCCGGCGCCAGGATCGATGCGGAAATCTTGTGGGCGTTGCCGATGACGAAGGTCACCGCCATGGTCTCGCCGAGGGCGCGGCCCAGACCCAGCATGACGCCGCCGATGACGCCAACGCGGGTGAAGGGCAGAACGACGTTCTTCACCACTTCCCAACGGGTGCAGCCGATGCCGTAGGCGGCTTCCTTCAACACCGGCGGGACGGTGGAGAAGACGTCGCGGGCGATCGAGGTGATGAACGGCAGCACCATGATCGCGAGGATCAGGCCGGCGGTGAGTATGCCGATGCCGTAGGGCGGGCCGGCGAACACCGCGTTCAGCAGCGGGATGGGGCCGAACACGGAGATCAGGAACGGCTGCACCGTCGTCTGCAGGAAGGGCGCGAAGACGAACAGACCCCAGATGCCGTAGATGATTGAGGGAATGCCTGCCAGCAGCTCGATGGCGATGCCGATCGGCCGGCGCAGCGGCGTCGGGCACAGCTCGGTGAGGAAGATGGCGATGCCAAGCCCCACCGGCACGGCGATCAGCATGGCGATCAGCGACGTGACGATGGTGCCGTAGACGGGCGCAAGAGCGCCGAATTTCTCGGTGACCGGGTTCCACGACTGCGACGTGATGAAACCGAAGCCGAATTCACGAAGGGCCGGCGAGGCGCCTTCGATCAGGGCGAGCATGACCCCGCCGAGCAGCACGAGCACCAGCACGGCGGCGGCGCGCGTAAGGTTGAGAAACAGCAGGTTGCCCAGCCTGAACTTGCGCAGGACCGCCGTTCGCCCTGGCGCCGCCTGCGCGGCCCCGGCCATGGCTCCTGAAAATGAGGTGTCAGCCATCAATAGCCCCGATTTGCCTCTTGCACCGGTCGGCCGGCCCAGACCGGCGACATGTCTGGCGCCGGCGCCGCCTGACGGCCCGCCAGCGCTCCTGCGCCCCCCTCCCCGGTCCGGGGAAGCAAAATGTGGGTCCGGCCAGATATCTGGCCGGACGCCCGGTCGGCGCGCCCTGGCGGCTTACTTCGCGATCGCGAGCGGCTTGCCGTCGGCGCCGGTGATGGCGCTCCAGGCGTCGCGCACCTGCTTCACCACGCTGGCCGGCATCGGGATGTAGATCAGCTGCTCGGCCATCGGGCCGCCCTTCTCGAAGGCCCACTCGAAGAACTGCAGGGCTTCGGCGGCGGCGGCCGGGTCGTTCGGCTTCTTGTGCATCAGGATGAAGGTGGCGGCGGTGATCGGCCACGAACCGTCGCCCGGCTCATCGGTGAGGATCACGCCGAAGCCCGGAGCCGACGACCAGTCAGCATTGGCGGCGGCGGCCTGGAAGCTCTTCACCTCCGGGCTGACGACCTTGCCGGCCTTGTTCTTCATGCGGGCGAAGGCGATGTTGTTTTCCTTCGCGTAGGCGTATTCGACGTAGCCGATCGAGCCCTTGGTCTGGCCGACGTTGGCGGCGACGCCTTCGTTGCCCTTGGCGCCGAGGCCGACAGGCCATTCGACGGCGGTGGCGGAGCCAACCTTCGATTTCCAGTCAGCGCTGACCTTGCCGAGATAATCGGTGAAGTTGAAGGTGGTGCCGGAGCCGTCCGAGCGGCGCACGACGGCGATCGCGGTGGAGGGCAGCTTCAGATCGGGATTGAGCGCCTTGATGGCGGCGTCGTCCCAGGTCTTCACTTCGCCAAGGAAGATCTTCGCCAGGGTCGGGCCGTCGAGCACCAGCTCGCCGCTCTTGACGCCTTCGACGTTGATCACCGGCACGATGCCGCCCATCACCATCGGGAACTGGACGAGGCCGTCCTTCTCAAGCTCCGGGCCCTTCAGCGGCGCATCGGTGGCGCCGAAGGTCACGGTGCGGGCGCGAATCTGCTTGATGCCGCCGCCAGAGCCGATCGACTGGTAATTCAGCTTCTTGCCGGTCTCCTTGTTCCAGGCATCCGCCCACTTGGCGTAAACCGGGAACGGAAAGCTGGCGCCAGCGCCGGAAATGTCGGCGCGCGCAGCGGCAGGCATCGCAAGCGCCGCAATGGCCATGCCGGCGGCAACGGCAAGCGATTTGAATTTCACGGTACGTCTCCAGGGTTGTCCAACCGTCCTGCGTCCCTGACCGGGACGCGGCTGACCCGCGGGAAGATGCTCCACCCCGGTCAACGCGGCCTGTTTAGGCCCCTGCCATGACGCTTGTATGACATCTGGAAACCCATGACTATCAGTACATTAATCCCTTTGGGGAGGTGACTGTCACAAAAAGCGGCGCGCAAGGCGCGCGCCAGACGGACCCGACCCGGCGGCGGGTCCCCTGAAGCATCTGGCGCCCCCTGACCCTGGTCGCACGGCTGCTTCAATCTGTCTGACGGGCGTGCGCAAGCGGCAGCACGACCCGGAACGTCGCCCCCTCGCCCGGCGCGCTCTCGATCGTCAGCCGGCCGCGATGACGATTGACGATGTGCTTGACGATCGCCAGGCCCAGGCCAGAACCGCCCTTGCCCCGACTGGCCTGCGCGTCGACCCGGTAAAACCGCTCCGTCAGGCGCGGCACGTGTTCGGCTGGTATGCCGGCGCCGAAGTCACGCACCTCAATCACAGCCTCTGAAGGGGCCTCCGTCCGCGCTTCGTCCGGCTCACGCGCGCTGTCCCCCGCCCTGGCGCTGGCGCCCCTGACATCCCCTGACATCGCGCGCGTCGTCACGGCGATCGCCACCCGCTTGCCGCTGTCGCCATATTTCACAGCGTTTTCGACGAGGTTCTCCACCACCCGCAGCAACTCGTCGCGATCGCCAGGCACAATCACCGGCCCGTCAGGCGCGCTCAGGCTGATTTCAACGGCTGCGTCCGTCGCCATCGGCCGCAGGGCGCCGGTGATCTGCCGCGCCACATCGGCCAAATCCACGGGCGCGGAGGGAGCATGGTGCGCGCGGCCCTCAATGCGCGACAGCGACAGCAGGTCGTCGATCAGCCGCTTCATGCGCAGGGACTGGTCGCGCATGATGACGAGAAAACGTTCGCGCGCCGCGGCGTCATTGCGCGCCGGCCCCTGGAGAGTCTCGATAAAACCGAGAACCGTCGCCAGCGGCGTGCGCAGCTCATGGCTGGCGTTGGCGATGAAGTCGACCCGCATCTGTTCGACGCGCAACTGGTCCGTCAGGTCGCGCAGAACCACAAGGGCGCCCCGCCGGCGATCCGCGTCGAGCGGCGCCGCCGCGATCTCGAACGAGCGCTCCACCGGCACCCGCTGGGTCACCAGCACGGTCCGGCCAGCGCCGCCGTTCAACACCGCCTCAAGCGCCTCCACGAACTCGGGCGCGCGCAGCGCGAAAGACATGGGGCGACCAGTGGCAAGGTGCGGGAACAGTCGCGCCGCTGGCGGCGAAACCGCCAGCACCACGCCGCGACGGTCCACCGCGACGCACGGATCGGGAAAAGCCGACACCACGGCCGACAGGGCCAGATCGGCCGCCCCGCCAACTGGCGTCAACCGGGCCGGGCCGATGCCGCCGCCCGCGACCGCCTGTTGCAGCGTCCGGCCGAGCACGAACTGCAGCAACCAGAACGCGACGCCGGCCAGCGCCACCCACGGCCAGGCCGGGCCATGCGCGGCGCCCGCGCCGGCCGCGGCCAGCGCCAGCCCGCCAGCCAGCCCCAGGCAGACAGGCGCCAGAAGGCGCGCCACGGCGCGGGCCGCGCGCAACGCCATCAGTCCGCGCGCACCCCGGCCTGCGGCTCCATACGCCTGTTCATGAGCCACCCTGGCGACTTCGGATGTCATCGGACCTGTCCCGGGATCTGTCATCTGACCGTGAAGCAAAACCCGATCCTGAGCGGGGTTTGACGGGCTGGGTCTGGCGCGGGCCCTGCTGACCGGATTTACGGCGCCTCCCGGCGCAGCTCAGACCCAGCCGCGCCGCCAGAATCATCGCACAGGTTGTCACGGCCGGATTTCAATCGTTTGACAATCTCATAGCCCCCCAGCAACGCCAGCGCGAGCAGGAAGGGCAGCAGATAATAACAGAGCCGGAACAGCAACAGCGCGCCCAGCACCTGCGAGCCCGGCAGCGACGACAACGCCACCAGCATGGTGGCCTCGAACACGCCGATGCCGCCCGGCGCATGACTGACGATGCCGAGCATGCAGGCGCAGACATAGATGGCGAGGAAGGTGGCGAAGTTCACGCCATGGCCATCAGGCAGCAGCACGAACAGCACGCCCGCCGCGGCGCAGGCGTCGCCGGCGCCAAGGGCCATCTGCCCCAGCGACAGCCTGAGGCCAGGCAACTCCAGCCGCCAGCCCTTCACCGCCACATAGCGGTGCTTCAACGACACCCAGACCAGATAGCCGATGACCGCGCAGGCCGTGAGCAGACCGACAAGCTGGTTGATGAAAATGCTGGTGTGCGCCAGCAGCGAAATCGCCCCGGCCTGGGTCATCAGACTCCAGGCGAGCACCACGCCCATGCCCAGCCAGAAAGTGATGCCGGCGATCACCGTGAGGCTGGCGATCTGCGGGGCCCGCACGCCGTGCGGCGCGTAAATCCAGTAACGCACCGTGCCGGAGGTCAGCAGCGGAAAACCGAGCGTGAAACTGACCGCATAACTGGTGAACGACGCCAGCGCGGTCGTCCGGTATGGAACTTTGACGCGCATCTGGCGCAGGGCCAGGAAATCATAGCCGGTCAGCAGCAGGTAGCTGACCGCGACCAGCAGCATGGCCAGCCCGAGCTGGCCACCCGAAACGCGCCCCAGGGCGGCAAACACATCGGCTGCGCTGATGGTGTGCGCCGTCCGCCACAGCACAAAGGCGGACGCGACGAAAATCGCCACGCTGGCGACAAGACCGATCCACGACCAGCGGCTCTTGCGGGCGGATGGCTCTCCGAATGCGACGTCAGGCGGCCCGATTTCCGCAACCGGCCCGTCGACCCCGGCCGCCTCGGAACTGCGTTTCGTGCTCCCTGTCATCAGAACCCTTCAATCCGCCGTGACCATCGGAAAATCCATCGACGCGCCGCGGACGAAACAGTCAGACGACAGGCTGCATCGGGCGCGAACCGCCCATGGCGACCGCTGCGGGCGACAGAAGCCGGACGCCGCTCACATTTCCTACACCTGGCATATTTCAGCCCTGCGTCAGAATTTCAACCGCCCCCACATGGATGAGGGAAAAGCCTGGGCACAAGATTTCCGCGCGCGGCCATTGCACCCGCCCCGGTTGATTTCCAGCGCCCCGCCCCCCATCCCTTGGTGATGAACGCCAACGCCCCCGCCCCTCGCCACGCTGGCCCCCGCCCGGCTCGCGTCGTCGCCCTGACCGGCGCCAGCGGCTTTATCGGCCGCTTCTGCGCGCCGGTCCTGGCGGAGCAAGGCCGCAGACTCGTGCTGCTGCACAGGGCCGCGACGCCCGGGCAGGCCGCATCCATCGCCGGAACACGCGTCGTTGAGATCGGCGATCTGTCCCTGACCGCCCGGGAGCCCGGAGAAACCCTGATCGAAGCCTTGCACGGCTGCGACGCCCTGGTGCATCTGGCGGGCCGGGCTCACCGGGCCATCAGCGATGAAGCGGAGGCGCTGACCCTCTATCGCGCCCACAACACGGCGCCGACGCTCGCCCTGGCGCGCGCTGCGGCCGAAGCCGGGGTTCGCCAGATGATTTTCGCCAGCACGTCATATGTACACGGCCACCTGACGCAACCCGGCCAGCCGTTCAGCAGCGACTCGCCGCTTGCGCCAACCGGCGCCTATGCGCTCAGCAAGGCCGACGCAGAGGAAGGCTTGCGCCGCCTCGCGCCGGAACTGGGCCTTGCCGTCAGCATCGTGCGGCCGGCGGTGGTGCATGGCCCCAACCCCACCGCCAATATCCGGGCCCTGATGGGCGCGGTGCGGCGCGGTCTGCCGCTGCCATTCGCCTCCATCGACAATTGCCGCTCGTTTCTGGGGCTGGAGAACCTGACCTCGTTCATCGCCCACGCACTGGACAACCCGCCGCCGGCCGGGATGGTCGCCGCCTGGACCCTGGCGGACGCGCAAACGCCGTCCACGCCGGATTTCGTCCGCCTCCTCGGCGCCGCCATGGGCCGGAAGCCGCGCCTCGTCCCCTGCCCGCCCGCGCTGCTGCGGCGGGCGTTGACCATGGCCGGGCGCGGCGGCATGGCCGAAAGCCTGATCGATTCCTTTGAAATCGACATGAATCCGGTGCTGGCGCGCAGCGGCTGGACGCCGCCGCTCTCGCTCGCCGAAGGGTTGCGGCGAATGGCGATGGCCGGCGATTGAGCGCCCCCGGCGCGGCCCCCGGCGCCCTGCTTGAAACTGCCCCGCTCACTCCCTAAATCAGCCTTGACGCCGCAGAAAGCGGGTCAATCCACGAGGCGCCTTTGAAAGGGCTTCGCTACATGACGCGAACATCACCATTTTCCCACCCGTTCCTGCTGGGGTTCGACGAGATCGAGCAGGCGCTGGACCGGGCCGCCAAGGCTGCGACGGACGGCTATCCGCCATACAATATCGAGCGTCTCCAGCGCGGCGACGTCGATCCGGAACGTCTGCGCATCACGCTTGCGGTCGCCGGCTTCACGCGCGACCAGCTTGAAATCACCCTGGAGGAGAACCAGCTGGTGATCAGGGGAAGGCAGCTTGAGGACAAGTCGCGGGTGTTCCTGCACAGGGGCATCGCCGCGCGGCAGTTCCAGCGGTCGTTCCTGCTGGCCGACGGCATGGAGGTGCTCGGAGCGGACCTTTCCAACGGGCTTCTTTCCGTCGATGTGGCGCGGCCCGACGCCCAGCGCGTCGTCCGTCGCATCGACATCGCGGCGCGGGACTGATCCCCGGGACAGCCCCGAAGCCGCAACCCCTTCATGCGCCGCGGAAAACCATTTCCAAAGCGCATGCTCCGGCCGGGCCATTGTGGCCGGCCGACCATGGCCACAGCGACAATGGCGCCTGCGGTCATGCACCAGCGTCGCCCGGAATGGGGGCGCACAGGAGGACAGCCATGACCAGACACGAATTTGACAACAGCCCGGAAAACACCGGCCTGGAGGCCGCCAACGGCCTCGCCTATGTGCGCGCCATCCGCTCGGAAGACGTGAAGAGCCTGTTCCCGCAGGCCCCGGCCCTGCAGCCCGGCATGGAGCTGTTCGCGCTGCTGGCCGGCGACGGCACGCCGATCCTCGTCACCGACACGCGCGACGCCGCCCTCGCCAACGCCTGGGCCAACGATCTCACGCCAGTGAGCCTGCACTGAAGCGTTTTCAGGCAAAGTGGCCGCCACTTTGCGTCAGGAAAACGCGGCGGACCTGAACGCGCGCCCGGGCCTGGCGGCCCGGGCGATGACGTTCGCAACGGCCCTTCCCTGTCAGACGCGGCTGCGCAGGGCGTCGACCACCCGCGTCAACAGGGCGATGTCTTCCGGCCGCGACAGGCGGTGATCGCCATCCTTGATGAAGGTCAGGTTGACGCTCACGCTGGGCAATGCCTCGAACACATGCCTGGCGTGCCGCCATGGCACGTCCGGATCCTGCATGCCCTGCAGGATATGCACCGGGCAACCCGGATCAATGGGCGCGTCGAGCATGCTGTGCCGGGCGCCGTCCTCGATCAGCTTGCGGGTGATCGGATAGGGTTCGTCGGAGTATTCGGACGGCCGTAGCCAGACGCCGTCGCGGATCACCGCCTGGCGCGCGTCCTCCGGCATCGACGGCCACATCAGTTTCTCGGTGAAGTCGACTGCTGGGGCGATCAGCGCCATGGCGCCTGGCGCCCGGCCCTGGCGCGCCATTTCGCGGGCGACCAGCAGGGCGATCCATCCGCCCATGGACGAACCCACCAGCACCGGCCGCTCACCGCCAAACTGGCTGATGACCGCCAGGGCGTCTTCGAGCCAGGTGGAGATGCACAGATCCTCGAAGCGACCGCCAGATTCCCCATGACCGCCATAATCGAAACGCAGGAAGGCCGCGCCAGCGGCTTCGGCGGCGGCGTCGAGGGCGCTGGCCTTGGTGGCCAGCATGTCCGAGCGAAATCCGCCAAGCCAGATCACCGTCGGACCGGAGCCGGCGCGGCGCCGGAAAGCAATGCGGCGGGCGGCGTCGCCCTGGCCCGCCTCAAGAAATTCAGGGGCTTCTACGGTCATGGCCATCCTCTCTTTGCGTGAGCCCTGGGGTTCTGGAACAAAAGGCGAGTGCGTGGAAACCAAACTTTTTCGCGGGCGCCGGATTCGCACGGACGTTCGCGCAGCCATACGCCTTGGGGGCAGCGTCCACCTTGCCGGAAAGCCGCGAAAATCCCCCGGGGGCGCATGCGCCAACCTCCATGAGAATATGGCCGGGATTATATCCCGGCGCCGGAACCAGGCGGGGCATTCATTCAGAAGACGAATCGGAAAGAATCGGAAAGTTGTCCGATTTCCGAATGAGAATCGGACAACTTCCGATCGGTTAACATTTTTGCGGCATCATGGCCCGTGCAATCCGCCTGTCCTGACGCAGGTCCAGCGCGCCATATCCGATTTTCACGTCACGACGCCGGTCCGTTAATGAATCATTTTCCCACCACCGCGCACGCCCTCGCAGGCCGCACCATTCTCCAGATCGTTCCTGAGCTGGATGCTGGCGGCGCCGAGCGCACGGCGGTGGACATCGCCGCTGGCCTGGCGCGCTGCGGCGCCCGGGCGCTGGTGGCGACGGAAGGCGGCCGGCTTGTCGGCGAACTCCAGGCTGAAGGCGGCATCTGGATCCCCTTCCCGGCCCGCACCAAGAATCCGGTCGCCATGGCGCTGAACGCGCGCAAGCTGATGCGCATCTGCCTGGACGAGGGCGTCTCGCTGGTGCACGCCCGCTCGCGGGCTCCAGCCTGGGTGGCGCTGGCGGCGACCCGGGCGCTTGGCCTGCCGTTCGTCACCACCTATCACGGCAGCTATTCGGGCAAATCGCCCGTCAAGGTCCAGTACAATTCCGTCATGGCGCGCGGCGACGTGGTCATCGCCAACTCGCACTACACCGCCGACCTGATCTGCTCGGCCTATCCGCAGGCCCGTCCGCGCATCCGCGTCATTCACCGCGGCACCAATCTCAACGCCTTCTCGGCCCGCTCCGTGCCGGCTGAACGGGTCGAGGCGCTGCGCAAGGCGTGGAAGTTGCCGCCGCATGAACGCATCGTGCTGCTGGCCGCCCGGCTGACCAGCTGGAAGGGACAGAAGATCCTCATCGAAGCGGCGAAGAAGCTGGTCGACAACGGTCTGCGCGACGTCGCCTTCGTGCTGGCCGGCGACCCCCAGGGGCGCGAATCCTATGTGCGCGAGCTGGACGGCATGATCAACAAGCTGGGCCTGCAGGGCGTGGCGCACCGCGTTGGCCATTGCACCGACATGCCTGCGGCGCTGCTGGCGGCGGCGGTCGTGACCGTGCCCTCCACCGAGCCGGAGGCCTTTGGCCGCGTCGCGGTGGAAGCGCAGGCCCTGGGAACGCCGGTGATTGTTTCCGATCTCGGCGCCGTGCCGGAAACCGTGCTCTACCCGCCGCGCGTGCCGGCGGCCGAGCGCACCGGCTGGGTGGTGCCCCCTGGCGACGCCAACGCCCTGGCCGAGGCTGTCGGCGCGGCCCTGACCATGGGCGCCAGCGCTCTGGAAGGCATGACCCGCCGCGCCCGCATGCACGTGGAGCAGCACTTTTCCTTGGAAGCCATGGTCAACGCCACCCTGGACGCCTACGTGGCCGCCCTGGCGGGAGCGCGGCCAGGCTGAGCGCCGCCAGTGGCGCGAACGTCTGGCGAACAGGGGCCGAAGCCCTCGCGGCGAACGGATCGCGCTGGCGCCTTGACTTGCCGGCGCATTCTGCGAATGTCCCGGCCTCAGGTTATATTTGCGCGCAGGCGAACGCCGCCGTCCGGCGATGCTCGCACATTCCAGCGCGCAGTTAGAGGAGAAGACCGCCATTCGTCGCCCAATGCGATCCATGCAGGCCCCACAGAAGGAAGGGCCCCGCGCCAACCGCGACATTCGCGGCGTCCGCGAAGTCCAGCTCATTGATGACACCGGGCAGAACCGTGGCGTCGTGTCGTTTTTTGACGCGCTCAACATCGCCGAGGAAGCCGGTCTTGATCTGGTAGAGATCGCGCCCAATTCCACGCCGCCGGTGTGCAAGATCCTTGATCTCGGCCGCTTCAAGTTCCTCGAGCAGAAAAAGCAGGCCGAGGCGCGCAAGAAGCAGAAGACCGTCGAAGTCAAGGAAGTGAAGCTGCGGCCGGGCATCGACGAGCACGACTACGAAACCAAGATGAAGGCGGTGCGCCGCTTCTTCGAGGAGGGCGACAAGGTCAAGGTGACCCTGCGCTTCCGCGGTCGTGAAATGGCCCACCAGGACATCGGCTACCGCCTGCTCGTCCGCGTCAAGAACGAAACCGCCGAGATCGCCAAGGTGGAAAGCGAGCCGCAGCTCGAAGGCCGCCAGATGATCATGGTGCTGGCGCCGCGTAACTGACGCGCCCCGCCAGGCAAATCCTGCGCATGTTTCCGGCCAGACCACCCGGTCTGGCCGGTTTTCTTTTGCGCGGCCTGGAGCCGGCTCCACGTCCTGTGGCGACGAAATTGACCCGGATTGTGGGCAAGGACGTTTCGACGCGCCCGCCGGTCTTGTGGCCGCGCGCCGTTTCTGCCATAAGCCACGCTTCATTCGGACCGACCGGCTTGTAAAGGGCTGCCGTGGCGGTTCGTGAAAGCTCATGAAAATCCCATGAGTTCAGGGGCGGTTCGCCGCCTCTCTCGCGTTGAGGAGAGCCAAATGCCCAAGCTGAAGACCAAGTCGGGCGCGAAAAAGCGCTTCAAGATCACCGGAACCGGCAAGGTGATTGCGGCTCAGGCCGGCAAGCGCCACGGAATGATCAAGCGGACCAACAAGCAGATCCGCAACCAGCGCGGCACCACCGTGCTGTTCGAGGGCGACGCGAAGAACATCAAGAAGTTCTTCCTCCCCAACCACTGATCTATTCCGCCAGCATCTTTGACAGGTTCCCAGGAGATCCAACATGGCCCGCGTCAAGCGCGGCGTGACCGCCCACGCCAAGCATAAAAAAGTTCTCAAGGCAGCCAAGGGCTTCTACGGCCGCCGTAAAAATACGATCCGCACCGCCAAGGCGGCTGTCGATCGCTCGATGCAGTACGCGTATCGCGACCGCAAGAACAAGAAGCGCACCTTCCGCGCGCTCTGGATCCAGCGCCTGAACGCCGCCGTGCGTGAACATGGCCTGACCTACAGCCGCTTTATCGACGGCCTCGGCAAGGCCGGCGTTGAGATCGACCGCAAGGTGCTGTCCGATCTGGCCATCCGCGAGCCGGCCGCTTTCAAGGCCATCGTGGACCAGGCCAAGGCTGCGCTTCCCGCGGCCTGATCGGCGGAGGCGTCCGGACCGGACGCCCTCTTCCCAGCTTTACCGAGGCAGCAGCGCCGGACGGTCGCAAGACCGTCGCGGCGCTGTCGCATGTCAGGGACCCGCGTAACGCTTTTCGCGGCGCGCGGCCCGACTGTTCCAGAGCAGGATCCGTTCACGCTGAAACGGAATTTTGCCCTGTCTCCCTGGTTTGACGCGCTTTCCTGACGCGATAATCCGCTCCGCCAGATCACGGCCCGCCATTGCGAACAGGCGGACTGGCTGGCCCGGAGCCTGCGAGGCCGTAATGACCGATCCCAACGCCAGTTCTTCAACCGATCCTGCTTCCGATCTCGCCGCGCTTGAACAGAGCCTGACGGCGGACGTCGCCGGCGCGGCAGATGAGGCCGCCATCGAGGCCATCCGCGTGGCGGCGCTGGGCAAGAAGGGGCGCATATCCGAGCTGCTGAAGACCCTCGGCGCCATGTCCCCCGAGGAGCGCAAGGAAAAAGGGCCGCTGATCAACGGCCTGCGCGACCGCGTGCAGGGCGCCCTGGCCGCCCGCAAGGAAGAACTGGCCGCCATCGCCCTCACCGCCCGCCTCGAAGCCGAGCGGCTCGACGTCACGCTGCCGCTGCGCGAGGCGCCGCAGAGCCGGGGCCGCCTGCATCCGATCAGCCAGGTGGTGGACGAACTCACCGCCATCTTCGCCGACATGGGCTTCGCCGTCGCCGAAGGGCCGGACATCGAAACCGACTTCTACAATTTCACCGCCCTGAACTTCCCGGAAGGTCACCCGGCGCGTGAGATGCACGACACCTTCTTCCTGCCGGAAGGCGCCGACGGCAAGCGCAAGCTGCTGCGCACCCACACCTCGCCGGTGCAGATCCGCACCATGCAGAGCGTGAAGCCGCCGATCCGCGTCATCTGCCCCGGCCGCACCTACCGCACCGATTCGTGGAGGGACTGGTGATCGACAAGGTCGCCAACATGGGCCACCTGAAATGGGTGCTGGAGGAATTCTGCAAGGCGTTCTTCGAGGTGGACAGCGTCAAGATGCGCTTCCGCCCGTCGTTCTTCCCCTTCACCGAACCCTCGGCGGAGGTCGACATCCAGTGCTCGCGCAAGGGCGGCGAAATCCGCTTCGGCGAGGGCGACGACTGGCTGGAGATTCTGGGCTGCGGCATGGTGCATCCCAACGTGCTGCGCAATTGCGGCATCGATCCCGACGAATACCAGGGTTTTGCCTGGGGCATGGGCATCGATCGCATCGCCATGCTGAAGTACGGCATGCCGGACCTGCGCCCCTTCTTCGAGGCCGACGTGCGCTGGCTGGAGCACTATGGCTTCCGCCCCCTCGATCTGCCGTCGCTGGCCGGCGGCCTGTCCTCCTGAGCGTCACCGGAGACTGACGATGAAATTCCCCCTTTCCTGGCTCAGGGATCACCTCGACACGGACGCTTCCACCGATCGCATCGCCGAAGCGCTTACCCAGGTCGGCCTTGAAGTGGAAGGCGTGCGCGACCGCGCCGCCGAACTGGCGGCCTATCGCATCGCTCATGTGATCTCGGCCGAGAAACATCCGAACGCCGACAAGCTGCGGGTGTGCATGGTCGATGACGGCTCCGGCGCGCCCATCCAGGTGGTGTGCGGCGCGCCCAACGCGCGCACCGGCCTGAAGTCGGTGTTCGCGCCGCCCGGCACATATGTCCCCGCCAAGGACATCACCCTGTCTGTCGGCGTCATTCGCGGCGTCGAAAGCCGGGGCATGCTGTGCTCTGCCTTCGAGCTGGAGCTGTCGGAAGACCATGACGGCATCATCGAATTGCCGGAAGACGCGCCGGTGGGACAGCCGTTCGCCGTCTGGGCCGGCCTCGACGATCCGGTCATCGAAATCTCGGTCACGCCGAATCGCGCCGACGCGCTGGGCCTCGCCGGCATCGCCCGCGATCTCGCCGCCGCCGGCCTCGGCAAGGTGAAGACGCCGGCTGTCGCCCCCGTGGCCGGGACAGGCGCCAATCCGGTTGGCGTGCGCATCGCGCTTGACGACGCCGCCCTGTGCCCCGCATTCGCCCTGCGGCTGGTGCGCGGCGTGAAGAATGGCCCCTCGCCCGAGTGGCTGCAGAAGCGCCTGCGCGAGATCGGCCTGCGCCCCATCAACGCGCTGGTCGACATCACCAATTACATGACCTTCGACCGCAACCGGCCACTGCATGTCTTTGACGCCGGCAAGGTGAAGGGCGACCTGGTCATCCGTCGCGCCCAGGACGGCGAGGAACTGCTGGCGCTCGACGGCAAGACCTACAAACTCGACGCCGACATGGTGGTGATCGCCGACGACAACGGCGTTGAGTCGCTGGCCGGCGTCATGGGCGGCGAGCACTCGGGCGTCTCGGACGCCACCACCGACGTGCTGATCGAATCCGCTTTGTGGGACACGCTCAACATCGCCCGCACCGGCCGCAAGCTCGGGCTGATTTCCGACGCCCGCTTCCGCTTCGAGCGGGGCGTCGATCCGGCCTTCACCTTGCCGGGCATGGAGATGGCCACCCGTCTGGTGCAGGAATTGTGCGGCGGCGAGGCCAGCGACGTGACGCTGGCCGGCGCCATTCCGGATGCGGCGCGCGTCATCGATTTTCCGTTCAGCGAAGTGCAGCGCCTCACCGGCCTGATCCTGCCGCGCGACGAGATGCGCGCCATTCTGGTCGCGCTCGGCTTCGCCGTCGCCGGCGAGGGCGACGTCATCCAGGTCACGCCGCCATCATGGCGCGCCGACGTGGAGGGCAAGGCCGACCTGGTGGAGGAGATCGTCCGCATCGCCGGCATCGACCGGGTGGAATCGACGCCGCTGCCGCGCCCCGGCGGGCTGACCATCGGCGTGCTGACGCCGCTGCAGCGTCGCACCCGCACCGCACGTCGCCTGCTGGCCTCGCGCGGCCTGGTGGAGGCTGTGACCTATTCCTTCATCTCCGAAAAGGAAGCCGTGGCCTTTGGCGGCGGCCAGCCGGAGCTGAAGCTGGCCAACCCGATCGCCGCCGACATGTCCGACATGCGCCCGAGCCTGATTCCAGGCCTGCTGGCGGCGGCCCAGCGCAACGCCGACCGGGGCTTCCCGGATGTGGCGCTGTTCGAAGCTGGCCAGACCTTCGCCTCTGACGCGCCGGAGGGTCAGTCGATGGTCGCCGCCGGCGTGCGGCGCGGAACCGCCGGCATTGCCGGCGCCGGGCGCAGCTGGGAGGGCGACGCGAAGCCGGTGAGCGTGTTCGACGTCAAGGCCGACGTGTTCGCCTTGCTGACGGCGCTTGGCGTTTCCACCGCCGGCGCGCAGATTGTTCCCGGTGGCCCCGCGTGGCTGCACCCGGGCCGCTCGGCCACCCTGCAGTTCGGCCCGAAAGCCGTGATCGGCTGGTTCGGCGAGTTGCACCCGGCGACGCTGAAGGCGCTTGACGTCAAGGGGCCGCTGGCGGCGTTCGAGATCAACCTCAGCGCCCTGCCAGCAGCGAAGGCCAAGGCCACCCGCGCCCGGCCGAAGCTGGCGCTGGCTGACCTGCAGCCGTTGAGCCGCGACTTCGCTTTCGTCGTCGACGCGGGCGTCGCCGCTGGCGATCTGACGAAAGCGGTTGCGGGCGCCGAACGCAATCTGATCGTCGATGTCAGCGTCTTCGACATCTACGAAGGCGAACGCGTCGACCCCGGCAAGAAGTCGGTCGCCCTGTCGGTGACCCTGCAGCCGAAGGACCGGACGCTGACCGACGCGGACATCGAGGACGTGTCTGCGAAGATCGTCGCCGCAGCAGCGAAGCGCGCCGGCGCCATCCTGCGGACATAACTGGCGGGTTTGGTTGAGGGCGGTCCCGATCCATTGAATCGCGAAGCGGTCCGGTGGATCGGGGCAAGCGCTCGCCAGCTGATGGTCGCGACGGATTGATAGCTCCAGTGTGAGCCGTGAATCCGCCTCTGTTCGCCGGCATCACCGGAATTTCCCGGCCCCGGCGGCCGCGACCGCCAGTTCGGGCGAAGCGACTTCAGGGACAGGCTTGCCGGATCAACGGCAGCGACCCAGTATGTCGCCTCATCTGCGGAGATACGGGCCCGTGCGGAGAACTGAATTCTGGTCGATGGGCATGGCGGCGCTGCTTGCAGCCGCGATGACATTTTTCTTCGCCGGCTTCGCGGGCCCAGCAGAGGCAAGCCCAAGGACGAAACCGGCCAGCGCCCCCAAATCCATTGATGATTGCGAGCGCTTCAAGGAAGCCCTCGCCTACAACGCCTGCCTCGCCAGCTTCGGCCCTGAACGCCGGCACGGCGCGCCCATGGTCTCGCAAGAGGTTTCAACCGACGGCGACGGAAAAGCGGAAACCGCCGGCAAGGCGGAAAACCGTTACAGCAGACGCAGCAACCGTTACGGGCGCAGCCACCGTGGCGGCCGCAGCAGATATGGCCGGGCCTCCGCAACATTCTCGGTGCCGGAATCGATTATCAGCGGACATTCGTTGCGGGGACGGTGAGCCCGGTTCCGGTTGTCTTTCACGACCGCGCCGGAGCGTCAGCCCCCGTGCGGTTCTTCCTGTCAGCTCCCTTGCCTGACAGCGGATTTTCCGGGTCCCAACCATAGGCAAGATCGCGGAAGCGCATGCGCGCGGCGTCGAACGTCAACAGACGGCCGACAAGGCTGTCGCCGAAACCGGTGATGGCGCGAATCACTTCCACAGCCATCAGCGAGCCGATCACTCCGGTCACCGCCCCCAGAACGCCAGCCTGGGCGCAGGTGGGAACCAGATCCGCCGGCGGCTGTTGCGGAAACAGGCAGCGCCAGGTGGGGTTGGGATTGCCGTCCCCGCCGGATTCATGGGCGCGAATTGTCGTCACCGAGCCGTCGAACATGCCAAGCGCGCCCATCACGACCGGCTTCTTTTCGTAAAAGCAGGCGTCTGAAACGGCGTAACGCGTATCGAAATTGTCGGAGCCTTCCGCCACCACGTCCCAGGCTTCAACCAGATCGCGGGCGTTGGCGGCGTCGAGGCGCTGCTCGAGGGGCACGACCTTGACATGCGGATTCAGCCGCGCCGCCGCGTCCACAGCCGCTGTCACTTTGGGCCGGCCCACGTCCGCCGTGGCGAACAGCACCTGACGTTGCAGATTTGACAGCGACACCACGTCGTCATCGACGACGCCAATGGTTCCAACGCCGGAAGCGGCGAGATACTGCACCAGCGGCGCGCCGAGGCCGCCAGCGCCCACCACCAGCACGCGGGCCTGCTTCAGCCGCGCCTGCCCCGGGCCGCCGATATCGCGCAGCACCAGATGACGGGCGTAGCGCTCAACCTCATCGGCGTCGAACATGGTCTCTCCTGTCTCCGGCGCAATTCTGCGCAGCCTGAAGGCGCTCAGGCGTCCGCGGCGCGGGGATATGGCGCGCGACGCCTCCTTACAGGAAATGCTGTCGCGGCGCCTGACGCCAGCGCGCCCCGCTCCACCGCATTGGCGCCGCACATCCCCGACAACAGTCTGGCGTGCTCCGGCGGGAGCGTTAAGATGCGCACGATGACCAGGCATGACAACCGCGCGTCGCAGGCGCCGCATTCAGAACCATTCCGGCGCAGAACAATCGCCATGCTCCGGAACAGCGCCCTTGTGCTGGCCGCGACCATGATGCTGGCCCACGCCCAGTCGGCGGCAGCCCAGCAGCCCGCTCCTCCGGCCTCGCCGGCTACGCCTCCTCCGGCGCCGCCGGCGTCATCCCCGCCGCCTGCGCCGCCCGCCGGCATTCTTGTGGTCGATGACGGCGTCAGCGGCGCCGAGCCGCTGGCGGGCGTCCAGGAGGCGATGCGCCTGTACGGAGTCAGCGGGCGAAGGGCCGATCTGGTGGCCTCAGCGGCGTCCAAGGCGACGGAAGCGATGCGCAATCTCGCCCAGGGGCGCCGGACGGTCGTTGTCGTCGGCGCCAATGTCGGCGCCGCCCTTGAGCAGGTGGCGAAGGAGTTTCCTGATAACCGCTTCACGCTCATCGGCGGGGCGGCCAATGGCGCCAACATTCGCGCGATCACGTTCCGCGACAACGAAACCGGCTGGCTGGCCGCCTGGCTGGCTGGCCGTCTCGCGGGCGAAGGGCATGTCGGCTTTGTTGGCGGCCCTGCGGCCAACGAGCGCCGGCCGGCCCTGTGCGCGACCGCCCAGGGGCTGGTGACCGCGAACCCCAACGCCCTGCTGTTCCCGGATCTGGAGAGCGCCGACGTTGAGCCGAAACTGGAAGCGCGGCGCGGCGCGGAGCTGGCCCGCGGGCAGATAGATCGCGGCGCCAGCATCATTATCACCCCCGCGGGCGCGGCCGGCGCCGGCGCCATGGAGACGGTGCGCGATCTGGGCGCCCTTGGCGTCGTGCGCAACAGCAACGCCCTCAGCCTGTTCCCGGGCAATGTGCTGGCCATGCAGGCGCGTCGCTATGACGCCGTTATCCTGTCGGCGCTGGAGGCCTCTGCCGGAAGCAACTGGACGGCGGGCGCCGTGAGCGTCGGGCTGAAAGAAGGCGGCGTCGCGCTGCGCCTGAACGACGCCGTCGCGCCTCCGACGCCGCCGGATGTGCGCGCGGCTCTGCAGGACAATGTCGCCGCCATCATCACCGGCGCGCTGGTGGTTCCGGGCATGACCGCCGAGGGACGCTGCCCGACGCCGCAACGCACGCAGTAAGGCGCGGTGAGATAACGCGTCAGGAAGGAAAGCTGCCAGGTTCCGGCCGCCGTTCAACGGTCCGCCCCCTGCCGGCGACAGATCCGGAGCGCTGGCGCATTGCCGTCGCCCCGCCGGCGCCTGTAACGCGCCTTTCGTCAGGCCGCTTCAACTGACGGCGCGCAGGGCCGTCACCGGGCCGCCGCCGGCGTCGGCGATGCGGGCAATGGCGGCGGCCAGCGGTTCGATGGCAACCTGCATGTGATGCCCGTTGGCGTGAACCAGCGTGCGCTGGTCCAGCATCATGCCGACATGGCCGCGCCAGAACACGAGATCACCCCGGGTCAGCGCCTCAAGCGCCTCCGCCGGCAGCGCCGCGCCAACTTCCGCCGCCTGCATGTCGCTGTCACGCGGGCAGGTCTTGCCCACAGTCAGCAGCGAAAGCTGCACGAGGGCCGAGCAGTCCAGCCCCAATGAACTGCGCCCGCCCCACAGATAGGGCGCGCCCACCAGCTTTTCCGCCACAGAGGCGTGATCGCCGCCAGCTTGCGCCGTCTGGAGCGCCAGATGCGCGGCGTAGACATAGCCGCCCTCTTGAGCGTTTCCTTGCGTGTTTCCTTGCGCAAGACGCACGAAACGCGCTGCGGCCGCTCCGGCGACAGCCGACTTCGCCATCGCTTCGGCCCCGGCGGCTGCGGCGACGCCCGTCACCGACGCGGCCAGCGGCAGCGCGCCAAGGGGCGGCGCCTTGATGTCGGGAACCGGATAGATGAAGGTGCGCGGCGCGACGACGCGATGGGTCGGCGCCGCCTCCGCCGCGATCAGGTCGTCGGCCGGCAGGTAGCCGACATAGCCATCGACAAGCAGTTGCCCCCAGGCCCAGCCTTCGTCGTCCATGTCATAGACATCCACCGCCTCGCCATGCAGCGCTTCGGTGTCCAGCGGCGCATCGCGACGCGGGGCGCGGCGGACGCTGGCCGCATAGGCGCGCACCACCATGCGGCGCGGGGCGGCGTATCGCGGCGCGGGGATTTCGCCACGCAGGGATTCTGCGGCCAGATCGGGACGCGCCGGGGTCAGGCGGGGATCACGGGCGCTCATCGGCAACTCCACCACTCGGGGCAAAAGGCGGTCTCGGTGAACGAAGCCGCCAGGGCATGTTCGCGGCGCGCCGGGTTGCGCCGGAAACGCCCCCTAACCCTGGCCATACCGGGCGCGCACCAGGGCATAGGTCAGGCGCGCCGCCTGGGCCTCGCCGCCTTCCGGGCGTCCCGGCCGCGCCGACGGCGTCCAGCCATAGATGTCGAAGTGCGCCCAGGCGCCAGCCTGCGAAACGAAGCGGCCAAGGAACAGCGCCGCCGTGATCGATCCGGCGAATGGTCCGCTGGACACGTGATTGACGTCGGCGATCTTCGAATCCAGCAGCCGCTCGTAAGCCCCCCACAACGGCAGGCGCCACACCGGATCGTTCACCGCGTCGCCAGTCTGGGCGATGTCGGCGGCCAGGGTCTCGTCGCGGGTGTAGAACGGCGGCAGATCAGGCCCGGTGGCGACGCGGGCGGCGCCGGTGAGCGTGGCGTAATCGAACAGCAGCTCGGGGGCGTCATCATCGGCCAGCGTCAAGGCGTCAGCGAGAATCAGCCGGCCCTCGGCGTCGGTGTTGCCAATCTCCACGGTGAGGCCCTTACGGCTCGGCAGCACGTCGCCGGGGCGGAAAGCATTGGCGGAAATGGAATTTTCGACGGCGGGGATGATGACCCGCAGCCGCACTGGCAAATTGGCCGCCATGATCATCTGCGCCGCCGCCAGCGCCGCCGCCGCGCCGCCCATGTCCTTCTTCATCAGCAGCATGGCCGACGACGGCTTGATGTCGAGGCCGCCAGTGTCGAAGCTGACGCCCTTGCCCACCAGCGTCACCTTCGGCGCGCCGGCTTCGCCCCAGACCATGTCGATGATGCGCGGCGCCGTTTCCGAGGCGCGGCCAACCGCATGGATCAACGGATAATTCTGGATCAGCAGCTCGTTGCCGGTGACGACGGAAACCTGGGCGCCGAAACGCGCCGCGAGGTTGAGCACGGCCCGCTCCATGTCGGCGGGCGTCAAATCGTTGGCCGGCGTGTTGATGAGGTCGCGCGCCAGGAAAACGCCATCGACGATGCGGCCGATCTCAGCGGCGTCGACGCCGTCCGGTATCACCAGCGCCACGTCCCTGGTCCTGGCAGCGGTTTTGTAGCGGTTGAAGGCGTAGCCGGCGAGCGCCATGGCCAGAACGGCCAGCTGCGGATCGCGCGGCGCGTTGGCGAAACGCCACGTCCCCCCCGGCAGCAACGCATACAGCGAGCCGGCAAGGAAGGGATCGATATGGCGGGCGCCTTCATCTTCCACGCCAAAGACAGCGGCGCAGATCGCCCCGTCCGGCCCGGGCAGCAGCAACCCCTTGCCGGCGGCGCCGGTAAAGTCCTGCGCCGCAGCGAACGCCCTGGCGCTGGCGGGCAGACCAGCAGCGATGTCCGTCCAGGTGGAAGCGGTGACGAACCAGACAGGAAGCGCCGCAGCTTCGGGCGCAAGCAACAGTTGAAGTGGCACGCAAACGATCCCTGGCTGCCGTGGCCCGAAACCATTCCAGCAAGAGCAGCGGAGGCTTTTGCGAACGGGGCGGCGCCACATCAAAGGTCTGGAGCGTTTCCGTGACCGGGGTCAGGAAGCGCCCTTTCCGATCATCTTATGTCCACGGCGCGCGGCCGCACAATCATTCTGGCTGGCGCTGGCGCTGTGGCCGGCGCCGACGTCCCGATCCGGCGCCAGGTTAGCGGGCCGCGTAACTTTCGCTGACGCCCTGAACGGCCACGGGCAGGCTGTTGCGGATGGTGCCAACGGCGGTGACGATCGCCACGGCGATAAGGGTGGCGATCAGCAACTGCTCGATGACCGAGGCAGTGAGGCGTGACGGCGGCTGGGAGCTGGAACGGCTACCGCGCAAAATCATGTGGTTCCCCCGAAAACGCTGGCCATTGCCAGTCTGGCGGGAACGCTAGCCACGCCGCATTGCGCGCTGATTAAGGATTGTCCTGAATCAAATCTTACCGGCCGACGCCCCGTGAACGCCGGGCAGGTGACGGCGATATTTTGCTTTTCCCATCAATCGGCTGACAGAAATGCAACGCCCGCCGGCCCGTTCACAAAACCGCCCGATGCGTTGCAGCGGATGGTAAACGCGGCGTTATCGCAGCAGCCTTCAGGTCACGTGCGGCGACAGCGCCTCGATAATGCGGCACTCGGCGATGGCGCCGGTATGGGCGTGCGAAAGCAAGGCGTCCAGTTCGGCGCGCAAGGCGACAAGGTCGGCGATCTTGCGATCGATCTCGTCGCGATGGGCGCGCGCAATGTCGTGCACGCCGGCGCAGGGCTGGCTGGCCTGACCGGACAACTCCAGCAGCGCCCGCACCTGCTCCAGCGAAAAGCCAAGGCGCCGGGCGCGCATCACGAAGCTGAGCCGGCGCAGGTGCGCGTCACTGTAGACGCGGTAGTTGGCGGCGCTGCGCGCGGGCGGCGGCATCACGCCGATGCGCTCATAATAGCGCACCGTCTCCACATTGCTGCCGACGCGCTTCGCCAGTTCGCCGATCGACCACGCGCCGCTGTCTGAACAGGTCATTGTCCGAATCCCCGTCGTCATCCAGGCCTCTTGACCCTGTAGTGACTACAGACCCTATTTGATGTCGGCAGTGGAAAATTACCATCTGGTGACGTCATGAATGCGCCCGCCGCCACACAGCGCTATCGCGTTGAAGGTATGGACTGCGCCGCCTGCGCGCTGAAAATCGAGACAGCTGTGCAGCGACTGCCGGGCGTCACCGACGTCGCCGTGAACGTGGCCCTGCAACGCCTGACCATCCAGGGTGAGGCGCAACCAGGCGCCGCCGATGTGGCGGCCCTGCTGAAACGGCTGGGATACGCGGCGCGGCCAGAGCCAGGCGGAGCCACGGCGGGCGCCGCGGGACGCGCCCACGCGCCATGCTGTGACGGCGGCGATCACGACCATGCGCATGATCACGCCCACGCCCATTCCCCTGGCGATCACGGTCGCCATGATGATGGTGACGATCATTTCGGCCACAGCCATGCGCCAGAGGCGGCGCCGTCATGGTTCGCAGGACGCATGCCGGCGTGGATGCCTGCGGGAAGCTGGCCGACCCTTCTCGCCATGCTGATCGTCGCAACAGCCTTCGTGGTCGCCTGGATTGTTCCCGAATGGTCGCGCGCCATCTGGAGCGTCGCAACCCTCATCGCGGTGGCGCCGATCGCCCGGCGGGCCTGGACGGCGGCCATAACCGGTTCGCCGTTCACCATTGAAACCCTGCTGGTGGTGGCCGCGGTTGGCGCCCTGGTGATCGGCGAGTCGGTGGAAGCCGCAGCCGTCGTCGTCCTGTTCAATATCGGCGAGATGCTGGAGGGCGTCGCCGCCGGGCGGGCGCGGGCCGGCGTCACGGCGCTGCTCGACGTTGTGCCGCGCACGGCGTTGCGCGACCGGAACGGGACCCTGGAAACGGTGGGCGTCGACGCGCTGGCCGTTGGCGACGCGGTGGTGGTGCGCCCCGGCGACAGAGCCCCATCCGATGGCGAAATCCTCAGCGGCGTTTCCGACATGAACGAGGCGCCGGTCACCGGCGAGTCGACGCCCGTGACCCGCCGCGCCGGCGACAAAATCTACGCTGGCGCCATCAATCTCACAGGCGAATTGCGCGTGCGCATTACCAGCGCCGCCGCCGACAACACCATCGCCCGCATTATCGCCATGGTGGAGGAGGCGCAGGAGAAGAAGGCGCCGATCGAGCGCTTCATCAACCGCTTCAGCCGCTGGTACACCCCGGCCGCCATGGCATTCGCCGCGCTGGTCGCCGTGCTGCCGCCGCTGCTCGCGGGTCAGCCGTGGGATGTCTGGATCTATCGCGGCCTGGCGGTTCTGCTGATCGCCTGCCCGTGCGCGCTGGTGATCTCGACTCCCGCCGCCATCGCCGCCGCCATCGCCAATGGCGCCCGGCGCGGCCTGTTGGCCAAGGGCGGAGCGACGCTGGAGACGCTGGCCCATGTCAGGACCATCGCCTTCGACAAGACCGGAACGCTGACGCGCGGCGAGCCCCGGGTGACCGACGTGACGCCGCTGGGCGGCGGCGACGCGGCGCAGATCGATGCCGCTCTTGCAAAGGCAGCCGCTGTGGAAATGGGTTCAAGCCATCCGCTCGGGCTCGCCATCATCGCCGAAGCGGAAGCGCGCGGGCTCGCCATTCCGCGCACGCTTGACGGCAGCGCGGCGACGGCCGGAAAGGGCGTCTCCGGCCAGCTCGACAGCGGTCTGGTGAGCGTGGGTTCGCCCCGTCAGGCGCGCGAGGCGGGCGCCCTGCCCGCCAGCGCGGACGCGCTTGTGACGCAGCTGGAGACCGACGGCAAGACCGTGGTGGTGGTCAGCGAGGATGGCGTGGCCCTGGCGGTGATCGCCCTGCGCGACGAGCCGCGTGATGACGCCGCCGCCGGCGTCGCGGAGCTGAAGGCGCTTGGCGTGACGCCGGTGATGCTGACCGGCGATAACACCCGCACCGCCGACGCCATTGGCGCAAAGCTGGGCCTCGCGGTTCAGGCGGAGCTGCTGCCGGGCGACAAGCTGGCGGCCATCGAGCGCCTGCAACGGTCCGGCCCGGTGGCGATGGTCGGCGACGGCATCAATGACGCCCCGGCGCTGGCGGCCGCCTCGGTCGGCGTCGCCATGGGCGGCGGCACGGACGTGGCGCTGGAAACCGCCGACGCGGCGCTGTTGCGCAATCGCATTGGCGACGTCGCCAGCCTGATCCGCCTTGCCCGCGCCGGCATGGGCAACATCCGCCAGAATCTGGTGATCGCCCTGGGGCTGAAAGCCGTGTTCCTGGTCACCACCCTGTTCGGCGAGACGCCGCTGTGGATGGCCATCCTCGCCGACACCGGCGCGACCGTGCTGGTCACGGCCAATGCGTTGCGCCTGCTGCGGTTGCGGGAGGCGTGAGCGCGCGCGTGTGCGCGCCCCTCGCCTACCCTGGACCTGCCCCGTCCGCCGCCGGCGCAGCGTCGATGTTGAACGCCGCCGCGAACAGCGCCCGGGTATAGTCCGTCTTTGGGGCGGCGAAGATGTCGCTGGCCGCCCCCTGCTCCACCACCACGCCGTTCTGCATCACCATGATGGTGTTGGCCAAGGCTTTCACCACCTTCAGGTCGTGGCTGATGAAGATGTACGACAGGTTCTTGCGCCGTTGCAGATCGCGCAGCAGGTCGACGATCTGCGCCTGCACCGACATGTCGAGGGCGGAGGTCGGCTCGTCGAGGATAACGAATGACGGCTCCAGCGCCATGGCCCGGGCGATGGCGATGCGCTGGCGCTGGCCGCCGGAGAATTCGTGCGGGTAGCGGTCCATGGTCGCCGGGTCGAGGCCGACCTCATGCAGGGCTTCCGCCACCTTCTGGCGCTGGGCCGCCAGCGGCATGCCGGGCTGCTGCACCAGCAGACCCTCGGCGATGATTTCCGCCACCGACATGCGCGGCGACAGGGAGCCGTAGGGGTCCTGAAACACCACCTGCATGCGCTGGCGCAGCGGGCGAAGCTGGCGCGCGCCAACGCCGTCAATGCGTTGACCGAGGACGACGATCGGCCCATCCGACTGGATGAGGCGCAGGAGCGCCAGGCCGAGCGTGGTCTTGCCAGAACCGGATTCACCAACGACGCCAAGGGTTTCCCCCTGACGCAGGCGGATCGACACCCCGTCCACCGCCTTGATGTGCCCGCTGACGCGGCGCAGAAAACCCTTGCGGATCGGAAACCACACCCTGACCGGTCCCGCCTCCACCACCACCGGGGCGCTGGCGGCGACTGGCGCGGCCTCCCCCTTCGGCTCGGCGTGCAACAGTTTGCGGGTGTAAGGATGCTGCGGCGCGGCGAACACTTCGGCGACAGGGCCGCGTTCGACGATCTGGCCGCCGGTCATCACGCAGACATTGTCGGCGATGCGCCGGACAATGCCGAGGTCGTGGGTGATGAACAGCATGGCCATGCCCAGCCGCTGCTTCAGATCGGCGAGCAGCGCCAGGATCTGCGCCTGCACGGTGACGTCGAGGGCCGTCGTCGGCTCATCGGCGATCAGCAGGTCTGGCTCATTGGCCAGGGCCATGGCGATCATGACGCGCTGGCGCTGGCCGCCGGACAACTGGTGCGGGTAGGCGGAGAGCCGTTCGGCCGGCTGGCGGATGCCCACCAGTTCCAGCAGTTCGATGATGCGGGCGCGCGCCGCCTTGCCGCGCAGGCCTTTATGCAGCGCCAGGATTTCACCAACCTGCTTTTCGATCGTATGCAGCGGGTTGAGCGAGGTCATCGGCTCCTGAAACACCATGGTGATGTCGTTGCCGCGCACGGCGCGCAGTTCGGCGTCACTGGCCTTCAACAGATCCTTGCCGCGAAACAGCACCTCGCCGCCCGGGTGGCTGGCCGCCGGATAGGGCAGCAGCCGCAGGATCGACATGGCGGTGACCGATTTGCCGGAACCGGATTCGCCCACCAGCGCCAGGGTTTCGCCGCGCGCCAGATCAAAAGAGACGCCGTCGACCGCCATGCTGGTCTGACCGTCCTGACGGAAGGCGGTCCTGAGGCCGCGCACCTGAAGCAGCGGGGCGGTTGATGCGTTGGGCGCGTTCATGCCGGAGCCTTTCGCGGATCAAAGGCGTCGCGCACCGCCTCGCCGACGAAGATCAGCAGCGACAGCATCAGGGCGATGACGAAGAAACCGGAGAGGCCAAGCCACGGCGCCTCGGGATTGCCCTTGCCCTGGGCCAGCATCTCGCCCAGCGACGGCGAGCCGGGCGGCAGGCCAAAGCCCAGAAAGTCCAGCGAGGTCAGCGTGGTGATGGCCCCGTTGAGGATGAACGGCAGGAAGGTCAGCGTCGCCACCATGGCGTTGGGCAGCATGTGGCGGAACATGATGCGGCCGTTGCCGAGGCCGAGCGCCCGGGCGGCGCGGACATATTCCAGATTGCGGGCGCGCAGGAACTCCGCCCGCACCACGCCCACCAGCGCCACCCAGGAGAACAGCAGCAGGATGCCGAGCAGCACGAAGAAGCTGGGGGTAATCACCGCTGAAAGGATGATGAGCAGATACAGCGAGGGAATGGCCGTCCAGATCTCGATGAAGCGCTGGAAAATCAGATCGGTCCAGCCGCCGAAAAAGCCCTGCGCGGCGCCGGCGGCGACGCCAATGACCGATGACAGCGCCGCCAGCGACAGGCCGAACAGCACCGAGATGCGGAAGCCGTAAATCAGTCGCGCCAGCACGTCGCGGCCCTGATCGTCCGTGCCCAGCCAGTTCCATTCAAGGCTGCGACACGAGGTTCCCCCCACCTTTTCCGCCGCCGCCTTGCACTGCGCCTCGCTCAGCAACCAGGTGGGCGGCGATGGCGCGGGCGTCGGCAGATTGAGGTTCTGGGTGTTGTAGGAAAAGCGGATCGGCGGCCAGATCATCCAGCCATGGGCCCTGATTTCATCGGCGATGGTCGGGTCGCGATAGTCGGTGACCGCAAGGAAGCCGCCGAACTTCTCCTCCGGATAGTGCACGAAGGCGGGAAACAGCAGTTCGCCCTTGTAGGAGGCGACAATCGGCCGGTCGTTGGCGATCAGTTCGGCGCACAGGGTCAGCACGAACAGGACAAGGAAAATCCACAGCGACCACCAGCCGCGCCGGTTGGCGCGGAAGTTGCGCAGGCGCCGGCGGTTGAGCGGCGACAGGCTGACGAAGCGGCCGCGCGGCAGCGACGGCGCGACGATGACGGGCGCTGTGACCGGCGACGCGGCGGTGGCGGGGGCGACGGATTCGGCGCTGGCCATGCTCAGGCCTCCCGCGCGGCGAAATCGATGCGCGGATCGATCCAGGCGTAGGTCAGGTCGGAAATCAGGTTCACCACCAGGCCGAGCAGCGAGAAGATGTAGAGCGAGGCGAACACCGTCGGATAATCGCGGTTGATGATCGATTCGAACGACAGCAGGCCGAGACCGTCGAGCGAGAAGATGGTCTCGATGAGCAGCGAGCCGGCGAAGAAGGCGCCGATGAACGCGCCCGGCAGGCCGGCGATGACGATCAGCATGGCGTTGCGGAACACGTGGCCGTAAAGCACCCGGCGCTCGGTCAGCCCCTTCATCCGCGCGGTGAGCACATATTGCTTGCGGATTTCATCAAGGAAGGAGTTGCGGGTCAGCAGCGTCGAGGTCGCGAACGCGCCGAGCGCCATGGAGGTGATCGGCAGCACGAGGTGCCAAAAATAGTCGGCGACCTTGCCGGCCAGGCTGAGCTGCGCCCAGTTGTCGGAGGTGAGGCCGCGCAACGGAAAAATCTGGAAGAACGAACCGCCGGCGAACAGCACGATCAGCAGGATGGCGAACAGGAAGCCGGGAATGGCGTAGCCAACGATAACCACTACCGAGGTCCAGGTGTCAAAACGCGTGCCGTCGCGCACCGCCTTGGCGACGCCGAGCGGAATCGATACGGCGTAGGACAGCAGCAGCATCCACAGGCCGAGCGAGATCGACACCGGCAGCTTCTCGCGGATCAGATCAACCACCGGCGTGTCGCGAAAATAGCTCTTGCCAAAATCGAAGCGGGCGTAGTCCCGGATCATCTTGAAAAAGCGCTCGTGCGCCGGCTTGTCGAAGCCGAACTGCGCTTCCAGTTGTTTGATGAACTCCGGATCAAGCCCCTGGGCGCCGCGATAGCTGCTGTCCGCCGACGCCGACGACGCAAAATCGCCGCCTCCGCCCCCGGAAATGCGCGAAGTGGCGCCGGCGTCGGTGCCCTGCAACTGCGCGATCACCCGCTCCACCGGCCCGCCCGGCGCGAACTGCACCAGCACGAATGAAATCAGCATGATGCCCAAAATCGTCGGGATCATCAGCAACAGGCGGCGCAGGATATAGCCAATCATCGCCGCGCCCCCACGCGTCTGTCAGCAGCCCCGGCCGCCATCAACGCCGTCCGCCGGTCTTCGCCGCCAGCGTCGCATCCCACCACCAGATGGTGGGGAACGCCGCCGCGCCATATTCCGGCATGGTCTGCGGATGACCGAAGCGGTTCCAGCGCGCCGTGCGCTGAAAATTGTAGGTCCACTGCGGCACGACATAATTGTGGTGCAGCAACGTCCGGTCGAGCGCCCGGGCGGCGGCGACCAGCTCCTCGCGCGTGGTGGCGTAGACCACCTTGCCGATCAGCGCATCGACGCCGGGATCGCTGATGCCGGCGATGTTCATGGAGCCGGGGCGTTTGGCCGCTTCCGCCCCCCAGAAATTCCACTGCTCATTGCCCGGCGACAGGGACTGCGGCCACAGGAAGGTGACGGCGTCATAATCGAAGGCGCGCAGGCGGTTCTGGTACTGGGTGGCGTCGACGACGCGGAGATTGACGGTCATGCCCAGACGCTTCAGGGCGTTCTGATACGGCAGGACGTAACGCTCGAACGAGGGATCAAAGCTGAGGAATTCGATGACGAAAGCCGTGCCGGTCCTGCTGTTGACCAGATTGCGCCCCTTCAGCTCCCAGCCGGCTTCGCCGAGCAGCCGGTGCGCCTCGCGCAAATTGGCCCGGAAAGCCTCCTGCGAACCGGCGACGGGGTTTTTATAGACCTCTGTGAAAACGCTGGCCGGCACCTTGTCGCGCACGCTTTCCAGAATCTGTTTTTCCAGGCCTTCCGGCAGGCCGGATGAAGCCAGCTCGGTGCCGGAGAAATAGGAATCAATGCGCTTGTACTGGCCAAAAAACAGGGTGCGATTCACTTCCTCGAAATCGAAGGCGTAATTCAGCGCGCGGCGCACCCGCTCATCCTGAAACTGCGGCCGGCGCATATTGAAAACGAACGCCTGCATGACGCCGCTGCTGCGTTGGGGAAACTCCTCCAGTATGACCCTTTTCTCGCGCACGGCCGGGAAGTCGTAACCTGTGGCCCAGTTCTTGGCGACATTCTCGGTGCGAAAATCGAACTGATCAGCCTTGAACGCCTCGAACAACACGGTGATGTCGCGGTAATAGTCGACGCGCACCACATCGAAATTATGCATGCCGACGCGGACAGGCAGCTTCTCGCCCCAATAATCCTTCACCCGCTCGTATTCGCACCAGCGGCCGGCGTCGAAGGCCTTGATGCGATAGGGCCCGGAGCCCATTGGCGGCTCCAGCGTGGTCGCGGTGATGTCGCGCTTGCGGCCGCTGGCGTCAGTCCCTTCCCACCAGTGCTTCGGCAGCACCGGCAACTGGCCAACGATCTGCGGCAGCTCCCGGTTGCCCTTTGCCGCGAAACGGAAAGTCGCCTCACGCGGGCCCGTTTTTTCCACGGCGCTCACATCGCGCCAGTAGGCGGCGTATTGCGGACTCAGCTTCTTCAGGCTTTCAAAGCTGAAAATGACGTCCTCGACGGTGACCGGCCGCCCGTCATGCCAGCGCGCCTCAGGACGCAGGCGATAGCTGGCCCAGGAATAATCCTCCGGGTAGCGCGCCGCGGCGGCGATCACGCCGTATTCGGTGTTCACCTCATCCAGCGAGGCTTCCATCAGCTGGTCGTAAATCAGGGTGAGCCGGCTCTCCACCTCGCCCTTTACGCCCGCCACGGCCACGTTGAAGCTGTCAAAACCGCCCTGGGACCCGAAGCGGACAACGCCAGCTTTCGGAGCCGCCGGATTGACGTAGTCAAAATGCTTGAAATCCGCGCCGTATTTCGGCTGCCCCATCAGCGAGAGCGCGTGGCGCCACGGCGGCCTGTCAGCGGCGGACAGCCTCGCCTCTGCCAGCGCCCCGTCTTGCGGCTTTTGCGCGGCGTGCGCCGCGCCGGCGCGCCAGAACCCGGCGGCCAGCGCCGCCGAAGCCACGCCGAACAGGGCGGCGCGCCGGGTAACCGGCGCCCAGGCTGACACCGTTTCCGGAGACGCGGGCGGCGCGGACTGCAGGGCTTCTGGCTTCCTGGCGGGCTTGGATTCGGGCACAGGTTTCTCCGGCGTTGGCGGCGCAGACTTGTCGTGACGTCAAGCAGCGACGTGAACAGGCGGCGCCGGACAACGTTTCAGGCGTAAGGCCAGCAGAATCGGCGCTATTACCCAAAAAGATTTTAATACCCCAGCAACCGGTCCGGCAAACAGGCCCGCAAAAGTTGGCCGGAAAGCGACCTGCAACGCCCGCCGCGGCGCTGCGCACATGAAAAAGCCGGGCGCAAAGCCCGGCTCGATCGTTTTCCGTCGGCGTGTTCGCCAGCGGCGGCCTGAAGCCGCGCCAGCTCAGTGCTTCGCCGGTTCCTTGGCGGGCTCCTTGGCGGGAGCCGCGCCGGCGGCCGGGGCTGCATCGGCCTTCGGCAGCGGCAACGGGCTGTCGGAAAGCGTATTCAGATAGGCAAGGATGTCGGCGCGCTCTTCTTCCTTGGTGACGCCGGCGAAATTCATCAGCGTGCCAGGCACGGCCTTCTTCGGGTTGGTCAGGAATTCGCTGAGGTTGTCGAAGTTCCACGAACCGCCGTGATCCTTCATGCCCTTCGAATAGGCGAAGCCCTCATGATGCGCCACCTGACGGCCGAGCACGCCATAAAGATCCGGACCAATCTTGTTGGGGCCGCCCTTCTCGAAGCTGTGGCAGGTCTTGCACTTGGCGATGGCCTTCTCGCCCTTGGCGGCGTCAGCCTTGGCCAGCAGCACCGGCAGCGGCGTCGCGGCCTTTGCCTCGGGCGCGGCGCCGCCGGCCGAAGCCTCGGCCGCCTGCGGCAGATCATACCCCGGGACCTTCGGCGCATGGTTCTCAAACAGTTTCTCGGTGACGATATTCAGCCCAAGCACGAACATGAGAGTGCCCAGAACCGCGCCGGCAATCTTGTTAAGCTCGAAGGAATCCATAAACGGCGACTCCGCATGGCGTGATCTGGATAAGGACGGCGCCCCGCAGGCGGAGCTTTGGGGCGATGATTAACCGCTTTGACGCGGCGAACGCAACTCGTATAGGTGAAACGCACTTTGCTACTTTTTGACGCCGTTCCAAACTATGATCCAGCCTCTTGTTCTCATTCCCGCCCGAATGGCCTCCACGCGCCTTCCGGGAAAACCGCTCGCCGACGTCGCCGGCGCGCCGATGATCGTCCAGGTCATGCGCCGGGCGCAGGAGGCGAATATCGGCCCCGTGGTCATCGCCACGGACACGGCGGAGATCGCTGAAGCCGTTGCAAAAGCTGGCGGAACGGCGGTGATGACCCGGGCTGACCATCCGTCTGGCTCAGACCGGATCCACGAGGCGTTGCAGGCGATCGACCCCGGGGGACGCCACGACGTGATCGTGAACGTGCAGGGCGATCTTCCCACAATCAATCCGGCGATTATCGCCGCGGCGCTGACGCCGCTGGCCGATCAGGCTGTGGATATCGCCACGCTCGCCGCAGTCATCACCCGCGCGGAAGAACGGACTGAGCCGTCCGTCGTGAAGGCGGTGGGGGCCGAAGTGGCCCCCGGACGGCTCCGGGCGCTGTATTTCACCCGGGCGACCGCGCCATGGGGCGACGGGCCGCTGCTGCACCACATCGGCCTCTACGCCTGGCGGCGCAGCGCGCTGCAACGCTTCGTCGCCCTGCCGCCCTCGCCGCTGGAGCGGCGCGAGAACCTGGAGCAGTTGCGGGCGCTCGAGGCGGGCATGCGGATCGACGTCATTGTGGTTGACGACGTGCCCCTCGGCGTCGACACCCCCCACGACCTGGAGCGGGCGCGCGCCGCGCTGGGCGCCGCCCGCGAATAACCAACCTCACCTGCACGCATCCGGCGCGGCTGTAGCGGACCGCCCCTGTTTACTGGATTTACTGGAGAGATCATGACCGGCGCCACGTCAGGAGCGCACGACGCTCCGGCTTCCGACACCAATGTCGCCAACCCTGCTGGCGACTCGCGGCTGATTTCCTTCCAGGGCGAGCACGGCGCCAATTCGCAGATCGCCAGCCGGGAAGTGTTTCCCGATCGCGACACCCTGCCCTGTCCGACCTTCGATGACGCCCTGAACGCAGTGAAGGACGGCGCGGCGGAGTTCGGCATGATTCCGATCGAGAACTCGATCGCCGGCCGCGTCGCCGACATTCACCACCTGCTGCCGCTCTCCGGCCTGCACATCATCGGCGAGCACTTCCTGCCGATCCGGTTTCAGCTGATGGGGCTGCCGGGCGCGAAGATCGACCAGCTCACCAGCGTCTATACCCATGTGCACGCCATCGGGCAGTGCCGGCGCATCATTCGCCAGCTCGGGCTGAAGGCGGTGATCACCGGCGACACCGCCGGCGCGGCGCGCGAAGTGGCGGAATGGAACGACCCCAGTCGCGGCGCCCTCGCGCCACGACTGGCCGCGCAAGTCTATGGCCTGAACATCCTGGCCGAGGACGTGGAGGACGAGGCGCACAACACCACGCGCTTCATCATCCTGTCGCGCGAACCAAAATGGCCGAAAGCCGGCGAAGGCCCGACCGTCACCAGCTTTGTCTTCCGGGTGCGCAACCTGCCGGCGGCGCTGTACAAGGCGCTGGGCGGCTTCGCCACCAACGGCGTCAACATGAC
Source organism: Camelimonas fluminis (assembly GCF_014656355.1). GTDB lineage: Bacteria > Pseudomonadota > Alphaproteobacteria > Rhizobiales > Beijerinckiaceae > Camelimonas > Camelimonas fluminis. Next base: position 115,921 of record NZ_BNCG01000010.1, read on the forward strand.
CAAGCTGGAGAGCTACCAGCTCGAAGGCCAGTTCGCCGCCACCCAGTTCTATGCGGAAGTCGAGGGGCACCCCGATGAGCAGGGTCTTAAGAACGCCCTGGAGGAACTGGGCTTCTTCTCGCGCGAGCTGCGCATCCTTGGCGTTTATCCGGCCGCGTCCTACCGCGACGAATTGCGGGCCACCGCCGCCGGACAAGCCGCCTGACGGGCGCGACGGCCAGCCGTCATACCCCTGACATGCACATGGCGCAGACAGCCCGCGAGCCGCAGGGGTTCGCGGGTTTTTTGCGTCTCGCCGGTCGCAAGGCCTCTGTCCAGGCGGCGTCCCGCTCCACGCCAGAAATGACCATTCCGGCGGATTGAACCAAAACCCCGGGGGGGTCTCATCGGGTTTTGGCGAAACCCGTTCAGCGCATGGCGTTCTTACAGGGAGGCGTTTCCCGCAAGGAAACGCGTCACGCGGGTTGAGCCTCGCGGATCGCGGCTGCGCCTGCATCTTCGCGATCTGATATAACAGTCTGGGCGTGTAAAACACGCAATCGCCCTGTTTCCGCCCAAGACCGTCGTTTTGTCGCCGTTGTCAGCGGGCAAGTTGCTGCAAGTGAAAGACGCCCGGCAAAGGCCGGACCGTTGCTTTCAGCCATATCGCCAATGTCCGTCACGCCAGGCGTCGCGCCAGGCTGGAGGATCGCCACGACAACAGACGCATCAGGGAAAGGAGCACGCCATGCGCGTTCATTACCGGCCCGCCATCGCGACCGACATTTCCGGCATCGCCACGGCGCACGCCGCCGCGCATCGCGAAACCTGGCGTGGTCTTGTCGAAAACCGCGACCTGCGCCCGGGTTCGCCTGAAGACTATCTCGCCCGCTGGACGCAGCGGCTGTCGGACATCACCGTCAGCGTGTTCGTGGCGGAATCGGACGGGCAGATCATTGGGGCCGGCGCCTGCGCCGCGATTGACGGCGAGGGCGTCATTCTCGACATCCTGGTGCTGAAGCCGATGCAGTGCCGCGGCGTCGGAACCCGGCTGATGGGTCTGATGGCCTGCGACCTGAAGGCCCGTGGCCACGACAGCGTCAGCCTGTGGGCGCCGGAGCGCAATGTGGTCGCCATCGTGTTCTTCCGCGCCATTGGCGGCGACATCATCGACGCCGCTCCGGCCCGGGGTTGCAAGGGCCTCCCGGCGCTGCGCCTGCGCTGGGAGAGCCTCGACGATCTGGCCTTCTGGAACGGCAGCGTCAGCCCGTCTCACCGCGCACAAACGCGGCGAGCACGTGGTGAGCGATCGCCATCGGCGGCGGAGCGAACAGCCTGCCCGGATGCCGTCCGGCCAGCATCAGCCGCGCTTCGTCGCGACTGAACCAGCGGGCGTCATCGAGCTCGGTCCGGTCAACGACGATGTCGGCCGACAGGGCGTCGCCGACGCAACCAATCATCAGCGAGCCGGGGAACGGCCACGGCTGCGAGGCGAGATAACGCACCGCGCCCAAGGGCACCCCCGCCTCTTCCATGATCTCGCGGCGCACCGCGTCCTCAATGGTTTCCCCCGGCTCGACGAAACCGGCGAGGCAGGAATACATGCCGCGCGGGAATTGCGGCTGCCGGCCCATCAGACATTCATCGCCACGCACGGCGAGCATGATGACCACCGGGTCGGTGCGGGGAAAATGCTGCGCGTTGCAGGCGTCGCAGTCACGGCGCCAGCCGCTCGACACCATGCGGCTCGGCGCGCCGCAGTTGGAGCAGAAGCGGTGACGCTGGTGCCAGTAGGCCAGGCCCTTGGCCTCGCCCAACACGCCCATTTCCTCCGGCGGCAGGGCGCCCTGCATGGCCATGGCGCGCAGGTCGGCCACCACCAGATCGCTGTAGCCCTGCAGTTTCTCGCCGAACTCCTGGGGATGAATGGCGAGGAACACGGGCCGCTCATTCAGTGTGCCGAGAAACGGCAGCTCGCGCGGCTCGCCAAGGCGGAACACCTCATCCAGAGAAAACCACGGGTCGGGCCGGCCCCCGGGGCCACTTTTGATCAGCGGCCGGTCACCGACAATGATGCAGGCGATGGCGTCCTGGGAGGCGCGGAAACTGGCCATGCGGGCGTCGTCATCGCGGCGCTCGGAGTGGCGCACCAGCGGATTGGTTGCATAGCCCACCTGGGCTGACAGTTCCGGCCGCAACGCGCCTTCACGCCGGTTATCTATATCGGTCGCCATGGAGTCTCCCGGACATTTCCATTCAATTTTTTCCCGGCTTCAGAGCAAACGCCGCCCGGACGGCCAGAGTTTGCCCGGCAAGAAGCCGTTAGAACATTTTCCAGCGAAATGGACGCCACTTCGCATGAGGAAAAAATACCCCGCTCCGAAGAGACGGAGCCAAATCCGGTTCAGGATGAACGGATCTGGCTCCAGCGTATGCCGCCCGCGCCGCGCCGCAAGAGGCTGGCGCGCGGATCGCTGGTGCGGAAAACGCATCAATCCGGCAGGCCCAGCGCCATGCGCCAGCGGTCGCAGGCCTGCGCCAGGGCCTCTTTCCCGTAGGGCGCGATCAGACCGGCGCCCCAAACCGGGCCGGGCCAGGCCGCGTCGCCTTCCTGGCGGGCGATGACGTGGACGTGCAGTTGCCGCACCATGTTGCCCAGCGCCGCCACATTGAGTTTGAACGGCGTTGCATGACGGCGGACCTGCTCGCAGACAAAGCGCATTTCAGCTGCGAGGGCGGCGTAGGCGTCGGGATCGAGATCGACCAGCTCCGACACGCCGGCGCGACGTGGAACCAGAATCAGCCAGTCGTAGCGGCTGTCGTCCATCAACAGCACGCGTGACAGCGGCAGGTCGCCGACGATCCCGCAATCGGCCGCGAGACGTGAATCAAGCTGGAACCCAGCTTCAAGCGCGCTGGTGAAGCCTGTCGCGTCGTCATGCATGGGACGTCTCCCCTGGCTGATTGTCTGCCTCCAGAGCAAAATCCGCTCGGGCTTTCGCTCCATCCTTTTGCGTTGCCGCGCCTCCCGCGCGCGGCGGGGCGTCCACGTTAAGCGGAATGCGCTTCTGTGGTTATCCGGCGCCCGGGCGGACGATGCAAACGGCGATGACTGCAAACGCTGGCGCAGGCTGGCCGCATCATCCGGGGATGATTGCCGCATCCCCGCAGGCGGCTCTTGCATGTGGCGCGGCTTTGCACGATATACGCGGCGGGAGGTTGGCGTTGGACGTTCCACTCGCCAACCGGGTCAGGTCCGGAAGGAAGCAGCCCTAACGAGCATCGGGCGGGTCTCCGTTCAGCCTCCCACCCTGCCATCGCGGCAGGCGGCGCCAGCATGTTGCGGGCCAACAGCGCGCCAACCGTCCCGGCGTGGCCGGGATCGCCGGCCTCCCCCGCCGGGCTTGCAATTCAGACTTCTCGCACAATCTGATGATCACCAGTCCGGGCCATGCCAGCTGACGCGGCGTTGGCCGGCGCCCTGCGCCGCCATACGAAAAAGCTGCGTGGCGGGCTGGCGGCGGCCACAGGCGACGATGGTTCGCATCCGCCCCGCCTTTCGTGATAGCAAGGACTTGATAGCAAAGACCTGCGCGGCGACATCCGCCCTGTCCCGGCCCGTGGCTTGCCGCAGCGCCAGCTGGATAACGCCGGACAGCCGCGCAGTTTGAGGACAACCACAGGCGCCCATGACCGATTCGCCAGACACTGCGTCCCAGGATCAAGTGAACCAGGACCTCGCGAACCAGGACCTCGCGGCCGACGCCCCGGGCCTGCCGGGCCTCGCCGCCGCCGCGCAATCCGCCCGGCCTGCCGCCAGCGCGGCCGGATACCGGGTGCTGGCGCGCAAATACCGTCCGCGCAATTTCGATGACCTGATCGGTCAGGAAGCCATGGTGCGCACCCTGTCCAACGCCTTCGAGACCGGGCGCATTCCACAGGCCTGGATGCTGACCGGCGTGCGCGGCGTCGGCAAGACCACCACGGCGCGCATCCTGGCGCGCGGGCTCAACTATGAAACGCCTGACGGCTCGGGCGGGCCGACCATTCATCTGACCCAGCCCGGGGTGCACTGCCAGCAGATCATCGACGGCGCGCACATCGACGTGATGGAGATCGACGCCGCCTCCAACAATGGCGTCGACAACATCCGCCAGCTCAACGATTCGGTGCGCTACGCCCCGGTGTCGGCCCGCTACAAGGTCTATATCGTCGACGAGGTGCACATGCTGTCGACGGGGGCGTTCAACGCTTTCCTGAAAACGCTGGAGGAACCGCCGCCGCACGCCAAGTTCATTTTCGCCACCACGGAAATTCGCAAGGTGCCGGTGACGATCCTCTCCCGCTGCCAGCGCTTTGACCTGCGGCGGGTGCAGGCGCCGGTGCTGGCGATGCATCTCGCCCGCATCTGCGACGCGGAAAAGGTGACGGCGGAAGACGAGGCGCTGGCGCAGATCGCCCGGGCGGCGGAAGGCTCCGTGCGCGATTCCCTGTCGCTGCTCGACCAGGCCATTGCCCATGGCGCCGGCCATGTGAGCGCCGAAACCGTGCGCGCCATGCTGGGCCTGGCTGATCGCGGCCGCATTATCGACCTGTTCGAGGCGGTGATGCGCGGCGACCTGCCGGCCAGCCTTGGCCAGTTGCAGGAACAGTATGACGCCGGCGCCGACCCGGCGGTGGTGATGTCGGAGCTGGCCAGCTTCACCCATCTGGTCACGCGGCTGAAACTGGTTCCGGACGCCGCGAAAGACCCGTCGCTGACCGAAGCCGAGCGCACCCGTGGCGCCGATCTGGCCGGAAAGCTCTCCCTGCGCGCCCTGTCCCGGGCCTGGCAGATGCTGCTGAAGGCCCTGCCCGAGGTGCAGGACAGTTTCCGCCCGCTCGCCGCCGCCGAGATGGCCCTGGTGCGCCTCGCCCACGCCTCCGATCTGCCGACGCCGGACGAAGCCCTGCGCATGCTGCGCGACAGCGCCCCATCCGGCGGGGCCGGCCCCATCATCGGCGTCGGCCATGGCGGCGGCGCGCCCCAGGCCATGGCCCATGCGGTTGGCCAGACGACCGGCTACGCCGGCAGTGATCGCGGAGGCGGTTTTGGGGGGGACGGCGGCGGCGCCCCACGCGCCGCGACCACCGCGCTGGCCAGCGGCGCCATGCAACTGGTTTCCAGCCAGCCGGCGCCAGCCATGGCGGCGCCGGCGGAGCCTGCCCCGAAAGCCGCGCCAGCGGTGCGCATCGCCCGGTTCGAGGATCTGGTGGCCCTCGCCGGCGACAAACGCGACATCGGCCTGAAGGTGGCGCTGGAGCGCGACGTGCGCCTGGTGCGGTTTGAGGACGGCGTCATCGAATTTGCCCTGGCGGAAAACGGCAACCGCCATCTCGCCTCCGAGTTGTCCGGGCGTTTGCAGGAATGGACCGGCCGGCGCTGGGTTGTGGCCATCTCATCGCAAACCGGCGAGGACACCATCCAGCAGCGGCGCGCCACGGCAAAGGCCGAGCGTCATTCCGACGCCGCCGCGCATCCGCTGGTGCGCGCCGTGCTTGACCGTTTTCCCGGCGCGCAGATCGTCGACGTGATTGACGTGCGCCCCACGGGCGAGGAAGAGGACGGGGACAATGCGGATGCGCCGTTCGCCGACGAGGGCGACGGCGAGTTTGACGATTGACGCAGTCGGACCGGCTGCGCCGTTTCAGGGGGAGATGACATGCGCGATCTGATGGGGCTGATGAAGCAGGCCCAGGCGATGCAGCAGAAGCTGGCTGACGCCCAGTCGGAACTTGAGAATCTCGAGGTTGAGGGCGCCGCCGGCGGCGGGGCCGTCACCGTGCGGATGACCGCGAAAGGCGCCATGCGCGCCATCCATATCGACGCCACGCTGCTGATCCCCGACGAGAAGGAAATCGTCGAGGATCTGGTGGTGGCCGCCGTTAACGACGCGCGGACCAGGGGCGAGAAGCTGGTTCAGGACCGGATGCAGGAACTGACCAAGGGGCTGCCGATCCCTCCAGGCATGAACCTGTTCTGAGCAGGACGCCCGTGGCGCGGCCTGATCCGGCTCCCAAACGCGTCTTGCGCCGCCTGCCGGCGGGCGCGCGTCCGGGCGCCGGACGGCGCGCCGCTGGAACCGGGCGCGCCGCCGGACTGGCGCGACGCGCGTTGGCGCGGCCGGCGCGCTGGCTCGCCGCCGTGGCCGGGTGGCTGGCGCCGTTCAATCCCCGCGCCCGCCGGCAACTGCGTCGGGCGACAGCGGACATGATGACGATCGCGCGCGAACTGCACGAGACGTACGTGGCCAGCGATACGCTGAACGTGGCGCTGGTCTACCGACTGGAGGCGGCCCATACGGCGCTGGGCCACGCCCTCGCCGCCGTGACGCGGCCTGGCCCACCGGCGGACAACGACCGGACGCGGATGGCGACGGCCCTGAACCAGGCCGTCTGGCTGGCCCAGGTGGCGCGCGAGTGGCAGCAGGACGTCGTCAACCTGCGCCATGCGCTGGCGGAAGAAACCATGCCGGAAGCCCAGCGCGCGGCGCTCGAAAGCGGCGTGCGGCATCTGCAGGGCTATGTGCAGCAGAACATGCACGATTTTGACCGCTGGGTGCAGGCCGCGGCGCGCCTCGGCGCCCAAAGCAGGCATACGGCGAACTGACGGCCTTCCCTGCCATCGCCAGGAACGCCCTGCGGCGAGACAGACGCCGTCAGGGCAGGCTCAGGCAGGTTCAAACGGAATGGCGCGCCGTAACTTTTCCGCTGATGCGCGATCCGGACGGAAAGTGGTATCCCGTTTCCGGAACCGGAGCCGTTCATGAATCGCTCTGGAGCATTTACGGTGAAAACCGCTTCGCCATGGTTGCGCCAGCGGCGCAACATGAGCGGTGAATTCATCTCCGGCTCCGGGTAACCCGCCCGCTACGGGCAAGCGCTCCGGCGCAGATTTTCCAGGTCATCATGGCTTCGTCAACCGGTCCCGAACTTGAACGTCTCATCCAGTTGCTGGCGCGTCTGCCCGGACTGGGGCCGCGCTCGGCAAGGCGGGCGGCGTTGCACCTGATCCGCAAGCGCGAGGCGCTGCTCGGGCCGCTGGCCGACGCGGTGCGCGTCGTCGCCGACCGGGTGGTGACCTGCACCACCTGCGGCAATGTCGACACCAGCGTTCCCTGCGCCATCTGCCAGGACACGCGCCGCGACCCCGCCGTGCTGATCGTGGTGGAAAGTGTCTCCGACCTGTGGGCGCTGGAGCGCGCGGCGGCGCTGAACGCCCGCTACCATGTGCTCGGCGGCGTGCTGTCGCCGCTCGACGGCGTCGGGCCGGACGACCTCAATCTGGCGTCGCTGGCGGAGCGGGCCGCTGACCCGGTTGTCACGGAAGTCATCATCGCGCTGAACGCCACCGTCGACGGCCAGACCACGGCGCATTTCATCACCGACATGCTGCAGCATCTGCCGGTAAAGGTGACGCGCCTCGCCCACGGCGTGCCTGTGGGCGGCGAACTGGATTATCTGGACGAAGGCACCCTGGTCGCCGCCATCCGCCAGCGCACCACGCTGTAGCAAACGCAAGCGACGGGCCAGAGTCCATGGAAGTCCGGGCGCGCTTTCGTGCAAAATATCCGCATGAATAAGCAGGAATAAAAGGCGCGCCCCTGCCGCGCGCCTGTCATCACGACCTGCAACAGCCGCCATAGATCATACAACCTCTGTCATTGTCTGACGTCCCGCTCAACGCGCCATACAGTTTTACTTCCACAGCGCGCATGATCCGAGGACATCATGACATCACCCAGAGCATATTCCATTCTGGTCGCGGCCGGCCTGCTCTTCGCAACGCTGCCGCCCATGGCCAGCCTGGCCAACGGCGCCGACAACAGCGCGGAACAGCGACCGGCCAGCGTGCCGGCGCACTATTTGGCGACGCCCCTTGGCTATGTGGCGCCGCAAGCCGTCATACAGCTGCGAAAAGGCGAAAGCGTCGCCATGCGGCAGGCGCGGCGCCGCGCCAGCAGGGATGTGAATCCCGGCGAATGCAAAAGCGCCCGCTTCAACGCCGCCGGGTTGACGCTTGATCGCGCCGGCGACCGTCGCGGCAAGCTGGCGGCCAAGAGCCACTATCTTGCCGACGCCTCCGTCAACTTTCCCAAGGATTATCAAACAATCCAGATGACGGCCGATATTGTCGTGCCGCCGCCCCCGACCCTGAAGGGCAAGCAGATTCTCTATCTGCTCGCTGGCCTGCACGACGCCGGGGACCTCTCAGGCCCCATGGTGCAGACCGTCGTGAGCTGGAACATGATGGGCGTCACGCCGGGCTGGACCGTGACCACGTGGTTCGCCTCCGAGGATGACGACTGCCTGTATGTTTCCGATCCGGTTCCGGCGACGCCTGGCGCGAAGCTGCGGCAGATCATCAACGCCCGGCAGGCCAACGGGAAGCATGTCATCAACGCCTCGGTCCTCGACGGGGAGGCTGGCAATCCGCTTGTGCAGACCACCTTCACTCCGCCCTCGTTCAATCCGGATCAGGTCATCAATGTTGGCCTGGAAGGCTACAACGTCAAAACCTGCAACCTGATGCCTGCAGGCGGTGAAATTCTCTATCCCTACCTCGCCACTGATCTGACCACCTCGACCGGGGAGAAGAACATCAGCGACCAGATTGTCGTGGCCCCGGCCTCGGCCCACAAATGCGCGATCACGCTGACGCTCGACAGCCAGTGAATTAACCTGGCCAGCAACGACAATACTTAAGTTATATCATCAATTTTCCAACAATTCGCGGATACCAGGCCGATGACGCGCCCGATTTGTCGGATCGTCGCCTGAGAGAAAATCGCGCCCGCGTCCCCGAATTGCTGGAGTTGCTCACCGGAGCTACGGAATGAAAACCTGTTTTCTGTCCTCACTGGCGTTGGCGACGGGTCTCGCCCTCGCGAGCGCCCCCGCCAACGCCGCCTCGCGGCCTGCGCATGTGCCCGCCAGCTATCTCGCCACGCCATTCGGCTACATGGCGCCGGAATGCGTCACGTTTCTGAAGCCGCATGAGACGCTCGCCGGCGGACGCATTGTTTCAAAGAAAGACAGCTCCTCACGCGCCGCAGGGAGCTGCGCCAAGCCGCGGTACAGTCGCGGCGGCGCCGCCCTGCAAGCCGGCGGCATGGCAAGCGACGCCACGCTTGACGGATACGATCTGGTGGCGGGAGCAGGGCTGACAAGAGGCGTGAACTTCATGCACGCCGGGCTGACCGCGCCAGCGGCCCCCGCGATGTCTGGAGACCAGAGCATTTACCTGTTCTCCTCAGTCTACAACGACGCCAGTCCAGCGACCAACGCCCTACGCGCCGTGCTGGGCTGGAACATGTTCGGCAAGGGCCAGGGATGGTCTCTCGCCTCCATGAAACTGGACAACACTGGTCAACTGATCTCAACGCCCCTGGCGCCGGTCAATCCAGGCGACCCTGTCAATCTGGTGCATGACATGAGCGACCCCACCGGCAATGGCGTCCGGGGGCCATTCACCACGAGCGCCTATACGCAGGATTTCAGCCAGAACGCCAGTATCAAGGGGAGCATGCTGGAACAGCCGGCCAATGCCATCGCCGCCATCACCATGGCTTCCTATGGTGTCGACGATTGCCGAAAGTTGCCGGCAGGCGGCAGTATTGGCGGCAACTATAGCCTGGTGCAGATCAACGACGTCGAAAACAGCGACCAGCTCATCAAGACTGTGGTCGCGCAACAGTCGTTCTGCAACATGAAACTCACCCTGACCGACGCCCGCCCCAACTACGCGCCGCTGTTCTCCATCACCTATTCGGCTGACACGCCGCCCGTCTCGCAGGGCCGCACCGCCAGGATCACATACATCGCGAACTGATCGCCTCTTTCACTCCGCGCCATCGAACTCCAGCGCCGCGATGCGGCCGCCGCGGCGGGCGATTTTCTCCACCGACACGTTCAGCGCCGCCAGGTCCTCACGGGCCTGGCGGAAATGCGCGTCCAGCTTGCCGGCGCGATCCTGCAGGCGGTTGAGGTCGTCGAGCAGGCGGCCGACCTCGGTCTGGATGGTCCGGGCCTCATCGCGGATGCGGGCGTCGCGAGCCAGCGCCCGCACCAGCTGGATGGCCAGCGCCAGCAACGACGGCGACACGATGATGACCCGCGCCCGCGTCGCCATCTGCGCCACATCCTCGAAATGTTCGAGCAGGTCGGCGTAGAGCGATTCCGAGGGCACGAACATCAGCGCCATGTCCTGGGTCTCGCCCGGCAGCAGATATTTGCCGGCGATATCGCGGATATGGATGGCGACGTCCTGGCGGAGGCGGGCGGCGGCGGCGCGACGGGCCTCCTCTCCGGACGCGGCGCGAAACGCCTGAAACCCCTCCAGCGGAAACTTGGCGTCGATGGCCAGCGGCCGGTCGCCGGGCAACTGCACCAGACAATCGGGCCGGCGGCCATTGGACAGGGTGGCCTGAAAGCTGAAGACGCCCGTCGGCAGGCCATCGCGAACGATCGCCTCCATCCGCCCCTGCCCCCAGGCGCCGCGCGTCTGCTTGTTGGCGAGAATGTCCTTCAATCCCACCACCTGGCCGGTGAGGGCGTTGAGATTCTGCTGGGCCGCATCGATCAGCGCCAGACGCTCGGACAGATGCGCCAGGCCGCCGCCGGTGCGCTCCATCATGTCGGCCAGGCCACGGCCGACGCGGTGTTGCAGCACCTCCATCTGACCGGCGACGGCGCGCTGGATCTCAGCCTGATGCGCGCCCAGCCCCTGAACGCCCGCATGCAGGCCGCCGTGCATTTCCGCCTGGGCGCGGGCCAGGTGCTCCAGCCGGGCGTCCATCTCGCGGGCATGGGCGTCGAGGGCGGCCAGCACCTCCTCCGCCTCCCAGCCTGGCGCGATGCGCCGCTGGCCGCCGGCGCGCCACAGCAGCATTGCCAGCAACAGAACGCCGGCGATCGCCAGGCCAAGCAGCGTCTCGTTCTGACTGAAACCATGCCCGGCGACTGTTACCCAAGCGTCCCTCATGCACTCAAGCGTCCTTCATGCGCCCGCCATCAACTGAATCCAGTCGCCAGAAGCTGTCTGCGCGCTGCGCGGCCTGAACGCCCCGGCAGGTCGACGCCGCGTCAGACCGCCGCCGTTTTCATTTCAGGAACAAAACAGGTACAACATTGACCGGGCGCCTGGAAAGCCCTATCTGGCGGAGATCATGACAATTCGCCCCCTCGTAATCCTTCCCGACGCCATGCTGCGTCAGGCCTCGGCCCCGGTCGGCGCGGTCACGCCGGAGATCCGGCGGCTGGCCGACGACATGCTGGAAACCATGTATGACGCGCCGGGAATCGGCCTCGCCGCCGTGCAGGTGGGCGAGCTGAAGCGCCTGCTGGTGCTCGACGTCGTGCGGGACGAGGGCGTCGACGGCAATCCGATGATCTTCATCGATCCGGAGATCACCTGGAAGTCGGACGAGACCAACGTCTACCGCGAGGGCTGCCTGTCGATTCCGGAGTATTACGAGGAAGTCGAGCGGCCGGCGCAGGTGCGGGTGCGCTATCGCGACATCCATGACAAAATGCAGGAAATTGAGGCGGACGGCCTGCTCGCCACCTGCCTGCAGCACGAGATCGATCATCTGAACGGCGTGCTGTTCATTGATTACCTGTCGAAACTGAAACGCGACCGGGTGAACACGAAGTTCGCCAAACTGGCGCGGCAGCTGGCCAAATCCCAGGCCTGAATCCAGAATCCCGGGCCTGAGCCAGGTTTGAAACGCCGTATCCCTGTGACGTGAGCCAGGGCCGCTGCGGCGGAACATGCGACAGGAGCTGAACCGTGCGCGTCATCTTCATGGGAACGCCGGATTTCTCCGCGCCCACCCTCGCGGAACTCGTCGGCCACGGCCATGAGGTCGTCGCCGTCTACACCCGCGCGCCAAGGCCGGCCGGACGCGGCATGAACGAGCGCAAAAGCCCGGTCCATGACATGGCCGACAGGTTCGGCATTCCGGTGCTGACCCCAACCACCCTGCGCACCGCCGGAGCGGCGGAGGCGTTTCGCGCCTTCGACGCCGACGTCGCCGTGGTGGTGGCCTACGGCATGATCCTGCCGCCTGATATTCTGGAGGCGCCGCGGTTTGGTTGCATCAACCTGCACGCCTCGCTGCTGCCGCGCTGGCGCGGCGCAGCCCCGATCCAGCGGGCGATCATGGCCGGCGACGCCGAGAGCGGCGTCTGCGTGATGCAGATGGAGGAAGGGCTCGACACCGGCCCGGTGGCCATGTGCGAGCGGCTGGCGATTGGCCCGGAGATGACGGCGGGCGAACTGCACGACGCCCTCTCCGCCCTCGGCGCCGATCTGGCCGCCCGCGCCCTTGCGGCGCTGGAGCGCGGCTCCCTCGGTTTCACGCCGCAGCCGGAAGCCGGCGTCACCTACGCCCACAAGATCAGCAACGCCGACGGCCGCATTGACTGGTCACAGGACGCCCGGACGGTGCATGACCAGATTCGCGGCCTGTCGCCGTTCCCGGGCGCGTTTTTCGAGGCCGACCTCGGCAAGGGCAAGCCGGAGCGGGTGAAGGTGCTGCAGGCGACCATCGCGCATGAACTTCCAGGCGTTGCTCCCCACGGGGCGCCAGATACCCTGGCGGGGAACGACAGCCTGGCGGGGCCTGGAACACTGCTTGCTCCCGACATGACCATTGCCTGCGGCAAGGGCGCGATCCGCGTGCTGCGGGCGCAACGGGCCGGGAAAAGCGCGGTGACGGCCGGGGAATTCATGCGCGGGGCGCGGCTGGCGCCGGGCGCGCAGCTTTGACCGTCGCGCCAGTCATCTTTTCCCGCCGCTGAACCAGACGGAGTTTCAACGTGCCGCGCTACCGGCTGGTAATCGAATATGACGGCGGCGCCTATGTGGGCTGGCAATGGCAGGACAATGGCCGCTCGGTGCAGCAGGCCATTGAGGAGGCCATCGTCAAATTCGCCGGCGAGCACCCGCGCGCCCAGTGCTCCGGCCGCACCGACGCCGGCGTCCACGCCGTCGGCCAGATCGCCCATGTGGACCTGACGCGCGACTGGCGCACGGACACGGTGCGCGACGCCATCAACGCCCATCTCAAGCTTGGCGGCGACCGCATCTCCGTGGTCTCGGCCCACCGCGCCCCGCCGGAGTTCGACGCCCGGCACAGCGCGCTGAAGCGCCATTACATTTACCGGATTCTCAACCGGCGCTCGCCGGCGGCGCTGGATTTCGGCCGCGCCTGGCACGTGCCGCGGCCGCTGGACGCCGCCGCCATGCACGCGGCGGCGCAAACGCTGCTCGGCAGCCACGACTTCAGCACGTTTCGCGCCTCAGAATGTCAGGCGGCGAGCCCGATCCGCACGCTCGACCGGCTGGATGTGGAGCGCATTGGCGACGAAATCCGCATCAACGCCTCAGCGCGTTCGTTCCTCCATCATCAGGTGCGCTCCATGGCCGGCTCGCTGGAACAGGTGGGATGCGGGCGCTGGCGGGTCTCCGACCTGCGCGCGGCGCTGGACGCGCGCGACCGCCGCCGTTGCGGCCCGATGGCGCCGGCGCACGGGCTGTATTTCGTCAGCGTGGATTATCCAGCCGGACTGATGCGGGAAAAATAGGCTTCGATCATCCGGCGGTAGATGCGGGCCAGCGCCTCAAGGTCGGCGACCGGCGTGCGCTCGTCCACCTGATGCATGGTGTCGCCCACCAGGCCGAATTCGATGACCGGGCAATAGTCCTTGATGAAGCGCGCGTCCGAGGTGCCGCCGCTGGTCGACAGCTCCGGTCGGCGGCCGGTCTCGGCTTCGATGGCGTCGCACATCAGGTCGACGAACGGGCCGGGCTCAGTCAGGAACGACACGGAGTTGCTCGGGTCGAAGCGAACGGTTGCCTCAGGCAACCCTTCCGGCGCCGAGGCCAGGCGGCGGCGCACCTCGGCCTGCAACGTCTCCAGCGTCCAGATGTCGTTGAAGCGGATATTGAACACCGCGTGCGCGTCCGCCGGAATGACGTTGGTCGCCTGGTTGCCCACATCGACGCTGATGACTTCCAGATTGGAGGCGTCGAAGCGTTCGTTGCCGGCGTCGAGCGGCGTCGCCAGCAGGGCGTCCAGATAGCGCATCAGCGCCGGAATCGGGTTGCGCGCCCGGTGCGGGTAAGCCACGTGGCCCTGGACGCCATGCACGGTCAGCCGGCCGGTGAGCGAGCCGCGCCGCCCCACCTTGATCATGTCGCCCAGAGCCTGCGGATTGGTCGGCTCGCCAAGGATGCAGTGATCGAATTCCTCGCCCTGCTCCCGCGTCCACTGCAGCAGCTTCACCGAGCCATTGACCGCCGGCCCCTCCTCATCGCCGGTAATCAGGAAGGCGATGGAGCCAGGGAAACCCGGATTGGCGCGGATGTAGTCTAGCGCGGCGGCGGCGAAGGCGCCGACGCCGCCCTTCATGTCAACGGCGCCGCGCCCGTAAAGCAGGCCATTGTCCGTGACCGCGCCGAACGGGTCATGGGTCCAGGCGGCTTCGTCGCCCACCGGAACCACGTCGGTATGGCCGGCGAACACCAGGCAGGGGCGCGCGTTGCCGTAGCGGGCGTAGAGATTGTCCACGTCGGGCGTGTCCGGCGCGCTGAAGGTCAGCCGCTCGACATCGAAGCCGTCGGCGCCCAGCACGCCCTCAAGAAACGACAGGGCTCCCCCCTCCTCCGGCGTCACCGAGGCGCAACGGATCAGGGCGCGGGTCAGTTCCAGGGCGTTGTCAGCCAGGGGGGAGCGGGGCTCGGACATTTGACACTCTCGCCGGCTCGGGTGGAAGGCTTGGGTGGAAGGCTTGGGTGATGGAAGCTTGAAGTATGGCGCCGGAATGCCCGCGCGGCGCAGGCAGCGGCGGCATGGCGGTTGTGCGTGTGGCCCCAGGGCGCCGACGGGTCGCCGCCGTGGATGGCCGGGACAAGCCCGGCCATGACGTGATTGGACAGTGGCGGCTCCCGTGGCTGTTGGTTGGCGCCGCCCGCTCCGCGCGTTCGTCAGTCGCGCAGCAACTCGTTGATGGACGTCTTGGAGCGGGTCTGGGCGTCAACCTTCTTGACGATGACGGCGCAATACAGCGACGGCCCCGGCGTTCCGTCCGGCAGCGGCTTGCCCGGCAGGCTGCCGGCCACCACCACCGAATAGGGCGGCACGCGGCCCACATGCACCTCGCCGGTGGCGCGGTCGATGATCTTGGTCGAGGCGCCGAGATAGACGCCCATGGAGAGCACGGCGCCCTCGCCGACGATCACGCCCTCGGCGACTTCCGAGCGGGCGCCGATGAAGCAATTGTCCTCGATGATGACCGGGCCGGCCTGCAACGGCTCCAGCACGCCGCCGATGCCGACGCCGCCAGACAGGTGCACGTTCTTGCCGATCTGCGCGCAGGAGCCGACCGTCGTCCAGGTGTCAACCATCGCGCCCTCGTCCACATAGGCGCCGAGATTGACGAACGACGGCATCAGCACGACGCCAGGGGCGATGAAGGCGCTGCGGCGGGCGATGGCGCCCGGCACGGCGCGGAAGCCGGCGGCGCGGAACTGGTTGTCGCCCCAGCCTTCAAACTTCGACGGCACCTTGTCCCACCAGGTCGCGCCGCCAGGGGCGCCGGGGATTGGAGCCATGTCGTTGAGACGGAACGACAGCAGCACCGCCTTCTTCAGCCACTGGTTGACCGTCCATTCGCCGTCAGCACCCTTCTGGGCGACGCGGACCTTGCCGCTGTCGAGCAGGTTCAGCGCCGTGTCGACGGCGTCGCGAATCTCGCCCTTCGTCGAGAACCCAACCTCGGCGCGCTGCTCAAACGCGTTTTCGATAATGGTTTCGAGTTGCGCGTAATCGCCCGTTTGCGTGGCCATGATCATCCCAATGCTGGCTGCCAGTCTCGCGCTCGGTCTCGCGCTGGCGGGAACGCCGGTTGTCCCCGCAACCGGCGCGTCGAGTCAAGCGCCGCGCGGCATATGGGCGCCGCGCGGGGTTGCCGCGCGCGAAGAAGTTCACCCGTGTGGCGCGAGACAAACCCGCCGGCGTTTGCCTCAGCGACCGTTTGCGGCGAGGCTGCGCAGCGCGGCGCGACGTGAAACGCGGCGCGACCCGGAATCACTCCCGCCCCCTGGAGGAAAAGGAACAGGATGCCAGACCACACGTTCGCCGCGCCGTTTTCCCGGGACATGGTCCGGTTCAGGCCCCGGTTCCTGACGCATGTCATGGGCCGCTGGATGGCGCGACCGTTTTCAGCCGCACTGATCTGCTGCGCCGCGACGGCGCATGCGGCGGCGCCTGACCACACGCCCGCCATGGGCGGACAGGCCGGCGCGCAAAACCAGGAAGCCCCCTTCAGCCGCCAGCCGGAGCGCCCGACGCCGCCCCCGCCGCCGGTCAACTATGCCTGTGATGACGGAACAAAAATCGTCGCGCGCTTTCCTGATTCCGTGCTGGCCATGCTGACCATTGGCGACGACCGCTATGAACTGCGCGCCGCCATGGCCGCCTCCGGCGTCCGTTACGCCGGCGGAAATGTCGAGTTCTGGACACATCAGGGAACGGCGCGTTTCACGCGCGACGGCAAGACCACGGAATGTCGCGAGGCGGCCCAGGGACAGCCGGCCCCGGAGGCCCCCGCCGCTTCCGGGAAATAAGCGGGAATGGACCGGTCAGAAGCCAAAGCGGCGAATGCCATGCACTGCGCAATTGTCGCGTCTGCTCCCGGTTGGTGATGACACGGGAAGCATCTGGCGGAATATTAGTGCAAGCTTCCGCCGGGGTTCGAGCCGGTCCGGCCCAGACCAGATCGAACCCAGTTTCTATCCCCGCATTCCCCGACGCCGGGCCAACCCGCCCGGTTTGGGGAATGCGACATGCTCCAGTCCGTCGTCCGCTCCCGGCGCCGGAGGCTGGCACAGGTTACTGATGAAACGTGAAACCATCCGCCTCGCCGACGGCGACATGTCCATAATTCGCTGGGATGAAGCTGGCCCGGGCGCGCCGTTGATGCATCTGGCGCACGCCACCGGCATGAACGCCCAGAATTACCGCCGCATCGGCGAATTGCTCAAGCACCGCTTCCGCATCGTCATGAGCGATGCGCGCGGCCACGGTTTCAGCACCCTGCCGGCGGACCCGGCGACGGTGCACGACTGGTCCGGTTTTGAGAACGACCTGCACGGGCTGCTGCAGCACCTGGGCGAGCCCGCCCTGCTGGTTGGCCATTCCATGGGCGCGGCTGTCACCCTGATGTACGCGGCGGCGCGGCCGCAACTGGCGCGTGGCCTGGTGCTGATCGACCCCGCCGTCATCGGCCCCGACGCGGCTCCCGCCCTGCTGGAAGCGCGCCGCAACGGAACCATCACCGACAACGAACTGGCGGCTGGCGCGCGCAAACGCCGGCGGGACTGGTCCTCGCGCGCCGAGATTCGCGCGAAATACGACGGTCGCGGCATGTTCGCGTATTGGGCCGACGGCATCCTCGACGATTATCTGGACGGCGGCCTGATCACCCACGCCGACGGCAGCGTCTCACTGGCCTGCGCGCCGGAGTGGGAGGCCAATATCTTCAACTCCATCGACATCCTGCGCGTCTGGGAGCGGGCCGCCCAGATCAAATTGCCCGCCGCGCTGATGCGGGCCGACGCCCGCAGCACGATTTCCGACGTCTCGGCGGCGGAATTCCAGAAGCTGATTCCCCAGTTGCACGTCCACCACGCGAAGGGCCGCAGTCATTTCGTGCCAATGGAGGACCCGGAACTGACGGCGAATTTCATTCTCGCGCAGGCGGAACGGATGCTGACGCGGGAAGCGGCCTGAGCCACTGACGAGGCCGCCCGTGGCCCACGGGCGGCAAACGAACAGGGAGACTGGCAAGATGTTTTCGAGACGCTCCTTCCTTGGCGCGCTTGTCGCGGCGGCGGCGGCGACGCCCCTGATCGCCCTGACGCCCGACGAGGCCGAAGCCAGGTCCTGGCCGCCATCCAACCGGCCGCCGCCGCCGCCGCGTCGTGAGCGGCGACCGCCTGGACGGCCTGGCCATGTCTGGGCCGCCGGCCACTGGGCGTGGGATTCGCGGCGGCGCACCTATGTCTGGATTCCGGGTCGCTGGATTCCCCACCGTCGCGGCCACCGCTGGCGGCAGCCGCGCTGGGTTCGTCGCCACGGACAGTGGGTGTTCATTCCCGGCGCGTGGGTGCGATAGGACGATTGGCGCCGGGCGAACATGCTTCGCCTGGCGGCCTCATGGGGCGTCGCGGCGCGCCGTCAGCCAG
>NZ_BNCG01000010.1:134307-148520 GCF_014656355.1 Camelimonas fluminis
AGCGCAGCACCAGAGTGGCGCCGATGAGGGCGCCGACGACCAGCGCCAGCCAGGACAGGGCGTATGGCGCAAACGCCGCCGGCCCCGCCCGGCCCAGCAGCCACTGCGCCAGCCCCTGGGCCGCGGCCACGAAAGCGCCAGTGACGAAGGTGCCGCCCACCGCCGCGCCGGCGATATGGCGGCGGGCGTTGTTCAGCATGCCCATGGCGAAGGCCAGCGGCAGCAGATGCAGCGGCTGCAGCCCGTCGAAACGCACCAGCAGGAACGACAGCCCCAGCATCAGCGCCACCAGCACGAAGACGCCGACCTGCGAGCGCCGGCGTGACAGTTCACGCCACAGGGCGCCGGCGAAAACGCCCACGAAGAAGCTGGCGAGCACGGCGGCGCTGCGTCCGGCGAGCAGCCATTTGCCATCGGCCAAGGCTGCGGCGAGCTGGGTGCTGTTGCCGCTCATGAAAGATACGAACAGGCCGCCAAGCAGCAACCAGCCAATCGCGTCGACACAACCGGCCAGGGCCACCTGGCCAAGCAGCAGCGCGACCTGCCAGATGATCGGCAGCCTGTCTGTCGGCGATGGTTTGTGCAAGCCCGCCCGCCTTTCCGAAACATCCCGGTTTTCAGCCGGGCGGGAGCATATACCGGATTCCGCCCGGGTGAAGCGGGCGCCTCACCCGGAAAAAGCAGGGCGCCTATTCGCCCGGCGCGACCCCCGTCTCCACGTAGATCTGGCCGCCGCCGGCGGTGAACTCGGCGCTCTTGACCTTCATGCCGGCGGCCGCCTGTTCCAGCGCCTGGCGTTCGTTGTCGCCCATGGCGGCGACTTCGGCGCGCAGGTCCTGGGTGATCTTCATGGAGCAGAACTTCGGTCCGCACATGGAGCAGAAATGCGCCACCTTGTGCGCGTCCTTCGGCATGGTTTCGTCATGGAAGGCGCAGGCGGTGTCCGGGTCGAGGGACAGGTTGAACTGGTCCTCCCAGCGGAAGTCGAAGCGCGCCCGCGACAGGGCGTCGTCGCGCAATTGCGCCGTGGGATGCCCCTTGGCCAGATCGGCGGCGTGGGCCGCCAGCTTGTAGGTGATGACGCCGGTTTTCACGTCATCGCGGTTGGGCAGGCCGAGGTGCTCCTTGGGCGTGACATAGCAGAGCATGGCGGTGCCGAACCAGCCGATCATCGCCGCGCCGATGGCGGAAGTGATGTGGTCGTAGCCTGGAGCAATGTCGGTGGTCAGCGGGCCAAGGGTGTAGAACGGCGCCTCGCCGCAGGCCTTCAGCTGCTTGTCCATGTTGGCCTTGATCTTGTGCATCGGCACGTGGCCGGGCCCTTCGATCATCACCTGGCAGCCCTTGTCCCAGGCGATTTTCGTCAGTTCGCCCAGGGTCTCCAGTTCAGCGAACTGGGCGGCGTCGTTGGCGTCGGCGATCGAGCCGGGACGCAGGCCGTCGCCCAGCGAGAAGCTGACGTCAT
The DNA here is from genome assembly GCF_014656355.1 of Camelimonas fluminis. Taxonomy (GTDB): domain Bacteria; phylum Pseudomonadota; class Alphaproteobacteria; order Rhizobiales; family Beijerinckiaceae; genus Camelimonas; species Camelimonas fluminis. The sequence continues at coordinate 135,773 of NZ_BNCG01000010.1, forward strand.
AGCGGCGCATGATGTCGCAGATCTCATCGAAGCGCTCGTAAAGGAAGCTCTCGCGGTGATGCGACAGGCACCAGCGCGCCATGATCGAACCGCCGCGCGAAACGATGCCGGTGACGCGGTTGGCGGTCAGCGGCACGTAAGGCAGGCGCACGCCGGCGTGGATGGTGAAGTAATCGACGCCCTGCTCGGCCTGTTCGATCAGCGTGTCGGCGAACACGTCGAAGTCGAGTTTGGCGGGATCGCCGCCAACCTTCTCCAGCGCCTGGTAGATCGGCACGGTGCCGATCGGCACTGGCGAATTGCGCATGATCCAGCTGCGGATGTTGTGAATATTGCGGCCGGTTGAGAGGTCCATCACCGTGTCCGCGCCCCAGCGCACGGCCCACACCAGTTTCTCGACCTCTTCCGCCGCGGTGGACACCACCGCCGAATTGCCGATGTTGGCGTTGATCTTCACCAGGAAGTTGCGACCGATGATCGTCGGCTCCAGTTCCGGGTGATTGATGTTGGCCGGGATCACGGCGCGACCGCGCGCCACTTCGCTGCGCACGAACTCCGGCGTGATGAAGGTGGGGATTTCTGCGCCAAAATCCTCGCCGTCAGCGCGACGATCCCCGGCGCCGGCGGCCATCGCCTGGCGGCCGGCGTTCTCGCGGTGCGCGATGTAGATCATTTCCTCGGTGATGATCCCGGCGCGCGCGAACTCCAGTTGGGTGACCATCTGGCCATCGCGGGCCCGCAGCACCGGACGCTGCGCCGGACAGGCCGGCACCAGACGCGCTCCGGTAGCGCCGCCATTGTCCTCTGGTTTCACGGCGCGGGGCGCAACGCCCTCAAAACCACGCCCGGCGATCCACGCGGCGCGCGCCTGCGGCAGGCCCGCCGTCAGGTCGATGCTGACGCCCGGATCGGTGAACGGGCCCGATGTGTCCTGCACCAGCAGCGGCGGCTCTCCGGAAGACTCCGTCAGGGAGATCTCGCGGAATGGCACGCGAATGTCAGGATGCGCGGCCGGGGCGCTGTAAATCTTGCGCGAACCACGAATGGCGCTGGTGGTGACGGCGGCGGGCGCACTGGCGCCGCTCAGGATGGCGTCGGTCATGATGGTCTCTGCCCTGGTTTGTTGCCTGGCTGGGATGACGATCCGGCCAGACAAAGGCAGAGGTGGAATGGACGGCTTCGCCACCGGCAAGGCTTTCATCCAACGCGCGCGGCAGCGCCGCCGGAAAACCGGCGGTCGTATTGCCGCTGGCGTCCCGGACCGTCATCAGACGGCTGGCCGCCGCAGACACATGCAATAGCTGTGTGGCGCGCAAGTTCCTGTCCCTCCGCCGGCATGACCCGGATCAGGTTCAGCGGGTCACCACGGCGTCGGACAGGGCCAACCCGGACAAGCCGGACAGGAGCCCTCCGACAGGTGGAATCTCAGCCCCCTCACGGGGCCCCCCTCGGAATGCTTCCAAAGTGAGTCAGGATGCGGCGGGTGTCAATCCACTGGCGCCCGCCGCTGTCTGGCCTGTGCTGACCTGACCTGGCCTGGCCTGGCCTGGCGGCTTGTGTCCCGGGCGCGTGGGCGGCACAACAGGGCGCCAACACGCCGCGCCCCAGACGCGGGAGAGGAGACGGGCATGAGCAATGTGGTCGCCGCGCCATTTCGCCTTGACGGGCAGGTTGCGCTCGTCACCGGGGCCGGACGCGGGCTGGGACTCGAAATGGCCCGTGGCCTGGCCCGCGCCGGCGCGACGGTGCTCATCAATGGCCGTGACGCCGGGCGACTGGAGGCGGCGCGGGCAACGCTGGCGCAGGGCGGCCTCGACGCGCAGGCGCTGGCCTTCGACCTCACCGACGACGCGGCGGTTACGGCGGCGCTGGCCGGCGTCATGGCCCGCTTCGGCCGCCTGGACATCCTGGTGAACAACGCCGCGGCGCGCGACCGGCGCACGCTGGAGCAGTTTGGCCCCGGCGACATGCAGGGGTTGCTGGCCGCCAATATCACCGCGCCATTCGAGATCAGCCGCAAGGCGGCCGCCCTCATGAAGACGGCGGGCTACGGCCGCATCATCAACATCACCTCAATCGCCGCCAGCATCTCCCGCGCCGGCGATGCGCTCTACACCACCTCGAAGGGCGGCCTCGACGCCATGACCCGGGCACTGGCGGCGGAGCTGGGACCGCACGGCGTCACGGTCAATTCGGTCTCCCCCGGCTACTTCGCCACCGAAGCCAACGCCCCGATGGTCGCCGACGCCAGCATCGAGACCTGGCTGGGCCAGCGCACCTCGCTGGGACGCTGGGGGCGGCCCGAAGAAGTCGCCGGCGCCGTGGTGTTCCTCGCCTCGCGCGAGGCGTCCTACATCACTGGCCATTCGCTGGCGGTGGACGGCGGTTTCCTGGCGCATTTCTGAGGGCGGGCGACTTCCGCTTCCAGGCGGCTGCCAACCGCAACCATGTCAGGATGCGCGCATGACATTTCCATTCAGGCGCACCCATCATGGCGACCGCATCCAGCATCACCACCATTCCCCTGCAAACCGGCGATCTCGATCCGACGTTCTTCACGCTGGCGGCGGATGAAAGCGACGGCGTCCGCCGGATCTGCGCCACCTGCACGAACCCGGGGCGACTGCAGAACCTGAGCTTTCTCACAACGTTCCGGGGCGGCGTCGTCAGCGCCATCCCGACGCCGGTCGAACATCGCGACGGCGTCATCATCACCAGCCCCTGCTTCAACCCCATTGCGGGGCGCAACGAAATCTGGCGCATGACGCGGGACAGCGTTGCGCCTTTCGCCGCCTGCGGCCTCGAAGTTTACGATCTCGCGACGCGATCCGTGCTTCCTCTGGCCTCCCGAAACCCTGTTTCGGATTTCGCCAGCTTCTCCTTCACCCAGGACAGGGCTTACGTCCTCGCCACCTTCGACGGCCTGCAAATCATCTGTTTCGAGGGGACGAGCCGGCGCGAGGTTCCGGACCCGGCGGAAGTGTCGCAAGAAGATGAGCCGGCGCTGATCTGGGCGCCCGCCCACTATCACGGCGCGGTCGCCGATGTCTGGCAGGCCAACCGGAAGCAGGCCGTTGGCCTGTTCCAGGGCATCGCCGCCCGGCAACCGTTGACCGGCGCGCTGCAGAAGCAGGTGGAAAACTTCATGCCGCCGCTGGCAGCCCAGCCCGCCGTGATCTGGGTGGGTCAGGACCCGCGGCAACCGGCGCTATGGGCGCTCAGCGGCCCATCGCCACAACCGGATGGAACGATCCAGATCATCCGCGTTGTCACGCAAGGGGCGGTTGGCTGGAAGCTGGTTCAGGTTCCATTCGCCAGCTATGGCGGCGCCCTGTCGCCCTGCGCCAATCCGGCCACCGGCGCCCTGCAATTCATTGATCCGGCGACCGGCGACATCATCGCTGTCGACGTGAACGCTGCGACGGCGACGACCCTGTTCCACTCGCCCATCGATCCCAATGGCGCGGCGATGTGCTGCGACAGTACGGGCGGAACCTGGGTGCTGGGCAACCATCCGCAACGCGGGCCCACGTTGTGGGGTCGTGCGCCAGCCTGATGCGGGCGCCTGATGCGCGAAAGGAATGCGCCAGAACGCCATGAAGCAGCGTCTGGTCTTCAGGGCGCCCTGGCGCTGACCACCCAGACGGCGGCGTCGAGCCAGACGCCGTCGGCCGCCTCGTGACGACGCAGCGCCTCCGCCACGCGCTGGCGCGCCGCGTCCGCGACCTCCGGTTGCTCGCGCAACAGGCCGGCGAGCGGCCCGATGCGCAGCGCCTGGTCCAGCGCCCGTTCAAACGACAGGCCGCCGACCTTCTGGTCATGCGGGCGGATGTCGATGGCGCCGAAGCCAGCGTCGGCGAGAATGCCTTCGATGCGCCTGGCGTCGGAAAAGGCGAACGGCCCCGGGGCCAGCGGATCGGCCTTCGGCGGCTTTACCGGGAACACATCGAGCGCCGCCCGATAGGGAGCGAGCATCACCGGGTTCTCATCCGGCCGGCGCCAGCAGATGAAGGCGAGGGTCGCGCCCGGCCGCATGTGGCGACGGATGTTGGCGAATGCGGCGACCGGATCAGCAAAAAACATGACGCCGAACCGCGAGAACACCCCGTCGAACGGCGCGCCGCCCGCCGAAAGATCAGCAATCTGGGCGTCAGCCTCAACGAATGAGGCATTGGCGACGCCCTGCTCTGCCGCCAGTTCGCGCGCCCGCGCCAGCATTGGCGCGGAAATGTCGACGCCGACCGCCGCGCCCTGCGGGCCAGCCTGCGTCGCCAGCTCCAGGGTGTTGGCGCCGCAGCCGCAACCGACGTCGAGCAGACGCTGGCCGGGCGCGGGCTGCAGGGCGGCCAGCGCCTGATCGGACAACGGCGCATATTGCCGGTCCAGATCTTCGTGCAGTTCGACCCAGGAGCGGACGGCTCCCGTGTTCCAGAATTCCGCCTGGGCCGCGTTGGGCGCGCTGTCCATGTATCGTTTCCCCGTTTTTCAGTCGTTGCTGTCAGCGATGACGCCTTCGAGAAAGCCGCTCAGATCATCGGTGATGTGGTCGACATGCGCCAGCTCCTCGCGCGCCTGCTCGAACGGCTCGCGATACGGATCGGGCGTCGCCGGCAGCACCAGCGCCGTGGTCATGCCGAGGGCGTGGGCCGGGGCCAGATTGCGCGCCATGTCCTCGAAGAAGGCGGCGCGGGCGGGATCCACGTCATACCGGGCCAGCAGCATGTCGTAGGCGCCCTGCTCCGGCTTGGGGATGAAGTCGGCGGCGACGATATCGAAATAGCCGCAGAAATGGCTGTCCAGCCCCAACTTGCGGCAGATGTTCTCCGCGTGGCGGGCCGAGCCGTTGGTGAAGATCAGCTTGCGGCCTGGCAAGGCGCCGATGGCGGCTGCAAGGCGCTCGTTGGCCGGCAGCAGGCTGAGATCGACATCATGAACGAAGGCGAGGAAATCGGTCGGGTCCATGCCGTGCTCTTCCATCAGCCCGCGCAGGGTCGTGCCGTGGCGATGGTAGTAATATTTCTGCAAGGCGCGGGCCGAAATTCCGTCCAGGTCGAAGGTTTCCGCCAGGAAGCGCGTGATGCGCTGACCGACCTGTGGCCAGACCTGCGCCTCATGGGAATACAGCGTGTTGTCGAGATCGAAGATCCATGCGTCGACGTGCGCGAAGCCGCGTGGCGCCGGCGTGTCTGCGGAAGTTCCGGGAGCGGGAGACATGCGGTTCATGGTCTTCATATACATGAAGATTGTGAACGATTGCAGCCGGAGCTGCGGCAAGGACGCTCCACTCAGCCGCCCCATGATCATGGCCGGGCCCGTTCCGTCCATGACGCGTTTGGGCTGGGTCCTGGGCGCGCTGGCGGCGGCGCGCGCCTGAGCCGGTTTGACGCTCATATGCAAAAGCCCCGGAGCGGCTCCGGGGCTTCATCATGCTGGCGCTCCATGCGCGCGGCGGCCAGTCAGGCGGCCGCCGGACCGGAGAGGATCACTTGTATTCCGGCTCGTCGTACCAGGGGAAGAACGACGGCATGTCGGTCGACACCTTGTCCGGGAAGTTTGGCAGACGCTTCTCGAGGAAGGACGTCACGCCCTCCTGCACGTCGCGCTGCTTGCCACGCCAGAAAATGCCGCGGCTGTCGACGCGGTGCGCCTCCATCGGGTGCTCGGCGCCCAGCATGCGCCACATCATCTGGCGCATCAGCGAGACCGACACCGGAGCCGTGCGCTCGGTCCAGCTGCGGGCAATGGCGCGGGCGCGCGGCAGCAGCTCGTCGGCGGGCACGACTTCCTTGACCAGGCCGCCGGCCAGCGCTTCCTGCGCGTCGAACACGCGGCCCGAATAGGCCCAGTCCGCCGCCTGCTGGATGCCGACCAGACGCGGCAGGAACCAGCTGGAGCAGGCCTCCATGACGATGCCGCGCTGGGAGAACACGAAGCCGAAGCGGGCGTTCTCGGAAGCGATGCGCACGTCCATCGGCAGCTGCATCGTGGCGCCGATGCCCACAGCCGGGCCGTTGATGGCGCCGATCACCGGCTTCAGGCTGTTGAAGATGCGCAGGGTCAGGCGACCACCGCCGTCGCGCATCGCCGGATCAGCGGCGAGGTCGGGCTTGCCGTCGCGGCCGAGCGGCAAATCCGTGGTGGAGGTGCGGCTGTCGTAGTTGAAGGTGTCGCCGCCCGAGGCGAGATCCGCGCCGGCGCAGAAGCCGCGGCCCTCGCCGGTGATGATGATGGCGCGGACCGCGTCGTCCGCGTCCGCCTTGTCGAACACCGCGATCATCTCCTGCATCATCTGGCCGGTGAAGGCGTTCAGACGATCGGGACGGTTCAGGGTGAGGGTCAGGATGCCGTCGGCGAGATCGGTCTTGATGGTGGCGCCTTCGGTCTTGATCGAATCGTATGACATGCTGCTTCCCGCGTTTGCTCCCGTTCCGCCGCCCGGTGCGATCGCCAGGCTGACCATGGGTCAGCCAGCACTCTGTCCTCCAGACAGCGGCCTGCGCTGTTGTGACAGATCAAACGCTAGATAGGAAGCAGCTTCCGCTCCGCCGCCTGGCCGTGGTAGGCAATCCGGGCTCAAGGAAGAACTGTGTGGAGGTTACGCATGAACAAGGATTTTGACCTGTCGCATCGCGTCGCGGTGATCACCGGCGGCAACGGCGGCATTGGCCTCGGCATGGCCGACGCCCTCGTGCGGGCGGGCTGTTCGGTGTCGATCTGGGGCCGCAACCCACAGAAAAACGAGCAGGCGCTGGCGCAGCTCAAGGCCCACAACGCCGGCAAGGTGGAAGCGCGCATATGCGACGTCTCCGACCGCAGCTCCATTGAGGAAACCTGGCGCGCCACCCTCGGCGCCTTTGGCCGCGTCGACGGCTGCTTCGCCAACGCCGGCATCGGCGGCGGCGGCCGCAAGGCCTTTATCGACCGCACGCCGGAAGAATGGCGCCAGATGTTCGCCACCAATCTCGACGGCGTGGTGCAGGTGTTCCAGCTCGCCGCCCGCCACATGATCGAGCGCGCGGAAAAGGGCGACGCCTTTGGCCGCCTCGTTCCCACCTCCAGCCTCGCCTCCATCTCGGGCACGGCGCGCAATGAGCACTACGCCGCCACCAAATCGTCCCTCAACGCCCTGGTGCGGGCGCTGGGCGTGGAGCTGGCCCGTTATGGCGTCACCGCCAACGCCATCCTGCCAGGCTGGATCAAGAGCGAGATGACCGAGGGCATCATGGGCAACGACAAATTCGTCGCCAACGTCCTGCCGCGCATTCCCATGCGCCGCTTCGGAGAGCCTTCCGACTTCGGCGGCATCGCCGTCTATCTGATGAGCACCGCCTCGTCTTACCACACCACCGACACGCTGCTGATCGACGGCGGCTACGCGGTGTACTGACGCGCCAGAACGGGCATGGCCGGGCGTTGTCCGGCCATGCGAGACATTTCAAAACAGTCGGGCGCGGACGAAGTTAAGGCGTCGGTTGCCGGCGTTCTCGTGCAACCCGGGCATTTCCAGTGAAAACCAGTTCACATAAAATGCCCCACTTTTTAGTTTGACACATTTTCTTGCAAAGAACGGGCTCAACTTTTCCCCGACATGCGCTAGAGCAATTCCCGATCTACATGGATCGGGGATTGCTCCAGTTTCCCTTGTTTTGAGCGAATTCTGATCGACCAGACGATTCCGTCTGGTCGGAAAGCGCTCTGGTGGCCTGTTTCCGGCATTCGCATCCCTCGATACCGAGCGGCGGAGCGAATGCCGGCAACAAAATGATCACCAGCAAATTATTGATTTTATAGTGGAACTTATAAATTTAGCATTTGCGCGTCGCCGGACGTGAAGCCGGGTGCAAATGTTAAATTCGCTCCACTGGCCAGCGTCACACCAGATTGAATACAAGCTTGTCGTAAGTCCCGCTGAGCCTGTATCTTCGCTCGCTCCTACTCCCGCGCGAGTTCTTGCCCTGCAAGATCAGATGACCGTCCTCCAGATCCAGCCGCCGCATGTCCGCGCCGCCGGCCCACCAGTTATTGTGGCCGTCGAGCTCCTGGTGACCCTGCGCGATATACAGCCGCGTACTCGCCTGAAAGTTCATGTTGTCAATATCCACGTCCACCGCGAAATATAAATTCAGCATATGTGGCACGGGATCCCGCGAGGCTGGCGAGTAGAGATGCAATTCGCCGCCGCAGGCCTCTACATAGCGGGCGGCGGTGTCCGTGGACCCCTTGCGATTGGTCTGCAGCCGCACGGTCCAGGTTGGCGGACCGTACGCGTGCACCAACGGCCCACTGTCTATCTTGTTGGTGGAGACTCCCGAACTCCCCACCGCGTTGATTGATTTCGCTTCAACGAAAGTGATTTCAACATCATTGTTTTCAGACATCCGATTGCCTTTTGCAATTTTTATGCCTGACTTGTTTAGTATTTATTGGGAAATATGTCTGTTGCTATTGAAAGTCGGACGCATCAATTCTGACGCCGGGCGGACATGGGCGATACAGGCAATAGCGCGCCCAGCCTGGTGCGGGCTTGGGCGCGAATGGGAGCCAGACACCTGAAAGCGCCTTCCGCCAGACGGAGCCGTCCGGTCGATCAGCGCGCGCTCACGACAGGAAGCCTGGAGCGGCTTCCTGTTCATATTGACCGGAAGCCAATTAACGCAGCAAGTCATTGATAGAGGCGGCCTGACCGCCGCGTCCGGCTGCGCCCTGATTCAGGCTCTGGTTGCCGCCGCCATAATCACCGGCGTCATTCTCGCCAGCAGCGCCCTGCCCGGCCGCTTCATGATCGTGCGCGGCCTCGACATCGCTTTCGGCCGCGGACGGCGAGGCTCCCCGGTCGTAGGGCGTGATATTGGCCGCGCCAGTCTGCGCGACCATGCCCGGTCCTGGCTCGAAGGGCGGCGGCGACATGGGCGTCCATTTCAGCACCGGCTTGCAGATGGTGCGGCCGCGCCCGTGGCGCGCCAGATCCATATGCAGGTGGTTGTAGTGGTAGACGTCTGACCCTGGGGCCAGCACGGTGCTGAACTGGCCGCAGGCGCCGACGAAAATCGTGCGCAGGAACTCCTGGTCGGCCGGCGAGCCCCGCCAGCCCTTGACTACCGAGAGCTTGCGGCCATCGGCCAGGGTCATGCCCATGAAGTCGGCGGCGTTGCCGTATGAATGCTCGGAGCGGCGCCCGCCCGCGCGATTGTTCATGCCCCGGCAGGAGTAGGAGCCGAAGTGGATTTCGGCGACGGCGACTCCATAATACTGGCGCGCCGCCGGCTGCACGCTCTCCGCCACCCACTGCTCCAGGGCCGCGATCATCGGACAGGCCAGCACCGCCCGGGACTTCAGGGTCACGGTTCCATTCAGAATCGCCGTGACGCGGAAGGGCGAGTCCATGCCGCAGGCCCCTGGCCCGTTGATCGCCTTCATCGGCTGCATGAATTCGGACGGCTTCACCTGCTTGCGAGCGAGGCATTGCGCCTCCGCCTCGCCACGCCACGGCGCGCGCTTCTCTCCTGGAAACATGCCGCACCCAGCCAGCAGAAAAATCATTGCCGCGGCCGCCAGGCCACCGAAACGGCGCATGCGCTGTCTCCCGTCCGGCGACGTCATCCGCCCCGGAATCCCTTGAAATCACCTGCCGCAACCCGTCTCCGGCGCGGACCCTGATCGCGACGAAACCGGCCGCGCCACCACAGAACGGCGGTCGCTGGAACCCGGCCGCCTGGCTCTCAGGAATGGCGCCGTATCCCTAATGGCTGCTGAATCGGCGGAAGGGTCGCGAGGCCGCGCCTGCCGGCGAAGCGCCGGATGACGTAACGTCAAATGGTTGATTTGCCGCGTTTTTGGGAGCGGACCAGCGCCTGCTCCGGGCGCTTGCCGCCAGCAACGGGGGCCGGATCCGATTCGCACATGGTTAATTGATGGTTGCCGCGCCAGCGCGCATCGCCGGCGCGCTGGCCGCCATCGACGGGCGTTGCAGGCGCGCGCGACCGGGAAAACGCCACAATGGGCTGCATATCAAGGTTGCGTCGCGGCCCCTTCCGCCCGTCCTTGCGACGGCGGGAGTGCGTTGACTTTCAAAACGGCTTCATCCATAAGCCCGCCATGGGTTGGCGGGCGCCCCGCGTGGGCGCCGTTTGCTTTTTTAACCACTGATTTTAATCGGCGCCGCAGGCGGGCTCGCGTTGCTCACCGTGTGGCTGAGGGCGCGGAGCGAAACCGCAGCCGCTTACGACCGGAGATGAGCCGTGAAGAGGACCTATCAACCGAGCAAACTCGTGCGCAAGCGCCGTCACGGCTTCCGCGCGCGCATGGCGACCGTCGGCGGCCGCAAGGTTATCGCCGCCCGCCGCGCCCGTGGCCGCCAGCGCCTCTCGGCCTGATCCGCAGCCTGTGGAGGCTGCGTCCGTGACCTCCGTCCCGGCGACAGCCCGCAGACTGACCAGGCGGTCCGAGTTTCTCGCGGCGGCGGCAGGACGTCGCTTTCACACGTCGCGAATGACGGTTCAGGGCATCATGCGCACTTCGGCTGCAGACAGCGGCGCAGGCATGCGCGTTGGCTTCACCGTCACGAAGCGCGTCGGCAACGCGCCTGAACGCAACAGAATTCGCCGTCGCCTCCGGGCGGCGGTTGAGCTTGCCAGCGCATCCTGGCCCTCTGCTTCGCTTGACCTTGTGCTGATCGCGCGTCGCGAAGCCATCTCCGCCCCCTTTGACCAGCTTGTCGACGATTTGCGCAACGCCGCGCCGGCCCTCGCCAGCGGCAAGGGCGCAGCGGCGCCCAAATCCTCGCGCAACGGCGGCCGCCGCCGGGGCAAAAGCAGCGCGCGTCCGGACGCCGCGTCACGCGGCGGCGGAAACGACGTTCACGAAAAGACGGACAAAAGCCCATGAGCGATGACAATCGCAATCTGATCCTGGCGATCGGCCTGTCGATCGCCGTGCTGATTGGATGGACTTACTTCTTCGGTCAATCGGGCCAGTCCGCCAAACCGCCGGCAACGCAGACCGCGCAGCAGGTTGCCGGCCAGCCGCAGACAGGCGCCGCAGTCCAGCCTGGCGCGCCCGGACAGGCGCCGCAGCCGCTGGACGCCGGCCTGACCGGACAGACGCCGCCCGCCCTGACGCGCGAGGCGGCCCTGAAGGCGTCGCCGCGCGTGACCATCGACACGCCCGCCATCGCTGGCTCGGTCAATCTGATGGGCGGCCGCATCGACGACGTGTCGCTGAAGCAGCACCGCGAAACCGTCAATCCGAACAGCCCGATCATCGTGCTGTTCGAGCCGGTGGGCGCGCCGGATCCGTATTTCGCTGACTTCGGCTGGATCGGTGAGGCGGGCGCCAAGGTCGCCCTGCCCCAGGCCAACACCCTGTGGACCGCCGACAGCGACCGCCTGACGCCCGGCAAGCCGCTGACCCTGACCTGGGACAATGGCCAGGGCCTCATCTTCACGCGCCAGATTTCGGTGGACGACAACGCCATGTTCTCCGTCCGCCAGGGCGTGAAGAACACGGGCGGCGCGCCAGTGACCCTGTATCCGTTTTCGCTGATCTCCCGCTGGGGCAAGCCGCACACCCAGGGCTATTTCGTGCTGCACGAAGGCCCCGTCGGCGTGCTCGGCAAGGCGGGCCTGCAGGAGCCGACCTACGACAAGCTGGCCAAGAACGACATCCTGTACGGCAATGTTCGCGGCCAGGTTTTCAGGGATACGGTTGGCGGCTGGATTGGCGTCACTGACAAATACTGGGCCTCGGCCCTGGCGCCGAACCAGGAAAAGCCGTTCGAGGGACGCTTCACCGTCACCGAAGCGCACAAGCCGATCTACCAGACCGACGTGCGCGGCGCGGCCATCACCATCGCTCCTGGCGCCTCGGCTGACGACACGGTGCAGCTGTTCGCCGGCGCCAAGGAAGTGGCCGCCATCGACGGCTATGAGCGCAAGTACGGCATCAAGAGCTTCGACCTGCTGATCGACTGGGGCTGGTTCTATTTCATCACGAAGCCGATGTTCTTCGTGCTGGATTTCATCTTCAGGCTCGTCGGCAATTTCGGCATCGCCATCCTGCTGGTCACGGTGCTGGTGAAGCTGGTGTTCTTCCCGCTGGCCAACCGCTCCTACGCCTCCATGGCCAAGATGAAGGCCGTGCAGCCGGAAATGATGGCCATCCGCGAGCGCTACGCCGACGACAAGGTGAAGCAGCAACAGGAAACGATGGAGCTGTACAAGCGGGAGAAGATCAACCCGGTCTCGGGCTGCCTTCCGATGCTGATCCAGATCCCGGTGTTCTTCGCGCTGTACAAGGTGCTGCTGGTCACCATCGAGATGCGGCACGCCCCGTTTTTCGGCTGGATCCGCGACCTGGCCGCGCCAGACCCGACCAACCTGTTCACCCTGTTCGGCCTCATTCCGTGGAACCCGCCGACCCTGCTGCATCTCGGCGTCTGGCCGATCATCATGGGCGTGACGATGTTCCTGCAGATGAAGATGAATCCGGAGCCGCCGGACCCGGTGCAGAAGGCGATGTTCAGCTGGATGCCGGTGATCTTCACCTTCACGCTCGGCTCGTTCCCGGCCGGTCTGGTGATCTACTGGAGCTGGAACAACCTCCTTTCCGTGCTGCAGCAGGGCTTCATCATGAAAAAGAACGGCGTGAAGATCGAGCTGTTCGACAATCTGAAGAAGATGTTCAACCGCAAGGCGAAAAACGCCTGACGCCAGCCCGGCGCAGTGACGATCAGAACTCCCGGCGGGCCCGG
>NZ_BNCG01000010.1:148605-158672 GCF_014656355.1 Camelimonas fluminis
TCTCGCCATCGTCCGGCCGGACGGCGGCGACCCGGGCGCGAAGGTCGCCACTGAACCGGCGCGGCGCCCTATCTCTTTGGTTTGACGCGTTTTCTCCAGGCAAAGATGTATCCACTTTGCCGGAAAACGCTCTATAAGGACCCCGGCAACGGGAGAACCAGCATGAGCGACGAAAAGCCGGCCACGCCTGACACAACTCCCGCGGCGGCGCCCGGAGCGGACGAAGCCTTTGACGCCGAAACCCTTGAGATCGGCCGGCGGCTGTTCGCCGGACCGGCTGAGTTCTACTGGGCCACGGCGAAGATCGACGGCCTGCCGCCGATGCAGGACATGGAAATCGCTTTTGCCGGGCGCTCCAATGTGGGCAAATCCAGCCTGGTGAACGCCCTCACCGGCCGCAACACCCTGGCCCGCACCTCCAACACGCCGGGGCGCACCCAGCAGCTGAATTTCTTTCGCATCGGCCCGGAATGGGGCCAGTTCTCGCTCGTCGACATGCCCGGCTACGGCTTCGCCGCCGTGGGCAAGGAGAAGGTCGCGGCGTGGACGCGGCTGATCCAGGACTATCTGCGTGGCCGCGCCAGCCTCGCCCGCGTTTACGTGCTGATCGATTCGCGCCACGGCGTGAAGCAGATCGACACCAACGTGCTTGATGGCCTGGACCGCGCCGCCGTGTCGTACCAGGTCATCCTGACCAAGGCCGACGCCCTGAAAAAATCGGAACTGGAGGCGCGCATCGCCGCCATCCGCCAGAGCTTGCTCCGGCGCCCCGCCGCCTTCCCCCAGGTTCTGGCCACCTCCAGCCGCTCCGGCGCGGGCGTGGAGGAGGTGCGCGCCGCCGTGGTGCAACTCATGCGTGAGCGTGGTTTCGACCCGGTTCCGCCGACCTGACCCTTTCCTGAGCGAAATTCCATTGTTAGCGAACCGGTATTTTGCTCCAACCTCTGACCGGCGGCGTTTTCCTGATGCGACGACAGAGCCGCATCACGGGCGAACGCTTTGGCAACGACAACCAGGAGCCCGCGATGCCTGAGCGTTTTCTGTTGTTTCTCGGCGCCCTTTGCGGCCTTGCCGGCGTGATGGCGGCGGCGGCCGCCGCCCACGTCAACGGCGACGACAACCTCAAGACCGCCGCGCAGTTCCTGCTGTTCCACGCGCCCTTGCTGGCCGCCGCGCCGGCGATCGTGCGCAGCGGCGCGGTGCATCGTCACATCGCCCTGCTGGCGCTGATGCTGGTTTTCATTGGCGTTGCGATGTTCAGCGGCCAGCTGGCGATGCGGGCGCTGAAAAATGCGTCGCTGTTCAGCATGGCGGCTCCCACCGGCGGCACGCTGCTGATGCTGGGCTGGGCGTTGCTCGGCGTCGCGGGCCTGATCCCGGCCCGCAAGCCGGCCCCGCCATCAGCCTGACGCACACCGCCGGTAAGCGCTGACATGACGGCGTGCGTTGACCGCGTGCGCCAGAACGTGCTGAAAACAGCGCGACATTCGCTGTGTTTTGTATCCGGCTGACGGCAGGCGCATATGACTGAACTTCCCGACGTATTTACCCAGGCTGAAATTCTGGTTCAGGCGCTGCCGCACATGCAGCGCTACGACCAGGAAATCATCGTCATCAAGTATGGCGGACACGCCATGGGCGACCCGGAAGCCGCCCAGGACTTCGCCCAGGACGTGGTGCTGCTGGAGCAGGCCGGCGTGAAGCCGATCGTCGTGCACGGCGGCGGACCGCAGATCGGCCGCATGCTCGACAAGCTCGGCATCAAGTCCGAGTTCGCCAACGGCCTGCGCATCACCGACAAGGCCACCGTCGAGGTGGTGGAGATGGTGCTGGCCGGCTCGATCAACAAACAGATCGTCGGCACCATCTCGGCCGAAGGCGGCAAGGCCATTGGCCTGTGCGGCAAGGACGCCAACATGGTGATCGCCCGCAAGGTCGGGCGCACCACGGCCACCGATTCCAACATCGAGAAGCACGTGGACCTCGGCTTCGTCGGCGAGCCGGAGCGCGTCAACCGCGCCGTGCTCGACGCGGTGCTGGCGGCGGAGCTGACGCCGGTGCTGGCCCCGGTGGCTAATGGCGCCGACGGCGCCACCTATAACGTCAACGCCGACACCTTCGCCGGCGCCATCGCCGGCGCCATGCGCGCCAAACGCCTGCTGCTGCTGACCGACGTGCCGGGCGTGCTCGACAAGGACAAGAAGCTGATGCCGGAGCTGACGGTGGACCAGTGCCGGGCCCTGATCGCCGACGGCACCATCACCGGCGGCATGATCCCGAAGGTGGAAACCTGCATCTACGCCCTGGAGCAGGGCGTGGAGGGCGTCGTCATCCTCGACGGCAAGCAGCCGCACGCCTGCCTGCTGGAACTGCTGACCGACCACGGCGCCGGCACGCTGATCCGCAAGTAAGGCGGATGACGCACACCGGATGACGCATTGAGAGATGAGATGGCCGGCGCTTCGCCGGCCATTTTGTTTCGGCGACGACAATCACCTGTCGCGCAGCGCCGGATCGCCGAAGCCGCCGCCGGTGGGGGTGACGATGGTCACCGCCTCCCCGGCCGCCAGCGTCACCGCGGCGCAGCCGGGCAGGTCCTCAACCTGACCATCGAGACGACGCACGAGGTTGCGGCCGGGTTCGCCGGGCAGACCGCCAGCCAGGCCGTGCGGCGGCAACCGGCGGTGGCCGGACAGCACGGCGCATTCCATGTCCTCGCGGAAACGGATGGTGCGGCTGACGCCGTCGCCGGCGTTCCAGCGGCCCCTCCCGCCCGAGCCGTGGCGGATGTGGAAATCCTCCAGCACCACCGGGAAGCGGCTTTCCAGCACCTCCGGATCGGTGAGACGCGAATTGGTCATGTGCGTGTGCACGGCGTCAGCGCCATCGAAGCCATCAGCGGCCGTCGCGGTTTGCGGGTCATAGGCCTGGCCATGAACGCCGGCCGGCGCGCCCGAGCAGATGGTTTCGTAGTACTGGTAGCGCCCGTTGCCGAAGGTGAGGTTGTTCATGGTGCCCTGGGCCGCGGCCAGCACGCCCAGCGCGCCGAACAGGCAATCTGTCACCGCCTGGCTGACTTCGACATTGCCGGCGACCACCGCTGCTGGCCAGCGCGGGGCCAGCATGGAGCCAGGCGGCACAATGATGCGCAGTGGACGCAGGCAGCCGGCGTTCATGGGAATGTCGTCCGCCGCCATCACCCGGAAGGCATAGAGCACGGCGGCGCGGGTCACCGGCTCCGGCGCATTGAAATTGTCTGGCTGTTGCGGCGAGGAGCCGGTGAAATCCACCTCCGCTCCCTGGCGGTCGGCGTCGACGCGGATGCGGACGCGAATGACGCAGCCCTGATCCATCTCCACCGCGAATTCACTCTCCGGCAGTCGCGCCAGCACCCGCCGCACGCTGGCGGCGGCGTTATCCTGGACGTGGCCCATATAAGCCTGCACAGCCGCCAGGCCGAAATGGGCCAGCATCTTGCGCAGCTCCGCCACGCCCTTCTCGTTGGCGGCGATCTGCGCCTTCAGGTCGTTGACGTTCTGGTCGAGGTTGCGCACCGGCCAGCGGGCGCCGGCGAGCAGCTCCCGCAACTCTCTCTCGCGCAACTCGCCCTGGTCGACGAGCAGGAAATTGTCGATGTAGACGCCTTCCTCCTCAATGGTGACGGCGCGCGGCGACATGGAGCCTGGCGCGATGCCGCCGATGTCGGCGTGGTGGCCGCGCGAGGCGACCCAGAACAGGATGGTCTGCTGGCCGTCGTCGAACACCGGCGTGCAGACGGTGATGTCGGGCAGATGCGTGCCGCCGTTATAAGGGGCGTTGAGGCAAAACACGTCGCCGGGGCGGATGCGGGCGTTGCCGGCGATGACGGTGGCGACGGAGGCGTCCATGGAGCCCAGATGCACCGGCATGTGCGGGGCGTTGGCCACCAGATTGCCGGCGGCGTCGAACACGGCGCAGGAAAAATCCAGCCGCTCCTTGATGTTCACCGAACTGGCGGTGTTCTGCAGGGTGACGCCCATCTGTTCGGCGATCGACATGTAAAGATTGTTGAAGATCTCCAGCATCACCGGATCAACATCCGACCCCGGCAGGCTGCGGCCAGGCAACGGTCGCACGCGCGCCAGCACCAGATCGCCATTTGCCTTCATGGCGGCCCGCCAGCCGTCCTCGACGATCACCGTCTGGTTCGCCTCGACGATCACGGCTGGGCCGTCGGCGAAAGCGCCCGGGCGCATGGCGTCGCGCCGGACCACCGCGGCGTCGCGCCAGGCGCCCTGGCTGAAAAAGCGCGCGCCTCGCAGCACGGGCGCGGCGTGGGCAGGCGCCTTCCCGTCTGTCCCCGGCGCATGCGCCGCCGCGCCGCCGCCGGCGCACTCCACCTCCACAGCCTCGACCGCCAGGGCGCGCGACGGCTCGATGAAGCCATAGCGCTGGCGGTGGGCGGCGTTGAAACGGGACGTCAGGGTCGCGGCGTCATCGCCGGCGCTGAACGGGATGTGCAGGGCCGAATCGGAGCCGGCGTAGCGGACATGGACGCGGATGGCGGTTCGCAGATCATCGCGGACGCCCTGGCCCGCCAGTTCAGCCCGGCATTCGGCCGCGAGCCTGTCGGCAAGGTCGATGATGACGCCGGGGGCCGCGTGGTCCAGGGCGACGTCGAGGCCAGCATTGCGGGAGGCGGCGATATCGGCGAGGCCCATGCCGTAGGCCGACAGCAGGCCGGAAAACGGGTGGACCAGCACCCGCTCCATGCCCAGCGCATCAGCCACCAGGCAGGCGTGCTGGCCGCCGGCGCCGCCGAAACAGTTGAGGGCGTAGCCGGTGATGTCATGGCCGCGCTGCACGGAAATACGCTTGATC
The DNA here is from genome assembly GCF_014656355.1 of Camelimonas fluminis. Lineage (GTDB taxonomy): Bacteria > Pseudomonadota > Alphaproteobacteria > Rhizobiales > Beijerinckiaceae > Camelimonas > Camelimonas fluminis. The sequence continues at coordinate 153,466 of NZ_BNCG01000010.1, forward strand.
GCCTCGGCCATATTGGCGACCGCGATGGCGATGAAGCCATCGGCTGCCTCCTCGGGCGTACGGCTGTCGCCAACGTCGCCGGCCAGCCGGGTGAAAGCGGCGCGCACCGCCGCCACGTCCAGCGGCTGATCGCGATCCGGGCCGAAGATCGCCGGAAACAGCTCCGGATCGAGCTTGCCGAGCATGACATTGGCGTCGGTCACCGCCAGCGGGCCGCCGTTGCGGTAGCACATGGGGCCAGGATCGGCCCCGGCTGACTCCGGCCCGACGCGGAACCGCGCGCCATCGAAGCTCAGCAGCGAGCCGCCGCCCGCCGCCACGGTGTGGATCGTCATCATTGGCGCGCGCATGCGCACGCCGGCCACCTCGGTTTCAAAGGCGCGCTCGAAATCGGCGACGCCCGCCTCCCCGGCTGAGGCTCCGTCGAAATGCGCCACGTCCGTGGAGGTGCCGCCCATGTCGAAGCCGATGACCTGGTCGAAACCGGCGGCGCGGCCGGTGCGCGCCATGCCGACGACCCCGCCAGCCGGGCCGGACAGGATGGCGTCGCGCCCCTGGAACAGGCTGGCGGCGGTGAGGCCGCCGGACGAGGTCATGAACATCAGCCGCACGCCATCGGCTGAAGCGTTATTCAGGCCGCTGACGCCCAGTTCCTCCGCCACCTGGGCGACATAGCGGTTCAGCACTGGCGAGAGATAAGCGTCAACCACCGTGGTGTCGCCGCGCCCGACAAACTTGATCATCGGCGAGGCTTCGTGCGATGCGGTGACCTGGTCGAACCCCATCTCGCGCGCCAGCCGCGCCGCCAGTTGCTCATGGGCCTGCCAGCGCCAGCCGTGCATGAAGACGATGGCCAGCGCCCGCCAGCCGGCGTCGCGCAGTTCCTGCAGGACGCGACGCACCTCGGCTTCCTTCAGTGGCTGCTCAATGGTTCCGTCAGCCAGCACACGCTCGTTGACTTCCGCCACTACGCCATACAGCGCCTCCGGCTTGACGATCTGGCGGGCGAAAATCTCGCGTCGCGCCTGGTAGCCAATGCGCAGGGCGTCGCGAAAGCCGCGCGTGGTCAGCAGCGCCGTCGGCTCGCCCTTGCGCTCCAGCAGCGCATTGGTGGCGACAGTGGTTCCCATACGCACATCGCCGATCAACCCCGGGGGAACCGCCGCGCCGGGGGCCAGCCCCAGATGCTCGCGAATGCCCTGCACCGCCGAATCGCGCCATGCCGGGCTTTGCGACAGCACCTTGCGGGCGTGCAGGCGCCCCGCCGGGTCGCGGGCGATGACATCGGTGAAGGTGCCGCCGCGATCGATCCAGAAATCCCACCGGCCCGCGCCCCTGGAGCCATGCGCCAGATCCGCCGCATGGGCGCTGGCGGAGGGCTGCGTCGCGGGGGGAAACGTGGCGGACATTGCTGTTCTCCTGAATGGCGCAGGGCGACCTGAATAGCGGAGGGCGGCGCGCTTCCCGGCGCGCGGGGCATGGTCATGGCCTTCGGGTCATGGCATAACCGATTCACCGACAGGCGCGACCGGAACCTCGCAGCCCGGACAGGCCTGTCTTTTCCCATGAGCGCGAGCCTCGCGCGCGCTGTCTTGGGGAGCAATGTCGCCGGTCGCCCCGCCAGCCAGGGTCCGGGGCGGTAATGATGACTGATTGCGACGGGTAACGACCATGTTCAAGCGGCTTTCGCCCCTGTTTCTTATGTGCGCCTCCGCCGTCGCGGCCGCCGCCTTCGCCGGCCCCGCCGCAGCGCGCGATCAGGTTCCGGCCGAGACGCGCACCCGGCCATGGACCGCGGTGCTGCCCGGCTGCACCGACAACATGGTGCTGTACAAGGTTTCCGACAAATTCGCCCGCACGGAAGCGAATTACTGGAACTCCAGCCTCACCATCACCGGCTACGACCGCATCACCACCCTGGCCGACCGGCCGGCCGGGCTCGACTATATCCCGCGCCGCTTCTGCAGCGCCCGCGCCTGGATGTCGGACGGCTATCACCGCACCGTGTATTATTCAGTGGCCGAAGCGCTGGGAACGCCTGGACCGGGCATTTTCAACGTTGGCTATGAGCCCTATGGCGTGAACTATTGCGTCGTCGGCCTTGATCGCGGCTGGGCCTATCCGCCGGGCTGCCGCTCGGCCCGCCCCTGAACCAGCAGGCTCCAGCATCTTGATCACCCCGCGATCCGTCGCCGCTCTGGCCCTGACGCGCCGGCCCCGCCCGGCGCGATTTGTTGCGGCGCTGTCTGGCTTCGTCGCGATGCTGGCCGCCAGTGCTCCGGCCGGCGCGCAATGGGGCGGAGGGCCGCGCGCCGATCGTGGCGCTGCGCCTGGCAATTTCGATCACTACGTTCTGGCCCTGTCATGGTCGCCGTCCTTCTGCATTCGCGAAGGCCTGCGCAAGCAGCGCAGCCAGTGCGACGTGGGGCAGAGGCTCGGCTTCGTTGTGCATGGGCTATGGCCGCAATACGCCAGCAATGGCTACCCATCTGAATGCGCGCCATCGCCACGATTTCCGTCGCGCATGGCGCTGCGCGCCGCCGATGGGGTTTTCCCCGATGAAGGGCTGGCGCGGCATGAATGGCGGGTGCACGGCACGTGCTCCGGCAGCACCGCGGTGGATTATTTCCGCGATGTGCGCCGGGCCCGCGACGCGGTGACCATTCCCAACGATTATCGCCAGGCCAGCGGACCGTTCCGGGCGAACGCGATGGAGCTGAAGCGGGCCTTTGTCGCCGCCAATCCGCGACTGCGCGTCGACATGATCGATGTTTCCTGCTCGCGCGGCGCGTTGCAGGAAATCTACATCTGCTTCAGCAAGGACCTGCGGAGTTTTGCGCCCTGTGGCGACATGGGGCCGCCCCGTTGCCGCGCCGGCTTTGAGGTTCCGCCGCCGCGCTAGAGCGCTTTCCGACCAGATGGAACTGTCTGGTCGATCAGAATTCGCTCAACTAGGGGAAACTGGAGCAATCCCGGTCCGGGCAGATCGGGAATGCTCTGGGACATTGGCGGTGAAACCCGGCTCACCCCGAATGTTCTGTCATTTTGATTTCACGCATTTTCTTTGCGAAAATGCTCCAATTGCGCCAGGCGTCCGGGCGAATGTGAATTTGACATTCGCGCCCGGCCGCCGGAAGCCAGGGCAGGTTTCAGAGCCGGTCTGGCCGGACTTACGCCCATCTGACGCCAGCCAGCATTTACGGAACGCTTCGTGAACTACCGCCATGCCTTTCACGCCGGCAATTTCGCCGACGTCATGAAGCACACCCTGCTGACGCGCATCCTGACGCATCTTGCCCACAAGGATGCGCCGTTCTTCGTGCTGGACACCCACGGCGGCATCGGCCTCTACGATCTCGCCGCGGACGAAGCGACGCGCACCGGAGAATGGTTGCGCGGCGTCGGGCTGATGGCGGCCCCTTTCAGTGATGAGGTCGAAGCGCTGCTGGCGCCATGGCGCGCGGCGCTTGCGCAGACCCGGCGCCGGCATGGGCCGGACGCCCTGCCCGGATCGCCGCTGATCGTTGGCGAAATGCTGCGCCCTGGCGACCGGGCTCTGGCGATCGAGTTGCATCCGGCCGACCATGAGCTGTTGAAGGAAGCATTACAGCCTGTTCCGGGCGTCCGCGCGCTTCATCTCGACGGCTGGACCGCCCTCAACGCCAATATTCCGCCGAAGGAACGGCGCGGTCTGGTGCTGGTTGACCCGCCTTACGAGAAGCCGGGGGAGTTGCTTTTCGCCGTGGACCAGCTGACGCGCGCACTGCGCAAATGGTCCACGGGAATCATGGCGCTATGGTATCCGGTCAAGGATCGCGCAACGGTTGACGAGGCGGCCGCCCGCCTCCGCGCGAGCGGACTGCGCAAGCTGTTGCGGCTTGAGTTGTATATTGACAGGCATGGGCCACCCGACCGGCTGAATGGCAGCGGCCTGATCATCGCCAACCCACCATGGCTGCTGCATGAGGAAGCCCGGATCCTGCTGCCGGCGCTGGCCGGGCGTCTCGCGCCGGACGGGCGGGGCGGCGCGAGTTGCACGTGGATCGCGGGCGAAACCGACTGAACCTTGCCCCTGTGGCCGGGATTTTTCCTCCGTGGTCATACCCTTCTGCGGGAACGCCTCTGGCGAAATCCGGCCCAACGAAAATGCTCAATCTCTTTGTTTTGAGCGCTTTCTGATCAGAATTCGCTCAAAACAAAGAAAACTGGTGCAGTTTGCGATCCAGATTGAGCGAAAACCGCTCCAGATGCATTTTTATTTCGAAAAGCGGATTCCATTTCTCCTGCGGGCGCTCCGGCTGGGACCAATGTCCCATCGCACAACAACGCGCGCCGGCGTACGTTCATCCTGAACCTTTTGCCGAATCGTCGTCAGTTCAGGACCGGTCGCCATGCTGCTGCGCACATCGCCATTTTCACCCTTTGTCAGAATGGCGCTCATCGCTATCGACGTGCTCGGCCTGGCCGACCGCGTCGGCGCGCAACCCGCCGCCGTCATGCCGCCGGACCCGGAGCTGGCGCGGCAGAACCCGCTCGGCAAGATCCCGGTGCTGGTGCTTGATGACGGCCGCGCCCTCTACGACTCGCGGGTGATTATCGACTATCTCGATCACGTCGCCGGCGGCGGCCTGATCATCCCCGCGGGCTCCGAACGTTATGAGGCGATGCGGGTGCAGGCGCTGGCCATCGGCGTGATCGAGGCGGCCGTGCTTCAGGTGTACGAGGCGCGCTACCGGCCGGAGGAGCGTCGCCATCAGGCTTGGGTCGACGCCCAGGCGGCCAAAACGTCCGCTGGCCTGACGGCGTTTGAGGCAGCGCCGCCGCCGCAACCCGGCGCCTCCTGCCACGGCCGGCCCGATGTGGGGCAGATCGCCCTCGCTTGCGCGCTCGGCTACCTGGATCTGCGTTTCGACGGTTTGTGGCGGGCGTCTCACCCCCGGCTGGTGAGTTGGCTCGACGCCTTCGCCAGCGCCGTGCCGGCCTTTGAGACGACGCGACCGACAGTCTGAGCGTCGGTCGCAGTCATACGCCGCCACCGGACAGGCTGCCCGAAGGGACCTGGAACGCGTGACGCGCCTGCAACTCAAGGATGCATCAGCATCTTCGCGATCAACTTCGCGATCAACCGCCAGGCCCATTGGCGCTGTGCGCCGCCCTCTTCAGGACAAAAAAAGCCCGGCAGCGTTGCTGCCGGGCTCCAGATAAAG
>NZ_BNCG01000011.1 GCF_014656355.1 Camelimonas fluminis
ACATCGACAGCCTCCTGCCGTGGAGCCATCAACGCAAGGTGTGAGCGGCACAGCGCTTACTGTTAACTCACACGGCTGATGGTCATGTCGCTTTGACGCAGCGACTCAGCGATCCACGCTTCGCGCAGCCTGGTGCCGGCTATTATTGGCAGGTGAGCGGTCGCGATGGCGTCGTGCTGCAATCGGCGTCCCTCGAACCGCAACAGCATTTTCCGCCCCCGGCGCCAGGTGCGGATCGGGAGCTTATCCGCTCGATCGAAGCCGGCCCGACCGGGGGGCCGATGATCGCATACGAGCGACCATGGGACACCGCTGCAAGCGGCTACGTGCTTCAGATCGGAGCCGACCAACGTATCGTCGATGATGTGCTGACGCATTTCAATCGGGCGCTGATCCTGTCGCTCGGCACGCTGGCGTTCGCCCTGATCGGGGCCGGTGCATTACAGGCTTGGTTTGGCCTGCGTCCCATGCGCCGCCTGCGCGATGCATTGAGCGACATTCGCGTGGGCAAGGCAGAAACCCTGCCCGGCGACTTTCCGTCCGAGGTTCGGCCGCTGGTCGACGATCTCAACGCTCTGATCGATGCCAATACCCAAATGGTCCGCCGCGCGCGTACGCAGGCGGGCAACCTTGCGCATGGCCTCAAGACGCCCCTTGCGGTGCTCACAGACGAAGTGCGCCGGCTGCTCGCGAGAGGCGATACGGAGAGCGCCGCGGTCCTGACCCAGCAGACAGGGCTAATGCAACGTCAGATCGATTTCCAGCTTGCCCGCGCCCGCGCCGCCGCCAATGCCGGTCTGCCCGGCGTCATCACACCGGTCGAACCCGCCTTTGCCTCGATCGTTGCGGCGATGCGGCGGCTATATGCGGATCGTGCGCTTACAATCACTCATTCGGCTGAGTCGGGCCTCGTGACCGCCGTCGATCCCAACGACCTCGATGAGGTGGTCGCCAATCTGGTCGACAATGCCTGCAAGTGGGCACTTAGCACTGTCACGATCACGGCCACACGCGAGGCGTCAGCGGGACAACTTCTTGTCACAATCGTCGATGACGGACCCGGCATCCCCCCCGACGCACTTAGCCGCGCTTTCGCGCCCGGAGAGCGCCTCGACGAAGCCAAGCCGGGCAGCGGGCTCGGCCTTGCGATCGTCCGTGATCTCGCCACGCTACATGGTGGCGCCATTGAGCTGTCCAATGGCAGCAACGGTGGCCTCCACGCGACATTGCGTCTTCCCGCCGCCTGACAAATGGACAAGAACATCGAACATGCGCCGAAGCACTCCGTTCCGAAGGGCGAACTGATGCCACGGGGTCGTCAACGCATGCGGGCCTGCGAGAATGTCTTTCAGTGTCTGAAAGACAGTCGCCACGCATCGGCCTGCTGGGTGCGGCGCTTATTCTCGCCGCTATGTCAGGAACGGTCCAGTTCAGCTCGGCGGTGAGATATGATTGCTGCGAGCCACCACATTGATCCAGAGCAATGTGTAAATACAAAGATCGATCAGGTTGGAGCTGAAATCTGATAGTATCGGAGTCCCGTCCTGACGATGCGCAGTCTGGAATTCGCAGTTCGTCCCAGATTGCTTGCCGTCTTCGGCGCATCGGCGAGCGAAGGCACTGTCGGCCCGATGATGCCACCGGCAAAACTCAACACGGGCTTTGCGCATATGGTGGCCGCACCGCTTCTGTTGCAATCCGGCGCGATTGCGACCGCACTGATCGCAGGAAAACAGATGGTGGCTATTTTAAATGAAGCAAACGTTGTCGATGCGCCTACGATCCGACTTCTCGGAGCTGGCATAAAAGAAGGCAAATGAGGAGAATATCATGACTGATAATTCCGGCCTGTCGAATGCACCGATGCGCAGTGTGGTTGTCGATGGCTTCACCAACAGCGTGCTGGACCCTGCCGCACCAATGCTTGGCCCCGTGGAGAACGGTGGAACGATTATCGCCAACACTGCACCGGGCTGCTGGGGTCCAATGATCACGCCTCGTTTGCGTGGCGGTCACGAAGTAACCCAGCCGGTTTACGTCGCTGGCGCCGAACCCGGTGATGGGATTGCAATTCGAATCCGCGATATTACCGTCACGTCTACAGCGACGGCGTCGGGCCACGATTCCTCGCCCGCCGGTTTCTGTCTCGGCGATCCCTACGTCGCTGCGCGGTGTCCGGTCTGCGACGAGATCTGGCCGGAAACACATATTGAAGGCATTGGGCAGGATGCGGTGAAGTGCAATCGCTGCGGCAAGGCGGTGAAGCCGTTCGAGATCGTCCATGGCTACACGGTCGTCTTCGATGACACCCGCCACGTCGGCGTGACCGTGTCACGGGATGCCGCCGAGAAAATCGCACGAAACGCCAAGCACTTTGCAGCGCTGCCCGACAAATCCGTGCAGCATTCGATTTTGACCTTCGCCCCTTCGGATATGGTCGGCGTCATGGTACGAATGCGACCGTTCCTCGGTCAGCTCGGAACGACCCCCTCTCATGCCATCCCGGATTCCCACAATGCCGGTGATTTCGGCGCATTCCTGGTCGGGGCGCCGCATGCCTACGCCATGACGGCCGAGCAGCTTGCCGAGCACAAGACCGACGGCCACATGGACATTGACGCCGTGCGCCCTGGTGCCATCCTGATCGCGCCCGTCAAGGTCAAGGGGGCGGGCGTCTATATGGGGGACATGCACGCCGCCCAGGGTGATGGCGAGATCGCCGGGCACACCATGGACGTGGCCGGCAGCGTGACGCTGCAAGTCGAGGTGGTGAAGAACTATCCGATCGATGGACCGGTCCTGTTTCCTCTGCTGGAAGACTTGCCGCTCCTGGCGCGTCCCTTCGATGCGCAGGAGCGGGCGCGGGCGGAGCGCCTGGCAAGGACGTGGGGCATGGATGAAGTCGAGGCGCTCGCGCCGATCTCGGTGGTCGGGACAGCCGCCAACATGAACGCCGCCATCGACAACGGCCTGGAGCGAGCCGCCAAATTGCTTGGGATGACGGTTCCGGAGGTCCGCAACAGGGCCACAGTGAACGGCGCGATCGAAATCGGTCGTGCACCAGGCGTCATCCAGGTGACGTTCCTTGCGCCGCTGAGCAAGCTCGACGCTGTTGGACTTGGTGACTACGCGCGGGAGCAGTATAATTTATAGATCGCTCCATCGGTCCTGCGCCGGCTGACGCATCATCAAATGAAATCGCGGGTTCGTTGGGACAGGCTCTGATTCAGAGCCTGTCGTTCGCTTTCTGGAGCATTGTCGATGCGCGCCTTACACAAGGAAAATCATCTTATCGAGCGTATTGGCTGGCTTCGCGCTGCGGTGCTAGGGGCCAATGACGGTCTAATCTCGACGTCGAGCCTTATCGTCGGCGTAGCGGCCGCATCCACGACCTCTCACGAGATTCTCGTGGCAGGTGTTGCAGGGCTGGTAGCCGGAGCAATGTCGATGGCGGCTGGCGAATATGTGTCGGTCAGCTCCCAGGCCGACACGGAAGAAGCCGATATGGCCCGGGAAAAGCATGAGTTGGCCACCCAGCCGGAAGCAGAGTTGGCCGAACTCGCCGCGATCTATGAGCAGCGCGGTGTGGCGCCGGATCTTGCACGCCAGGTCGCCGAGCAGATGATGGCGAAGGATGCGTTCGAAGCGCACGCCCGCGACGAACTCGGATTGGCCAGCCATGTGATGGCAAGGCCTGTCCAGGCGGCCTTCACATCGGCGGTGACCTTCGCCACGGGTGCTGCCTTGCCGCTGATCGTTGCGCTGATCGCGCCGGCTGGAACGGCCGCCTGGGCGGTATCTGTCGCTTGTCTGATTGGGCTCGCAGCGCTGGGATCGGTCGGCGCGCTCGCCGGCGGTGCGAGTGTCTGGAAGCCGACGATCCGGGTGGTGTTCTGGGGCGCCGTCGCCATGGCATCGACGGCTGTCATCGGCTCTCTTATTGGTCGGGCGATTTGATCGTGAATCGCCTGCCGCTCGACACGCCGATGCTGTAGGATGGCCTTCATCTGGAACCAGGCTTTCCGTTCGATAAACGATAGGCGCCTGCTTGAGTTCATTGCGACCCAATTTTTGCTTCTGAGCATGTCCGCTTACGAAGGCGGGACGACGAGTGTTCGCATGTCCATTCTGAATAGTGGATGTTTTGGCGCACCCGACACGATCGCTCAGTGAGTCATCGGGAAAAGATTGGTGCGGGCGGTCGGACTCGAACCGACATATCCGTGAAGATGGTGGATTTTGAATCCACTGCGTCTACCAGTTCCGCCACGCCCGCACATTGCCGCCGATTCTAGCCTAGGCTCTCAGCTCCTATGCTGCACCTAGCGCCAATTCGACGGTTTGACCACTCTTCGCTCCTGCCTCGCCAGCCCCTTGAAAATACGACACTTTCAACTCGCCGCGATTTTCTGTGGATTGATAGACAAACCCCTTTTTGAGTCGAGCGCGTCTACCAATTCCACCACAGGGGCGTTGGGCGCGGATCATACCGACGCGCCATCTCAGGTCAACGCCCTGGTGGGGCGGTCTCCCGGCTCTGTCCACTGCCAAGCGTCGTGCGCCGTCGCCTGGCGGGGCGCCAGCGCGTCAGGAACCGGCCTGCACCTCTTCCACAGCCGCCGCCAGCAGGCGCTCCATGGTCTCACGGATCTCCGTCTCGCTGGTGGTCACGCCGCCAGCAGCAAGGTCGCCGCTCACCTTGCGGAACACGTCCTCCTCGCCGGCCTCCTCAAAGTCCGCCAGAATCACCGACCTGGCGTAATCGGCCGCCTCCTGGCCTGATTTGCCCAGCTTGCCGGCGGCCCATTCGCCCAACAGGCGGTTCCGACGCGCCATCGCCTTGAAACGCAGATCTTCATCAAGAACAAATTTGCGCTCAAAGGCTTCTTCGCGCTTGCTAAAGGACGTCATGTAGAGAGCCCCGATTGGTGTTTCACACAAATTGAGCCTTTTATGTAGGAAGCGCGCCCAACGTTTGCCAGTGCCGCCCGGCGAAAGGCCGGCCTGCCCTCCCGGGGCCGCCTCCCATGACCTGCTTTCCGGCTCCGCCTCCCAGGGCGACGCCTCAGCCGCCATCCTTGATATTCCGCAACGGCGCCCCAAATAGGTGATCGTAAAAACTGTATGCAAACCAGATATTTCTGGACAATGCCTTGAAATAGCCGGAAGTGTCTGCCTTGAGCTCACCGGCAGGACAATGCGCCCGGCCAGCGCGTTAACTCACTCATTGTGCTTCCGCCCCCAATCGGCTAGGTTGCCCCGGCGGGTCGGATACCCAGAAAGCCCGCTGGCCGCGGACTTCATCCCTTCTCAAGGAGCGACGGCGGTCCCCTATGGATTTTCTTAAGACACGGTATACGCCGATGAATCGTCGCCGTCGTATTTACGAAGGCAAGGCGAAGGTCCTCTATGAGGGTCCTGAACCTGGAACGCTTATCCAGCATTTCAAGGATGACGCCACAGCCTTCAACGCCAAAAAACATGAGGTGATTGACGGCAAGGGCGTGCTGAACAATCGCATCTCGGAATATATATTCCAGAACCTCAACGACATCGGCGTCCCGACCCACTTCATCAGGCGGCTCAACATGCGTGAGCAGCTGATCCGTGAGGTCGAGATCATTCCGCTCGAAGTCGTGGTGCGTAATGTTGCGGCAGGCTCCCTTGCCAAGCGCCTTGGCCTTGAGGAAGGCACCCAGCTGCCACGCTCGATCATCGAGTTCTATTACAAGAACGATGCGCTCGATGATCCGATGGTCTCCGAGGAGCACATCACGGCGTTCGGCTGGGCCAATCCTCAGGAAATCGACGACATCATGGCCCTGGCCATCCGCGTCAACGACTTCCTGTCCGGCCTGTTCCTCGGCGCCGGCATCCGCCTGATCGACTTCAAGATGGAGACGGGCCGGATCTGGGAAGGCGACATGATGCGCATCGTCGTCGCTGACGAGATCTCGCCGGACTCCTGCCGTCTGTGGGACGTCAAGTCCGCCGACAAGCTCGACAAGGACCGGTTCCGCCGCGATATGGGCGGGCTGGTTGAGGCCTATCAGGAAGTGGCGCGTCGCCTTGGCATCCTCGGCGAGTCCGAGAACGCCCTGGCTGGCGGCCCGCGCCTGGTCCAGCCCTGAAGCTTTCGTGAGGATTGGGGGGACTTCGCCCCAATCTGAACAGAAATAGCGTTGAAACGGGTCCGGTTCGCCGGGCCCGTTTTGCGTTTGGGGACGGAAAACGCCGGACGTGGCGCCGCGCCGGACCATGGCCGTCATTCATCATCCGGAAACCACGCGCTGGCACAGTGGATGGGCCGGGAATCGCAGTAAAAACCGGGGCCATGCAAAAAACGCCGGGCCAGATATCCGCGATCTCCAACAGGGCATTAGACCTCCGGCCAGCTGCTCAATAAGAAGGGCTCCATGTTCAAACGGCTCTATGACTGGACCCTGAGCCTGGCCAACCGGCCAGGGGCAACCTGGGCGCTGGCCCTCGTGGCTTTCGCCGAGAGCTCGTTCTTTCCGATTCCGCCCGACGTCATGCTGGCCCCCATGGCCCTAGCGCGTCCGCGCAAGGCCTGGTTCTACGCCTTTGTCTGCACCGTCGCCTCGGTGTCCGGCGCCCTCCTCGGCTATGCAATCGGCTACCTGCTGTTCGATTCCCTTGGTCAGTGGGTCATCAATTTCTACGGCATGCAGGACGGCGTGGCGAAGTTCCGCGAATCCTACGCCGAGTATGGCCACTGGATCATCCTGCTGAAGGGCCTGACGCCGATCCCCTTCAAGCTTGTGACCATCATGTCCGGCTTCGCCGAATACAATCTGCTGTGGTTCGTGGTCCTGTGCATCATCACCCGCGGCCTGCGCTTCGCGCTGGTCGCAGGCGCCATGCGGCTTTTCGCCGAGCCGATCCGCCGCCTCATGGACCGCCACGCCGGCGTCATCGGCTTCGCCATCGTTTTCTTCATCATCGCCGGCTTCGCCGCCGCCAAGTTCCTGGTCTGAGGAGGCCGTCATGCTGGCCCGCATGTCCATATCCCGATGCGCGGCCCTCATCGTCATGGCGGTCGCCCTGGCGGTCATCGCCACCTTCCTCTTCTTCGAGCACATCCTCGGCTACCTGCCTTGCCCGCTTTGCCTGCAGCAACGCCTGCCCTGGTATTTCGGCGCGCCGCTGGCGGCGCTGATCGCCGCTACGCCGGAGCCGCAGAAACGGCTTCGCGGCGTCGGCCTGCTGCTGCTCGCGCTCGTGTTCCTCATCAGCGCCGGGCTCGGGGCCTATCACGCCGGCGTGGAGTGGAAATTCTGGCCCGGCCCTCCGGGTTGCAGCGGCCAGGGCTCGCCGACGGACGCCGCCAACCTGTTGAACCAGTTGCAGTCAATCCGGATTGTCAGCTGCACCGACGCGGCCTGGCGCCTGTTCGGCCTGTCGATGGCTGGCTGGAACGTCCTGGTCTCGCTGGCTCTGACAGCAGTCGCCGGCGCCGGCGCCATGCGCGTCGCCCAGAGCCCTGGCGGGCGCCGCCATGCGCCGGAGACCGCGCCGTGAAGCTGCGCCTGCGGGCCCCCGTCTCCCAGGATCCGGACGCCCGGATGAGCGAGATGCGCACGGCCGTGATCGGCGCGCTCGTCGTCATGCTCGGCCCGATCAGCATGTCGCTGTACACGCCGGCCATGCCGGCGATGGTGCACGCCTTCGACACCACGCCGGCGGCAATCAAGCTCACCCTCACCGTCTATTTCGTCGGCTTCGCCCTGGCCCAGCTGGTTTGCGGCCCCATGTCCGACGCCTATGGCCGCCGGCCGGTCGGCATCAGCTTTTTCACCATTTATCTCGCTGGCAGCGTGATCGCGGCGGCGGCGCCTTCCCTGTCCTGGCTGCTGGCCGGCCGCATTCTTCAGGGCATTGGCGCGGCGGCGGGCATTTCCATGTCCCGCGCCATGGTGCGCGACCAGTACAGCGGCCAGCAGGCGGCCCGCATCCTCAACCTCATCGGGGTGATGCTGGCCATCGGCCCGGCGGTGTCGCCGACGCTTGGCGGCGTCATCCTGTCGACCATCGGCTGGCAGGCGATCTTCTTCGTCATGGTGCTCTATGGCTCGATCGCCATCTGGCTGATCGCTTTCGTCGCGCCCGAAACCAACCGCAACCGCGACCGGGCGCTGGCAAAGCCCGCCGCCGTGCTCGCCAGCTACCGCACCCTGTTCGCCAACCGCACCTTCGTCGCCACGTCGCTGCTCATCGCCATGTCGCCAGGCGGCCTCTACACCCTGGCGGCGATTCTGCCCTTCGTCATGATCGAGAAGGTGGGGTTGACGCCGACGCAGTTCGGCATGGGCATGCTGGCCCAGACCGGATCATTCATGACCGGCGCGGCTCTGGCCGGCGTGCTGCTCCGCCGCATGGACGCCACCCGCCTCGTGCCGATCGGCCTGTCGCTGGTGGCGCTGTCCGGCCTCGGCTTCTGCATCGGCCTGCGCATCTGGCCGCCCTCGTTCATCTCGGTGATGGCCCCCACCGCGCTCTGGGCCTTTGGCAACGCCTTCATCATGCCAGGGGCGACCACGGCCGCGCTCGCGCCGTTCCCGCGCATCGCCGGCGCCGCCTCGGCCGTCACCGGCTTCATGCAGATCGGCGGCGGCCTTGCCGGCACGGCGGTGGCGGCGCTGCTGTTCCACGAGCCATTCAATTCGCTGCGGGTCATCATGCCCGTGATGTCGGTGATCGCCATCTGCAGCTACGCTTGGCTGGTCTGGCGCGGCGGCGGCCTCGTCACCACGACGCCGACCGGCGAACCGCCGCGCAAGACGGAAATCGCGCCCGCCCGCACCGCCAGCGCGCGCCCGGACGACGCTGGCGATAATCACGGCGACGCCAACGACGGCCATGCCCGCAAGACGCTGCGTTGACGTCTGGCGCGCCACGTCGCGCCGGCGAACGTCTTGCGCCAGGAAGCAGGGCAAAGCTCTGGCCCGCCTGAACGGATATGGTTCCGGGGCGCCAGGAGCGCTGACCGGGAAGGTTGGCCCGGAACGCTGATTCTGGAGCGGTCCGTACAACCAGACGCGTTTTGTCTGGCCGGAAACTGGTCGGAGGGCGCCCTGGCGCGGCTTCGGCCCCCAATCCAGCGCCCTGCGGCGATCGGACAAGCCTGTGTTTCCGCTGTGCGATTGCCTGAACGGGCAAGAACGGCTAAGCCCCCCTTGAGCCATTTGGAAATTCGTCGGCCGTGAGCCAGCGCGGTTTTTCGGGCCCGGGACAAAGATCGCCGCCGGCATTTGTGACGCCAGGCAACGTCTTCGACCTGGCGGACGCGAAAACAACCGCTGGATTCAACCGCCCGACATTTCCAGACGGGCTCCCATACACCAGAGAGTGCGGAGCATCCATGAAGGCCCGAGTCACCGTAACCCTCAAAACCGGCGTGCTCGACCCGCAAGGGAAAGCAATCGAAGGCGCGCTTTCGTCGCTCGGCGTTGAAGGCGTCACTGGCGTCCGCCAGGGCAAGGTCTTTGACATTGAACTCGCCCACACCCAACCTGAAGCGGCGCAAGCGGCCCTGAAGGATGCGTGCGAGCGTCTTCTCGCGAACACCGTCATCGAGAACTACAGGGTCGAGATTCTCTCCTGACGCTGGAGCAAGGCGATGCTGGACCCTGACGCCCGGACCGTCCTCGACCTGATGAAGGCCGCCGGACGGCCCGCCATGACGGCGCTGTCGCCCCTTGAGGCGCGCGAGGCCTACCGCAGCTCGCGGCGGGCCCTGGGTCCTGACGCGCCTGACGTGGCGCTGGTCGAGAACTTTTCCGCGCCAGGTCCTAGCGGCGTTGTTCCGCTGCGTTACTATCGCCCGGCCGGCCCGGACGAGCTCGCCCCCCTGCCCTGTCTCATCTATTTCCACGGCGGCGGCTGGGTCATCGGCGATCTGGAAACCCATGACTATGTCTGCCGCCGGTTGGCCAACGCCGCCGGCTGCGCCGTGGTCGCGGTGGACTACCGGCTGGCGCCGGAGCATGTCTTCCCCGCCGCGGTGGACGATTGCGCCGCCGCCGTGCGCTTCGTCGTCGACAACGCCCGCCGCCTGCATGTCGACCCTGCGCGCATCGCTGTGGGCGGCGACAGCGCCGGCGGCAACCTGGCGGCGGTGATGGCGTTGATGGCCCGCGACGGCGACCTGCCGCCGCTGGTCTACCAGTTGCTGATCTATCCGGCGGTGGACATGCGCGACGCCTGGCCGTCGTATGCGATGAACCTGGACGGCTTTCCCCTCACCGGCGAAACCATGCGCTGGTTCATCGACCACTACGGCGTGTCCCGGCAGGACCGCGCCGACTGGCGCGCCTCGCCGCTGCACGCGCCCTCCCACGCCGGCCTCGCTCCGGCCTTCATTCTCACCGCTGGCCACGATCCGCTGGCGGATGAGGGCGCCGCCTACGCCCGCGCCCTTGAGAAAGCCGGCGTAAGGGCCACCTATCTGCATATGAGCGACCAGATGCATGGCTTCATCACCATGTCGAAGGTCGTGAGGGTGGCGGAAGCCGCCCTCGACATCATGGGCGGCGCGCTCAGCCGGGCCCTCGCCCCCCAACCGTCACGGGACGCATCATGAAAGCCGCCGTCGTCACTTTCCCTGGCTCCAACCGTGAGCGCGACATCGCCCGGGCGCTGAAGCACGCCTCCGGCGTCGCGCCCGCCATGGTCTGGCACGCTGAAACCGACCTGCCCGCCGGCACGGATCTGGTGGTCCTGCCCGGCGGCTTCAGCTACGGCGACTATCTGCGCTGCGGCGCCATCGCCGCCCGCTCCAACATCATGGCCGCGGTGCAGGCGCACGCGGCGCGCGGCGGCCTCGTGCTCGGCGTCTGCAACGGCTTCCAGATCCTGTGCGAGGCGCAGTTGCTGCCGGGCGTGCTGATGCGCAACGATCGCCTGCGCTTCATGTGCAAGCGCCAGAACCTTCGCGTCGAACGCACCGACACCGCCTTCACCCACCGTTATGCGCAAGGCCAGGTCATCGACGTCTGCATCGCCCACGGCGAGGGCAACTGGACTGCGGACGCCGACGCGGTGGCGCGCATCGAGGACAAAGGCCTGGTGGCCTTCCGCTACTGCGACGCCAACGGCGTGGTCTCGCCGGAAACCAATTGCAACGGCTCGGTCAATTCGATCGCCGGCATCTATTCGGAGAAGCGCAACGTGCTCGGCATGATGCCGCATCCGGAAAACCTGATCGACGCGCTGGTGGGCGGAACCGACGGGCGCGGCCTGTTCGAGAGCCTCGCCTCCCGCATGGCTGCGTGAACGCGCCACCGAACCCGGCCCGCCGCCCCCACTGACAGAGCACTGACCGACCGATGACCGCCACTGCCCCCAGGATCACCCCGGAACTCGTCGCCGAACACGGCCTGAAGCCCGATGAATACGCGCGCTTCCTTGAGCTGATCGGCCGCGAGCCGACCATCACCGAGCTTGGCATCGTCTCGGCCATGTGGAACGAGCACTGCTCGTACAAATCCTCGCGCCTGCACCTGAAGGGCCTGCCGACCAGCGCCCCCTGGGTGATCCAGGGGCCGGGCGAGAACGCCGGCGTCATCGACATCGGCGACGGCGACGCCATCGCCTTCAAGATGGAGAGCCACAACCACCCGTCCTACATCGAGCCCTACCAGGGCGCGACCACGGGCGTCGGCGGCATCCTGCGCGACGTGTTCACCATGGGCGCCCGGCCGATCGCGGCCCTGAACGCCCTGCGCTTCGGTTCGCCGGATCATCCGAAGACCCGCCACCTGGTCTCCGGCGTCGTCGCCGGCATCGGCGGCTACGGCAATTCGTTCGGCGTGCCGACGGTCGGCGGCTCGGTCGGCTTCCACACCCGCTATGACGGCAACATCCTCGTCAACGCCATGGCTGTCGGCCTGGCCAAGACCGACGGCATTTTCTATGCGGCCGCCGCCGGCGTCGGCAATCCGATCGTCTATCTCGGCTCCAAGACCGGCCGCGACGGCATCCACGGCGCCACCATGGCCTCGGCCGAGTTCGACGCCAATTCGGACGAGAAGCGCCCCACGGTGCAGGTCGGCGACCCCTTCGCCGAGAAGCTGCTGCTGGAAGCCTGCCTGGAGCTGATGCAGACCGATTCGGTCATCGCCATCCAGGACATGGGCGCCGCCGGCCTCACCTGCTCCGCCGTGGAAATGGGCGCCAAGGGCAATCTTGGCGTCGAGTTGATCCTCGACAACGTGCCGTGCCGCGAAGAGGGCATGAGCGCCTATGAGATGATGCTCTCGGAGAGCCAGGAGCGCATGCTCATGGTGCTGAAGCCCGAGAAGCGCGAAGAGGCCGAGGCGATCTTCCGCAAATGGGGCCTCGACTTCGCCGTCGTCGGCTACACCACCGACACCCTGCGCTTCGTGGTCAAGCATCACGGCGAGACCGTCGCCGACCTGCCGATCAAGGAACTGGGCGACGAGGCGCCGCTGTACGACCGCCCGCACATCTCCAACGCCTTCCAGCCGACCATCGACCCCGCCTCCGTGGCCGCTCCGGTGGACAACGCCACGGCGCTCGCCCGCCTGCTGGCGACGCCGGACATGTGCTCGAAGCGCTGGGTGTGGGAGCAGTACGACCACCTGATCCTCGGCAACACGGTGCAGAAGCCCGGCGGTGACGCCGCCATCGTCCGCATTGAGGACGGCCCCAAGGGCGTCGCTCTCACGACAGACGTGACGCCGCGCTATTGCGAGGCCGACCCGGTGCAGGGCGGCCGCCAGGCCGTGGCCGAAGCATGGCGCAACATCACCGCAGTCGGCGGCCTGCCGCTGGCCATCACCGATAACCTGAACTTCGGCAACCCGGAAAAGCCCGACGTCATGGGCCAGTTCGTCGGCTGCCTGAAGGGCATTGGCGAGGCCTGCCTGGCGCTGGATTTCCCGGTCGTCTCCGGCAACGTCTCGCTCTACAACGAAACCCAGGGCCGCTCGATCCTGCCGACCCCGACCATCGGCGGCGTTGGCCTGCTCGACGACGTCACCCTGCACGCCACCGTGGCGCTGCGCCAGGCCGGCGACGTGCTGGCGGTGATCGGCGACACCACCGGGTGGATCGGCCAGTCCGTTTATCTGCGCGACATCTGCGGTCGTGAGGAAGGCGCGCCGCCGCCGGTCGATCTGGCGGTCGAGCGCCGCAACGGCGACTTCGTGCGCGGCCTGATCCGTTCCGGCAAGGTGACGACGGTGCACGACTGCTCCGACGGCGGCCTCGCCGTGGCGGTGGCGGAAATGGCCATGGCCGGCGACATCGGCGTCTCGTTTGATACGCTGCCCGCCGACATTCCGGCCCACGCCTTCCTGTTCGGCGAGGACCAGGCCCGTTACGTCATCGCCGCCGACGCCGCGACCATCGACGCTGTGGCGGCCGAGGCGAAAGCGGCCGGCGTTCCGTTCCGCAAGCTCGGCGTGGCCGGCGGCGACGCCGTCAACATCCCGGGCGAGACGCCGGCAAAGGTCGCCGACCTGCGCAACGGTCACGACAACTGGCTGCCAAATTACATGGCCGGCGAAATCGATCATCCCTGATATCCGGAACCTGCGCCCCTCCCCGGCCGGGCGCAGCGTTGCCGGAAATCATTCCGCATTCTGGATTCACGCGTTTTGGGTTCACGCGTTTTCTTGACGCAAAGTGGGGTTCACTTTGCTGGAAAACGCTTCCAGGAGACATGCGCCATGGCCATGCAGGCCCGTGAAATTGAAGAGATGATCCGCAAGGCGCTGCCGGACGCCATCGTCCGCATCCAGGATCTGGCCGGCGACGGCGACCACTACGCCGCCACGGTGATTTCGGAGGCGTTTCGCGGCAAGAGCCGCGTCGCCCAGCATCAGATGGTCTACGCCGCCCTGCAGGGCAACATGGGCGGCGTGCTACACGCCCTGGCCCTGACCACGGTGACGCCGACGCAGGACTGAGGCGCAGGACTGATGTTGCCGGGGCCGGCGAAATGCACGCCCCGCGCTTGTCTTCCTGGCCCGCGTCCCACACATGAGGGGAGAGCCCGCCGGCGATGTTCCGTCGGGGACAAACGCCCTATAATGCGGACGAAACGGGCCGTGACAGCATAGCTGGCGCCGTCCGGCATGGATCACACGGACCAGGACGCGGCGGCGGGCAACCCGCCCGGCCAGGCCATACCAGGAAACGTGAGATGACCGACATCAACGCCCAGATCGACAACACCGTGAAGTCCAACGACGTCGTGCTGTTCATGAAAGGCACGCCGGATTTCCCGCAGTGCGGCTTCTCCGGCCAAGTCGCCCAGATCCTCGGCTACCTCGGCGTGGCCTACAAGGGCGTCAACGTGCTGGCCGACGACGCCGTGCGCGAGGGCATCAAGGTTTACAGCAACTGGCCGACCATTCCGCAGCTCTACGTCAAGGGTGAGTTCATCGGCGGCTGCGACATCGTCCGCGAGATGTTCCAGGCCGGCGAGTTGCAGGAACTGTTCAACGGCAAGGGCATCGCGGTGAAGCAGGAGGCGTGAGGCCTGCCTGACGCGAACAGGCGGACGGCGGCGAAGCCGCCCGCCCACCGCCGACATGACGCAAACTGCATGCGACGCCCGCGCCCTGCGCGGGCGTTTTGCTTTGCGCGCCTCATCCGCGGGACGCGGCGGGCGTCTCAGAACCTGAAGACATCGCCTGGCTTCGCCGCCACGAAGCGCTCCGCGTCGACTCCCTCGCGCCGCAGCGCCTCCTCCAGCGCCTCGCGCGGCCGCTCGCGCCCCTCGTCGGTCAGCTGGAACGTGCCCCAGTGCATGCCCAGCGCCCGCCGTGCGCCGATATCCCGGAACACCTGCACGGCCTCGTCCGGGTTCACATGCTGCGGAGCCATGAACCAGCGCGGTTCATAGGCGCCGATCGGGATCAGCGCCACGTCGGGCGCGCCGAACGCCGCGCGGATGTCGCGAAAGACGCCGCCATCGCCATAGCCGGTATCGCCGGCGAACCAGATGCGCCCCGCCGGCGTATCGATCATGAAGCCGCTCCACAGCGCCTTGCGCGTGTCGCGCAAGGCCCGCCGCGACCAGTGATTGGCGGGCGTGAAGCGGGTCGCGACGCCTCGCGGCAACGCCACCGCATCGCCCCAGTCGCCAGTCAGCACCCGTGCGCCGGGCGCAACCTTCTGCAACAGGCGCTCGTTGCCAACGGGCGTGACAAACGTTGGCTGATGGCGCTCCTGCAGGCGGCGCAACGTCTGTGCATCGAAATGATCGTAATGATTGTGACTGACCAGCACGGCGTCGATGCGCGGCAGATCATCAAAGCAAACCGCCGGGACGGTGACGCGCCTTGGCCCCAGCAGCGACAGCGGTCCGGCGCGCGCGCCCCAAACCGGATCGGTGAGAATGTTGCTGCCGCCCGCCTGGATCAGCAGCGTGGCGTGGCCGACCATGGTGATGCAGACGCCATCCGCATCGGGCTCCGGCGCAACCTGGGTCACGGCCACCTGTCGCGGCCATTTCTCCCGCTGACCGGAGCGCCACCAGCGCCACAGATCGGCAAACTTCCTGTCCGTCGACGGATGCCCCGGATTGGAGAACCGCCGGCCGTCGAAATGGTCTGTGACCGGGCCGTGGTGGTAATTTCTGGGCATCAGCCTGTGTTCCCGCACCCGGCGCGACCGTGACAGGCGCGACGGTCGCCAGCCGCAGCTCCCAACAGCGAATTTTCCATGCGAAACAAAAATAACCCGTTGAAAACCCTGTCGATATCCAACACCTGTTCGCCTGACGGGACCCTGGAGAACCACATTACCGGGCACGGCTCGCCCTATCCGCCAACCGCCCCCTTCACCAACGCCTTCGCATCGTCCGAGTGCCACTCGGCCGCACCGTCGAGCTGGCCGACCAGGCAGCCGTCGCGGTTGACCAGCAGCGTCACCGGCAGGCCGGAGGCGCGGCCGGCGCCGCGCAGGGCCTGAAAAATCTTGCCGGGCGTATCGGCGTAATAGGCCAGATGGTCGATCTTGTTGTCCTTCAGCCATTCGCGCGGCTTGCCGGCGTCGCGGCTGTCCATGTTGATGGCCAGCACCTCGAAGTCCTTGCCGCCCATCGCGCCTTGCAGGGCGTTGAGGGCCGGCATTTCCAGCTTGCACGGCGCGCACCAGGTGGCCCACAGGTTGAGCAGCGTCACCTTGCCCTTGAAGTCGGCCATGGTCTTCACCGCGCCGGCGCCGTCCACGAATGTGAATTCCGGCAGCTTCTCCGGCCGTGACAGAATGCGCATGCCGGCCATGTCGCCCTTCGCGAGGCCCGCCAGCGGCGCCATGTCCCGGGCCGGGCATTGCCCGCCAGGGCCACCAGAAACATTGCGATCTTGCGCAAGCCAATATACCCCTGCGCCCAGGAGCGCGACGGCGAGAACGGCGACAGCCGCGATACGCGGGGCGCGCGATTTGTTATCTGACACGTTCATGAATCCAGGATCGGGCGGACAATGAGCAACAAGATGTGGGGCGGCCGGTTCTCTTCCGCGCCAGCCGCTATCATGGAAGAGATCAACGCCTCGATCGAGTTCGACAAGAGGCTCGGCCCCCAGGACGTGCGCGGCTCGTTGGCGCATGTGGCCATGCTGGCCGAGGCCGGCATCGTCGAAAAGCCTGACGCGGCAAAGATCGCCGAGGGCCTGCGCCAGATCGCCGGCGAGATCGAAAACGGCGCATTCCAGTTCTCCCGCGCGCTGGAAGACATCCACATGAACGTGGAGTCGCGCCTCGCCGACCTGATCGGCCCCACCGCCGGTCGCCTGCACACCGCCCGCTCGCGCAACGACCAGGTCGCCACCGACATGCGCCTGTGGGTGCGCGACGCGGTTGACGATCTCGATGGCCAGCTCGCCGCCCTGCAACACGCCCTGGCGACCCGGGCGCTGGAGTTCGCCGGCGCGGTGATGCCCGGCTTCACCCATCTGCAATCGGCCCAGCCGGTCACCTTCGGCCACCATCTGCTGGCCTATGTGGAGATGTTCGGTCGCGACCGCAGCCGCTTCGTCGACGCCCGCCGCCGCATGAACGAGTGCCCGCTGGGCGCAGCTGCGCTGGCCGGCACCTCCTTCCCCATCGACCGTCACCAGACGGCGGCGGCGCTGGGCTTCGACCGGCCCACCGCCAATTCGCTGGATTCGGTGTCTGACCGCGATTTCGTGCTGGAGACCCTGTCAGGCGCCGCCATCTGCGCCGTGCACCTGTCGCGCTTCGCTGAGGAGATCGTGCTGTGGGCGACGCCGCAGTTCGGTTTCGTGCGCCTGTCGGACGCCTTCTCCACCGGCTCATCGATCATGCCGCAGAAGCGCAATCCGGACGCGGCCGAGCTGGTGCGCGGCAAGGCCGGGCGCGTCATCGGCGCGCTGAACGGCCTGCTGATCGTCATGAAGGGCCTGCCGCTGACCTATTCCAAGGACATGCAGGAAGACAAGGAAGGCGCCTTCGACGCCATCCAGACCCTGTCCCTGTGCCTCGCCGCCATGACCGGGATGGTGCAGGACCTGACGCCGAACCTGCCGGCGATGCGCAAGGCCGCCGGCAGCGGCTACGCCACCGCCACCGATCTGGCCGACTGGCTGGTGCGGGTGCTCGGCCTGCCGTTCCGCGAGGCGCACCATGTCACTGGCCGCATCGTCGGCCTCGCCTCGGAGAGGGGCGTGGGGCTGGAGAAGCTGTCGCTGGAAGCGATGCAATCGGTCGAGCCGCGCATCACCCAGGAAATCTTCACCGTTCTGGGCGTGGAAAAATCCGTGCGCAGCCGCGTCAGCTTCGGCGGCACGGCGCCGGCCAATGTGCGCCGCGAGGCGCGCCGCTGGCTGCGCAAGCTGGAGCGCAACGACAGGGCTGGCGCCTGAACGCGCCGCCCCTGAGGGGTTTCCGGTAAGCCCGGTTTGCTGGAAACGCGCTATTTTTCTGATGTGGCGCATTTTCTTTACGAAGCGTGCGTCCACTCTTCTCAAAAATTCGCGCGTGTCAAAATTCGCGCGCGGCGGCGCCCATCAGGCCCTCTGACGCGTCGTTTTCGCAAATGCAAGATTTCGTGGCATAGAGCATTTGCCGATCCGCATGGGTCGACGCATGCTCCTGTTTCCTTTGTTTTGGGCGACCCCGATCAGGCGATTCCGCCTGACCGGAAAGCGCTCCAGACTGAGCCGCCATCAGTCAATACCTGTGGGGACCCAGCCCTTGGCTCGCAATACGGCAATCCCTGGCCTGTCGGCCTCCGGCGCCACGCGCTCCGCCCTCATCGTCCTGGCCATGGCCCTGGCGCTGGCCGGCTGTGGCCGCCGCGGCGCGCTCCAGGCGCCGCCCAACGCCGCGCAGCAGACCCAGACTGACGGCCAGCGCACCGGCGCGGTGGTTGGCGATGACGAGGACGACGGCAATGATTCGGTCGTGGCCTCGCCGATCCCCGGCGGCCAGAAGAAAAGCCCGAAGGGAATCACCATTCCCAAGCGGCCGTTCATACTCGATCCGCTGCTGTGACGCCGGCCTCCGCCGCC
The DNA here is from genome assembly GCF_014656355.1 of Camelimonas fluminis. Taxonomy (GTDB): domain Bacteria; phylum Pseudomonadota; class Alphaproteobacteria; order Rhizobiales; family Beijerinckiaceae; genus Camelimonas; species Camelimonas fluminis. The sequence goes on from NZ_BNCG01000011.1 coordinate 18,531, forward strand.
GCGATGCCAGTCGATTGAATTGATGTGTGCTGGCGCAAGGACGCCAGCTGGTTGAATGAACGCGGTTCCAGCCGGAAAGCGCCGCGCGCCGGAATTGCCCTGGAGCCGATGCTCCGCCCCTTCGGCCGGTTACCCACGATCTTGCGTCGCCGGGAGCTGGCGTCGCCGGGAACTTGCCAACGCCTGGACCTGTCATGCGTCACTTTGAATACCGCGATGGCGTGCTGCACGCCGAGGACGTCGATCTCCGCCATGTAGCCCAGGAGGTTGGCACGCCCTTCTACTGCTACGCCTCCGCCACCATCGAACGGCACTACCGCGTCTTCGCGGAAGCCTTCAGCGACGGGCCGGCGCTGGTCTGCTACGCGGTCAAGGCCAACTCCAACCAGGCTGTGCTGAGGACGCTGGCGCGCCTCGGGGCCGGCGTCGACATCGTCTCCGGCGGCGAACTGCGCCGCGCCCTGGCGGCGGGCATACCGGGCGAGCGCATTGTTTTCTCCGGCGTCGGCAAGACCCGGGCCGAAATGGCGATGGCGCTGGAAGCCGGCATCCTCTGCTTCAACGTCGAGTCCGAGCCGGAGCTGCAGACCCTGTCGGAGGTGGCGGTGAGCATGGGCCGCAAGGCCCCGGTGTCGATCCGCGTCAACCCGGACGTCGACGCGAAGACCCACGCCAAGATCTCCACCGGCAAGTTCGACAACAAGTTCGGCATTCCGATTTCGCTGGCGCGTGAGGTTTACGCCCGCGCCGCCGGGCTGCCTGGCGTGGCGATCCGCGGCGTCGACATGCACATCGGCAGCCAGATCACCGATCTCACCCCCTTCGCCAACGCCGCGAAGCTGATCGCCGGCCTTGCCCGCGACCTGCTGGCCGACGGCCACCAGCTGCACCACGTCGATCTCGGCGGCGGGCTCGGCGTTCCCTACCGCACCGACAACGAACCGCCGCCCCTGCCCTCGGAATACGCCCGCATCATCCGCGAGGAGACCCGCGATCTCGGCCTGACCCTGGTGTTCGAGCCAGGTCGTCTCATCGTCGGCAACGCCGGCGTGCTGGTGACCGAGGTGCTGTACGTGAAGCACGGCGAGGGCAAGACCTTCGTCATCGTCGACGCGGCGATGAACGACCTGATCCGCCCCACCCTGTATGAGGCGTATCACGACATCATCCCGGTGGCCGCCTCGCCGGCGGACGCGCCGCACATGGTGGCCGATATTGTCGGCCCGGTGTGCGAGACCGGCGATTATCTCGCCCTCGCCCGTTCGCTGCCACAGCTGAAGGCCGGCGACCTGCTGGCGGTGATGACCGCCGGCGCCTACGGCGCGGTGCAGTCGTCCACCTACAACACCCGGCCGCTGGTTCCCGAGGTGCTGGCGAAGGGCGACGCCTGGGCCGTGGTGCGGCCGCGCGTCACCGTCGACGAGATCATCGCCATGGATCGCCTGCCAGCCTGGCTGGAATAATCCGGCGGGCCGGCGCGGACGATGCGGACATTGCAACAATGGCTTTCGTCGCTGATTGTTGCGCTTCCGCCAGCGGTCATGGCCTCGCCCTGTTCGTCACCGACAGTGGGGTTCTGATCCGGACCAGACAGAGCGCGGCGTCGGGCGTCGCGCGGAGACATGGATGACAGCAACGCCGCCATCCGGGCCGCGCGCTGACGCGCCCGGCGCGACAGCAACGTCCAGACGCAGCGATCTGCGGCTGAAGCGCCTGACGCGCCTCAGCCAGGCGGCGCTGTTCTGGGAGCGGCTGTGGCCGGCGTTGTGGCCGCTTGCCGGCGTTGTCCTGCTGTATCTCGCCGCCAGCCTCGCCGGTTTGTGGGAGGCAGCGCCGCCGGCGCTGACGCACGTCCTGCGCTCGGGCTTCCTGGTCGCCGCCGTCGCGGCGCTGTGGCCCCTGACCCGCCTGCGCTGGCCCGGTCGCGACGAGGCCCTGGCGCGGCTCGACCGGTCCGCCCCGGCTCTGGCCCGCGCCCGCATCGCCTCCGCTTATGCCGACGCCCAGGCGACCGGTCTTGCCGACCCCACCTCCCAGGCGTTGTGGCGCCGTCACCAGGCCATGCTGGAGCGGCAGCTGGCGGCCCTGCGCCTGCGCGCGCCCGTGGTGCGCATGGCCGACCGCGACCGGCGGGCCCTGCGCGCCATCCCGGTGCTCGCCCTGGTCACCGCCGCCTTCGTCGCCGGACCGGACTGGCGCAACCGCCTGGCGTCCGGCTTCACCTGGACATGGAGCATGGATCTGGCGGCGGAGAACGCCCGCCGTCTCGACGGCTGGATCGATCCGCCGCGTTACACCCGCCGTCCGCCGGTCATGCTCGACCTGACCTCCGGCTCCGCGCAAGCGGCCCCCGCGCGGGTTCCCGTCAACAGCATCCTGGTGGTGCAGGCGGCCGGCGGCGACGGCCTCACGGTCAGCGCCGGCTCCGGGCTCACGCCAGTGGCCAGCGAAGCCGGCGATGCGGCGCCCGCCGGCCTGCAGCGCGTGCGCTACAGGATCACCGGCGATGGCGAGGCCTCCATCCGCGCCGGCGGCGGATCGCATGTGGTCCAGTTCCAGGCCATTGCCGACCAGCCGCCGAAAGTGGCGCTGAAAGGCAAGCCTTCCGGCGGCGCCCGCGGCTCGCTCACCATCGCCTATACGGCGACCGACGACTACGGCCTCGCCTCCGGCCGCGCCGAGATCAAGCGCACCGGCGGCGGCGAAGGCCGCAGCCTGGCGGAACCGCCGGACATTCCCCTCAACCTGCCCGCCAACCCCGGCGACGGCGCCGAACTGCGCACTGTAGCCGAACTGGCGTCCCACCCCTGGGCCGGCGCCCAGGTGTCCCTGACCCTGACCGTCAGGGATGACGCCGGTCAGGAGGGGCGCAGCGAGACGGTGACGCTCACCCTGCCGGAGCGCACCTTCGCCGATCCGCTGGCCCGCGCCCTGGTCGAACAGCGCCGCGACCTGATTCTCACCCCGGACGTCCGGGCGCGGGTGCAGACGGCGCTGGACGCCCTGCTGATCGCGCCGGAGCTGTTCACGCCGCAATCGGGAATCTATCTCGGCCTGCGCCGGGTGGCGGAGCAATTGCGCCACGCCGAGGGCGATCCGGCCCTGGTCGATGTGGCCGAACAGTTGTGGCAGCTGGCCCTGGTGATCGAGGACGGCGACCTGTCGGACGCGGAGAAGCAGTTGCGCCAGGCCCAGCAGGCGCTGCGCGACGCCATCGAGCGCGGCGCCGGAGAGGAAGAGATTCGCCGCCTGTCGCAGGAGCTGCGCCGGGCCATGGACCGCTATGTCGCAGAGATGGGCCGGCAGGCGCGCTCCCGGCCACAGCAACCGGGCGACGCCAACGCCCAGACAATCACCCAGGATGACCTGCAGAAGCTGCTCGACCGGATTGAGGAGCTGACGCGCCTCGGCCAGCGGGAGGAAGCCGCGCGGCTGCTCGACCGCCTGCGCCAGCTCATGGAGAACCTGCGCACCGCCAGCCCGTCGCAGGGCGGCGGCCAGGGTGGGCGGCAGGGCGGCGATCAGGGTGCCCAGGGTGAGGCCGGACGCCGGCTCGGCAAGGCGCTCGGCGATCTCGACGAACTGATGCGCCAGCAGCAGGCGCTGCGCGACGAAACCTTCCGCCAGGGCCAGCAGGGGCAAGACGGCGAGAATGGACAGACCCAGGACGACGAAGGGCAGGACGGAAGCCGGAGCCAGCAGGGCCGGCCTGGCGGACGCAATGAGGGGGCGCGGCCGGGAGAGCGCCCCGGTGAACGGCAAGGCCAGGGCCCGCACGACGGCCGCGGCAGGCAAGGCCAGCACGGCCAGAAGGGCGGCGGCCAGGGTGAGAAGCCGGGCCAGCCGGACGCCACCCCCGGCGACCTGCGCCAGCGTCAGGAGGCCTTGCGCCGCCAGCTTGAGGAGTTGCAGCAGCAGCTGAAACGTGACGGCGCGGAAACTGGCAAGGGCTTTGGCGACGCCGATCGGGAAATGCGTGGCGCCGGCGATGCGCTGGGGCGCGAGAGCCCCGGCGAGGCGGTCGATTCCCAGGGACGCGCCCTCGACGAGATGCGGCGCGGCGCTCAGGATCTTGCCCGGCAGATGGCGGAGGCGGACGGCAAAGGACGCGGCCAGGACAGGGACGGACAGGACCGGAACGGCGAGCAACCCGGCGCGCGCGGGACCAATGGCGGCGGGCCGGAAACTGATCCGTTGGGCCGTCCGCTGCGCGGCCAGGATCGCGGCGCCGGACAGATGGAAAGCGGCGAGCCTGGCGAGGCCGCCGGCGCCCGGGCGCGACGCATTCTCGACGAACTGCGACGCCGGCTCGGCGACAGCGAGCGCTCACGAGAAGAACTGGACTATCTGGAGAGATTGCTCGGCCCCCGCTAATACGACGGCGGGCGGGGCCAGCCATGACAGGCTGGCCTGGAGCACTGTTGGGCGGCGCCGGGCGCGGCGCGCGCGTTTCGAGTATCTGGCAAAATTCCACGTCGCTGTGGATTTGCCCTGACGTCAGGCGGGAGAAGAGGATGGACGCGTCAAACTGGATCGTCGGCGTCGCTGTGGCCGCGGTCGCGCTGGTGCTGGCCATGGGCCTCTATAACATGATGCGCGGCGGTAACCCGGAGCGGTCCCAGAAGCTGATGCGCATGCGCGTGCTGCTGCAATTCGTCGCCATCCTCATCGCCATGGCCGTGTTGTGGTGGCGGGCGCTCTGAACCGGCGGACTGGGAGTTTGCGGCGACATGGCCCCGCAGCCGAGGCGTCGCATCCGGAATGTCGCATCTCGCGCCGCAACCTCGCAGGCGCGGCTCGCGGAAGGGACGCATAAAGCCGGAAACATTTTTGGCGAAAACCGGAGCACATTTTTCGGGAAGAGGCGCGTGAGCAATGCGCCAGGCCAGAAGACAGGGCGCTTCCGCGAACCGGATTTCATCGGTAGCGCTCCGGCGGCGCGCGAGCTTCGCCGGGCCATGGGCGGCGTCCGCGTGGCCCACACACCCCATTTCGCATCAGACTGGACAGGACGATCATGGTCGCGCTGAACCGCATCTACACCCGCACTGGCGACAAGGGCGCCACCGGCCTCGTCACCGGCGAACGCCGCCCCAAGCATGATCTGCGCATCGAGGCCTATGGCACGGTGGACGAAACCAACGCCACGGTCGGCGTGGCGCGGCTGTCGACGGCGGCGCTGGATGGGCCGGTCGACGCCATGCTGGCGCGCATCCAGAACGATCTGTTCGACCTGGGAGCTGATCTGGCCACGCCGGAAACCGGCAAACCGATGAAATACGAACCGCTCCGCATCGCCGATTCCCAGGTGACGCGGCTGGAAAACGAGATCGATCTGCTGAACGCCGACCTGTCGCCCCTGCGTTCTTTCGTCCTGCCCGGCGGTTCGCCCGCCGCCGCCGCGCTGCATGTGTCGCGCACTGTCTGCCGCCGGGCCGAGCGTCTGGTGGTGGCCCTTGACGCCCGCGAGGACGAGATCGTCACCCCCGCCGCCATCAAATACCTCAACCGGCTTTCGGATTTCTTTTTCGTCGCCGCCCGCTGGCTCAATGACCGGGGCGCCGCCGACGTCCTCTGGACTCCCGGCCAGAACCGCTGACATTCGACCATTTGCCGAGATTTGCGGAATGGCCGGGCACCAGGCCCGACAGGTCCCGCGACGCGACGGCAAATACAGCTGAATCCGGTGCGGAACTGGCGCTCGGGGCCAGACAAAATAACCTGGAGTGTTTCCAGGTCCCCCCGCCAACCTCCGGCTCCAGCGGCAAATGCGGCTCCCAGCGGCGAAACGCGCGCGAAAAGGGCTGCATGGATACGTTGACAACAGACGGCGGCGCCGTCAGGTTCCGCCCCCATCGGGAGACGACTGTCGGCAATGCGCACGCGCGCGGGGACTGGCCGATCTCCTGCCCCGTTCGTGCTTGAAGGGAAGCCGGTATGAAGATTCTCGTGCCCGTCAAGCGGGTCGTCGACTACAACGTCAAGATCCGCGTCAAACAGGACGGCTCCGGCGTGGAACTCGCCAACGTCAAGATGTCGATGAACCCCTTCGACGAGATCGCCGTCGAAGAGGCGATCCGCCTGAAGGAAAAGGGCGTCGCCACCGAGATCGTCGTCGTCTCCATCGGCCCCCAGCAGGCCAGCGAGACCATCCGCACCGCGCTCGCCATGGGCGCGGACCGCGGCGTGCTGGTGAAGACCGACGCCAGCGTTGAGCCGCTCGGCGTCGCCAAGCTGCTGAAGAAGGTGATCGAGACCGAGAACCCGGGCCTCGTCATCCTCGGCAAGCAGGCCATCGACGACGACAGCAACCAGACCGGCCAGATGCTCGCCGCCCTGCTCGGCTGGGCCCAGGGCACCTTCGCCTCGAAGATCGAAGTGGCTGGCGAACAGCTCTCGGTCACCCGTGAGATCGACGGCGGTCTGCAGACCATCGAGCTGAAGCTCCCCGCCATCGTGACGACCGACCTGCGTCTGAACGAGCCGCGCTACGCGTCTCTGCCGAACATCATGAAGGCGAAGAAGAAGCCGCTGGACGAGACCTCCCCGGAGACGCTCGGCGTCGACGTGGCTCCGCGCCTGAAGGTGCTCTCGACCGTCGAGCCGGCGAAGCGCTCGGCTGGCGTCAAGGTCGCCTCGGTTGAGGAACTCGTGTCGAAACTCAAGAACGAGGCTGGAGTTCTCTGATATGACCACCCTGCTTCTGGCTGAACACAACAACTCCACCCTTAACGACGCCACCGCCAAGGCCGTGGCCGCCGCCCGGGGTCTCGGCGGTCCGGTGCACGTGCTGGTCGCCGGTTCGGGCGCCCGCGCCGTGGCCGAACAGGCTGCGAAGCTGGCTGGCGTCGACAAGGTGCTCGTGGCCGACAACGCCGCCTACGCCAACGCCCTGGCCGAGCCGGTCGCCGCGCTGATCGTGTCGCTGGCTGGCGCCTATGACGCGATCGTGGCTCCGGCCACCGCCAACGGCAAGAACATCCTGCCGCGCGTCGCCGCACAGCTCGACGTCATGCAGATTTCGGAAGTGACCAAGGTCGTCTCCGCCGACACCTTCGAGCGTCCGATCTACGCCGGCAACGCCATCCAGACCGTGCAGTCGACCGACGGCAAGAAGGTCATCACCGTCCGCACCGCCGCGTTCCAGAGCGCTGGCGAAGGCGGTTCGGCCGCCATTGAAGACGTCGCCGCCGCCGCTGATCCGGCCGTGTCGTCGTTCAAGGGCGAAGAGCTGTCGAAGTCCGACCGTCCGGAGCTGGCCTCGGCCAAGATCATCATCTCCGGTGGTCGCGCGCTCGGTTCGGCCGAGAACTTCACCAAGTACATCGAGCCGGTCGCCGACGCGCTCGGCGCCGCCATGGGCGCTTCGCGCGCCGCTGTCGACGCCGGCTACGCGCCGAACGACCTGCAGGTCGGCCAGACCGGCAAGGTCGTCGCCCCGCAGCTGTACATCGCCGTCGGCATCTCCGGCGCCATCCAGCACCTTGCTGGCATGAAGGACAGCCGCGTGATCGTCGCCATCAACAAGGACGAGGAAGCGCCAATCTTCCAGGTGGCGGACTACGGCCTCGTCGGCGACCTGTTCACGCTGCTGCCGGAGCTGCAGGCAGCGCTCGGCAAGTAAGCCGTCCGGTTTACGCATGAACAAGAAAGGCGGCGCGATCTCGCGCCGCCTTTTTTCATGGCGGCGTCAACATGCCGGGGGCATGCCGTCGCGGCAGCGACCCAAGGATTTATTCCGCAATTATTCCGTCACCCCGAAGCTTACATCAACGCGTTGCGACAATTTGCCGGGGCGCGTGGCTCCCGCAACACGTCGTTGCAGGCCGGAACGGCGCCGCGCACCGGGCGGAGACGCCACTATAAAATCATGAAATGACGGGCGTTTACGGGCAGTTTATGGCCTTCGCAACAGCCTCCGGCGGCTCTGGAAAACCCTTCCGCGGCGCCATGCGTTATACCCTGTCCAAACCAGGGCAACCTCGTTAGAGTACGCCCCGGGTTTTGGCGCCGGCGGCAATCCGGCCATTGTGGCGTCGCGCGCCGCGCGCATCAAACACTCCAGGTGGCAAAGACATGGCGATCGCAATCAGGAAAGTCGGCGTTATTGGCGCGGGTCAGATGGGCAACGGCATCGCCCATGTATGCGCTGCTTCCGGTTTCGACGTCCGGCTGAATGATCTGAGCGAGGACCGGCTCAATTCCGCCCTCGCCACCATCAACGGCAACCTTGCCCGTCAGGTGGCGCGCGGCCAGCTTGACGAGGCGGATCGCCAGGCCTCGATCGCCCGCATCATCCCGGCGACCTCCTTCAACGACCTGTCCGACTGCGACCTGGTCATTGAGGCGGCGACGGAACATGAGGAAACCAAGCGCAAGATTTTCAGCGACATTTGCCCGGTGCTGCGTCCTGACGCCCTGCTGGCCTCCAACACCTCCTCGATCTCCATCACCCGCCTCGCCGCCTCCACGGACCGGCCCGAGCGTTTCATCGGCATGCACTTCATGAATCCGGTGCCGATGATGCAGCTGGTGGAGTTGATCCGCGGCATCGCCACCGAAGACACGACGTTCGAGCAGGCCAAGGATTTTATCCGCGCCCTCAACAAGACCATCACCATCGCCGAGGATTTCCCGGCCTTTATCGTCAACCGCATCCTGCTGCCGATGGTGAACGAGGCGATCTACACGCTTTACGAGGGCGTTGGTTCGGTCGATTCGATCGACACCGCCATGCGACTGGGCGCAAACCATCCCATGGGTCCGCTGCAACTGGCCGATTTCATCGGTCTCGACGTCTGCCTCTCGGTGATGCAGGTGCTGCACGAAGGACTCGCGGATTCGAAATATCGCCCCTGCCCGCTGCTGGTGAAATACGTTGAGGCCGGCTGGCTGGGCCGCAAGACCCAGCGCGGCTTCTATGACTACCGTGGCGAAAAGCCGCTGCCCACGCGCTGAGCCGGCGGGCGGGAGCCCGCCTGCATGATGTCCCGGCGTCTCGCCCCTGCCCCCGCTTCGCGGGGGTTTTTGTTATTCCCGCTTTGCGGGGAGACATTTGTCATCATGACGCCGCGAAGCTTCACAAACCGGCGTCGCCGCGTGTAGGCTACGCGCGGCCTTGCAATCCGCCATGGCTTTCCGCGCCCGCCTGGCGCGGGCTGGCGCCGGTTCGTAAGTCTGCTGCTCCGCGCGCCGCGCCGCGTGCATTCCGCATCCGGCATCACGCGATTGTCGTGGAACAGCGTCATCCTGCAGCGAAGGGTCGAGGGAATCACCTGTCGCCGGCTGGCGCCCCCTGTTTCGGGTCAGCAGCCAGACGCAGGCTCCCAGGCGCTCCACGTCGGGCGGAGCGCGCGGCCGGTTGATGTGGCCCTCGGGCTGTTGACGCGTTTTCCTGTTAACGGCTCCGCACCCGCACGCCGGTCATCGTGACGGCGAAACAGCGCCTCCCGGCAATGGCGGGGCGTGACGGCGACGTGACGATCCGGGCCCGTCTGGACCGAGAACGGGTCGCCACCCGGAACCTGATGCCGACTGGCGCCTGCTCTTCTGCGGGAGATCGCGCCAGTGACATTTCACATGCGAGTTCGGACGCCGTTTCGCGCCAACCCAGGTCGCAGCCCCGAGAGCTGCCCGGCGCTGGTGCTGAACGCCGACTTCAAGCCGCTCAGTTACTATCCCCTGTCGCTCTGGTCGTGGCAGGACGCCATCCGGGCGGTGTTTCTTGACCGGGTCAACATCATCTCGACCTATGACGTCGTCGCCCGCAGCCCGGGGTTCGAGATGCAGCTGCCCTCGGTGGTGTCGCTGAAGAGCTATGTGCGGCCAAGCCGCGAGCCGGCTTTCACCCGCTTCAACGTGTTCCTCCGCGACCGCTTCACCTGCCAGTATTGCGGCTCGCGCTCGGACCTGACCTTTGATCACCTGATCCCCCGCTCGCGCGGCGGCCAGACCACCTGGGACAATGTCGTCACCGCCTGCGCGCCCTGCAACCTGCGCAAGGCCGACCACATGCCCAAGGCGATTGGCATGATCCCGGCCCGGGCGCCGGCGCGACCTGGCGTTTTCGACCTGCACGAGGCCGGCCGCAACTTCCCGCCCAACTATCTGCACGAAAGCTGGCTGGACTACCTTTACTGGGACACCGAACTGGAGCCGTGACGGCGGCGCGGGGGGCCGGGCGACCAGATTGCATTTTTGCAATCTGGCGCGTGCGGTTGCGGATCTGGATTTGCGCGATGCGACGCATCAGCTTGTGGTCACGCAATCACCACAGCCGGCCGCGCCGGAGAAGGAGGACGCCATGCAGCTCACTGGCATCCATCACGTCACCGCTATCACCGCACAGGCGCGCGACAACCATCATTTTTACACCCGCACCTTGGGCATGCGCCTGGTCAAGCGCACCGTGAACCAGGACGACGTCAGCGCCTGGCATCTGTTTTACGCTGACGGCGAAGCCGCGCCTGGCACGGATCTCACCTTCTTCGACTGGCCGGCCGCGCCTGAACAGCGCGGCGCCGACAGCGTCGTCCGCACGGGCCTGCGCGTCGCCGGAGCCGGAACCCTGGCCTGGTGGAAGCAGCGGTTCACGGATCTCGGCGTCCATCACGGCGAGATCATCACGCGCGACGGCCGCCTGACCCTGGACTTTCAGGACGCGGAAGGGCAACGCCTCGCGCTCATCGATGACGGCGGCGAAGGAGACGTTCATGTCTGGGATCGCAGCCCCGTGCCGGCGGAGCGGCAGATTCGCGGCCTTGGCCCCATCACCCTTGCGGTGCGCGACGTCGCCATGCTGGAGATGGTGCTGGAGCGGGTGATGAACATGCGGTTCGACCGCGACTACGCCGACGCCGTCAACGGCGCCGTGCGGGTCTGGACCATGGGCGCAGGCGGCGCGGGCGCCGAAGTACATGTGGTCGACGCGTCCGGTCAACCCCGGGCGCGACAGGGCGCGGGCGCCGTGCATCATGTCGCCTTCCGCACGCCGGACCCGGAGCAGTATCACGCCTGGGCGGCGCGTCTGAAGGATCTGCGCATTCCCAACAGCGGCGAGGTCGAGCGCTATTACTTCCAGAGTCTCTACTTCCGCGAGCCCAATGGCATCCTGTTCGAGATCGCCACGGACGGCCCCGGCTTCGCGGTGGACGAACCCCTGGCGACCCTGGGCGAAAGCGTTTCCCTGCCGCCGTTCCTCGAACCGCGCCGGGCGGAGATCGAAGCAGGTCTGAAGCCGGTCGACTGACGCCGCCGACAGGTTTCGGGCGCCGGCCGTTTTGCCGGAAAGCCCGAACCTGCTATAGATGAGCCGCTCACAAAGCATTGCGCCGTCGGTTGAATACTGGCGGCGCAATACTTATGTGGGCGCTGGAAAAACATGCGCCATGCCGCGGCGAACGCCGCGATCCGGAGCGCGGTCGCCGGTATGGTCCGGTAGCCCCGTCCCCTCTGGAAAAATGCAGCGCGCGCAATGGTTTGAGGCGCATGCCGCCGACAGGTGGCTCCACGTCAGGGACATGCGCCAGTTCCGGATTGCGCCAAACACCGTGTGACGCAATCCGGGCCGCCCTCCCCCCCGGAGAGCGGTTTGATATGTTTCAGGACGCCGGCGCCGCATGGCTCCCGGCGGACGTTTCCGGTGGACTTGTTCGCGACGCCCTGATTTACAGGGCGGCGCACGCCTGTCTGTGGCGGTCCGCCAGTCCGAAAGGTCTTCGATGTTCGGCGCACTCGCGAAGAAACTGTTTGGTTCGGTCAACGACCGTCGGGTCAAGGGTTATCAGGCCAGGGTCAAGCGCATCAACGCGCTGGAACCCGACATGGAGAAGCTGACGGACGAGCAGCTCCGCCAGAAGACCGACGATTTCCGCGCCCGTCTGGCGGCTGGCGAGACCCTGGACGACCTGCTGGAAGAGGCCTTCGCCGTGGTGCGCGAGGCCGGCAAGCGCGTGCTTGGCCAGCGCCACTTCGACGTGCAGCTGGTTGGCGGCATGGTGCTGCACGACGGATCCATCGCCGAGATGAAGACCGGCGAAGGCAAGACCCTGGTGGCGACGCTCGCCACCTATCTCAACGCCCTGCCGGGCAACGGCGTTCACAATGTCACCGTGAACGACTACCTGGCCAGTCGTGACTCCGCCTGGATGGGCCGGCTGTACAATTTCCTCGGCCTCAGCGTCGGCGTCATTGTCCATGGCCTGGACGACGATGAGCGTCGCGCCGCTTACGCCTGCGACATCACTTACGGCACCAACAACGAATTCGGCTTCGACTATCTGCGCGACAACATGAAATATGACATCGCGCAGATGACCCAGCGCGGTCATGCCTTCGCGGTGGTCGACGAGGTCGACTCCATCCTGATTGACGAAGCCCGCACGCCGCTGATCATTTCCGGCCCGCTGGAAGACCGCTCGGATCTCTACCAGCAGATTGACAAACTGATCCCGCATCTGACCAAGGAACACTACGACCTCGACGAGAAGCAGCGCTCCGTGTCGCTGACCGAAGAGGGCAACGAGCGCATCGAGGAATTGCTGCGCGAAGCTGGCCTGATGCAGGAAGGCAGCCTCTACGACGCCGCCAACGCCACCCTGGTGCACCATGTGAACCAGGCCCTGCGCGCCCATACCCTGTTCACGCGCGACAAGGACTACATCGTCAAGGACGGCGAAGTCGTCATCATCGACGAGTTCACTGGCCGCATGATGCAGGGGCGGCGCTATTCGGAAGGCCTGCACCAGGCTCTGGAGGCCCGCGAGGGCGTGCAGGTGCAGCCCGAGAACCAGACGCTGGCCTCGATCACCTTCCAGAACTATTTCCGCCTGTACAAGAAGCTCTCGGGCATGACCGGCACCGCCGGCACCGAGGCTGACGAGTTCCTCGACATCTACAACCTGCAGGTCGTGGAGATCCCCACCAACCTGCCGGTGCAGCGTGTTGACGAGGACGACGCCGTTTACCGCACCGAACGCGAGAAGTTCCAGGCCATCGCCGCGGAGATCGCCGAGGCGCAGGAGCGCGGCCAGCCGGTTCTGGTCGGCACCACCTCCATCGAGAAGTCCGAGCTGCTGGCCGCCTTCCTCGAGGAGCAGGGCCTGCGCATGATGGATTTCAGCAATCCGCGCGTGCTTGATCCGCTGTTCGAGGGCGCCCGTTCCGGCAAGCCGTCGAAGCAGTTCGCGGTGCTGAACGCCCGCTTCCACGAGCAGGAGGCGTTCATCGTCGCCCAGGCCGGCGTGCCGGGGGCCATCACGCTCGCCACCAACATGGCCGGCCGCGGCACCGACATCCAGCTTGGCGGCAACGCCGACATGCGCATCGCCTATGAGCTGGGCGACATGGAGGAAGGCCCGGAGCGGTCGGCGCGCGAGGAAGAAATCCGCGCGGAAGTCGCCCGGCTGAAGCAGAAGGCGCTGGAAGCCGGCGGCCTCTACGTGCTCGGCACCGAACGTCACGAAAGTCGCCGCATCGACAACCAGTTGCGCGGCCGTTCCGGCCGTCAGGGCGACCCGGGCCTGTCGCGCTTCTTCCTGTCGCTGCAGGACGAACTGATGCGCATCTTCGGCTCCGACCGCATGGACGGCATGCTGCAGCGCCTCGGCCTGAAGGAAGGCGAGGCCATCTTCCACCCCTGGATCAACAAGGCCATCGCCAAGGCCCAGGGCAAGGTGGAGGCGCGCAACTACGACACGCGCAAGAACATCCTCAAATACGACAACGTCATGAACGACCAGCGCAAGGTCGTATTCGAACAGCGCCGCGAGTTCATGGGCGCCGAAAGCGTGCGCGAAACCATCGACGAGATGCGCGAATCGACCGTCGAGGACGTGGTCGCCAGCAACATCCCGGCCGACGCCTATCCGGAGCAGTGGAACGTCGCCGGCCTGAAGGAAGGCGTCGAGCGCTGGCTCAATCTTGACCTGCCGGTCGAGGACTGGGCCAGGGAAGAAGGCATCGCCGACGAGGAAATTCGCGAGCGCCTGCACAAGGCCGCCGACGAGGCCTATGCGGCGCGGATCGAGAAGAACTCGCCCGAACTGATGACCTACATCGAGAAGCAGGTGCTGCTGCAGTCGCTCGACCATCTGTGGCGCGAACATCTGGTGACCCTCGATCACCTGCGTCAGGTCATCGGCTGGCGCGGCCTCGCCCAGCGCGATCCGCTCAACGAATACAAGGCGGAAGCCTTCCAGCTGTTCGACCAGTTGATCGTGAGCCTGCGCGAACAGGTCACAGCCCAGCTGATGCGCGTGGAAGTGATGTTCGAGGCGCCGCCGGAGCCGTCGCTGCCGCCGATGGAGGGGCATCATCTCGACCCGCTCACTGGCCAGGACGACTTCAACGTCAGCCAGGACTTCATCACCGCAGGTTACCTGCCGCAACCGGCCCAGGAGAACGGCGGCGTCCGCGACCCGAACGACCCGGCCACCTGGGGCCGCGTCGGTCGCAACGACCCCTGCCCGTGTGGTTCAGGCAAGAAATACAAGCACTGCCACGGCCAGCTTTCCTGAAGCGACCCAACGGCAACCTGAATACGAGGCGGCCCCGCAAAACGGGCCGCCTTTTCCATGAGCGGCGCGCCGGTCAGCTTGTCCGGCTCCAGCGCGGCGCCTGAAAAATCAACAACAGGGAGACAGGAATGGTCACGTTTCATGTAGGGGCGCGCACGCAGAGCTGGTTGACGCTGGACGCCGACGCCATCCGCGCGGGCGCCACGCTCGTGGGCGATTTCAATCCCCTGCACCATGACGAGGCCTTCGCCGCCCGCACCCGCTTCGGCGGCCTGTTCGCCAGCGGCGCCCACACCTCGGCCCTGCTCGCCGGCGCGGTCAGCCAGGGCTGGCCATCGGCGGAGCCGGATTCGGCGCGCGGCCATGTGGGGGTGGATTACGCCGTGCAGTTCAAGGCGCCCTGCCCGGCCAATCACCGGCTGCGCCTTGAATGGGAGGTGACCGCCATCGAGCCGAAAAGCCGGGGGCATATCGTGCGGCTCGATGGCCAGATCGTCGATGAGGATACCGGCGTGGTGGTGCTGACAGGCCGCATGGCCATGCTCAGCTACGGCGACTGACCCTCGCCCGGCCGGGCGGCGGGCGCTCCCGGAGGCGATGCTCCGGCCACGCCTCCCGTCGCATTGCGTGACGCCCCCGGCAAGCCTGGCGCATTTGAGGGGGCGCTCAGGCCCAGGCGGCGCGTGACGTCTCCCAAGAGATACGTCACGCTGTTTTGAGACTGGCAGATCGTGAGCGCATCCACATCTTCACGATCCGCATCAACGATTTTCCCGCGAACCGCATCCGCCGCAGGCGCGAGCGCCAGCGGGCGGCGCGCCTCAGAAGTTGTTCTTCCACTCGCGCAGGGCGGCGAACACCGCGACCGGATCGGAGCCGTCGAGATCGACCGAGGCGGCCAGAGCCGGCTGATCGGCGCGCAGGAAGGGGTTGGTCGCCTTTTCGTCGCGCAGCAGCGACGGCACCGTCAGCTGGCCATCGGCGCGCTGGCCTTCCACCACGGCGGCGCGCAGTTTCAGCGCGGCGTTGTCCGGATCGGCGGCCAGGGCGAAACGGGCGTTCGACAATGTGTACTCATGGCCACAGAACACCTGGGTGTCGTCGGGCAGCGCCGCCAGCTTCTGCAGCGAGCGCCACATGTCCTCGGGCGTTCCCTCCAGCAGACGGCCGCAGCCCAGGGCGAACAGGGTGTCGCCGGCGAACAGGGCGCGGGCGCCAGCAAAATAGTATGAAATATGTCCCGAGGTATGGCCCGGCGTGAACAGCACCGTTCCCGACAGCGAGCCAACCATCACCGTGTCGCCCTGGTTCACGAACAGGTCGGCCTCAGGCACAAACTCCGCCTCACGCACCGGCGCGACAACGCGGGCGCCGAAGCGTTCCTTCAGCTCCGCAACGCCTGCAACGTGATCCGGATGCTTGTGCGTGACCAGAATATCGGTGAGCGTCCAGCCGGTCTGCTCCAGCGCCGCGCGGATCGGCTCCGCTTCCGGCGCATCGATGGACGCGCAGGCGCCGGTCTCCCTGTCGCGCATCAGAACGCCGATATTATCGGACAGGCAGGGGAAAACGTGGAATTCGGCTGGCATGCAGATCTCTCGCTTGTCAGTTGCGCCCTGCAACAGCAGGCAAACTTCCGGTATGGTTAACAGGTGACCGCGAAGGCGCGCGCCGTCAACGCCTGTGGCCTCATAATGGCGCGATATCACCACCCGGGAGCGTGAAACTCAGCCTGATGGGCCTGCTTCCGACATCGGCGTTCCTCGCTCCGGAGCGGCGGGGCGAATGCCGGAGACAAAAAGACCACCAGCAGCCTATTGATTGTATAGCGAAATTTGCAAAATTTACATTTGCTCGCCGCATGATGTGAAGGTGGACGCCAATGCTAAAATCGTTCCATCGGGCGCTGTACGGAACGGAGGCGATATGCCGATAGACGTGGTTGACCTGCGCGCCTTTTACGCCACCGCGACCGGTCGCGCCGCCAGCCAGATTATCGGTCGCTCGGCGGCGTCGCTGTGGCCTTCGGCCCGCGGCTTGCGCGTGCTGGGCGTCGGCTACGCCACGCCATACCTGACCCTTGTCAGCGGCGACGCCGAGCGGGTGGCCGCTTTCATGCCAGCGGCGCAGGGCGTGGTGAACTGGCCGGCGACGGGCCTCAGCGCCTCGGCTCTCGTGGACGCCGCCATGCTGCCCCTGCCGGACGCCGCCTATGACCGGGTGCTGCTGGTCCATGCTCTGGAGCACGCCGATTCTCCCACGGAAGTGCTGTCGGAAGTGTGGCGGGTGCTCAGCCCCGGCGGCCGGCTGATGCTGGTGGCGCCCAACCGGCGCGGCGCCTGGGCCCGCAGCGACAGCACCCCGTTTGGCCATGGCCAGCCCTGGAGCCGCACCCAGTTGCGCAACCTGCTCCGGCAAGCGCTGTTCTCGCCCGAGCACTGGCTGGACACACTGTACATGCCGCCATTTCGCGACCGCCTGATGCTGCGCTCGGCGGCAGGCTGGGAAAAGGTCTGCGGTAGCCTCGGCCTGCCATTCGCCGGGGTGCATGTAGTGGAAGCCAGCAAGCAGTTGCACCGGCCGATCCGGGTGACGCGCCAGCAAAGGGTGGTGCGCTTCCAGCCGGTGCTGGCGCCGGGGGCCGGCGGGGCGCTGTCTCACGACGGCCCGCCGCATCACCGGTGACCCGGGCTCTTGCAAAATCCGTTCACGCTGAACCCGGTTTTCCCTTATCCATTTGAAATAATATGCTTTATTATCGGGTTACAGCGTCCAGGCCGCTGCCCCCACGCTTTCTTTCCCGCCCCCATGATCAGATGCCGTTCTATGGAGCCGTGGCGGGCGGCAGCGCGAAGCCCCGGCCGCGCGCATCGGCCGCGACCACTGTCAGGCGCGCCCCGGCGGGGCAGGCGCTGGCGTCCGTGCCCAGGGTGAAGCCGAAGCGCAGCTTTGCCAGCTCCCGCGCGTTTGCCCCGGTTTCCGTCGCCAGTTGCGCCGCCTCGGCGCGGCGCAGGCGGGTGCGCTCGGCCCAGCCCACCTGACGACCATCGCAATAGACAGCGATCCAGGTCCGGACATCGGGACTGGCCAGATCGATGGCCCAGCCCTGCGCCGCGATCTTGTTGTCCGGCAGACGCTGGACCTGGTCAATGACGCCGCGCGGCGTCGTGAAGCCCCTGTCCGCGGCGGCGAGCCGCGCGTTCAGCGCCTCTGGCGCGGCCGGGCCGGTCAGCATGCGGTTGCTGGCGATCGCTTCCAGCGCCGCCGCAGCCTGATGCGACTGATGCCGGTCGATGAGGCTGGTTGCCGCACCCCAGCCGGCGATGATCACGAAAAACCCGACATAAAGCCAGGACAGGCGCAGCCCCCGCATTTCGCTCAGGGCGTCAATGCGGCGCTTCAGCAACTGATACATGCGGAGGTCGATGACGCCGAAAAACTGGCCGACGAGGACGGCGGCGACGAAGGCGACGCACCACGCGACCGCGAGCGGAACAGCGTCAGGCAACCAGCGGAACACGGCGACCAGCACCGGCACATGCACCAGATAGATGGCGTAGCTGGCGTCGCCAAGGCGGAGACCGACGCGGCTGATGAACCCGTCGCCCGAAGTCCGCGTCCCGATAACCGCGGCGATGACCAGCGCGCTCATCGCGCCGGCGATGGTGCGGTCGGCCGGGATCGTCCCCGCAATGTCAAGCAGCAGGACGCCGAGCCCCACGAGCATCCAGACCGGACCAATCCGCAGGCGACTGGTCACGGCGGGAACAAGCATGCCGCAGGCAAAGGCGATATTGGCCGACGATACCGGCAACTGGTAAATCGTCGGCATTTCCAGCCCCCCCTCCTCACCGAAGGCCAGCCGCCAGCCGATAACCAGCGCGATCCAGCCAATGGCGACGCCCGGGATCGCCCGGACCCAGCCCGCCGTCATCAGCAGAAAGATCAGGACGTAAAAGGTCAGCTCATAGAGCAGCGTCCACTCGACGCCCAGGGTGTAGCCGGCGGGGCCGATGGGAACCAGCGTGCTCGGCAGGAAGCGCGGCGTGAACAGATGGCCGACGATGAGCGGCGACAACGCAAAAAACACCGCGATGGCGATGAAATACACCGGATAGATGCGCGCCACCCGGTGCAGCAGAAAGCGGCCTGACGGGGTCACCGGCGCCAGCCGCGCCATCAGATATCCGGACAGGGCGAAAAATAGCGCCACGCCCCACATGCCCAGGGAGCTTTCCCAGAGATTGATGGGACCGGCCGGCTTGCGAAAATAGGCGAGGTAATGGGAGGCGTGGTAGCCAACGACCATCAACGCGGCGATGGCGCGCAAATATTGCAGCGCGGCGATGCGGCCAGTGGCTGGGCGCGTCGCGGACGGACGCAAGGAAATCCCAAGTGTTGGCGCTGGTTGCGCTATAGATCCGCGCAACAAGGCGACGTCTGGCCTGCTCATCCTGAAAACTTCAATTCCCTAACGGCATTGACGGAGTTTCGTCCGACAATCATTCACATACGTATAATTCTCCTTCTGCAAGCGTTTAGTGACCGCGATCTCGCGCAGGAACAGAATTCCGCCCCATTTGACGCCTTTCCATGCGCCACGCCCGGCGACGCCCCTGCAATGGACGCGGCCCGACGTCGGGCGCGCACATTCGCGTGGGACGGGAACGACAGTTCGTGCTATGTCGCCCCGTCCGCGTGCGTCATCGGGCGCTGGCCCGGTTACGGACCGCCTGCGGTGGCGCAGGCCACGGACCGGAGAGTTTCCACCGCTCCGCGCGGCCCTGACGCCAGCGCGGAAGCCAGATGAATGGATGCGGCTGTCTCAACCATGCGAAGCTATCTCGATTTTGAAAAACCCGTCGCCGAGATCGAGGCCAAGATCGATGAGCTCCGCCTCGTGGCGGAAGGCGACGTCAATGTCGCTCTGGATGAGGAAATCAGCCGCCTCCAGGCCCGCGCCAACAAGACGCTGTCGGATCTCTATGCGGCGCTGACGCCGTGGCAGAAGACCATGGTGGCGCGTCACCCCAACCGTCCGCATTTCCGCGATTATTGCGACGCCCTGATCACCGACATGACGCCCCTGGCCGGTGACCGCGCCTTCGGCGAAGACGAGGCGCTCATCGCCGGCTTTGGCCGGTTCCGCGGCGAGCCGGTATGCGTGCTGGGCCAGGAAAAGGGCTGGAATACCGAAACGCGCCTGCGGCACAATTTCGGCATGGCCCGCCCGGAAGGTTACCGCAAGGCGGTGCGCCTGATGGAGATGGCGGACCGTTTCGGCCTGCCAGTCCTGTCCTTCGTTGACACGGCGGGCGCCTACCCCGGCATCGGCGCGGAAGAACGCGGCCAGGCTGAGGCCATCGCCCGCTCCACCGAGGAAACCCTCGGCCTTGGCGTCGCCAACGTGGCCCTGGTGGTGGGTGAAGGCGGCTCCGGCGGCGCGGTGGCGATCGCCGCCGCCAATCGCGTGCTGATGATGGAGCACGCGATCTACACGGTGGCCTCCCCCGAGGCCTCGGCCTCGATCCTGTGGCGCAACGCCGCCCGGGCGCAGGACGCCGCCACCAACATGAAGATCACCGCCCAGGACCTGCTGAAGTTCGGCATCATCGACAGCATTGTGCCTGAACCCGTCGGCGGCGCGCACCGTGACCCCGCGGCGGCCATCCGTTCCGCCGGGAACGCCGTCGCGGCGGCCCTGCAGGAGTTCGCCGGCATGGCGCCGGAAGCCATTCGCAAGGCGCGCGAGGACAAGTTCCTCGCGATTGGCCGCAAGTAAACGCCGCCGTCGCGGGCCGCGCGCGGGAAAAAGTCATTGCTCACAGGCGCCTGATGGTGTCTCATCCCGCGGAGCGGGGTCAGCGCGCCCGGGAGCCGCGGAGAATTTTCCCGCGATGGCGTCCCGATCTGGGGCAGATCGCAAGGCGTGACGGCGCCGGGCGGGCGTCGCGCGGCGCCTTGCGTAAGGAGCTGGTAAGGTTCCTGGAGGTACAAATACCGGGTTGGGGACGACCATGGGCCGTCCCTGCTGCCCGCAGGCTGCGGGGCATGGCGCGAAGATATTTCCAGTCGGACACTTTGCCAGGCCGGCTGATTGGAAATCGCTTGAGAGTGGATCTGGGAAGATGTTGAAGCTTGTCATCCGCACCACCCTGTTCGCAGCCGCGGCGCTGGCGCTGGCGGCGTGCCAGGACGGCGGTGGGCCGGGCAGCGCCCGGGCCCGGGCTCCGATTCCCCAAAAAACCGTCGCGCTCATGCAGGAAAAGGGCATGAGCCAGGCCGCGCCGATCCTGATCCGCTCCTACAAGAAAGAAGCGGAGCTGGAGATCTGGAAGCGCGACGGCAAGGGTGAATACGCGCTGCTGAAGACCTACCCGATCTGCCGCTGGTCCGGCCAACTGGGGCCAAAGATCCGCGAGGGCGACCGCCAGGCGCCGGAGGGATTCTACACGATCACCCCCACGCAGATGAACCCGAACTCCAGCTTCTACCTGTCGTTCGACACCGGCTTCCCCAACGCCTATGACCGGGCCTACGGTCGCACCGGCCGCTACCTGATGGTGCATGGCGCCTGCTCGTCGGCTGGCTGCTTCTCGATGACCGATGAACAGATCGCCGAGATTTACGCCATCGGCCGCGAAGCGTTCGCCGGCGGCCAGCGCTCGTTCCAGTTCCAGTCCTATCCGTTCCGGATGACGCCGCAGAACCTGGCGCGGTATCGCAACGACCCGAATATCGAGTTCTGGCGCAACCTGAAGGAAGGTTCGGATTACTTCGAGGTGACGAAGCAGATCCCGACCGTCGGCGTGTGCAACAAGCGCTATGTGTTCGGCTCGCAGTCGGCGAGCTGTGGGGCGACGGAGCAGCCGGCCATCGCCCAGGCGCTGGCGCAGAAGCGCGCCAATGATGACCACAAGATCGCCGAGCTCGTCTCGACGGGCGCGAAGGCGGTGCGACTGGTTTATCAGGATGGCGGCCAGCATCCGTCATTCCGTGGCGAAGGCGGCTCGGTGCTGTCATTCACCCGTTCGACCCGCTTCTCCGGCGACATCAGCCGCCCGGAAGCCCTGGCCGGCGCGCCGCAGGAAATCGAAATGCCGGATAGCGCGTCGGCGCGCACCGCCGTGGCGATGACCCCACGCCCGGCGACGGCCCCGGGCGCGGCCGACCCCGTCGCCACTGGCTCTGTCACCGCCGCGGCTCCGGCCGCCCAGCCGCTGAACGCCGCAGCCGAAGCGCCATCCGCTGGCGTCTTCAGCAAGGCCCTGTCGCTCGGCGGCATCCTGTCAGGCGACAAGCCCGCGCAGGCTGCGGACCCGGTGAAGGCGGCCGAGGCGCCGTCGCCTTCGGGCGGCTGAGCCAGCCTTCGCGGAGCCGGAACGGACGCTACGGAGATCAACCGACGAACGGGCTTTGGTCATGGACGCGTCGCCCCCCGGAGCATGCACTGATCTGACGGCGGCGCTCCCGGAATCGCGGAGCGGATCCCGCCCCGACCGGCTCTGGCAAGCGCCAGCCCGCGACGCAGCAGCCGCCATTGGCAAGGCGCCAGGCTGGGGCAAGGCGCCAGGCTGGAAACCTGTCCCCCGCATCCTCACATCAGCAGGCATGACCCCTGTGCCGCGCGCGCCCTCCGCATTCGATGGCGTGCTTCGTTTGCTGAGACTGCCCTTCGCGCGATGGTCGCCACGGCCCGGAACTGCGCGGGCTCAGGTCAATCCGGCGGAACCAGGCGGCGGGGCCAGGCTGCGACGGCGCGTTTTTGCAGGCCTGTGCGCGCTGGGTTTTGTGAGCGGACCGGTTTACGCCAGCCAGTCAGCCACTGACGCCGGACCCGGAAGCGCCGCGCCGAATGGCGCCGCAACCATTTACGGCCCCCCCGTTCCACCAGCGGCGCAGAAACCTGACGATGCTCCGGCGCCCGCCAGCGCCGTCCGCAGGAAGTCGCGACCTGGTCGCGAGACCCTGCGAAGCCAGGTGATGGACGCAGCCCGCGCCGCCGGCATGCCGCCAGAACTGGCCGACGCCGTCGCCACCGTGGAAAGCAATTACAACACCGCCGCCATTGGCGGGGTCGGCGAAGTCGGCCTGATGCAGGTTTTGCCGTCCACAGCGCGGATGCTTGGCTTTGATGGAACCATGAGCGAACTGGCGACGCCGGAAACCAATATCCGTTATGGCGTCACCTATCTCTCGCGGGCGTGGCGCATCTCCGGCGGCGACATTTGCACCACCGTGATGAAATATCGCGCGGGCCATGGAGAAAGCCGGTTTTCACATCGTTCCGTGGACTATTGCGTCCGGGTCCGCGCTCATCTCGCCGCCAACGGCTACAAGGTGACTGGCGAGGTTCCCAAAGCCACCTTTGGCGATCCCGCCAGCGTGCGGGTCGCCAGCAGGGGCGGCGTCCGCGTCGCGGGCGGGCGGCGCAGCCGCTACAACTGGCGCGCCGCCGACGCGCGCATGAAGTCCATCGCCAGCAAGGTGTCATTTAACGCGCTGATCATCGCGCGCTGACGGGGCGGCGTTTTCCGGCGGGACCAGGACGGGGCCCGTTTGCGGTGGCGGACCTGCCTTGCCTGTCGTGATTTTGGCCAGGCCGACGACGCATTCCCCCAATTCCCCCAACACCCGGCAAGCACCACGACGCCCGGCGATCATCGGCGCGCAGCGTCGCGCCGGCCGTGTCCGGGCTTGTGTCTATCTGGACACATCCAGCCGTCTTTCGGCAATTATGACTCAAAAATGACTGCAAGCAGGCAGTCATTGCACAACTGTAAGGCAACCTGCACCAAGCTTGACGTTGCGCCAGAGCCTGTCTGCGCCTGAAGTTGCGCAAGACCTTTCTTGCTGCGTTCAGGGGATGCACCATCATGCGCCAGTTTTCCGTACTTTCCGCCGCTGCGGCTCTGTCCATGGCCATTGCGGCGCCGGCGCTGGCCGCTGACGTTCCGGCCCCGCCTCCGGCCGCCCCGGCCGCGCCCGCCGCCAAGTCCACGCCGTTTGATCTGGCGTTCGGCGTCAAGTTCACCACGAACTACATGTTCCGCGGCATCTCGCAGTCCAACCGCAATCCGGCGCCCCAGGCGTATGTCGAAGCCCAGTTTCTCGATAACCTGATCTATGTGAACGCGTTCTATTCGAAGGTCGACCTGGTGACGCGGCCTGCTGCCGAGACTGACATCGCCGTCGGCATCCGCCCGAAGCTCGGTCCGCTCAATTTCGATATCGGCTGGATGATGTACGGCTATCCGAAGGAGCGCCGTCTGTTCAATCCCTATTCGCCGGTCGAATACACCGGCTACACGGGTGTGTTTGAGGCTCCGGCGATCCTGTCGCCAAAGAACACGGACTTCCAGGAAATCCACGCCGCGGTGTCCGGCGACATCGGCGATTTCACACTCGGCGCGGGCGTCTATTACGCCTGGAACTGGCTCGGAACCGGCGCGCCGGCCACCTATGTCAACGGTACGCTGAAGTACACGATTCCGGAATCGGTGACCGCCGCGGCCTTTCCGGGCAAGATCTCGTTCTCGGGAGAGCTCGGCTATTATGACCTTGGCCGCACCGCATGGAACTATGGCGCGGTCAAGCTGAAGAGCTACACCACCTGGAACGTCGGCGCCTCCTACAACTACAAGAACCTGACGGTTGACCTGCGCTATTCGGACACCAACCTCAGCAAGCAGAACTGCTTCCTGAACACCAGCGATCCGCGCGGCTTCGCCACCGGCAGCGGTCGTTCCTCATGGTGCGGCGCCACCTTCCTCGCCACGGTCTCGGTCGACTTCACCCTGTCGGGCCTGCAGGAGGCTCTTGCTCGCTGAGGAGAACCGGCGCGTTGAGGAGAGCCGCGCGCCGGGAAGCACCGGCGCGTTGGCAGGCAGACACGAAAAAGGGGCGGCCTCCCCCGGATGCCGCCCCCATTTGAACCCGACGACCGGAACGGCTCAGCCGTTGCCGATGTACTGGCCGCCGTTGACCGTGTGCACCGCGCCGGTGAAGAAAGCGGCCTTGTCCGAAGCGAGGAAGGCCACCAGGTCGCCCACTTCCTCCGCCTTGCCGAGACGGCCCGTCGGAATGGTGGCGATGATCTTCTTCAGCGCCTCTTCCGGAACCGCCGCCACCATGTCGGTGTCGATGTAGCCCGGGCAGATGCAGTTGACCGTGACGCCCTTGGCGGCGTTTTCCTGCGCCAGCGCCTTGGTGAAGCCGATGACGCCGGCCTTGGCCGCCGAATAGTTGGCCTGGCCCATCTGACCCTTCTGGCCATTGATCGACGAGATATTGATGACGCGGCCAAAGCCGCGCTCACGCATGCCGTCGATCAGCGGGCGCGTCATGGTGAACATCGAATCCAGATTGGTGCGCATCACTTCGCGCCACTGGTCGAACTTCATGCGATGGAACATGCCGTCGCGGGTGATGCCGGCGTTGTTGACAAGAATATCGACCGGACCGAGATCGGCGGCGACGCGCGCCAGACCCTCGGCGCAGGCGTCGGCGTCGCCCACGTCCCACTTGTAAACGCTGACGCCCGTCTCCGCGCGAAACGCCTCTGCGGCCGCGTCGTTTCCTGCATATACGGCGGCGACCTTGTAGCCATCCGCTGCAAGGGCCTTCGAGATAGCGGCGCCAATACCGCGCGTACCGCCAGTAACAACAGCAACCCGGGACATCGATTTTCTCCAGACCGGCCAGCGCCACGCGAACGCTGGCCAGGGCGCCCACGTCATGACGGACGCGGGGCGCTGTTCCAAACACCATGGGTGGGGCCAGCTCTCCCGGGAACCGCCATGCCAGTGAACGTCCCCGGGACGTCGCCGCCCCTGGCCCCGTGATACGATGACCGGCCTCGCGGGAGTACTGTCAGAAAGTCGAAAACCGCCAGGGAATACGTCTTAGGAAGAAAGTATCATTACGATCCGCGCCGTTCTGACCCCAGGTCATGAAGGCGCCGACGAACCCCCGGCTGGCGCCTCCCGCCGCGGTCGGACCCGGGCCTGCTACTGGCCCGATGTGGCGAAAGGCGTAGATCAGCGCCCGGCCATATGGTGGAAGGCCTGCCGCCGGTCGCCTTTTTAGGTAGGCGAAGTTCAGCTCATTTGCCGAATTTGTGATTTTGTCCGGCTGGCTAGACTTCAACACAAGCCTGTTCCGGTAAGAATATCAGTATTTCCGGTGTCTTTCAGGCGATTCACTGGAGCCGGGCCGGCTCATACCGGGCGTTTACACGATCCGGCATGGGCGGCGAATCCGTCTCTATCCAATCGTTAGCGGGCGGTTGCCCCGTCAGTGGAGCCACTCGCGCGGCCCCACAACGCGGGAGCGCGCCCTGGCGCTCAGACGCAACTTCTTTGCACGACCGGTGAAATGTCGCGACGCATGGCTCCGCTGCGAGAGCAGCGGGCAAGTCGCGCACACCGTCGCGCATGTGCGTCAGAG
Source organism: Camelimonas fluminis (assembly GCF_014656355.1). Classification (GTDB taxonomy): domain Bacteria; phylum Pseudomonadota; class Alphaproteobacteria; order Rhizobiales; family Beijerinckiaceae; genus Camelimonas; species Camelimonas fluminis. The sequence goes on from NZ_BNCG01000011.1 coordinate 44,495, forward strand.
CCAGGAATCTGCCCCGCCTGGCCTCGCCCGGACGGGACAGGCCGGGAGGGGGCTCATGGCCAGGCTGAAACGTATCCTGACATCCACAACTGCAATGCGCCTGCTGTCAGGCGCCCTCGCCGCGCCGGCGATCCTTGCCGGCTCCGGCCAGGCGCTGGCGGATTGCACAACCAGCGGCAGCGTCACCACCTGCACCTCAGCCGCCGCCCCGAATCCCTACACGACCATGATCGGGACCGGCCCGGGCGACGACGGCCACACCGTCACGATTGAAAGCGGCGCGACTGTCGGAGTCACCAATACGCCCGCCATTTCGCTGGGCAATAACGCCATGATCACCATCCGCACCGGCGGCAAGGTGACCGACTACGCGGACAATAACGGCGACGGCCCGTGGGGCACTGGCAACAACGCCATCGAATTCGGCAGCAACGGCCGGCTGCTGATCGAGGCCGGCGCATCGGTCGTCAAGACTGGCGACCAGGGAAACGCCGAAGCCATCAATGTGCACGGCTTCGGCAATGTCATCACCAATTACGGCCTGGTCCAGACGGTGGACAGCGCCCCCCTGTGGTTCCAGGATCGGCCTGATCTGCAAACCGGCGTGCGCAATGTCGTCGACAATTACGGCGAGATCACACGCGTCAACGGCGGCAACCTGTTCGGCTCCACCAACCCGGGGCCGGACACCGGCATCGTCCTGATCAACCACACCGGCGCGACGATCAACGGCGATCTCATTTTTACCGATGGCAACGACGACCTGCACATCTATGCCGGCTCGACCATCAATGGCGCCATTGATGGCGGCGGCGGCATCAACAGCCTGTTCCTCAACGGCGCAGCGGGAACCCAGGACCAGATCGCCAGCCATGTCCCCAACTTCCAGACCCTGATCAAGGAAGGCGCCGGCCAGTGGACTGTGACCGGCAGCCTTGACGGCTACCAGACAACCACGGTGCGCGAAGGCGTGCTGACGCTCACCGGCGACAACTCCAACTATCTGGGCGGCGTATTCGTCGAGAACGCCGGCGTGCTCGAAGCCCGCGCCCAGAGCATGCCGGTGCGCACGGCCCCCGCCGCCAACGTCAACAATATCCAGAACGACGGCGTAGTGCGCTTCACCCAACCGGCCGGCGACGACGCGGCTTACAGGGGCCAGATCACTGGCGCGGGCGTGGTCGAAAAAACTGGCGGCGGCGTGCTGACGCTGGCCCCTGACGCACCGGCGGGCAACACCTACGCCGGCGGCACGGTTATTCGCGGCGGCGTTGTCGCGGCGGCGGCGGACAGCGCCATCGGCGCCGCGACCGGCCCGCTGACGCTTGACGGCGGCGCGTTCCGCTTCACCAGCAGCTACGATCTGGCGACCACGCGCGTCGTCACCGTCACCGCCAGCAATGGCGGCATCGATGTGGTCGCCGGGGCCACCGGCGGCGTCAGCCAGGCCATCACCGGCCCTGGCGCCCTTACCAAGTCCGGTGACGGAACGCTCATCCTGACGGGCGACAACACATGGGCCGGCGGCACGACCGTCGCCGCCGGCACGCTGCAACTGGGCAACGGCGGCGCCACCGGCTCGCTGGTCGGCGACATCAACAACCAGGCCCAGCTCACGTTCAATCGCTCCGACGCCTGGACCTACGCCGGCATCATTTCCGGCGCCGGCGCCGTCACCCAGGCTGGTCCGGGAACCACCATTCTCACCGGCGCCAACACCTGGACCGGCGGCACGACCATCGCCGCCGGCACGCTGCAACTGGGCAACGGCGGCGCCACCGGTTCGCTGGTCGGCAACGTGCTCAACAATGGCCAGCTCACCTTCAACCGGTCGAACGCTTATGCCTTCGACGGGGTGATTTCCGGCGCCGGCGCCGTCACCCAGGCGGGCGCGGGCATGACGCTGCTCAGCAACGTCAACACCTGGACCGGCCCAACCCATGTGCTGGCCGGAACCCTGGCGGTGGGCGGTCCCGACAGCACGGGCGCGGCCATCAGCGGCGCCGGCGCCATCAACGTGGCGGCGGGCGCGACGCTCGGCGGTTATGGCTCCGTGGCCGGCGACACGCGCAATGATGGCGTCATCGCCGTCGCCAACGCCATGTCAGCATTCTCCGGCGGCCAGGCCGGCAACTTCACCATCGGCGGCCAGTTGACCAACGCCGGCCTCGTCCGCCTTGGCGGCTCCGGCGTCGGCAACACGCTGACGGTGGGCAGCTATGCCGGCCTTGGCGGCGTCATCGCCCTCAACACCTACCTTGGCGGCGACGGCTCGCCGTCCGACCGGCTGATCATCAACGGCGGCGCGGGTACGGGCGCCACCACCCTGGCCATCACCAATGTGGGCGGCCCAGGCGCGGCCACCCCTGGCAACGGCATTCTGGTTGTCAGCGCCATCAACGGCGCCACGACAACGACCAACGCTTTCTCCACCGGCAATCTTGTCGCCGGCCCCTATCAGTACACGCTGTATCGCGGCTCCCGCGACGCCTCTGACCCGGATTCCTGGTATCTGCGCTCGCAGGCGCAAAACTCCGGCGGCGGCGGCAATGGCGGTGGCGGCGGTCCTGTCGTTCCGGACTTCCGGAAAGAAACCTCGCTCTACGCCGCCCTGCCCTCCATGGCCCTGCTCTACGGCCAGACCATGCTCGGCACCCTGCATGAGCGCGTCGGCGAGCAGGAACTGCAGCGCGGCCTTACCGGCGCCAATGGCTCGCCCCTGTCGAAAGCGGTCTGGGGCCGGGTGATCGGCAGCCATGGCAACAACGATGGCGATGGTCGCGGCATTTATGGCTCAGGCCCGGCCTTCACCTGGGACTTCTACGCCTTCCAGATCGGCATGGACCTGTATCGCAAGGAGCATGCGGACGGCAGCCGCGATCACGCCGGCATCTACATCGGCGCTGGTCATGCCGACGGCTCGGCCCGCCACTACACCGGCATCCGCGCTGGCGACATGCGCTTCGACGGTTACACCGTCGGCGCCTACTGGACCCACTACGGGGCCACCGGCTGGTATGTGGACGCTGTCGCCCAGGGAACCTGGTACAGCGACGTGAAGACCAACTCAGGGCGCCTGACGCCGCTGTCGACCAGCGGATTTGGCGTCGCCCTGTCGCTGGAAGCCGGCTACCCGTTCGCCCTCGGCGATGGCTGGGTGCTGGAGCCGCAGGCGCAGATCGTGCTGCAGAAGATCAACTTCGACGGTGGTTATGACGGTGCGTCTTACGTGCGGTTCAGCGACGTGCAATCCGTCGCCGCCCGCATCGGCGCCCGCCTGTCGAAGACCTGGGTGATGGAAACAGCCAACGGCCCGGTGCGGATCAACGCCTGGCTGCGCGGCAATGTGTGGAACGAGTTCGCCGGCGTCCCGAAGGCCAATTTCACTAGTCAGCTGGGCTATGCGCCGTTCCGCTCCGACATGAAGGGCGCCTGGGCCGACATCAGCGCCGGCGTCACCGCCCAGTTCAACCCCTCGACCGCGCTCTACGCCGCCGTCAGCTACCAGACCAGCTTCGACGGCCGTCGCGACGGCTGGAGCGGCAAGGCCGGCGTCCGCTTCACCTGGTAAGCGCAAGGCCCGACAGGCTCAAAACCTGGCAAGTGCAAAACCTCGCAATGTCAGAGGTGCGCAGGCAGGTCGCAAAAACAAAAGCGCCGCGGTGGGAGCCGCGGCGCTTTCCGTTGTTCCGTTTGTCAGGCCGCTTCGGTTAGCGCTCGACAGTCATGGCCACGCCCATGCCGCCGCCGATGCACAGGGTGGCGAGACCCTTGCGGGCGTCGCGACGGGCCATCTCATGCAAAAGCGTGGTCAGCACGCGGGCGCCTGAAGCGCCGATCGGGTGGCCGATGGCGATGGCGCCGCCATTGACGTTGACGATCGCCGGATCCCAGCCCATGTCGCGATTGACGGCGATGGCCTGGGCGGCGAACGCCTCATTGGCCTCGACGAGGTCGAGGTCCTGGACCTTCCAGCCCGCCTTTTCCAGCGCCTTGCGCGAGGCCGGGATCGGGCCTGTGCCCATGATTTCCGGGGCGACGCCAGCGGTGGCCCACGAGGCGACGCGGGCCAGCGGCGTCAGGCCCCGGCGTTGCGCCTCGGCGGCGGTCATCAGCACGATGGCCGCAGCGCCGTCATTGATGCCCGAGGCGTTGCCAGCGGTGACGGTGCCGTCCTTGACGAAGGCCGGCCGCAGCTTGGCCATGGCGTCGAGCGTCGCGCCCTCGCGAATGTACTCGTCGCCGTCGACCACCACGTCGCCCTTGCGGCCCTTCACCGTCACCGGCGCGATCTCGCCGGCGAAACGCCCCGCTTTTTTCGCCGCCTCGGCCTTGTTCTGCGAGGCGACGGCGAAAGCGTCCTGCTCATCGCGCGAGATCTGCCACTGACGGGCGACGTTCTCGGCGGTGTTGCCCATGTGATAGCCGTGGAAGGCGTCCCACAGGCCGTCGCGGATCATGGTGTCGATAAAGCTGGCGTCGCCCATTTTGGTGGCGGAACGCAGGTGATGGGCGTGCGGAGAAAGGGACATGGACTCCTGACCGCCGGCGACAATGACGTTCGCGTCGCCATTGGCGATCTGCTGCATGCCAAGCGCCACGGCGCGCAGGCCGGAGCCGCAGACCTGGTTGAGGCCCCAGGCGCTGGCTTCCGCCGGCACGCCGGCCTTCATGGCCGCCTGGCGGGCCGGATTCTGCCCCTGGGCGGCGGTCAGCACCTGGCCGAGAATCACCTCGTCCACGTCGGCGGCGGCGACGCCGGCGCGCGTGAGAGCCGCCTGGATGGCGGTCGCGCCCAGTTCATGGGCGGGAACCGCCGCGAAGGAGCCGCTGAAGGAGCCGACCGGCGTGCGCGCGGCGCTGACAATGACGACATCGTTTGCAGACATAGTTCCGTATCCTCATGCCCCGCGCAGCGGCGGAAGAACCAGGGAGAAATTGACGGGCGCACCCTACGCCGGGAGCGGGCGCGGTTGAAATTGGCCAAAAGGCCAGCATGCGGTCCGCCCCGTTGGGAGAGAGTGTCCCGCCAGCATCACTGAAACGCCGCTCATCTCCAACCAATCATTGACATTCCGCCGCCATGGGCATTAAGAGAACGGCTTCCGCGCGGGTTTCCCGCCTGCGGAGCAATTGTGTCTGCGCTGTCAACAACAGGCGACAATCGCGACACAGCCATCCATCGCACCGGAAACGGGCTGTCAAAAAGCCGGTCTGAACAATGCCGAAGGCATGGGCGGAGCCGGGATGAACACGGGAATGAACGATGTTCGCAGTCATTAAAGCCGGCGGCAAGCAGTATCGCGTCGCCGCTGAAGACACCATTTCGATCGCGCTCCAGGCTGGTGAGCCGGGCGACGCCCTGAAGTTTGACGTGCTGCTGGTCGGCGAAGGCGAAGCCTTCAAGATCGGCGCCGACGCCGCCAAGGCATCGGTCGACGCCGTCATCGTCAGCCACGGTCGCGGCGACAAGGTTATCGCTTTCAAGAAGCGCCGTCGCCAGAACTCGAAGCGCAAGCGCGGTCACCGCCAGGACTTCACCCTGGTTCGCATCACCGGCATCAACGGCTGAAGACAGGCCCCCGGCATATAACGGAGACATAAAATGGCTCATAAAAAAGCAGGCGGCTCGTCCCGTAACGGTCGCGATTCTGACGGTCGCCGTCTTGGCGTGAAGAAGTTCGGCGGCGAAGCCGTCGTCGCCGGCAACATCATCGTGCGTCAGCGCGGCACCAGGGTTCACCCCGGCGCCAACGTCGGCATGGGCAAGGATCACACCCTGTTCGCCCTCACCGAAGGCGCGGTGCGCTTTGGCATCAAACTTGGCCGCTCGATCGTATCGGTCGTACCGGCGAACGACGCCGCTGCAGGCAAAGCGGCGGCTGAATAACGGCGCAAGCTGAAGACAAGCTTCCGCCGGCGTCCCTGACCCTGGCGGATCCACAGGTTGCAGCTTTTTTTGCAAGATTCCGCGAAGGGGAGATGGGGCGCCATCTCCCCTTCGTGTTTTTCCGGCATGGGAATTGCACGAGCGTTGAAACTGTCCCCGGGGCTTCCGCGTTGTCATCTCGCAACGCTGTGAATCCCCCTCACCTTTTCATCACCGGCATTTGCGGGCCACTGTTCGGAGACCCGCGGAAGCGATTCGCCAGTTCCACCGGAGCGGAACCATGTTTACGCGCGAGACCATCGACGACGGCTTCACCCTGACCACGGAACGGCTTGCCCTGCGCTGGCCGCGCCTCGCGGACGCAGCGGCGATCGAACGTCTGGCAGGCAGCAAAATCGTAGCGGAAACGACGGCGCTCATTCCCCATCCCTATCCGGAAGGCGCCGCCGGCCAATTCATCTTTGCCTCCCGCCTGGCCAATGCGCGCGGCGATGGCCTGACCCTGGCGATCACCGAGAAGAAGCGCCCGCGTGATCTGATCGGCGTCGTCGCCCTGCAGCCGCCGGGTTTTTCTGGCCGCAATGACTGCCAGCACCCGTTCATTGGCTACTGGCTGGGCGTGGCGTTCTGGGGCCGCGGCTACGCCACCGAGGCCGTCGGCGCCTTGCTGGCGCTCGGCTTCAGGGAAACGGACGCGGAACTGGTCAGCGCCGAAGTGCTGTCCCGCAATGTCGCCTCGCTGCGCGTGCTGGAAAAGCTGGGCTTCACCCCCGGCGGTTCGGGCATGGCTCCGTTCCCGGCGCGCGGCGGCATGCTGCCGGTGGTCCGCATGGAGCGGCGGCGGGAAGCGGCGACAGCCGCGCCGGGGCGCGACGCGCAACAGCTCGTGGCGCTGGCGGACAACGAACTGCTGCTGCCCGTAGCGGCTGAGTAGACCAGCCGCACAACGCCAGAACCACAAGGGCGCGTCCATCCACGGATGAACGCGCCCTTGTGTTTTGTTTCAGCCGCAGCTCTGCAATCCAGAACCCGGTCCAGGGCCCGGAGCCCACGACCACCGTCAGGGCAGCGGCGGCGTTTCGGCGTTGGCGTCGATGCGGCCGTTCAGCCGCCGCTCACGCAGGAACACCACGATGCCGGCGGCGACGATGATCGCGGAGCCCACCATGGCGGTGACCCGCGGCTGCTCGCCGAACGCCAGCCAGGCCAGGGCCATGGCGAAAACGATCAGCAGATACTGGTAGGGAACCACCACTGTCGCCGGCGCCAGCTTCAGCGAGCGGTTGACGCAGACATGGGCGATGAGCGCCACCACGCCCAGCCACGCCATGAGAGCCAGATCAACGGCGGGCGCCGCCTTCCAGCCGCCGAACGGCAGCATGATGAAGCCGATGACCAGCGCGCCAAGCATGGTGCCGGTCACCAGCACCACATCGGGCGTGCCGCGCAGGTAACGGGTGATGATCATCGAACAGGCGAACAGCATGCTGCCGGCCAGGGCGATCAGCGCTGGCCAGGTAAAGCTGGCCCCGCCGGGCTCCAGCGCCACGATCACGCCGATGAAGCCGGCGCTGATCGCCAGCCAGCCAGTCGTATCGGTGCGCTCACGCAACAGCACTGCGGCCAGCGCCGCCACATAAATCGGCCCGGCCATGTAGAAGGTCACGGCGTCGCCCAGCGGCAGCCAGATCACCGCCGTGTAGAACAGCGCCACCTCCATGGCGGAGAACAGGCCGCGCAGGATTTGCAGGCCAGGACGCGGGGCGCGCAGCAGCGGCGTCAGCCCGGTCCGCCAGTAAAACGGCGCGAGGATGAGCAGGCAGGTGATGCTGCGGACAATCAGGATTTGCCCGACGCCATAGGAGCCGACCAGCCATTTGCCGAGCACGTCGTTGAGCGCGAACAGGAAGACGCCGGTCACCATCAGGCCAACGCCGAGCCGGGTCGACGGCGCGACGGTCGACGTCCCCATGGGGGCCGGGTTCGCCGACGCTGATGTGGTTTGTGTGGACATCCTGCCCCCGGACAACTCTCATGCAAGGCGTTTGGGCGGATTGCCCGGATTTTGACCTTATCCGGCCAAAGCGCGAGCGCAATGCCCTTGCAGATGACCTGATATGCGAAAAGGCCTGACCAGGGTATGAAGGGGGCGCTGCCGCCCGGCCGTCGCAATGTTCCGGCGCAGCCGTTTGCAGTCCGGCCGATACTCAACTACGGGAAGCCATGAAGTTTCTGGATCAGGCGAAAGTCTATATTCGCTCGGGCGATGGCGGCGCGGGATGCGTCTCCTTCCGCCGTGAGAAATTCATTGAATTCGGCGGCCCCGACGGCGGCGACGGCGGCCGTGGCGGCGACGTGTGGGTGGAGTGCGTCGACAATCTCAACACCCTCATCGACTATCGCTACCAACAGCACTTCAAGGCGCGCGCCGGCATGCACGGCATGGGCCGCAACCGCGCCGGGGCCAAGGGCGACGACGTGCTGCTGAAAGTACCCGCCGGCACACAGATTTTCGCCGAGGACGGCGAGACCATGCTGGCCGACCTTACCGAAACCGGCCAGAAGATCTGTCTGGCGCGCGGCGGCAACGGCGGCTTCGGCAACGCCCATTTCAAAACCTCCACGAACCAGGCGCCGCGGCGCGCCAATCCTGGCCTTGAGGGCCAGGAGGCATGGATCTGGCTGCGGCTGAAACTGATTGCCGACGCCGGCCTGGTCGGCCTGCCCAACGCCGGCAAATCGACCTTCCTCGCCGCCGTGTCGGCCGCGCGGCCGAAAATTGCCGACTACCCGTTCACCACCCTGCATCCGGGCCTTGGCGTCGTCGGGCTTGACGGTCGCGAATTTGTGCTCGCCGACATTCCCGGTCTGATCGAAGGCGCCCACGAGGGCCTCGGCCTTGGCGACCGTTTTCTGGGCCATGTGGAGCGCTGCCGGGTGCTGCTGCACCTGGTGGACGGCACCCAGGACGACGTCGCCAGCGCCTATCAGGTGGTGCGCGACGAACTGGCGGCCTACAGCAACGCCCTGGCCGAGAAGCCGCAGGTCGTTGCCTTGTCGAAGATCGACGCGCTCGACGACGACGCCCGGGCGGAGCGGCTGGCTGATCTGGCCGCGGCGAGCCGGCAACGGCCACTGATGCTGTCCGCCGCCTCTGGCGAAGGCGTGGAACTGGTGCTGCGCGCCCTGCGCGATGTCATCGATTCCTCACGCCGGGCAGAGGAAGAGGCTGCGCCCCGTCCCGCCTGGACGCCCTGAAACGCTGCTGCGCGGGCGGTTGCCGCGAATGCCGGCCGGGGCTACGGCCCCGCCTCCGCTTGCAAAATCTGACACGATCAGACACTCATGCCGGCAGCCCGCGCCGCCGGCTCTTGCAACAGGACCTGTCATGTTCCGCAGCCTGTACGGAACGGTTTCAGCCGCCGTGCAGACGCGACAGGCCAGGCAGGACACGCCATTGATGCAGATGCAGGACCAGCCGTTAATGAAAGTCCGCTTCCGCCGCCACGCCCGCGCCACGCTGGCGACGCTTGTCGCAGCCTCCATGCTGGGGGGATCGCTGCTGGCGGGACCGCTGCTGGCGAAAGACCCGGCGCGCGGCGATCTCTCCGGCGTCATCCGCAATACACCGCCGCGCCGCGCCGCGCCGGCGCCGCTCGCCGCCCCGGGAGCTGCAGGAACCACCGCTGCCCCAGCCGCCGCTGCAATACCCGACGACACGGTGCTGGCCCGCGTTGATGGCGCGCCGATCACCCAGCGCGACGTGCGCCTAGCCATGGAAGACCTGGCGGACCGGCTGCCGCGCGTCTCGGAGGAAAACCGGCAGGACTATGTGCTGAGCTATCTGATTGATCTCCAGCTCGGCAGCCGGGCCGCCGTGGCGGAGAAGCTCGACACCACGCCGGAATTCGAGCGCAAGGCCGCGTATAACCGCAACAAGCTGCTGCTGGACGAATTGCTGGCGCATGAAGCCCACAAGGCGGTGACCGCGGAAGCCGCGCAAAAGACCTATCAGCAGACCCTGCGCGACCTGAAGCCGGAAGAAGAAGTCCGCGCCCGTCACATCCTTGTCGACAGCGAGGCCAACGCCAAAGCCGCCATCGCCCGCTTGAAAGCCGGCGAAGATTTCGCCAGGGTCGCCGCCGAGCTGTCCACTGATCCGGGCGCCGCGAAAAGCGGCGGCGAGTTGGGCTGGTTCACCCGCGACCGCATGGCCCCCGAATTCTCGGAAGCAGCGTTTCGCCTGAAACCGGGCGAAATCTCGGCGCCTGTCAAAACCCAGTTTGGCTGGCATGTTATCCAGCTGGAGGAGCGTCGCACCCGCCCGGCCCCGTCATTCGACGAGGTGAAGCCGGAGGTCGAGGCCTATCTTGCCCGCAAGGCCCAGCAGGATCTGGTGCTCAATCTGCGATCGAAGGCCAAAATCGAACGCTTCGCGCCACCGGCCGCCGGCAAGGAAGACGCCAGGGCCGCGCCGAAGCCGCCAGCGAACGGCGACGCCAAACGCTAGAGCGCTTTCCGACCGGACGGAATCGTCTGTTCGATCAGAATTCGCTCAAAACAAGGAAAACTGGAGCAATCCCCGATCCAGATAGATCGGGAATTGCTCTGGCGGCCTGATTCCGGCATTGGCGCCTCCGTCCAGAACAGCGGAGCGAACGCCGGAATCAGAAGCCGACTGGCAGCTTGTTGATTTTCTGATGGAATTTATGATTTTGGCGTGCGCCGCCCCGGGATGTGAAGGTGGTGGCGAACGTCCGGTTCGCTCCACCAGCGCATTCCCGGAACCAGTGGACGCCACTTTTCGTGAAGATCAGCGCGTGAGCAACGGGCAAACGGCGTCAGGTTGAAGAGCCAGCGCCCCCTGCGGAGCTGCGGACCGGCTTCAGGACGCAGGGCCATCGCCCGCTGACATACGGGATGGAGCCTCATCCGCCCGGCAGCAGCGGCGGCGGCTCGCGCTGACAGGCGCCCCGTCAGCGGGCGCGGTTATCTCGCCGGCGGCCAGCGTCGCCAGCAAGTAATGTTTCAGTTCCACCGGCGTTCCGGCTTCCGGGACGCTGTTCGCAACCCTCAGGAGCGACCGATGTCGTCTGCCATTTCCCCTCTCGCACCGAAGTCCAGCCCCGAATTGCCGCCAATCGACGGCGTGCGGTTCGCCACCGCCGAGGCCGGAATTCGCTACAAGGGGCGAACCGACGTCATGCTGGCGCTGTTTGACGCCCCCGCCGCGGTCGCCGGCGTGCTGACCCGGTCGAAGTGTCCTTCCGCCGCTGTGGACTGGTGCCGCGACCGGCTGCCGGGCGGCGAGGCCCGCGTGCTGGTGGTCAACTCTGGCAACGCCAACGCCTTCACCGGCCTGAAGGGCCGCAAGGCTGTTGAACTCACCGCAAAGCTGGCGGCGAAGGCGGCGGGCTGCCGCGCTTCGCAGGTGTTTCTGGCCTCCACCGGCGTCATTGGCGAACCGCTGGACGCGGAGAAGTTCGAGGGCGTGCTGGATGATTGCGCCGGCCGCGCCGCGCCTGACCAGTGGCGAGAGGCGGCGAAGGCCATCATGACCACCGACACCTTTCCCAAGGTGGCGACGGTCACAACCACGCTTGGCGGCGTCAAGGTCACCATCAACGGCATGGCCAAGGGCGCGGGCATGATCGCCCCGGACATGGCCACCATGCTGTCGTTCGTGGCGACGGACGCGCCGATCGCCGCGCCGGTGCTGCAGGCGTTGCTGCGCAAGGCCACGGACCGCACCTTCAATTGCGTCACCATCGATGGCGACACCTCCACCTCCGACACCCTGCTGCTGTTCGCCACCGGCGCGGCGGCCGGGCGGGGCGCGCCGCAGATCACCGCCTCCGGCGACCGGCGCCTGGCGCCGTTTCGCAAGGCGCTGACGGCGCTCCTGCGCGACCTCGCCCAGCAGGTGGCGCGCGACGGCGAAGGCGCCCGCAAGCTGATCACCGTCAACGTCCAGGGCGCCAGAAGTGAGCGTTCGGCCCACCGCATCGCCATGTCGATCGCCAATTCGCCTTTGGTGAAAACCGCTGTCGCCGGCGAGGACGCCAACTGGGGCCGGGTGGTCATGGCGGTGGGCAAGGCTGGCGAGCCGGCCGACCGTGACCGGCTGTCGATTTCGTTTGGCGACATCCGCGTCGCCCATCAGGGCGCCCGCGATCCGGCCTATGACGAAGAGCAAACTTCCGCCTACATGCGCGGGGATGAAATAGCGATCACGGTCGACATCGGCCTTGGCCGGGCTTCGGCCACCGTCTGGACCTGCGACCTCACCAAGGAATACGTCGCAATTAACGGAGATTATCGCTCATGACCTTCAGCGTTCGCCGTTCCGTGGTCTCCCGCCTGCTTCTCGCAGCGCCGCTCGCCGGCGCCTCCCTGCTGCTGGCCATGGCCGCGCCCGCCAGCGCCGAAAGCGACGGCCCGCGCAAGCCGCCGCGTATCGTCAGCGTCAGTGGAACGGCAACGCGCGACGTGACGCCGGACATGGCGACGATTGTCATCGGCGTCACCACCCGCGCGCCCAAGGCGGCGGATGCGCTCAATGGCAACTCCCAGGCGGCGGCGAAGGTCATCGCCGCCGTGCGTCAGGCCGGCGTCGAGAGCCGCGACGTCCAGACCAACACGGTGTCGATCTCACAGAACTTCCGCAACCGGCGCGACGCATCGGGATACGCCCAGGAGCCGGATGGCTTCACCGCCGCCAACAGCGTCAGCGTGCGCGTGCGTGATCTGGGCAAGCTCGGTCCGCTGCTGACGGCGGCGGCGGGCGAAGGCGCCAACAACATCAACAGCCTGACTTTTGACTACTCCGGCCGCAAGAAAGTGACGGAGGAGTTGCAAACCGAAGCGGTGCGCAACGCCCGGGATACGGCGCAGCGCCTTGTCGAGGCCGCCGGCAGCAAGCTTGGCCAGTTGCAGATGATCAGCGCAGGCCAGCTTCCCGCGCCGCGCCCATACGGCGCCATGAAAATGATGCGCGCTGACGCGCCGGCGCCGGAGGCCGCGCCCGTGGAAGCCGGCGAGATGACCATCACCTCGTCGGTGCAAACCACATGGACCATCGAATAGGATTGGCCATTGAATGAACGGGACCGCTGAATGAGCGACGCCGCCCCTCACGCCACGCTGGACGCCGCCCCAAAACCGATGCGGATGGTGCTCGTTGTCGCCTGCGCCCTGCTGGACGCGGACGGCCGCGTGCTGATCGCCAAACGCCCGGAGGGCAAGGCCCTGGCGGGACTGTGGGAGTTTCCCGGCGGCAAGCTGGAGCCGGGCGAGCGTCCGGAAGCGGCGCTGATCCGGGAGTTGCATGAGGAATTGGGCATTGAGGTGAAGGAAGCCTGCCTTGCGCCGCTGACCTTCGCCAGCCACGCCTATGACGACTTCCACCTGCTGATGCCCCTGTACGTCTGCCGCCGCTGGGACGGCTTCGCGTCCTCACGCGAGGGACAGGAGCTGAAATGGGTCGCCCCGAACCGGTTGCGGGACTATCCGATGCCGCCAGCCGATGAACCGCTGATTCCACATCTCATTGCGCTTCAGGTCTGAGGCGACGGCCGGGTTTGCGATAATTGAAAGCAGCCATGTCCGAAGCGCGCCGGTCCGGGACCGGCGCGCTTTTTTTGCTCCGTCCGCCTGGCGTCAGCCGGCCGGCGCCGCCAGCAGCGTCGCGAACCTGGCGCGCTCGGCCTCTAGCAATGGCGTCGGCCGCCGCGTCGCCCGATCGACATAAACATGCACGCAGACGCCAAGCGCCGAAGCCTGAACCTCGCCCTGGCGAAAGATCCCGACCTCGAAGGTCACCGATGACTTGCCCAGGGCGGCGATGCGCAGCCCCGCTTCCAGCCGGTCAGGAAACGCCACGCTGTCGAAGAACACACAGCGCGTTTCCACCACCAGCCCGATCAGCCCATCGGCGCCATGCAGATCGACAATGCCATTGCCGATCAACCAGTCATTGATGGCCGTGTCGACGTAGTGACCGTAAACCGAATTGTTGACGTGGCCATAGACGTCGTTGTCGAGCCAGCGGGTCTGGATCGGCGTGAAATGCGGGAAGGCGGCGCGCTGGGGCGGCGCCGGCCGCCTGGCGGCAGGCTGTTCGGCCATGGAAGCCCTTTCCGGAGCAAAGTCGGACGACGCGGGCAGGCAGCCATCGACAACAGCCGCCCGCCCCGCGTCGCCATCGTCGCACAACCGGGAGAAATGCACAGGACAGACCGAAAAATGCCCGCCGCCTGTGGATAGCCCCGCCATTCAGCGGGAAGCGATATTTGCCCATTGACACCCGCCCGGGCCGGGCCTAAACGAACGCTCACCGGACGACGAGAGCGCCAGACGCTCTCGGAAGTCGGGCCCAGGTGGCGGAATTGGTAGACGCGCTGGCTTCAGGTGCCAGTGGACGCAAGTTCGTGAAGGTTCGAGTCCTTTCCTGGGCACCAACTGGCTGCAACAATCAGTCAGAAGAATTCGAAACGGTGGTTTCCGAATTCATTAAACACCCCCGAAAATACGAAGCAATATTACGGTAGCCCCGAAGGGCTGCGGTAATCTTTGCTTTGTCGTTTGCAGCCAATGTCGCCCCGGCGCGCGCATCAAGGGCGGCGGACCCCGGCTTTGACTCCGGCTCTTCCAGAACGGCCTGTGGCCCCCCTGCCCCCGTACCTGCGGACATTCGCGCTCCTGAAGCCAGGCCGGCCCTGGCTGGGCGCAGCCGCAGCTTTCGCGCGAGGCGCGCCAATCCCGTCACATCCGCAATTTCGCCAGCGCCGCTGTCGCCACGCCCATCGCCCATCGCCCATCGCCCGGCGAGTTGCCTGGAGGACTTCGGGCGCCAGAACGTCACCCGCCTGCACCACCAGCAGCAATCAATAGGGCGCGTAAAATAACAGGCATTATTTGTATTGTTATAATTTAAAACTGCACAAATTCATCTAACCGCCGCCTTCGCCATGGCGGTTGCAGCCGCGCGCTGGAATTGCATCCATCGACTATTATGCGCCATGACGCTATGACCAGTCCGCGCAGCGCTGCAAGTTCTCCGGTGGGCGCGTCGCTTACGCCAGGTTTGCCGTTCATGACTGATTTGCTGAAGCGGTTCGCTTCCTACTATCGCCCTCACAGGGGCCTGTTCGCCCTCGATTTCGGCAGCGCCATCCTTGCCGGCCTGCTTGAGCTTGGCTTCCCCATCGCCGTGATGCTGTTTGTCGACCGGCTGCTGCCCACCAACCAGCTTGGCCTCATCACCTTTGCGGCGCTCGGCCTGCTGGCGATTTACGCCGTCAGCGCGGGCCTGCAGGTGGTGGTGACCTATTGGGGCCACATGCTGGGCGTCAGGATCGAAACGGAAATGCGCCGGCGGGCGTTCGATCACCTGCAAAAGCTGTCGTTCGGCTATTTCGACAACGTCAAGACAGGCCATCTGGTGGCGCGGCTGACCAAGGACCTGGAAGAGATCGGCGAGGTCGCCCACCACGGCCCCGAGGACCTGTTCCTCGCGGTGATGACGCTGATCGGCGCCTTCGTGCTGATGCTCGGCGTGCACGCGCCGCTGGCGATCATTACGGCGGTGATCGTGCCGCTGACAGCGTTCATCACCATGCGCTATGGCGCGCGCATGACCTCCACCTGGCGCGCCATCTACGGGCGCGTCGCCGATTTCAACGCCCGCATCGAGGAGAATGTCGGCGGCATCCGCGTGGTGCAGGCCTTCGCCAACGAGGATCACGAACGGGCCCTGTTCGCCCGCAACAATAGCGCCTATCTCGCCACCAAGCTCGACGCCTATCGGGTGATGGCGGTGTCCCAGTCCCTGTCCTACCTTTCCATGCGTTTCGTCCAGGTGGTGGTGATGCTGGCCGGCGCCTGGTTCGTGGTGCGCGGCGAACTCACCGCTGGCGGCTTCGTCGGCTTCCTGCTGCTGGTCAACGTGTTCTTTCGGCCGCTCGACAAGATCAGCATGGTCATCGAGATGTACCCCAAGGGCATCGCCGGCTTTCAGCGCTATCTGAAGCTGCTCGACACCCGCCCGGAAATCACCGACAGGCCTGGCGCCGCAGTGGCCGGCCGCCTGCGCGGCGGCATCGCCTATCACAACGTGCGCTTTGGCTACGCTGGCGGAGCGCCAATTCTGCGGGACGTCGATTTTGCCTGCCGCGCCGGCGAAACCGTCGCCTTTGTCGGCCCTTCCGGCGCGGGCAAGACGACCATCTGCTCGCTGTTGCCGCGGTTTTATGAAACGGACGCCGGCGTCATTACCATCGACGGCGTCGATATCCGCGACATGACCCTGCGTTCGCTGCGCGAGAACATCGGCATCGTCAGCCAGGACGTGTTCCTGTTCGCTGGAACCTTGCGTGAGAACATCGCCTATGGCCGGCTGGAGGCGAGCGAGGACGAAATTCTGGCGGCGGCCGGACATGCCCGTCTCGAGAGCCTGATCGCCGATTTGCCGGCAGGTCTCGACACGGTCGTCGGCGAGCGCGGCGTCAAGCTCTCTGGCGGCCAGAAACAGCGCGTCGCCATCGCCCGGGTGTTCCTGAAGAACCCGCCGATCCTGATTCTCGACGAGGCCACCAGCGCCCTCGACACCGAGACGGAACGGGCAATCCAGCAATCGCTGGCGGACCTGTCGCGAGGGCGCACGACGCTGGTCATCGCCCACCGCCTCGCCACCATCGCCGACGCCAGTCGCGTGCTGGTGGTGGAGGACGGCCAGATCGTCGAACAGGGCGATCACGCCGCCCTGCTCAACCGCGCTGGCGGCCGCTATCGCCGTCTGCACGCCGCCCAGACAGGCGGCGGGGCGCTGTCCGGCGGCCTGAACGCGATGTAGGGTTGTCAGCCTGGGACGAGGGGCGGACGACAGGAAACCGCGCGGGCCCGCCAGCAAGGCTGGCTGTAGCGGCCGGCGGTTTCGCGTTGAAACGGCTCGCGCGGACCTCCGGCCAGACAGGCTCGCTTCGCCCGCCGCGCGCGCCTCGCGGCCGAACCTGGTCCGGCGCCTTGTCGCGCCGCGACCTGGTCACCAGATCGCGTCCGGCGCACGGCTATCTGGCGGGCCGCCCAGCGCCTACACTGGCGCATCGCCCTGCCCCGAAGCATCCCATGAGTATTCCTGAATGAGCGGCCTGCTCGCCCTGCTTGACGACGTCGCCGCCCTGACGCGGCTGACGGCGGCCTCCCTCGACGACATCGCCGCCAATGCGGCGAAAGCCGGCTCCAAAACCCTGGGCGTCGTGATCGACGACGCCGCGGTGACGCCGGCCTATGTCAACGGCGTCCACGCCAGTCGCGAGTTGCCGATGATCGGTCGCATCGCCCTCGGCAGCCTGCGCAACAAGGTAGCGCTGGCGCCGGCGCTGCTGTTTCTCAACTGGTTTTATCCGCCGGCCATCACGGCCCTGCTGCTGGTGGGCGGCGCCTATCTGTGCTTCGAGGGGGCGGAGAAGATCTGGCATGTCCTGGCGCCTGGCGCGGATCACGCGGTGAGCGACGACATGTCCCCCGGTAATCCCGCCTCGCTGGAGCAGGCGCGCGTCCAGGGCGCGATCAAAACTGATTTCATCCTGTCGGCGGAAATCATGACCGTGGCCCTGTCGGTCATCACCACGCCTTCGCCCTGGCTTCAGGCCGCCGCCCTTCTCGCCGTCGGCGTCATGGTGACAGCCGGCGTCTATGGCGCCGTGGCGATCATCGTCAAACTGGACGACGCCGGGCTGTTCATGGCCCGCGCCGGGCGCTTCGCCCCAACCCGCGCCCTTGGCCGCCTGATGGTCAGGAGCTTGCCCGCCGTGCTGGGAACGCTTTCAGTCATCGGCACGGCGGCGATGCTGTGGGTGGGCGGCAGCATCGTGCTGCATAGCCTGCACGCTTTCGGCCTGCACGCCCCGGCTGACATTATCGCCCGCATGTCCGCTGCGGCGGGGGGCATGGCGCCGGGCGCAGCCGGCGCCGCCACAACATGGATCACGGGCGCGGCGCTCGACGGCGTCGCGGGCCTGGCGCTCGGTCTGGCGATAATTCCACTGACCAACCACCTGGTCAGCCCCATGCTGCGGCTGGTGACGGGCAAAAGGTCCAACTGACGCAGCCATACGCCATGAACATGGGCCTGACGACGCCGTGCCGACGCTCCAAATCGACAACCGCGGATATGGGAGGCGTATTCCCGCGCCGCCCGGATCGCCCCGCGTCGCATTTTCGCGCCTGAGCGGATATTGTCCGGGCCAGCACAACGCCCCGACAGGATCACCACTTGCAAACTGCCCGATTTCTTTGGCTGGTCCTCTTTGCAGCGGCGTTTGCTGGCGCTGCGCCTGCCATCAGCGCAGCGGAAACGTCGCGGATGGATGCCGCTGACCGGCAACCCACTGGCCACGCCCCGGCGGAGCCGGCAGCCGGGGCGAAGGCGGACAAAGACAGCGACCCGTCGGACGATGACGATGATGATGACGACAGGGCGCCCGGTGCAGCTCCGGATTCCTGGCCAACAACCTATCTGGATCTGGAAACCGGCTGGTCGTCGACGCCTGGCAATACGGTTGGCCTCGGCCGGAACAACCTGCGTTTCCTCACCGGCGAGAAATCGCGCGGCTTTTACATGTCCGCGCCGCTCACCATCGAACTCAGCGACCGTCTGACCGTTTACGCCGGGCTGGATGGCTCCGGTTCGCAATCGCTGGGCGAAAAATGGAGCAAGTTCACCCCGGCGTCGTGGAGCGTCGGCGGCTCGGCCGAGATCATCGAACAGTCGGGCTTCATGCCTGGCGTCACCCTGTCCGCCTCGGTGTCGCGCCCGTTTGAACCCATTGCGCTGAGTGTGTTCAACACCACCTGGACTGGCGGCGTCGACCTCGACTATGCCTTCGACGCCGACCAGACGCGCGGGATCACGGCGGGCGTCAGCTACAGCCGCACGCAGGTTTCCTCCAGCTTCGTCCGGGTGGGGCCGCAACTTGGCGGCTATATCGGCGCCTATTGGAGTCCGTCGAACCTGTTCAATGTTTCAGCACAGGTTGGCGTGCAATATTTCGGCGGCGCGGAGGCTGCGTCGCTGCTGCATCTGAAACCGGTGACAACGCCCTACGCCCTGGTGGAGCTGGAGCACGTCGACGATGACGACAACCGGGTTTTCGCCATGAGCGTCGGCTTCGGCTGGTCGCCAAAACCGGTCGTACAGTTCACGATCTCGACGCCGCTTTACCTCGTTCGCTGATCCGGCGCCGGATGGCCGACGCGGGCCATGGCCAACAGGATCGCGGGGGCCGCCAGGATCGCTGCCCCCCAAGAACGGGAATGTGCAGCATCGGGTCCGGATTGAGCCCTGCATGGTTGAGTCTTGCAAGCCGCCGCGTATCGTTTGACGGCCGGAAACAGCGCGATGAGAAGGAGACCCCATGAGCGTCAGGAACCCCCACGGGCGGCGTCACGATTCCGGGGCGGGCGCGCAGACGCTGGCCGATCTCGACATGACCGTGACGCTCGGCGACAAACAATACGCCGCGCAGCTCAAGGAACTGCAGTTGCGGTTCGAGCGGATCCAGCAGGCCTATCTGTACCACGGACACAAGGGCCTGGTGGCTTTTGAGGGCTGGGACGCGGCTGGCAAGGGCGGCGCGATCCGGCGCATTTCCGCTGTGATGGACCCGCGCGGGTTCAAGGTCTGGCCCATAGCGGCCCCCGAGCCGCAGGACCAGAAACGCCACTACATGGCGCGTTTCTGGGACCGGGCCCCGGCCCGGGGCGAAATCTGCATTTTCGACCGGTCCTGGTATGGCCGCGTGCTGGTGGAGCGGGTCGAAGGTTTCGCCAGCGCCGCTGAATGGCGGCGCGCCTATGCTGAAATCAATGCCTTTGAGCAATTGATGGTCGATGACGGCGCCCGCATCGCCAAGGTCTTTCTGTATATCACGCCCGACGAGCAGTTGCAGCGCTTCCGCGACCGGCTTGAAAACCCGTTAAAACGCTGGAAGCTGAGTTATGAGGACTTCCGCAATCGCGAGAAGTGGGGCGAATACGAAAGCGCGGTGAATGACATGCTGGCGCACACCGATACCGGCGCTGCGCCATGGAAGGTTATTCCAGCCAATTGCAAGCGCTATGCCCGCATCGCCGCCATGACCGAGATCGCGGACCGTCTCGAGGCTGGCGTTGACCTCGCCCCGCGACCGCTCGATCCCGAAATCCGCCGCCGGTTCCGCAGCATGGAAAAGAGCCAGGACTGAGCTGAAACCGTATCCGCGCGGCGGCATGCCGACGTCCGCCGCGACAAAAGCCGGAAAACCGCCGCGCCGCCGCCCCGGCCGCGCCAGGTTTCCACAGCCGATGCGTCAGGTCGCCCCTACGGCATGGCCGTCCCGCCCAACAGACTGAAACAGAATATATTTCTCCATGCCGCGCCGCCGCCGCGCCGGCCTTGGCGCGCTGGCGGAGCCGGGCGCGACCTTTTCCGTCCTGGAACCGGAAACGCCGCGCTTGCGCAAGCGTTTACTCAGACTGCGCCTGTCTGGAAGCGGCTGCGCAGCCCACAACGGGAGAAGGCGCGCGACCCCGGCGAGCATTGACAGGCTTACATATGTGATCTCAGATAAAATATAAACAGGACGTCCGGCCTCCGGCTGCGTCCAGAATAACCCCTGACTGGCGGGCGGCTACACGGCCGCCACTGGTTCGGGACGGCGCTCCGGGGGGGGAACGCCACTGCAGCCCGCATGCTGCGTCAGAGCATTTCCGCGCAAGGCGAAGCCGCCTTGTCGGGGAAGTGCGCCAGGGGTCCGGGCGACGCGCAGACGTTGTCCTGATCTTTTCTGAAGCGCGCGGCGTGGCGGCTGGCGAGCAGGTCGAACGGCCTGCGCGTCTGGAGCGGTTTCCTATGGGCGAGCAGACGCTGTGACCTCAAAAGAAATCACTCAAAACCAATAAGCCAGATCAGGATTCCGCTTCGAGGCGAGCGGCGGTTCGTTCTGACAAAAACCGACGGGAGGGCCGTCATGACCGATATTCCGGCGAAGCTGTCGTTCGCTCCAGGCAACGCGGACCATCTGACGGGCCGTGGCTCCATGGCGACCGGCCACGCGTCCGCAAGCCGGCCAGTCACCGGCGCAACGCCCCTGCTGGAGGTGCGCGATCTGTCGACCGCGTTCCTCACCAGCAACGGCGAACTGCCGATTACCCGTCAGATCAGCTTCAGCATCAATGCCGGCGAGCGCGTCGGCCTCGTTGGCGAAAGTGGTTGCGGCAAATCGGTCACCGGCCTGTCGCTGATGCGGCTGTTGCCGCCACATACGGCGCGGATTACTGGCCAGGCGCACCTCGCCGGCCAGGACCTGATGGCCCTGTCCGCCCGCCAGATGCGGGCGGTGCGCGGCCGCGACGTCGCCATGATCTTCCAGGAGCCGATGAGCGCGCTCGATCCGGTGTTCACCGTGGGCGAACAGATCGCCGAGGCGTATCGCGTGCATTTTCCGGTCAGCAGGGCTGAGGCGCGCCAGCGGGCCATCGCGGCGCTGGTGGAGGTCGGCATTCCGGCGCCTGAGCAGCGCTATGACGAATATCCTCACCAATTGTCCGGGGGCATGCGCCAGCGGGTGATGATCGCCATGGCGCTGATCTGCGAGCCAAAGCTGATCATCGCCGACGAGCCAACCACAGCGCTGGACGTCACCATTCAGGCGCAGATCACCGACCTGCTGCGCTCCCTGAGCGAACGCACCGGCGCCGCCCTCATCTTCATCACCCACGATCTGGGCGTCGTCGCCGAGACCTGCACGCGCATGATCACCATGTACGCCGGCGAGATCGTCGAGGACGCGCCGGTGGACGACGTGCTGACGCGGCCGCGTCATCCCTACACCTCCGGCCTGCTGCGGTCGCTGCCCGGCCTTAGCGCCCGGCGCGGGGTGCTGCCGTCAATCCCCGGGCGGGTGCCGTCGCCGGGCCGCATGCCGGACGGCTGCCGGTTTCGCGAGCGCTGCGGCCACGCCATGGCCGGGTGCGAACGCGAGCAGACGCTGCTGCCAATGGCCGCCGACCACGTGGCCCGGTGCTGGCGCGCCCGCGACCTGCGCCTGCCGGGATCGGTGAACGACATGGCCGCGGATAGTCCCGTCGCCCACAATCTGGCCGTTGCTGCGGGAGAAATCCGTCCATGAGTTCCGTCACGAGCAGCCCACCCGCGCGCATGTCCCAACAGGCCGGGCAGCAGACCCAGGCTGCCGGGCGACAACCGCCAGTGCTGCGGGTGGAGGACCTGCGCATCCGCTTTCCGGTCAACAATGGCCTGGATACCGTCAAGGCCGTCGATGGCGTGGATTTCGAGGTGCGCCAGGGTGAAACCTTCGGCGTCATTGGCGAGTCTGGCTCAGGCAAGACCACCATCGGCCGCGCGCTGGTCTGCCTGCTGCAACCCACCTCCGGCCGCATCCTTCACGACGGCGTCGACCCGGCCACCCTGAGCCGGTCCGCCTTCCGCAAGCGCCGCCGCGACTACCAGATCATTTTCCAGGACCCCAACGCGGCGTTGAACCCGCGCATGACCATCCTCGACAGCGTCATGGAGCCGTTGTGGGCGGCTGGCGAGGGCGACGACGCATCGCGCCGGCGCGCGGCCACGGAGGCGCTGGTCCGCGTTGGCCTGCCGCCAGAAGCGGGCGAGCGTTATCCGCACCAGCTTTCCGGCGGCCAGAAGCAGCGCGTCAACATCGCCCGGGTGCTCACCCTGCGCCCCCGCATGATCGTCTGCGACGAGGTTGTCGCGGCGCTGGACGTGTCGATCCGCGGCGACGTGCTGAACCTGTTCGCTGACCTGCAGCGCGAGTTCGGTCTCACCTATGTGTTCATCACCCACGACATTTCCGTGGTGTCGCACATCTCCGACCGCATCGCCGTCACCTATCTCGGCCGGTTCATGGAACTGGGACCGGCCGACGCGGTGACGGAAAAGCCATTGCATCCCTACACCCAGGCGCTGCTGTCGGCCGAGCCCGTGCCGCTGCCGTCCAACATGCGGGTCAACCGGCGGATCATGCTGGAGGGCGAAATTCCAAGCCCGGTGTCGCCGCCCTCGGGCTGCCGGTTCCGCACGCGCTGCCCATCGGCGCAGGCGCGTTGCGCTTCGGAAGAGCCGGCCTGGCGCGAATTGCGGCCGGACCACTGGGTCGCCTGCCATTTCGCCACACCGGAGGGACCGCCGCCGCCCAACGGCTGAACCACCGGTCGCATTTACAGATTCAGCCAGACAACAAAAAGGCGCAGCCCGAAAAGGGGCCTCACGCCGCAGCAGGGGAAACGTCCATGAGCCAAGACCTTATCCGCGCGCCGCTTGCCAGCATGCTGGACCGCCGTTCGTTTCTTGCCCTGGTCGGCGCCGCCGGCGCGGCGACGCTGGCCGGCGGCTCCGCCATGGCCGCCGAGCCAAAGCGCGGCGGCGTGCTGCGGCTCGCCGCGAGCATCAACCCGTCGTCGCTCGATCCGACGACCGGCGGCTCAGGTTTCGACCACTGCTACCTGTGGACGATGTACGACACGCTGGTGGAGTGGGACTACGACACGCTGAAGCCCAAGCCCGGGCTGGCGAAATGGTCCTTCCCCGATCCGAAAACCATGGTGCTTGACTTGCAACCCAACGTGAAATTCCACGATGGCGCGCCGCTCGACGCCGAGGCCGTGAAGTTCAATCTCGACCGCAGCCGTCAGGACCAGCGCTCCAACGTCAAGGCTGACCTGACCAGCGTCGCCGAGGTTGTGGTCACCGGCCCGCTTCAGGTGACGCTGAAGCTGAAGAATCCCGACACGGCCCTGCCCGCCATCCTGTCCGACCGTTGCGGCATGATCATCTCGCCGACCGCGGTCAAAACCCACGGCGCGGCCAGCGATCGCAACCCTGTCGGCGCCGGTCCGTGGAAATTTGTCAGTTGGGCCGACAACCAGAAGGTCGTCGTCGCCCGCAACGACAATTACTGGCGCAAGGATCGCGGCTTCGTCGACGGCATCGAGTTCAACGTTATACCGGAGCAGGCCACCGGTCTGCGCTCGGTCGTCGCCGGTCAGAACGACATGACCTTCTCCCTGCCGGCGCGGCTGAAGCCCGTCATCGCCAAAGCCAAGGAATTGCAGAGCATCTCGGCGCCGACGCTGTACTGCATCCAGTTCTACTTCAATACGAAGCGCAAGCCGCTCGACAACCTGAAGGTGCGCCAGGCGATCAACTTCGCCCTCGATCGCGACGCATTCGTGCGCGCCACCATGGCGGGCCTTGGCGAAGCCGCGACGATGACCTTGCCGAAATCACACTGGGCCTGGTCCGAGGCGGCGTCGAAGCTTTATCCGCACAGCGTCGAGAAGGCGAAGAAACTGCTGGAGGAAGCTGGCTTCCCCCAGGGCATCGAGCTGACCGTCGGCGCCTACACCGACCAGGATTCGGTGCGGCGCGCCGAGGTGTTGCAGGAGCAGCTTGGCAAGGCTGGCATTCGCCTGAAGTTCACCCGCGGCACCGTGGCCGAGATCAGCGCCAATTTCTTCAACCAGGGCTACGACATGCTGCTGTCCGCCTGGACCGGGCGGCCTGACCCGAGCATGACCTACGCCCTCGGCTTCGACAAAGGCGCCTATTACAACGCCGGTCGCGAAGCCACCGAGGAACTGAGCGACCTCATCCGCCGCAGCCGTGAGAGCGAGAACCTGAAAGAGCGCGCGGCGGTGTTCGACAAGATCCAGCAGATCACCATGGGCCAGGCCCTGTCGGCGCCGGTCGCCTTCCAGTACGAGCTCTCGGCGATGACGCCAAAGGTCAAGGGCTATCGTCCCAACCTGCTTGGCAAGCCGAAATTCGAGTTCGTCAGCCTGGAGTGAGGCGTCCGTAATTGCGCCCGTTTCCGGCCGCCCGCTTGAGGCGCGGCGGCCGGAGCCTCGCCACCCACACCACGGTATGAGATGCTCGCTCCAGCCAAACGCCGGATGATCCGGAGGCGCCTGCTGCAGGCGATTCCCGTCATCATTCTCGCCACCTTCATCGTCTTCGGCCTGCTCAAGCTGGTGCCTGGCGACATCGCCGTGACCCTGGCCGGGGACAACGCCACCGACGCCCGCATCGCCGAGATCCGCACGATGTATGGCCTCGACCAGCCGTTCCTCGTCCAGTACGGCGGCTGGCTGATGAAAGCGGTGCAGGGCGACCTGTCGAAATCCCTGCTCTCTGGCGAGGCGGTGCTCACGTCCATCGCCCGCTGTCTGCCCAACACCATGCTCATCGTCGTTCTGGCGCTGATGCTCGCCATGGCGATCGGCATTCCCCTGGGCATTCTGGCCGCCAGCCGTCCCGGCGGCTGGGTCGACGGCTTCGTCATGTCGGTGGCCTCGCTCGGCGTCGCCATTCCCAATTTCTGGCTGGCGATGCTGCTGGTGGCCTGGCTGTCGCTGAGCATGGGCTGGCTGCCGGCGACCGGCTCGGTTCCCTTCACGGAAAACCCTTGGGAATCCTTGCGACACGCCATATTGCCCGCCGTCGCGCTGGCCTCGGGCGGCATCGCCGAGGTGGCGCGCCAGTTGCGTTCGTCCCTGGTGGAGGTGCTGTCGTCGCAGCAGGTGCGCACCCTGCACGCGAAGGGCGTTGGGCCGGCTTCCATTCTCTGGAAGCACGGCCTGAAGAATGTCAGCGTTAACCTGCTCACCGTCATCAGCCTGCTGGCCAACCGCATCCTTGCCGCCACCGTGGTGGTTGAGGCGGTGTTCGCCATCCCGGGCATGGGCAGCCTGATCGTCCACGCCGCCGTCCAGCGCGATTTTCCGGTCGTTCAGGGCGTGGTGTTCGTGATGGTGCTGATCGTGGTCAGCATCAATTTGCTGACCGACGTGCTCTACAGCGTGCTTGATCCGAGGATTTCATGATGGCTGACGTCACGATGTCCACGCCCCTCGCCCGCCCGCGACGCCTCGGCGGTTTCGCCCGCTGGCTCAGAACCGACCGGCGCGGCGCCATTTCGCTGTTCTTCCTGCTGGCGCTGGTCGCCGTCGCCATCGCCGCGCCGCTGCTGGCGCCGTATTCGCCGACAGAGCAGAACATCGACGCGGCGCTGGCGCCCATGTCGGCGCAGCACTGGCTCGGCGCCGATGACCTCGGCCGCGACACCCTCAGCCGCCTGCTCTATGGCGCCCGCGCCAGCCTCTACGCCAGCGTGCTGGCCGTGGTCATCGCCATCGCCATCGGCGTGCCGGTGGGGCTGATCGCCGGTTACGCCGGCGGCTGGACCGATGAGATCATCAGCCGCATCATCGACAGCCTGCTGTCGTTCCCGGCCATCGTGCTGGCCATCGCCGTCACCGGCGCCCTCGGCATCGGCCTCACCAACGGCATGATCTCGGTCGGCATCGTCTTCTCGCCCATGCTGGCGCGACTGGTCCGGGCCCGGACGCTGGTGGTGCGCAACGATCTCTATGTGGACGCCGCCCGCTGCTTCGGCCTGCCCACCTGGCAGATCCTGTGGCGGCACGTGCTGCCGAACACCATCCAGCCGGTCATCGTCCAGGTGACGCTGCTGCTGGCGGCGGCGCTGCTGGCCGAGGCCAGCCTCAGCTTCCTCGGCCTCGGCATCCAGCCGCCGGAACCGAGCTGGGGCGCCATGCTGGCCCGCGCCTACCAGAACATGGAGATCTCGCCGGAGCAGATGTATCCGCCCGGCCTCATCATCATGTTCACCGCCCTCGCCTTCAACACCCTGGGCGAATCGCTGCGCACGGCGCTCGATCCAACCATGAAGCGCCTGTGAGCCCTCATTGAGCGGAACCCCGGTCAAACCCGCCCGGAGTTCTGCGCAATACTTTTGTTTTTGACGCGCAACGCGACAATAAAACCGCGTGAGGAAACGATGACGCCCGAGGAACTGTTCGCCGACATGCTGGCGCATGGCGACATGGTGCTGGAACGCCTGGATGACGTCGCCGCGCGAATGCCGGACAAGACGTTCATCCATTACGGCGAAGACAATGTGCGCCTGAGCTTCTCCGAATTCCGCAAGCAGTCGGACGCCATCGCCGCCGGCCTCGCCGCCATGGGACTGCCGCGCGGCCAGCCGGTCAGCGTCCTCACCCGCAATTCTCTGGTGGCGGCGCTGGCCATGTTCGGCATCTGGCGGGCTGGCGGCGTTTATGCGCCGGTGAACTTCAATTTCACCGGGCCGCTGCTCTCCTACCAGCTGCGCGACACCAACCCGTTCGCGCTCATCACCGACCCCAGCTTCGCGCCGGTGCTCGGCGGCGTTGTCGATGAAATCCCGCTGCAGCGGCTGATCGTCCACACCCCGGACGCCGGCGATCATGACGCCACGACCGAGCGCTTCGGCGCCGAATTCAGCCGCCTGGACATCAGCGATTTCGCCGCCTTGCTGAAATCGCCAGGACCGGCGCCGCAGCTGAGCTTCCGCCCGTTCGATCCAGCCAACATCGTCTACACCTCCGGCACCACCGGCCCGTCCAAGGGCGTGCTGCAGCCGTTCCGCTGGCTGAACAACTACCTGCACCTGATGCGGCGGATGACCACGACCGACGATGTGATCTATTGCGACCTGCCCATGTACCATGTGGGGGGCGCATTTTTCCTGCTGGCCCGCGCCGTCTGGCAGGGCAACACCGTCGGCCTGTGGGACAAGTTCAGCCCCAACAAATTCTGGGACCGCATCGCCGAATGCGGCGCCAGCACCTGCGTGCTGCTCGACGTGATGGTGCCCTGGCTGATGTCGGCGCCGCCGCGCGACAGCGACCGCGCCAACACCCTGAACAAGGTGCACATGCAGCCGCTGCCGCCCAATCACCACGAGGTGGCCCGGCGCTTCGGCTTCGACTTCGTCACCTCCGGCTTCGGCCAGACTGAATCCGGCCTCGGCTTCGCCGGTGTCATTGACCAGTTCGGCGATGCGGAAGGCACCCCGAAACATCTGTGGAAAGGCTATGCCAAGGCCGATCTGCTGGCCCGCTGCCGTGAGTCGGACCGTCCGGTCCTGAACGGCGCCGAGCCGGTTCCAAAGGGCTTCATGGGCGCGCCCAACCAGGTCTATGAAGTCGCCGTCCTCGATGAGGACGACAACCGCCTGCCGCCGGGCGAAGTCGGCCAGCTGGCCTTCCGCCCGCGATATCCCGGCCTGTTGCTGCTGGAATATTTCGGCAAGCCCGAAGCCACGGCCAAGGTGCTCCGCACCTGCTGGTTCCATACGGGCGACGCCTGCCGCGAACTGCCGGAGATGCCTGGCGTCTACAGTTTCGTCGACCGCATGGGCGGCTTTTTCCGCGTGCGCGGCGAGAATGTCTCGTCCTACGAAGTGGAGGCCCTGCTGGCCCGCCACGACAAGGTCCGCGCCGCCGCCGCGGTTCCGGTTCCGGCGCGCGAGGGTTCGGAAGAGGACATCGCCGTGTTCATCGAACTGGTCGAGGGCCACGCCATGGACGAGGCGGAGCTGCGCGACCACGCGCGGGCGATGATGCCGAAATACATGCAGCCGGCCCATGTGCGCTTCATCGACGCCCTGCCGCTGACGCCAACCAGCAAGATCGAGAAATACAAGCTGAAGCGTCAGATCATGGATGAGCTCGGCCTCTGAGGCCATTCCGGGAAACAGGGCGAACGTCTGCTTCCGGCGCCGGTCAGGCGCGTTCGCCCTGGCCCGGCAACCGGAAATGACCAGGAGATACGCCCATGACCCTGAACGTCGAAAACCAGACCTGTCCGGCGACCGATGAGGACGCCTACCTCGCCCATCTGCGCGACCTGTACGACAGGGCGTGGCCCGACAACACGCCGCGCACGCCGACATACGTGCACGGCGAAATCCCGCTCAGCGAATATCTGCGCACATGGGCGCGGCTGCAGCCGGATCATGACGCGCTGATCTTCTACGGTCGCCGTTACACCTGGCGCGAGCTGGACGATCTCAGCGACCGTTTCGCAGCGCTGCTGCAACGCCTCAACGTCAGGGCCGGCGACCGCGTCGCCGTGTTCATGCCCAACTGTCCCCAGTTCCATGTGGTGTTCTTCGGCATTCTCAAGCTTGGCGCCGTGCATGTGCCGGTCAGCCCGCTGTCGCGCGCCTTCGAGCTGGCCTATGAGCTCAACGACACCGCCGCCGAAGTCATCGTCGCGCTTGACGAACTTAGCGGCGTCATCGACGCGGTGCGCGGCGAAACCAGCCTGCGCGAGGTCATCGTCACCGGCTTTGCCGACGTCCTGCCCGACGATCCGGAAATTCCGGCGCCAGCCTCGCTGCGCACGGCGCGAACGCTGCCGCCGGGCGCGACCGATCTGATGCCGGCGCTTGCGGCGATCACCGACGCCGCGCCGTTGCCGCCCCCGGACATCGACGCCGTCGCGGCGCTGAACTACACCGGCGGCACCACCGGCATGCCCAAGGGCTGCGTCCACACCCAGCGCGACATGGTCTACACCGCCGCCGCCAATTACGGCGTGTCGCTGCGCATGTCGCCCGACAATGTCTCCCTGTCGTTCTTCCCGGAATTCTGGATCGCCGGCGAGAACGCCGGGCTGATCTTTCCCACCTTCGCCGGCTCGACCCTGGTGTTGCTGGCGCGCTGGGATCCGCTCGGCGTGCTGGCGGCCATCGACCGCTACAAGGTCAACACCATGGCCATGCCGGTGGATGGGGCCGTCGAGTTGATGGATCATCCGCGCTTCGACGACTTCGACCTGTCGTCGCTGGCCCAGGTGCGCGTCGTGTCCTTCGTCAAGAAGCTCAACGCCGAATATCGCGGCCGCTGGAAGGCGCTCACCGGCCTCACCCTGGTCGAGAGTTCGTGGGGCATGACCGAGACCCACACCTCCAACACCTTCACGGTCGGCTTCCAGACCAACGACTTCGATCTGAACAGCCGGCCAGTGTTCGTCGGTCTGCCGGTGCCCGGGGCCGAATTCAAGATCACCGATTTCGACACCGGCGAACTGGTTCCTCTCGACGGCGAAGGCGAAATCCGCGTGCGGACGCCGTCGCTGCTCAAGGCTTACTGGAACAAGCCGGAAGCAACGGCCGAGGCGCTCGGCGACGGCTGGTTGCGCACCGGCGACATCGGCTGCATCGACGCCGACGGCTTCCTGCATTTTCTGGGGCGCCGCAAGGAAATGCTGAAGGTGAAGGGCATGAGCGTGTTTCCGCCCGAAATCGAGGCGGTGCTCGGCCAGCACCCGGCTATCCTTGGCTCCGGCGTCATCGGCCGCGCCGATCCGGACAAGGGCCAGGTCCCTGTGGCCTTCATCCAGCTAAAACCGGAAGCGGCGGGCGAGGTCACGGCGGCCGATATCGAAACCTGGTGTCGCGAACGCATGGCCAGCTACAAGACGCCGGAAGTGCGCCTGGTCGAGGCCCTGCCGATGACCGCCACCGGCAAGGTGCGCAAGCAGGACCTCAACGCCGATTCATAGAGGGGCCGAACGGCCGGCCCTCACTTCTTGACGAAGCGGGCGATGGCCTCGCGGAACATTGGCGTCTGCATGCAATGGGCCATGGCTTCCAGCTCGGCGTCGAGCTGGGCCGCCGCCGGAGTCCGCGGCGACTGCTGCACCAGTTGCTTGGTCAGGCGGATGGCGTCCGGCGAATTACGGGCGAGACGCGCCGCCATGTCGGCGGTGGCGGCCTCAAGCTGGTCGGCGGGCACGATCTGGTTGACCAGGCCAAGCTCCAGCGCCTGCTGCGCCGTCAGGCTCTCGGTGGCGAGGAACAGCTCCAGCGCCTTGCGGGGCCCAACGCGCTCAACGATGCCGACGGAGCCGCCGCCATCTGGCGTCACCCCCAGCTTGTTGTAGGCGGTGGTGAAGCGGGCGGTGTCCGCGGCGATGCAGATGTCGCCGAGCGCCGCGATCGAGAAACCGGCGCCGGCGGCTGCGCCGTGGACGCTGGTCAGCAGGATGCGCGGTCCGTCGCGCAGCGCCATCAGGAAGACGTGCAGGGCCTCCAGCAGTTCGCGCACCATCGGCTCGATATTGTCGATGTGAGAAACGAAGCAGCGGATGTCGCCGCCGGCGCAGAACGCCGGGCCATTGCCACGCAACACGACGACGCGAATATCGGGGTTTTCCGTGATCTGCGGCGCCAGCGTCGCCAGATGCTTCGCCTCATCAAGGCCGATGGAATTGTACCCCTGCGGCCGGTTGAAGGTGACGGTGGCGATGGCGCCCTGAATATCGAGCAGCGCTGACGGTTCGGCAGTCACGGCGGCTTCCTCTCCTGAACAATGTTTCCTGGATCGCTTTGTCAGCAGGCATGGCGCTTTTCGCCAGCTCAGGCAAGCGTCGGCCCCAAAGTCATCGCGGGCCCCACGGACAACCGGATCACGGCCTCCGCCATTTCACGCGGGTGTCAATTTGCGCGGTGACTGGGCGGGGAACGCGAAGTATGAGACCATTTCAGGCAAGCCTCGCCTACGCCAACACACCATGATGGAGCGTTCCGCGCCCGCCCCGGACGAAGGCGCTCCAGGGAGCATTGCAGCCCATGACCAACCGGGTCCACCGCGGCGACCTGCCCGCTGACGTCGATTTTGGCTCTTCCGTCGCCATCGACACCGAAACGCTTGGCCTCAACCCGCTGCGCGACCGGTTGTGCGTGGTCCAGCTCTCGGACGGCAAGGGCGACGCCCATGTGGTGCAGATCCTGCGCGACGGCCCGCCGGCGGAAAATCTCATCCGCCTGCTCGCCAACCCGGATGTGCTGAAAATCTTCCACTTCGCCAGATTCGATCTGGCCGTGCTGGAGCGTTATCTGGGCGTGATGACCACGCCGGTCTATTGCACCAAGATCGCCTCGAAGCTGACGCGGACCTATACCGACCGCCACGGACTGAAGGACCTGACGCGCGAACTGCTCGGCGTCGATCTCTCCAAGCAGCAGCAGTCGTCAGACTGGGCGGCGGAAACCCTGAGCGACGCCCAGGTCGCCTACGCCGCCTCCGACGTGCTGCACCTGCACGCCCTCAAGGCGAAACTCGACGCCATGCTGGCCCGCGAAAACCGCACGGAGCTGGCCAGGGCCTGCTTTGAATTTCTGCCGACCCGGGCGCGCCTCGATCTGGCTGGCTGGCCCGAGACCGACATTTTCGCCCACACGTAAAACAACGCGCCGGTCGCGCGTCCGGCAGCGGAGATCGCGCGCCCGGCGGCGGACATATAACGACGCCAGGAAGCGGTTGAAATCCTGCGTATGAAGTGGACCGCCAGTCGACGCGGCGGACGCCAGCCGGGTCCGCCGCCTTCGCTCCGGCGCATTTGCTCCATCTTGGGGACCCATTGTCGCCGAAAGCCTGCGGCAGGGTGCGGCTCCCCAGAATCCGGAAACCATTTCGGCTTATGGATTGATGCAAGCGACCTGAAGCAGGCCAGAATCCCGAGCGACAGGAGCTGAAGCGGGACGACCTGACCTGAACTGGCGATGCGGCTCGCATTTGCGACGCCTCCCGCCCATATGACGGAATTGGCGCGGCGCGCGTCCAGGACCATTCAGGTCCGCATGCGTCAGGCCGGAGATACGGGCGCGCGCCGCCAGCCGGCGCGGGCGTGGGAAAATTGAAGATGAGCAATACGATGAGGGCGGGCTCCCCCGCCATGGGGCATGGTCTGCTGGATGGCGAGCGTCTCGACGCCTACCGCGACGCCCTGCGTCATTCCCGCCTGGTCCGCGCCCTGCGTCTGATCATTCCGGCGGCCGCGACGGCGGCTGTCATCGCCCTCATCGCCTGGAGCCTGTTCCGGCCGCTGGGCAATATCGCTGGAATGGAAATGGGGCCGGTGGCGCTCACCGGCACCAAGGTGACCATGGAGAAACCGAAGCTGACCGGCTTCCGCAAGGACGGCAAGCCCTACGAGGTCACCTCCCTCGCCGCCTCCCAGGACGTGCGCAAACCAGGCATCGTCGAACTGGAGCAGATCAACGCCCGCCTCGGCGCCATCGGCGACAACGCCACGCACATGGTCTCCGCGCACGGCGTCTACGACATGAAATCAGAAAAGCTGGAGCTGTCCGGCGGCATCGACGTGCGCACCGACAATGGCGACAAGGCCCGGTTGCAGGCCGCCCACATCAACCTGAAGGGCGGTGAGCTTGAAACGAAGCAGCCGGTGAAGATCACCACCGCCAATGGCGGCTCCGTTAACGCAAATTCCATGCGCGTCACCGACAGTGGCAAGGTAATCGTGTTCGAAGGCCGCGTGCAGACTGTGCTATATCCGCAGCAGGACGGCCAGAAGGGCGCGTCCGCTACAACCGCCGGCCAGGCCGCCGCCACGGGCGCCGCCGGGAAACCGGATACAGGTGATCTGCAATGATGCGCCGCTTTGCTCCTGACAGTTGTCCGCCAGCCGGGGCTCCCGCCGCGAGCCGTCGCGGTCTGCCGCCGGACATGGTCTGGCGCGGCGCCCTGGCGGCGTGCATCGGAATGGCCGCCGCCCTGCTGGCGATCGGTCCGGCTGGAGCGCAGCCGAAAAAGCCGCAGGCCGCCGCTGCCCCCGCGCAGAACCAGGGTTTCGCCGGCTTTGGCGGCGCCAACAGCAAGGAGCCGATCAAGATCGACTCCGACCGGCTTGACGTGTTTGACAAGGAAAAGAAGGCGATCTTCGCCGGCAATGTCGTGGCGGTGCAGGGCGAAACCACCATGCGCTGCAAAACCCTGACAGTATTTTATGAGCAGGGCGTCGGCGCCCAGGGCGGCGCCAAACCGGCGCCGGCAGCTCAGGCCGGCGGCGACAATAATGGCGTGCGCCGTCTGGAATGCACCGGTCCGATGACCGTCATCTCAAAGGACCAGATCGCCACCGCCGACAACGCCACTTATGACAAGGGCGAACAGAAGGTTTATCTGATCGGCAACGCCAAGCTGAGCCAGGGCGAGAACGTCACCACCGGCGACCGGCTGATTTATGACCTGAGCACCAGCCGCGCTTCTGTCGAGCGCAAGCCCGGACAGCGCGTCCGCGCCCTGCTGGTGCCTGGCAACGATGACAAGCAGCAGCCTGGCAAACCGGCCAAACCTCAGCCCGGCAAGCAGCACTGACATATTTTGGGCGAAGCGGACGCCTGACGATGACGCCCGCTTTGTGAACCACAGGTTTGACAGGATGTATGACAGCACGGACGCCCCGACCGTTGGGTCCGGCGAACAGCACTGGACACACGCCGATCACGCTGCCCGCCTGGCGTCGGCCCCTGGCGGCGTGCTGTCCGTCGACGGCCTGCAGAAGAGTTACGGCGGCCGCACCGTCGTGAAAGGCGCCAGCCTGTATGTGCGCAATGGCGAAGCGGTCGGCCTGCTCGGCCCCAACGGCGCCGGCAAGACCACCATTTTCTACATGATCACCGGCCTGGTGCGGGCGGATCAGGGCGTCATCGGCCTCGACGGCTACGACATCACCCGCCTGCCCATGTACCGTCGCGCCCGGCTCGGCATTGGCTATCTGCCTCAGGAAGCCTCGATTTTCCGCGGCCTGTCGGTTGAAGACAATATCCGCGCCGTGCTTGAAGTCACCCAGCCGGACAAGAAGCTGCGCGAGCGCGAACTGGACCAGCTGCTGGACGAGTTCCAGATCGCCCGCCTGCGCAAGGCGCCGTCGATCGCCCTGTCCGGCGGCGAGCGTCGCCGCTGCGAGATCGCCCGCGCCCTCGCCGGCCGGCCGTCGTTCATGCTGCTCGACGAGCCCTTCGCAGGCATCGACCCGATCGCCGTCGGCGACATTCAGGAACTGGTCAGCCAGCTGACCCGTCGCGGCATCGGCGTGCTGATCACCGACCATAACGTGCGCGAAACCCTCGGCATGGTCGACCGCGCCTACATCATTCACTCCGGCCAGGTGCTGATGGAAGGCCGCGCGGAAGACGTCATCGCCAATCCGGACGTGCGCCGGCTGTATCTGGGCGAGGACTTCCGCCTCTGACGCCAAGGCCGGCGCGCCCGGCCATTGGGTTTGGCTCCTGAGCGGCGCAGGGCGGGTCCCGCAGAACATACGCCGCGCTGACAGGGGCTTTCCAGGTCGCCGACGCGCCGGCATCTGCGCGATCTGACATGAGCGCATTCCCGCGAAGCGAACGCCTCCTGCACCAGCCCGCGCGCGACCGGCGGGCGCCGCAAGTCGGCGCATCGACAGGCGCGTCGCGCTGATGTAAGCAAGAATCGCGCCAACTTCCCGGCGCCGGACCGGCGATCCTGCCGGCCAGTCCGGGCAGCGACCACGCGGTAGGCCGGATGTCGTTCTCGCACAGGCTTGAAATCCGCCAGGCCCAGAGCCTGGTGATGACGCCGCAACTCCTGCAGGCGATCAGGCTGCTGCAAATGTCCAGCCTCGAACTCTCGGCCTGGATCAGCGACGAACTGGAGCGCAACCCCTTTCTTGAGGCGGAAAGTCCGGACAGCCCGGCGCGTCAGGCCGAAGACAGCCGCCGCGCCGGCATCGACAACGCCCCGGTGGAAGGCAACGACGCGGCCGGAGCGCAGACGGGCGAGCGTCCCTGGGATTCCACCGAGCTGGAAACCAGCCGCGCCGCCCTGGAAAGCAGCCTCGACGCCAGCCTCGACAATACGTTCGATCCTGACGGGCCATCCCTGCCCTCCGCCGGCTCCGGCGCCCTGCCCGCCAGCCATGACCGGGCTGACGACATGGACCCGCTGGCCCGGCTCGCCGCCGCCCCTGACCTGCGTGAGCACCTGCGCGGCCAGCTCGGCGCGGCGCGCGCCGACGCGCAGGTGCGTCTGATCGCCGCCGTGCTCATCGACGCCATCACCGACGCCGGCTATCTCGACGCCGACATGGCGGCCGATCTCGATGGCCTCGCCAGCCGCCTTGGCGTCGCCCGTCCGCAGGTCGACGCGGCGCTGGCGCTGGTCCAGAGCCTCGATCCGCCTGGCGTCGGCGCCCGCGACCTCGCCGAATGCCTCGCCATTCAATTACGCGAAAAGGACCGTTTCGATCCGGCCATGGCCGCCCTGGTGGCGCGGCTTGATCTGGCGGCGAAGCGTGATTTCGCCGCCCTCCGCCGTATTTGCGGCGTCGACGAAGCCGATCTCGCTGACATGCTGCAGGAATTGCGGGCCCTGGAGCCCCGACCCGGCCGGCCATTCGAAACCACCCCGATGACGCCGCTCGTCGCCGACGCGCTGGTGCGGCGGGGCGCTGGGGGCGACTGGATCGTCGAACTGAACAGCGACGCCCTGCCGCGCGTGCTGGTCAACCGCGCCTATTACGCCCGCGTGGCGCGCGCCGCCCGGGGCGAGGCGGAAAAGGCCTTCGTCAGCGAATCCTGGCAAAACGCCAGCTGGCTGAACCGCAGCCTCGACCAGCGCGCCCGCACCATCCTCGCCGTCGCCACGGAAATCGTTCGCCAGCAGCAGGGCTTCTTCGCCCACGGCGTCGCCCATCTGCGGCCGATGACGCTGAAATCCGTCGCCGACGCCATCGGCATGCATGAATCGACCGTGTCGCGCGTCACCGCCAACAAATCGCTCGGCTGCGAGCGCGGCGTCTTCGAGATGAAATACTTTTTCTCGGCCGCCATCGCCGCCGCCGGGGCCGGCGAAGCGCACGCCGCCGAGGCCGTGCGTCATCGCCTCCGGCAACTGATCGACGCCGAGAAAGCCGACGCTATCCTTTCGGATGACGCCCTTGTCGGCATGCTGCGCGCCGATGGCGTCGACATTGCCCGCCGCACCGTCGCCAAATACCGCGAATCCCTGCGCATTCCCTCGTCTGTCGAGCGACGCCGGCGCAAGGGCGGCGCCGGCTGAAGCCGCCGGAAAAAAGACGCCGCCGGACCTCCGTCCCCATTTGTATCCGTTGACTTGGCCGGGCCGCGTTCCTACGATTCAGATACCGGAGAGACCATCGCAACTCGCCGCTTCAGCGGCGCAGGGCGGCCGTGTCGCCCTGCCGCACGGGAGGTTGATATGACGCTACGCGTATCTGGCAAGAACATGGACATCGGCAGCGCGCTTCGCGGGCAGATTGAGGTCCGCGTCAACGCAGCGGTGGAAAAATACTTTGGCGGCAATGCCTCCGGACACGTGACCCTGACCCGCGATGGCGGCGGTTACCGTACGGATTGCGGCCTGCATCTGGATTCAGGAATCACGCTGGAAGCCTCCGGCAACGCCCACGATCCCGTGGTCAGTTTCGACCAGGCGGCGGACAGGATGGAAAAGCGGCTGCGCCGCTATAACGCGCGCCTGAAATCGCGCCAGGCCGCCAACGACGCCTGGGCCAGCCCGGTGCTGAACGGCGGGGCCGGGCCCGATGACGGCGACTATGTGTCGGCGACCGTGTTCGCAGAGCCAGGCGATGAGGCGGACCACGAAGATTTTCACCCCGTTGTGGTCGCGGAAATGACCAGGACCCTGCCGTTGCTGCCGGTCAGTTCGGCGGTCTCCCAGCTCGACATCACGGGCGCCCCCATTCTTCTTTTCCGCCATGCTGGCACTTCCAGACTGAACATCGTATATCGGCGCAATGACGGGACGATCGGCTGGATCGATCCTCCCGCGTCTGAAAGGGCGTGAATGCCGGCGCGGCGCGGACCACCAGGTCAGCGCCGCGACTGATTCATTGCCCAGGAAGCAGGGTGGACGGAAGGGTCCGTCGCCCGGCGCTTCGCTTTTTGATGGATGTCGCCGGACGGCTGCGCCGCAGTTCGCCCGTCGCCGCATGCGAGACAACATGCCCCTGACAGATCTTCTGACACCCGAGGCTGTGATCCCGGCCCTCAAGTGCAACAGCAAGAAACAGGCGCTTCAGGAACTGGCGGCGCACGCAGCCACCCTGATTCCCGATCTGACCGAACGGGAAATCTATGACACGCTCGTGCAGCGTGAACGCCTTGGCTCCACGGGCATTGGCGATGGCATCGCCATTCCCCATGGCAAACCCGAGAAACTGAACCGCGTGGTCGGCCTGTTCGCGCGCGCCGAGCGCCCATTTGACTTCGACGCGCTCGACGGCCAGCCAGTCGACCTGATGTTTTTGCTGCTTGCTCCAGAGAACGCCGGCGCTGACCATCTGAAGGCGCTCGCCCGGGTCGCGCGCGTGCTGCGTGAGCCGGCCATGCTGGAGCGCATCCGCGCCACCCGCGATCCCGACGCGCTCTATGCCCTGCTGACCGAGGCCAACGCCGCGCAGCCCGCCAAAGCCGCCCTGGCCTGACCAGGGCAGCGCCCGGCGCGGAGCCGGAGCGCCGTTTGCGCGCCCCAGACGGCGTGTCCGCGCCAGCAGTCTGGAAATATACTAATTCGCTTTATCAAACGCCGCGCAGCGCTTATGCATGCAGCAGAGGCCCTGGAGCCGGCTCAGCCCGGATGGAATTTGGCCCGGATGGAATTTGGCGTCGCCCTTGCCCATCCGGATGACAAAACCGTCTCTTGCATGATCCTTGCATGAGCTGAATCGCGCTCGGGGCCATTTGTTGGCAACCAGGCGTCACGTCCGGCAGCGACACGGTTTCGCACAAGAGACGGGCGCGCAAACAAAGGGATGGGCGTTGTCGCCGTCCGGCCCCGGACGCAGGCGCCCTGGCGTTGATTCATGTCTGATGCCTCCGGCCTCGCCGCCACCTCGACCCTGTTTCCCCTCGGCCCCGATACGACGCCTTACCGCAAGGTCACGGACGCTGGCGTCAGCGTCGAGAAGATCGGCGACCGCGAGTTCCTGAACGTCGCGTCGGAAGCGATCAGCGCTCTGGCCGAAGCCGCTTTCATGGACATCAATCACCTGCTGCGCCCGGGCCACCTGCAGCAGCTCGCCAAAATCCTCCAGGATCCGGAGGCCACTGGCAATGACCGCTTTGTCGCCTATGACCTGCTGAAGAACGCCAATATCGCCGCCGGCGGCGTGTTGCCCATGTGCCAGGACACCGGCACCGCCATCGTCATGGGCAAGAAGGGCCGCATGGTCTGGACCGACGGTGAGGACGAGGAAGCCATCGGCAAGGGCATCAAGGACGCCTATCTGAAGCGCAATCTGCGGTATTCCCAGCTGGCGCCGCTGTCGATGTTCGAGGAGAAGAACACCGGCTCCAACCTGCCGGCGCAGATCGACATCTATGCGGAAGGCGAGGACGCCTACAAATTCCTGTTCGTCGCCAAAGGCGGCGGCTCGGCCAACAAGACCTTCCTGTTCCAGGGCACCCCGGCGCTGCTCACCCACGACCGCATGATCGCCTTCCTGAAGGAAAAGATCCTGACGCTCGGCACCGCCGCGTGCCCGCCCTACCACCTCGCCATCGTCATCGGCGGCATGAGCGCCGAGCAGAACCTGAAGACGGTCAAGCTCGCCTCCACCCGTTACCTTGACGACCTTCCCACCTCCGGCTCGGCGGACGGCCACGCCTTCCGCGACGTCGCCATGGAGGAGGAAATCCACAAGCTGACCCAGAGCCTCGGCGTCGGGGCCCAGTTCGGCGGCAAATATTTCTGCCACGACGTGCGTGTCATCCGCCTGCCGCGCCACGGCGCCTCGCTGCCGATCGGCCTCGGCGTCTCCTGCTCGGCCGACCGCCAGGCCAAGGGCAAGATCACCCGCGACGGCGTGTTCCTCGAGCAGCTTGAAACCAACCCCGCCCGCTTCATGCCGGAGGTGGACGAGGCGACGCTGGGCGGCGACGTGGTCAAGATCGACCTCAACCAGCCGATGAGCGAGATTCTCGCCACCCTGAGCCGGTATCCGATCCGCACGCGCCTGTCGCTCAGCGGCCCGGTGATCGTCGCCCGCGATCTGGCCCACGCCAAGATCCGCGAACGCCTGGAGCGCGGTGATCCGATGCCGGAATATCTGCGCGATCATCCGGTGTATTACGCTGGCCCGGCCAAGACGCCGGCCGGTTACGCCTCCGGTTCGTTCGGGCCGACCACCGCCGGCCGCATGGACGCCTATGTCGACCAGTTCCAGGCCGCTGGCGGCTCCATGGTGATGCTGGCCAAGGGCAACCGCTCCTCCCAGGTGCGTGAGGCCTGCCAGAAGCACGGCGGCTTCTACCTCGGCTCCATTGGCGGCCCCGCCGCCCGCCTCGCCCAGGACTGCATCCGCAAGGTCGAGGTCGTGGAATATCCCGAGTTGGGGATGGAAGCGATCTGGCGTATTGAGGTGGAGGATTTCCCGGCCTTCATCGTCATCGACGACAAGGGCAATGACTTCTTCCGTGAACTGAACCTGAGCTGAGGCATGAACCGCGCATACCCCGCCCTGGCCATCGCCGTCGCATTCGTCTGCCTGTCTCACGCCGCGTCCGCCGCGCCCGTGAGCCAGACCTGCCAGCGCGACGCCCTGGTCATGCTGTCGGAAGTGCGCGAAGCCCGCGCTGAACTTGCCGAGGCGGCCACCGCCTCGGACAAGGAGCGCTGCGCCGCCTGGCGCAAACAGGCGGCGACGCTGCGCAAGGCCAGCGCTTTTTACAAGCGCTGCCAGACCGGAGCGGAGCGCGACCGCAACGTCGCAAACGCCAACGCTGGCGTCGCCCAGTACGACGGCGCTGCCAGAAGCCAGTGCGGCGACAAATAAAACCGCTCCGGCGCAGCTGCCTTCTGCATTCAACATGTGCATGCAAAAGTGCGCCGGACCAGAAAGTCCAGGCGACAATCCGGTTTGACCGCGACGGACTTTCCCCAATCAACGCCGGCAACAGCCCGCTCCCACTTTCCGGCGACTTGCTTTACAAGCCCGGAAGCATTTTCCAGCGAAGCGGACATTGCTTCGTGATGCGCCGGCGCCCGTATCGCCGGCATCGGTCCGTCGCCTGAAAGCAGGAAATCCCCGTGAGCGCTCATTCAACGCCGGTTCCCTCCGCCTCCCGTCCGTCCGGCCCGCTGCGCGGCGCCGTGCGTGTGCCTGGCGACAAGTCCATGTCGCACCGGGCGCTGATCTTCGGCCTGCTGAGCGTGGGCGAAACCCGCGTTACCGGCCTGCTGGAAGGCGACGACGTGCTGGCGACCGCCGCTGTGGCCCGCGCCCTCGGCGCGGACGTCGTCCGCACTGGCCAGGGCGCCTGGACGGTGCGCGGCGTCGGCGTCGGCGGCCTGGTTTCCCCAACCGAAACCCTGGATTTCGGCAACGCTGGCACGGGCTCGCGCCTGATGATGGGCGTGGTCGCCGGCCATCCGGTCACCGCCACCTTCGACGGCGACGCCTCCTTGCGCAAACGGCCGATGCGCCGGATCATCGATCCGCTGCTGAAGATGGGCGCCCGCGTCGTCTCCGAAGCTGAGGGAGGACGCTGCCCGCTGACGCTGGAAGGCGCCCGCGAGACAGTGCCGGTGGTCTATGAAACGCCGGTGGCCTCGGCCCAGATCAAGTCGGCGGTGCTGCTCGCCGGCCTCAATGCGCCAGGCAAGACCACGGTGATCGAGCGCGAAGCCTCGCGCGACCACACCGAACGCATGCTGCGCCACTTCGGCGCCACGGTCGAGGTGGAGCCTTACGGCGAACACGGTCGCAAGATCACCCTGACCGGCCAGCCGGAACTCACCGGCTCAGACATCGCCATTCCGGCCGACCCGTCTTCTGCCGCCTTCCCGCTGGTGGCGGCGCTGATTGTTCCCGGCTCGGAGATCACGCTGGAAGGCGTGATGATGAACCCGCTGCGCACCGGCCTGTTCACCACCCTGCGCGATATGGGCGCCGATATTGACGTGGTCAGCCAGACGAGCGAGGGCGGCGAAGACGTCGCCACCCTGCGCGTGCGCGCCGGCGCCCTGAAGGGCGTCGACGTGCCGGCGGAGCGGGCGCCGTCGATGATCGACGAGTATCCGGTGCTCGCCGTGGCGGCGGCCTTCGCTGAGGGCGAAACCCGCATGCGCGGCCTCTCCGAATTGCGCGTCAAGGAATCCGACCGTCTCGCCGCCATCGCCGACGGCCTGACGGCGGCGGGCGTCGCCAACCGCATCGAGGGCGACGATCTGATCGTCACTGGGGGAGCCGGCCGGGTGCGCGGCGGCGGCGTGGCCGCCACCCACCTCGACCATCGCATCGCCATGTCGTTCCTCGTGCTGGGCCTCGCCGCGCGCGAAGGCATGAACATCGACGACGCGGCCATGATCGCCACCAGCTTCCCCGCGTTCACGCCGCTGATGCGGTCGCTCGGCGCCGACATCGCCATGGACGGGGGCTGAAATGGGCGCGCCAACCAGCCGCGTCATCGCCCCGGCGGTTGCCCCGGTGATCGCCATTGACGGCCCGGCCGCATCCGGCAAGGGCACGCTGGCGCGCCGCCTCGCCGCCCATTACGGCCTGCCGTGGATGGACACCGGCCTGCTGTATCGCGCCGTGGCCATGGGCGTGCTCACCCGGGGGGCGGCGCTTGATGACGAGCCCGTGGCGGTGGCCGTCGCCCGCGCCTTGCCGGCGGATTTCGCCGATGATCCGGCGCTGCGCACCGGCGAGGCCGGCGCCGCCGCCTCGCGGGTCGCCGCCTTGCCCGGCGTGCGCGCTGCCCTGCTGGACGTGCAGCGCGCTTTCGCCGCCGCTCCTGGCGGCGCGGTGCTGGACGGACGCGATATCGGCACGGTGATCTGTCCGGAGGCTCCCGCCAAGCTGTTCGTCACCGCCTCGGCCGAAGCGCGAGCGGACCGGCGCTATCGTGAACTGGCGGCGCGTGATCCAGCCGCATCCTACGACCAGATCCTGGCCGATATCCGCAAACGCGACGCCGACGACGCCGCCCGCGCCGTGGCGCCGCTGGTTCCAGCCGAGGATGCGATCCTGCTCGACACCACGCACCTTGGCGTGGAGGAAGCCTTCGCGGCCGCACGCGCCATTGTCGAACAGCGGCTTGGCCGGGCGGCATAGGGCGTCAATCTGGCGTCGATCGGGAGCGTTCCCGGTGAACAACCCGGTTCACCGGCGGCGCCGCGACCTCTGGCCTGATACATTTCCGTCGCCAAATCCGGGACAATTTTTGAAGGCGCTCCAGAGAGCTGACGCATGTCGGGCAAGAAATACCCCTGGCGCAAGGGCGCGCCGCATGGCTGATCGGCCTGGCGCAGGTCCTAATAGGACCTGCTTTGCGTCGCCGGGGCATCCGCACCCGGTGAACAGGCTGCCGGGTGTTGGCGTGAGATGCGGGCGGGTGTTCCCGCGATGTGGTTCAGATCTGCCCCCTTGGCGCCCAGCCCTCGCCAGGTCGTCCCTTTTCCGCAACGGGTTGACCCCTCGTCCCACCCTGGTTCACCCTACGTCATGTAATCCCGTCAACATTTCCATCCGCCGGCTGACAAAGCGTTTCGCCTGTCTGCCATGACGGTTAAATATGGTCCTGTGAACGATTCGCCTGGGCC
The DNA here is from genome assembly GCF_014656355.1 of Camelimonas fluminis. Classification (GTDB taxonomy): domain Bacteria; phylum Pseudomonadota; class Alphaproteobacteria; order Rhizobiales; family Beijerinckiaceae; genus Camelimonas; species Camelimonas fluminis. The sequence continues at coordinate 87,687 of NZ_BNCG01000011.1, forward strand.
CTTCCCATAACCAGACTGGAGTCTGCGCCGATGCCAGCGCTATTGCGCTCGTACCTCTTCTGGATTGCAGTCGCTGTCATCCTCGTTCTGGCTTACATGGCGACGCCATTCATCGCGGCTGCCCATCTTGCCGAAGCCGTGCGCAATCGCGATGCGCCCGCCATTCTGGCCCGGGTCGACAAGGGCGCCCTTGGCCGCTCCCTGACGCGCCAGGTGCTACGCGCCTATCTGACGATTCACGGCAAGGAACAGGCGGCGAGCCCGTTCGCCCAGCAGATCGCCGCCGGCCTCGCCGCCAACGCGCTGTACCCGGTGCTGCACCAGATGACGACCCCGGACGCCCTGTCCGAATTGCTGGAGCGCGGTTGGCCCGAAGAGGGCGGCAAGCCGAAGCCTGTGGCGCGTCTTGGCATTGACGGCATTGGCGGCGCCCTCAGCAAGATCAACGACGCCTCATTCACAGGCCTCACCCACTTCCGCATGAATGTGGACGTCGACGGCGACCCCAAACGCCGCCTGGGCTGGCGCTTCCGCATCAGCGGCTTCCACTGGAAGCTTTACGCCATCGATCTGTCGCCGGAGATCCTTCACGATATCGTCGCCAGGCTCCCTGTCGCCGAACGCATGAAAATCGAGGACAAGAGCGGCGAGCGGCGCGTCTTCTGACGCGCGACGGCTCATTCCCCAAACCTCACGCCTCCAGCCTCAGCCCCTTGCCCGTTTGCCCCTTGCCTCATGCGCCCGGCGGACGGCCGGCGCGCCGGGTTGGGGGGGCGGTCGCGGGATCTTCCGGCCAGAAGTGTTTGGGATAGCGCCCGCGCATGTCGGCGCGCACGTCGGCCCATGAGCCGCGCCAGAAGCCTGGCAGGTCACGGGTGATCTGGATCGGCCGTTGCGCCGGCGACAGCAGATGCAGCGCCAGCGGCGCGCCCGCCAGGGTCGGGTGCGTTCCAAGGCCAAACAGTTCCTGCACCTTCACCGCCAGCGTCGGGCCATTTTCGTCGCTGTAGTCGATCGGAACGCTGGTCCCCGCCGGCGTCCCGAAATGCGTCGGCGCGCCACTGTCCAGTTCGCGCTGCAAATCCCATGGCAACAACGCGCGCAGGGCGTTGCTCACGTCATCGGCGTCAAGTTCCCCAAGGCTGCTGCGCCCGGCGAGAAACGGCTCCAGCCAGGCCCCGTCCAGCAGGGCGGCGTCCGCCAGATCCGGCCAGCGCTCATCGCTGTCGCCAGCGGCGCGGCGCATGAACAACACCCGGTCGCGCCACTGCCGCAACGCCTTCGACCATGGCAGGGCGTCGAGCCCCACTGTCGCCAGCCCCCGCGCCAGCACGCCGGCGCAATCATCCGCCGGCCCCGGCGCGGCGGTGGTTTCCGCCAGCACCAGGGCGCCGAGCCGGCGTTGCACCCGCACCCGCACCGACGCGGTCTCGCGGTCAAACGTCACCAGACGCCGCTCTTCGATGCGGCCGCCGCCCAGCCGCAACACCTCGTCCGGCTCCAGCGCCGCCGCCAGCATAACGCGGGCGGACGCCGCCGCGCCCATGGCGTCGGCGACGCACAGCCAGCCGGCGCGGGCCAGGGCGCCGCCGCCCTCCAGTCGCACGCCGCGGCCGTTCACCATGTGGAATTGCCCGTCCCGCCCCCGCGACCGGGCAATGCGGTCAGGCCAGGCCAGCGCCAGCAGTACGCCGGCGGAGGGCTCCGTTCCCTCGGGCAGATTGAGCAATGCCTCCAGAGCTGCGCGGGCGGCCGGATCGCGCAGAGCCCGCTCAGCCAGCTTCACCCAGCCATCAGCCATGCGACGCAACGCCTGGGCGCGCGGCGCGCGATCGCGGCCGAAACGCTCCAGCCGCTCAGCCAGATCGATGCTGTCGCCGCCGGCGCCGCGTTCCCCGATCAGCGCGGCGATAACGGCGGCCATGCGGCCATGGCCTGTCGCCGTCGCCGCCAGCACCATGCGCGCGAGCCGTGGCGACAGCGGCAGTTCAGCCAGCGCCCTGCCCAACGGCGTGGCGCGGCCATCAGCGTCGAGCGCGCTCATGTCCCTGAGGAACGCCGACGCCTCGTTCAGCGCCGGGCGCGGCGGCGGATCGGAGAACGCCAGGGCCGCCGGATCGGCGACGCCCCACATGGCGCAGTCGAGCAGCAGGGGCGCCAGATCGGCGTTGAGAATCTCTGGTTTGGCGAACGGCTCCAGCGCCGCGTCCGCCGCCTCGGCCCACAGGCGGTAGCATACGCCTGGCGCCGTGCGGCCGGCGCGGCCGCGGCGCTGGTCAGCCTCGGCCCGGGAAGCGCGCACGGTTTCCAGCCGGGTCATGCCCACCGCCGGCTCGTAACGCGGAACCCGCGACAGGCCGCTGTCGATGACGACGCGCACCCCCTCAATGGTGATCGAGGTTTCGGCGACGGACGTGGCCAGCACCACCTTGCGGCGACCTTCCGGCGCCGGCGCCACGGCCCTGTCCTGCGCCGCTGGCGGCAACGCGCCATAGAGCGGCGCGACGTCAACCAGTTCTCCGTCGGCATCCCTGGCCAGTCGCTCCGTCAGCAGCCGCTGGGCGCGCATGATCTCCCCTTGCCCCGGCAGGAACGCCAGGATGGAGCCGGGATGGGCGCGCAACGCCCGCATCACCGCGTCAGCCATATCCTGCTCCAGCGGCGCGTCGCCGCGCCGGCCGAGCCAGTGTGTCTCCACCGGATAGCTTCGGCCCGGGCTCTCCAGCACCGGCGCCGGCGCGCCGGCGCCGCCGAGCAGACGCGCGGCCTTGCCGCCGTCGAGCGTCGCCGACATGACCACCAGACGCAGATCGTCGCGCAAGCCCCCCTGCACGTCGAGCGCCAGCGCCAGGCCGAAATCCGCATCGAGCGAACGCTCGTGAAACTCGTCGAACAGCACGCAGCCGACGCCGGCCAGTTCCGGGTCGTCCAGCACCATGCGCGCGAACACGCCCTCGGTGACCACTTCGATGCGGGTGCGCGGCCCGACGCGCGATTCCAGCCGCACCCGCAAACCAACGGTCTCGCCCACCTGTTCGCCCAGGGTGGCGGCCATGCGCGCCGCGGCGGCGCGGGCCGCAAGGCGGCGCGGCTCCAGCACGATGAGCTTGCGGCCCCGCAGCCACGGCGCGTCGTACAGCGCCAGCGGCAGCCGCGTGGTCTTGCCGGCGCCGGGCGGCGCGATCACCACGGCGGACGGGCCAGCGGCCAGCGCATTCCGCAGCGGCGCGACGATCCCTTCAACGGGCAGGACGGTGGACACAGGCGACAAGTTCAGCATCCTGAATGGGTTAGCGGCCACTTGGCCTGCAATTTCTCAAATATCCATAAAAACGGCGTTGTTTTTGGAACAATCGTAGCCGGCGATTGTTTTCCATCCACGGAATGGCGTCGACGCCCTCTCCACAGGTCAGTCAAGCTGATCTGACGATCAGTTGACTGGCGGAGCCCGGGCGCGCGAGGCGCCGCCAGACGCAACAACCAGAAAAACATCCTTACAAGCAAATTGAATGCTGCGGTTCGCCAGTGCGGGCAAGGACTGCTCATGGCTGCAGCCGGGGAAAAAATGATGACAGAAAACACCGGAAAATCCCGCCGGGGTTTCGCCTCCATGGATCGCGAACGGCAACGGGAAATCGCCAGCAAGGGCGGGCGCAGCGTGCCCGAGGAGAAGCGCAGCTTCTCACGGGATCGCAGTCTTGCGGCCGCAGCGGGGCGCAAGGGCGGCCAGAACGTCAGCCCCGAGGACCGCAGCTTTTCCCAGAACCGGGAGCTGGCGTCCCATGCCGGACGCAAAGGCGGGCAGTCCTCCCAACCCATGCGCAACGCCAGCAGAAGCGCCGCGCCAGATGAATCCGTGAAAAGCGCCGTCATCCTTGGGCAGGCGAACCTGTCGCCAGAGGCATAATCCGGAAATCTGGAGACGAATCGCCCCATGTCCTGCGGACATGGGTCTTTTCGTTGCACATCCCCAGAACTGGCGCCACCCGCCCGGGCGGCGGTCTCCCTCAGCGGATATGACGGGGCGTCTGGCTGTTACACGGCGGCCGGGCTTTAGCGGGCGGCTGATTTCGGCCGCGCCGCGGCGCCTGGACGTGCGGCCGCTGGCTCCGCCCCCGCCGGGCGCGGCGCAACGCCGATAATCGGGCCCACCGGATACAGCCAGTCGCGGCGTCCCACTTCAGGCGCATAGATGCTGGATATGGAACCGTCGAGATACAGGGCGTCCGGCGTTTTCAGGGCGTCGCGAAACAGGCGTCCAAACGAGCCGAAACTCACGGGCTGGTCCGAGATGGCGAACACCACCGTCTTGCCGCCCCTTACGCCGACGCCGTTGCGAATTTTCAGCGACTGCCCCTCATCGGCGAAACGTGGGTGCAACTTGCCGTCGATCACCAGCATCGGGCCGGACTGGGTGGCGTAGAGCGCCTGCGGCTTCTGGCGCAGATAACGCTCGGTGGTCATGACGCCGGCGCCGGTCCCGGTCACGTAAAACACGCCGTTCGGCTTCATGTGAAAGTTGCCGGAGCCGCGCCTGGTGTTGGCGCCGCGCACCTGCTTGCCGCCTTCGACGAACAGGCCGACCGGCCCGCGATCATCGCCATACATGCCGCCGTTGATCGCCATCACCAGCTCCTTGCCGGCCGGGCTGTCGACAAGACGGCTCAGGCGGCCATAGGGCTGCCCGTCAACGCCTCGCAGATACATCCGCACCTGATGGTCGCGCAGGGGAACCTCGCAGACCACATGGCCAACGCCCTCAAAAACCAGCTTGCGGCACAAACCATCGGCATGGGCCGCGCCTGTGACGGCCAGAACGCCGGTCGCCGCGGCGACAGCCATCAGGCCAGCGCGAATGAAGCCATCGGGAAAAAGCGGCCGGAAAGCCGTTCGCATCCGGCGAAAAACACTGATCTCGCGAAACATGGAATATCCGTCGCGGGGAAGGTGGAACACAGGGCGGGAGAACCGGGCGCGGGCCGCCGCGCGTGCATCCGGCCCCCCGCTCCCCGCCGCTTGTGTCGCAACTTGTCGGCAGCATGATGGCGCGATCGACGTCAGGTCTTCATCTGGTCCAGCATGCGGCACAAATCGGCGCGAATGGTGCGGCGCGCCAGGGCCTGCATCGGCCGGGTCGTCGCCGGATCGGCGAAGCGCGCCGCCATGGATCGACCTGGCGTGACCGTCACGCCGGCGTCGCCGCCACGCGACTCCACCTGTGAGGCCGGATCCTGAAGGGCGCGGGCAATGTGCTCCGCCCCGCCAAGACAGATAAAATCGTCATCCCGGCGCAGGGGCGCCGTCGCCTGCTCCAGCGCCAGCGCTTCATCAATCATGCGGTCACGGCGGCCTTCCGGCATCGCCGCCGCCCAGGAAAAGGCTTCCGCCGCCAGATCGAACAATTGCTCGCTGCGCGCCGAAGGGGCCGAGGCGTCCGCGCAACGCGGCCCGTCAATCGTCAGGACAGCCATGGTGTAGATGGCGACGAGGGACGCCTGCTCGCGCAATCGCGTCCGGTCGCGCGGCGCGCTTCTGGCCGCCGAGCGCATCAACTCGCGGCTGTAAACGAAGCCAAGATAGGCGCTGCCGCCGTCACGCAGGCGCCGGTCCTGCCAACTCCGCGCCAGCCGCCCCCGACCCGCATCATGCTCGCGCTCCAGGGCGTCGCCCAGCGCCGCATACTGCTTGTGATCGAGCAGGTCATCGAAACGGTCGACGAGCTTCTGGTTAACCGGCGAGGGCGTAGCGACGCGTGGAACCGTCTGGGCCGTCGCCGCGCCAACGCAACCCGCCATCACGGCGATCGCCAGAGTCGCCCCGATCGCCAGCTTTCTTCCTCGTTCACCCGCCAACGTCATCGCGCGCCAGCTCATCCGCGCCTCTCCTGGGCCCACGAATCCTGGGCCCACGAAGCGCCTTCCGGCGCGCGTGAAAGCCAACCTGCAAATCGCATATACGCGGGATACGCGGACAAATTCCAGCGTCGCCATGATCGCATTGCACCCTGGCCCCCCAAAGCCGGCGGCGCACGCCGCCCCTTCACGTCCCCTGGCGGCGGCCAGGGTATGAAACGCTGAACATGCGGCGCGCTGAATGGTTCCCGCGACAACGGCTTCAGTGCGCCTCTTCCCAGTTGTCGGCGGCGCGCGCGTCCACATGCAACGGCACCGCCAGGGACAGCAGCGGCAACGGCGCCTGCTCCATCACCTGGCGCGCCACGGCGATGGTGCGCTCAGCCTCCGCCTCCGGGACCTCGAAGATCAATTCATCGTGCACCTGCAACAGCATGCGGCCAGTCAGGCCCGCGTCAAGCAACGCGGCGTCCATGCGCGTCATGGCGCGGCGGATAATGTCGGCGGCGCTGCCCTGGATCGGCGCATTGATCGCCTGGCGCTCCACCGCCGCCCGCTGCGACGGGTTGGACGAGGTAATGTCCGGATAGTGGCAGATGCGGCCAAACAGCGTGGTGACGTAACCATTCTCCCGGCAGAATTTTTTGGTCGCGTCCATATAATCGCGGATGCCGGGGAAGCGCTCGAAATAGCGCTTGATATAGGCGCCGGCCTCCTCGCGCGGAATGCCAAGCTGCGCCGCGAGGCCAAAGGCCGAAATGCCGTAGATGATGCCGAAATTGATCGCCTTGGCGCGACGGCGCACCATCGGATCCATGCCCTCGACCGGCGCGCCGAACATTTCCGACGCCGTCATGGCGTGGATGTCGACGCCCTCGGCGAAAGCCCGCCGCAACTGCGGGATGTCGGCGATATGGGCGAGAATGCGCAGTTCGATCTGGGAATAGTCGGCCGAGATCAGCTTGCGGCCCGGCTCGGCGACGAAAGCCTGGCGGATTTTCCGGCCCTCCTCGGTGCGCACCGGGATGTTTTGCAAATTGGGCTCGGATGACGACAGCCGGCCGGTCGTGGTCGCCGCCAGGGAATATGAGGTGTGCACCCGGCCAGTCTGCTGGTTGACGTATCCCGGCAGCGCGTCGGCGTAGGTGGATTTCAGCTTGGCGAGCTGGCGCCATTCCAGGATGCGGCGGGGCAGTTCGTGGCCGTCGTCGGCCAGTTCCTCAAGAAACCGGGCGCCGGTGGCCCATTGCCCGGTCGGCGTTTTGCGGGCGCCGGGCAGTTGCATGCGGCCGAAGAGGATGTCGCCGAGCTGTTTGGGCGAGCCGATGTTGAACTTCTCGCCGGCGAGTTCGTAGACCTCGTCCTCAAGCCGCGCCAGCGACTGGGCGAACTCGCCGGAGAGACGCGACAGCATCTGCCGGTCGATGGCGACGCCACGCCCCTCCATGGCCGCAAGCACGGCGACCAGCGGACGCTCCAGGCTTTCGTAGACCTGGGTTCTGCTTTCGGCGACGAGGCGCGGCTTCAGCACCCGCCACAGACGCAGGGTGACGTCGGCGTCTTCGGCGGCGTATTCGGTCGCGCGGTCGATGGGCACGAGATCGAAGGTCACCGCATTGCGACCGGAGCCGGCGACATCCTTGAAAGCGATGCAGGCATGGCCGAGCAGGCTCTGGGACAGCGCGTCCATGCCGTGACCGCCAGGTCCGACACGGCCCGCGTCAAGCACATAGGACATCAGCATCGTGTCGTCATAGCCGCTGACGCGGACGCCGTAGCGGGCGAACACCAGCATGTCGAACTTGAAGTTTTGCCCGACCTTGAGGACGTTCGGGTCCTCCAGCAGCGGTTTCAGCAAAGCGATCGCTTCGGCGTGCGGAATCTGGTCCGGCAGCAGGCCTTCGCTGAACAGGTCGGCGCCGCCGCGATGCTGCAGCGGGATGTAGCAGGCCTTGCCCGGCGCGGTCGCCATGGAGACGCCGACCAGGTCAACGGCCATGGCGTCGAGACCATTGGTCTCGGTGTCGACGGCGACGACGCCGGCCTCACGGGCGGCGGCGACCCAGCGCTGCAACCCGGCGATATCCGTCACGGTTTCATAACCGGAGCGGTCGACGGGCGTACCCGCGCCCTCCATCCGGCGCGCGGCGGCAAGCGCCGCAGGCATGGAAACACCGGGGGTCGCCGGCTCCATCGCGGGCGACGGCGCCGCCACGGCGGCGGCGCTTTTGTCCGATGCGCCTTCGCCCGCCCCAGCCGCGGAGCGCTCCGCGCCGGCTGGCGCCGGCAGTTGCGGCGCGCCCATCGGCGAGTAAGTCCCGGCCACAAGCTCCGGGGCTGGCTCGATCGCCGCCGCATCCACGTCGAACAGTTCCGAGGCGCGCTTCACCAGCTGGGTGAACTCCATCGCCTTCAGAAAGGCGACCAGCCGCTTCGGATCAAAATCAACGATGCGGTGATCGCCCAGCGGCGTCGGCACCGGCGTGTGCGTGTCCAGCATCACCAGCTTCAGCGACAGCCGCGCCACATCAGCGTTGTCGAGCAGCGACTGGCGGCGCTTCGGCTGTTTGATGCCTGGCGCCGCCGCCAGCAGCGCTTCCAGGCTGCCGTACTCATTGATGAGCTGCGACGCCGTCTTGACCCCGATGCCAGGCACGCCTGGCACATTGTCGGAGGCGTCGCCCACCAGCGCCTGGACGTCCGGCACCAGTTCCGGCGGCACGCCGAACTTCTCGATGACGCCCTCGCGATCGAGCCGCCGCTCCGGCCGGTACCCCGGCTTGCCGCGCACGCCCGATTCGAAATCGTAGAAGGTGACGCCGTCGCCAACGAGCTGCATCAGGTCCTTGTCGGCGGAGACGATCAGCGTCTGGGCGCCGGCCTCGGAGGCCTGGCGGGCGTAGGTGGCGATGATGTCGTCGGCTTCCCAGCGCGGCATCTCCACCGGCGTCATGCCGAAGGCCCGCACCGCCTCCCGCATCAACGGAAACTGCGGAATCAGCTCGGCCGGCGGATCGGGCCTGTGCGCCTTGTACGCGGGATAAAGCTCGCGCCGGAACGAATCCTCCGACTGGTCGAACACAATGGCCATCACCGTTGGCTTCACGCCCAGCGCGCCGTCGCGCACAAACTGCAGCAGCTTGGCGCAGAACAGCCGCACCGCCCCCGTCGGCAAACCGTCGGACGGGCGGGCATTGTAGCGCCGGTCCTGATTCATCGACTGGAAATAGGCGCGGAACACAAAGGACGAGCCATCGACCAGCAGAACCTGGTCGTCCGGCGTCAGGACGGGGGCCGACCCCTCGGGAGCGGAAGCGTTCATGGCGCCAGTGATAGCAATTTAATCGCCGGGCAGCCATGCCTGAAGCCGGCCGATTTTTCTCCAGACGCGACGCAGCCTGACGGCGATAAGGCACACATATCAATGTGGTAGCGGCAGATTGCGGGTCGCGCCCACCGAACCCGGCCCCAGGTCGTCCCCTGCTAACCGCCCTGGCCGCCGCTGGCGCGGGCCGCGTCCAGCAGCGCCGCGATCTCCGCCGCCGCATCGGTGAGCGGCCGGCGGCTGCGGAAGACATGCGACTGGACGATCGCGCCCTCCAGCGCCGCGATCGCCAGCATGGCCAGACGCCGGCTGCGCCCGGAATCAATGCCGCCAGCGACCATGACCTCCTCGAGAACCACGCTCCAGCCATGGAACGCGTCAGCGCCCGCCTCACGAATGCCGGGGTTGTCGGCCGCCGTTTCCAGCAAGGTAGCGGCGATGGGCGAGCCATCGTGGAAATCCGATTCCTCGATCCACGCGGCGACCATGCCAAAATAGGTCGTCAGCAGCCGGGCGGGGTCAGGGTCGCGGGCGGCCAGATCACGCAGGGTCGCGGCGACGCGTGATCCAGCGCGCCTGACAGCCTCGGCGCCAATGCCGATCTTGCCGTCTGGAAAATAATGATAGAGCGAGCCCTTCGGCGCGCCGCTATGGGCAAGGATCTGGTTGAGGCCAGTGCCAGCATAGCCCTGCTTGCGAAAGAGCGTGACGGCGCTGTCCAGAAGCGCTTCCCGATGTTTGCGAGGCCCAGCCATGCATCCTCTATAGGCCAGCCCGCTCCCTACGGAAATGGGCCCGGGGCGCCGGTTTGCGCCTGGTCACACCGGTTTCGGCAGCCTCCAGTTTCCGGTGGCGCAGCATCATTAATTATATAGACTGGTCTATATATATTATGAGGAAACCACCGTGCATTCCAGCAAACCGCCAGAGGGCTTCTTTCCCCACTTTCGCGATAGCGGCCTTACGGCTCCCTGGAAACCGCTTTTCAGCCGTCTTGACGGCGACGCCGTGATCATCGGCCTGCGCGCGGGGTCGGCTCACGCCAATTCGCGGGGTCTGGTTCACGGTGGGCTGATCATGGCGCTCGCCGACAACGCCATGGGGCTGAGCTGCGGCCGCGCCAGCGGCGCCTCCGGCCTCGTAACCGTGGCGCTCACCACGGAATTTCTCGGCGTCGCCCGCCTCGGGCAGTGGCTCGAGATCCGGCCGCGCGTTCTGAAAGCGGGCCGCTCGCTGTGCTTCGCCGCCGCCGACATCGTCGCCGACGGCGTTGCCTGCGCCCATGCCAGCGCCACCTTCAAAACCGCCGCCTGAGCAGCGGCCCTGGGGAGCACTCGCCATGACAGCCAATCGCCTCTCTCCGGCGGACGACGCCCTGCTCCGCCGCCTGCAGGCGATCAACGCCAGCGCCGCTTTCAACCGTTGGGCGGGTTTTGAAGTCAGCAGCGCGGCGGAAGGCTACGCTGAGCTGACGTTGCGCTGGCGTGAAGACTTCGGACAGTACGCCGGCTTTCTCCACGCCGGCATGATCGGGGCGCTCATCGACACCGCGTGCGGCTACGCCGCCGCCACATTATGCGGGCCGGTGCTGGCGTCACATTTCAATGTCAGTTGCTTGGCCCCGGCGGTCGGCGAGCGGTTTCTGGCCATTGGCAGGGTGACCCGCGCTGGCCGCAAGCAGGCGTTCACGCGGGCGGAGCTGTTCGCCCTGAGCGGCGACGTTCGCAAATGCGTGGCGACGGGAGAGGCGCTTCTGGTTCCTGTCGCCAGTTGAACCGGCCAGGGCAGGCGCCCGGTTCCGCCGCTCAGGCCCGCCGCTCGCCCTTGCGCTGGCGCGTCGCCACGAACACCACCAGCGCGGCGCCGACGCCGTACAACCCCCATTTGAATGGCAGGACATCCGCCGTCTCGGAGCGGATCGGCCGCACGGTCACCGTACCCGGGCGCGACTGAACGCCAGTCTGGCCGTCGGCCCGGGCGGCGGCGATCTGCTGCGGCGACACCACCCACTCGGCGCCACGATGCTTGTCCCAGGCCATGAAGCCGCCGCCGACCACGACGCCAGCAACAAGCGCCAGAATGATGCGCGGAACAAAATTCATGCCTCTGCTCTCCTGAATATGACGCAAGGGAAGCTATCTACGCCGCGTTTCCGTGTGCTGTCACGCCTTTGGGAGTCAGCCGCGTCTCACTTGAAATCCAGGGTTGCAGGATGCAAATCCATTGACAGGCGGGAACACCGCCCTGCTGCGCCGCCATGGGGCGCAGACCATTCGGGAGCCTGACGATGACCACGCTGTTCCGGAATCCGCGCCTGAAACATCAGTCCGCAACGGAGACGACCGTCATGGCGGCGTCGGGCGGCCTGTCCGGCGCCGCGCCGGGGCTCCGACTGGCGCGCCGCTGGGGCGGCGCCACGCTCGCCGCCTGCTCCGCCCTGGCCGCCGCCGCATTCGCGTTTGAGGCGGCCGAAGCGGCGTCACGCCATGGGGCGAGCCGAAGCAGCGCGCCACAAGCCCGGCAAACGGCGCCGCGCGGAGAGGTCTTCCTCAACGGCCGCTGGGTCAGTTCGTCATGGTGCGACGCCACGGTGCCGGGCCCCGACGGCGGGCCGGGCGGCCCCGGGCGCAGCCTTTGCGACGCCAGCACGCCGCGTCGCTGAACCGCCAGCTTCAGACAGACGTCGCCTGACCACCCCCTGTTTTCGGGCCGGACTGCCGGTCGCGCGACGCTGACGCGCGCTCCTGGCGGCGCCAGAACAGGGACAGGACTTGACGAGGACCTGGCTCTAACCTCGCCAGAATCTGACGAAGACTGGCGTCGCGCCCTGTGTCTTGCGCGCCGGCGCCCCGCATGGAACTGTGCGGCCATGCTGCGGGCAAGGCCGCCGGAGACATGCGCCAGGTCGTTCCCCATGACCGTCATGTCCGGGCCCCGTGACGCCCCAGGCAAATCAAACGGTAAACAGGGAGAGAAACGATGCCAGTCAATCGCCAGGTCACCATGGCCGCGCGCCCGGTCGGCGAGCCCAAACTGACCGATTTCGGAATCGTCGATACGGAAGCGCCCTCGCCTGGCCCAGGTCAGGTTCTGGTGAAAACCCTGTGGCTGTCGCTGGACCCCTACATGCGCGGCCGCATGAGTGAGGCCAAATCCTACGCCCGCTCCCTGCAGCCGGGAGACGTTATCGTCGGCGGCACCGTGGGTCAGGTGGAAGCCTCCAGCAATAACGCCTTCAAGCCCGGCGACGTGGTCCTCGGCTACGCCGGCTGGCAGGGTTATTACGTCACCGACGGCTCGGACCTGCGCAAGATCGACCCCGCCGCGGCGCCGATCCAGAGCCACCTCGGCGCGCTCGGCATGCCGGGCATGACCGCCTACACGGGCCTGCTCAACATCGGCCAGCCGAAGGCCGGCGAAACCGTCGTCGTCGCCGCCGCGACCGGCGCCGTCGGCGCGCTGGTGGGGCAGATCGCCAAAATCAAGGGCGCCCGCGCGGTCGGCATCGCTGGCGGCCCGGAGAAATGCAAATTTCTGATTGATGAGCTTGGCTTCGACGCCGCCGTTGATCACCGCGACCCGGATATGAAAGCGAAGCTGAAGGCCGCCTGCCCGGACGGCGTCGACGTCTATTTCGAGAATGTCGGCGGCGCGGTGTGGGACGCGGTGTTCCCCCTGTTCAACGACTTCGCCCGCATTCCCCTGTGCGGCCTCATCGCGCATTACAATGACACCGCCGCGCCCGAGGGGCCGGATCGCCTGCCCGGCCTGATGCGCCAGGCGCTGACGAAACGGCTCACCATCCGCGGCTTTATCGTCTCTGACTTCGCCACTGACGGCCCGGCGTTCCAGCGCGACATGAGCCAGTGGCTCCGCGATGGCAAGATCCGTTACCGGGAAGACATTGTCGAAGGCCTCGACAAGGCCCCCGAGGCGTTTATCGGCCTGCTTCGCGGCAAGAACTTCGGCAAGTTGCTGGTCAAGGTGGCCTGAGCCTCCTCAGGGGCGCCCATGAATGAAACGCCCCGGCGGGGTTGACGCAGTTTCCGGCGAGCACACGCTGTGAGCGCCGGAAAATGTCCCCGCCGGGGCTATTTGCCATCACGCCATGGAGTGCACGAATTCCCGCACGCCCGAGGCGATGAACTGCACGGCGATGCAGGCCAGCAGGAAGCCCATGATCTTGGTGACCGCCTGAATGCCATGCTCGCCAAGAAAGCGGGCCAGCCAGTCGGCGCCAGCCAGCACGATCCATGCGATGACGCCAGTGATGACGATGCCGGCCAGGACCACGGCGTAGCCCAGAATCTGGTGATCGGCCGGGATTTGCGAACCGTAGCCCATCACGATGGCGATGCAGCCTGGCCCCGCGAGGCCCGGCATGGCGATCGGCGAAAATGAAATGTCCACCTCGGCCCGCTTGATGGCGTCCGGCCCGCCCTTCACCGTATCCGCCTCCCCGTCGCCGGAGAACAGCATGCGGAACGCCAGCACGAGCACGATGAGGCCGCCGGCGATGCGGATGCCCGCAAGCGAGATGCCGAACAGCGCGATGATGCCGTTGCCGAGCAGGAAAAACGCCACGAGAATGGCGATGGCGTACAGCGCTGATTTGCGCGCCTGCTGTTGCCTGAACTGCGCCGACCCCTGACGGGTCAGGCTCAAAAACAGCGGCGCCATGCTGACGGGGTTCATGATCGGCAGCAGCCCGATCACCACCAGCAACACGTGCTTGGCGGCCGTTACGACGAGATCCATGGCTCTCCCATCCTGGCGGAGCGCTGTCGGCGCCGCCGGTCCTGACAACAAACACTTTGGGGCGTCGCGCCCGCCTGCCCGAAGGCATCACGCGACGGCCCGCAGGGCAAAACCGAAAGAGCGGGAACGGGACCGCGTCGCCTGTCCGTTCCTTTGCGCCGCCCTTGTTTCCGGCGATTCAGCCCGCGCCCTCCCGCGCAACGACGTCCGGCTCCGGCAACTGGCGCGCAAGCGCTTCCGCCCGACGCTCCATGCGCCACACGGCGAGCGACAGGATCGCCACGGGCACGCCCACCAACGCCGTGCAAATGAAGAACCACGGATAACCGAACCTGTCCGCCAGCAGTCCGGAGGCGCCGCCGACAAATTTTCCCGGCAAGGCGTAAAGCGAACTGAGCAACGCATATTGCGTGGCCGCCATGGCCGGCGAGGTTAACCCGGACATGTAGGCGATCAGCACCGAGCCGGCGAAGCCGCTGGCGAAATTGTCGAGACTGATCGACAGGGTGAGCAGCGACAGGTCATGCCCGCGCACGGCCAGCCACGCGAACATCAGGTTGGAGGCCGCCGCCGCCACGCCGCCGAAGACGAGGCAGGGCATGACGCTGAAACGGGCCGCCGCCACGCCGCCGGCAAAGGCGCCGGCGATGCCGACCCAGACGCCGAACACCTTCGACACGCTGGCGATCTCGGATTTGGAGAACCCCATGTCGATATAAAGCGGGTTGGCCATCACCCCGGCGACGAAATCCGGCAACCGGTACAGCGCGATCAGCGCCAGGATCAGCGCCAGGGCGGGCCCCTTGCGCCGCGCCAGATCGCTGAACGGCTCCACGATCGCCTCGCCGATCGTCGCGCGCCAGCTGCGTGGCCGTGATGGGGCCGTGTCCTCCGCCAGCCGCGGCGCCGCCAGCACGCCAGCCATGCCGACCAGCATCAACACCGCCATGGCGAGATAGGCGCTGCGCCAGTTGACGAAATCCGCGATATACAACGCCCCTGCTCCGGAGCAGAGCAGCGCGAGCCGGTATCCCAGCTGGTAGATGGCCGCCAGCATGGCCTGCCCGTCCTGCGGCGCGGCGTTGATGCGCCAGCCGTCCACGGCGACATCCTGGGTGGCGCTGGCGAAGGCCACCAGCAGGGCGAAGCCGATCAGTCCCGGCAGAAAGACCGCCGGGTCTGACATGGCGACGCCGACCAGACCGGCCGCCACGCCGCATTGCGCCAGCATCATCCAGGCGCGCCGCCGCCCCAGCCAGCGGGCGAGCAGGGGCGGATCAAGCCGGTCCACCGCCGGGGCCCAGACAAATTTGAAGGAATAGGCCAGCGCCACCCAACTCAGCAGGCCAATTTCCGTGCGCGACACGCCGGCCTCGCGTAGCCACGCGGACAACGTGCCAAACACGAGCAGGAAAGGCAGCCCCGAACTGAAGCCGAACACCAGCATCAGGGCATGGCGCCGGTCCGTCAGGGAGCTCAAAATGGCGGCGTAACGTTCGCGAATCGCAGGCATGCCGGAGTATGGCGCCACAGGGGGGCTCATGACGATGCGGCCTCGACCAGACAGTTCTGGACATCGCGCCCCAGCAATGCTGGCTTGCACAATACGCCGGCTTCCATAAGGAAAGACGCGGCCAGCTCGCCTGCCCGCCGAAATCGGGCCCCGGTGGTCCGCGCCTGACGTTCCCGCGGCGCCGAACGAAAGCTTTGCGATGAATTCCCCCGTCTCCCCGTCTCCCGCCCCCCGCGTCGCCGCCGTCATCGGCGCCGGCCCTGCGGGCCTGATGGCGGCGGAGCGCCCTGGCCGGCGCCGGTCTCGCCGTCACCGTTTACGAGCGCATGCCCAGCCCGGCGCGCAAATTGCTGCTGGCGGGCCGGGGCGGCCTGAACCTCACCCATTCGGAGCCGCGCGACGCCTTCCTGCGCCGCTACGGCGACGCGGCCCCATGGCTGAGCGGGATGATCGACGCCTTCCCGCCCGACGCCCTGCGCGCCTTCGCGGCGGATCTCGGCGAACCGACGTTCACTGGCTCCAGCGGCCGGGTGTTTCCGGAGAGCTTCAAGGCCTCGCCGCTGCTGCGCGCCTGGCTGCGCCGCCTCGATCAGGCCGGCGTCGCCTTGCACACCCGCTGCACATGGCGCGGCTGGAGCGCCGACGGCGCCCTGGCGTTCGATGGCCCGGACGGCGCGTTTTCGATCACGCCGGACGTCGTCGTTCTGGCGACCGGCGGCGCCAGCTGGCCGCGCCTTGGCGCCGATGGCGGCTGGACCGGGCCGCTGGCGGACGCAGGTGTCGCCGTGACGCCGCTGGCGCCTTCAAACAGCGGCGCGCTGATCGGATGGTCGGCCTATCTTCAGGACAAATTCGCCGGCCAGCCTTTGAAGCGCATCGCCCTGACCTGTGACGGCGTGACGGCGCGCGGCGAGGCGGTCATCACCCGCGGCGGCATGGAGGGCGGCGTGGTCTATGCGCTCTCCGGCGCCATCCGCGCCGCCCTGGCCCGCGACGGCGAGGCCTGCCTGACCCTGAACCTGCGTCCGGATCTCGACCAGAAGGAGCTGGCGGCGCGGCTTGCCGGGCCGCGCGGCCGCAAATCCGGCGCCACCTGGCTGCGCAAGGCGGCGGGCCTGGCCCCGGTGGCGGTGGCGTTGCTGCGTGAGATTGATCTGGCGGAGGGCGTCGACAGCCTGGCCGGCGACGCCGCCGCGCTCGCCCGCCGCATTCGCGCCTTGCCGCTCAGCGTCTCCGGCGTGGCCCCGCTGGAGCGGGCCATCTCCACCAGTGGCGGCGTGGCGCTGCCGGAAGTCGACGCCCACCTGATGCTGGTGAAAAAACCCGGCGTGTTCGTTGCCGGCGAAATGCTCGACTGGGACGCGCCCACCGGCGGCTACCTCCTCCAGGCCTGTTTTGCCCTTGGCGCGGCGGCGGCGGAAGGCGCGAAAAGCTATCTGCAGGCCCAAGACAGTCGCCAGGGCAGGTAATATTCAGGCGGCGCGGCCGCGCCGCCATTTGATAGCGGGCGTCCGGATCTGGCGGCAGACCCGTCAGGAACATTGTTTCGCCCCGGCCGCCTGGCGCGGCAAAATCTTGCAAATATTGCAACCGCGCCGCCCGCAAACAACAACGTCTCCCTGTCCGGCAAACGGTTTCGCCCATATCGCCGGCGCCGGTCTTCCACACCCACGCATTGCCAGACGCGCCGGACACGGCTAACAATTGCCCCGCCCGCCTCGTGTGGTGGGCGATGATCTCAGGGCGGGGTGCAATTCCCCACCGGCGGTAAGCGGTTTGCCTGGGCGGTTCCTCCGGAAACGCCTGTGCGCCCGCAAGCCCGCGAGCGCCCTGCACGGGTCGCCGGTTTGCGCCGCGCGACGCCGCGCAGGGGTCAGCAGACCCGGTGTAACTCCGGGGCCGACGGTTACAGTCCGGATGGAAGAGATCGGTTGCAGGGGCGACCAGCCCGGCGAAAACAGATTTTCGCCCAAGGCCAGCGCCCGTCGTGCGTCCGTATGCCCTGATTCATGCCATGGCAAACAACAAGGACGCCAATCATGAATCAACACGTGTCTTCGGCCAATGTTTCCGGCGCCGCCAGCGCCCGCCGCCCCACCCGCATCGCCTTCATCCAGGCCTCCTGGCACCGCGAAATCGTCGACCAGAGCCGCGACGCCTTCCGCGAGGCGATTGCCGAAAGCGGTCGTGAGGTCGCTGTCGATTTCTATGAGCTGCCCGGCGCTTATGAAATTCCGCTGCTGGCCAAAAAGCTGGCAGAACAGGGCGGCCATGACGCCATCGTCGCCGCCGGCCTGGTGGTCAATGGCGGCATCTACCGGCATGAATTCGTCGCCGACGCCGTCATTTCGGGCCTGATGCGCGTGCAGCTCGACACCGGCGTTCCGGTGCTCTCGGCGGTGCTGACGCCGCTCAACTTCCATGAGCATGCCGAGCACACCACCTATTTCTACAATCATTTCAAGGTCAAAGGCCGGGAAGCAGCAGCCGCCGCCCTCGCGGTCACCGCCGCGACCTATGGCGTTCCGGTCTCGACCGCCAGCGCCAACGCCGGTTGATCGCCACTCCCAAACGAAACAACGCCGTCCAGCGCAAAAACGGGCGGCTCCGGAAATCCGGGGCCGCCCGTCATGTTTGCACGTGTTCACCCGGGCTGGCGCGCCGCCAGGTCAACGAAGGCGCGCAACGCGCCGGCGGACGAATGCCCCGGGAGGAAATGCCAGGGGGAAAGCGCCGGCTGTGAAGAGGCCCGCCGGAAAAAACGCCGCCTTCGCGGGCGCGCCCTGTGACGCGCCCCGGCGACGTCTGGCCTTCAGGTCGGGGAGCCTGTTACCCCGCCTTCGCCCCGGCGTCCGCCCAAGCGCAGACATGGTAGTGGCCGTCGCCATACGCCGTGTCGAACACCTTCAGCCGGCGGAAGTAATGGCCGATGACGCATTCCTCGGTCATGCCCATGCCGCCGTGCAACTGGATGCCCTGGGCGCCGACATGAAATCCGGCGCGGCCAATGCGGGCCTTGCTGGCTGAAACCAGCGCCCGCCGCTCGTCCGCATCAGCCAGATCCAGCGCGCCGAGACCGCGCGCCAGGCTGGCGCGGGCCAGTTCCAGCTCGACGAACATATCGGCGAGCCGGTGCTGCAACGCCTGGAAATCGGCCAGGGCGGCGCCGAACTGACGGCGCGTGCGGATGTAATCGCGCGTGGTCCACAGCGCCTGCTCCATGGCGCCCACCGCATCGGCGCAAGCCGCCATGATGGCCCGCGCCGTCATGGCGTCGAGGGCGGCGAACGCCTGGCCCTCCGCGCCGATCAGGGCGTCGGCGCCCAGCCGCGCGCCGTCCAGCACCACGTCGCCGACCTGCTGGTTGTCGATGGTGCGGAACGGTTTGACGGCGACGCCCGCCGCCGTCGCCGGCACGCGGAACAGGCTGATCCCGTCCGCATCGCCGTCGCCGCCGCTGGTGCGCGCGCTGACCAGAAACACGTCCGCCGCCGTCGCCCCGGCGACCACGCACTTCAGACCGTCCAGCACCCAGCCGTCGCCGTCCCGGCGGGCGCGCGTTGTCACCCATTGGGTTTTGCCGCGCGCCTCTGGTTCATCGTGAGCGACAGCGAAAACCGTTTCGCCCGAAACCAGCGCCGCCAGATCCGCGCTGGCGCCGCAGGCCGCCAGCAGGGCGCCTGGCGCGACGACGCAACCGATGAACGGTTCGGCGACGAGCCCCCGGCCAAGTTCCCCGGCGATGACGGCGATATCGCCGGCGCCGCCGCCATAGCCGCCAGCGGCTTCCGGCAGGCCGAGGCCGGTCCAGCCCATCTCCGCGAAACTAGCCAGCACGGCGCGGATATTGTCGCGCGTCGCCGGGCGCTTGCGCAGATTGCCGAAAGCGTCATGCTTGCGGGCAAAGCCGGCGGCGCTGTCCGCCAGCATGCGCTGGTCATCTGTCAGTTCGCGATGGTTCGCGGTTTCCCCGCGCAGCAGCAGCCGCGCCAGAATGTTGCGCTGCACCTCGCTGGAGCCGCCATAGATGGTGGCGGCGCGCATGAACAGGAAATCCGCGACCATGTCGACCGCGTGCGGCTGACCGGGCAGATAGGCGCCGTCGCGATCCTTCGGCTCCGGATAGAAGGCGGCGCCATAAGGCCCCAGCACCTCCACCATCATGCGCAGGATTTCCTGCTGCAGGCGGGTGCCTTCCAGCTTCAGCACCGATGGCAGGCCGGCGTCGTCGCTGCCGGAGCCGAGCGCGAGCATCACCGCCTCCTCCAGCGCCAGCATGTCGATTTCGAGCTGGCCGAGGCGGTGGCGCAGGTCGGCGCTTTCGATCAGCGGCCGGCCCCAGCGCTTTTCCACCTTCGCCATGTCGCGGATCAGCGCCAGATTGCGCTTGTTGCGCGGCACATTGGCGGTGGCCACGCGCTCATTGCCGAGCAGCCATTTGGCGTAGTCCCAGCCCCGGTTCTCCTCGCCCACCAGCTGGTCGGCAGGGACGATGACATTGTCGAAGAACACCTCGCACAGGCTCTCGCCGCCATCGATCGACTGGATCGGCCGCACGGTGACGCCGGGTGATTTCAGATCGACCAGCAGGAAGGAGATGCCCTTCTGGGGTTTGGCGTCAGGATCGGTGCGCACAAGGCAGAATATCCAGTCGGAAAAGTGCGAGTGGGAATTCCAGATTTTCTGGCCATTGACCACGTAATGGTCGCCCTCGCGCACGGCGCGGGTGCGCAGGGAGGCGAGATCCGATCCGGCCCCTGGTTCGGAAAAGCCCTGGGACCAATAGACCTTGCCCTCGCGGATGTCCGGCAGGAAGCGCGCCTTCTGCTCCGGCGTGCCGAAACGGGCAATGACCGGGCCGACCAGACCAACGCCCTGAATATTGTTGGTGGGCGCGCCAGCCGCCACCAGCTCGGCGTCGAAGATGTAGCGCTGCATGGGGCTCCAGCCGGTTCCGCCCTCCTCGACCGGCCAGCCGGGAACCGACCAGCCGTTACGATGCAGGATGGCGGAGATATCCAGCATGTCGTCCCGGGTGGGATGCACCGCCGTGCGGTTCCGGCGCGTCAACGCGTCCGGCAGATTATCGCGCAGCCAGGCGCGCACGTGGGCGCGGAAGGCGTCGTTGTCCAGCTGTGCGTCCGCATGCGCCGGAATGGCGGGGGAAATCGCGTTCATGCCCTGCTCCTGCTCCCGTCAGGCGCGCCGCTCGTTATATCCCGTTGGCCGGGCGCGGCGTCTGCTTGCGCCGTATGGCAATCCCATCATGACAAGGGATATGGCCGGCGTCATGGTCCACGACGCCGGCCACCCCTGCATGCGCCTCATGGCAGGCGCGCGTTACTCCGCCGCCTTCCTCGCCTCGCCGGGCCGGCGCGTCGCGCCGGCCGCCGCCAGGGCGCGCTGGCGGGCCTGCTCCATCGGATACAGGCGATTCATCATCAGCCGCTGGGCCGGCAGGCCGCCGCCGGCCTGCAGGGCGACCACGAACTGCCAGCCGCCGTAGGCGTCGGCGGTCAGGTCGCGGATCATGTTGTAGACGCGCATGCGCGTCTCCACGTCCACGGTCTTCTTGGTCGCCAGATACTTCAGGATGTACTTGCCGGATTCCGGATTGCGCAGGTCGGACTCCAGCGGCAGCGTCAGCACCAGACCGCCCGAGAGGTCGTGCAGATACTTCACCGTCTGGTGGAAGTTGGCGGCGTAATAGTATTTGGCGGCGTTGATGCCGAGGGTGTTGGGGTGAACCATGCCGGACGGCGTGGTCTCATAATGCCGCAGCGAATAATCCAGCGACATGCGCAGCATTTCGGCATAGGTGATCAGCTCGGCGATCGAGTTCTGGGCGATCGGATCGTTTTCCTTGCCCTGCATCTCGGTGACGAGCTGGGCGAGACCGACAAACAGTTCCGACATGCGCACCGCCTCGATGACGCCGCCGGTGCGCTCCCACAGGCCCAGCGACTGGGCGAGCTTGCTGGCCAGTTGCACCTCGCCGGCGAGGAAGACGCGCTCCCACGGCACGAACACGTCGTCGAAAATCACCATGCCTTCCGGCATCGAATGGTGCGACGAGGCCGGATAGTCGAAGGCGTTCAGTTCGGCTGGAGCGAACGAGCGGTTGATGATCTTGACGCCGGGCGTGTTGACCGGGATCGAGAACGACACCGCGTAGTCGGTCTCGTCCTGGCGCATGCCCTTGGTCGGCATCACCACCAGTTCGTGGATGCACGAGGCGGCGGTGATGTGCAGCTTGGCGCCGCGCACGACAATGCCATCCTTGCGGCGCTCAACGATGCGGACATACATATCCGGGTCGTCCTGCTCATGGGCCCGGCGCTTGCGATCGCCCTTGGGGTCGGTGATCACCTCGGCCCCGCGCAGGTCGTTGTCGCGACAATATTTGTAAATGCGCTCGATGTTGTCGGCGTACATCGGATTGACGGCGCGAATATCATCGACGCACTGCAGCAGCGCCATGAACACGCCGGACACCGCCGTGCCGATGGAGGTGTGCATCAGCATCTCGACGCGGGTCTGCAGATCCTCCGCCGTGCGCGGCACCTGGAAGATGCGGTGCGCTTCCGACCCGTCCTCGGTCTTGTAGCGGCGCAGATGGCCGAGATCCGGATCGTCATATTCATAGTCGTGGGCGATCAGCGCCAGCGGCACGCGGAAACGGTCGCTCTTCGTGATGTCCGGAATATTCTGGCCATCCCAGAAGGTGATGCGGCCATCGCGCAGGGATTCATAATACTGTTCAGGGGTTTTCAGGGCCATTTCCAGTCTCCGTGGGCGTTTCCAGGTAGGCGTTTCGAGTTCTCGCGCGGCGTCTGCTCCAGGCGCCGGTCAGTCTCGCGTCTGCAATTGCTTGCGCAGCAGGGGTTTGTTGATTTTGTTGGCTCCGCTCAGCGGCAGCGGTTCGCTGCGCAGATCGACCGAGCGCGGGCATTTGTAACGGGCGATGCGGGCGCGGCAGTGGGCGATCACCGTTTCCTCCGTCAGGTCCACGCCGGGCGCCATGGCGATGACGGCGTGCACCTGCTCGCCCCAGCGTTCGTGCGGCATGCCGATCACCGCGCATTGCGACACGCCCGGAATGGCGTAGATCACGTCCTCCACCTCCGACGAATAAACGTTCTCGCCGCCGGTGATGATCATGTCCTTCAGGCGGTCGACAAGATAGACGAAGCCCTCTTCGTCCATGTAGCCAAGGTCGCCGGTGTGCAGCCAGCCGTTGCGCACCGTCCGCGCCGTCAACTCCGGCTCGCGCCAGTAGCCCTTCATGATGGTCGGCCCGCGCACGACGATTTCGCCCATGTCGCCCGGCGGCAACGGCGCGCCCTCAGGATCGAACACAGCGACGTCGAGGCCGGTCAGCGCCCGGCCACAGGATTTCACCCGCCCTTCGTGGCGATGCGTCGAGACATAGCGCGACGGCAGGGCGGTGCAGGAGGCCGTCGCCTCGGTCATGCCGTAGCAATGGATGAAGCGGGCCGACGGCATCAGCGCCAGCGCCTCGTTCAGCAGCGCCTCCGGCATGGGCGAGGCGCCGTAAAGCAGGGTGGCGAGGCTGGTCAGATCGTGACGGCGGCTGGCCGGGTCGTCCAGCAACATGCGCAACATGGTCGGCACCAGCGAGGTGACGGTCACGCCATGGGCGCCGATGGCCTCCGCCACCGCGGCGGGCTCGAACTTCGGCAGCAGCACGACGCGCCCGCCGGCGACCATGGCCGGAATACAGATGCCGGCGGCGCCGACATGGAACAGCGGCCCGGAGATCAGCGCCGTCGATTCCTCGTCGAGACGGATCGCCGCCGCATAGGTCACGGCGCTGAACAGGATATTGGCGTGGGTGTGCATCACCCCCTTGGGCGCGCCGGTGCTGCCGCTGGTGTAGAACAGCGCCGCCACGTCGTCGCCGCCGCGGCCGCGATCTTCCGCCGGCTCCGCCGCCGCCAGCAGCGCCTCGTATGAGAGCATGCCAGGCGGCGTTGGCCCGTCGCCGGCATGGATGACGCGGCGCACGCCGGTCGCCGCGGCCAGTTCAGCGCCGGCGCCGGCCCAGGCGTCGTCCACCAGCAGGATGTCGGCCCCGGCGTGCGTGACAATGGCGGTCAGTTCCGGCAGGGCGAGGCGGAAATTCAGCGGCGTGAACACGCCGCCGCCCCAGGGGACGCCGAAATAGAACTCGAGATAGCGGTGGCTGTTGTTCGCCAGCATGCAGACCCGGTCGCCGTCCTGCATGCCGAGCGCGCGCAGGGCGCCGGCCAGACGCGTCGCCCGGTCGGCGAAGGCGCGCCAGGTCAGGCGGACGTCGCCGTCGACCACGGCGATCTCGCGGCCGCGCAGACGCACGCAGCGCTGCAACGCCTGCGACAGCCTGAGCCCCGCCGCCACCCCGCCGTGGGGCGCGGCCGGCGCCAGCCATGCGGACAGATCCGCCTGCGCGACTCCGGCGGCGTCCGCCTGCTGCGCGTCGATGGTCGCCGTCGCTTCCAGCCTCATGCCTCTCCCCCGTTCATGAGCTTCCTCCGGTCGCCCCATCCCTGAGGGGCGCAAGGCCGGCGGACGGTTGACCGTCCTTGTCCGGCGTCAGAAACCAGGTCGCGCTCAGCCGCAGGCAACCCGCAGCGTCGCGGTGGCGGCCAGATCGCGCGCGCCGGCGCGATGGCTGGCGCGCATGTGGGCGAATTCCACCACCTGCTCGCCGATCATGCGAAACTGCCGGTCGGCGGCCGGGTCAACGCACTGTCCTTCGGCGTCGAACACCGGCGTCACGGCGCTGAAGGCGGCGGCCATGGGCGTCGGCCAGCCACGCAGGGCGTGGACAATGCTGCGCATGGCGGAAAGCGTCGTGCCCATGGCCTGGGCGCCGTAGGCGCTGACGATGCAGCCAACGGCCCGCCCGTCGAGATAAGGCGCCGCGTCGTCGCGCAAATCCTCGATGTAATCGAGCGCGTTCTTGAGCAGGCCGGAGATGGAGCCATGATAACCGGGCGAGGCGAGAATGACGCCGTCGGCGCGCCGCAGCGCCTCGATGTATCGGGAGACGGCTTCGGTGCGGCTGTCATCCCCGGCGCCATACATCGGCAGATTGAGATCAGCGCCGGTGAAGATCGCCGTTTCGGCTCCGGCGGCGCGCGCATGGCGCAGCGCGGCGCGCAGGGCCAGCTCCGACGATGAATTCTGGCGGGTCGTTCCGCCAACGCCGACAATCAGTGGACCGCTCATCTGTTTCCTCCGTTTGCCGGGGGAGCAGAACCATCGTTCTGCTCGCGTTCCGTTGCCCGCTCCCGACCGGAAGCGCCAACCGCCCCGCCGGATATGCCTGGCGTGGACGGCGGCGCACGGCTGACGCGGGTCAGGTTGCGGCGGGCGTTCTCCCTGCCCAGAACCTGATGTACTTCAGAATAAGATAAGTTATGTTATTGTCAATTGCGCCGCGTCGCCATCCCCGCGCATGGATGTTATGAGGCAGACGCAGAACAGAAAGGACGCCTGACTGATGACCGACGCCTCGCCGCCGAAAGCCAGACCATCCCGGTCCCGGGCTGCCGACGAACGGGATGCGCGCGAAGCCGGCGGGCGCGGACGCGCCGACAAACGCCTGACCCGTGAGGACTGGATCAGCGCCGGCCAGGACATTCTGCGCGAAGGCGGCATTTCGTCCGTGAAGCTGGCGCCCCTCACCCGCAAGCTCGGCGTTTCGACCGGCAGTTTCTATCACCATTTCGGCGACTTCGAGGAGTATCTGGGAGAACTGGCCGCCAGCTACAGCATGGGCCGGGTGCGCGGCGTGCTCGACCGGACTTCCTTTGACGATCCCGACCCGGAAACGCGGGTGCGCGAACTTGCGCGGCGCAGCGTCGTCGAGGGCACCTTCGATCTCGACCACGCCATGCGCATCTGGGCCACCATGGACCCACGCGCCGCCGCCACCGTGCGCGAGGCCGAAGCGCAGGTGCTAGCCTTCCTCACCGACGCCTTCCGCGATCTGGGCTTCGACGCGTCGCAGGCCGAACTGCGCTCCCGCATGCTGATGGCGGTGAACATCGCCCACCTGCAATTGTTTGACAGCGGCGGCCGTCGCCGCTTTTTCAAGGAAGCCTTTGACCTGCTGGCCTCCCGGACTGACGCCGCCGGCAAAGGCTGACGCCTCAGGCACGGCCACCGCCTCACTTCATGGATGGCCGAAGCTGTTCCGGCCATCCATGAAGTTGCGCCCCAACCCATGCCTCATGACTACCCCCAGAACGCGGATGCCCGCGACAGGCGCGGGCATGACGCGGCAAGGATGGCCAGCGCGCAAAAACGTGGGTGCCGCAACCAATACCTACAGCCACGACGCACGAAAGACGCCAGCCAGCGTGGAGGTCCGGCCAGACCCTATTCCACCGCGTCCCAACTGGCGCCGTTGAACCGTTGCAGGCGCATGTGGGTGACCACGGCGTAATCGTCCGGCGTGGTGTTGATCAGGCTGCCGGGCAACAGCACCGGAATGCGCACATTCTTCATGTTGGCGACCTGCTTCAGGATGTTCTCTCGGCTCAGATCGTCGCCAGCCTGGCGCAGCACCTGCTCCAGGGTCTGGGCATAGGCGTAACCGACGATATTCAGCGTATCCGAGGGATCGGCGCCGGGCAGATATTTGTCGAACCAGGCCCGCCATTCCTTCACCGCCGCATCGTCCTTCCACGCCGGATCGGTGGCCTCCTTGATGAAGCCGGCGGTCATCACCCCCGTCGAGGCTTCAATGCCGGCCGGCTTGAAGGTCGAGCCGATATAGGCCGAGCCGAGCGTCAGATAGATCTGCGGCTTCCAGCCCATTTCATGGATCTTGCGGATGGCCTGGGCCGCCTGGCGCGAATAGGCGAACAGGAACACCGCGTCGACGCCCGCCTCTTTCAGATTGATGATCTGCGAGTCGATGGTTGGATCGGTCGCCTGGAAACTCTGTGCGGTGGCGATCTGCCCGGCCCTGTCGCCAAGCCCGGAGCGCAGCCCGGCCAGCAACTCCTTGCCGAAATCATCATTCTGGTAGAGCACGCCGATTTTGGCCTGCGGCGTGCGCCTGGCCGTCTGCTGACCAAAGAAGATTCCCTCGCGATACAGGGCTGGCTGCCAGGCCGTGGTCCAGGGGAAGTGCTTCGGATCGTTGAACGCCTGTGAGCCGCCGGCGACGAACAGTTGCGGAACCTTCTTGCCATTGAGCCAGGCGCGGATCGCCAGATTGTTGGCGGTGCCCAGCGTACCGAAAATCAGGGCGACGTCGTCGCTCTCCACCAGCTTGCGCACGCCCTCCAGCGCCTTCGGCGCGCTGTAGCCGTCATCCAGCGACAGGAAGCGGATCTTGCGGCCGTTGATGCCGCCACGGTCGTTCAGATAACGGAAATAGGCCGCTTCGGCCTTGCCAAGCTGACCATAAGCGGAGGCCGGCCCGCTATAGGGCATGGTCTGCCCAATGCGGATTTCGTCAGCGGTGACGCCCGGCCCCGTGTAACGGTCGGCCGCATAGGCGCAAGGCGCCGTCACAGCCGCGACCATGAGGCCAGCGGCAAGGCGCGCGGGGGCGAGCCGGCGCAAGGTTGTTTGCACGATGTTCTGGAGCATGGCGCTCTCTCCCAGCTGGCGGGACTGAACTTTGATGGGGTTGCCTGCGACGTGGCCCGCACGGCGTGTCAGGGCCGGCGGACCCCAAGCGCCGCCGCCGGCCATTTTCAGATGACCGTCGCTCAACCCGCCTGTTTGCAGGCGCCTTCGGACAGGGGACGGAACGCCTGCTCCGGCGGCACGACGCCGGCGATGGTCACGTAGTCCCACGGGCCCTTCGACTCCGCCGGCTTGCGCACATGGCACAGATACATGCGGTTCATCAGCCGGCCGTTCGGAGCGATGCGCGCCGGACCGAACAGGGGGTCGGCGACCGGCAATTCCTTCATCTTCGCCACCACGGCGGCGCCGTTCTTGCGGGCGACCTCTGGCCCCACGGCCGCGGCGGCCCGCAGGTAATGCAGCGACGCCGAATAGGCCCCGGCGATGTTCTGGGCTGGCCGCAGATCCTTGACGAACGGCAGCAGGCGCTGGGTGAAGGCGCGGGTGGCGTCGTCGCGGTCCCAATAAAAACCGTTGGCGTAATAGATGCCCTGCGCATCCTTCAGGCCCATGGAGTGCACCTGCGGCGCGTCCATCAGCATGGCGGTGAGAATGGCCCCGTTGCCGGTGATGTTGAACTCATTGGCCTGCTTGATGCAGTTGACCAGATCGTCGCCGGCGTTGGCGAAGCAGATGACCTTGGCGCCGCTCTGCTGCGCCTGCAGCAGATAGCTGGAGAAATCGCCGGAGCCGGGGAACGGATGGCGCACCACGCCGAGCACCTTGCCGCCGCGCTTCTCGATGATCTGCGAGGCGTCGCGCACCACCGAGGCGCCCATGGCGTAGTCGGCGGCGATGAAGAACCAGGTGTCGAGCTTCTTGTCCATGATGGCGTTGGCCACGGTGCTGGCCATGCCATAACTGTCATAGGTCCAGTGCACATGGTTGGGACCACAGAACTTGCCGGTGAGATCCTCGGTGGCCGTGCCGGTGAACAGGCCGACGCGATTGCGGTCGCGGGCCAGTTCGGTGATGCCCAGCGCCAGGGCCGACATGGGAATGTCGGCGATGGCGTGCACGTCGCCGGCGTCGAACCAGTTGCGGGCGACGGCGAGGCCGATGTCCGGCTTGAGCTGGAAATCCGCCTGCACCACCTCCACCGGAATATCCGGCTTCTCCTTGTGAAAATCCTCCACGGCGAGGCGCACGGCGGTGACGGCGCTGACGCCGGACAGATTGGAATACGGGCCGTTCATGTCGGCGAGCACGCCGATGCGCAACGGCTTGTCGCCGGCGGCGCGAACGATGGCGGGCGCCGCCAGCGACATGGCGGCGCCCATGGTGAAGGTGCGGCGCGAAATGCCAGTCATGTTTCCCCCTCCCTGCAAATGCAGCAGGCGTTTCCATTCCCTGATCGTCGCCCGTTTTCGGGTCAACAATAACATAACTTATCTTATTTCGATTTTTCTAACAGGCCTTTCACCGGGGCTGCAAGCGGAATCCGGCCGGCCGGCAAAAATCGTCTGATCAAAAATCACCAGACCAGCCCCCCGGCAGAAAACCGGCGGATCAAATTCTCTGGTCAGAAATTGATGGGGAGACGATCCACCCCGGCTACGCCCTGCGGCGGCTGGCGCCATGCGCCGGCCCGGCGCAGGCGGCCGCAGCGATGCGGGCGTCGATTTTCTCCAGCGCCCGCGTCAGGCTTTCCAGGGCGTCCTCGTCCATATCGGCCAGCATCTCGTCTTCAACCGAAGCAAGGATGGTTTCGATCCGTCGCAGGGCGGCGCGGCCGGCCGGGGTCAGATACAGCAGATTGGCGCGACGGTCGGCCCGATCCTGCTGGCGCTCCACGAGGCCCCTCGCCACAAGGATGTCGAGCAACCGCACCAGCGTCGAGCCGCCGACGCCCACGGCGGCCGCCAGTTCCTTCTGCGAAACGCCATCGCCACAGCGGGCGATCTGCGCCAGCGGCCCCAGGGTGGCGTCGGTCAGGTCAAGCCCGGCCAGACTGGCGTCAATGGCGGCGCGCCAGCGCCGGGCAAGCCCGACAAACATCGCGCCAAAGCGGCTGCGGGCGGGAAGCCGCGCGTCAACGGGCGTCGCGTCAGTCATGGTCACAGGGAACGCGTCAACAGCGCCCAGGTGGCGTCGAGGGCCACCACAGCGCCGCCAATCACCCGCGTTCCCAATGACGGATGCTCCAGCTTCGTCTCCGCGATCACCACGCTGTCCGGCGCCGGCTGTCGCGCCGCCGGCCGTTGCGGCGGCAACGGAGCCATCGCCTGCATGCGGGAACGGGAAGCCGACGCCATCGCCACCCGCGCTGCCCGCCGGCTGGTCGTGGCGGCGACGGGCGCGGCCCCCGCACCGGCGACCATGGCGCGCGTCGGGACCAGTTGCGGCCCGTCCACCGCCAGCGACAGTGGAATGGCGGCGAACTGGTCGCGCCCCGTCGGCGCCAGCGCGGCCCGCTGGATGAAATTGGCGTCGGCGACGCTGGATTCCACCAGTCGGTCAATGACCTTGCCGCTGGCCGCCAGACGTGGCGGCTCCACCGGATGCTGGCCGGTTTTCGAGGGCCCGGACAACGACGCCAGGGCGATGCTCATCACCGACACCGCGCCATTGATGACGGCGCGGCGATAGAGCTTTGTCAGAATGGGCGTTGGCATGGACATGGCGTTCCCGCAGTTTCGGCAGGAACAATGGTCACGAGCCTGGACCAAAAGCCGGCGCCAGTGTTGCTGAATGTTTCCGCGCCATGGAAAATTGTATCTGCGGCAACCTGATGCGACGACACGCGCCCTCAGGCGGCGGGTCCGCCCGCCGGCAGGGTGATCCGCGCCAGCAGCCCCCTCGGCTGATAATCATGCAGGGTGAGTTCGCCGCCATGGGCGGCGGCGATCGACTGGGCGATCGACAGACCAAGCCCAAAGCCTTCAGCGTCGCTCTGGCGCCGCGCCGCGTCGCCGCGCGTGAACGGTTTCAGCAGCCGTTGCCGGTCCGCCGCCGCAATGCCGGGACCATCGTCGACCACTTCGATCGCAAGGGCGGACGCGTCCCCAGGCAGGCGCATCTGGCGCAGGCGAATAACGACAATCGCGCCATGGCGGACGGCGTTTTCCACCAGGTTGACCACCGCCCGCTCCAGTTGCCTGGCGTGACCCTGCGCCACTGCCTGGCGCGGCCCCTCATAACTCACGTCCCGGCCCATATCGCCAAACGTATCGGCGATGGTTTGCAACAGGCTGGGCAGATCGACCGGCGACGCCGGCTCCTTCTGGTCGCCGTCGCGCAGGAAAAACAGCGCGCCCTGCACCATCGCGTCCATCTGCGACAGGTCGCGGGTGAACTGCGCCTTCAGCCCCGGCTCCTCGATGAATTCAGCCCGCAGGCGCATGCGGGTGATGGGCGTGCGCAAATCGTGGCTGACGGCGGCCAGCATCTGCGTGCGGTCAGCAAACATGGAATGGATGCGATCGCGCATGCGGTTGAGCGCCCGCACCGCGGCGCGGATTTCCGCCGGCCCCTCCTCGCGCAAGGGCGCCGGATCGCGATCGACCGAAAACTCCTCCGCCACCGTGGCGAAACGCGCCAGCGGCGCGGTGACGCCGCGCGAGGCCCAGATGGTCAGCACGCCGATATTGACGGTGACCAGCGCCAGCGTCGCCACGATGAAAATCGGGAAAGGCCGCGGCGGCGGCGCGCCAAGCAGCCCCTCGGCCAGCGCGACCTGGAGAACCTGCCCGCCCGGCAAGGCGATCATCAATGCGTCCGGAGCGCCTTCCGAGCCCCTGATGGCGCTGGCTGGGGCCCAGACATGGAAATCCGGGCCCAGCCTCCGGCCGAGCCCCCGCACGACCGGGTGCGCCTGTTCCACATCGGCTGACGGCGGCTGCCCCTGGGCGAAGCTGAAGCGGAAAGCGGGATCGGCGGCGTTGGCCACGTCAAGGATCTGTCGCCGCAACCCGGAGGGCGCCGCGGCGACCAGTTTCGCCACCGCCGCCGCCGGAGCCAGTTCCGGCGGACCATGCAGCGGGCGCGGCGCCAGCAGGAACAGGGAGCCAGCCACCAGCAGTTGCAGCAGCGCCACGGCGCCAATGACCAGCATGGCGATCTGGCTGGCGATGCGGGAGGGCAGCCGGAGACGCAGGGTCATCTGCGTTCGACGGCGGGCGTGAACAGGTAGCCGCTGGAGCGGATGGTCCTGATGATGTCGGGGTCGCGCGGATCGCGCTCGATCTTCTGCCGCAGCCGGCTGATCAGCACGTCGACGCTGCGTTCGAAGGGCGCCGCCGCGCGTCCCTGGGTCAGATCGAGCAGGGCATCGCGGGACAGCACCCGCCCGGCGTGCTCGCACAGCGCCCGCAGCAGTTCGAATTCGGCGCCGGTCACGGCGATGCGCACGCCCTCCGGATTGCTCAGTTTGCGCGCCGCCGCATCAAGCGTCCAGCCCAGGAAGGTGAAGGCGCGGACTTCTTCGGCCGCCGCATGGGGGTTGTCGCGGCGGCGCAGCACGGCGCGGATGCGCGCCAGCAGCTCGCGCGGATTGAACGGCTTGGCGAGGTAGTCGTCGGCCCCCATTTCAAGACCGATGATCCGGTCCACGTCCTCGTTGCGCGCCGTCAGCATGATGATCGGCACGGCCGACGACTGACGCAGCCTGCGGCAGATGGCGAGGCCGTCCTCGCCGGGCAGGTTCAGGTCGAGCACGATCAGATCGATCCGGCCGGCGCGCAACAGGCGGTCCATCTGCCGGCCGTCGGCCGCGGCGGCGCACCGCATGTCGTTCTGCGCCAGATAACGGGCGACGAGCGCGCTGATCTCGCGATCGTCCTCGACAATCAGGATATGGGGCAGGACATGAGGGGAAACGTGCATCAGGCGACCCAGGCAACCGGTTGCCGCCGACTATACCCGCCAATGTGGCCGCAAACAGCCGCAACTGACGCGGCGGGGGGTTCACGACGGCGGCTCCGGGAGGTTATCAGGCCATACAACCCAGATAGCAATCAATCGAGTGAGTTGTTTCGCCCATGAAACCGCCTGTCTGGCGCCAGAACAGCGCCGCTTATCCGCATGTTTTCATCTTGCAGACCCGCTATCGCGACGAAGATCGCCTTGGCCACGTGAACAACATCGCCGTCGCCGCCTATTATGATGAAGCCCGCTCGCGCTTCACGGGCGACGTGGTGCGCGCCGCCACGGCGGAACGGGTGCGGATTGTCACCGCCGACAGCCGCGTCACCTATCTGGCTGAAGTGTTTCATGGCGCGGACGTGGAGATCCGCAGCGGCGTCCTGCGCATTGGCTCGGCCTCCTGGGACATTGGCCAGGCCATGTTCCAGAAGGGCAAATGCGTCGGCCTGTGCCAGACAACCCTGGTCCAGGCCACCGCCGCCGGCGCGCAGCCGCTGGCCGACGCCATCCGCGCCGCCCTGACGCGGATGCTGGTGACCGAGCCGGCGGACGCCTGAGTGCAAGCCCCCTGGATGCAAGGCTCCTGGGCGCCAGCCCCCATCCGGGCCGGACCTCATAAATGGAGTCCCCTGCAGGATGGCCGGAACACGTCCGGCCAAGAGGGGCGCGCGCCAGCCGTGAAATGCCCCTGCAACGCCCCCCCGCGCTCGCGGGGCATTTCAGCAAGAAGCGGACCGTCAGTCCTTCGGTTCGAGGCGGCTGCTTTTTTTGCTGAGGAAGGCGTCGAGGCCGGCGGCGACCTCCGGGCCGCTCTGGACAATGCCGGCCATCAGGCTTTCGGCGAACAGGCCGTCGGTGGTCGACATGTCGTTGATGCGGCCGATGGCCGTGACCATGGCGTAGTTGGACAGGGGCGCGTGCTTCGCGGCGGCTTCAGCGATGGCGATGGCCCTGTCCAGGCCAGCGCCGGGCGCGACGATTTCGTGGCACAGGCCAAGGTCGAGCCCGCGCGCCGCGTCATAGGTGCGGGCGGCCAGCATCATGTCGACCATCCGGCCAGGGCCGATGATGCGCCCCACCCGCACCGTGGCGCCGCCGCCGGTGAAGATGGCGCGCTGCCCCTCCGGCAAGGCGAAGAAGGTCGACGGCTCGGCGACCCGCGTGTGGCATGCGGCGGCGAGCTCCAGACCGCCGCCCACCACCGCGCCGCGCAGCGCCGCGATAACCGGCAACCCGCCATACTGGATCTGGTCGAAGGCCCAGTGCCACTTCTGGCACATGCGCATGAACTGGGCCGGCGTGCGGCGCAGGCGGGCGTGCTCGTCCAGGTCGAGACCGGCGCAGAAATGATCGCCCTCGGAATTGAGCACCACGACGCGCGCCTCCGCCGGCGGATCGGCAAAGAAGCGGCCGATCTCCATGACGGTGTCCTCGTCGATGGCGTTGCGCCGTTCGGGCCGCGCCAAGGTCAGAATCGCCACGGCGTCCCGCATCTCCAGTTTCAGTGAGCGGAAGGTTGTCATGTAGGCATCCCGTCTGGCTGGCGCCGGGCAGGCGGCGCGTTATTGCATCTGTGGCCACCTTGCGGCTGAATGGACAACAAGAAAATAACGGGAACAGCCAAAAACATGATGAATATGGCCAACCCATCCGATGATCCGGTCTCGCTGTCCCACGAACTGGTCAAGGACTGGTTCGCGGCGCTGGAGCGGATCGCCGGCGGCGAACAGCTGGAGCGTTTTCTGGAGGCGGCGGGCGTGGCGCCGGCCATGCTGGCGCGCCCCGGCGCGCGGATCGCCGGCGAGCAGGTCATCGCCTTTTATCAGATCGCCGCGATCGCGACGGGCGACGAGATGATGGGGCTGTGGTCGCGTCCGGTCCGCTCCGGTTCGCTCAAGCTGATCTGTCGCTCGGTCATCGGCGCGCCATCCATGGCGACGGCGCTCAACCGGCTGGCCCAGGTGTGGAACCTGCTGCTTGACGACTACCAGTTGATTTTCTCCGAAGCCGGCGGTCAGGGCGTGATGACCCTGGCGCCGCGCGCCGCGGATGCGCCGCTGAACCGCTTCGGCCAGGCGCTGATGCTGAAGCTCGCGCACGGCGTCGCCTCCTGGCTCGCCGGCCATGAGGTTCCTCTCGCCGGGCTACGGCTCGCCTTTCCCCGCCCCAGCTTCGCCGCCGATTACGCGGTGATGTTTCCGCTGCAGCCGACCTTTGGCGGCGGGCCGAGCGCGATCGCCTTCACGGCGCAGACACTGGCGCGGCCGATCATGCGCAAGGAGGGCGAAGTCCAGGCATTTCTGGAACGGGCGCCGCGCGACTGGCTGTTCACCACCTCCATGGCCCACGTGCTGGCGCTGCGCGTGCGGCATTTCCTTTATTCAGGGCCGAGCGGCTTTCAGGCTGGCCTGGCGGAAACGGCGGAGCATCTGGCCATGTCGCACCGCAGTCTCGCCCGGCGGCTGGCGGCGGAAGGCGTCTCGTTCCAGCAGATCAAGGACCGGCTGCGGCGCGACGCCGCCCTGCGCCGGCTGACCCGCGACCACGAGAAAATCGACGCGCTTGCCCTGGAGCTGGGCTTCGCGGCGGCGCCGGTGTTTCACCGCTGCTTCCGGAACTGGACTGGCATGACCCCGGCGCAATACCGCCGCATGGCCCAGGCGTCGCGCGGAGCGCGCGCAGAGGAAGAAGCGGCGTCGCGCGGCGCGCGCCTGGCGGAAGGCGAACCCTCGCGCAGAGCGCACGCGGCGGGCGGGCCGGCGACCATCCCGCCCCGGTGAAGCAGGCTGCGCGCCCCCAAATGGTGAAGCGCCTTAATTTATCTTGTCGAAACGCCTATATTGGAAGACGACGTCATCAGGCCATCGCGACGGCGGGGTGGGAAACTCTTGTAGCTCCTCGCCAGCAACCGTTCGCCCATGCTTCCCTCGCATGCCGGCCTCTCACGACGATTTGGCGCGACCACCCCCATGGAACTGCGCATTGGCGGCGTGCTAGTCTGGAATGATGTCAAAGCGACCGGCGGCGGGTCACGCGGCGGCTTGATGTGGGCGACAGCCTGGCGTCAGGCGGTTCAAAGGGTTTACTCAGCCGCGATGACCGTGCTCTGGTTCAGAGCGACATGGAAGTGAAAGACAAGCGCCCAATGCCAGCCTATCGTTCGAGAACAACCACACATGGCCGCAACATGGCCGGGGCCCGCGGCCTCTGGCGCGCCACCGGCGTGAAGGACGGCGACTTCGGCAAACCGATCATCGCCGTGGTCAACTCCTTCACCCAGTTCGTGCCCGGTCACGTGCACCTGAAGGACCTTGGCCAGCTCGTGGCGCGCGAGATCGAGGCGGCGGGCGGCATCGCCAAGGAATTCAACACCATCGCCGTGGACGACGGCATCGCCATGGGCCACGACGGCATGCTCTATTCGCTGCCGTCGCGCGAGATCATCGCCGACAGCGTCGAGTACATGGTCAACGCCCATTGCGCCGACGCGATGGTCTGCATTTCCAATTGCGACAAGATCACCCCTGGCATGCTCAACGCCGCGATGCGGCTGAACATCCCGGCCGTGTTCGTCTCCGGCGGCCCGATGGAAGCCGGCAAGGTGGTGCTGCACGGCAAGAAGCAGGCGCTTGATCTGGTCGACGCCATGGTCGCCGCCGCCGACGAGAACGTCTCCGATGAAGACGTCAAGGTCATCGAGCGCTCGGCCTGCCCGACCTGCGGCTCCTGTTCCGGCATGTTCACCGCCAATTCGATGAATTGCCTGACAGAGGCGCTCGGCCTGTCGCTACCGGGCAACGGTTCGGTGCTCGCCACCCACGCTGACCGCAAGCGCCTGTTCATCGAAGCCGGGCACCTGATCGTTGATCTCGCCCGCCGTTATTACGAGCAGGACGACGCCTCGGTGCTGCCGCGCAACATCGCCAACAAGCGGGCGTTCGAGAACGCCATGACGCTCGACATCGCCATGGGCGGCTCCACCAACACGGTGTTGCACATCCTGGCGGCGGCGCATGAGGGTAACGTCGACTTCACCATGGATGACATCGACGCCCTGTCGCGCAAGGCGCCGTGCCTGTCCAAGGTCGCGCCGGCCAAGCAGGACGTGCACATGGAAGACGTCCACCGCGCCGGCGGCATCATGGCCATTCTCGGCCAGCTTGAAGCCGGCGGCCTGATCCATCGCGACACGCCCACCGTGCATACGGCGACCCTGGGCGAGGCCATCGACCGCTGGGCGATCGACCGCACCGACAGCGAAAGCGTCCGCGAATTCTTCCGCGCGGCGCCCGGCGGCGTCCCGACCCAGACGGCCTTCAGCCAAGCCTCACGCTGGGAGGAGCTGGATCTCGATCGCGAGAACGGCGTCATCCGTTCGGTGGAGCACCCGTTCTCGAAGGATGGCGGCCTCGCCGTCCTCAAGGGCAACATCGCGCTGGACGGCTGCATCGTCAAAACCGCCGGCGTGGACGAGTCGATCCTGAAGTTCTCCGGCCCGGCAGTGGTTTACGAGAGCCAGGACGACGCGGTGAAGGCCATCCTCGCCAAGCAGGTCAAGGCCGGCGACGTGGTGGTGATCCGCTACGAAGGCCCGAAGGGCGGTCCGGGCATGCAGGAGATGCTGTATCCAACCAGCTATCTGAAGTCCCGTGGCCTCGGCAAAGCCTGCGCGCTGATCACCGACGGACGTTTTTCGGGCGGCACCTCGGGCCTGTCCATCGGCCACGCCTCGCCAGAGGCGGCCCAGGGCGGCGCCATCGGTCTGGTGCACAATGGCGACATCATCGAGATCGATATCCCGAACCGGACCATCCATCTCGCCGTGTCAGAGGCTGAGCTGGCCACACGCCGCGCCGAGCAGGACCGGCTTGGCTGGAAGCCCGCCGCCCCCCGGCCGCGCAATGTCACCACGGCGCTGAAAGCTTACGCCGCCTTCGCGTCGTCAGCCGACAGGGGCGCCGTGCGCGTCCTGCCAGAATAATACGCGTCGCCGCGGCTTCCATCCGAAGTCGCGGCGGCCCCAATTCCCGGCGCGGGCTGCCTCGCCCCGTCCAGGCAGGCCGACGCCTCGCCGCCAGAACGCAAATAGAGCAGCCCGTTTTTCTGGAACCATTCCAGCAATTCCGGCCAACCGCGCAGCGACAATACTGCCCCCGGTTAACATTATTGCGTGACCGGCGCCAGCAGCGACTGGCCGGCCATATACAGACGCGCGATCGCAGACCTATACTTGCAGAACCAACATCTCCTGCGAGGAAACGGTCATGGAGTTCGCGTCCAGGTTTTCACCCTTCCTGCTTTCCATTTTGCGCATCATGTCGGGCCTGCTGGTGCTGCAGCACGGAACCAGCAAGATCCTGGGCTTTCCCACGGGCCCGATGAACAGCACCTCCATCACCAGTCTGAGCGGCGTTGGCGGACTGTTCGAACTGGTCTGCGGCGCACTGCTGATCATCGGCTTTCAGTCGCGCATCTCGGCCTTTCTCCTCAGCGGCATGACCGCGGTCGCCTATTTTGTCGTGCATGCGCCCAAAGGCTTCTTTCCACTGCTGAATGGCGGCGAACTCGCCGCGCTTTACTGCTTTACGTTCCTGTATCTTGCCGCCGCTGGCCCCGGCCCGCTGTCGATCGACGCGTTGACCGGACGCAAGGCCGGATAGACCAAGCCGGCTTCGCGGCGATGCTGCGTCTGGCCCCCCGCCAGGGGGCCCGGACTTGCCTGGAGCGCCCAGGGCAATAGCGACGTCATGCGCGAAGGGCGCCAGAATTGGGCCCGGCTCCAGCGTCCGGCCCGGTGGCGACGCCCAAGCCTGGGCTGTCTGGAGTATTTCCAAAGAAATCAGCCGGATCGACGGCTCGGAAAATCCGCCAGACCAGTATGCCAGGCCACTTGTGCACACAGGTTCGCATGATTGTGCGTGAGACAGAGCTTAAAAAGCAGGCGCCGTGAAAAACCGCGCGGTTCCTGCTTGCAGTTCGTGAATATTTTCCTTCATTCTGGCGCCGCGCATGGGGGAAATCGCATTCTGTGAAGGAACCCGGGGTGACAGGAGCAACGCCAGCCATCTGGCCGCACTCCGGACCCAGGCGCAGGATCCGGCGCTCCCGGGCCCACAACCCACCGCGCGCCATGGAATGGAACGCGGATATATTATGGAGTTTTCCATGACCATCGCCCATGACGCCAGCAGGCTTTCGCTGCGCGCGCCCCGCGTCGGCTTCGCAGTGGCTGGCGCGCTGCTCGCCGCCGTTGCGGTCGCCGGCTGCCAGACGACGAAATCAACAACCGACATGCTGTCCGCTTCCGGCTTCAGCATCAAGGTGGCGAGCACGCCGCAGCAACAGGCCGCCCTCGCCAGCCTGCCGGCCGGAACCTTCACCATGCGCCATGTGAAGGGCAAGCCTGTCTTTATTTTTGCTGATCCGAAGGGCTGCAACTGCATCTATGTCGGCAGCGAAGCCAGCTACCAGCAGTTCAAGGCCCTGTCCGTGCAGCGTTCGATCGCCAATCAGGAACTGATGGCGGCGCAACTGAACCAGCAGGCCGCCTGGGATTATCAGACCTGGGGCGGCTGGGGCGGTCCTGGCTGGTGGTGGTGGTAAGCACCCGCCAGCCCGGCCGGGGCCTGGGGGCACGGAGCTTCGCATCCACAAGGTCACCGGAAGTATGAGTGGGTTGCCTGTCACGGCATGACAGCCAGGCGGGCAATCCACCCGGCGGTGACTTGCC
This sequence comes from Camelimonas fluminis, assembly GCF_014656355.1. GTDB lineage: Bacteria > Pseudomonadota > Alphaproteobacteria > Rhizobiales > Beijerinckiaceae > Camelimonas > Camelimonas fluminis. Next base: position 126,383 of record NZ_BNCG01000011.1, read on the forward strand.
AGATCTGTGAGCCGCTGCGCCGCTCCACAGATCTGGATCGCGATCCAACAAACACCTCTCCCGCAATCGCCGTGCATTCAGCGGCATGGGGCGATTTCGGGATGGGGCGGCTCCTTGCCCGCCCGGGAAACAGTCGGGACCAGTTGCAGCAGCTTTTGCCCCAAAGCGACATCCGCTCATGCGGGGCGGGGTTTTCGTCCTGTTTCTCCCGGCTGGGTCCATTTTCCTCACGCGAGGCGATATCCGCTTCGCTGTAAAATGCTCCTGAACGCATTTGACATTGGCATCCACGTTCATTTCGGCATCCACGTTCACTTCACGCGGCTGGCAAATGTCAAGTTCACGGGCTCCACAGGAAAACCAACGCGTTGCTGATCCTGTTTTTCGCTTCCGACATTCGCTCCTGCCGACGCCGGACGATCAGACAATCGGCCCGATGCCGCCGGTGAGCAGCAGGATGATCAGCAAAATCAGGAGGATGCCGCCAAGGCCGAGCCCCTGGTTGCGGTAGCGTCCGCCGCCATAGAACATCCCGCCGCCGCCAAAGAGCAGGATGAGAATGATGAGGATCAATAAAAGGGACATTTCCAAACCTCGCGCCCGACCTGATCTTCAATCAACGTGAATTTGCGACAGGTTGTTCCCGGGGCTGCGTGCGCCGCCCTGCTTTCACCGCACCAACACAAGGCTGCCAGACATGCGCGACATCATCGTTTTTCTGCTGTCGAACTTCACGCTGACGCTGCTGGTCGTGGGGCTGGCGGCTTCGGTGATCTCGCTGCTTCTGGCGGCCAGGCCGCTGACGAAGGCGCATATTTACGAGGCGCTGCTGTTTTATTTCATCTTCTTCTCAATCGGCGTCAGCAACCTCTACAACTTCATCATGCACACCGCATTTTCAGAGATGACCGCGCGTTTTATCGGTTGGGCGGACAGTCCGTTCCAGCTTGAGGTGGGTTTCGCCAGCCTCGGCTTCTCCCTGGTTGGCTTTCTGGCCTGCTGGCGCAGCTTTGACATGCGTCTCGCCGCCATCCTTGGCCCGGCATTCTTTCTCTGGGGCGCGGCCAGCGTGCATGTTTACCAGATGATCGCGGCGCACAATTTCGCGCCAGGCAACGCTGGCGTGGTCTTCTGGACGGATATTTTCACGCCGGCGATTGGCTTTGGGTTGCTCTGGCTCCAGCGTCGCAGCCATGTCGGGGTCCGTTCATAGCCATGCGGTTACGACATTGCCCGCCAACCCATCCCTCCCTACGATGAAACAAAATCATATGGGAGGATTACGATGTCGCGAAACGATCTGGTGCATATCGGGATCATGCTGTCAGCGCTTTTTGGCTCCGGCCTGGTCGCAGCGCTTCTCGTCGGCAGGATGATGGCCGGATAACAGTTCGTTTTCGACACGCTTCCCCGGAAAACAACGTGATCGCCAATGATCACGTTACGATTCCAGTCCTGGCGAACGCCTCCAATGTCACGGGGGCGCCGGGATGAGGGCTCGACCGCGCTTGGCCCTGATGGCGTCCGGGGCAGGTTGAAGCTGCATCGGAACAAACTTGCGACGGTCTGGCGTCCACAGGCCCGCCGTCAGGCAAGCTGTTATGGAGGCCAGGTCGTTTGCATGTCTTCCCATCGGCAAAGTGTACGCGCCTGCGCGAAGACATATCCCTGGCGCTCATCAACGAATGGCCGGACAGTATTATGCGGATACAGAGCAAATATTCGTGTGGAGCTGCATCTGGACCTCGCGCGGCGTTGACCGGCATGGTCCCTGCGTCAGAGCGGACCCAAATCCGCGTCCTTGCAAAAAACACAATCGGCGGGTAACTTCATTGCATCGAACTTGCTGATGAACTTTCCTGCTGCGCGCACGCGCATTTGTGACTTCCTCTCTCAATTTCGTGTTCATGGCGCCTGACATTGTCAGGCGTTATTTTTCCATGTCGTTTCGAAAGGAAGTCGTCATGAATACCGGTGTCGTCAAATTCTTTAACACCACCAAGGGCTTTGGATTCATTCAGCCCGACGATGGCAAGGCTGACGTGTTTGTGCACATCTCCGCCGTTGAGCGTTCCGGCATGCAGACCCTTCACGAGGGCCAGAAGGTGTCTTTCGACATCGTGATGGACCAGCGCAAGGGCAAGTCGGCGGCCGAAAACCTCAAGGCCATCTGACATCAGATTGCAACAACGGGAAGGCCGGATTGCCGGCCCTCCCTCTTCCAGCAGGAGTACTTTTGTTTACAGGCGCCATTACGTTCTACAATCCGTTTAAAAATTGTGGTTATATTCAGCCGGACGATGGCTCGACGTGGATCTTCATCAGTTCCGACGACATTGAGCGATCCGGCATTTCTCCGGTTTTTCCTGGAAAAAGGGTCAAGTTTACCCTCAATAGTCCAGAGTTTTCATCTCCTGCCGGGCGGCAGGCCCTGAAGAGCACGGGAAAACCAGGCAACTGCTGATTCATGGTGCGGACGCAAGCTGTCCATGGACCTCGCCAATCAGTGCGCCAGAGACCTCAGCCGCCAGCCCTCCGCAATGCGGGACCGCATCTGCTGCGCCAGATGGCCACGGGCAGGCTTTTGCTGCTACAGACTCTCTGCGCGCGCTCCAGCCGCAACCTCGCCAGACAGTTACAAAAAACAGGACCTGTTTCGGCGGTGCGTCGCCGCTTGTCGCAGGCCCGACCGGCCGCCCCCGCCACGCCATCAGCCCCGGCGATGCAACAGCAGCGATATTCAGGAACAGGCCATGGCGAGCGCCCAACGGGCGATAGCTCCATGATTGCATGACTGGCGGGTGAACAGAGCTGCGCCCGTCCCGGCCGCATCCACATTTTGCGGCCGCGACGCGCCGGCATGTCGCCCCCCGAAACCGCCAGCCCGGCTTTTCCGCCCCGCGACGGCCAGTCTCGCCGGCGTCCGCGGTTGCCGGCGGTGGCTGTCGCCTGGCAGGCGCCATTTGGCGGGGCGCAGAATTCCTCGCCGGCTCTCCGCAGCCGGTATCCCGAACAGCCTCTATGTCAGCAGTCTGTCCCGCTTCGCCTTACCTGGAGCGACTTTGCTGGCGTCGCCGCCGGCCGCGCCGTCTCTGGCGGGTCCGGTCTTGCCGTTGACATGTGAACCACCCTTGCGCCCGGCCTCCGCAGCCAGGTCCAGGTTGATCGCGAAGGCGCGTTTCTCCTTAGGCACACTGCGCCCGCCCATGCTGGCTATTGCCCGAACCCGAGCCGGGTCCATTGAAGCAAATCCGCGTCGGGACTTTGGCGTTACGTCATTCATGGCGTGGCTCTCCCTTCTTCCGCCAGATACCGTGGCGGCTTCGGCAGACCCAGATTCACGGATACGTGAAGTACCTGTCAATCGTGCGCGGAGCAGCCCGGGCGCCCGAACCTACGTCTTCCGGATAGGGCCATGCGGCGCGACGCACGGCCGTCCGGATGCACGAAATCCCATAATCCCAGAGGAATATTGTCGCCATGCCGCGAAATATTGCGTCAGAGGGCTTCCTTTCCCTCGCCCGACCTGGCGGCGTCGCCAGCCCCAAATGGGCTCCCCTGGACGAGAGCCCCCCATATTCATGGCGCCTCCAAATGAGTATGGCGCTCGCCAAATTGCTGATGCTTTACGCAACGCAGCGCCAGGCGACCTGATGGAGCCGGAAGGCGGCGCCTCTGGCAGGGGCCCGGCCGGCTCCATCGGCCATGGAGACGGGGCGTCCGGTGGCAATGGTCAGGCGATCGTTGCGCCGGCAGTCATGTTGACCACTGTCGCCGTCATCGCGCCGGCATGGTCCGATGCGAGAAACGCCACCATCGCCGCGACCTGGGCGAGCGTTGGCAGCCGGTTCAGCATGGTGCTTCGCGCGGCGGCGCCCACCCATTGCTCCACGGTCAATCCCGCCGCCTGCGCCTTTGCAGCGAACACCTCGCGGGTGTGGGAGCCCGCCTGAACCGCGTCGACGATCGCGTGAGAGCGCACGCAGACGACGCGGATATTCCGCGGGCCAAGTTCACTTGCCAGCGCTTTGACGAAGGCTTCCACGCCGGCGCACCCGACGATGTGACCGAGATGGCCTGGCGTCGCCATCGTTGCGGCAGGCGCGACCACCGAAATGATAGCCCCCGGGCGCTCGCCGCCCATGTGCGGCGCGACAGCCCTGGAAATGTTGAACTGGGCCGCAAGGAGCGGGTCAAAGCCCTGCATGAACTCCGCCAGCGAAAGTTCGGCGATTCCCTTGCCCTGATCATGCATGAAACCGGTGGCGTTGATCGCCACGTCAATTGGCCCGGCCTGTTGGGCAAGGCTGGCCATCCGCTCGCTCGTGGCCGGCCCATCACACACGTCAACGCTGAACGTATCGGCGACGCCTCCCGCCGCGCGGATTTCGCTGGCAACCCGGTCGAGCCTGTCCTGGTTGCGCGCGCCGAGATAAACACGCGCGCCCTCGCGCGCCAGCGCATGCGCAACCGCCCGGCCAACGGCCCCGGTTCCGCCGAAGATCACCGCGACCTTGCCTTCAACCAGCATGGGGCATTCCTGGGTTCACAGGCGGACGCGGGAAGCAGTTGATCCCGCCGCGCCCCGCTCCGCGACTATGTCCGCGTTTCGTGGATTCCGGAAAACCTGGTTTGCCATCCTCCGTCAAAACAATGTGATGGGTCAGCAGTCCGGTTGACGGGGCAAAGCGCCGGGAGGCGCGAAAAGCCCGTCGCCTCGCTGCGCCGCCCTGGTTGGCGGCGGCCTGTCTGGAGATGTAAACGTCAGCCCCGCCTCACGCACCTCACAGCCTGATCAGATCATCAGCGACATTGAGCGCGAACACGGCCGCCTGGGCAAGAGCGGCAATCGAAGCCGCCGCAGCAGCAGCCATGTTGTACTTCGTAGCCAGGATCAGCCCATTGCGGTGCCGGTCCAGGTTTTTCGCCATCTCGTGCGCCCACCTGGCGACCTCGCCTTTCTGAATCGCATCGCTCTCCTCCGACGGCGCGATCGCCGGCACCTTCACGGCGGCAGAGCGCATCCAGAGGAAGCCGGCCGCAAGCGACGCAACGACAGACGCAATATGCAGCACGACATGCACGTAGGTCATTCAACAGATCTCCAGGCCATACAGGTTTCCAGCGGTTTCAGAACGCATGCGGACCCGGATTTCAAGACCCCCGCCGTGGCTTCCCGCGCATTTGCTGAAGGGAACTGTCGCCAGGACCTGACGAGGCGGACTGGGGCCCCGGCATTCGAAACGGGCTGGACCGGTCGGGGCGACCTGACAAAGGCGCTGATCAGGTCAGGAGAAATTTACGGCGAAACGAACTGCATGGAGCCCGCCCCCGGAGCAAGGGTCGTGGCCGGAGCCGGCGGGAAACAGGAGGCCAGTCGCCGCGCTGGCGCGTCATCCAGGTTTCCCGACCCTTCCGCCTGCTGGCACCGTTCGCGGCGCGCTGTTGAGCCTGTCCCTGGCGAAGCCCGCGGCCTGCTGGTAGGCCAGCATGAACGCGGCGCGCTCCGCCGCCGGAACGACCGCGTTGATATCATCGAACTGGCCGCCGCAACGTTCCTCCACCAGCCCGAGCAGCCCGAAGGGGCCAGCGCCGCGATTGCGCATCGCGACCGCGCTCACCGGCTTGCACAACGCGTCGTCATAGGCCCGCAGCGCTGCTGGCGTCACGCCATGGGCCAGCATGGACTGGCCAATGATGCGGGCGTCGACAATCGCCTGCGAGGCGCCGTTTGAACCGGTCGGATACATCGGATGGGCCGCGTCGCCCATCAGCGCCACCGGCCCGTCGACCCATGTTGCGACCGGATCGCGGTCGATCATGGGGTTCTCATAGGCCAGTTGGGACGTCGCCAGCAGTTCGGGCAGGTTCAGCCAGTCGTAGACGAAACCGTCGAACTCATGCGCGAACTCTGACAGGTCAACCGGGCGGAACCAGCCAGACCGGGTCCAGTCATGGTCGCTGTCAAAAGTCTTCTCCGCGATCCAGTTGACCGTGACCTGGCCCTGCTCATCCGGATGCGAGATCGGATACAGCACGACGCGATGGCGGCTTGTGCCCAGGCCGACGAAGGAAGAGCCCGTGCGGATCGGCAAGGCGCGCGCCGTGCCCCGCCACATGATGGTCCCGCCCCAGCGAATCGGCGGTTGATCCGGATGCATCTGCGCCCGAACCTGGGAGTGAATGCCGTCAGCGCCGATCAGCAGCTTTCCCGTGCAGGCGCGGGCTCTGCCATCCGCCTCCTCTACCAGAGCTGTCGCCGCGCCGTCGTCGCGCCGGCGATAGCCGCTCACCCTGCATCCAGTTTTGACGGCGTCGGGGCCCAGACGTTCAACCACCTTCCGGTAGAGCATCATGTGGAACGCGCCGCGATGGACAGCGTACTGGTGCCAGCGATAGCCAGCGAACCTGCCGCGCGGTTCGGAATAAATTTCCCTGCCGTTGAGCCCAACCAGCGCCCACTCGCGCGCCGGAACGCCGATGGCGTCGAGGTCGTCTTCCCCGATTCCCAGATCTTCCAGCTCCCGCACCGCGTTGGGCTGCAGGTTCACGCCCACGCCCAGCGGCCGGAGTTCGCGCGCGCTTTCGAGCACGGTGCAGGGCACGCCGATCTGGTGCAGGGTCAGGGCCAGGGTGAGGCCGCCGATGCCGCCGCCCGCGATCAGGACATGATCTTGCAACATCGGATGGCAATCCCGCATCACGGCGTCAGTGGGAGCATTTCCGGGAGAACGCCTGTCTCCCGGCGGCGCCGGCCCCAGCGGCCACCGCCGCAGGAAAAGTACAATACGCGCCGGCGCATCGCGAGAGCCGGAATGACTATTTGTCCAGCCACTTTGCCATCACGATGCGCGGCGTGCTCTCAAACCCGAGGCGCTCATAAAACCCGACCACCCCGGAATTGGTCTCCCGGACCATCAGCTGGACCTTGGGGACGCCCCGGGCCCGCAGCCATGCTTCGGCGGCGCTGACCATGGCCCGGCCAATACCGGCGCAACGACAGGCAGGCGTCGCGGAGACATAATAGAGCCAGCCGCGATGGCCATCGTGTCCAACCATGACGGCGCCAACAAGATCGCCAGCCCCGTCCTCGCCAATCAGGACATCGGATGCCGGCCCGTTCATGGCGAACTGGAAGTCGGCGTTCGGATCATTGTAGCTGGCCACAAGACCTGAGGCCCGCCACAGCGCCACCACGGCGTCCTCGTCTGCAGCGCCAGCGCTGCGAACGGCGAGCGGTGTCGACATATCTCATCTCCCCGGGATGGCCACGTCGCCGGCTGTTATCGGGAGGCCGGATCAGGGCCGTCCCAGGCTGTTCTTGTAAACCTTCCCGTCCTTCATGATGACAAGAAAGTTGCGCTCCGGGTCCGCCACGAGATTGATGTTCGCGATGGGATCGCCGTCCACGAGGATCAGGTCAGCCAGCGCCCCCTCATCCACCACGCCCAGCCTGCCCTTGTAGGGGGAGCGCTTGCCGGAAAGCGTCAGCAATTCCGCGTTCGTACTTGTTGCCTGACGCAGGATTTCAGCCGGGCCATACCACTTGGACAACGAGGCGAGCATGCGCCCCTGCATGCGCGCCATGGCGGCCGAAAACAGCACGTCGGTGCCAAAGGCTACCTTCAGATTGTATTTCTTCGCCATGCCGTAAAGCCGGTCAGTGCCCGCCATTACCTCCTGAGCCTTTTGCGCCTGCTCGGAACCAGGCGGGAACATGCCGCCAAAGAACTCCTCGACGATTGGCTGGGCGGATAGCCATACGCCCTTGTCGGCCATGTATTTCGCCGTGGCGTCATCCATCAGCTGGCCGTGTTCGATCACCTTCACGCCTGCGTCTATGGCGCGGCGAATGGCCGGCGACGTATAGGCGTGCACCATCACATAGGTCCCCCAATTGGCGGCGGCGTCGACGGCGGCCCTGAGCTCCTCGGGCGTGAAGGTGGATACGTCAATCGGGCTGTGCGGCGACGCCACGCCGCCGCCGCCCGTGAGCTTGATCTGGCTGGCGCCCTGCATCAGTTGCTCGCGCACGCGCTCACGGACCTGATCGGGGCTATTCGCCACCATCGTGGCGCCCAGCTGCTCCATACGCGACAGTGGCTTTGAACCATCGCGCGGCAATTCTGAAAGCGGCCGGAAATCACCATGACCGCTGGTGATGGTGATGAGCGCGCCCGACGGCCAGATGCGCGGTCCCGGCACGACGGCCGCATCAACGGCCTGCTTCAACCCGAAACTTGGTCCGCCCACGTCGCGCACGGTGGTGAAGCCGCGCATGAGCGTCGCGGTCGCCTCGGCGCCAGCCTGCAGGACGTTGAACCCGTAATCGCCCATCATCATCTGCTCGGGCGTCGGGCGGACGAACATCGCGTGCCAGTGAGCGTCGATCAGCCCCGGCATCAATGTCCGCCCCCCACCCTCCACCACGGCGGCGTCTGGAGCCGCGTTCACCGCGCCGCCGATCGCCGCGATCACATTGCCGCGCACCAGCACGGATGTCGGCGCCGAAAGATGGTCGCTCTTGCCGTCAAAAACGCGGACGTTACGGAACAGCGTTTCTCCCGGCGCGGCGGGAGGGACGACAGCCTGTCCGGACGAAGGCGGGGCAACCGAATGCGCCGCGACTGGCTGCGTCGCTGCAAGTACGAACAAAATTCCTGCACACCGTCGCATGCGCTGTTTCCTCCGGTCGCCTCAAAGCCCGACAGCCTGACCCCGCGCGGAGCATAAGCCGGCCACTGGCCTCAGCCAAATCTGCCTCCAGGAGCGCGAAGCCGTGTCGGCCGCGCGCCGGACAAGCGCCGGTTTGCGCCCACGGGGCGACGGCGCCATATATACAGGCTGCGGACCGGGCCCCTCTGGCGGATGCTGAACAAGCACCGTGATGTCGGACCGCATCGGAGCGATCCGATGCGCTGCCGGGCCGGCGCCCCAACGCCAGAAGCAGCCGCGATCGTTCCGGTCATCGATGATCAGGAGGAGCGACGCGTGGATTTTCTTTTCGTGGAATGGCTCAGCACGCCAGCCTGGTTCTGGCTGGCGTTTCTGGCCCTCGTCATTGCGCTCACGGCTTTCGATCTCGGGGTTCTTCACAAGGAGGACCGTGAAATCGGCATTGCCGAGAGCCTGAAACTGTCCATCTTTTACATCAGCGTGGCGCTGCTTTTCGGCGTCTGGGTCTGGGCGGTGCGCGGTCCCGGGCCGGCCATGCAGTATTTCACCGGTTTTTTCATCGAGAAGGCCCTCTCGATTGACAACGTCTTTGTCATCAGCCTGATCTTCACCTATTTCGCCATCCCGGCAAAGTATCAGTACCGCGCACTGCTGTGGGGCATTCTGGCCGTGATCGTCCTGCGCGGGCTGATGATTGCCGGCGGCGCGGCCCTGGTCGCCCAGGCCTATTGGGTGCTTTACCTCTTCGCGGCGTTCCTGCTGTTCACCGGCGTGAAGATGTTCTTTGCTGGCGATGCGCCCCCGGACCTCTCGAAGAGCGTGGCGGTGCGGTTCATCACCAACCACATGCCCGTCGCCAGGGAGCTGCACGGACAGCGCTTCTTCGTGCGCGCGCCGGACCGGACGGGCAAACTGGTGATCACGGCGACGCCGCTGTTCCTGGCGCTCGTCGTGATCAATCTCGCTGACCTGGTGTTCGCCGTGGACAGCGTGCCGGCCATTTTCACCATCACCACGGATACGTTCATCATCTACACCTCGAACATCATGGCCATTCTCGGCCTGCGGGCGCTCTACTTTGCGCTCGCGGCGATGGTGCACCGTTTCCACTATCTGAAGTACGCGCTTGCGGCGGTGCTGATATTCATCGGCGCCAAGATCTTCATTGCCGACTTCTGGCTCGGAGGCGACAAGTTTCCGCCCGTGGTCAGCCTCGGCGTCACCTTTGCCCTGATCACGGCCGGCGTCATGTATTCCATCTGGAAAACGCGCGGAGAACGCGGCGGCCAAAAGCCCGCCGATCACGCAGCCAAACCGTCAGGCCATGATCCCTGACCACCATCCCCGACCACCATCCCCGACCGTCTGGCCTGCGCGGATGGCGACGTAGCTGGCGAGCTTCCGCCGACCTCCGGATTGCAGGTCCGCTCAAGCGCCCGCCAGCCCGCGTCGATGAAGGGTGTCGTAAACTTGCCGGAGCCTGATTGGTCCCCGGCGGGGTCCCGGCTGTGTGTTCGTGCATTGTCGCCGCCTGCGCCATGGCCGCCGCAGGCGGATGCGCCGTCATCCCTTGCCATCGCCGGCGACATCCCGGGCTTCGCGAGACGCATGAACAGCCGGACAACGCCAGCCGCCATCGCGTCGGCGGGCAAAACGCCCCTGATCAGGTCACGCGCATCGCATCGTCTGTGTTGCACCGGATCACGTCTCCGTCGGCTTTCAGCGCAGCCCGGCCCTTAAAATGTAATCTTCGTCAATATTTTCAATAAATCATAAATAAATTCAAACTAAAAACATAATTTTATTTTATATATATCCACAAATACCCCAATTTTAGCGAAAGGATTTTGACATTCCCAGAAAATTGTTGTGGCCGATTTCTGCTGTCGCACTGAGCGTTTCGTTAAACCTGCTCGTCAATTCCGACGCCGTTGTGAGCCATATCCATGACCACAAGCCGTTGCACGTGGCTGTGGGCGGCGCCGCCTATTTCTCTTGCGCGTGGCTGGCTGCGCGGCTGGCCGGCGTTGCGCTTGAGCGCACAAGGCCAAGGCGAAGGCCTGTCCCCAAGCTGCTGCTTGAGATCGTGACAGCCGCATTTTTTGTTTTCGCCAGCCTTGCGACCATCCTGCTGGCGGTCGGTCAGAACTGGAGCACCGCCATCGCGGGCTCGGGCATCCTGGTGGCAATCCTCGGCTTCGCGTTGCGCGGGTCATTGGCGGATGTATTTTCCGGCATCGCGCTTGGTCTTGAGGCGCCGTATCGCATTGGCGACTGGATCTCGATCAATAACGACACCCGGGGCAAGGTGACGGAAATCGGCTGGCGGACAACACGGCTGTTCACCAGGGACGATACGTACGTGATCCTGCCCAACAGCGCCATTGCCCGCCAGAAGCTCACCAATTACAGCGCCCCCCGCCGCAAGTACCGGGGGCATGTCCATGTGAAGCTGGGCTACGATATCCCTGTCGCCGAGGCGAAGCAGATACTGGCGAAAGCAGCGGCCGAGCCAGCCACGATCGTGGCGTCGCCGGCGCCTGACGTCCGCGTCTCGTCGTATGATGAAGGCGGCGTCCAGTACCGGGTCCGCTTCTGGGTTCCAAGCTTCGTCGATGACATCGACTGCCGGGACGACGTTTATACAGCGATCGACGCCGCGCTGCGCCGTCGCGCGGGAAAGCTGCCGTTCGTGACGGGCCGGGCCGCCCCCAGCGCGCCATTGGGCGTTCAATGCTGCGGCCAGGGCGCGATCAATGTCGCGCACGGTTGGACCGGCCAGCCCAGGGCGCTCGCCAGTTAGAGCGCTTTCCGACCAGACGGAATCGTCTGGTCGATCAGAATTCGCTCAAAACAAGGGAAACTGGAGCAATTCCCGATCCATGTGGATCGGGAATTGCTCTAGCGTATTTTCGATGAAACCCGACTCACCGAAAGTATGCATCTCTTCAATTTGAAGATTTTCCTTCACGGTAACTGGACTCCACTTTTCGCGAAAAAGCTTTGATGAGAAGAATATTTTGACCGTCCGGATTAGAGGGCAAGCATGATCAATGAGACGATTACGGGCGCCCAGTGCGCCGCCGCGCGCGCCCTGACGCAGACTGGCATTGCAACGCTGGCCCGGCGCAGCGGGATGGATGAAGGCCGGATCAGAACATTCGAAGCTGGTTCAACGCCCCCGGATGCGCCTGGCTTGCTGGCGCTGCAGAAGGCGCTGGAGGATCTTGGCGCCCATTTTATCCCCGAAGACGAAATGGGCGTTGGCGTGCGGTTGCGATTTACCCAAAGTGTTTCACGCAAGATCTCAACCTGGGAGAATGAAGGCGGCGCGGCCGGCGAAGATGATATCCCGGGCTGAGCGGCCAGGCGGACGGCCAGCACTGGTGCGGGAGTGACGTTTGTTTTGATAGAACCTGCAAAATACGGCAGATAAAGACATCCCACCGTCAGGACAAACCCGTGGCCGCCGGATACAGGATCGTCCCGTCCGGCTGGACAACCGCCCCTGGCGTGAGCTTCGCCGGTTCCAGGCGGGTTTCACTCATGATGTGAAAAACCGCCTCCCCCTCAGCCAGAAGGTAATCCGCGACGATACGACGATGGCAGCGCCACCAGACGGCTTCCGAGCACATGATGGCGCAGCGCTGCCTGCGCCCCTCGCCGAGCAGGCGCCTGAAGCCATCGCGAAACCGTTCGGACAGCGCATAATCGGCGTAGTTGTGGAAGCTGGCGTTGCTCCAGTAGCCGTTCACGGCGGGAGAGGCGCCAGCCGCTTTGCCGCGCAACCCGCCAAGAGCTGCGAGGTGCTCATAGGAAACTCCAGCCGCCCCCAAATCCTCACGCAATCTGTCGGCGTCGAACTGCGGGTTTGACTCGGACCGCGGGATTTTCCGGATATCAACAATGTGTTGAACCCGGGGCCCGCGCAACATGGCGATGAACGTCTCCACACTCCGGCTGGAATGCCCGATGGTGAAGAACGGCAAGCTCATGATGGTCATCCCTGACAACCGTGGGGGCATGTTGGGTCCGGGCGACAATCTGGTCAATCTTTCCACGTTGAGTTCCTCCTGTGGCCCGGCCCAGCATTGACGCGTCCACTGCCGCTCGGCATGACAAAGGGGAAACCCGCCGCGCGTTGACGTGCGTCGCCATCCTCCAGGCATCGGGCCTCGCGCCACGGGCAGCCTCAAGCGCGCCAGGCATGTCTGGCGCTCCCCTTCCACTTCATTTGGGGAGCCGGAATCCACCGTCCCGCAGGTTTTATCTGGTTTGCAGCCTGGCCACCGCCCGAAACGCGCGCGCCAGTTTCCGGACCGCGACCTCGATCTCGGCTGGCGTGCAGGCGGCGAACCCCATCAGGAAGCCTGCTTTCGGATTGTCGAGAGCATGAAGCGCGGAGAGGCCCAGAAGCTCGACGCCGGCGCGCCGCGCGGCGTCGATGGCGACGCGCTCCGACAGATCGCCGGTCAGCAGGCAGGGCATTTGCAGGCCGCCGACGGGAATGCGCGGCTCGACGAAATCCGTCAGGTGCTTGCTGACAAGATTCGCCAGCACATCGCGCCGTTCGGCATAGACGCCGCGCATCGCGCGAACATAAGCGCCGAAATGCCCGCCTTCCATGAACCGGGCGAGCGTCAGTTGCGGCAATGGCGCGGAATGTCCGTCGAGCAAAGTGCGCGCCACCGTCATCGGCTTCACGAGTTGGGGCGGCAACACGACATAGCCGATCCGCAAGCCCGGAAAGAGCGATTTGGTGAAGGTGCCGATGTAGATGGTGCGGTCGTGGGCGTCGAGGCCCTGGACGCACGCGGTCGGCTTGCCGGCATAATGAAACTCGCTGTCGTAATCGTCCTCGATGATCCACGCCTGATGACGGGCCGCCCATTCGATCAATGCCAGACGGCGATCCAGCGCCAGCGTCGCCCCGGTCGGGAACTGATGCGAGGGCGTCAGGAACACGGCTTTCACCTTGCGCGTCTCCGCCATGATCTGATCGACGGCGACGCCCTGCCGGTCCACGCGAACGGGCAGGCATTCCAGCCCCGCCGCGTCGAACGCCTTGCGCGCGCCGTAATAGGCGGGGTCTTCGATGAAGATGCGGTCGCCGGGATCCAGCAGCAGGTTGGCGCAAAGCGACATGGCCTGTTGCGAACTGGTGAGGACCAGCACCCGGTCAGCCGTGGCGCGCCCCCCGCGCTCCAGGTTCACATAATCGGCGATGGCGCGCCGTAGCGGTGCGGTTCCCTGCGGGTCGCCGTGCGCCAGCGCCTGGGCGCCAACCTCCTTCAACACCTGGCGCTCCAGCCGCTCCCAGAGCTGAAGCGGAAAAGTGCGGGTTTCCGGCGCGCCGGGCGCGAACGGACGCGGGACCAGCATCTCGCGCACCCCGCCGCCGCTGAACATCGCGGCCCCGCGTTTGCTGAGGTTCGGGGCCTGATTGCGCGCGAACGCGTCACGCCGGGATAGCCCGCGCCCTGGCGTGAACGCCGTCATATCCGCCACAAAGCTGCCGCTGCCGACCCGGCGGTCAATGAAGCCCTCAGCGTGAAGCTGGGCGTAGGCGGCCTCGACCGTATCGCGCGAGACCCCCAGCGATCTGGCGAGCGCGCGCGAGGCAGGAAGCGGCTTTCCCGGCCCCAGCGCGCCGTCGACGATGAGGCGCCGGATCGCCCGTTGAATCCGCGCATGAAGCGGCATCGCGGCGTGGGCTGGATGGGCGATCCATGCCTTCACGGATTCGAGTTGGGAATGCCTGAACAAATGGTCCGGACCTCTGAAGCAGAATGGATGGGCATATCCGGCCATTGAACAGCTATTTGTCAATGCAGCCTGTCGGCCACGCGCCCCGACTTCCGGAGACCATTGCAGATCATGTCGTCCCGCGCCTCACCCTCATCCCTTCGCCTGAGTGACCTCACCCATCCTGTCGTGGCGGGGCTTATTTCCGTCATCGTCAACTATGGCGGCACCTTCATCCTGGTGTTTCAGGCCGCCAGGGTCGCCGGGCTCGGCCCCGAACTCACAGCCTCATGGGTCTGGTCGGTTTCCATCGGCGTCGGACTGTCGGGGCTGTTGCTGAGCTGGCGCTATCGCGAGCCGATCATCACCGCCTGGTCAACGCCGGCAGCGGCGTTCCTCGTCACGGCACTGGCGACGACGCCCCATGCGGAAGCAATCGGCGCCTACATCATTTCGGCGGCTGCCTTCGTCGCGCTCGGGCTTTCGGGCTATTTCGAGAAGGTCATCCGGCTGATCCCGCCCGGCGTCGCCTCCGGCCTTCTGGCCGGCATCCTGCTGCAATTCGGCATCGGCGCCTTCGGCGGCGCGAGCGTTGATCCGCTGCTCGTCGGGCTGCTGATCATCGCCTATGTCGTGCTGAAGCGTTTCTCCGCCCGCTATGCCGTGGTCGGCATCCTGGTTCTCGGGCTGACGTTCCTGCTGGCGCAGGGCCGGGTCGATCTGTCGGAGCTGAAGCTGGCGTTCGCCGCGCCCGTCTTCACCATGCCGGCGTTCTCGCTGAACGCGCTTCTGTCCGTTGCGCTGCCGTTGTTTCTCATCACGCTGACCGGCCAGTACATGCCGGGAATGCTGGTGCTGCGGAACGATGGCTTCAGGACCAGCGCCAATCCGATCGTCACCGTGACGGGTCTCGGCTCGCTCGTCATGGCGCCGTTCGGCTCACACGCTTTCAACATCGCGGCGATCACGGCGGCAATCGCCACCGGCAGGGAAGCGCACGAAGACCCGGCCAAACGCTGGATCTCCGGCATCGCGGCCGGCTGCTGTTATGTGCTCGTCGGCGTATTCGGCGTGACGCTCGCCGCCGTCTTCATGGCGCTTCCGGCAACCTTCATCACCACGCTCGCCGGTCTGGCGCTGCTTGGCGCCATCGGCGGCAGCCTTGCCGGAGCGATGGCCGATCCGGCGTCACGTGAAGCCGCGCTCATCACCTTCCTGGCGTCGGCGGCGAACATCAAGCTGCTTGGCGTCGGCGGCGCCTTCTGGGGACTGGCGATCGGCCTCGTCGCCTGGCTCGTCCTCAACGGCCAGTTGCCGCGCCGCGAGCCGGCCGGCCCCACCATGGCCGGAAAGACCGCGAAGTGACGACCCAGGCGACCACAATGACCACATCCGTCATCCTCTCCGGTCCCTGCGAACCCACGGACGAAATCGCGCCGGCCGCCCAACGGCGGGGCGGGTCATCCAAAGTGCTACATTGACGCAAGCATGGTCGTGGACGCCAAATTCCACTGCTCGAAGGCGGTGTACTGCAGTTGCCCGGCGATGCAGGCAATCGAACCCGGGAGCGTAACTGAACCTATTCCCCAGTGGCCGCTAAAGACGGCCCAGACATACGGGAGTTATCGAATGCGCGCCATCAAGCTTCTGGCTATCTCCGCCTTGCTCGCCACTCCGTTGGCCACGGTTGCTCATGCCGAGCAGAAACCAAAAGCCGCGCCCACCGCGCAGCAGGCCCCCGACGCAAAGAAACAGGGCGAGAAAGCCGGCGCTGCGGCCAAGGACGCCGCCAAGAAGTAAGCTCCCTGAGCAAGGGGGAACGCGCATCGCACAAGTCGTTCAGCCCCTCTCCCATTCCGTCGGTTCCCGCTGCTCCTGTCGGCGGCGGGGACGACAGCCGTTCCAACCGACAGTCCCTGCAACGGACGGCCCCTGCAACGGACAGTCTGAGGGCGAACAGGAAGCCCCTCGCCAGCCGCTTTAACGGAGAGCGTCGAGGCGCCGCCCCGATCATGCCGGGCTTCCCGGACGCAGCTGGCTGGGCCCCGGCCTCGACCGTCAGGTCAGATCTCCCAGACGATACGGCTCCGCCCCGTTGTGGCTGCCGCAACGTCAGCTTCCTTCTTGATCTGGGCGAACACCAGAGACGCAACGGTCTCCTGCAATTCGATAAATTTGGGCAGGATTTCGATGGCCCGGCCGCCTGGCGCGTGGAAGGCGAACAGTCCGCGCTCCCGGCCGCCTTCGAACATGCGTCGTATATGGGCCCGTGAAACCGTGAAGCTGGTCGCAAGGCGCTCATAGGGGTAATTCATGATCGTGGACGCGTTGTTCTGCTCCACAAAGGCGAGCCACAGCTTGAACATCACCTGGCGACCCGCGACCTGATCCATGAAGTAACCAGCTTCCGGCACAGCGCGGGCGGCGCGGATGCCCCCCAGGTAGTGGTTGATCGCTTCAACCGCGACCCGGCCCTTAAAATCAGGGTCGGTCCGCAGCAAGCTCAAATAGTCCACGCCGTTGGATAGCAATTGCACGGGCTCCAGGGTCATCCTGGCATAGACCTGGCTGAGCAGCGCGCCTTTTTCGGTCGGTTCAAGCCGCTTGATCCGACGGTCCTCCGGAACCTCCACCTCGCGCCAGTGACCCATCCGCTTCTTCAGGCCGACAAGCGCGGCGACACGGTTGGGACTGGTCAGGCCTGCACGGGCGGCGAAGGTCTGGGCGCGGGTCAGGGTGGCGCCCGAGCGCGGATCCGTCGGGTCCCGCGACAGGTGCATGGCGGACATTGCAATGCCGATAAACAGCAGCGCTTCTTCGCTGGTCAGGCGAACACGGTCGGCCGCATTCTCAAGCTGGCTTGTCATAGTCGTTGCATAGACACGCAATGCGTCATGGAAGGCGGGATGCGCCCGCAATGCCGCAGCGTCCTGCACCAGCCATTCCGGTAGCCCCTGTATCCTGCTTCCATCGAAAACGATGGCGGATGGATCAGAAATCTGCTCGCCCGCTTGCGCCAGGCCGGTTTCGCCGGACATCTTCCCCCCAACACTTCACCAGCTTCCGGACGCCAGCACTTTCGCCCGCCACGACCGCAAGGCGGCCCTCCCTGTCGCCGCCATGGCTCCGGGGCGCATGGCTGTCGGATCTCCCCGTCGACCAGCGCTGTCCGATATGCCCGGGTCAAGGCGACGTCAGCAAGATACCGCTGGGGAAGCCCATGATCCTCGTCGTTTCCGACGATGTGAAGCAGATCAAATATCGTTCCGACGGCAGTCATGCCACGGGATGCCAACGCATCCACCGCCTGCAAAGCCCTGCGCCGCCCGGACCTGTGCAGAATGTTCTGGTCAGCGGGCCATGTGCGCCATGCAAAGCCGTGTTTGCCAGGAAGGACGAAAGCGCCTTCCTGCGATCGACGGGCCGGATGAAAGCCAATCGCTCCATTCGCGGATCGGTCCCTGGAGCCGGTGCGCTGGCGGCGGTCCGGCGCTGATGTTCATCCTCGCTTTTTTTCGGTCCAGTTCACAGCTTTTCGCGTAGACATGTTCCCTGGCGTCGCCTCCTCGTGCAGGCTCACGCCCGCGCCAGGGACGCCGGCTGATGTCGGTTCATAACGCGCATCAAAAAACACGAATAAAAGCCGGTGGATCGCTGTGACCTGGAAAAAATACATTGAAACCGCACTTAACGGGCGCAATGCCGGCCTCGGTCATTATATTGAGCTGTTCCTGAGCGCCGTCATCATATATTCGACCATCGGCATGGGGTTGGTGACGTTGCCAAACCTGCCGCATTGGATACGCGAATTTCTCATCGCCACCGACATCATCATTGTCGCGATATTTACAATCGAATATATTCTCAGGATAGCGGCAAGCCAGAACAAGCTGTCTTACATTTTCAGCTTTTACGGCATCGTTGATTTCCTCTCCATTGCGCCTTTCTATCTCGCGCTGATTTTCATGGGCTTTGGCTTCGACCTGCGCGCGCTGAGAGCGCTCCGCCTCATGAGGCTGGCGCGCCTGCTCAAGCTGACGCGGTACACCGCAGCGATGGATCGTCTGGCGGACGCATGGCGGGCTGTAAAGCAGGAGATCATCGCATTCTCGATCACCGCGATCATTGTCCTGTATATCTGCGCCTTGATCATTTATCAGTTCGAACACGACGCGCAGCCAAAGGTGTTTACCTCGGTATTGGACGCCATGTGGTGGGCTGCGGTGACGCTCACCACCGTCGGTTACGGCGACATCTATCCAATCACTCCGGTCGGCCGGCTGTTCACCGTGGTCATGTTGTTCGTCGCGCTCGGCATCATCGCCATACCAACCGGCCTGGTCACGTCGGCCATGATGGCGATCCGGAACAAGGAACATGAAGCTGGCAGGCCGGAGCGGGCCAGCACGACGACAGCCGAACCTGGCGAACGCAAGCCCGGCTGAACCAGCGAGGGCGGCCAGGAATTGAACCACGACGTGGTTCCGGCTCAGGCGCAGCCTGATGACAGGCTGGTCGCCTCATGGAGATGGGCCGGGCTGTCATTCGCGGCCCCGGCGAACCCACAATGCGACATGGGCCCCTGCACAGGCATGCTCTTTGGCCTGGCGGGAAAATGACGCCGGCCTGGCTGACCCTGGATGTCAACAAAACGCCTCGCGCTGGCTATCCGACGCAGTTGACCGCCTGGGATCGGCGCGAGCCAGGGCAAAGGGCGATTGCCGCTGCGCGAGCCATGCCGAAACCTGGGTGAAGGCGGAAGCTGGCCTCCAAATCATGGCGCGGGGGAACCGTCGCCAGATTCTTGCCGTTTTAGCTTCATCTGAGGTTCAGGTCGCAAAGGGCCTGATACCCCGCACGTTGAAACAGAACGACGGGAAAATAGATGCGCACGAAACGCTGGTTGCTGGTTGGGACCGTCCTGCCGGCCCTCGTCCTTTCGCAAGCCGGGCTGGCCTACGCCGAAGCCGGATACCGGACTGCCCAGGCTCCCGCCGCCGGAGACGATGATTCACGCGGGCCACGGCGCTCACAGCATCCGCCGGGCGCGGAGCCCCGCCAGCGTGGCCCCGAACGGCCCGCCGAGCCGAGGGTTCCGGGTCCGCCGCAGATGCAGCCTGCTCCCGGGGCGCCCAGGGCGCGGCCTCCGGCCATACCCGCTCCGCAACCGCGCGCCGAACCGCCGGCTGCGCGCCCGCAGCCGGAACGCCCCATTATGCCGCGTGAGGCGCCTCGCGCCGCGCCGCCCCCTGGTGAGGCTCCCGCTGCACGGCCGACGCCACCACGTCCGCCGGCCGAACCCGCGGCGCCGCCGCGCACTGCGCCCCAGCCTGGCCCGCGCCCACAACCGGCGCAATCGCCTGCTCCCTCCCACCCGGGCGCCGGGGCGCCGCCATCCACCGGGCCGCGCGAAGCCCCCCCAGCTCCGCCGTCAGTTGCACCGCCCCAGCCTCGCCCACCGAGGACGCCGCCTGCTGCGACGCCAGGCGTCCCTGTCCGGCCTGACGCCGGCGCGCCTCCTTCAGCCGTTCCGCGCGGCGGCCCCGCCGTCCCTCCCCCAGCGGCGGCGGCGCCCCAGCCCCGCCCACCGGGCGCACCGCCTGCTGCGGCGCCAGGCGTCCCCGCCCGGCCTGGCCCCGGCGCGCCTCCAGCCGTTCCACGCGGCGGTCCCGCCGTCCCTCCTTCCGCGCTGCCCTCGCAACAGCGTCCGCCGGCTGCGACGCCGCAGCCAGGCGCTCCGGCTCCGGTGCAGCCTGGCGCCACGCCGCCTGCAGGCGCTGCGCCAGCCCAGCCAAACCGGCCCGTTCCCGGCATGCCCTCCGGCGGAGCGCCGGGCGCCGCGCCGCAACCCGGCGCCGCACCGGCGCCTCTGCCCCAGCAGCGTGATGGCCGCCGCGGCGGCGTCTCGCCAGGCGTGGCCGGCGCCATCGGCCTTGGAGCCGGCGTCATCGGCGGCATCATGGCGACGCAAGGAGCGGAGCGTTTCGACGATATCCGCAGTCGCCGCGAGGAGCGGCGCGAAGGCGACTACACCATCATCCGCGAGCCTGGCCGCACCATCATCCGCGACGATGACGGGCGCGCCATCATTCGCCGCGACGAGGACCAGCGTTTTCGCGATCTCGGCTGGCAGGGACGCTCCGAGCGCCGCGGCGACGAGAACCGCACGGTCTTCGAGCGCCCGGACGGCTCCCGGATCGTCACCGTCACGGATGAGCAGGGCCGATTGATCCGTCGCACCCGCATTGATCGCGACAACCGCGAGGTGATCATCATCGACAACACGCTGCGGGGCCGCCCGGGGCGCTTTGCCGACGACGTCGTCGTATTGCCGCCGCCGCCTCTGCCGATGCCGCGCGAGCGCTACATCGTCGACGCCGACCAGGCCGACGGGAACCTGATCTACGAGACGATCACCGCCCCGCCGATCGCCGCGATCCCGCGTCGCTACACGCTGGACGAGGTGCGTTACTCGCCGGACCTGCGCGCGCGCATGCGTAGCGTCGATATTGACACGATCAATTTCGACACCGGTTCCTGGCAGGTGACGCAGGATCAGGCGCAACGCCTCGCCGTGATCGCGGAATCGATCAGGCGCGCCCTGCAGCGCTCGCCGAACGAGGTCTTCCTCATCGAGGGCCACACCGACGCTGTTGGCGCCGATGTCGACAATCTCTCGCTTTCCGATCGCCGCGCGCAGTCGGTCGCAGAGATCCTGACCCGCGACTTCCAGATCCCGCCGGAGAACCTGACGACCCAAGGCTACGGTGAGCAATATCTGAAGGTCAGCACACAGGCTGCCTCGCGTGAAAACCGGCGCGTCACGCTCCGGCGGATCACGCCGCTGCTCAGCGGCCAGAACCAGTGACAACCGGGCGGGGCTGCTTGCAAGGCGGCCCCGCTCTTCCGCAGGCCAACAGCCGTTCCTGACGGCCTGCGCCTCCTGCTGGAGCCCGACAGCCAGCCCAGCCCGTCGCCCTGAAAACCCCATGCAGCGCCGGCGACCTCGCTCATGGGCAGATGCGGGCGCTGCTTGACCCTTGCCGCAACGAGGCGGAAGGTAAGTCTGGATCGTTCTGATGGATTGAATGCGGATGTTCCTGCTTCACCAGGTCCTCCAGGCTTTCAGCAGCATGCTCGTCTGGCTGGTTACGCAACCATCGGGCGCCTACGAACCCTTCACGCCCCCTGATCCGGAGCTGTTCCGGCAAGTGCTGCAGCCGGCGGATATTGTTCTGATCGAGGGCAATCAGAAGGTTTCAACGGTCATCAAATACCTGACGCAGTCGACATGGTCTCACGCGACGCTCTACGTCGGTGAGATGCCCGGGCTCGCACCCGCGGCTTCTACAGGGCCCATGCTCATCGAGATGGACCTGGCGCAGGGGTGCATCGCCGCCCCGTTATCCAAATATGAGAGCTTCACGAAGCGCATCTGCCGGCCCATCGGGCTCAGCGCCGCCGACAGGCAGGCTGTCGTTCGCTTCATGACCGATCACCTGGGGCTGCAATATGATACGAGAAACGTGATTGATCTCATACGCTTCCTGCATCCGCTGCCATTTGTTCCGGTCCGTTGGCGCCGCCGCATGATCGCGCTGGGCAGCGGCCTGCCCACACGTGCGATCTGTTCGTCGCTCATCGCCGAAGCATTCCAGTCGGTCCACTATCCCATTCTGCCGCAAATTGATCACCTGCCATGCCACGACCGGGCGGCCAGCAAGCACGCCCGGAACGAAATCCTGCACATTCGTCACCACAGTCTCTATGTCCCGCGCGACTTTGATGTTTCGCCATATTTTCAGATCATCAAGCCCACGATTGAAGGCGGCTTTGACTACCGGCAGCTACACTGGGACACCCACCCGCAGAGCATGGAGTGAGTGCGGGCATTTCGGGCGACAACGTGCTATAATGGTAACTTGGCTGAACCTGGAAGATCAGGCTTGTCTGTCAGAAAGGAGCGCCGCGATGGAAACCGCGCTCAGAATCAGAAATATCCTGTTCAGGGCCTTCATCATCAATCTTCTGGTCATTATTTTTGCATGGCTCATTACGCTCAGCGGCGTGACAACAACCGCCATGACGGCGTTTTTTGGCTTCAGCGTCGATCAAACGCGCGTCTACATGGCCAAGATCATCGGGTTCTGGAAGGTGCTGAACGTTGTCCTTTTCCTGATCCCGGCCATAGCCATTCATTGGGAGTATCGCGCGAGAAACTGACCGCCCCTCCGCAACAGGACGCGCCCGGCCTGACGCCGGCAGGCGCTGCCCACACGCTGGTCATGGCCAGCGCTCCGGTTCAGCAGCCCGTCTCACGACGCCCCCCGATGACGCGACGCCCGCAATCCCAGGGGAAATCCGGATCAGGACAATCCTTCACGGGCGCCGCCAGAGCGCACCCTGGCCAGGCCCGGGCTACGGGCGTTACAGCACGCGCCATGTGGCGGCAGCGGCGATGGCGTCCGGCAGCAGAACGCCGCCGGTTTATCTTGCGTCGCGGGAAGCGGAAACGGGGCGTCAAAGCGCGTCAGCGGCTTCCAGAAGGGCGCTCTTCGCCGCCTCTCTGGCGGTCGCCTGCATGGCCCTCTCAGACTGATCCCCCGCCGTCGATATGGGCGCCTGAACCCGGACGCTGAATGTCATGGCGCCTTCCTCCCTGGTGAGGTGGACAGACACTGTCGCATTGACCAAGTCTACCTGCAGATCGCTTATCCTGTAAGGCATGGGCTCCCCCACTGGTTACACCCGGTTACGGGTCAACCGGAATAGACCAGCAGCGGAGCTGCGCCGCAATGACTTCCTGACGCCCGGATATGGGGCCTGCGCGGAGCCGGGCCGCTGGCGTCACCGCGCCGGCGGTTCAGGGGTGTAACCTCGCGCCTTTTGTCGCCTTGTCGACAGCCTTTTTGGGGCCGCGAATTGCAATGCCGACCAGGTCCGGGCAATCGGCTGGTTCAGCCAGAAACGCCTCACGGTTTGCCCCGTCATGGCCAGTGGAGAACATGGCGCGCACATAGGCTGCGCAGCTCAGGTCATGCTCCCGGGCCAGCCGGTGCGCCCGCGCCAGGTCCCTGGGCTCGGCAGAAAAGATCATCATTGGCTGGCCGAGCAGCCGCGCAAACTCCCGGCCATTTGCATCCAGGTAAGGCTGCCCCATGGCGTCCGGCGCGGCGCCGGCAATCCCGGTCGCGAGGAATGCCGTCACGTTCAGCTTCCGCCATGTCGGCAGGTCTGCAAGGACAAGGATGGCGACCTTGGTATCGAACAAGTTGCGTGTCCTCCGGGTCAATGAATGGCGCGTCAAAGCAATGGTCGTGGAACGCCGGATGCCTGTCCAGCGGGCTATTCGCGCCCTGGCCGCCTGCGCAGGCGAAAGCCCGACCTCATTGACAGTTGAGGAATGACTGAACCAATCTGGGTGATAATCGAAACCAAAACAAGACATAACACCGGGAGGAATTTTCCATGAAGTCTCGGAAGATGTTCGCTGCGATATCTGCTGGCCTTGCGACATTCATTGCGACTGGCGCCCTTACGACAACGATGGCCCTCGCTGAAAAAAAGTACAGCAAGGGGGCCAGCGACACCGAAATCGTCATCGGAAATTTTGTCCCCTACAGCGGCCCCGCATCCATGTACGGCGTATATGGCAAAGTTCCTGCAGCTTATTTCAGGATGCTTAGAGCGGTTTTCGAACGTCTAGAATCATAAGAGGTTCCCCCTTCGCGAGATTTCTG
>NZ_BNCG01000012.1:0-121486 GCF_014656355.1 Camelimonas fluminis
CATGTCAATCGGACTCCGCAAATGGGCGCATGGGTTCTGATCAGAGAGTCTTGGTATGACGCGGGACGAAACCGGGCGGATCATCGGACAACTCGCCCGCCATTGTCTGCTGATCAGGGGGCGTGCTGGCCACAGCCAGCAGCCAGGTCCCTCCCGGACAGAGCACGATGCCTGCGGCGGCGGGGCTTGTCCGCCGCTGCCCGTCCATCGGACATGTCCGCGACCACATGGCCCGGCGCAAGACCGGCGAGCATTGCAGCAACGACCCACATTCCCTGTGGGAAGCCGATGGATCGATGCGTTTCGGCAGCTTGTAGCCAACACATGCGTGGCTTACCAGACGCGTAACACAGGCGCGCCGCCAGGGTCTCCATTACTGGAGATCCACAAAACCGTTCCAGAAACACCCAGGGGGAACACGCTCATGTTCAGCAAGCGCTCGCTTCTGCTCGCCGGCATCGCTGGCGTTCTCGCCAGCTCCGTGGCCGCTGCATCTGAAAAGAAATACGGTCCGGGCGTTACCGACACCGAGATCAGGCTTGGGCAGACCATGCCTTACAGCGGGCCGGCCTCGGCCTACGGCATCCAGGGCAAGGCCCAGGAGCTGGTTTTTAACGAGATCAACGCAAAGGGCGGCATCAACGGCCGCAAGATCAAGCTGATCTCGCTGGACGACGCCTATAGCCCGCCCAAGGCGGTTGAGCAGACCCGCAAACTGGTTGAGCAGGAAGACGTACTTGGCGTCTATGGCTCGCTTGGCACGCCCAGCAACACCGCGACGCAGAAATATCTGAACAGCAAAAAGGTCCCGCAGATCCTGATCTCGACAGGCGCTTCCAAGTGGAACAACCCGTCGCAGTTCCCGTGGACCACGCCGTTTTTCCCGCTTTATGACGTCGAAGGCGAGATCTTTGGCCGCTACGTGGTCGAGAACCTGCCAAACGCAAAGATCGCGATCCTGTCGCAGAACGACGACTCGGGTCGCGACTACGTCAAGGGATTCAAGAAGGGCCTTGGCGACAAGGTCAAGGATATCGTTGGCGAGACCACCTATGAGGTCACCGACGCGACGGTCGACTCGCAGATGGTGAAGCTGAAAGCCACCGGCGCAGACATGTTCTTCCTGATGGCGACGCCAAAGTTCGGCGCCCAGGCGATCCGCAAGAAGCACGAACTGGACTGGAAGGCCACGACCCTGGTGTCGAGCGTCGCCGCGTCGATTGGCGCTGTGTTCAAACCGGCTGGCTTCGACGCGTCACAGGGCCTGATCACCGCATCATTCATGAAGACTCCGGGCGACCCGCAGTACGCCAACAGCCCTGACATGAAAGAGTACGTCGCCTTCCTGAAGCGCAACAATATGGAGCAGCATCTCACCGACTCGAATGTCGTGCTGGCCTACCTGTCGGCCAACGTGCTGGCCCGCGCCATCCAGAACGCGGGCGACGACCTGACGCGTGAAAACCTGTTGAAGCAGGTCACGTCGCTGAAGATGACCGATGCGCCGCTGCTGCTGGACGGTGTGATCGTTGACATCAAGCCGGACAACTACAGCGCCTTCAACACCCTGCGCATGCAACGTTTCAAAGGCGAGAGCTTCGAGCTCTTCGGCAAGCCGATCAACGCCGGCCGCAAATAATTCTACGCCAGGTAATCCTGCGCCAGGTAGTCCTGCGCCAGGTAATCCTGCCTCTGGCCCAGCGTCGGCGGCTTCTGGCGCAAGACCGCATTCAGGGAAGGTCAGGCGGCGACGCCTGGCCTTTTTACATTTGAACACCGGACGTCAACAGGTCAGGCGCGGACCGGCATTGCTCGCGCGTCAGAAGGATCGCGCCATTGCCAGGCCCGCCGCCATGTCCGGAACGGCGCCCCCTGCTTGCGAACCTGCCGCGGCGCCAGCCGGCGCCGACAAAGCAGCCCGCCCTCCATGCGTCGCAACGCCGCGACGTCAACCGGCCGGGAATTATAACAGACGCTGCCGCCACACGGCGGGAACGATGCGTCCTGTGACATGATCCCGTCTTTCCAGGGGCGAAATTCACCGCATTGTCGCGATTGTGAGCGATCATGAATGCGGCTTGTCCGACAATCCTGGTTGGATCCGGAGAGACGGCCTGCTTTGCCGCGAGCCGGACCTGACACATGCCAGGCGCGACAAAACCGCTTGCCGGCGAGGTTGGCCACCGGCTGGGCGGCCAGGGGCTTGACGTTCACGCCCACCGGCGAAACAACGACCCGGTAGCCGTCAGGCGAAGGAAAGCTGATGAAGTTTCGATTTCCCATCATCATCATTGATGAGGACTTCCGCTCGGAGAACACCTCGGGCCTGGGCATCCGGGCGCTGGCGGAGGCGATCGAGAACGAAGGCTTTGAGGTGCTTGGCGTCACCAGCTACGGCGATCTCTCACAATTCGCCCAGCAGCAAAGCCGCGCCTCAGCCTTTGTGCTGTCCATCGACGATGAGGAATTTGGCCCTGGCCCCGAGCCGTCCCCAGTGATCGCCAAGCTGCGCGATTTCATCGAGGAGGTGCGCTGGAAGAACGCCGATGTGCCGATTTTCCTGCACGGCGAGACCAAAACGTCGCGCCATCTGCCCAATGACATCCTGCGCGAGTTGCACGGCTTCATCCATATGTTTGAGGATACGCCGGAATTCGTCGCCAAGCACATCATTCGCGAGGCCAGAAGCTATCTGGAGGGCATCCAGCCGCCCTTCTTCAAGCAGCTTCTGGATTACGCCGAGGATGGCTCCTATTCGTGGCACTGCCCCGGCCACTCTGGCGGCGTCGCCTTTCTCAAGAGCCCCATCGGGCAGATGTACCACCAGTTCTATGGCGAGAACATGCTGCGCGCCGACGTCTGCAACGCCGTCGAGGAGTTGGGGCAGTTGCTGGACCACAATGGCGCCATCGGCGCCTCGGAGCGCAATGCGGCGCGGATCTTCAACGCCGACCATTGCTTCTTTGTGACCAACGGCACCTCGACGTCAAACAAGATGGTCTGGCACCACACCGTCGCCCCCGGCGACGTGGTGGTGGTTGACCGCAACTGTCACAAGTCGATCCTGCACGCGATCATCATGACCGGCGCCATACCGGTGTTCCTGCGCCCCACCCGCAACCACTGGGGCATCATCGGCCCGATCGCCCATTCCGAGTTCGAACCAGAGGCGATCCGCGCCAAGATCCGCGACAATCCGCTGTTGCAGGGCGTCGACGCCGATGCGGTGAAGCCGCGCATCATGACGCTGACCCAGTCGACCTACGACGGAGTTCTCTACAACACCGAAGAGATCAAGCGCATGCTCGACGGTTATGTCGAGAACCTGCATTTTGACGAGGCGTGGCTACCACACGCAGCGTTTCATCCGTTCTATGGCGCCTATCACGCGATGGGTCGCAAGCGTGAGCGGATGAAGCATTCCGTCACCTACGCAACCCAGTCGATCCACAAACTGCTGGCCGGCATCAGCCAGGCCAGCCACGTTCTCGTGCAGGATTCTGATCAGACCAAGCTGGACCGGCACCTGTTCAATGAAGCCTACCTGATGCACACCTCGACCTCGCCGCAGTACTCCATCATCGCCAGTTGCGATGTGGCGGCGGCGATGATGGAACCGCCCGGCGGCACCGCGCTGGTCGAGGAAAGTATCCTCGAAGCGCTCGATTTCCGCCGCGCCATGCGCAAGGTCGACGAGGAGTTCGGTGAAAACGACTGGTGGTTTCAGGTCTGGGGCCCGGACGGACTGACCGAGGAGGGCATTGGCCACACCGGGGACTGGGTGCTGCGCCGCACGGATTCCGAAGGAGTCCAGCGTGATGGCGAGGACAGTTGGCACGGCTTCGGCGACATGGCGCCGGGCTTCAACATGCTCGACCCCATCAAGGCCACCATCATCACCCCCGGCCTTGATATTGACGGACGGTTCGACGCCACCGGAATTCCCGCCTCGATCGTCTCGAAATACCTCACCGAACACGGCGTGGTGGTGGAGAAGACCGGCCTCTACAGCTTCTTCATCCTGTTCACCATCGGCATCACCAAGGGTCGCTGGAACACCCTCGTGGCGGCCCTGCAGCAATTCAAGGACGATTTCGACCGCAACCAGCCGCTGTGGCGGATCATGCCCGAGTTCTGCGCCAAACATCCGCGCTACGAACACATGGGCCTGCGCGACCTGAGCCAGCATGTTCATGCGCTCTATTCAAAATACGACGTGGCGCGACTTTCCACCGAGATCTATCTGTCGGATCACCATCCGGCGATGACGCCAACCGAAGCGTTTTCGCATATCGCGCGCCGCAAAACCGAGCGGGTGCCGATCGACGCGCTGGAAGGGCGCGTCACCACCAGCCTCGTCACGCCCTACCCGCCGGGCATCCCCCTGCTCATCCCCGGCGAGGTCTTTAACACCAGAATCGTTGACTATCTGCGCTTCAACCGTGAATTCGCCCGGGAGTGTCCGGGGTTTGAAACCGACATTCACGGGCTCGTCCTGGAAACCGGAGCCGACGGGATCGTGCGGCATTACGCTGACTGCGTAGCCCGCTAGAACCAATTGCTGGAATCTGCCGTGCGGCAGGCAACCCCGATGAGCCAGGCTCATCGGGGTTCGTTATTGAAGGAGCAATTGTGGAACACCGCTGCGCGCCGCCGCGTTTGATTCAGACGCGGGCCATGCGCCAACGGTCCGCGGCGCACTTTTTCGACAGCAGGCGTTCTTCTGCATCCGGCGCAGACAGGGGCTTGGCATGGCGCCGAGGGCAAACTGGAAAGGGGTGCTGAGGATCGCCGAAGTGATTTGCCCGGTGGCGTTGTTCACCGCCGCTTCGACGTCAGATCGCATCGCGTTCCACACCATTAACCGGGCCACAGGCCACCGGGTGCATCGACAGTTCGTCGATGGCGTCACCGGCCGGCCGGTTGAGCGCGACGATCAGGCCAAAGGTTATGAACTCGCCCAGGGCGACTACATTGTCCTGACGCCGGAGGAAGTGGCTGAGGCGACCCCGGCCAGCGACAAGACGATCGACGTTTCGGCATTCATTCCCTGTTCCGGGATCGACGACGTCTATTTCGACCGGCCATACTATCTGACGCCTTCAGACCTCGCCGCCCACGAACCGTACGCCCTGATCCGCGATGGCCTGCGCAAGACAAAAACCGCCGCCATTGGCCGGGCCGTGCTGTTCCGTCGCGTGCGCACGCTGCTGATCCGCGCGGCCGGCGACGGCCTCATCGCGACGACGTTGAATTTCGACTACGAGGTGCGCCCGGCGGCAAAGGCCTTCAGTGATATTCCGGAGCTGAAGATCAAGGATGAGATGCTGGAGCTCGCCGGCCACATCATCCGCATGAAAGCCGGAACCTTTGATCCCGCGACGTTCGACGATCGCTATGAAGCGGCGCTGGCCGATCTGGTGAAGGCGAAGCTGGAGGGCCGGAAGATCGTGGCGCGCAAACCGCGACCACCCGCAAAGGTCGGCGACCTGATGGCCGCCTTGCGCGAGAGCGCCGGGGCCATGGGCAAGCCGTCGCCATCCGGTCGCCCCCCACGCAACGCCAGGCCGGCCAGGAGCAAGACCGACTCCGTCAAGCCAGAGAAAACCGGCGACGGCCCCGCCACCCGGACAACTGCGTCCCGCAGAAAGGCTGGCTAGATGGCGCTCGAAACTTACCGGCAAAAGCGGGACTTCAGCCGCACGCGCGAGCCGCGTGGCCGCAAGGCGCAAAAGCCCGGCGCGCATTTCGTCATCCAGAAGCACGACGCCACCCGCCTGCATTACGATTTTCGCCTGGAGATGGATGGCGTGCTGAAAAGTTGGGCCGTTGCCAAAGGACCCAGCCTGGTGGCGGGCGAAAAGCGTCTCGCCGTGCATGTGGAGGACCATCCGCTTGAGTATGGCGATTTCGAAGGAACGATCCCGAAGGGCGAATATGGCGGCGGCGCGGTGATTGTCTGGGACCGGGGCGACTGGAAGCCGATCGGCGATGCGCACAAGGGCTACGCCAAGGGGCATCTGGACTTCGAGCTGGACGGCGAAAAGCTGCACGGGCGCTGGCATCTGGTGCGCATGCGCGGCAAGCCGGGCGAGAAACGCGAGAACTGGCTGCTGATCAAGGGCGACGACGAATGGGCCCGGGCGGACGCCGCCGCCGACATTCTGGAGGAAGCTCCAAACTCGGTGAAAACCGGCCGGGATATTGCCGAGGTCGCCGGCGAAGCGCCGGGCTGGTCGTCCAGAACCGGACGGATTACTGGCGACACGGGGAAACCTGCCCGGCCGAAGACCGTTGAGGCCATGCCGGGGAAAGTGGCGGTGACCGGCGGCTCGCCAGGCGCGCACCTGGCCGGGATCAAGGGCGCGCGCAAAGCGGCAATGCCCGAATTTCTGGAGCCAACGCTGGCGACGCTGGCTGCGGCGCCGCCCAAAGGCAAGCAGTGGCTGCATGAAATCAAGTTCGACGGCTACCGGTTGCAGGCTCATATCCAGGATGGCGGAACCCGCCTTCTGACCCGCAGCGGTCTCGACTGGACAGGGAAATTTGGCGAGCGCATCCCGGAGGCCCTCGCCGGCCTGCCGGTCGACGCGGCGATCATCGATGGCGAACTGGTGGTGGAAGGTGGCTCCGGCGCTTCTGATTTCTCTGCGCTTCAGGCCGATCTCAGCGAAGGCCGCGCGGACCGTTTCGTCTATTATGTCTTCGATCTACTGTATCTGGATGGCTACGATCTTACCCGCGTCGCGCTGATCGATCGCAAACAACAGCTCGAAAAGCTGGTGGGCGCGACAGGAGGCGTTGTCCGTTATAGCGGCCATTTCCGCGAAAGCGGCGACCTCGTGTTGCGGCACGCCTGCCGGCTGAGCCTGGAGGGCGTGGTTTCCAAGCAATCCGACGCCCCGTGGCGCGGCGGGCGCGGCCGCACCTGGATCAAATCAAAATGCTCCGCGCGGCAGGAGTTCGTAATCGGCGGCTATACGCCCTCCTCCGTCTCGCCCAGGGCTATCGGCTCGCTGGTGCTCGGCGTCTATGAGGGCGACGCCCTGCATCACGTCGGCCGGGTGGGAACCGGTTTCAGCGCGACGGCGGCGGAGAAGCTGTTCAGTCGGCTGCATGCCTTGCGCACTGATCAGAATCCGTTCGACGCGCCGCTCACCACCACGGAGCGCCGGCAGGTGACTTTTGTCCGGCCGGAGCTGGCGGCGGAAGTGGAATTCCGGGCGTGGACGGCGGATGGCCATCTGCGGCACGCCGCCTTCCGGGGCCTGCGCGAGGACAAGCCGGCCCGCGAGATCGTGCGCGAAACGCCGAAGCGCACCAGCAAGGTCGCGGGCAAAGACGCCAGTGATCAGGGGCCGCCGCCCCGCCGCACCGTTCGGCTCACCCATCCGGACCGGCTGTACTGGCCTGATGATGGCGTCACCAAGGAAGGTCTGGCCGACTATTACGCCGACGTCTGGCGCTACATGGCGCCGTTCGTCGTCGGACGGCCACTGGCGCTGTTGCGTTGCCCCAACGGCATTGCCGGCGAGAAATTTTTCCAGAAACACGCCTGGAAGGGTCTTAACCCCAAAGTGGCGCTGGTGCAGGATCCGAAAGAGCCGGATGGCGCGCCGCTGATCAGCATCAATGACCTGGACGGCCTGATGGGCCTGGTGCAGTCCGCCGCCCTGGAGATACACCCGTGGGGGGCCACGGTCGCGGATTGGGAGCGGCCGGACATGATCGTCATGGATCTCGACCCTGGGGAAGGCGTGGCCTGGCAGGCGGTAATCGACGCCGCCCATGAGGTGCGGCGGCGTCTCGCCGATGCGGGACTTGAGCCGTTCGTCAAAACTTCCGGCGGCAAGGGATTGCACGTCGCCGCGCCCCTGAAACCAGCCGCAACATGGCCGGCGGTGAAGGCCTTCGCCAAATCCCTCGCCGAAGCCATGGCTGCCGACAGCCCGGAGCTTTACGTCGCCACCATCACCAAAGCGAAGCGGCGCGGCAAAATCCTGATCGATTATCTGCGCAACCAGCGCGGCGCCACGGCGGTCGCAGCCTGGTCGACCCGCGCCCGGCCCGGCGCGGCGGTTTCGGCGCCCCTGGGATGGGATGAACTGGGCCCGGAGATCGGCCCGGCCTATTTCACCGTTAGCAATATCCCTGGCCGGCTGGCGGCGCTTGCCAGCGACCCCTGGGCTGATTTTCGCGCCGCGGCGACGCCGCTTGATATGGAAAGCCGGACCGGCAAAACCAGGGGCAAAACAAAATCAGCCTGAAACCAGCAGCGGTGGCCGCCGCGCCCTGTGCGGCCTGGATGGCGGGCGCAACATGCGGGCTTTGCGTGACCGGAAGCGCTCTAGCGCGTTTTCTTCCGCGAGGCGCTGTCCGAAGCGATGCTGCGGCGTAGCGCATCCATGATATTGACGACGTTCGACGCGGGCTCTTGCGTCTGCTCGCGTGGTTTTGTCTGGCGTTTGCGACCCTTTTTGCGGGCCGCGATCAGATCAAGCAGCCGGTCCTGAACCGGATCGCGCACCATCCCCGGATCCCACGGCCTGGTGCGTTCATTGATCAGCCGCAACACCAGTTTCATCAGTTCAGGGTCGGGCCTGTCGTCATCCAGACCGGCGAAGTAGTCTTTGGCGTCACGCACTTCGTCGCCATAGCGCAGGGTCCACAGCACAATGCCCTGATCGCGTGGCTCCAGCATCACCGCCCGCTCGCGGCGATAGAGCACCAGCCGCGAAATGCCGACCATGCCGGTGGATTTCATCGCCTCGCGGATTACCGAAAAGGCTTCCTCGCCCACCGTATCGTCGGGCAGCAGGTAGTGCGGGCGATCGAACCACAACCAACCGATGCTGTCGGCGGGCACGAAGGAATCCACGTCGATGGTATGGGTGCTGTCCAGCGCGACGGCGTCGAGTTCCTCATCCTCGATCAGGACATATTCATCCTCACCCCGGGGATAGCCGCGAACCTCATCCTCTGCGTCGACAGGCTCGCCAGTAACCGCGTCCACATAACGGCTGACAAGGCGATTGCCCGTGCGAGCGTTGAGGGTATGGAACCGCACTTTCCCGCTCTCGCTGGTCGCCGGCGTCATCGCCACCCGACAGGTGACGAGCGAGAGCTTCAGATAGCCCTTCCAGAACGCGCGCTGGGCCATGACCCAAACCCTCCAGCGGAACGCTTAATGCGACCGCGCCTCCTCCGGCGGACGGTCGGCAAGTCCGGTGACGCCGCTGGCGCTGGCGCAATGGGCGCAGCAGTAAATAACATCCCCCTTCTCAACGCCGTGGCCGATCACCCGGCAGTCGCAGTGGGCGCAAACCGGCGCAAGTCTGGAAACCGCGCATTCAAAGCAGTCGAAATTGTAATCCCGCCCGCCCATCGTGACGCGAAACGTCTTGTCGTAGTGGTTGCCGCATTGATCGCACGCAATCATGGCCAGCCTCCTTCGCCGTCCTGGGTCAAAAAACATCAACACGGCGAAGGGGAAAACTGTTCCGGACCGGCTCAGGGGGACCGCGGGCAACGTCCGGCGCACGCCGGCGAACTGTCTGCCAGAGCGCGTTGAAGCCGCTACAGGTCAAACTCCTCATCTGGATCCGGAATGACGCTCCGCCAGCCCAGTTCCTGCTCGATGCGCGCTTGCAACGCCGCAGATGCAGGCGGTTCGCCGTGGACAATGAAGACGCATTCTGGCGCGCGTTTGAAACCGGAGAGCCAGCGCATCAGCCCGTTGCTGTCAGCATGGGCGGACAGCATGTCCAGTTGCGTGACTTCGGCGTTGATTGGCGTCCAGCCACCGTGGATCTTGAGCTCCCTTGCGCCCTGCTGAAGCAGGCGCCCACGCGTTCCCGGGGCCTGAAACCCGGCCAGCAGAATGGTGTTCCTGGCGTCAGGGCCGAAAGTCTTGAGATGATGAAGAACCCGCCCGCCCGTCATCATGCCCGACGCCGCGATCACAATCTTCGGAAACCGGCTCGCCGTAATCGCCTTTGAGGCTTCCACGTCATTTGTATAGTGGGCGATGCTGAACGCCGCGCGGCAGGCGGCAGGGGTCAGCCGGTGGTGTGTCCCGTGCCGGCACATCATTTCCGTGGCGTCAATCGCCATGGGACTGTCGAGGAAAATCGGAACGGAGCCGAGACGGCCCGCCTGTTTCAGCGTCCAGAAGTAGTAAAGCAACTGCTGCGCCCTGCCGACGGCAAAGGCTGGAATAACAAGCGTGCCGCCGCGTCCCGTGGTGCGCTCCGCGATCGCGCCCAGCGCTTCAGCCGGGTCTTCATCCGGGTGCAGGCGATCGCCATAGGTCGACTCGACCACGATGTAATCAGGCGCGCCTTCCGAAACCGGATCCGGGAACAGCGGATCATTGTACCGGCCAATGTCGCCGGAAAACATGAGGCAGCGATCGCCCCAATGGATCTCCGCATTCGCAGCGCCGAGAATGTGTCCGGCATGCCGGAACCGCAGCGTGGCGCCGCTGGGCAATCCAATGGTCTGGCCGAAAGCCACAGTCGAGAAATGTTCCATCGCCCGTTGGGCGTCCGCGACGTTGTAGAGCGGCAGCGCCGGCTTGTGCTTCGTCAACCCGTGCCGGTTAAGGAATTCGGCGTCCTTCTCCTGGAGGAAGGCGCTGTCCTTGAGGATCAGTTCCGCCACATCCCGGGTAGCTTCAGTGGCAAAGATCTTTCCGCGGAATCCATCCCCGACCAATCGGGGCAGATACCCGGAATGGTCAAGATGACCGTGTGTGAGCACCACGGCGTCGATGCTTCGCGGCGACACCGGCAACGGCGCCCAGTTTAGCTCGCGCAGGTTCTTCAGTCCCTGGAACAGGCCACAATCGACAAGGAGGCGACGCCCATTAAAGGTGAGCAGGTGCTTCGATCCTGTGACCGTCTTCGCGGCGCCAAGAGATTTCAATGTCAGCACGTCGACCTCCATGGGTATGGCCCTGTCCTGACAATACAGCGTTCTTTTGCTGGGGCGTCATCCGCCGCCACACACACGCCGCGCCCTGGTTCCCGGCGGGGATGCGATAGCCTGAACATGGCTGAAGAAACAGCGCCCAGGCGTGCGCCGCGGGGGGCGTCGCGTGTTAACCTGTGTTTTTGGAACAGGGTTCCACCGTCGCGGCGCAGGCGCATGGCCCAGCAGAAACTTCGCGCGTTCAGTGGTTCGGCGCCGTTTGTCTGCATCTGCATGGCGCCAGCAGCGGCGTGACATGGCGCGGCCCGGGGACAGGATCATGATCGGACTGAATGAAGCAATTGTGCTCGCCGTCAACGCCCACGCCGGGCAAACCGACAAGGCGGGCGAGCCTTACATTCTCCATGTGCTGCGCGTGATGCTGGCCCAGGTCGACATCGACGCGATGACCGTCGCCGCCCTGCACGACGTGGTTGAAGACAGCAGCATAACCATCGCGGATCTGGCTGAGGCTGGCTGGAGCCCACGCATCGTTGACGCGGTGGATGCGATGACCCGCCGAGACGGCGAGGATTACTTCGACTTCGCGCGGCGCGCCGCCGCCAATACGCTGGCGAGGCCAGTGAAAATTGCTGACTTGCGCGACAATCTGCGCCAGTCAGACGATGCGGCGGCCGGGGAGCGCCGGTCCAGATATCTCAGGGCGCTTGAACTGATCGGCGCGCAGCCCTGATGCGGAGCATGACAGGCCGCTTCGTCCGTCGGCAAAATGGACCGCAGCGCGCCAGCGCGCGACAGGGGACAGAGGCGGCCTAGTCGCCTTCATCGGGTATCTTGAGAAGATGGCCGCAGGCCTTGCAATGCACCGCGTCTGGTTCGTGGCGCTGCAGGCCGCATTCCGGACACGGAAAATAGACCTTGAAGGGCCGGAAGATGGCTTGCGCCAGCCGCACGAACAACGAAATTCCCACAAGCATCGTGACAATGGATGTCAATTTTCCAGCAATACCCGGCAGAACCAGATCGCCGAAGCCGGTGGTCGTCACGGTCGCGACGGTGAAATAAAGCGCATTGACGTAGCCGGCGATGCCGGAGTCACTCCGGAAGAAGAACGTATAAACGAAGCCAGTCACGACCAGCAAAAACGTCAGCAGATTGATGACGGCATGACTGACGTCGCGCCATTCCCGCATGGCGCCGCGCCCGAAATGCCGCCACAGCGCGCCGCTCCGGGACAAGGACCAGAGGCGCAAAATTCGCAGAAAGCCCAGATTGGCGAGCGTCGCCGGAAGCAGCAGGGTGACAAGGATGAACAGGTCGACCCAGGACGTGGGTTGACGCATCAGTCGCCATGGATCGTTGGAGGCGAGCAACCGCGCGCCCAGGTCCGCGGCGACAATGGCGGCCACGGCGTAATCCAGCCAGAGGAATGACGGCGTTTCCCTCAGGACAGGCGTCGCGATAAAGAAAGCAATGATCACCAGATCAATGGCAACGACCGCGAACTGGAACCGGAACGCTGTCGGCGTCGCGCCGAGATAGAGGTTGCGAAGGTGGTCGCGCAGACGCGTCAGCCAGCGGCTTTCCCTCCCGGTCCATTTGCTGTCCATCAGCTACCACGCGCACTTTCTTGATATCGGACGCGCTTCAAATCAGAAGCAGCCGCCAGAGCATAACGCGCTCAAACGGTTCTGCCAGGCAGCGGAGGCAATCTGTGACCCGGATATC
Organism: Camelimonas fluminis; assembly: GCF_014656355.1. Taxonomy (GTDB): domain Bacteria; phylum Pseudomonadota; class Alphaproteobacteria; order Rhizobiales; family Beijerinckiaceae; genus Camelimonas; species Camelimonas fluminis. The sequence goes on from NZ_BNCG01000012.1 coordinate 12,661, forward strand.
TGCACGCGCTGTCGCAGATCTGCCATTTTGACGGAACCTTGGCCGCAATCGCGACTTCTCCCTATGCGGGGTCACGCCGCCAGAAACCAGCGTGACGGCGGGAGGAATAAATGGCTAACTCGGACCGTGACAACGGAGCCGCTGCAAAACCGGCTGCCCGGCGTTCACGGCATCAGGAGCAAACTCCGATGCTGCATGTGGCGCTGCTGGCCAATTACGCCAGGGCGCAAAGAGCAAGGCTGACACGCTGGTCAACCCTGACGCCGACGCCGCCAAAATAATTGCCCGCAAGGTTCTGTTCGACGCCGCAAAAATCGCAGTGCGGCGTCGACAACCCTGCCAGCATCCCTGATGCACGTGGCGTTCTTCTCTGGTGAGCCGCAAAACGCCGCCGCCGGAACCGCCCTTGAGTTCCCCAACAGCCGACGTAGCCTGCCGTTCGTTTCACCGCGCCAATTGCTGCGGGGCGTGACAGGGCGACCCGAAGCCACGCCATCTGCAAATGCAGCCCCATTGAAGCCTCCGGGTCAGCGCAACGCGCGGATTGGCGAGCCGACCGCTCCGCGCCAATCCGGGCCCCGAAGCCAGACACATGATCGCTCAACGCCTTTGCCGCTGATCTCAAAGTGTATTTTTTTGCCAGAACGCGGCGCCTTGTCAGTCGGCCCTGGTTGGCGTACTCGGAACCCCATATAAGAGCAGGCGCCGACGCCACGTCGGCGCTCTGAAACGCCCGGACGCCAAACGGGGCTTCACCAGGCGGGGAAGAGCCGTCCCCGCCTGGTGAAGCCCCAGGCCGATTAACAATACCGGTTGCTGGCTCTGCCCTGCAGCGCCATGCGCCCCATGACGTTGGAATTGCGATGACCCTCTACCTGGATTACCTGGCCGAGATCAAAAGCCGAGAAGCTCAGGGCCTCGCACCCAAGCCGATTGACGATGGCGGGCTCATCGCTGAAATCACCGCCCTGATCGAGGACGCCGGCGACGGGCGCCGGGCCGACGCGCTCCGGTTCTTCATCTACAATACCCTGCCGGGCACCACGAGCGCTGCTGGCGTCAAGGCCGCGTTCCTGAAAAAGATCATCCTCGGCGAAACGGTCGTTCCTGAGATCACGCCGGCTTTCGCTCTCGAATTGCTGTCGCACATGAAAGGCGGCCCGTCCGTCAAGGTGCTGCTCGACATCGCCCTGGGCGATGATCCGGCGGTCGCCGCCCAGGCTGGCGACGTGCTGAAAACCCAGGTGTTCCTGTACGACGCCGACATGTTCCGTCTGCGCGACGCCTTCAAGGCCGGCAACGCGATCGCCAGAGGCGTGCTTGAGAGCTACGCCAGGGCTGAATTCTTCACCAAGCTTCCTGACATCGATGAGGAGATCAAGGTCGTCACCTTTATCGCCGCTGAAGGCGATATCTCGACCGATCTGCTGTCGCCGGGCAACCAGGCCCATTCACGCTCGGACCGTGAGCTGCACGGCCAGTGCATGATCACGCCTGAAGCCCAGCAGGAAATCGTGGCGCTGCAGAAGCAGCATCCTGATGCGCGCGTGATGATGATCGCCGAGAAGGGCACGATGGGCGTTGGCTCGTCGCGCATGTCTGGCGTGAACAACGTCGCGCTGTGGACCGGCAAGCCCTCCAGCCCCTACGTTCCGTTCGTGAACTACGCGCCGATCGTCGCGGGCACCAATGGCATTTCGCCGATCTTCGCGACCACAGTCGATGTGACCGGCGGCATCGGCCTCAACCTGAAGAACTGGACCCGGAAGACCGGCGCTGATGGCAAGCCCGTGCTGGACGCGGAAGGCAACCCGATCCTGGAGCAGCAGTTTTCCGTCGAGACCGGCCGGGTTCTGACCATCGACACGAAGAACCGGAAGCTGCGCGACGAAAATGGCCAGGAACTGGTCGATATCGCATCCTCGTTCACGCCCCAGAAGATGGAGTTCATGAAGGCTGGCAGCTCCTACGCCATCGTCTTCGGCAAGAAGCTCCAGACCTTCGCCGCGGAAACGCTTGGGATCGAAGCGACCCCGGTGTTCGCGCCGAACAAGGAAATCACCGTCGAAGGCCAGGGCCTGACGGCGGTCGAGAAGATCTTCAACCGCAACGCCGTCGGCGTGACCCCTGGCAAGGTGCTGCACGCTGGGTCGGACGTGCGCGTCAAGGTCAACATCGTCGGCTCCCAGGACACCACGGGCCTGATGACCGCCCAGGAGCTTGAGGCGATGGCGGCCACCGTCATTTCCCCGCTCGTGGACGGCGCCTATCAGTCCGGATGCCACACGGCCTCCGTGTGGGACAAGAAGGCCCAGGCGAACATCCCGAAGCTGATGAGCTTCATGAACAACTTCGGCCTGATCACCGCCCGTGACCCGAAGGGCGTCTATCACGCCATGACGGACGTGATCCACAAGGTGCTGAACGACATCACCGTGGATGACTGGGCCATCATCATCGGCGGCGACAGCCACACCCGCATGTCCAAGGGCGTGGCCTTTGGCGCCGACTCCGGCACCGTGGCGCTGGCGTTGGCCACGGGCGAGGCAACCATGCCGATCCCGCAGTCGGTCAAGGTGACCTTCAAGGGCGCGATGCAGCCGCACATGGACTTCCGCGACGTGGTGCACGCCACCCAGGCGCAGATGCTCAAGCAGTGCGGCGACAACGTCTTCCAGGGCCGCATCATCGAAGTGCATATCGGCACGCTGCTGGCCGACCAGGCCTTCACCTTCACTGACTGGACGGCCGAGATGAAGGCCAAGGCCTCGATCTGCATTTCGCAGGACGAGACGTTGATCGAGTCGCTGGAAATCGCCAAGTCGCGCATCCAGATCATGATCGACAAGGGCATGGACAACGCGGCTGGCACGCTGAAGGGCCTGATCGCCAAGGCCGACGCCCGCATCGCCGAAATCCGCTCGGGCGAGAAGCCCGCGCTGCGCCCGGATGACAATGCGAAGTACTTCGCGGAAGTCGTCGTCGACCTGGATCTCATCGACGAGCCGATGATCGCCGACCCGGACGTGAACAACGCCGACGTGTCGAAGCGTTACACCCACGATACGATCCGTCCGCTGTCCTACTATGGCTCCGACAAGAAGGTCGACCTCGGCTTCGTCGGCTCGTGCATGGTGCACAAGGGCGACATGAAGATCGTGGCCCAGATGCTCAAGAACATCGAGAAGACCAACGGCAAGGTCGAGTTCAAGGCGCCGCTGGTGGTCGCCGCGCCGACCTACAACATTATCGATGAACTGAAGGCTGAAGGGGATTGGGAAATCCTGCAGAAGTATTCGGGCTTCGAGTTCGATGATCTGATGCCGAAGAACGCGGCGCGCACCGAATACGAGAATATCCTCTATCTGGAGCGTCCGGGCTGCAATCTCTGCATGGGCAACCAGGAGAAGGCCGAGAAAGGCGACACCGTTCTGGCCACGTCGACCCGCCTGTTCCAGGGCCGCGTCGTTGAGGACTCCGCCGAGAAAAAGGGTGAATCGTTGCTGGCCTCGACACCAGTTGTCGTGCTGTCGGCGATCCTTGGCCGCACCCCGAGCGCCGAAGAGTACAAGGCGGCCGTCGAGGGGATCGATCTCACCAAGTTCGCGCCGCCGAAAGCCGGTCCGCTCGGCGCACGGTCCGTTCATTACTGACGCCAGGACCCAATGGGCCAGGCTCATTGGGTCTTGCTGAAGCCCTGGCGGCGCGGTGCGTTTCCTGCAAGGAAATACGCTGCGCCGGGCTGGACTTTGCAGGTCGCGGTTGCGTCAACATCTTCGCGGCCCGCCAGGCGCGCGGCCCGGTCAAGCCGCCGCTCCCGACGATAACGTGAACAGGCGGGCGTCGCTTCAGGCCGGCCGGGGGACGCCCTGGAGCGCTTCCGGCGAAACCGGCTTCCCGAAGCACTCCATCAATCGCGGAGCGCAACATGCGTCCGCGGCGCGGGACCCGATCCCGGACCTGCCGGATGTCTGCCCCCCTGATGTGTGACCTGGCGAGAAGCGGCGAAGCTGCGCCCGTCAAACGCCGGCTCCCGATGCGTCCGACACGCGCTTTCCAGCATGGGCCTGGAGGCGCGCGAGATCAGTCACCGTAACCCGCTGACGACCGCCTGCGATCATGCCCATGGCTTCCCATGCGGCAAGCAGACGACTGACCGTGTGCAGCGTGGTGCCCGTCATCTCGGCTATGTCCTGGCGCGAGATCGGAAAATTGATCTGCAATCCCGTATCCGTCGGGCGACCGCTCTGCTGCGCCAGCCGGCACAGCGCCCGGGCCACGCGCTGCTCCACCTGTTCGGTGGCCATTTCCATCAACTGGGTCTGCGTGTCCTGCAGCCGTCGGCCGACTGTGCGGCAGGTCGCGGCGGAGAAACCCGGAACCTGGGCGGTGAAACGCGCCCACAGGCTGCCGGGCCAGGCCAGCGCCACGCAGTCCACCGCCGCAACCGCGCTGGCGGGATATGTCGATTGGCCGATGGCCTGGGCGATGCCGATCAGTTGGCCGGCGCCGATATAGCGCATGATGACCTGATCGCCAGCGGGGGTGGTCTTGACCACGCGAACATAGCCATCGAGCAGCAGAAAGAAGGCCGCCGCCTCCCCGCCTTCCCCGAAAACCGCCATGTCCCGCTCAACCCTGAGCACGCGGGCGTCAGCGAGGACCGCATCCAGCATTTCCGCCGTCGCGCCCTGAAACACCTCCATGTCAGCGATCAGCGTCCGGTCAAGTCGCCGCATGGCGCCGCCAACGCCGCCACCTGCATCTGAACTGCGCATCGCCGCCTCCACGCTTCCAGGCTCCTGAGAGCAAAGACAGCAAACTCTTTGCGTTATCGCAAATCTGTCTGGTGCTCCACCACCTATAGTCCCCCCGACATCGGGTGTCATGGACGCCAGTTGGAGAGGAACACCATGATGAAACGGGTAGCATTGGCCGCGGTGATGTTGGGCGCGGCTATGGGTCTCGCGCATGCGGCGGACCACGAGATCAAAATGCTCAACAAGGGCGCCAAGGGCGTCATGGTGTTCGAGCCGGATTTCGTGCGGGCGACTGTTGGCGACACGGTCACCTTTATACCCACCGACAAGTCGCATGACGCAGGGTCCATCAAGGGAATGGAGCCGGCCGGAGCGGCGCCCTTCAAGGGCAAGATGAACGAAAAGCTGACTGTGAAGCTCGACGCCGATGGGCTCTACGGCGTCAAGTGCACGCCGCACTATGGCATGGGCATGGTGGCGCTGATTGCCGTCGGCAAACCCGTGAACCTGGATGAAGCCAAGGCCGTCAAGCACCCCGGCAAGGCCCAGAAAACCTTCGAGGCGCTTCTCGCCCAGGCCGCCGCGCCGTAAACCCGCGCGCGCGCGCCCGTAAGAAGCCGGAGGTATCAGCATGCCTGTTCCGCGCACGCGACCGGACACCCTGCCGGCCCTGCTCTCTTACGGGTTTCGACCATTCTTCCTGCTCGGCGCGCTCTACGCCGGGCTGGCGGTTCTGGTCTGGCTGCCCGTGTTACGGGGCGCGCTTGACACAGCGAGCCTGTTCGCGCCTCTCGACTGGCACAGCCATGAGATGCTGTATGGCTACCTCGCCGCCGTTCTCACCGGCTTTTTGCTGACCGCAATCCCCAACTGGACCGGGCGGCTGCCGGTGCAGGGCTACCCCCTGCTTGGCCTTGTGCTGCTCTGGATTGTGGGGCGGATCGCCGTTTTCTGCTCGGCCGCCATCGGCTGGCTGGCGACAGCGGTCATCGACAGCGCCTTCCTCCTGGCGGTTATGGCGGCGGCGCTGATCGAGATCGTCAGCGGACGCAACTGGCGCAATCTGAAAGTCATCATTCCGGTCAGTATATTTGCCCTCGCCAATATCCTGTTCCATCTGGAGGCGCATTTCGCTGGTGCCTCCGACATCGCGCGCCGGCTTGGCGTCGGCGCAGCCATTGTCCTCGTCGTGCTGATCGGCGGACGCATTATTCCGAGTTTCACGCGCAACTGGCTGGCCCGCGAGAACCCGGGCAGACTCCCGGCCCCTGTCAGCCGGTTTGACATGGCGACGATCCTGCTGACGACCCTCAGCCTTGCCTTCTGGACACTGGCTCCAGGCGCCCTGGCGACAGCCTTGCTGCTGATTGCCGCCGCTGGGTTCAACGCTCTGCGGCTGGGGCGATGGGCCGGTTACCGGGCGTTGCGCGATCCGCTCGTCATCATTCTTCACCTTGGCTACGCCTTCGTTCCCGTCGGCCTGCTGCTTGTGGGCTGCCAGATACTGCACCCTGCGCGCCTTGCGCCGGCGATTGGCGTGCATGCCCTTGGCGCCGGAGCCATTGGCGTGATGACGCTGGCGGTGATGGTGCGCGCAACCCTCGGCCATACCGGCCGCCCCCTGCGCGCCGGCCTCACCGGATGCGCGGTCTTCGGCGCAATCGTGATCGCCGCGATCTTCCGCATCGTCGCCGCGCTGAACCTCACCGGCCCCTGGCTCATGGAGCTGAGCGGCGCCGTATGGGCCGCCGCCTTTATCGGCTTCGCCCTGTTTTATGGCGCCATGCTGCTCGGTCCGCGCCTGGAGCGCAGATGAGCGCCATGGACCTTGAGACCCATGACCAGAAAGGAAACGCCACAATGAGATTGCTACTTGTGAATCATCCGGTCCGCGCTCCCTCCAGGCGCGCTGGTCTGCTGGCTCTCATCACCCTGTTGTTTGCAGCATTTGGCCTCGCCCCGGCGCTGGCCCAATCGCACGCGCACGGCGCGCCAGAAAAAGCCGGACAAGCCAAAACGGCGCCGGCCAAGGTCGCTCCGGCCAAAGCGGCGGCGGAAAAGGCCAGTCCCGCGTCACAGGCAACGCCAAACCAGACGCCCCCGACCATCAGCTATCACACGCCGACGACCTTCACCCTGAAAACAGGAATCGCCGGGGGGCGCATGGTCTACATTGGCGTTGGCGGCGCCATTGAAGGCAAGATCAATCCGACGTTGATGGCGCATCAGGGCGAACTCATCCAGATCAACCTGATCAATGGCGAAGGCGCGGAGCACGATATCGTCGTCGACCAGTTTCCGGCCCGATCAGCCGTCGTGGTTGGCAAGAACGCATCGACAACCATATCCTTCCAGGCCAACAAACTCGGCGAGTTCGCCTACTTCTGCTCAATCGCCGGTCACCGGCAGGCGGGCATGGAAGGCCTCGTCCAGGTGATGGCGGGCCCGCGAGAAACCATGGCCAGCGGCGGCGCCGACATCGTGCGCGATCCGGCTGACCTGCCAGGCCCGATCGGCCAGCGGCCGTCGAAAACAGTCAGGGTCGATCTCGAAACAGCGGAACTGGTCGGACGTCTTGATGACGGCTCCACCTATACTTACTGGACCTTCAATTCGAAGGTGCCGGGCCCGTTCCTGCGCGTGCGGGTCGGCGACATGGTTGAGGTGCACGTCAGGAATCCCGCCAACAGCGTCATGGCCCACTCCGTCGATTTCCATGCGGCGACTGGCCCGGGCGGCGGCGCCCACACCACGCAAACCGATCCAGGGGCCGAGACGGTCGTGACTTTCAGGGCGCTCAAGCCCGGCCTGTTCGTCTATCATTGCGCCACGCCCAGCGTCGCCCATCACATCACCAGCGGCATGTACGGTCTCATCCTCGTTGAGCCGGAAGGCGGCTTGCCCAGGGTTGACCGTGAATTCTACGTGATGCAGGGCGAGCTCTACACCACGGCGTCATTCGGAACCAACGGCATGCAGGAACTGGACTATGACAAGCTGATCTCGGAGAGGCCTGAGTATTTCCTGTTCAATGGCGCGGTCGGTTCGTTGACCAAAACGCATCCGCTTTACGCAAATGTCGGCGAAACGATCCGCATCTTTTTCGGCGTTGGCGGCCCAAACTTCACGTCATCGTTCCACGTCATTGGCGAGATCTTCGACAATGTCTACCCAATGGGCAGCGTTGAAGCCCCGCCGGTCAAAAGCGTGCAGACTGTCCTGGTGCCGCCGGGGGGCGCGACAATTGTCGACTTCAAGATCGATCGGGGCGGCAATTATGTGCTCGTAGATCACGCCCTGTCGCGCGCTGAACGCGGGCTGGCTGGCCACCTGATCGTCGATGGACCTGAAAACGACGCGATCATGCACGCCGGCCCGGCTGACGCGCCCGCGCGGTAGTGCCGGTCGGAGAAACGCCTTTCACCGACAGCGCCCGCCACTCTGGTCCGGCGCACCTTGTGCGCAGTTCGCGCGCTCCTCCGCACTTGTTGCTCCGGCGATCCAGTGCGGGCCTGCGCTCATGACGGCGTCCGCGATGACAATCGCGGGCGCCCGCTCCGCTATTTGTGAAAACGCAACGACGGCTTCCGGATTTTTTGCTGGTTCAATATGAGCGCCCGCGTTCAGCGGACTCGTTCTGAAACAGGACCACCGGATGACTGACCGCCTTGATCGTCGAAAAGCTGAAGCCAGTCATTGCTTGCGGGCGAACTGGCCGGCGCCGCTATTACTGCGGCGTCCTGAAAATAACTGTCGGGGCAACGTGGCGCCGCAACAGGCTGCGGTAGCGCCAATGATGAGCCGATGATGGCTGGAACATGACGCGTCGCCGGCATGGCCCGCTGGCGCATCGTCGTGGCTCCAGCGTCCGGAAACCCTCATTTTTTCGCTGGGCGATTATATCGCATGGCGGCCGGCCGGGCGCTATTATACAAACAGTATATGTGTAGATAGGGGCGGGTTACACGGGCAACGTCACAGCACGAAGGGCCACCTTTGCGGAGGTCGCCAGGGTCAGCGCCGACCAGCCACGACTGGGCGGCGACCGGAATTCTGCGTTCTGATTGATGTAAATCTGACAATCGCGCGAATACAAACGTGTAATCCAGGCTGGGGAACCGTTTCATGAAGTACGGAACAGAGATCGTATTCTCTGCAATACTCACCCTCATAGCCCTGTTGGGCGCCGCTTTCGCGGTCGACGATGCGTTCCGCTATCACATGCTGATTGCGGTCGTCCTGCTCGGCGGTTTCACCATCGCCCTGATGCGGAAAGAGGATTTCGTACCCGCGGGGCCGGTTGACGACACCAGATATATGGATGGGCCCATCCGTTATGGCGTCATCGCCACGGTGTTCTGGGGCGTCGTCGGCTTTCTCGCCGGCGTGCTCGTCGCCGCGCAGCTGGCCTTCCCCGACCTCAACCTTGAGCCCTGGCTGAATTTCGGCCGTCTGCGGCCGCTGCATACGTCCGGCGTCGTGTTCGCCTTCGGCGGCAACATCCTGATCGCCAGCTCGTTCTATGTGGTGCAACGGACCTGCCGGACGCGCCTGTTCGGCGGCAACCTCGCCTGGTTCGTTTTCTGGGGTTACCAGCTGTTCATCGTCATGGCGGCGACCGGCTATCTGCTGGGCATCACCCAGTCGCGCGAGTACGCGGAGCCGGAGTGGTACGTCGACCTGTGGCTGACGATCGTCTGGGTGGTTTACCTGTTCATCTTCATGGGGACCGTGCTGCGGCGCAAGGAACCGCACATCTACGTCGCCAACTGGTTCTACATGTCGTTCATCATCACGATTGCGATGCTGCACGTGCTGAACAATCTGGCCGTGCCGGTTTCGTTTGTCGGCTCGAAGAGCTACTCGGCCTTCTCCGGCGTGCAGGATGCGGTCACCCAGTGGTGGTACGGGCATAACGCGGTCGCGTTCTTCCTGACGATCCCGTTCCTGGCGATGATGTATTACTTCGTGCCGAAGCAGGTGAACCGGCCGATCTATTCCTATCGCCTGTCAATCGTTCACTTCTGGTCGATCATCTTCCTCTACATCTGGGCCGGCCCGCACCATCTGCACTACACGGCGGTTCCGGACTGGGCGCAAACGCTCGGCATGGTGTTCTCGATCATGCTCTGGATGCCTTCATGGGGCGGCATGATCAATGGCCTGATGACGCTTTCAGGTCGCTGGGACCTGATCCGCACCGATCCGATCGTGCGTCTGATGGTGGCGGCGATCGCCTTCTATGGCATGGCGACCTTCGAGGGGCCGATGCTGTCGATCAAGTCGGTCAACGCGCTCTCGCACTACACTGACTGGACCATTGCTCACGTTCACGCCGGCGCCCTGGGCTGGAACGGCATGATCACCTTCGCCGCCGTATACTTCCTGACGCCGAAGCTGTGGGGTCGCGAGCGGCTTTATTCGGTCCGCATGGTCAACTGGCACTTCTGGCTGGCGACGCTGGGCATCGTGCTCTACGCCTCCTCGATGTGGGTGTCGGGCATCATGCAGGGCCTGATGTGGCGCGAGTACGACTCGCAGGGCTTCCTAGTCTACTCGTTCGTGGAAACCGTCGCCGCCATGCACCCCTATTACGTGATGCGCGTTACCGGCGGGCTGTTCTATCTCACCGGCGGCTTCCTCATGGCGTGGAACGTTTATCAGACCATCCGGGGACGGGTGCGCGACGAGACCCCCATGGGGGCTCCGGCGCCAGCCGCCGGCGCCGCCGTGCAGCCGGCTGAGTGAGGAGTGAAATCCATGTCATTTTTGAAGCGTCACTCCCGACTCGAAAAGAACGCCACCCTGCTGCTGATCATGTCGCTGCTCGTGGTGACGGTCGGCGGCATCGTCGAGATCGCGCCGCTGTTCTACCTGCAGAACACGGTCGAGAAGGTGAAGGGCATGCGGCCCTACACTCCGCTGGAGCTTGCCGGCCGCGACATCTACATCCGCGAGGGCTGCTATGCCTGCCATTCGCAGATGATCCGCCCGTTCCGCGACGAGGTTGAGCGCTACGGCCACTACAGCCTCGCGGCGGAGTCGATGTACGACCACTCGTTCCAGTGGGGGTCGAAGCGCACTGGCCCCGACCTGGCGCGCGTCGGCCAGCGCTATTCCAACGAATGGCACGTCCAGCACCTGATCGAGCCGCGCGCCGTGGTGCCGGAATCGGTGATGCCGAGCTACGCCTTCCTGAAGGACAGGCCGCTCGACACGAAGGGAATTGCGGCGCACCTCATCGCCAATCGCCGGGTGGGCGTGCCGTACACGGACGAGATGATCGCCAACGCCGAAGCCGACATGAAGGCCCAGGCCGATCCTGACGCCGATGTCAGCGGGCTGGAAGCCCGCTATCCGAAGGCCCGGGCGGCGAATTTCGACGGCAACAAACAGGCGCTGACCGAAATGGACGCCATGGTTGCTTATCTCCAGATGCTCGGCACGCTGGTCGATTTCTCGACCTATGACGAAGCCGCCGGCCGCCGCTGAGGGGAAGGGACATGGAAACCTATACCGCTATGCGTCACATGGCCGACAGCTGGGGCCTGCTGGCTATGGTGCTGTTCTTCGTCGGCGCTGTGACTTTCGCATTCCGTCCTGGCAGTCGGGCTCTCTCAGACGACGCCGCCCGTATTCCATTCAAGGACGAGTGACATGAGCGAAAAGCAGATCGATGAAATTTCGGGCGTTTCGACCACCGGCCATGAATGGGACGGCATCAAGGAACTCGACAACCCGATGCCGCGCTGGTGGCTGATTGTCTATTACGCGACGGTCGTCTGGGCGGCGGCCTATGTGATCGCCTACCCGGCGTGGCCGCTCATCAGCAAGGCGACGACCGGCCTGCTTGGCTATTCCAGCCGTGGCGAGATCAGGCAGGAACTGGATGCGGCGAAGGCGGCCAAGGCCGGCTATATCGCTGAAATCAACGCCAAAACAGTTGAGCAGATTCTCGCTGATGAGAAACTGCGCACCTTCGCCGCCGCCGCCGGTGCCGCCGCATTCAAGGTGAATTGCGTGCAGTGTCATGGCTCCGGCGCGCAGGGCTCCCCCGGCTATCCGAACCTGAACGACGACGAATGGCTGTGGGGCGGCAAACCCGAGGACATTCGCAAGACCATCGCCCACGGCGTCCGCTTTGCCGAGGACAAGGACACCCGCATGTCGGAAATGCCGGCGTTCGGCGGCATGCTGGAGCCGAAGCAGATCACGCAGGTCGCGTCCTATGTTGTGTCGCTTTCTGGCAAGGCCGGAGACGCCACCGCCGCAGACCTGTCCGCCGGCAAGGAAATCTTCGCCCAGAACTGCGCCGCCTGCCACGGCGCCGATGGCAAGGGCAACCGGGAGATGGGGGCGCCCAACCTGACGGACGCCATCTGGTTCTACGGTTCGACGCCGGAAGCAATCGCCGCGCAGATCAGGGCGCCGAAACACGGCGTCATGCCCGCATGGAGCGCGCGTCTCGGCGACGTCACCGTCAAGGAACTGGCTGTCTATGTTCACTCGCTCGGAGGTGGCGAATAAAGCGGCGGCGTTGACGCCTGAAAGCGATGGCCACGCACAGGCCATCGCCAGCCGGCGTCCATATCTGGTGGAGCGAATTTGACATTTGCATCCGGCTTCACGTCATGCGGCGAGCAAATGCCAGATTCATGAGTTGCCAGTGGTTTTCCTGATTCCGACGTGCGCCCCGCCACCCTGAATCGCGGGATGCGCATGTCGGAGCCGAACCACAGGAGACTGACCGGCGTTCCTGCGAACGCTGCGGGAGGCATGGCGATGCGCGAAGCGTCGGAAGTTGAAACATTTGACGCAACAGCGGTGAACTCGGCGCGGGTGCGCCAACCGCTCTATACGGCGCGCAAGAAGATCTTCCCCAAGCGCGCAGAGGGCCGCTTCCGGCGCTTCAAGTGGATCGTCATGCTGATTACGCTTGGCGTTTACTACCTGACGCCATGGATTCGCTGGAACCGCGGGCCATACGCGCCGGATCAGGGCGTGCTCGTCGATCTCGCCAACCGGCGTTTCTATTTCTTTCCGATCGAAATCTGGCCGCAGGAATTCTATTTTGTCGCCGGTCTGCTCATCATGGCGGGCTTCGGGCTATTTCTGCTCACCTCCACGGTCGGGCGCGCCTGGTGCGGCTATACCTGCCCGCAGACTGTCTGGGTCGACCTGTTCCTGGTGGTCGAGCGCGCCATTGAAGGCGAGCGCAACGCCCGCATCAAGCTCGACGCCGCGCCATGGTCGGCCAGCAAACTGTTCAAGCGCGTCACCAAGCACGCCATCTGGCTGCTGATCGCGGTGCTGACAGGCGGCGCATGGATTTTCTATTTCGCCGACGCGCCAACCCTGGCGCGCGAACTGGCCACCGGCCAGGCCGAGCCAGTCGCCTACATGACCATCGCGATCCTCACCGGCACGACCTATGTGTTCGGCGGACTGATGCGCGAGCAGGTGTGCACCTACATGTGCCCATGGCCGCGCATCCAGGCGGCGATGCTCGACGAAAATTCGCTGACCGTCACCTATAACGACTGGCGCGGCGAGCCGCGCTCGCGCCACTCCAAGAAGGCGGCGGCAGCGGGACAGGTGGTGGGCGATTGCGTTGACTGCAACGCCTGCGTCGCCGTCTGCCCGATGGGCATCGACATCCGCGACGGGCAACAGCTCGAATGCATTACCTGCGCTCTCTGCATCGACGCCTGTGACAGCGTTATGGACAAGATCGGCAAGGAACGCGGCCTGATCTCCTATGCAACCCTGGCGGAATATGAATCCAACAGGCTGCTGGCGACAGCCGGCGGCGCCTCCGCCATCGATCCGCGACGCGTGCGCGACGCCAACGGCAAGCTGTCCGACAAGGTCGCGACCTTCCATCTGAAGAAGCTGCTGCGACCGCGCAACCTGATTTATTTCGCCGCCTGGTCGGCCGTGGGTCTTGGCCTCATCTATGCCCTGCTCACCCGCGAGCGGCTGCAGGTGAACGTGCTGGCCGACCGCAATCCGCAGTTTGTCGTCCTATCCGACGGTTCGATCCGCAACGGCTACACCGTCAAGCTGCTCAACATGATCCCCGAGCCGCGCACCTTCACGGTGACGCTTGAAAACCTGCCGGGCGCGGATATGAACGTCGTTGGCATGGACCACCCGGCCGGACGCGCCTTCTCTGTCGAGGTCGAACCCGACAAGCTGAGAACGCTCAAGGTTTTCGTACGTCAGCCGCATGACAGCATCGCCGGCCCGAAACAGTCCTTCCGGTTCGTTGTCCAGGACACGGCGAGCCAGGAGAGCGCCCGGTATGAAGCGACCTTCGATGCACCAGTGGAGCCCATCAGATGAGCCCGGCGCGTAACCGCGAACTCACAGGCCGGCATGTCCTGGTGATCATGCTGGCGTTCTTCGGCGTCATCATTGCGGTGAACCTGACCAACGCATTTCTCGCCAGCCGGAGCTGGACAGGATCCGTGGCGGAAAACACCCATGTGGCGAGCCAGCAATTCAATGCGAAGGCCGCGGAGGCGCGCGCCCAGGCGGCGCTCGGCTGGAAATCCCGCATGTCCATTGCTGACGGAAAAATCAGCTACTGGCTGACCGACGCGGCGGGCAAGCCCATCCGCGCAAAAACCGCAACGGCGAACGTGCGGCGCCCAACCTACGCCTCTGAAGACCAGAGCGTCGCGCTGACACTGCAACCGGACGGCGCGCTCGCGGCTCCGGTCCATCTGCGGGACGGGCTCTGGAGCATCGAAATCCTTGCTGACGTGGGTCTGGAGGCTCCCTATCGCGATACGCGCCGCCTGACGCTAAGCAATGGCGCAATCCAATGAGTTGCTGTGCTCCCGGCGCTGATATCAATGCTGCATCCGGCGCACCGTCTCCGGACGAACTGCTTCACGCCGCCCGCAGCCTCGGCGACGGCGTCGCCCAGATTGAACTGTCCGTCCCGGCGATCCATTGCGGCGCCTGCATCCAGAAACTGGAGCAGGCGCTGTCGCGTCTCGACGGCGTCATCAGCGCCCGCGTCAATCTTTCCACCCGGCGCATCTCAATCCGTTTCAGGCAAAGCGCGCCGCCGCCGATCGTGGAAACCCTGACCGGGCTTGGCTATCCGCCACACCTGTTCGACGAGGCGGAGGGCAAGGACAGGACGTTGGCCGAACTGCTGCGCAGCGTCGCCGTATCCGGCTTCGCCTCGGGCAACATCATGCTGCTTTCGGTGTCGGTCTGGTCTGGCGCTGACGGCGCCACGCGCGACCTGTTCCACTGGATCTCGGCGCTGATCGCTTTTCCGACCCTGCTCTACGCCGGTCGCACCTTCTATCGTTCGGCGTGGCAGGCGCTGCGGGCCGGGCGCATGAACATGGACGTGCCCATCGTCATCGGCGTGGCTCTGGCCTACGCCATGAGCATTTACGACACGCTCCACCATGGCCAGCACGCCTATTTTGATGCTGGCGTGACGCTGCTGTTTTTCCTGCTCATCGGGCGGACATTCGACCACCTGATGCGCGACCGGGCGCGCTCCGCCGTGCTCGGTCTGGCGCGCCTCGCCCCGCGCGGCGCGATCGTCCTCGCGCCAGACGGGAGCCGCGACTACAGGCCAGTCAACGAGATTGAAACAGGCGACCGGCTGCTCATCGCCGCGGGCGAGCGCATTCCGGTGGATGCGCGGGTCATTGGCGGCGCCTCCGATCTTGATTGCTCCCTGGTCAGTGGCGAAAGCCGGCCCCAGCCGGTCGGCCCGGCCTCCACGGTGCGGGCGGGCACGCTCAATCTCACCGGCCCGCTGACGCTGGAAGCCTCAGCGCGCGCCACGGATTCATTCTTGGCCGAAATGGTGCGCATGATGGAAGCGGCCGAAGGCGGACGCACGCGCTACCGGCGGATCGCCGACCGGGTGTCGGCGTTCTATGCGCCTGTCGTCCACCTGACGGCGCTTGTCGCCTTCATCGTCTGGCTGGTCATGGGCGGCGACTGGCACCAGGCGCTTACGATCGCCATCGCCGTGCTCATCATCACCTGCCCCTGCGCGCTCGGCCTTGCCGTGCCCATCGTCCAGGTTGTCGCCGCCCGCCGCCTGATTGAGCGCGGCGTCATGGTGCGCGACGGCTCGGCCATGGAGCGCCTGACCGAAATTGATGCGGTGGCGTTCGACAAGACCGGCACGCTGACCATGGGGCAGCCGCGGCTGGTCAACGCCCCGGACATCGCCCCGGACATGCTCCTGATTGCGGCGGCGCTCGGCGGCCAGTCGCGCCATCCGCTTTCACAGGCCATCGCCAGACATGCCGCCGCTGGCGACGCCGGCAGCGATGCGCCGCCGGTCAGCTTCGACGCTGTAACGGAAGTTCCCGGCTTTGGCATTGAAGGCTGGCGCGACGGCTCCCTCTGGCGGCTGGGCCGGCCTGGCTGGGCGCTTGGTCAGGAAACAGTTGACCAGGAAACGGTTGGCCAGGCGACTTTTGGCCAGGCAACTTTTGGTCAAGCCACTTTTGACAACGACAAAGACGCGGCCGGCGCAGCGTGGTTTGCCTCGGGATCCGGCGCGATGCTGGCGCGGGATGGCCGCGAATGCGCCCGGTTCGCCTTCGAGGACACGGTGCGACCTGGGGCGGCGGCGGCGATCCAGGCGCTGCAGCGGACCGGAAAGTCTGTCGAAATCCTGTCGGGCGACACTGAAGCCGCCTGTCGTGACATCGCAGGCCGTCTGGACGTCCAGCAATACGCCGCCGGGTTGCTGCCATCCGGAAAAGTGGCGCGCATCAATGCGATGACCCAGGCCGGGCGCAAGATGCTGATGGTGGGCGACGGCCTGAATGACGCGCCGGCGCTCAGCGCCGCTTATGCGTCGATGGCCCCCGCCACGGCCGCGGATGTCGGCCGCAATATCGCCGATCTGGTCTTCCTGCGCGACAGCCTGGAGGCCGTGCCATTCGTAATTGACGTTTCGGAGCAGGCCGGCAAGTTGATCCGGCAGAATATTGCGCTCGCCCTCGTCTATAATATCATTGCGGTGCCCATTGCCTTTCTGGGCCTTGTCACGCCGCTGATCGCCGCAGTCGCCATGTCCGGCTCGTCGATCCTGGTCATCGCCAATGCGTTGCGGCTGCTTCGCTCAGGCGAGAGGTCTCCCACCGCGAAGCCTGACCGGGTTCCGGTTGTTGGCCACTATCCGGGTCGCTATTCGGAAGGAGGCGCCACATGAGCGTCCTCGTCTATCTCATCCCCGCCGCCCTGCTCCTCGGCGGCGCCAGCCTCGCCGCATTCATGTGGGCGATGAAAAGCGGCCAGTATGAGGATCTGGACGGCGCTGGCGAGCGCATCCTGTTCGACGACGCTGGCCCGCTCGCCCCGAAGCACGGTGAAACCGCCAGGTAACGCCGCCTCCGGGAGAGCGCTGACCGTCTCCCCTTGGGTCGCGCCAGGCCCCGGCCTGACGCGGCGTATTTCAGCAAAGCGACGCCAACGGCGACGGGATCGTCACCTATGGGGCGCACGCAGCGAGCGTGACGGCCGCCCTCAACCAGATGGACAGGAACGGCGCTGGAAATTAGTCCCGCACCGTCAGCGCGAGCGGGCCGCCCGCTTCAAGGCGCACCCGCCCGCGGCCGATTCTCACCACCCGTATGGGCGCCTGCTTCTCATCAAGGCGCCGGCGCAGCAGCAGCAGCCGGGTTTCGAGGTTATCCTTTATTTCCGGCATCCTGGCGCCCGCCGCGAGGCGCATTTCGCGGTTGGTGAACTCGCTCCGCCCTTCGCCGAGACGCCATTCGATCATCAGACGCAGCAACGCGCCCGCGACCCCCTTCACGATATAGACGCCATCCACGAACACGCTGTCATCGAACCGGTGACAGACAATGCGGATGTCCGTTTCCGTGGCGGCTGGCTCGGGCGTCGCCGTCGCGTGCCCGGCCTCGGCGGCGGCGGCCTCGCCTTCGCTTGCCCGCAAGGCGTTGGCGGCCTGCCCCGCCAGTATGTCGAGAGCCGCCGCGTCTTCTTCGGAAAAGGCCAGCCGCTCCGTGCTCTCGATGAAGAGCACGCCAGCCACGACGCCGCGGGTGACCATCGGAACCGCGATCTGGCTCATGGCCATTGGCAACTGCGGGAAAACAACGGTGCGCGTGGTGTTTTCCGTTGCTCCCGCCTCAAGTCCGATGGCTTCGCCGAAGCGGCGCACCCGGCTCATATCGCTGACCTTGATCGTCTGCCCGCTGGCCGCC
The DNA here is from genome assembly GCF_014656355.1 of Camelimonas fluminis. GTDB lineage: Bacteria > Pseudomonadota > Alphaproteobacteria > Rhizobiales > Beijerinckiaceae > Camelimonas > Camelimonas fluminis. The sequence continues at coordinate 30,650 of NZ_BNCG01000012.1, forward strand.
GCCGCGCCTATCATCCCCCCGGCGCTGACGATTTCGGAACCCAGTCCGGAGTTCTCATAACCAATGCTGCCGGTCGTGATCAGGCTCTGACGATGACTGTCATGAATGAGGACGAGCGCATTGGCGTATCCGAGCACCTGCTGAACGCCGCAGAGCAGGCTGTCGATGATGGCGCCCGCCTCGGCCTGTCGCCCGATGGCCCGGATCGCGTCGGCGAGAGCCGGAAGGTCAACAGGCGCCCGACGCGGCGCCGGGGCTGTGGCGGCCACAGGAGACGGGACCTTTTCGATCCCGCGCACCCGGAAGACATCCGCGCTTCTGAGCCGCATGACGTCCGACATGCCGACCTGCGCGCTGCTTGCCGCAAGTTGCCCGGCAATCCGGTCGAATAGCGGGCCGGCGTCAATGGAACGCACGAAGCTGATGTCGAGCAGGAACTGGTCGCCCGTGAGCCCGTCGACGAGCATCAGGGTGACTTTGGGATTGGCGCGCACGTTCGCCGCGGTCTTCGCAAAAAACTGGTTCGAAAGCGCCACATGCTCGCCGTCGACCCGCACCACGTGGGAAAGATAGGAGATGTTGGGCGCGCCGTCCGCCGAGGCCGTGGCGATGATGGAAGGGATAACCCCTTCAAAGCAGGCGGAGAGGTCGGAAAGACGCAGGCTCATCGAACCTCAGCGCCCGTCATCATGCCGGCGTGGGGACCAGGCGTCTGGATATAGATTTCCTGAATGGAAAGCCGGGCGAGCCGCGCGCCTTGCGCCGTCAGCCACGGAGCGATGACATGCGGGGCCACGCCGAGGCGTTGTAGTTCATCGGTTGCGGCGGTTATGAACCTGGCGGCGTGGTCAGCGTTTGGGACTTCCGTCTCGCTCAGATCAGCGCGCCCCTTGAGCTGGAAGCTGACATAATCGGCCGGGCTGACGAACGTGACGGCGAGCCGCCCGGTCTGACGGATATCGGAGACGAGGCGCGGCCACTGCCAGCCCGAAAAGATCAGATCAATCGTCGTGCGATCTTCCAGCACGTTAAAGCCGACGCCGCGCCCGGCAGAGGGGCGCCCGGTTTGATCGACCCCGGCAATAATGCACATCAATGGTCGCCGCAGAAATTCCAGAAGCCTGTCGTCGAGCCGCATCGTCATTGTCATCGCCAGTTCTCAGGCTTGCCCGACAAACTTTTAGGATATCCAGCGCGTCTTGCACATTCATTTAGGAATGGCCGCCCGCCAGATGCGCTATAACGATCCTGCCCCCCTGGACCGGAATGCGCCCCACGCCCCGGTCTGGCGGATACGGTCGAGCACAGCGCGTCCGCCATAGCGCGCCGGCTGTCGCGACGCGGCCTGATCTGGCTGCGGGCCGTCCGGAACCAACAACGTCCCTGAACTGGATAACGGTCTGCCGCAAGGAGACCGAAGGGTGACCCTTATGCTCGCGACGGAAACGCCCATGTCCCTGACGGCCTCTCAACTCGCCGCCTATCTTGCACGGATCGGCCTTGAGGCCCCCGCCTCCCCTGACCTTCCCAGCCTGACGGCCTTGCACCAGGCCCACCTGATGGCCTTCACCTGGGAGGCGCTCGACGCCTTCATGGGGTGGCCGTCCACCATCACCCCGGCGGACGCCTTCGCCAAAATGGTTGAAGGGAAGCGCGGCGGCTGGTGCTACGAGATGAATGGTCTGTTTGGCGCGGCGTTGACGGCGCTCGGTTTCCAGGTCACCCGCCTCTGTGGCGGCGTTGACCGGGAGAAGCTTGGCGATCTCGCCATCGGCAACCACCTGACGTTGCGCGTTGATCTGGACCGCCCCTACCTTGCGGAAGTCGGCGTTGGGGACGCCATTGTCAGGCCAACGCCGCTGACCATCGGGCCGTTCAGCCAGCGCAACTTTGATTTTTCAATCACGCCCGCCGGGGACGGCTGGCTACGCTTCAGGAACCACGCGCGGGGCGCTGCCCCAAGCTTTGATTTCCGGCCTGATTATAGCGACGAGGCCGCAATGGCGGCGACGCATGGCTGGTTGACGCAGGACCCGGGCTCGCCGTTCACCGGCGCCCTGGTGATGTTCAGGCACACGGGCGATGGCTATATCGCCCTGCAGAACGACGCCCTGCGCCATGTCGCCGCGAGCAGCATTCGCGAGCAGCGCATCGGCGGCGCCGACCATCTCGCTGAAACACTGTCGACAGTTTTCCAGCTGGAAGTTCCCGAGCCAGGACGGATCTGGGACAGGTTGCAGGACGTGACCCGGGACAGGGCCGCCTGAGCAGGCGTCGCGCTTGTGGGCGCCAACCGCGCCCACCCATAACGACCGCGGCCGCTGGCTGGCGGCGTTATGCACCGGCGCCAATCAAAGCAGAAAATGCATTGCGGCGGGCTGTCCTGACCAGCGGATATTTTCATATCGCCAGCATTGGCGCCGCCGCAATACAGCTTTGATCTGACCTGACGACCATTCAGGTGGCGTGTAACATCCGCCACGGGGCGTCGTCAGGTCAGCATGGTTCGGCACCCTTTCGCAACGTTACAAGGCGTCGACCCAGGGAAAAATTACCGGCAAACCCGGACATGCCGGAAGACCGGCCGACCGAAGCGGTCGCGCACCGGGTGGCCAAACCGGTTGCGAACAACCACACGCCGTGTGGTGCAATGGCGCCGCACGTGATGGTGGCGCGGATGCCTCACATGCGGATGCGCATGGTGCGGCGGGCGCGGCCTGGCGTGGGGCGGACGATGTTGAGGCGGGCGATGTTGGGCCAGCTCGATATCCGAAGCCGCTGCGAGGGGAGCTGGAGTCAGGGGCGCCGCGCTTGCGCCCAGCGCGATGCACGATCCGCACAGAATGCCCGCGGCAAAGAGGGTCAGGCGTTTCATCATCATTCTCCACTCCTTCTGATTTGGGAATCTGAGTGTAGCACCCTGCGGCGCGGACGACCGAACGCGCAGCCCGGCGATGTCGGCCGGGCCCAGGGTAGAACATTGGAGAACCTCATGCTGGCGCCCGGACGCCGCCAGGCTTCACCGGAAACGCAACAGGCCGGCAGGAGCGGGTTCCAGCATGGCCGCAACCATGGCGCATCAGGGAACGTTACCGCAAAGATATGACAATATTCCGTTCGACCTGACGACCTGCTCCGCCTGAGGCCGCTCCGTCATCCATGCTCGGCGATCACAGCCAGGAAAGCGGCGCCGTAGCGCTCCAGCTTCGCTTCGCCGACGCCCGGCGCCTTCGCCATCTCGGCGGGCGATGTCGGCCGCGCCGACACCAGCTCGATCAGGGTCCTGTCGTGGAAAATCACGTAAGGCGGCGTGCTTTGCGCGCGCGCGATTTCGGCGCGTTTGCGCCGTAGCGCCTGGAACAGTTCCTGATCCACATCGGCGACGGCGGACCTGGCCGCGCCAGACGCCGCCTTGGGACGTCTGGCCCGGGGCGGCGCTGGCGCGCGCAGCATCAGGGCCGGCCGTTCACGCAGGAAATCGCGGCCGGCGGGCGCGATCGACAGACCGCCATGGCCCGAAAGGTCGACGTCAACCAGTCGTAGCGCGATCAACTGGCGCAGGATGGCCCGCCAGGTGCGGTTATCGTGCTCGGCGCCGATGCCGAAGGTGGAGATGCGGTCGTGACCGAGCCTGGCGATGCGTTCATTGTCGACGCCGAGGAGCACGTCGACAATGTAGGCCTGCCCAAAGCGCTCGCCAGTGCGATAGATGCACGACAGCGCCTTTTGCGCCGCGATAGCCCCGTCAAACAGCTCAGGCGGCTCGGCGCAGGTGTCGCAATTGCCGCATGGCGCGCCATGGTCGCCGAAATACGACAGCAGCACCTGTCGGCGACAGCCGGCCGTTTCGGCCAGTCCCAGCAGCGCATCAAGTTTCTGGCGCTCCATGCGCTTGCGCGGCTCGGGCGCCTCGGAATCCTCGATGAAGCGGCTGCGAAGCGCAATGTCCTCGTAGCCATAGAGCATCAGGGCGTCGGACGGCAGGCCATCGCGGCCGGCGCGGCCAGTTTCCTGGTAGTAGGCCTCGATGCTGCCCGGCAGATCGATATGGGCGACGAAGCGGACGTCCGGCTTGTCGATGCCCATGCCGAAGGCCACGGTCGCCACCATAATGACGGCGTCGCCATACTGGAAGCGCAACTGGTTCGCCTCGCGCGCCGTCTTGTCCATGCCCGCGTGATAGGCGAGCGCATCGTAACCGAGGCTCTGCAGCCAGGCGGCGGTTTCCTCGGTTTTACGCTTTGACAGGCAGTAGACGATGCCGCTTTCACCCTCGTGACGCTTGAGAAACGCCTTGAGCTGCGCGCGCGGATTGTCCTTTTCCTCAATGGCGTAGCGAATGTTGGGCCGGTCGAACCCGGCAATGAAGGCGTCGGTTTCGGCGATGGCGAGATGCGACAGAATTTCCGCGCGCGTCGGCGCGTCCGCCGTCGCCGTCAGCGCCATGCGCGGCGTATCGGCGAAACGCTGCGCGACCGCGTCAAGCTGACGGTACGACGGCCGGAAATCATGCCCCCACTGCGACAGGCAATGCGCCTCGTCGATGGCGATAACGGACAGCTTCACGCTATCCAGCAGTTCCAGCACGTCAGGCCGCAGCAACGTTTCCGGCGCCACGTAAAGGAGATCGAGCCCGCCCGCGCGAATGTCGCGCCACAGCAGGCGCCGCTCCTCCCACGGCAGATCCGAGTTCAGCGCCGCCGCCCGCACCCCCGCCTGCCGCAGCGCCGTCACCTGATCAGCCATGAGCGCCAGCAACGGCGAAACCACCAGCCCCATGCCAGGCCGGACAAGCGCGGGGATCTGGTAGCAAAGCGATTTGCCGCCGCCCGTTGGCATCAGCACGAAGGCGTTATGACCCTCAATGACGTGGGCGACGATGTCCGCCTGCGGTCCCCTGAAGGCATCGTAGCCATACACGGTCTTGAGAATGTCGAGGGCGGCGGTCATCGGCTGCAACTTGGGGAATCACGAGAGTCCCTTCATAGCAGCTTCGCCGCGATGCATGCGGTTTTTGCCCGTTCGCCAGCGGCGCCCCCGTTCCCGCCCCATTCACGGACTAGCGTTTCCCAGACAGAACCGGATGCGGCGGCCGAAGAAGCAGCCCGGCCGGCACAAGCCATGACAAAAGGAGGAGAGCATGCCCGGCGTCGTCCGCTTGCACCGCGTCATCGCAACCAGCCCCGAAAAAGTGTATCGCGCATTTGTCGAACCGGACGCCATCGCCAGCTGGCTTCCGCCATTTGGCTTCCTCTGCACGGTCCATGAGCTTGACGCCAGGGTTGGCGGCGGTCACCGCATGTCATTCCGCAACTTCACCACGGGACATAGCCACGCCTTCAGCGGCTCCTATCTGGAGCTCGTTCCGGGTCAACGTCTCGTCTACACGGACAAATTTGATGATCCGGGCCTGCCCGGCGAGATGACTGTCACCGTGGAGCTGAAAGCCGTATCGGTCGGCGCTGAGGTCAATATTGAGCAACGGGGCGTTCCGGACATGATCCCGCTGGAGGCCTGTTATCTCGGCTGGCAGGAATCCCTGTACAAGCTCGCGCGGCTTGTGGAGCCCGAGATCAGCGAATAGCGCATTCCGGTGAAAACCGGTTCACCGGAATGTGGACTCCGCATTTCGCGAAAATGCTCCAGGCGAAACTCCGCGAAACCGGTCAAAACTGCGCGACGACGCGCCACCGCGCCCACAAAACGCTGCGTCAGCCTGGCGAAGCGAATTTGACATTTGCGCCCACCCTCGCGTCATGCGGCGAGCAAATGTCAAATTCATGGATTCCGCCGGTTTACAGACCGAGCTGCGCCTTCGCAATGATGCCGCGCTGGATTTCATTCGAGCCGGCGTAGATCGAGCCGGCGCGGTCGTTCAGATATTTGAGCGGAGCGATCGCTGCGGCGCGGGGCCCGAAGACGTCATCGGTCAGGTGCGGGATCAGATTGGGGCCGCCGGCGATTCCGGCCGCTGGCTGGAAGGCGACGCCGTAACTGCCCGCGGCCTCAAGCGCCAGTTCGGTGAGGTGCTGACTGAGTTCGGTGCCAAGAATTTTCATCGCGGAGCCCGCCACGCCAGGGCGACCACCCCGGGCCGCCTCCGCCAGCACGCGGAATTCATAGCTCTCCAGCACGTCCACGCGCATCTGCGCCGCCGCGAGCCGGGCGCCAAACAGCGGGTCGCTGATCAGCGGACGCAGCCCCCCGGCCGCCAGTTCGCGAATGCGCGCCAGACGCACCTGCAGTTCCGGCGCATAGGCCGATCCGCCACGCTCGAACTCGAGAAGGTATTTCGCGACAGTCCAGCCGTCGTCGATGGCCCCAACCACATTCGCAACCGGAACGCGCACGTCCTCAAAAAAGATCTGGTTCTGGATGCGCTCCCCCGACGACATGACGATCGGATGCACGGTGACGCCGGGCGCATCCATGGGGATCAGCAGGAAGGTGATCCCACGCTGCGGGACGTCATATTGTCCGGTGCGGACCAGGCAGAAAATCCAGTTGGCCACATTGGCGTGCGTGGTCCAGATCTTGGTTCCGTTACAGACAAAGCTGTCGCCGTCACGACGCGCCGTCATCGCCAGCGCCGCGAGGTCCGAGCCAGCCTGCGGCTCGGAATAGCCCTGGCACCAGAAATGCTCGCCGGACAGCATGCGCGGCAGAAAATGCGCCTTCTGCTCCTCGCTGCCATGACCTATCAGCGCCGGCCCGCACATGGCGATGCCCATGGGCGAGAGCGGCGGCGCGCCGGCGAGCGCCCGCTCGCGGCTGAAGATGTAACGCTGGGTCACGCTCCATTCGCAACCGCCATAACGGCGCGGCCAGGCCGGCGCGGCCCATCCCTTGCGATGCAGGCGCGCCTGCCACTCCATGGATGCGTCATGGTCGCCATAGACGCTGGTCATCCAGCGACCAGCGGCGCGCAGGTCGTCGGTCAGCTCGGCGTCGAAGAAAGCGCGTACTTCCGCGGTGAAAGCCTGATCAGCGTCGGTCCACAACATGGCAGTCTTTTTCCTCCAACGCCGCCGGCGCCCGCGCCACGCGCACTCCGGTCATATCGCATTTGATTGTCCGGTCAAATGATGCGATGCGGAGGTAAAAGCGGGAGTGAAGAATGGATTTCGCGCCAACAGAAGAGCAGGCCCTGTTGAAGGGCGCCGTCGCCGGATTGCTGTCAGCGCGGTACGCTTTTTCCGACCGTGTCGCCGCCTCGCGCGCCGAACCGGGGTTCCGCGCGGACATCTGGCGCGCCCTTGCCATCGATCTCGGCCTTGCCGGCATGGCTGTGACGGAAGCGTCGGGCGGCCTTGGCCGCGCCTTCGCCGACCAGATGGTGGTGATGGAGGAAATGGGACGGGCGCTGGTCATTGAACCGCTTGCCGAAACCTGTTTCCTGGCCGCCCCGCTGCTTGAGCGCGCCGGCGGGCCGGCGGCGCAGGCGCTGCTGCCGCGCATCCTCGCCGGCGAAGCGCGCGTGGCGCTGGCCTTTGAAGAGCCGGACATGCGTTCGGAGTTCGCCGACATCGGCCTTGCAGCCGTCGCTGTCGACGGCGGCTGGCGCCTGAATGGCGCCAAATCGGTGGTGACAACCGCGCCATGGGCCGATCATCTCATCGTCGCGGCGCGAACCGCCGGACAGCGGGGCGATGAGACAGGCCTGTCGCTGTTTCTGGTTCCCGTCAATGCACCCGGATTGAAGCTCAACGCCTACCCCACCATCGACGGTCGCAGGGCCGCGGATCTCGCGTTTGAAAATGTCCATGCGGCCGGCGACGCCCTGCCGGGAGCTGCGAACGAGGCGTTGCCGTTGCTGGAATGGGTTCGCGACCACGCCATCGTCCTGCAGGCCGCCGAGGCCACCGGACTGCTGGAGCGGTTGCTGTCCGATACCATCGCCTATTGCCAGGAGCGCAAGCAATTCGGCAAGCGGCTGTCGTCTTTCCAGGCGCTGCAGCATCGCATGGTCGACATGTACCTGCAGGTGGAGCAGGTGCGCTCGGCCGCCATGTTTGCGGCGCTCAGGCTTGAGGCGTCGCCCCGGGAGCGCGCCGCCGCGGCGTCCACCGCGAAAGTCACCGTCGCCAATGCCTGCCGTTTCGTCGGCCAGAACGCCGTGCAGTTGCACGGCGGCATGGGCATGACCGACGAGTTGCCGATCGGGCACTATTTCAAGCGCGCCACCGTGATCGAGACCGAACATGGCCGCGCCGACTGGCACCTGCAACGCCACATGCGATTGATGCCCGGCCGCGCCGCCTGACGGCGCGTCGTTGTGAAATGCCCCGCCGCCCGCCATTTGCTGGCGCGCCGCTCTGGCGGCGGCGCTGGTCGCCGCGCTTGCGTCAAACCGGAGCAGGATCGGCTGCGGCCGCGCCCTTCTGTTCCTGTAGCTTGTGGCTGGCGTGCTGCTCTTCGGCCATCCCGTTGCGCCAGTAGCTGACAATGAGATGTTGATCCCGCCCGGACCGCAAGCGCGCCCGGGCGCTGGCGCGGATCAGACGGGCTGCCGCATGCTCACACGCCGCCCACAGGTAGACGCCTGGCCCATCCTCCGGCCAGGCAAGCGTTTCGAATGCGTCCGCCAGACGGGACGCATTCTGCCCGCCGCGATAGAGCCAGGTTACGGTGACGCCCGCCGGCGCCTTCAATGGCTGGCGCCCGGCGGTGTCCGCCACCTCGGCCATCACCAGCCCTGAAGCGTCGTCCGGCAACGCCTCCAGCATGCGGGCGACCGCGGGCAGTCCGGTTTCGTCCGTCAGAAACACATATCGCTCCGCCTGCCGCAGACCGCGTCCGCCCGGACCGGCGACGCCAATCACATCGCCGGGGCGCGCCGTGGCGGCAAAAGCCGCGCCTGGCCCGGCGTCGTCGTGCAGAACGAAGTCGATGGCGAGATCACCGGCGCCAGTGTCGATGCTGCGGATGGTGTATTTGCGAATTGCCGGCCGGCGATCCGCCGGCTGCTCCACCAGGCGTCCATTCACGTCCATCAACGGCCAGGCGGGCGCGGCGACGCCGGGCGGCGGGATGAACAGGCGCACATGCAGCGCGTCCAGCGTATCGAAATGGCCCAGGTCCTCGCCGTGGAAGTGGATGCGGCGCATGTGCGGGGTCAGCGTCTGCGTCCCCATCACCGTCAGCAGACGAAAGTCCGGCGGCGGCGCCTCCCCGGCGCCATCCCCTTCCCAGGTCATGACAACCTCCACCCCGGGCGGCGCGAACTCCAGAACATGGCTGGCGATCGCCGCCCGCAAGGCGCGCAAGGCGCCGAGATCCGGCGCAGAAACCATCGCCTCAAGCCCCACGCCGGCAACGCGGACGCATCCATGCGCCGCGCCGAGCACAATTTGCGCCGCGTCATTCGCCAAAGCGACGGAGACGCCGTGGTCGGCCAGATGCGCGCAAACTCGCGCCAGCAGTCTGGACGGTCCGGAAACAGGGACATGGCCGCGCGTGGTGAACATGAGACATCCTCAAACGGGGGCGGATCGGCGGCTCTCCCGTCTTTGGTCGGGAGCGGCGCGCCATGCGAAACATTGCGTCAGGGGGGCGGAAGCGACGGCGGCGGCGCGCCAGATCGGGAAGAGCCGTGATCAATGACGCCATCAACCATGATCTGTAGCCGCCCGGCCGAACAGCGCTCCACCCGGGCGTCGACGCCATAGACCCGCGCCAGCAAGGCGGACGTCAGCACCTGGTCGGGCGGCCCCTCCGCGGCGAGCCTGCCCTGGCTGAGCACCACCATGTGGCTCCCCCAACGGGCGGCCATGGCAAGATCATGCAGCACCACAATCACCATCATGCCGGTTGTCGCCAGATCGCGCGCCACCCGCATCACCTGCTCCTGATGCCGCAGATCCAGCGCGCTTGTCGGTTCGTCAAGCAGCAGGGCGGCGGGGCGGCGCACAATGGCCTGAGCAAGGGCAATGAGCTGACGCTGACCGCCGGACAGCGCGTCAAGCGGTTCGAGCGCCAGCCCCCCAACGCCGAGACGCTCCAGGGTCGCCATGGCGCGAGCGCGCATCGCGGACTGCGACAGGGACAGGCCTTCATCCGGCTGACTGGCGGCGAGCGCCGCGACGACTGATTCCAGCGCCAGAAGACGCGCGCCAGCCGGCAATGTTTGCGGCATGAAGCCAACGCGCCGCGTCCATGCCCCGCGCGTCGCGCCCGACAGCGTGAGATCCCCAAGCCGCACCACGCCGCGAGCGGGCAACAGCCCGGCGACGCCACGCAGCAACGTCGATTTTCCGGCTGCGTTCGGACCGACAAGCGTGGTGACGCTGGCCGGCGGCAAGGGCGACAGGCTCAGTTGGTCAATCACCGGTCGCCCCGGATAGCCGATGCTGACGCCGGTGATGGTGAACGCCGCCGCCTCCGGGTTCATGGGTTCCTCCGGCGCAGGATCAGTGCGAGGAACACCGGCAGGCCGATCAGCGAGGTCACCAGCCCGACCGGCAACACCACCCCAGGCGCCGCCATCTTGCTGGCGATGGACGCAAAGGACATCACGACAGCGCCGGTGAGCGCGCTGGCCGGCAGGAAAAAGCGGTGATCCTCGCCAATCAGCATCCGCGCGATATGCGGGCCGACCAGACCGACAAAGCCAATCACGCCCACGAAGGCAACCGCCGTGGACGCCAGCAGGCTGGCGCGCAACAGCGACAGGAACCGCAGACGTCCAACATTCACCCCGAAGCTGGCCGCCCGCTCGCTCCCCAGCCGCAGCGCCGTCATGCGCCACGATGCGGCCAGGGAAAACGGCAGGGTCACGGCGAGCGCCGCGCTCATGGCCGCCACGGCGCGCAGGTCAGCCCGCCCGAGGCTGCCCATGCTCCAGAACACGAACTGTTGCAGGGCGTCCGCCGTACCCAGAAACTGCACGAGCGCCAGCAAGGCGTTGAAAGTGAACACCAGGGCGATGCCGCACAACACCAGCACCTCCTGACCGCCGCCAGCCCGCCGCGCCAGCGCCTGCAACAACAGCACCGAGCCAAACGCGAACAGGAAAGCGTTGACCGAAACGGCGACGCCAGCCGGCGCGAAGCTCAGGCCCAGGCCAAGGATGATGGCCAGGGCCGCGCCAAAGGACGCAGCGGCGGAAACGCCAAGCGTGAACGGACTGGCGAGCGGATTGTCGAGGATGGTCTGCATCTCGGCGCCGGCAAGGGAAAGCGCCGCGCCGACGCACACCGCCATCAGCGCCACCGGCAATCGCACCTGCCAGACGATGACCTGAACGGCCCGCTCCGCGTCTCCCAGCGTCAGCGCCGTCCATATCTGCGTCGCCGTCAGGCCGGCCGGGCCTGTCATCATGTCGACCAGCAGACCGGCAAAGGCCAGCGCGCCGAGCCCGGCGACGAGCAGCGCGCGCCAGCGCAACCGGGCGCCATACAGCGCCAGGGCGCGGGCACCTTCACCGCTCAGATTGTCGCGTCCGCCTGCGTTCATGACCGCCCCGGCCCAACCCAGAGCGCGCCATCCAGAGGGATCGCCGAGAATGTCGCGGCCTCGGCCAGGGTGGCGGCGGGATCCAGGTCAGCACAAGATTCCGGGTGCAGCCAGCCTGCCAGACGTTCGATGGCCGCCACGTGCAAGGGCGTGTCGTTGAACAGATGCCAGAGGCCGAACGCCCGTTGCCCGGAAACCGCTCCAAGCGCCGCGATGCCTGGCGTCGCCAGCAGCCTGGCGAAGCTTTCCTCCGCGACCGCGCGACTGACGCCAAGCCCCAGAACCAGACCGCCGCTCTTTTCCAGATGGCGGCCGCCGGTCGCCACGTAACAGTCGGGGTTGGCGACCAGCAACTGTTCGAGGCTGATCTGCCCGGATGCGCCAGGCAACAGCGCGCTGGCGACGTTGTCGCCACCGGCCGCCTGGATGAAATCGTTCAGCGTGCCCCGCCCGGGCGAAGAACAGCATTCCGTGCCGCCGGCGTGGACATGCATGAACACGCGCGGACGCCGCGCCCTGGCGATCTTGCCGGCGACCCGTCGCAACCGCCCCTCGTAGAAGCTGACGAACCGCTCCGTCCGCTCATCCTGCCCGGTCAGGCGGCCGATCGCCCTGAGGCTTGGAACCGTGTCGGTGAGCGGCTGGTTGAAGAAATCCACTACCGCGACGGGCACGCCGGCCGCCTCCAGTCGGGCGACCAGATCGCCATGCCCCGCCCCGGCGTTAGCCCCGCCGCGCGGCGCGAGCACGAGGTCTGGCGCCAGCGCCACGGTGCGTTCCAGCGAAAACCCGCCCGGCGTGGCCCCATCGCCGACCACAGGGACATGGGCGATCGCCGGAAATCGCGTCTTGTAGCGCATGTAAGCGTCCGGAATCTGGCGTGCGAAATCGGATCCCCAACCGGCGAGGATCGAGACCGGGTCGGGATGGATGAAGCCAAGCGAATTCAGCTGCCGCCCCTGGGCCAATACGATCCGCCTGGCGGGCGCTGGCAAGGTCACCGTGCGTCCAAGCGCATCCGTGGCGCTGACCGCGCCCACCTGCGCTTTCGCCGGGCGAGCCACGAGCGGCGCCGTCATGGCGCCGAGAACAAACGACCGGCGGGAAAAACCTGGGCTCATGGGCTGCATTCTCCACTTGCCCGGGTATGGCCCAGGGCGAAGGCAACCGCCCGCGACAGCATCGCCGGTATCACCGATATGTGGTTCTCATCCGGAAAGACCGTGAATGTGCACGTCGCCGCCCCACTCGCGGACAAACGTTGCGTCAGTTCAGCCGCGTTGTCGTGCATGCGCGCCATGATGCGCCGCGCGGCGCGCTCCGGGCTGTCGTCCACGCGGCGTTTCTGTTCGTCGCCCCCCACGGTAACCAGCAGGCGTGGGCGCACTCCATCCTGCCGCGCGATAAAACGCGTTTCAGCCGCGCGCAGGGGGGAAGCGCCGCGCCAGATGGACGGGCTGCCGGCAATGAAGGCGGCCAGGGCCGACGGCCTGGCGAACAGGGCGTGCAGGACAAACAGACCGCCGAAGGAATGACCCGCGAGCGCCCGCCGCGTCGCATCCAGCGGCGCCAGACGCCCGACCCACGGCAGGATCTCGTCAAGCAGCGTGGCGAGAAAACGGTCAGCCCCACCGGCCGTCGGCAACAGGTCGCCAGCCCGGCGCCCGACGTCGAACAGGGCGTCGCCCGGGTATCCGACGCCGACAATCACCGCCGGCCCGACGCCGGTGACCCCGGGACGACCTGCCTGCAGTCGCATCGCCATTACGGCGGCGGCGAACAACGCGCGCCCGTCAACCAGCATGATGAGCGGAAATCCGGCCGCCGGCGGCGGCGTCCCGGGGATATGAATCAGCAGGCTGTACGCCGCGCCGTCACGCGCCACGTATGCGAACTCTCTGGCCCCCGGCAGGACAAACGGCGCCTCCGCGCGCGCGCGCGTCACCATTTGTAAGACAGCGTCGCCAGCACCGTACGGCGCAGTCCGAAAGAACAACCCGTGGCGGAATAGCACCCGGAAATATATTCCTTATCGAACAGGTTGTGGGCGTTGACCTGGATCTTCCAGCCCTTCAGCGCCGGCCGCGCCACGCCGAAATCGTAGCTGATGGCCGCCTCGGCAAGCGTATAGGCCGGGACCCAGAAGGTGTTGCCTGCATCGCCTGCGCCCTTGCTCACATAGCGGACGCCCAGGCCGAGCCCGAGGCCGGCCAGCGCGCCGTTGTCGAAGGTATAGTGCGCCCAGAGCGAGGCAATGTGGCGCGGCACGACCGGCGGACGTCTGTTCAGATCGGCGCCGGCGCTCTTCGTCACCTCGGCGTCGGTATAGGCGTAGGCGGCGACCAGATCGAGATTGCGGAGCACCGTGGCGCGCGCCTCCAGCTCGACGCCGCGCGCACGGATCTCTCCGGTCTGGACCTGGAAACCGGGATGGGCCGTGTCGGTGGTCGCCACATTGGTCTGGCGGATCTGGTAGACGGCGGCCTGGAAGAAAATGTTGGAGCCAGGAGCCTCGTATTTGAAGCCCGCCTCGTACTGCTCGCCCTCGGTTGGCTTGAACGCCTGCCCCCCATAGCTGACGCCAGCCAACGGCTCAAACGAGGTCGAGTAGCTCACATAGGGCGCGAAACCATTGTCAAAATTGTACATCAGCGCCACGCGGCCGGTCGGCGCCGTATCGTTCTGGCGGGTGATGGCGTTTTTGGCGTGATCGCGCGTGCTTGATTCAGCCCAGTCGAAACGGCCGCCGACCAGCAACATCAGCCGGCCCAGCCTGATCTGGTCCTGCGCATAGACGCCATACTGGCTTGTTGTCTGCGTCGTCAGGGTTTTCTGGGACAGGGAGAACGGTCGCCGTCCATAGATGGGATTGGTGAAATCGAGCGTCTGGACCACGCCCGGGAAGCCGCCGTTGGACCAGCCGTCGGTCCATGCGGCGTCAGCGCCCAGCAGCAGTTTGTGCGTCAATGGGCCCGTGGCGAAGTCCGCCTGCAACTGGTTGTCGATGGTCGCCGTTTGCGCCTTTTCATCAAACGCCGTGGCGCGGCGGCTCAGGGTTTTCTGGTCCGCGCCAATGCCGGCGACCGCCACGGTGCGGAAGTTGGACTGCATATCCGAAACGCGCACGTTCTGACGGAACGTGAAGACGTCGTTGAACCGGTGCGAAAACTCGTAACCGAGGTTGGCCTGGTTGCGGCTGTAGCCCTCGAAGTTCGGTTCGCCGGGGAAGAAATTGCTGCGAATGCGGCCGGCCCGGCTTGGCAGGACCGTGCCGACCGCAGGAATGAAGCCATAAAAGCCGGTTTCCGGATCGCGCTGGTACGAAGCCAGGATGGTCAGGCTGGTGGCGTCAGTGGGACGCCATGTCAGCGACGGCGCGATAAATATGCGCTCCTCGCGGGTATGGTCGACCTGGGTATCGGCGGCGCGACCAAGGCCGACCACCCGGTAAAGCAGGGTCTTGTCGGCGTTGACAGGGCCGCCAATATCAAACGCAGCCTGGGCGCGCCCATAGCTGCCGGTCTGCAACTGGACTTCGCCATGGGCCACGTCGCGCGGGCGCTTGCTGACCATGTTGACAATGCCGCCAGGCTTGACCTGTCCGAAGATCACCGAGGCGGGTCCGCGCAGAACCTCAATGCGCTCGAGCCCCCAGGGATCATAGGCCGGCACCAGATAGTTGACGCCCCGCAGATAGCGGAGCCCGTCAAGATAGCCCACATAGCCAGCGCCGCTGCCGGAGCCGCCGAACCCGCGCACGAACACGCTGTCGTAACGGCCGGCGGAGAGCCGGGTTTCGCCAAGAACGCCCGCTGTGTAGCGCAGGGCCTGGCCCACGGTCTGCGCCGCCTGGTCATCCATCTGCTGGCGCGTCACCACGGTGACGGATTGCGGCGTCTCCATGATGGCCGCGTCGGTTTTGGTCGCCGTGCTGCTGCGACGGGCGACATAGCCATTCACCGGGCCGGTCGCGCTCTCGCCCTGAACGCTGATGGCATCGAGATTGATGGCGGCGTCCTGTTGCGCGCACGCCGCGCCCGACCAGCCTGCGACGATCGCCGCCAGGGCGGCGCCCGTCATCAGGGCATTGCGATTGTCCAGGATTGCTCGTGCCATGACCTTACCCTTGCGCGCCGCTGGCGCGGCCTTCTGTTGGCGGGGTTGTCTCATGGTCGCGCAAATGCCGGCAACGCGGTCGACTTTCGATTCCGGCAGTATTTCTTTTGACAGAATTTCAAATGAATCCAGAGTACGGGAAACAGCCTTGGCTTTACCGCAGCTTGCCTGGCGATATTCCGAAACGTTTCTGGAACAGCACCGAAAAATAGGCTGGCGTATATCCCACATGGAACGCGGCGGATGCGACGCTGACCTCTCCTGACGCGATCATTGCGTGAGCCCGCAGCAGTCGCTGCTCCTGAAGATAGGCAAAGACGCTCATGCCGAATTCCGTGCGGAACGCCGAGGTCAGCCGGGTCGGATTGAGACCGCAGGCATGGGCAAGTTCCGGCAGCCCGGGCGGTTGCTGCATATCGGCCAGCAACATATCCCGCGCCGCCAGCACCTGTTCGCGGGTGCGTCGCGACAAACGCGACCGCCCGCCGGCGTCGCCCCGGCCGATCTCGTCAAGGGCCAGCGTCGCCAGTTCCAGCGCCTTGCCAGCGAGATAGAGCCGGCGCAAAGGCGCTGACACGGGACACGCAACCATCTGCAGGGCGACGGAACGCACGGCGGGGCCGGCGGGGCGGATCCAGACGCGCGCGTCATCGGGGCCGGCGGCCTCAAGCAGGCCGGCGGCCTGCCCACCAAATTCATTCACGACAAAGTCGGGAGCGAACTGCGTCAGGGCGTAACGCATGACGCCTGCGGACAACCCCGCCCGTTGCTGAACCCGGTTGCCGGCATTGGCCGCGATGAACAGGGCGGCGCCGCGAATCTGCAAGGTTGGCTGATTATCAAGCGTCAGCGATACGCCGCCATCCAGCAAAACGCCGATCTTCAGGCCACGCCGCATGGGTCCGACAGTCTGCGCGCCAGCAACAACGTCGAGCGCGCCAGCGGATAGCTGCAATTGTCTCGAAAACAGGTTCAGGCCAGGCGCAATCGCGCCAGCGTCCCGGATTGGTTGCATCAGCATCACTCGCCCCATGACGGGCCCGGGATACACTGATGGAAGAAATTTACAATTAAAAACAATAATATAGAACGATTCAAAATTGAAATGGATGCTGGCTGCGCGCCTCTCATTCAACGTGGAGCACCGTCCTTCGCTCCAATTCCCGAGTGGTTCACCTGGGACGCGATTTACCTGGCGCTTGATCTGCCTGGCGCTTGGCTTGACTGACGCGTGGCTTGACTGGGACGAAACAACCCGGCCCAACCGGCATCCGCGCGCCTGACCGTCGAACCTTCCCTGACAGATCGAACGCGCCTTGCTGAAAACCGGCTCCAGAACAACGAAATGCGCCCGATCAGGACGATCGGGCGCATTCGCGGACATCAAAAGACCTGATGGGTTCAGATCCGCTCGATGATGATCGCCGGAGCCATGCCGCCGCCCGCGCACATGGTCACGAGACCGCGCTTCTGGTCGCGCCGCTCCAGCTCGTCCAGCACCGTGCCAATCAGCATCGCGCCGGTGGCGCCAATCGGATGGCCAAGAGCCATCGCGCCGCCATTGACGTTGACCTTCTCACGGTCAAGCTTCAGGTCACGGATGAACTTCTCGGCAACCACCGCGAAAGCCTCGTTGATCTCGAACAGGTCGATGTCGTCAACCGTGAGTCCGGCCTTCTTCAACACCCGGCGCGCCGCAGGAACCGGCGCGTTCAACATCAGCGTCGGGTCGTCGCCCTGGTTGGCCATGGCCACGACGCGGGCCCGCGGCTTCATGCCGTGCGCCTTCGCGTATTCCGGGCTGGCGAGCAGCAGCGCGCCCGCGCCGTCAACAACGCCGGACGAGTTGCCCGGATGGTGGATCGGCACAATGTTCAGCCCAGGGTACTTCTGCAGGATCAGGCTGCGGTAGGTGGCGCCGGTATCATCGATCTGCATGTCGGCCAGCGCTTCGAAGGACGGCTTCAGCGCGGCCAGCCCCTCAAGCGTGGTGCCCGGCCGGGGGAATTCCTCATGATCCAGCGCCAGCGTCCCGTCCTGGCGGTAAACCGGGACCAGGCTGCGGTTGAAGCGTCCTTCCCGGATGGCCACGTCGGCGCGGCGCTGGCTTTCCAGCGCCAGGCGCTCGGTGTCTTCGCGCGTGATGCCTTCAATGCTGGCGATGGCGTCGGCGCAGACGCCCTGGTTGGTCTGCGGATGCAGGGCGCGCAGCTCAAGATTGCCGCGATCCATGACCGGCGGGCCGTCGCTCGATCCACGGCGCAGCGGCATCGACATCATCTCGCAACCGCCGGCCACCACCAGGTCGGCCATTCCCGACATTACGCTCGCTGCGGCGAAATTGACGGCGGTGATGCCGGAGCCGCAGAAACGGTCGAGGGTGACGCCGCTGCTGGTCACGTCATAGCCTGCGGTCAGCGCCGACATGCGGCCAAGATCGCCGCCCTGCGGGCCGACCTGGGCGCTGGTGCCCCAGATAACGTCATCAACGTCGGCGGTGTTGAAGCCGTTGCGATCGACCAGGGCCTTGAGCACGGTGGCGCCGAGGTGCTGGGGGTGAATCTCTGACAGGGCGCCCTTCGGGTGCTTGCCAATGCCGCGCGGCGTGCGGCAGGCGTCGATAATCCAGGCTTC
Organism: Camelimonas fluminis; assembly: GCF_014656355.1. Lineage (GTDB taxonomy): Bacteria > Pseudomonadota > Alphaproteobacteria > Rhizobiales > Beijerinckiaceae > Camelimonas > Camelimonas fluminis. Next base: position 48,854 of record NZ_BNCG01000012.1, read on the forward strand.
GGTCATCTGGCGTTTCCTCTTTCGTTTCCGGGGCTCCTGCGAGCCGTCAACCGGATTGCGCCGGCGAGCATAGACATCTGCGCGGCGATGAGAAACGGATTTACTCACGCAGCCCCCAGCCAGTTGCACGCCCCCTCGCCCAAATGCGCATGATGCCCTCACCGTCTCCAACAGAAGTTGCTCCAGCGGAAATTGCTCCAGCGGAAGTTGGCGCAAGCCAGCCGTCGCGCAGCGCCAGGCAGCGTGCATGAGCGTGGCTCCCGGGGGAAATGCGTCGCAATGATCGCAGGCGTTGTTGCCCTGCCGGCTTGATTTCCCACCGGATCCGCTGAAACTCGGCAATGAACGAAAGATCCACGGGGAGGAACGTCAATGGCGCAAAAAACGCCCGAGCTCGAAGCATTCTGGCAGATGTGCGCAACCCGCATGGAGGCGCGGGCGCAAATGTCGCTTGAGGAAACGCGGGCGTCGTTCGACGCCGAGATGGGAGCCGTGCCCATGGCTCCCGACTGTGCGGTCGAGACCTTTGAACTATCCGGGCTTCCAGTTGAGAAAATCACCCCCGCCGGCGCGCCTGGCGACAAGGTCCTGCTCTATTTGCATGGCGGCGGACACATTTTCGGAAGCATCAAAAGCCATCGCCATTATGTCTCGCGCCTTGCAGCGGCGGCCAATGTCACGGCGTATCATATCGACTATCGCCTCGCGCCGGAGCACCCCTATCCAGCGGCGGTCGAGGACGCGCTGAAGGCCTATCAGTACATTCTCGGACAGGGCGTCCGGCCAGAGAACCTGATCGTTGGCGGTGAATCCGCCGGCGGCAATCTCGCCGCTGCGCTGCTGGTGACATTGAAGAACAAGGGTCTGCCGCAACCTGCCGGCGCTTACCTGCTCAGTGCGTGGCTCGACATGCAAACCACGGCGGAATCATATGCGCGCGTCGGCAAGCGGGATCCGATGATCACCCGTGAAGGCATTGTTGGCGTCGCCCTGGCTTATCTTGGCGGCAAACCGGACAACCCGGTAACGTCGCCGGTGCGGGCTGATCTCTCCGGTCTGCCGCCGATGCTCATTCACGTCGGCAGCGAGGAGGTCCTGCTCTCTGATTCCGTGACTTTCGCCAACAATGCGGCGATGACGGGCATTGACGTGCGCCTGCATGTTGCGGCGGGCATGCCGCACGCCTGGCCGCTGTTCCACTTCTACCTGCCGTCGGCGTTGACCGCCATTGACGAGACTGGCGCGTGGATGCGGCAACGCCTTGCGCAAGCTTCGGCCTGATCCCAGGGGCCTCCCGGAACCAGGTTGGCGGCGCCGGCCATCCAGGCGTCTGGCGCCGCTTGCCGCGATCGTCCGGTTGTGATGCGTTGCGCGTGAATTGCAGGACTGCTGAAATGACGCGCGCCAGCCGCCCTTTTCTTGAAAGTCCGCTCAGGCAATTCCTGCTCGGGTGCTGCCTGCTGGTCGCGGCGGCCGGCGCGCTCTTCGTCTTCCAACGTCACGCCATTGTGGCTGCGCTTGAGCAGGAAAGCGTCGCCCTGCACCGGCTCGCATCCCAGCGCGCCGACCAGCATGACGCGCACCTGACGGCGTTGTCCGCCATTGCCGCCGCGGCGGCGGATGACCGACGCGACCTGTTTCTGGATGTCGCCGCGACCATCACGCGCTTTTATCCCCGTATTGACGAGGTGCAACTCATTCCCCTTGACCCCGGGGGGGAGCCCATCGGCACGGAACCCGTCGATCCGCAGACAGCGGAGCTTGTCCGGGCGGCGGCCAAAGTCCACGACGGCAAGATCGTTCTGCTGCCCCATCCGACGCGCGCCCACCACTACATCATGATCAAACGCAGCCCCAATTCCGCGGCGGCGCGTTATGGGTTGATGCTTGGCGTCGACGCCGCGAAACTGCTGGGCGGCGCCAGCCCATACTGGTCGCGGCCTGGCGTCTCTCTCAACCTCTCGTTACCTGACGGGCAGCCGCTGCTCGCTCCGGGGCCGGCGCCGAAAACCATCCGCGTCTCGCGAACGCTGGACAGCGCCTCCCAGCCGCTGATCCTGGAAACCGGCGTGGCGATCAGAATGGCGGAGATTTTCCCGCTGGCGTTGACCGGCTTCACGCTCGCCGCCGTGGGCCTCGGCTATACGGCGGCCATATCGGCGCTACGGCAGCGGGCGCGCACCCGCGCGGCCATGGAGCAGGCGCGGATCAGCGCGCTGGATTCGCGCCTTGCTCATGCGTCGCGCGTCAATGCGCTGGGTGAAATGGCCAGCGGCCTCGCCCATGAGCTGACGCAACCGCTGACCGCCATCCTCGCCCAGGCCCAGGCCGGTCGGCGCATGGTGGACCGGGGCGATATGGCGCGTCTTGCGACGGTTCTTGACGACACCGTGAAGCAGGCGCGCCGCGCCGCCACGATGCTTGAACGTTTCCGCAACTGGTCGCGACCGCAGCAGATGCCTGGATCCGCCTGCGATCTGCGCGATGTCATTGAAAACGTGCATGCGCTCCTGACCCCGCTGGCCGCGTCTTGCGGAACGCGGCTGACCTTCCATATCCCGGACAACGCCGTTCTGGTCGCCGCTGACGCCATTGAAATGGAGCAGGTGGTTTTCAATCTGATGCGCAACGCCGTCGAGGCGACCTCCGCGAGCGACAGCGCGGGCCAGGTGACCGTCACGCTGCAGCAGGACGCCCGGCAGGCGGTGCTGGAGATCGCCGACAACGGCCCGGGTGTTTCAGAAGAACTGCGGCGACGCCTGTTCACGCCGTTCACCACGACCCGCGCCAACGGAACCGGGCTCGGGCTGGCCTTGAGCCAGCGCCTCGTGGAGCGCGCTGGCGGGGACATCAGCCTGGTCGAGGGGGGATCCGGCGCGACCTTCCGGGTCGTGCTGCCGCGGCGTCAGGGTTTGGCAGGGGCTACGCCATGAAGCATCCGGTTTATCTGGTCGATGATGACGAAGCGGTGCGCCATGCGCTCGCCCTGCTCCTGTCCACCGTTGACATCGACACCATGTGTTTCGCCGATCCGCAGACCTTTCTGGCCCGACTGCCAGGGCTGAAGCCGGGGTGCTTGGTGCTCGATATCCGCATGCCTGTCATTTCCGGGCTGAAGTTGCAGGAGCGCCTCAACGCGCTTGGCGTTGACTGGCCGACGATCGTTGTTTCCGGCCATGGCGACATCGAGGCCTGCCGGCGCGCCTTCCGCAACGGCGCCGTCGACTTTCTGTCGAAGCCGGTGGACGAGCAGGATCTGATCGAGGCCATACAGAAAGGGCAGGAGGTGCTGGAACGAACCCTCGATCGCCGGGCCGAGCGGGCTGAAACGCTGGCGTTGCTGGCCGTCCTGACCCCGCGCGAACGCGAGGTGCTTGACCGTATCGCCGAAGGCTTCACGACGCGCCAGATCGCCAGCGGGCTCAGCCTGTCGCCGCGCACCGTGGAAAGTCACCGCGCCGCCATCGCGGCGAAGCTGGGCACGACATCGCAAGCGGAAATGACCCGCCTCTGGCTTCACGGGCGCGAGACTCCATAGAACCCGGGACTCCGTAGAACTACGGAGACGCCTGCAAGGCCTACGCATACCGGGCCGGCGCCGACCGGCCTAGTCTCCCTCAAGTTATCGGGAAGGAGACCATGATGATCCGTCAACTCGTGCTCGCGGCCACGCTGCTCGCCCCACTGCCGGCCTTCGCGCAGGATCTGCCGACAGCGCCCTATCTGCCGCTCGATCTGGCGGTCAAGGCGGCGGACGCCGCGCTCAAGGCCTGCGCCGCCGAGGGCCACAATGTCAGCGTCGCCATTGTTGCCCGCGATGGCGCAACCAAGGTGCTGGTGAAAGCCGACAACGCCGGCCCGCACACAGGGTCGAGCGCCCAGGGCAAGGCCTTCGCCTCCGCCGCCATGGGCCGGGACACCGCCGGCATTGCTGAATTTATCGCCGCCAAGCCAGCCAATGACGGGCTGCGCAACATGGATGCGCGCATGGTCATTCAGGCCGGCGGCCTGCCCATCAAGTTCGGCAAGGCCCTGGTCGGCGGCGTCGGCGTTGGCGGCGCCCCTACCGGCGATATTGACGCCGGCTGCGCGCTCGCCGGGCTCAAGGCAATCAACGCCGCCCAGTAAGCAGCCCGGAAACAGACCGGCGGCGGTTCGCTGAAACCGCCGCCGGTCAACGCCGTGACCGTCAGCCAGCGCGCGCGCCCGGCGTCTTACAGCACAACGACCTTCGATCCCGCTGGAACCCGGTTGTAGAGATCGATGACGTCCTGGTTCATCATGCGGATACAGCCGGAGGACATCGCCTGGCCGATGGTCTCCGGCTCATTGGTGCCGTGAATGCGGAACAGGGTGTCCTTGCCATTCCGGTAGAGATAGAGCGCGCGGGCGCCGAGCGGGTTCTCTGGCCCGCCCTTCACGCCGCCGGCCACGGGGCCGTAGCGCTCCGGCTGCCGGGCGATCATGTTGGAGGTTGGCGCCCAGTTTGGCCATTCGCGCTTGAGGCCGATATTGGCGTTTCCCTTGAACGCCAGTCCCTCCTGGCCCACGCCGACGCCATAACGCATCGCCTTGCCGTCTTCCTGAACCAGATAGATGAAGCGATTTTTGGTGTCGACGATCACCGTTCCCGGCGAATGGGGCGTGGGATAGGCCACCTGACGCCGGATATTGCGCGTCTCCATCTGCGTCACATCGACCGCCGGGACAGGGAATTTCTCATCCGTCCGCCCGGCGTAGGTCGCGAGCGCCATGGCGCGCTGCGGATCCAGGGGCGGCTGTCCCCTGGACGACGGATTGGAGGTGGTCGTGCAGCCAGCGAGCGCCAGACTGACGGCGGCGATGGCATGGAGCGCGCGGCTCCTGGCGGACAGGATCATGGGGTGCCCTTGGGGTATGGATTGGCCGCAACCGGCGGCGCGACAGCGGGAAGGCGTATTGGGATGAGCCCGCGTGGATCAACGGGCGCCGGCAAGCCGGTCGATGCCGGCGCTGAGCGCTTCGCGAGAGATTTCACCGACATGCATTGATGCGAGCGCGCCGTCCGCCCTCAGGAACAGCGTGACCGGAAGGCCCGGCACGCCGTAGTGACGCGCCACCTGCATTGAGCGGTCGAGCAGGATGCTGTTGAGGGAAAGCCTGTCGCGCGCCAGATAGCTGCGGATCTTGTCCGCCTCTTCCCCCTGGTTGACGAACAGGAAGGTCACGTCGGTGCGGCTCGCCGCCACCTCCGCCAGCAACGGCATTTCCCGGCGGCAGGGCGGGCACCAGCTCGCCCAGATATTGACGATGGCCGGCTTCCCGGCCACATCGCTGATCGCCATGGGCAGACCATCAAGCTGCTGCAGCGCCACCGCTGGCGCCGGCTGGCCGAGCGTTGCCTTTGTCAAGGCGCCGACGCCAGCCCAGACAAACAGCCCGATGCCGAGAGCCGCCGCCGCGCCAAGCCCGGCAAGGGATGAGCGGATCATCAGGGCGCTGACCAGCAGCACGCCGGCAAGGCCCGCGAGCGGCTCGAAACCGCCCTGCCAGATGGCGAAAACACGCCACGGTTCACCTGCGAAGCTGTGCCAGTGCAAACCCACGTGACCCAACCGGGCCGCGACGAGCCCGGCGACCAGCGCCCAGCTCGCCCAGGCGCTGATGGCGCGATCCATCCGCCGGGCGAGGATCGTCGCCGTGATCATGAAAGCGAAGACGCCAAGGATCGCCGCCAATCGGTCAGAGGCGAACACCAGCGGGCCAATGCTGACAGCGTTCACCGGGCGTCCTCCACCTTGCCAGCCGAGGCCAGCAGCGTCGCGCGCGTCACGTCGCCGACAAGGCGGGTCCCGGACGCCTCCCGGCCTTCAGGAGAGACGAAGATCATCGTCGGCGGGCCAGCCACCTGCAGGCGCTTCATCAGTTTTTGCTGCGCCGGCGCGTTGTCGCTGACATCAAGCTTGATCAGATTGAATTGACCCAGCGCGGACTGAACCGCCAGATCCGGCAGCACCGCGCGCTCGATGACCGAGCAGGCGACGCACCAGTCCGCCGTTACGTAAAGCAGGCTTGGCCGGTCTTTGGCCGCCGCCATCCGCGCCCGCAGGGCCGTTTCACTGTCGACCGTATGGAAAGCGCGCTCCTGGACCAGGGCCGAGCCGCCAGCGCCGCGCGCGGCGAGGCGCGCGAGCGGGCGCAGCGGATCGCCGGCGCCAGTCGCCGCGCCGACGCCGAGAATGACGCCATAAAGCGCCGCAACGAGCCCGGCGGCCCTGGCGACGCGGGCGCCAGCGCCCGCGTCCGGCCGGGTCGCGTCAAATGCGCCAAGCCAGACCGCCACGCCGATCGCCAGCGCCGCCCAGAGGGCGAGCCCGGCTTCCGCCGCGAGAATGCGCGACAGCATCCAGATGGCGGTGGCGATGAAAATGAAGCCGAAGCCCTGCCGCGCCCGCGCCATCCACGGGCCAGCCTTGGGCAACGCTTTGGGGCCGAGCGTGCCGAAAACCACGAGCGGAACGCCTTTGCCGAGGCCCAGCGCGAACAGCGCCGCCGCGCCAAGGGCGACATCGCCGGTTTGCGCGATATAGATCAGCGCGCCCGCCAGCGGCGCGGTCACGCACGGGCCAACGATCAGCGCCGAGGTGAAGCCCAGCAGTCCGGCGGAGGCCAGCGAACCGCGCCGCCCCTGCCCCAGACCGCCCACCCTGTTGACCCAGGAGGCCGGCAATTGCAACTCGAACAGCCCAAACATCGACAAAGCGAGCGCCAGAAACAGCGCCGAAACCGCGACAATGGCCAGCGGCGACTGCAACGCCATCTGCAGGTTCTGGCCAGACCACGCGGCCGCCAGGCCAAGCAGGCCGAAAGCCGCCGCCATGGCGACCACATAGGCAAGCGATAGCGAAAATCCACGCCATGCGGTGACCGCTTCTCCCTGGCGCGCGATGGCGCCGGCGAGGATCGGGTACATGGGAAACACGCAGGGCGTGAAAGCCAGCAGCACGCCAAACAGCATGAAGCTGCCGAGCACGACCAGCGCGCCGCCCTGGTTCAGCAGCGCGCTGACCATGCCGCCGCCATCGTCCACGGCGATGACGCCGCCGGGTGCGGCTTGTGCGGGCGCCCGTGCTGGCGGCGCGGACCAGGCGTCGGCGACGGACGAGGTCGCCTGAGGGGGAGCAGCGGCGACCGCCAGCGTCGCGAGGTCGATTTGCCGGACCGCCGGCGGATAGCAAATCCCGTTTTCCTGGCAGCCCTGATAGCCGACCTCAACGGTCCCGGTTTTTCCGCCCGCCACGGGAACAACAGCCTCCGCGCGGTTATGAAACACCGTGGTGACGCCAAAGGTCGGATCGTCCAGCGTCTTGCCGTCGCCCTGCAACTCTGGGGCGGGCAGACCAGCGGCGCCGCGCCGGAAAACGAACTTGTCCTTGTACAGATAATAGCCAGGCGCGATCGTCCACGCGAAGCGGACGCTGTCGTCAGGCAGTCGCGTCGCCGAAAGCCGGAAAGCCTGATCCGCCGGCAGGGGCCGCGTTCCGGCGGCGGGCGACCGGGCTCCGGCGGGCGCGGCGAGCAGCGCGCCGAGCATGACCAACAGCGCCCAGACCACGCGCCGCCAGGGATTGTTTTGAGACACAGTGAACTCCCGCCGCAGCTCCAGGATGGAAAAAACCTTCCGGGATGGGAAATGGGCTTTGGGAAAAGATCCTGGCGCAGCGACTTAAGGCAGGCTTAAGGGCCGCGCCGCCATGGCGCGCTGTCTGGCGGGTCTATTTCGCTTCAGCCTGTTTGGCCCGCGCGTCGGCAATGGCCTGGCGAAAACTTTGATAGTCGAGCGCGGAGGCGCGGAACGGACCGATCAGGAAGCTCGGCGTCCCGGTGAGGCCCAACGCATCGCCCTGCGCCATGTTGCGCTTGATGAGGGCGTCAATATCGACGTTGCGCGCGCCGAGGTCGCTGTCCAGCCGCCGCATGTCGATCCCGGCCGTCTCAAGGGCGGCCCGCATCTGTTCACGGGTGACGCCGCTGCCGGGAACCTTCATCAGGGCCTCATGGGCCATCTCATAGCGGCCCTGGTATTTGGCGGCGATGGCAAGTTGCGCGCCGTCGATGGACGTTGGACGGATCACCGGCCAGTCCTTGTAGACATGGCGAATCTTGCCATCCTCGCGGATGACGCGCGCCAGCACCGGCGCCACTTTTTTGCAATAGGGACAGTTGTAGTCAGTGAAGTTGACGATGGTGACGTCGCCTTTGGGGTTGCCGCCGACGGGCGCCCCGGGATCATTGAGGATCATCTCTTTGGTGACCTCGATCTCGCTGGCGGCGGCCCGGCCTGCGAACAGCAATCCGGCGAAGCCCCCGCCCGTCGCCAGCAATGCCCCGCCCAGGATTGCGCCTCTTCGCGTTACAGTCATCCTTATGCTCCTTCTGCCTGGCGTGGATCGCGGCGTGACGCCGGCCATGCGGCTTTCCAGGCCGCGCAGCTTAAGGCTGGCTTAAGGTGGGAGCGGTGGTTGCGGGCGACGGCAGAAACAGGCGAGGCGCCATGCGCGTGCTGGTTATCGAGGACGACGACGTTTTGATGAATGGCCTGCAGGTCGGCCTTGGGCTGGCCGGCTTCACCGTGGAGGCCGTCGCCACCTGCGCCGACGCCTCGGCGGCCCTGCGCGCCGCGACCTTCGACGCCGTGGTGCTCGATCTGATGCTGCCTGACGGTTCGGGCCTCGACGTCCTCACCGAGGCGCGGGCCCGCCAGTTGGCGGCGCCGGTGCTGTTGCTGACGGCGCGCGACAGCGTGCCCGACCGCATCGCCGGGCTCGACGCCGGGGCCGACGATTACCTCGGAAAACCGTTTGATCTGGATGAGGTGGCGGCGCGACTTCGCGCCCTGATCCGCCGGGCAGCCGGCCGGGCGACGGCGACTTCGCAATGGCGCGACATCACCCTCGATCCCGCGGCGATGACCGTCAGCCGGGCGGGGGAAGCGGTGCGGCTGTCGCGCCGGGAGTTCGCCATCCTGCACGCCCTGATCGACCGGCCAGGACAGGTTCTGTCAAAATCCCAGCTGGAGGAGCGTCTGTATGGCTGGCAGGAGGAAATCGAGAGCAACGCCATCGAGGTGCACGTTCACAAACTGCGCGCCAAGCTGGGCGCCGGCGTGATCGAAACCGTGCGCGGCGTCGGCTACCGGCTGATGGAGACCGCGTCATGACGTCGATCCGGACGCGGTTGGTCCTGATCCTGATCGTCACCACCGGCGTCGTCTGGCTGTCGGCGATCGCCTGGATCTATCTGGGCGCCCGGATGCAGGTGGAGCGGGTGCTCGACGCCCGCCTGAGCGAATCCGCCCGCATGGTCAGTTCGCTGCTCACCCGCCAGGACATCAGCGCCAGACAGGAGGTCGACGCGGGAAAGGCCGCCCGCGCCGCCGAGATCGCCGCCATGCACCTGCCCTATGAGCGCCAGCTCTCCTGCCAGATCTGGGCGATCAACGGCGGCGCCCTGGTCAGCCGCTCCGAAGGCGCGCCGGCGCAACCGCTGACCGACAGCGGCGTTGGCTTTTCCGTCACCCAGGTGAATGGCGAAACCTGGCGGGTCTATGCGGTGGAGAACCGGGCCCTCGGCATGCGCGTGCTGGTGGGCGACAACATGCGCGTGCGCGACCAGCTGGTCGCCGATGTGATCCGTGGCCTCGCCTTGCCGGCGTTGCTCATCCTGCCGGTTCTGGCGGGGCTGATCTGGCTCAGCGTCAAAAAGGGATTGGCGCCGCTCAACGCCATGGCGCGGTCGCTGGAGATCAGGCCGGCTTCCGACCTCAGTCCCTTGCCGGACCGTGACAGCCCGTCCGAAATCCGGCCGATGATCCGTTCCCTCAACGGGCTGTTCGCGCGGGTGGAGGCGGCGCGCTTGCATGAGCGCGATTTCACCGCCTTCGCCGCCCACGAACTCCGCACGCCAATCGCTGGCATGAAGACCCAGGCGCAGATCGCTTTGGGCCACGGCGACGCGACGGTGCGCGACAATGCGTTGCGCCAGATCGTCATCGGCGTGGACCGGACCTCGCGGCTGGTCCGTCAACTGACGGACCTGACCAGCACCGAAAGCAGCGCCTTCGGCCACGACGCCAACGGCGTCGACGCCGGCAGGACATTGCAGACGCTGGCGGACGACATCCGCCAGCACTACCCCAAAGCCGCCGCCATCGCGGTGGACCCGGGGCTGTTCAACGTCACCCTGCCGGTGAATGGAGCGCTGTTCATGCTGGCGGCGCGGAACCTGCTGGAAAACGCCGTCTTGCATGCGCCGCCGGATCGCCCTGTCGCCTGCTGGTTGCGTCGTGACCCGGCCAGCCTGAGCATCGTCATCGACGACGACGGTCCAGGCATTCCGGCTGACGAGTTGCCCAAGGCGCGCGACCGTTTCTTCCGCGGTCGCAATCGCACGGCAATGGGCAGCGGCCTCGGTCTGGCCATCGCCGATCTCGCCCTGCAGCGCATGGCGGCGGATCTGCATCTTGAAAACCGCCCCGACGGCGGGCTGCGGGCGGAGCTGCGCTTCCCCACGCCCTGAGGCGCCGCGTGGGCATGGCGGCGGAAAATCCGCAGCCATGCCCAATGGCGCCAGAGCAGGGCCGGCTCAGTTACTGGCGGTCCTGGTCGTGAAATGCGGGGTCCCGATCGCGGTCACCGGCGAAACCACGGGCTGCGGCGCTGAAATGGCTTTGGGCCTTGGCTTGCGCGGCTGGATCGTTGAGAGAACAACTCCCACCGGATTATCGAGACCATAAATATCATCGCGAAACTGCGTCTGGCCGTCCGCCCCCTGCCAGCCGGTGAGATAGACCCACGCCACAGGGGTCGACTTTCGCAGCTGGACGTTCTTGCGCTCCCCCTTCGCGATGCTGTCCTCGATCGCCTGACGGCTCCACTCGGATCCTTCGAGCAGCCAGGCGGCGAGATCGCGCACGCCCTCGATGCGGGCGCAGCCGGAGGAGTTGAAGCGCAGATCGCTGCGGAACAGCACCTTCTTGGGCGTGTCGTGCATATAGACCGCTTCGCCATTGGGCATGTCGATCTTCAACTGGCCGAGGGAGTTGGTGGGGCCAGGCTCCTGCCGCACGTAGAAATATGGATTGACCAGGGTCGCCCAATCCACGCTCGCGGGGTCGATTTCCCTGTTCTCGGCGCCGATCAGCTTCATGTTCGCCCTGGCGAGAAATCCGGGCTCCTTGCGCATGCGCGGGATGATGTCGGCCTTCACGATCGACATCGGCGCCGTCCAGTACGGATTGAGGTTCACCGACGTGATGTTGGCCTGCAGGACCGGCGACGGCCGGTCGGGTCGGCCGACGATAGCCAGATGGCGCCGGCGCACCTGGCCGTCCTCGACGGCTTCAACGCTGGCGCCCGGGATGTTCACCACGACATAGCGATGGGCGAAGTTGAAACCGTTGCCCTTGAGGCGCCCCAGCGTGGCGGTGAGCTGGTTGACGCGCGTTTCGACCGGCGTGTTCATGGCTTTCAGCGTCAGGCGCCCAACCGTGCCGAGGTCCGACAGGCCATGCCGACGCTGGAAGCGCTTCACCGCTTCGACGACCGTCGCGTCATAAACCTCCCCGGGCAGCGCGGCGGCAGGGAGATCGCCGCTGGCGATGAGGCGCTGCTTCAGCGCCACCACGTCCGGCCCCTGCGAATCCAGCTTCAGCGCGGTGACGCTGCCGGGCGTCTTTGGCCAACCGCCCTGGCTGGCGATTTTCTCATGCGCCGCCAGCGCCTGCAGCGTGCGTTCGTAGGTGTTGGGACCATAGCCCGGCTCATCGGCGCGCGCCGGAGGCATTGCAACCGTGGTCAGCGTGGCGACCGCCGTGGCGAGAATGCAGAAGCGCGCGAACATGGAGCATCCCCGGGAAAGGGCAGAGGGCGAATGCGATGAATATTGCCTGGCATAGTCAAGGAAGGCTTAATGGCGCGCGCTGACGGTCCGACCGGACCTCCCCCCGCGTGATCGGGAATCCGCCGTCGTGGCGGATGTTCCGCGCCTGGGCGCCCCATCATCCGCGCATGGAAATTCCGCTGGCCCCATGTCTGTCTACCGCTCTGCCCCCTATCGCATCGATCTGCCCAAGGAGGCGCTGGCGCGCGCGTTCCATGCGACGCCTGAGCATCCTGTGCTCGATCTGCATGGCGGCGTCGCACCGGGGCGGCCGGCATGGGTCATCCGTATCCGCGCCGGGCGAAGGGTCATTACGCCGATGGTCTGGGGATTTCCGCCGCCACCGGGGCGGGAGCAGCTGGTTACAAGCGCGCGAAACCTGGATTCCACCTTCTGGCGCCCCTGGCTGAAGCGCGCCAACCGCTGCCTGATCCCGTTCACCAGCTTCAGCGCCCCGGCGGGCCCATCCGGCGGCTTGCGACCAGCGAACGGAAGAGCGGCGGCTTTTGCCGGGCTGTGGCGATCATTCGAGGAGGTGCTGTTCTTCGCCAGGCTGACGTCTCCCGACGATGGAACCGGGTGGGCGGCGACCATGCCGGTCGTGCTGACGGAAGAAAACGAGTTCGTCGACTGGCTGGAGGCGGCGCCAGACGTCGCGGCCCGGATGCAACGTCCTCCGGCCCCCGAAAAGCTGGTCGCGCTTGCCAACACCGGCTGAAGCTCCAGGCGCGCGCCGCCTGCGGTTGCCCCTCGCATGACCGGGCTCAGGCCAGCGCCTCGGCGTGGTGACCAAGCCTGAAAACCAGGCGGCAAGGACCGCCAACGACTGGCCCGCGTTTTTTAGCTGTCCCAACCTGTTGGCATCAACATCAGTGGGGCTATACGATCTCAAAAATACGGGATACTCTGTATTTTGAATTAATTCACGATATTTATCGTAAATATGGCTGCCGTGGAGCGGGTCCGCTCGCTCCCGGCGCCTGGTCAGGACAGCATCATCATGAAGCTCACCGTACGTTCGGCGCTCGCCGGACTGATGATCATGGCGGCCGGCAATGTCGCGGCCAATGCGAAGGATAGCGTCGTCATCGGCGCGCCGCTTCCCGTGACGGGCGCGCTGTCTCCGGAAGGAACCAAGCTGCGCCAGGGCTACGAGCTGTGGCGGGAACAGGTGAACGCCGCCGGCGGCGTCAAGGTTGGCGACAGGCGCCTGAAGGTGGACCTGCGCTACTACGACTACCAGTCGCAAACGCCGCGCGCCATTCAGGTCGCCGAGAAGCTCATCACCGACGACAAGGTCGACTTCCTGTTTTCTCCGTTCGGCTCCGGCGCGACCAAGGCGGCGAGCGCTGTCGCCGAGAAAGCCGGCGTGCCGATGATTGCATCGTCCGCATCATCGAAAGAAGTGTTCGACCAGGGCTACAAGAACCTGTTCGGCGTCTACACCGACAACAGCACCTTCAGCGAGCCGCTGGCGGATCTTGTGAAGGCGAAGCTGCCGAACGCCAGACGGGTCGCCATTCTCGCCCGCAACGACCTTTACCCGCTCTCGCTCGCCAACGAGTTTGAGAAGAGCGCCAAAAAGCGTGGCTTCGACGTGGTGTTCTTCGAGAAATACGCCATTGGCACGCTGGATCACGCCTCGGCGCTGACCCAGTTGCGCGCGGCGAAGCCCGACTGGATCGTGGCGACCGGCTACATCAACGATCTCATCACCATTCGCAAACAGGCGGCTGATCTCAAGGTGGGCGGCGAGGCTTTCACCCTGATCAATGGCCCGGCCTACCAGGAGTGGATCAGCGCCGTCGGCCCTCTGGCCGAGAATGTGACGACCGCCAGCTGGTTCCACCCGGTGGCCAGGTACAGCAGCGACGATGTGTTTGGGTCGTCGGCGAAGTTCGTTGAGCTGTTCAAGGCGAAGTATGGCTCGGAGCCTGACTTCACCCAGGCCTCCGGTTCGGCCGTCGGCGTGGTGCTGCAGCAGGCGATCGAGCGCGCCGGCAGCCTCGACCGCGACAAGGTTCGCGCCGAGTTGAAGAAGGGCGGCTTCAAGACCTTCTTCGGCCCGATCTCGTTCTCGGACATCGGCATCGCCGACAGCTATGTGCCGCCTGTCCTGCAGATCCAGGACGGCAAGGTCCAGGTGGTGGCGCCGGCCGAAATCGCGACCAGCACGTTCCGCACCGGTCTGAAGTAAGCCCCGCCTTCGCGCGCCAGGTCATGCCAATGCCCGATGGGCCAGGTCCATCGGGCATTGGGGAAAACCCTGGCGCCGCATGGCGTTTCCCGTCAGGAAACGCGTCAAGCTGATGCGTCGGCATCCTGACGATCAGGCGCCAGGAGCAAAATCCGGTCGCGCATGGCCGCGTTTTGCTCCAGTTTTCTGAAGCGATCGCACGTTCCGCGACGACGTGCGATCGCTTCACCGGAAAACGCGTCAGGCGCGGTCACCTCCAGGAATATCGCTCATGTTGTGGTTGCAGGTTCTGGTCAATGGCCTGGCTGTCGGCGGTCTTTACGCCTGCATCGCCGTGGGCTTTTCGCTGGTCTGGGGCGTGTTGAACATCATCAACATCCTCCACGGCTCCCTGATTGTTCTCGGCGGCTATCTCGCCTTTTTCGCGCACCAGTACTGGGGCATCAATCCATTCCTGTTCGCGCCGCTGGCAGGCGCCGTCATGTTCGCTGGCGGCGTCGCCCTGCAGTACTGCGTCATCAATCATGTCATGGCGCGGCCGTTCCTGATCACACTGTTGCTGACCTTCGGCCTCAACCTGTTTCTGGACAATTCGATGCTGGCCCTGTTCAGCGCCGATTACCGCAAGGTGCTGCTGAACCCGGCGCCAGGCGTGTTTGACCTTGGCTCGATCGTCGTGCCGGCGGACCGGATCTACGCCACACTGGTTGGGCTCGTTCTCATCAGCGCGCTGGCCCTGCTGCTGCGCTTCACCCAGTTTGGCCGGGCCATCATCGCCGTGCGCATGGACCGCGACGCAGCGGCGCTGCTTGGCGTCAACGTCCGCTGGACCTATGCGGTGGCCTTTGGTCTCGGCGTGTTCATGGCCGGCAGCGCCGGCGCGCTGCTCAGCGCGATTTTCCCGATCTCGCCGGTGGCCTCCGCCGGCTACCTGAGCAAGGCCTTCGTCATTTGCGTGATTGGCGGGCTCGGCAGCATCCCTGGCGCCGTCATCGGCGGCTTCGCGCTCGGCGTCATCGAGAGCTTCGGCGCGCTGCTGCTTGGGCCTGAGCACGCGCTGACGCTGGCGTTTGTCCTGCTGATCGCGCTGCTGGCGGTGCGCCCGTCCGGGTTGCTTGGCAGGCAGGGCTTCGCATGATGCTGCGTATTGCCCTGCCCCTTGCCCTGCCCTTCGCCATCGTGGCCGTGGCTTTCGTCCTGCTCAGCCAGACCGACGCCTATATCATCCGCCTCGCCACCACTTTTGGCATGTACGCGGCGCTGGCGCTGGCGTGGAACATCATCGGCGGCATCGCCGGATACCCGTCCTTCGCCACCGCCGCCTTCTTCGGCCTTGGCGCCTATGTCACGGCCGTGGCCCAGAACCTCGGAGCGCCCCTGCTCGTGGGCGTCGGGCTCGCCGGCGCCGGCGCGGCGCTGTTCGCCGGCCTGCTTGGCTCCGCCATCCTGCACTTGCGCGGCAAGTATTTCGCCATCGCCAGCCTGGTGATCGCCGAGGTGCTGCGCGAGCTCACCAACTCGTGGACCAGCGTCACCGGCGGCGGCATGGGCATCAACCTGCCGCTGGCGAAAACCACGCTGCTCACCCAACCCCAGCTCTACCTGGCGGCGATGCTGTTTCTTGCCGCCGCCGCCACGAGCGCCAGCATGCTGATCGACCGCTCACGGCTGGGCGTCGCCCTGCGTTGCATTGCCCAGAATGAGGATGCGGCGCAGATCATCGGCGTCGACACCCGCATGGCCAAAACCTGGGCCTTTGTCATTTCCAGCCTGTTCATCGGGCTGGTGGGCGGCGTTTACGCCTCTTGGGTCACCTATATCGACCCCACCGACGTCTATGACGGCGCCATGTCGGTGAAGCCCATATTGATGGCCCTGCTTGGCGGCGTCGGTTCGGTGTTCGGTCCGGTGTTGGGGGCGTTTGCTTACCTGCTGCTGGAAGAGCTGCTGTGGCGCAACCTGCTGGAGTTCCACGCCGGCATCCTCGGCCTGCTGGTTGTGCTGCTGGTGCTGTTCCTGCCTGGCGGCCTCTCCCAGATCCGCGGCGTCGGCCTGGTCAGCCTGCCGAAAATCTGGAGGCGCGCGCCATGACGGCCCTGCTGGAACTGAAGGGCGTGACCAAGAGGTTTCGTGGTCTGGAGGCCCTGTCAGACATCAATCTGTCGCTAAAATCTGGCGAGATCGTTGGATTGATCGGCCCCAACGGCGCCGGCAAGACCACCTTGGTCAACGTCATCACCGGCGTTCACACGGCCGACGCCGGCTCCATCACCTTCAACGGCGCGCCCATCGCCCACATGCGGCGCGATCGCATCGCCCGCCTCGGCGTGGCGCGCACCTTTCAGGTGGTTCAGCCATTTCCGGCCATGACGGTGCTTGAGAATGTCACCGCCGCCGCCCTGTTTGGCGGCGGCGCCGCGAGCATCGCCGAGGCGCGCGACGCGGCGGCCCACCATCTGGCGTTTTGCGGGCTGACCGATCAGGCGGGCAAGCCGGCCGCGAACCTGACGCTCGCTGGGCGCAAACGCCTCGAACTTGCCAAAAGTCTGGCCCTGCGGCCAAAGCTGCTCATGCTTGATGAGGTCAACGCCGGCCTCAATCCGGCCGAGGTCGACGCCGCGCTTGAACTCATCACGCGGATCGCCGCGCAGGGCGCCACCATCCTGCTGATCGAGCACCTCATGAAGGTGGTGACGCGCACCGCCCGCCGCCTCGTGGTGCTGCACCACGGAAAACTGATCGCTGATGGCCCTGTCGCCAGCGTGCTGTCGGACGAAACGGTGGTGGAGGCCTATCTCGGCCGCAGATATGCTGAACGCATGGCGGGAGCAGGCATATGACCGGAACCCTGCTCAAGGTTGAAGGCCTTGAAACCGGCTATGGCGACATTCAGGTTGTCTGGCGCGCCGATCTGGAGGTTCGCCAGGGCGCGATCACCGCGCTCATTGGCTCCAATGGCGCCGGAAAAACCACGCTGCTTCGCGCTCTTTCCGGCCTGTTGCCGCTGCGGAATGGGGCGATTTTCGTGAGCGGACGCGACCTGGCCGGCGCCTCGCCGCAGCAATTCGTGGAACATGGCGTGGCGCATGTGCCGGAAGGGCGCCGGTTAATCACCGGTCTTTCAGTCCACGACAATCTCATGCTCGGCGCCTATCGCCGCAAAGACGGGAAGCAGGCGATCCGCGCCGATCTGGAGCGGATGTATGCGCTGTTCCCCCGCCTCGCCGAACGCCGGCGCCAGGACGCCACCACCATGTCTGGCGGCGAACAGCAGATGTGCGCCATCGCGCGCGGCCTGATGGCGGCGCCGGGCCTGTTGCTGATCGACGAACTGTCGCTTGGGCTTGCCCCTGCGATCGTCGACCAGCTTGTGACAACGCTGGAGCGGGTGCGCGCCGACGGAACCAGCATTCTTCTGGTCGAGCAGGACGTGGGCATTGCGCTGGAACTGGCCGATTTCGTTTATGTCATGGACCAGGGCCGCACCGTCAGGAATGGTCCCGCGGACGAAATCGCCGCCGATCCGTCCATCATCGCCGCATATATGGGAACCTGAACGCCATGGCCGCATCCCGTCCACACGTAGAATATTACTTCAGCTTCATTTCGCTGTGGTCCTACATCGGCAGCCTGACGTTCCAGGATCTGACGCGGCGTCACAACGCCGGGGTCGTCTACAAGCCGGTGAACCTGCTGCAGGTGTTCGCCGCGGGCGGCGGCAAGCCGGTGAAAGAACGCCCCTTGCAGCGCCAGGCCTACCGCTTTGTCGAAATGCAGCGCTGGAGAGAGATTCGCGGCATTCCCCTGGTGCTCGAGCCCAAATTTTATCCCGCCGACCCATCGCTCGGCCACCGCATGTTGCTGAACGCCATCGAAGACGGCGCCGAAGTGGGGCCCTTCGTTCACGCCTGCCTGAAAGCGGTCTGGGCCGATGAACTGGACATCGCCGACCCCGCGACGCTGGTTCGTCTCGCCAACGCCAGCGGGCTTGACGGCGCCGCGCTGCTTGCCCGCGCCGAACGTCCGGAAGTGCATCGGCGCGAGGCGGAACTGACGGAAGAAGCGATTGCGCGACAGATGTTTGGGGCGCCGTACTATTTCTACCGCGATGAACCTTTCTGGGGGCAGGACCGGCTGGAGATGCTTGACGGCGTGCTGGCAAGCGGGCGGGCGCCCATACCAATGCGCCAGTTGGGATGAGTTAACCTTCCCCCGATTGAACAGGCATCTTCCCCGGGACACACCGGTTGACCCAGCCTCCGGCGACGGCCAAAACCGGCCTGGCTGGCGTGCGCCAGGAAAAAATCCACTTGTCTTTGTCGCGGTCCAGCCATATTGCCATCGACCTGATGGTTCCCCTCTGGGGATGAAAAGGGAATGCAGTCGGCCTCACGGCCTCAAGCTGCAGCTGCCCCCGCAACTGTAAGCGGCGAGCTTCTCACCTGTACGCCACTGGCCTCGCGGTCCGGGAAGGCGGTGAGAAGCAGCGACCCGCGAGCCAGGAGACCTGCCGTCGCACGTGTTGTCGCACGCGAACGCATCGGGCGGGGTGCACCGGTGGTAGGCGGATTGCCCCTGCCATGGCGGCTGGGCGATGAGACTGCAAGTTCGCGGTGACGCGTCAATATTGTCGCCGGAGCCGCGTCTCATGTATTCCGCTTTTCCCCGTCCTCCGCGTTTCGCGGATACCGCCTGTTTGCGCCGGGCCGCCGCCTGCAGCGCCATCGCCATGGCGGCCGCCCTCACGGCCAACGCCGCCGCCGCGCAGGATGGACAAACAACCACCGTCGAGCTTGACCCCATCTCGGTGGTTGGCGACCAGGGCGCTGGCGCCGGCCCCAATCTCAGCGTGCGCAGCAACGCAGGGAGCCGCCTCGGACTGACCCCGCTGGAGACGCCGGCCAGCGTCGACATCATTCCCGGCAAGGTGATGCGCGAGCGCGGCCAGAACACCCTCGCGGAAGCCGTCACCCAGAACGCCACCGGCTTCAGCTACATGGGCGCGCCGGGCAACGGCTTCGTGTCCTTTGCCTCGCGCGGCTTCACCGGCGTCACCTCGGTGACCACATTGTATGACGGGATCAGGCTCTACCCCGGTCAGGGCACAGTCACCTTCCCTTTCGATACCTGGACGGTCGCGCAGATCGACGTGCTGCGCGGGCCGGCGTCCGTGCTGTATGGCGAAGGCGCCATTGGCGGCGCCATCAACGTCATTCCCAAAAAGCCGCTGTTCGACAGTCGCCGGAATGAGGCCCGGGTCTACATTGGCGACAACGGGCAGGCTGGCCTTGCCGCGGGATCCGCGGGCCCCATCAATGAAAACCTCGCCTACAGCCTCGACGTCTCGGGCGTGCGCGGCGATGGCTGGATGGATCGCGGAGAATACAAAAGCCTGGCCTTCTCCGGCGCGCTGGCCTGGCGGCCCACCGACGCCCTGACCTTCACGCTCTCCCATGACGGCGGCTACAACGAACCCAGCCGTTACTTCGGAACGCCGCTGCGCAGCGCTGGCGTCATGGAGAAATCCTGGATCCGGCAGAACTACAACGTCCGGGACAGCGACATCTGGTTCAATGACAACATCACCCAGCTACGGGCGGAGTGGAAACCCGATGAGACTTTCTCGCTGCGCGCTGTTGGTTATTATCTGACCAGCGACCGCTTCTGGCAGAACGCGGAGAGCTATCGCTGGAACGCCGCGACCGGCCTGATCAGCCGGCCCACCGGCAACTGGATCGCCATCAAGCAGGAGCAGGAACAGTTTGGCGGGCGCGTCGACGCCACGTTCCGCACCACGATCTTCGGCATGGCCAACGAAACCGTGGTCGGCTTCGACGCCAACAATTTCCGCTTCAGCCGCCTGAACAATAACGGCTACGCCGCGCCAAAACTCAATCCCGCGCTGACGCCATTCGGTTTCGACCCTGGCTTCTGGGGCACAACCAGCGTCTATGACCGCGAATACCGCAGCACGACGCAGCAGTATTCGCTGTTTCTCGACAACCGCCTGAAGGTTACCGACAATTTCTCGGTCGTCGCCGGGCTGCGCTACGATAACCCTGAGGTCGACTACCACAATCTGCGCAACGGCTCGCGCGCCACCGCCACGCTGGACTCCGTCGGCTGGCGCGTGGGGACGATCTACGAGCCAATCAAAAATCTGGCGTTCTACGCCCAGTATTCCGAAGCCTCTGACCCGGTGACGTCAATCCTGTCGCTGCCGCCGTCGTCCGCCGGATACAAGCTTTCCTCCGGCAAACAGGTTGAGGTCGGCGTAAAACAGAGCCTGTGGGATGGTCGCCTGGAGTGGACGCTTGCCGGCTACTACATCGTGAAGAAAGACCTGCTGTCGCGCGATCCCAACAACCCCGGCGTCACCCAGCAGGTTGGCCAGCAGTCCTCGCGCGGCGTCGAGGCGTCGGTGGGACTGGAACTGGGCCAGGGCTGGCGGATCGACGCCAACGGCGCGTTGCTGGAAGCGCGCTATGACGACTTCAATGAATCCGTTGGCGGGCTCAGCATCAGCCGCAAGGGCAAGACGCCCGCCGGAGCGCCAGAAGCGCTAGCCAATCTCTGGGTGAGCTGGCGCTTCGCCGAACAGTGGAAGGCCATGGTTGGTCTGCAATATGTCGGCAAGACCTACACCTCCGCCAGCAACGACTATTCCCGACCGGACTATGCGCTGGTCAACGCCAGCCTGCAGTGGAAGCCTACGGATTACGCCACTCTCGACTTCCGCGTGAAGAACCTGTTCGACAGAACCTATGCTTACGCGGGCGGCGATCTGCAATGGTACTATGGCGCGCCGCGCACCGCGGAACTGTCGTTGCACGTCAGGTTCTGACAGCGATGACGCGCACATCAGAACCATCCCCGCCAAAGTCGCCGTCGCTCTTCGCCCGGGTGAGGCGGCCGGTCATGCAAACCGGGTCAGGCGCCGGTCCTGAAAAGCCGGACGTCGCCCTCAGCCTGGAGGCGACCGATCTGGCGTGGGGACCGCCCGGCCGCGCGCCGCTCATTTCTGGCGTCAGCTTCGCGCTGACGCCAGGCGACCGCCTCGCTATTGTCGGCCCCAACGGGGCCGGCAAGTCGACGCTGTTGCGTTGCCTGTATCGCCTGCACCGGCCCCTCGCCGGCGCGGTGCGCGTTGGCGGGACTGATCTCTGGTCATTGGCGCCGCGTCTGGCCGCCCGGAAGATCGCCGCCGTGCTGCAGGAAGCGCCGGGCGATTTCGCCTTCACCGTCCAGGAGATGGTCGACGCCGGCCGCACGCCCCATGCGGGCGGGATTGCCGGCCGCGCCGCCGGCGCCCGCGCTGTTGCGGCGGCCATGCGACGGATGGAGGTCAGCCATCTGGCCGGCCGCGCCTTCTCAACCCTGTCCGGCGGGGAAAAACAGCGGGCGCTGATCGCCCGGGCGCTGGCTCAGGAACCCGGCGTTCTGGTGCTCGACGAGCCCACCAACCACCTGGATATCCGCCACCGTCTCGAAGCGGTGGAACTGTTGCGGGGCCTCGCAATGACCATCGTGACCACGCTGCACGACCTCGACATGGCGGCCGACGTGGCCAGCAAGGTGCTGGTGTTGCGCGCCGGCCGCCAGATGGCTTTCGGCCCCGTGTCCGGGACCTTGCAGCCGGCGCTCATCCGCCAGAGCTTCGACGTGGAGGCCGAGATTGCGCCGCGCGGCCCTTCGCTGCGCTTCGATTACCGCCTGCCGGAAAGGCGCGCTGACAGCAGCGCGGAATCCAGCGAATGACCGGACTACGCATGGGTTTCCCGTCGCTCCGCCTCCTGGCGGGTCTTGCCGGCGCTGGCCTCGCCCTGTGCGCGACATCCGCCGGGCAGGCCGCGCCGGTCACCGTCCGCAGCTGCGACCGGATGGTCACCGTCACCCAGCCGCCACAACGGGCGGTGTCTTATGATTCCAATCTCACCGAGATGATGCTGGCGCTGGATCTGACCGACCGCATGGCCGGCTATATCGGTCACAGGGACCGTATGCGCGCTTCAGCGCTGGACCTGTTTCCGAAGGCCGCGCAACTGCGCCAGATCCAGCGCGGCTACCCCAATCGCGAAACATTGCTGGGCGAAGGCGTCGACTTCTACTTCGCCGGCTGGAGCTACGGCATGCGCGCCGGCGGCGAGGTGACGCCGGAGAAACTCGCCCGCTTCGGCATCCCCGTCTATGAGCTGACCGAGAGCTGCGTGCGGATCGGCAGGCGCGAGAAACCGACGCTCGACTTTCTCTATCGGGATTTGCTGAATCTGGGCCGGATTTTCGGCGTGGAAGCGCGGGCGGACAGTTTGGTCGCCGGATATCGGCGACGGATCGACGCCGTCTCCCGGAAAATCGCCGGGAAACCCCGGCTGGACGTCTTTCTGTTCGACAGCCCCGGACGCGTCGCCGGCACGGCGGGAGCCCATTCGATGCCCACGGCGCTCATCGAAGCGGCGGGCGGACGCAACATGGCTGACGATACGCCCGGCAACTGGACGCGGATCAGCTGGGAGCGCGTCATTGAACGTGATCCCGACGCCATCATCATGATGGACTTCGGCCAGGGCGACGTGCGGCGCAAGATGGATTTCCTTGCCGCGCGGCCTGGCCTGCGCGAGCTGCGGGCGCTCCGGCAGGGGCGCATCCTGACGCTCGGCTACAACGAGCTGACTCCGGGGCCACGCAATGTGACGGCGGTCGAGAAAATCGCGGAGTTTCTTCATGGCGATCATTGAGCCAGCGGCGCCGACCCGCGCGCGCCGCCATCGCGTCCTGTTGCCCGGCCTGGCCGTCACAGCGTTGCTGCTCGGGGCGATGGCCGGATCGCTGGCGGTCGGATCCGCCCGCATTCCCTTCGCCGAAGTCCGGGACATCCTGTTGAGCCGCATCATGCCCACGGGCGCCGCGCCATACTGGAAGCCGGGGATCGAGGCCATCGTCTGGGATCTGCGCCTGCCGCGCATCCTGCTCGCGGCGCTGGTCGGCGCCGGGCTCGGCATGGTCGGGGCGGCGATGCAGTCAGCAACGCGAAATCCGCTGGCGGACCCTTACCTGCTCGGCGTGGCCGCTGGCGCCGTGCTCGGCGCGAACCTGGCGATCCTGCATGTGGGCGACATTCTGGGGCCCGCGACGACGCCCCTTTTTGCCTTCGCCGGCGCTCTCGGCGCAACGCTCGTCGTGCTGTCAATCGCGCGGCTCACCGGCTCAACCACCGCCGACCGGCTGATCCTCTCCGGCGTCGCCGTTTCATTTGTCGTCACCGCCTGCGCCAACTTGCTGATCCTGTTCGCGGATCAGCGCTCCGCCGCCAATGTGACGTTCTGGACCCTGGGCGGCTTCGGCGCGGCGGACTGGAGCGTTCTGCCCGCTCCCGCCGTGGCGCTCGCGGCCGGCGGCGCATGGTTCCTGGCGAAACGACGCGACCTGAACGCGCTGGCCATGGGCGATGAAACCGCGACCACGCTGGGCGTCCGCGTCGCCCGCGCCCGCCTGCTGCATATGACGGCGGGCGCTTTCATCACCGGCGTCATGGTCTCGGTTTCCGGCATGATCGGCTTCGTCGGTCTCATGACGCCGCATCTGGTGCGCATGGTTGTGGGCGGCGACAATCGCCTGGTTTTGCCAGCAAGCGCGCTGGTCGGGGCCCTGTTCCTTGTGCTCGCCGACATCGTCTCGCGCACCATCATCGCGCCCGACGATCTGCCTGTCGGCGTCGTTACCGGCGTCGTCGGCGGCCTGTTCTTTGTCCTGATGCTTCGCAACCGGGCAGGCGGTTGACCTTGGCCGCCTCACGCCGCCAGCGACAGGCCGGGCGCACCGGCCTTACCCCACAACAATGCCAGGCCGCCCGGGAATTGCTGGGCTGGACCCCGATGCAACTGGCTGACGCCGTTGCGATGAGCCGCGCCACGGTGACGCTTTTCGAAAAGGGCGCGCGGAAAATGGCCGTGTCAAACCAGCAGGCCATCCGCATCGCACTGGAGCAGGCTGGCGTGAAGATCGATGCGGCGGACGGCCCGCGTCTGGCCTGATTTTACCTGCCGCGCGCCGGCGGACGCAACCATCCGCCTGCCTGGGAAGCTCACCTGCCTGCGCCGCGGCGCGAATTCTCGCTGGCGCCTGCGGTTTCTGAGGTTTGATAGCGCACACAAGCAAAACAACCGCGGGAATACCGTTCTCTTCAAAGCAAGGGGGAGAAAACGCCATGCAGATTGGCTATGGTTGGTCTTTCCACACAAGGGACAATGACCCGGTCTGCGACCGCGCCGCCCTGGACGCCATGGGCGCGGAACGCTGTTTCGTTGTCTCCAACCCATCCGGGCGTTCGGCGATCCTGGAGCAGGCCATGGGTTTCCTGCGGCCCCATGACAGTTTCCTGGTGCGATCGGTCGAGCGGCTTGGCGCGTCCATATGCGACGTGATGAACGTTGCGAAAGCGCTGGCGGATACCGGGGCCAGTCTCCGGATCCTGGACCTGCCCCCCGGGTCGGAAAGCGTTTCGGGCGATGTTCTGGTCGAGGTCGCCAGATGCCTCACCCGGGCTCTGGAAACCCCGACGTCCGTCAACGCGTCACACGACGCAGCGCCGGTGGAGGATCAGGCCGCGCCCACCGGCCCGCGCGGCAGGCCCATGGCCATCGCCGCGGAGCATCACGTCAACGTTCGCTGCCTTGTCCAGGAACAGGGGCTGTCCATCCGCCAGGTGGCGCGACGCTTTGGCGTATCCGCCGCAACCATCTACCGGATTCTCGCGCGCCCATGAGGCAGGGCCGTCATGGCCGGCGCCAGCGGGCGGCCTTTCCGGACGCGCAGGTTCAGGTCATTCGCCAAACAACCCGGGCGCACAGTCGAGCGCCGGCGACTCAAGGCTCTCACACAGGGCGAAGCGGACGACGGCGTGGGGCAACTCGTGCAGGCAGAAATATCGGCAGGCCTGGCGCTTGCCGAGATAGAACGATTTTTCCGCCTCGCTGAGCGTGGGATCGGCGAGGCGGGCCTCGGCGAGACGGGCCTGCCACAACCAGATCCAGCCAAGCACCACATGACCAAAGGCGTCGAGGAAGATCGTTGCATTGGCGGTGCGCCGCTCGGGTTCCTGGCAGGCGAGCAACGCCCGGGTCGCGCTTTCAAGCGCCGCCAGCGCACTGTCCATCCGCGCGCAATCCGGGCCGAGTTGTTCAAAGGCCCGCGCGTCATCAAGCGTCTCGCGGATCACGCCGATCAGTTCGCGCAGGGTTTCTCCGCCGTCCGCGCCGATCTTGCGTCCGAGCAGGTCCATGCCCTGAATGGCGAATGTGCCTTCATGGATGTGGTTGAGCCGGTTGTCGCGGTAGAGCCTTTCCAGCGGATAGTCGCGCGTGTAGCCGTAGCCGCCGAGAATCTGGATGGCCCATTTGTTGGCCTCAAGACAATGTTCCGACGGCCAGGACTTGACGACCGGCGTCAGCAGGCCGAGCAGCCGGCCAGCCCGCTCCCGCGTGGCCGCGTCTGTTGTGGTGGCGGCGTCGTCGACCAGCATCGAGCAGAACAGGCATAATGCCTGCGCGCCTTCGACGGCGGCCTTCTGCGAGAGCAGCATGCGACGCACGTCCGCGTGGCGGATGATCGGAACCTGGGGGCTGGCGGGATTGCGGCTGTCAACCGGCCGCCCCTGCAGGCGCGTGCGGGCGTAGTCCGCCGAATGGAGATAACCGGCGAGGCCAGCCATCGTGGAGGCATGGCCAACCCCGATGCGGGCCTCGTTCATCATGTGGAACATGTATTCCAGGCCGCGATTGGGCTCGCCAATCATCCAGCCGATGGATTCGCCCGCCTCGCCGAAATTCAGCAGACAGTTCGTGGTGGCGCGCTGACCCAGCTTGTGGTTGAGGCCAGCCAGCGCGATGTTGTTGGGGCCAGTGATGTTCCCGTCGCCATCGACGCGCATTTTCGGCACGAGAAACAGCGAAATGCCCTTGGAGCCGGGAGGCGCATCCGGCAGCTTCGCCAGCACCATGTGGACGATATTGTCGGTGATCGCCTGCTCGCCGCCCGAGATCCACATCTTGTTGCCGCGCACCGCATAGGTTCCGTCGCCGCGCGGCGTGGCCATGGTGCGGATATCGCCAAGCGACGAACCGGCCTGCGGCTCGGACAGGCACATGGTGCCGAACCAGCGCCCTTCAATCATCGCCGGCAGATACAGGCGCTTCAGCGTTTCGGAACCGAAGGCATTCAGCAAATTCGCCGCGGCGACAGTGAGAAAGGCGTAGTTCGTCACCGGCGTGTTGGCGGCCACGGCCATGCCAGTCGCAGCCGTATACAGCGTCCACGGCGCCTGCAGGCCACCGCTGGATTCGTCAAACGCCAGCCCGAAGAACCCCGCGTCCGCCCAGGCCCGCAGGGCGGCTCCTGTCGCAGCAGGCTGCTCCACCTGGCCGTTCACGAAGCGCGGCTCGTTGGCGTCGACTTCCGCCGCGATGGGCAGGAACACCTCCTCCGCCAGCGTCTGCGCCGTGTCGAGAATCTGGCCCATGGCGGCGCGGTCGTACTGGGCGAACTGCGGCCGTTCAGCCAGACGTCCGGCGTCCAGCATTTCAAACAGGACAAAGTCCAGGTCACGGCGGTCAACGATCAGGGACATGAGGCACTCCGGTTGTGGCGCCAAACTATGCCGGCCGGAAGCCTGTGTCGAACCCATCCGCCCCGGCGGCCGGCGCCGCGCGGCGGCTCCCCGGACTGGGCGGGAAAACAGGCTGCGACAGCGTGAAATGGCGGCGCCGTTCGCCCGGCGCCGCCCGGGGGCGTCAGACCAGCGCCGCCGACTCGGTCGCCTGCTTGATGGCGCGCTTGGCGTCGAGTTCGGTCGCTTCGAAGGCGCCGCCAACCAGTTCGGACGAAATTCCGGCCTCACCCAGCGCATCGTGCAGCGAACGCTGCGGATCCTGGCCGGCGCAGACGATCACCGTATCGACGTCGAACAGCTCCGGCTGGCCGCCGACGACCGCGTGCAGGCCCGCATCATCGATCCCGACATACTCAACGCCGCGCATCATCTTCACGCCGCGACGCTGCAACGTCATGCGATGGGTCCAGCCCGTCGTGCGGCCAAGCCCCTGCCCCACAGGCGTTTCCTTGCGCTGCAGCAGCGTCACTTCGCGGCCGCTGGCGGCAACCTCCGGCGTAACGCCGGTGACGCCGCCGCGCGGATGATTCGTGAAATCAATGCCCCACTCTTTCGCGAAGACATTGACGTCGAGCGCGCTGCTCTTGCCGGCATGGGTGATGAGTTCGGCGACATCGAAGCCAATGCCGCCGGCGCCGATGATCGCAACTTTCTGTCCCACGGGCGCGTTGCCGGTGATGACGTCGATATAGCTGACCACCTTGCCGTGATCGATGCCGGGAATCTGCGGCGTGCGCGGCGTGATGCCGGTAGCCACCACCACATGATCGAAGCCGCCAGCCCGCACCGTATCGACGTCGACGCGCACGCCCAGTTTCAGCTCGATGCCGAGCACATCGATCATGCGGCGGTAGTAACGCAGCGTCTCGTAGAACTCTTCCTTGCCGGGAATGCGCTTGGCGTAGTTGAACTGGCCGCCAATTTCGTCGCTGGCGTCAAACAGCGTGACCGCGTGACCACGCTCCGCGGCGGTGACCGCATAGGCGAGACCGGCTGGCCCGGCGCCGACGATGGCGATCTTCCGCTTCGCGCCAGCGGGCGCGACGGTCAGCTCGGTTTCGCGGCAGGCGCGCGGATTGACAAGACAGGTGGTCAACTGGCCGGTGAAGGTGTGGTCGAGGCACGCCTGGTTGCAGCCAATGCAGGTGTTGATCTCATCCTCACGGCCCTGGGCGGCCTTGTTGACCAGGTCCGGGTCGGCCAGCATCGGGCGGGCCATCGACACGATGTCGGCGTCGCCGCGCGCCAGCACCTCTTCCGCCACCGACGGCATGTTGATGCGGTTGCTGGTGATGACCGGGATCGACAGTTCCTTGCGCAACCGGCCGGTCACCTGGGTGAAGGCGGCGCGCGGCACCATGGTGGCGATGGTCGGAACGAAGCTCTCATGCCAGCAAAAGTGCGTGGAGATCACGTCCACGCCCTCGGCCTCCAGCGCTTTGGCGAGGCTGACGACCTCCTCCCAGGAGAGGCCTTCCTGCAGCATGTCCATCGCCGAGATGCGGAACACCAGGATGAAGTCCGGCCCGACCGCCGCGCGGGTGCGACGCACGATCTCCAGCGGGAAGCGCATGCGATTGCTCCATTCGCCGCCCCAGCGATCGGTGCGCAGGTTGGTCTTGGAGACAAGGAAGGTCGAGATGAGGTAGCCGGCCGAGCCAATGATTTCGACGCCGTCGTAGCCAGCCTCCTTCGCCAGCTTCGCGCAATTGGCGAATGCCGCGATCTGCTCCTCGATGCCGGCTTCATCAAGGCCGGCGGGCTGGTACTGGGCGATGCGCGACTTGACCGGCGACGGCGCCACGCAGGCGGACGTGCGGGCCAGCGGACCGCTGTGCAGGATCTGCATGACAATCTTCACATCGTCGGCCGCCGCGTGAACCGCGTCCGTCACCTGCCGGTGCATGGCGACGTCACCTGCGTTGAGCAGCTTGGCGCCGGCGCCAGCGGTCGGATGCGGGCCGATGCCGCCGGTGATGATGATGCCGACGCCGCCTTTTGCGCGCTCAACGAAATAGGCCGACAGCCGTTCCGCCGCATTCTCGACGTCCTCAAGACCGGTGTGCATCGATCCCATGAGGATGCGGTTCTTGATCGTGGTCGAGCCCACTTTCAGGGGCGAGAAGATGTTCGGATACCTGGCGGACACGGCGTTTCCAATCATTCTAAACAGCGTTTGACATTTGCCATAACGAACAGTGTTCAGTATGACAAGCGCCATGGCGGTTTTGCTGACAGATGAGCAGGTCCATGATGTCCGCGAGCGCATCCGCGTGGTTGCGGAGCGGCATATCGCGCGCAAGGGCCCGTCGGGCGTTTCCATGCGCGCCATCGCGACTGAAATGGGTTGGTCCGCGGCTTCCCTCTACCGTTACTATCCAGCAAAAACGGACTTGCTGACGGCGACGCGGACCGCTGCCTACGACCGCTTCTCGGATTGCATCGAGGCTGCCTCAAGGGGGGCGGCGGATCTGTGGGAGCGCTCGCGCGCCATTGGCGACGCCTACGCTGCTTTCGCCTTTCGGGAGCCGGCGGCCTACCAGCTGATTTTCGCCTTTGGACAGGATGAGGGCGAGAACACCCCGGAGTTGCGCCAGGCCATGACGCGCTCGCGCCAGCTGTTGACCGGCTATGTGCGCGAGATGGTCGCCGAAGGCCTGCTGGAAGGCGACGCCGATCTGATCGCCCATGCCTATTGGGCGAGCCTGCATGGCCTGATCGTGTTGCGGATGGCCGGGAAGCTTGATGATGACGCCACGTTTGACCGTCTCCGGCTGGAGGCGGCGCGGATCGTCACGCGGGGCGCCCGCCCCCGCCGCGCCTGACGTTCAGAGGCTGGCGCCGCCGCGTCCGGCGATGTAGCGGGCCGGCGGTTGCCCCAGGACGCTCCTGAACATGGTGATGAACGCGCTGACCGAGCCATAACCGAGGCTGTCCGAGACGTTCTGGACGCTCATCCCGGATGACAGCTTTTGCAGCGCCATGATGATGTGGAGTTGCTGCCGCCAGCGCCCGAAGCTCATCGCCGTCCTGCTGCTCACCAGCCTGGCGAGCGTCCGCTCGCTCATCGCCATCCGCGCCGCCCATTGCCCGACCGTGCTTCGGTCGTCAGGCGACTGGATGAGGGCGTTGGCGATGCGCGTCAGCGTCGGATCGTCCGGAATTGGCAAATGAAGCGCCGAAACCTCCGCCCGGCGCAATTCCTCCAGCAACACCGCCGCGATCCTGTCGGCGTGAGCATCCCGGGCTGCATCCTGATGAGTGAAGTCCGCCAGCCGCTTCACGATCTCGACAATGAGCGGCGTCAGCGAGAGCGTGCAGCAATGCTCCGGCAACCCGACATGCACGGGATCGATGAAGAGCAGGCAGATCTGACCGTTGATCGTGACGCGGTTGCTGTGCGCCACCCCGCCCGGAATCCAGACGCCTCCACCCGGAGGAACCATCCACAGGCCGCCCTGCGCCCGGCACATCACCCCGCCCCGCAGGGCGACGACCAGTTGCCCCTTCCGGTGAAGGTGCATCGGCAGTTCAAATTTCTGGTCCTTCACCGAAACGCCCAGCGCGAGCATTGTCTGCGGCGCGGCGTCCGGATCGAAGGTTTCAAGGCAGAGGTGCGGCTGGTCCATGATCTTTGGCCGGATTCAGCAATAAAATGGCATAATATCCTGATCCGCCACGCACTGCGAGTGATAAGGTTCCGGCAATCCGACATCGCCCCACTCCTGCCCGCGTGCCTCCATGCTCCCGACCGCCCGTCATCTTCACCCGGCCTGGATCATTGCCGGGATACTGCTCTTCGCCACCAACCTGCGCGCGCCCTTCACCGCGGCGAGCCCCCTGCTGGACGCCATCCGCGATACATTCGGCATGGGCGCGGGCGAAGCCGGATTCCTGATCACCCTTCCCCTGCTGACGTTCTGTGTAATTTCACCCTTTTCTGCGCCGCTGGCCGGCAGGTTTGGGCTTGAACGGGCGCTGTTCATGGCCCTGGCGGTGATCGCGGCGGGCATTGTCGTGCGCTCGTCCGGCCCGGCCTGGGCGCTGTTTCTCGGGACGGCGATCCTCGGGGCCGGCATCGCGATCGGCAACACCCTGTTGCCGAGCCTGCTCAAGCGGGATTTTCCCGACCGGATCACCGGCCTTACCGCAGTGTATTCAATCACCATGGGCGTGGCGTCGGCGGCGGGATCAGCCATGGTCGTGCCGCTCATGCATGCTTTCGACTGGCGCATCTCGCTCGGCGCCTTCCTGGTCCTGCCGGTCGCAAGCGCCCTGGTCTGGGCGCCGCAACTGCGCGCGTCTTCCCGCCCCGCGGCGGCTGCCGTAGCGCCCGCGCACGGCGGGGCCGTCTGGCGCTCCGCCCTGGCGTGGCAGGTCACGCTGTTCTTCGGGATCAACTCATTTGTCTATTACGCCATCGGCGCATGGCTTCCGTCGATTCTGGTGAGCCTTGGATATTCCCAGGCTGAGGCTGGTTCGCTTCATGGAGCCATGCAGCTCGCCACGGCCCTGCCCGGCTTCGTGATCGCCCCCCTGGTGCGCCGCGCCAGGGACCAGCGTGGACTTGCGGCGGCGCTGGCCCTGTCCAGCCTGGCCTCGCTGCTTGGGCTACAGCTTGTCCCGACCTGGGCCGTGCTGTGGGTTTCGCTGTTCGGCTTCGGGATTGGCGGCGCCTTCATTCTCGCCCTGGCTTTCATCGGCCTGCGAACCGCATCCGCCCCCCAGACAGCGAGCCTTTCAGGCATGACCCAATCGGTCGGCTACCTCATGTCCGCCACCGGGCCTGTTCTGGCCGGAGCCCTGCACGACGCCGTCGACAGCTGGCCCGTGGTTCTCTCGATCTGCGCGGCCCTGTGCATCATTCTGGCGCTTCTCGGCCTCGGCGCGGGTCGTGCGGTCCATATCAATGTGGCGCACGCAACGCCCGAGCGGTGATTCACGCCGACGCCTGTCCGCTCTCTTCACTTGCGGAGCGGGCGTTCTTGACGCTCACCGCGCGAACATGGAGGCTTGGCCCAGACTGCCGTGAGACCTGGCTCCGGCGCGCCAGCGATCAGCGGCCGGCAATCGTCCAACGGTTCAACCCCGGCCCACGTCTGGTCCAGCGCGCCGGCGAACCCCGGCGCCCACGGGCAAGGAAGGGAAGCGCCCTGTCCATGAAGATGCACATCCTGTCAGGTGGTCGCCTTCGCATGCGCAAGGCGATTTACTACCCGGACGCGGCGGCGGAGGAGACGCTGGAGCTTCCCGTATCCTGCATTCTGCTCCGGCACAGCAAGGGCAACGTCCTGTTCGATACGGGTTGCCACCCCGATATCGGCAAGGATCCCACGTCGCGCTGGGGCGGCATGGCGCGTTTCATGACCCCGATCATGGCCGAGAACGATCACCTCCTGACCAGCCTCGCATGCATCGGCCTGTCGCCGGACGACATCTCCCATGTCGTTTGTTCACATCTTCACACCGACCACTGCGGTTGCAACCAGTTCTTCACAAAGGCAAAAATTCTGATCCACCCGGCGGAGCTGGCCGCCGCGCGCGCGCCGGACGGCGTGAAAATGGGCTACCTCCCGACCGACTGGGACCACCCCCTGCAGGTCGAACTGGTTGGCGAAGGCCACGACGTCTTCGGCGACGGCAGAATCCGGCTGCTGCATCTGCCTGGGCATACGCCGGGCGCCATGGGGGCGCTGGTGCGCCTCGACCGGGACGGCCTGTTCCTGCTCGCCTCCGACACGGCGAGCGTCAAAGCCAATCTGGACGACAATTTCGCGCCGAAAAACACCTGGAGCGTGGAGAAGTGTCTGGAAAGCTATGCGCGCATACGCGACATCAGGCAGGCTGGCGCGACCGTGATTTACGGGCACGATGACGCGCAATGGCGCACCCTGCGTCGGGGCAGCGATCACTACGCCTGAAGCCCGGCGTTCTGGTGCAGGGGCGGCCGTCATGCCGCAATGTCGCGCGCATGTCAGGTCGCGCCTGCCTGGCAGCGCGCCAGCATGCAGTCGAGGCTTCGGGCGCGGGGATTTCCGACCGGATCATCACGCAGCGGACCGGTTTCCAGGGCGCACCTTCAGACAACAGCACATCCCGCGCGACCAATCATCCGGAACGCCAGGACGAGCCAGTCGCGTCCTGGGCTGCGACATATTGCCTTACCCCAGCGAACGCGCATACTTCCTGCAAGGACCCGCGGACACGAAACCGGACGGGCGCCCACGCAGGGAGAACGGCCATGACCGCAAGTGACCGACGGCGCGATCCTGCCGGCAACGGCGTGGCGCGCCGGTCTCTCCCCGAATTCACGCGGCGCATATACATGCCGCATACGATTGCCGCGATCGTGGCCGAGATGGCCGAAGAGGGGCACGAACCTTCCCTGGTTCTTGAAGGGACAGGCGTTGCGCCCGAACAACTTGGTTGCCACACCACAAAAGTCTCGTACCGTGATCTCGATCGCGTCATCCGCAATACGATCGCGTTGTCAAACAATGCTGCGATAGCCCTGCAGGCCGGGCTGCGCATGCACATTACCGCCTATGGCATGTATGGCTATGCATTGCTGAGCAGCGCGACCCGCGCCGAAGCACGGGCGTTCGCCGCCAAATATATCCGGGCCGTTGGACCGTGCTGTGATTTCACCGTCGCCTCGGACGACGTGAGCGCCACCATCACGTTTGATCCCATTTATTGGCCAGACCCGACGGACCGGGCCCACCAGTTCGCGATTGAGTTCGCTCTGGCCGCCCATTTGACGGCGACCAGGGATTGGGCTGGCTCCCACTTCGCATTCAGCCGGGTCCGGCTGGACTACGCCGCGCCGTCCCATGCCCCAACCTATGCGACCATATTTGAATGTGATGTTGTTTTCAGGCAGCGGAATTGTGGCTTTGAGCGCCCGAAGGAAGATGGCCGCGTCAGGCTTGCCGATCCGCGCAGCCATGCGATAGCGCGTGAGATGTGCGAACAATTGCTGGAAGAGGTTAACCGGACCGGAGGCGTGACTGCAGAGATCCGTCGAATCCTTGTGGAACAGCCGGGACGCTATACAAACATCCAGACCATGGCGGAGCGGCTGCAAATGCATCCGCGCGCATTGCGCCGGAAACTTGAGATGGAGGGCGCTTCTTATCGCGATGTGCTGGCTGAGGTCAGAACACGCCTGGCCATGGAATATTTGCGCAAGACGCATATGACGATCGAGGAGATCGCAGGCCTCGTCGGCTACAGTGACGCCGCCAATTTCCGTCATGCCTTCATCCGGTGGACCGGCAAGAGCCCATCCAGTTTCCGCAAGGCGACGCGCCTGGAATGATGCGCCGGACAAACACCGGCCAAACCGGGCGAGCCCTCGATCATCCACGACAATCCGTCGTGCTGTGGGTCTGTCGCACGACCGCGTCCATGACGCCTGGCGTTCAGGCTGTCAAAGCGGCGGCGTCATCAATTCTTCATGACGCCCGGAGATGACGCCCCGGAGATGACGCCCGGAGGCGCCCCGCACTGAAGCGTCCAACCTCCGCGCCGCGGCCATCCGCAGGCAGGGTCGCCGTCTTGTTCTGGGAATGACTTCCCATGCTTTCCTTAAGGGAAAATCTTCATAAATGAGAGCCGAATTCGCTCGGCAAAGCATTTCAGGGGCAGCACTGATCATCGAATGGCGTCAGAAACGTGAAATATGCCCCCCCTTGCAACCATCATGTGATCCACGACATCGGCGCCCGCATGCCGCACAGGCCATGTCGCCGGGGCAATTTACCCCAAAAATAGCTGCCTGACATGGCCAATCGCACCTTTCCCGACTTCCAAACCCTCGATAGCGTTTTGGGTTCGGAACATTGGCAACAGGCGGGACAAGCTGTCGCGACATTCAGGAAAGTGTTCAGGATGAGCGTCAACACCAATCAGATTAACCCGCCCTCAAAGCTCCTCCTGGCGCTTGAAGCCCGCGGCATCTGGGAATTGCAGGCATTCTTCGCGCTCTATCCCCTGCTCCGTCGCGCGCCGCGCGGAGACGGCAGTCCTGTGCTGGTGTTGCCGGGCCTTTCCGCCAGCGACGTATCCACCAGGCCCTTGCGTACGTATCTGAAGGCTCAGGGTTACGCTGCTCATGGCTGGAAGCTCGGCCAGAATCGTGGCCCGCGCCCTGGCGTTGAGGATGCGATGGAGGCAAGGCTTTCTGAGCTGTCCCAACGTTACCAGCGCAAGGTCAGCCTGATTGGCTGGAGCCTTGGCGGGATTTTCGCCCGTGAACTGGCGCGGCGCCTGCCATCGGCGGTCCGTCAGGTCATCACGCTTGGCAGCCCGTTCGCCAGCGAGCCAAAAGCGAGCAACGCCTGGCGGGTCTATGAGTTCCTCAGCGATCGCAAGGTTGAGGACTGGCCAGACCGGGAGGGCATGAAGTTGCCCCCGCCAGCGCCAAGCACCGCGATCTACTCGCGTACGGACGGCGTCGTCGCCTGGCAGGGCTGCCGCGAACAGGCCTCCAGCACCACGCAGAATATCGAGGTGGAGGGAAGTCATTGCGGTCTCGGCCACAATCCGGCGGTGCTCTACGCCATCGCGGATCGCCTTGCCCAGAAGGAAGGGGAATGGCGCCCATTCGACCGTAGCGGCGTTCGGGGCCTGGTGTACCCCGACCCCGATCGTAGGGAAGATAATTGCGCCAGCTTTTTCCGCAGCAGATCTTTCGCGTCCTGAACATGACGTGAAGGGCCATACGGCGCCATGCCTGGCAACGCTACGAAGGTCTGGCCGCATGGCGACGTCTCACGACAGAAGAAACGACAAAGGGGTCCCTCATGGCAGCAGATAACGACAAGCAGGCGGAGCGCGTGGCGGGCGCGATACCCGGACTGGATGACTTCAAAAAACTGGTTGAACGCTACCGGTTGCCAAACGTCGACGTCACGGCGTTGCTCGAATGGCATCGCAAGGACATGGAAGCCCTCGTTGAAGCAAATCAGAAAGCCAACGAAGGCATCCGCGCGTTGATCGAACGTCGCCAGGAAATCCTGTCGGAGACCTTTGCCGAGTGGCAGGGCGCCGTCAAAACCTTCAACGCCACCGACCCATTGTCCAAGCGGACGGATATGGCCCGCCGCAGCGTTGAAAAGGCCGTCGCCAATTTTCGTGAACTGACGCAACTGGAGGTGCAGGCGCACGCCAATGCATGGAAAGTTGTGCAGGAGCGGATGCGGGAGAACATGAGCAACCTCCAGAACCTGCTCAAGGCCCAAAAGACGGAACAGACAGAAAAGACAGAAAAGTAAGTCGCTGTCGTCCTGGAGGCGTCTCCGAGATTCTGATGCTGGCCGGTGCGCCAGTCACGGGCGAACAGGAAACAGGGATTCCGGACAGGATGTGCAGCAAAACAGGTGACGCGGCTTACAAGAGCCGCGTCATGTTGGGGGCGCCATGCGGGTTTTGACGGGCCAGCTCCAGCCTCAGAAAAATTATGCAAGCGACTTATACTCTGGCCGGGCGCCAGAAGTCATTGCGTGCTCTTGAGAGGCTTCTGAAGGTCAAGCGAAGCGACAGGCCCAACGTACGGATATTTTCCCGGGGGCTGGTTCAGATTTGTCATCGCCTGACCCATGGGAGCGCCCCGCATTCAGACGGTGGATTTGCGGCGCTCCAATACTCATGCAGTTGACCACCACCCCGGCCATGAACTTCGCGGTGGAGAGCAGCGCCCGGCGAATATACCCTGAAAAGATACGGGAGATTATTCCCAAAGAATCAGTCCCCCGATGCAAATCCAGGACATTGGCAAGCAAACGTGTATTGCTCGTCGCCCGAACTTGTGCAGACTAAAGTGTCTGGGCGAGGCTGATGTCGCCGCAGGTTGATTGCCACCAGATACAAATAACAAAACCGAAGCTCCGGGGAACCAGACGTATCGCTTTAGACCGCGACGCTCCGCCTTCTGTGATTGGCGGACGCTCGCGACGTCATCCCGAAAGAGTACATAAAAACTGAAGTAATGTGACATTGGAGGAGGCGACAATGGACCATCTCAGCGGCGTCGACGCGTCATTCCTGCATTTTGAAACACCTGAGACCCCGATGCACGTGGGCAGTCTCATGTTGCTTGATCTCCCAAAGGGCTATACAGGCGACTACTACGATGACGTCAGGGGAATGCTTGCCAAAAGACTCCATCTGGCGTCGGTGCTGACGCGCAAGCTGGCGCCCATGCCATTCGAACTGGCTGAGCCCGCCTGGATCGAAGATGATGACATCGATCTGGACTACCATGTCCGGGCTGTGACGCTCCGCCGTCCTGGCTCCATGGCGCAACTTGAACAACTGGTTGCGCGCCTTCATTCCACCTTGCTCGATCGCAGCCGCCCCCTATGGGAAATGTACGTGATCGACGGGCTCGAGAGCGGCCAGATGGCCTTCTACACCAAGGCCCATCACAGCGGCGTCGACGGCAAGGCAGGCGTGGAGCTTGCAAAGGTTCTCTATGACACCACGCCGGAAATGCGCGAGGTGCGTCCACCACGTCGCCGGCGCTCCAGCGGCCAGTATCAGCTCGGCGTCACGGAGTTGTTGCAGGCGGCAGCCAAAAACACCGCGCAGCAGTATCTCAAGATCGCCGAGACCATGCCAAGCGCGATGAAAGCGTTCAGCGCCGCGGCAAACATCGTCGCCAGCCAGCGGGTAAAAGCTGGCGAACGCCCTCTGAACCTTGGCCTTGCGCCGGT
Organism: Camelimonas fluminis; assembly: GCF_014656355.1. GTDB lineage: Bacteria > Pseudomonadota > Alphaproteobacteria > Rhizobiales > Beijerinckiaceae > Camelimonas > Camelimonas fluminis. Next base: position 86,352 of record NZ_BNCG01000012.1, read on the forward strand.
GACGATCTTCAATGAATCAATCACCAACCAGCGTTCATACACCACGCTGTCCGTTCCGCTTGCTGACATAAAGGCGCTCGGCAAACGGGTCGGGGGCACCGTGAATACGATCGTGATGGCGATGTGCAGCATCGCCCTGCATCGCTTTCTCAAGGAGCGCGACCTGCTGCCCAACGAGACGCTGATTGCAATGGTTCCCGTCAGCCTGCGCGCCGAAGGCGACAGCTCGATGAACAATCAGGTTTCCGCGGTGCGCGTTGATCTGGCAACCGACATCGCCGATCTGCCTGATCGGTTCAAGGCGATTCATGCCTCATCGGAAGCGGCCAAGGCCGTGGTCCGGGAACTCAAGCCTGTGCTGGGAATGAATATTCCAATCACCGGCGCTCCCTGGTTGATGACCGGGCTGGCGTCCCTGATCGGTCGCTCCAATCTCTTCGGCCGGCTTCCCTCGGCCGGTAACGTCATGATCTCGAATGTGCCTGGTCCGGCAACGCCGCTCTACCTGGCTGGCGCCCTCATGCGCCACTATTTCCCTGTGTCGATTCCCTATCATGGCAGCGCGCTGAACATCACCGTGCAGAGCTATGCCGGAAAGCTGGAATTTGGACTGACGTGCTGCCGGCGCGTCCTGTCCCAGGAGGAATCCTACGAGATGATCGGACGCCTGAAGGAAGCGCTGCACGAAATCGAGGCGCTGCCTCCCGTTGCTGGCGCCCCCCCGGTTTCGCCAGCGACGCCAGAGAGTCAAAACGCCGACAAACCAGCCCCCGCCGCCAGGGCGACGTCCACGGCCCGGGCCGCGACGCCAAAGCCGGCATAACCGCCGGTTGGGGAATTCAGCGACAGCGATCCGGCGGAGGTTTTTGCGCCCTGCGACGAAACCGGCGCCGCCAGCATCCATTGATGCTGGCGGGATTGGCGACGCGGCGGGACGAAGCCAGCCCCGCCGGATCGGACTGTCCAACATTTCCAGACAGGCTCAAATCTCAAAACCCGGCGCCGCCAGGCGCCTTGCGGAGCACCGGCGCGTCAGCATCCCGGTGATCCGGTTTGAGAACGCCGCATCCGGACGGCTGGCTCGCGGAAACTGAAATGCATCCGGCCCGGCCCCTGACACCGGACGCATCCTCGGAGGAAACCGGCTCCGGGCAATACTGGCGAGTTCAGGCTCCAGGCCCGCGTCACGCGGATGGTTCAGCAGGCGCCGACCGGATCAGCGGGCGGCCGGCGCTGTCGGGACCATCCCCCTCAAAGATTGACGATCGCCTTGACGCCCAGCACCAGCACGTCTTTTGCGTTGGTAATGCCGCCAGGATGCCGGATGAACTGGATATTGGGGCGGATATCGAGGCCGCTGTGTAAATTGAGATTATAATAGGCCTCGATTGCATACTCGGCTTCAGGCCGTTGCAGGAACCCCCTGGCGTTAAAGTTCGCCAGAGCCTGGTTTTCCGCATAGCGCCCGTTCACCTGGGTGCGCCCGATCGCAATCGCCATCACGTCGCGCGGCCGGCTGTCGAGCCATCCCGTATAAAACAGACCGAATGCGATCTGGTTATCCGTCTGCGAGGTGCGGCGGTCGGTTTGGGTTATATTGAGAAACGCGCTCAATCCCCGCACAGGATCAGCGACGTCAGGCCGGGTAAGCTGCTGCTGGAACTGGAAGCTGACGCCATAGCGGCCCTGCTCGCGGCGTGGATCGCCGCCATAAACGGCGAGCGGCAGGCCCTGGCGGTTTCGCAACACGTCATTGGCGTGCGACGTGTCATACCAGAGCGTTGCGGTGTACTTGCCGGGAAGGCCCCCGACGGTTGGCGTCCAGCCGAATTCCACCGGCAGCAGGGCGCCGCTTGTTTGTTCCCAACCAAGGTAGAAACCACGGTCCGGGTCGCTGTTGCGCGGCGAGACCTGATAGGCGCCGGCCTGAACATAGACCTGGCCGGACTTGACCTTGAGTCGGGCGCCCCACTGGCTCAGCGGCCAGTTGAACCAGTAATTTCCGGCAAGGTTGCCCGGCGTGGAGCCACAGAAAGTCAGATTCTGGAAATTGCATGAAAAGGCCGCGAAATCCTCGCCCAGGGTCACCCGACCGAATTTCAGGGCGACGGCGCCGTCGAACGCCTTCTGTTCGTACCAGAACTGCGTCAACCGCCAGATGTTTCCGCGACCATAGACTTCCTGAACCTGCTGCAGCGTGTTGAGCCCGGCGTCATCGGAAAGATTACGGCCATTCCGGTTCGTCAGGGTGATCTGCATGGTCGCGCCGCTCACACCAAACAGCTTTTGCAGATCAAGCGTCGACCCCAGAACAAGTTGGCCTGCGGCGCGGACATAATTGTGCTGGCCGCCGCTGGCGTTTCCGGCGGCCTCTTCAGTATAGCCAATCTGGAACTCGATGCCCCTGTTGGCGAGCTCCGTGCGCCAGCCGCCCCAATCGCCCGTGAGTTGCGGCGGGGGATCTTCCGCCCGCGCCGGCAGGGTCGCCGCGATCGCCAGGGATGCGGATACAGAAACCATGTAGGCCGTTCGCTGAAAAAACCGTGCAGGCATATCGTCTCGTCTCACGCGGCCTGCAGCTGGTCGCGCCCGGAGCGGGCGGCGATATGCCGGCCAAGCCGGTGCGACAGCGCCATGATTGTCAGGGTAAGGTGCTTGTCAGGCAGCGTCGGAATGACGCCGCCGTCGCAGATATAAAGATTGTCGATGTCGTGGCTGCGCAGGTCGGCGTTGATGACGCCTTGCGCCGGGTCAGCCGACAGCGGCGTCGTGCCGGCGTAGTGAATGCCCGTGCCGCTGTTGTCGGACGTCTCATAGATTGAGGTGGCGGAGGCCTTGCGCAGCACGCGCCGGCCCCAGACGGCCATCGCCTGCATCATGTCCCGGGTGCGCGCGGAAACGGTGAAATCAATCTCCACCTGCGGCACGCCAAAACGATCCAGCTGGCGCCCTGGCCGCACGCGGTTGGCCGGGTTGGGATCCCCGGCGCAGAACAGCCCCAGCGTCACGTAGCTGTGGAACATCAGACGGGCCAGCTCGCGCTTGACCGGCGCCGGAAACGGCGCAAGCCCGCCGAGATAATGCGGCGCATCGGGAATGCCGTGGATGGCGTGACCAATAAACGGGAATGCCTCGCCGTCCGGCAGGCCGGTCCGGGCCATCAGGATCAGCAAATCGCCGTAACCGATGTCGTAGTTGCGACGCTTGCCCCACAGCTTCCACAGGGAGGTCGACAGCACCGCCTTGGGATTGTCCTGCAGCCGCAGGCCAAGCTGGCCGCTGCGATTGGCCAGGCCGGCGGGGTCTCTTTCATCGGCTGAATTGAACAGGATGCGCGGCGTCTCGATGGCGCCCGCCGCCAGCACGACGAGGCCCGCGCGCAGGCGACGTGTCTCGCCGGTGCGCGTATCGATATATTCGACGGCTTCGACGCGCCGCTCGTCCCCGTCGCGCAGCAAGCGCACCACCTTGGCGTGGGTCCGCAGTTCATAATTGGGCAGGTTGGCGATCTCCGGCAGCAGGCGGGCCGAAAACTTGTAGACCGAGCCAACCGGACAGCCGGACGTGCAGATCCCGGTGGAAATGCAGCTCGTCTCCATGCCGGCGCGCGTATTGATCGCCTTGCGATTGGGGATGGCGTACGCATCCTGCTCGCCAAGCCGCCTGACGGCGTCAACGATCATCCGGTCGCTTGGTCGCAGCGGCTTCGGCGGGATGTAATCACCGTCGGGAAGCTCCGGAATGTTTTCGGCGGTGCCGCAAACGGTGATGCGACGCTCCACGGCGGCGTAGTGCCCGGCCAGCTCATCATAGCCAAACGGCCAACCCGCGAGATCTCCGGGTGAGAAGCGGACGCTCACGCCGTTCCACAGCGACTGCAGTCCATCGACGGCATGAATCTGGTACTGCCGGAACCCGCCGGGTCGCTGGACCGCCGAACCCGTATCGGCGCCGGCGAACAGTTCGTGCACGAACAGGCTGTCGTGCGGATCGCTGGGCCAGACAGTGCCGGCGCGGACGCCAAAATCGGTGGCGGCGCCAGGGCGATCGGTCGTACGGAAATGGTCGGCCGGGAGACGTCCGCCCTGCTCAAGCGAGACGACATTCAAACCGGCCTTCGCCAGCTCGTACGCCAGAACGCCGCCGCCGGCGCCGGTGCCCACCACGCATACGTCGCAAAATTCAGCATCAGCCACGGATTTGCCCCATCGGCCATTCGCCCACGGACGAAAGAAAGGCGGGAGATGCGAAGGCGACAAATTCAAGGAACGCCCGCACCGCGCGCTCGTCGGCTCCTGGCCGCCGCAACCATCCGCCCGGCCGGAAACCGGGTTGCGACGCCAGCGTCGCGAGCGCCGCCTGGATCTGGTTGTTGTGCAAGGCCACGCGCTCCACGTCGGCGGCGATCGGCTCCAGCATGGCGCGGTATGGGCTCTTCGCGATGAACTGTTCCAGCAGGGCGGCGGGTTTCGTCGTCGCTCCAGACGATGAATGCGGGATGCTGGCGACGCTCATTGCAGACCTCCCGCCCGGTTATGAGCCGCCACACGGGAAGCGGCGGCGGCGCCCAGGGCGCCGGAGCGCCCGCCCAGCTCACGGAATGGCCGGCCGGAGCGCAGATGTTCTTCGATCTTTTCCAGCGAGATGCCGCTTGTTTCCGGAACGAGACGCCAGGTGAAGACAAGGCCAATCAGGCAAAACAGCGCGTAGAAGCCAAAGACCCACGCCAGTCCGAATGACGTTACGAATACCGGGAAGCTGAAGACGACAATGAAGTTCATGCCCCAGTTGGCGACAGAGGCGATGCTCATGCCCTGGGCTCGCGCCTTGAGAGGGAAGATCTCCGACATCATCACCCACGGCAGTGGGCCAATGCTCGCGGCGAAGGCGCCGACATACACCGTCAGGCCGATGATCGCGATCATGTCGAGGGCGCGGGCTTCAGTCGCGGCGCCAACCGCGATCATGCCAAGGCCCAGGGCCGTTCCGGCGAAACCCCAGTAGAGCAGTTTGCGCCGGCCGATGCGGTCGATGAACGCCATCCCGACGAAGGTCATCAGCACATTGACGATGCCGATGCCCATGGTGGCGAGCAACTGGATGGAGTGGGCGTCAAACCCCGCCTCGCGGAACACCGTCGGCGCGTAATAGATCACGGCGTTGATGCCGCTGAGCTGCTGCAGCAAAAACAGGCCGACGCCAACGACCAGGGCAGGTCGCACGACTGGCGTGACAAGGTCTCCCCAGCTGCCCGTGGAGCCTTTTTCCAGCGCAGCGGCGCTGCGGATCGCCTGCAACTCATTGTCCACGCGCGGATCGTTCACGGTCCAGCCGCGCACCCGGGCGATGGCGGCGCGGGCCTCATCGACCTTGCCCTGGGTTGTCAGCCAGCGCGGCGTGTCCGACATCAGCGCGATGCCAAGCGCCAGCGCCACGCCCGGCAACGCCCCGATCGCGAACATGATGCGCCACGAGTCAGAGAACGCGTAACCGACCAGATAGGCGCCCAGAATGCCAAGGGTGATGGCGAGCTGGTAGATGGAGACCAGCATGCCGCGCTTCTCGGCCGGAGCATTCTCCGAAATGTAAAGCGGCGCGACAATCGCCGCCAAACCGACGGCGAAGCCGAGCGCCAGCCTCGCGACGCCCAGGGTGGCGTTGCCCAGCGCCCCGCCGGCGGCGAGCGCCCCCAGCACAAACAGCAGGCCGGCCAGCAGCAGGGTGCGCCGGCGGCCCAGCGCATCGGCCATCCACCCTGCGACGAGAGAGCCGAACAACGCGCCGAACGGCACCGCCGACGTTACGAGCCCCTCAAGGAACGGGGTCATGCCAAACTGGCCGCGCAACATGCCGAGCGCGCCGGCGATCACGCCTTCATCGAAGCCGAACAGGAACCCCGCCATGCCGGCAATTGCTGCGACCAGGTAAATCATCGCATTCCCCCCGCCCGGCGACCCGTGACCGCCAGCCTTGTCCAAGTTCTTTTTTCCCCGGCGCGCCGGGACATACGGCCCCGGATCAGGCGAGAACGACTCGCGCCACCTTGCGGAACGCGGTGATGATGTCGTTGACGTCGGCGTCGTTCAGGTTGGAGGCGATCGCCAGCAGTGCGCCGCGCGCGTGCAGGTCGTCGCATCCCGGCAGGGCGCCGTGGCCATAGTCGTACGCTTCAGCAAAGGCGTTCGCGGGATGGGTCCACGGCATCCCGTCCCGGCTGTTGGAGCGCTTGTGCACCAGGCTGGGAATGTTCGAGTACCAGTGCAGCCCCCACTCACGCATGGTGATGCAGGTGAGGCTGCCCGGCTGGCCGACGATGCCTTCAGCGCGCACGGCCTCGACAAAGCGCGTGCAGACGGCGGAATCCCGGAACAGCGTGATCAGGAAGGGACCACTGTCACCGGCGGGATCGATGATATTGCGGAAGTCCAGGCCAGGAATATCGGCCAGCGCCTCGCGGATGCGCCACTTCGCCGACTTCATGGCCCCGGTGATCCGCGGCAGCTTGCGCATCTGCGCCAGCGCCATGGCGCCGGCCAGCTCTGACATGCGGGCACCAATGCCCCAGAGCTGGCAGGTCTCGTCCGACGTATCCAGGCGACCGGCGACGTTGCGGGCGTATCCCAGATCGTGCAGCGCGATGATGCGCCGGAACAGCGCGTCATCCTCACAGACGATCATGCCGCCGTCGCCAGAGGTCATGTTCTTGTTGAGCTGAAAACTGAAAATGCCGATGTCGCCGAAACGCCCGACCGGCCGACCGTGCTGTCCGGCCCCGGCGGTCTGGGCGCAGTCCTCGATCAGGGCGACGCCGCGCTCCCGGCAAATCCGGGCGATGTCCTCAATGCGTCCCGGAGCGCCGCTCATGTGAACGCACAGGACCGCCCGGCTGCGCGGACCAATCTTCCGCGCAAGATCTTCCGGGTCCATGCAGAAGGTGTCGTCGATATCAACAAGGCGGGGAATGGCGCCGGCCCGCACCACCGCCGACACGCAGCTGACCCACAGATAGCCGGGGATGAGAACTTCGTCGCCGGGCCCAACCTCGAGCGCCGACATGGCGATGCTCAGGGCCGCGGTGCCAGACGAAACGGCGACCGCGTGGCGATGACCAAAGGTTTCACACCATTCGCGCTCGAACGTCTCGACCATATGCTGCGGATCCGGGCCGTAGAACCGGAACGGACTGCGCGCCCGCACGACGCGATCGACGAGCTCCCGCTCTTCTTCGCCAATCCAGTTCGCGCCCGGCAACTCCCATGGCAACGGCGTCGTTCGCACCGGCGCGCCGCCTTCGACCGCGAGCCGATTGGCGTATTCGCCCGCGGACTTCGACCCAACGGATGCCATCATGTTCCCCCAAACCCATCAGGATCCGGCGACTTTCAGCCAGGGTCGCTGCAAGCCGGTTCTACCCGCCGCCTGCACGAATTCCCCAGCGACATGCGCCAGTTACAACTGGTGTAAACAGCTCTCCTTCAGCTTCCTATCCTCTAATTAGAGGATGCCAGATCACGCCCGGATATCTGGCCTGCGCCAGCCTGTTCCTGTAAAAAATCCTCAACAACTCAGGAAAAGCGGCCGCTGTCACATGATTTCTGCTGATAGTGCAACAACATCCCCTGTTCGCGTCGCCAGTCTTGTTACAAGTTTTGGCGTATTGTTCGGTTTCAGCACGGCCAGCATCGCCGGCGTTCTGGAGACGATCACGCGGGATCTCGCCATCGGAAGCCTTGCGACCGGCGCCCTGGTGGCTTCGCTGGTGGCCGGGTGTTGCCTGGGCTCGATCGCCGCCGGCTTCCTGTCTGGCAGGATCGGGCGACGCCGGACGCTTCTGGCGGCCATCGCTGTGGCGGCGCCTGGTTTTTTCATCATGTTCGCGAGCCCCGGGTTCACCTGGCTGGCCCTGGCGCGCCTGCTGGTCGGACTTGGCGTCGGCCTTTCTTCGATGGTGGCGCCGATGTATGCGGCCGAAGCGACGCGGGCGCGCTATCGCGGCGCCGTCGTCGCCATCTTCCAGCTCGCCATCACTGCCGGGATCATGCTTGCCTATGGCGTCGCGCTGGCTTTTGCCGATGCGCGCTGGGCCACCATTCTGGGCAGCGGCGCACTGGTGCTGGGACTTTGCCTGGCGGCGACAATGCTGGTTCCGGAAAGCCCACGCTGGCTGTTGTCGAAGGGCGAAACCCAAGCCGCGCAACACGCGGCGCACCGCCTTGGCCTGACAGATGAAATGACATGGAGCGTGGATTATCCCCCCGCGCGGGCGCAAAATGGCGGCTGGGGCGTCCTTGCCGCCGGCAGCACCCTGACCGTGCTGCTGCTTTGCAGCCTGCTGTTTATCCTGCAAAACCTGAGCGGCATCGACGGGATACTTTACTACGCGCCCTCCATCTTCGGAAAACTCGGGTTCAACGCCGGCGTCGCCGCCCTCGCCGCGACCTTTGGTCTTGGCATCGCCAATTTCATCGCAACGGTCATCGCCCTGCGGCTGGTTGACGGCGCGGGCCGGCGCCCGCTTCTGGTCTGGGGATCGGCGGCGATGGTCGCGGGGCTTGGCCTCACGGTGGCCGCGGCGTTGCTTGATCAGCCATGGGTTGGTCTTGCGGGACTGACCCTCTACATCGTTGCATTTGCGCTGAGCCTTGGCCCCCTTCCCTATGTACTGATGTCGGAACTGTTTCCGGCGGCCATTCGCGAACAGGGCGTGGCTGTCGCGACCACGATCAGCTGGCTGTTCAATGGCGCAATCGCCCTTGGTTTTCCCGGTCTCGTGGAGGCCGTGGGATTGACGGTAGCCATGAGTCTGTTTCTTGGAGTTTGCGTGGCGTCGTTTGTCGTCGCCGTGCTTTTTGTCCCCGAAACCAGAGGCGCCACCCTTGAGGAAATCGAGGAGCGCGTGCTGGCCGGAGAGCCTGTCCGTCTGGTTGGCGGAGCGCCTTCATGAAACTGCCGGTCACGACAGGCTGCGCCGCGCCCTTCGTCGGCAGCCAGGCCGCGCGCAGAAGAATGGGCCAGCAACGTGACCTTTCGATACGCCTCCCGGCCGCAGCCAATACCCTGAAGAGGGGATACCGATCGCAGAGGAAAACTGGCTCCATCAGCCTGCCTCTTCTGCACCCATCGTCATCGCGGAAGGCGGATGCATGGGGAGGCGGCGATGTTGGCCAGTCATCTTGACGCCATTCACACCCTTTGGGATGAGCTGTCGGATTTCGACGCCAACCAGTCAAACGCTGCGTCCGATCATCTGATGGCGGCGCTGTCCGGCCTTGCAAACATCAGCAACATCACCTGGGCTGGAGCTGTCCGCCTGCCGAGCGGCGAGCGGATCCGGAATGACGACGTCATGCGACGCTGGCGTGTCGCGGCGACGCGATCAATGCACCCCTATATCCCCCCGCCTCACAGGATTTACGACAAGCCCGAGACGGACGTCTCGATGGACATACCCTTGCGAGATCTTGGGCGCTTCAGACATTACACCTTCCGCCAGGAATTGCCGGCGGGCTGGTTCTCGAGTCCGTTCTTTCAGCTCCACTACGGCGCCCATGGCATTCAGGACGCCACGTTTGTCGCCTTCCCGGTCAACCAGGACTGTGAATCGCATTTCGGTTTCTGGTCAGACCAGCCCATGAACGGCGAGGACATAGCCCTTGTCGCGTACGCGCTGCGGGGCATCAAATGGTTTCATCGCCGCCTGATGCTGAGTCATGGATTGCTGCTGGCTTCTGCACCGCTGACGCCGACCGAGCAGAAAGTCCTGCAACTCCTGCTCACCGCGGCCACGGAAAAATGGATCGCGCACCAGTGCGGCATGGCGGTGTCCACCACGCATCAGCACATCAGCGCCATCTACCGGAAGTTTGGGGTGCGAAGCCGGGCCGGATTGATGAGCCTGTGGCTCAACCGGCGGAATGGCGATTGAGCGCCGCCGATGTCGCAGCCTGGGGACAGATCGCTGGACATTGAACCCCAGCATTGACCTGCGGGCCCGGCCGCTGTTGCTGTATTGGCGGGTTTTCAGAACGATCGGGGCGGCATCCTCCAGATCGTCGTGAGCAAGGTCGACCTGGCGCGCCCCGCTGCGCATGGATCGCGTGTCCCCGCTCACCCTGAAAGGCGCGTCAGGCAAACTCCCAGGGGTTATCCAGATGCCGACTGAAAGCGCGGCGGGCTTTGTCTCTCATCGCCCGGGCCCCGACGCGGCGCGGCGCAATGCGCCGGCGTCCCCCGGCAACATCGGCGCCATGCTGCTCCTCGCGGTCATCCGGGGCTTTTCGATTCCGATGACCAAGTTCGGCCTGATGACCGCGCCTCCGCTGACGATGACGGCGCCAAGGTTCGCGATTGCCGCGCCGGTGCTTTTTCTGTTGATCGCGCGTCAGCCCCGACTGCCAGGCCGGGCTTTCGACAAGCCCCCTGCGCGTCTGGGGCCGCTGAACTCCGGCCTGTCGACGCATTTTTCTGGCGACCCGCCACGCCGGGCTGAGCTGGCGCGGCAGGTTTCGCGCCAGTTTACAAGGTTCCCGACAACCGGGCGTGAAAGGCGGAGCTGCGGCTATCCAGGCCGCTGAACGTCACATCCACCCCATGGCCGCGATAGCGGCTGGCGATGGCGTCCAGCGTGGCGACGGTAGAGGCGTCCCATATCTGGGCGCGGCTGAAATCGATGGTCACATCAGCGGGGTCAGCCGCGTAAGCAAAGCGTTCGAACAAATCGTTGCTGCTGCCGAAAAACAGCGGCCCATCGACGGTGTAGAGAACGGCCGAACCATCCGGCGACAGGCTGCGCTCGACGCTGACCACATGGGCGACCCGGCGGGCGAACAGGGCGAAGGCCAGCAGCACGCCGGCGGCGATGCCGAGCGCCAGATTACTGGTGGCGACGGTCACGCCAAGGGTCACCAGCATCACCGCGGTTTCAGAACGGGGCATGCGCCGCAACGTCGCCGGGCTGACGCTGCGCCAGTCGATGGTGGTGACGGCGACGATCATCATCACGGCCGCCAGCGCCACCATGGGGATCCGCGCCATCACGCCGCTTAGCGCCGTGACCAGCAACAACAGGGTCAGCCCCGCCGCCACGGTGGAAATCCGCGTGCGCCCGCCGCCGATCTTCACGTTGACGACGGTCTGGCCGATCATGGCGCAGCCGGCGACGCCGCCCCAGAAGCCGGCGCAGATATTGGCGACGCCAAGCGCCCAGGACTCCCGGCCCTTGTGCGAACGGGTGTCGGTGATCTCGTCCACCAGCTTGGCGGTGAGCAGGGTTTCGAGCAGGCCGACGAAAGCCACCGACAGGGCGCTGGGCCAGACGATGGCCAGGGTTTTCCATTCCAGAGGCGCCAGAAATGGCGTCAGGCCCGGCAGACCGGGGCTCATGTCGCCCTCGCCGCCCACGTTCGGCACGACGACGCCGCCAAACACCACGATGGCGGTGACGACGACAATGGCGACCAGCGGCGCCGGGATCAGGGTGGTGACGCGCGGCGTCAGCAGCACCAGCGCCACGGTGAGCGCGAACAGCGGATACACCGCCCACGGCGCGTCGAGAACGTGCGGAACCTGGGCGGCGAAGATCAGCACGCCCAGAGCGTTGACAAAGCCGAGCATCACCGAGCGCGGGATGAACCGCGCCAGCCGCGCCATGCCGGTGAGGCCAAACACGATCTGGATGCCCCCCGCCAGCAGGATGGTGGGCAGGATGTAGGCGACGCCATGCACCTTGACCATCGGCCCGACCACCAGGGCGATGGAGCCGGCGGCGGCAGTTACCATGGCTGGCCGGCCGCCAAGGGCGGACATGACCAGACAGAGCACGATGGACGACATCAGCGCCGTTTTCGGATCGACGCCGGTGATGAAGGAGAACGAAATGACTTCAGGTACGAGCGCCAGCGCCGTCACCACGCCTGCGAGGGTTTCCCGGGTCAGCAGGGACGGCGCGCGCAACACCGCAACGACGGAGGGAGAGTCCTCATGCCCCTGCTGGGCGGGAGGCGCGACGGAGGGCGCGGTCATGTCGGTCATCTCTTCCAAATTCCCAGGCAGACTCCATTCAACCTGAAACGGAGTTTGCCGGTCGTCGTCATTCGACGGGTTTCCTGAGGCGAGACAGCGTCCGCCCTGTTGGAAAACGCTTCAGATCTGGCGTGTCAGGATGGCGGCCGGATGATGCAGCGAAAGCCGATATGGGTCGTCGCGCTGTCCACAGCCTCACCCTGCCTGGCCGACGGGCGATAGCGCAGGCAGAAGTTCGGAGCGCACAGGTGCGACCCGCCCTTCACCACGCGCTGCTCGATCTGGCTGGTCTGGACCGGCGCGCGGCAGCAGGCTGTCTCGCCAGCATCCGGGGTCGGTCCATAAAGGCTGGAGGTCCATTCCCAGACGTTGCCGGTCACGTCAAGCAGCCCATAGCCGTTGGGTGGAAACGCTCCCACCGGCGAGGTGCCTTCAAAGCCATCTTCCGCAAGGTTTTCCCATGGGAAACGCCCCTGCCAGGTATTGGCCATGATGCGACCGCCTGGCGCGGGGTCATCGCCCCAGGCGTAAACGGCGCCGTCAAGGCCGCCGCGCGCGGCGAACTCCCATTCAGCCTCCGTCGGCAGCGCCTTGCCCGCCCAGGCGGCGTAGGCCAGGGCGTCTTCATAGGCAACATGCACAACCGGATGGTCTGCCAGGCCGTCCACCGATGAACCCGGCCCCTGCGGCGCGCGCCAGCAAGCGCCGGGCGCATAGGACCACCAGGCCAGATTGTTGCGCAGGCTGACGGGCCGCGCGGGCTTGCGGAACACCAGCGAACCGGGAGCCAGCAACGCCGGATCAGCGTCCGGATACATGGCCGGATCGGGCTGGCGCTCCGCCACGGTCATATAGCCGGTCGCCGCGACGAAGCGCGTGTAGTCCGCGTTGGTCACGGGTCCGGCGTCCATCCAGAAGCCGTCGACGACGGCCGGCTTCGCCGGCCGCTCCTCACGGTAGAAACGGTCGGAGCCCATCAGGAAAGCCCCGCCCGGTATCCAGACCATGCCCGCGGGCGCCGGCGCGGCCAAAGCTGTACAGGCCCCCTGGGCGCCGCCGGCCTCCGGCGGGCAGCCAGTCCCGGGCTGCGGGCTGGAGGCGCGCCGGGCGGACGCCCCGCAACAACCTGCGTCGGAAATTGGGCTTCCATCGGCTTGCTGTCCGGTCATCGTGCGCATGGCGCGCCTCCTTGCTCTGCCTGGTTCGCCGGCTTACTCAGCCGCGGCCTGGCGCCTGTACTGGACGGGGACGAAGTCGAGGGCTGCTCCTGGAGGGATGAGCTCCTCCTTCTTCACGCTATCCTCGAAATCGCGGACGATGCGGTGGGCGTGCTGCATCACCCACCAGCGCACGTAACGCTGGTTGACAGGCTCGCGCTCCTTGGGATCTTCCATGAGGTGGGTGATGCGGGCGAAACCGAGGTCCAGCTCGGGATCGTGGAAGTGCTGCTGGCGCTTGAAGTTGATCTTGAAGTCCTTCCACTTCACCGCATGCAGTTCGTCCTTGAGCCAGACAATGCAGGATTCGCGGTTGGATGTTTCCTGCTCGCCGAGGAAGAACGGGGTCTGGTCAACGCCGTCGATCAGACGGTCCTTCGGCGGCTCGCAGCCCGCGAACTTCAGAACGGTGGTGAACATGTCGGTGACATGCACCATTTCGTTGCTTTCGACGCCCGCCGGGACGTGGTCCGGCCAGCGGATCAGCAGCGGCGTGCGAATGCCGCCTTCGGCGGAGCTGAAGTAGGAGCCGTCGAAGAAACCGCCGGTGCCGCGCCCCGCCAGATGGTCCTCGGCGCCGTTGTCGCCGCACATGACCACAATCGTATTGTCGCGCACGCCCAGCTCATCGAGCTTGTCGAGCAGCACGCCGAAGTCGTGGTCGAGCATCAGCAGGCAGTCGCCCCAGTCGCCGTTGCTGCTCTTGCCGACGAATTCGTCGCGCGGGCTCATGGGGAAGTGCATCAGTGAATGGTTGAAGTAGACATAGAACGGCTTGTCTTCTTCAACGGCCTTTTCCATGAACTTCATGGCGCGCTTCTGGTATTCCAGATCGCAATTCTTCTTGGTGTCCATGGTGAGCTGCTCGTCGAGCAGCGGCCAGGCTCCCTCGCCCTTTCGGCCCTCGTGCATGTGCGAATAGCCGTCGCGCTCGGGGTTGTAGTGCGGGTCTTCCAGCCACATGCATTCGTCATAGGTGCGCAGCGGGCCATACCACTCGTCGAAACCGTGGTCCGTCGGGAAGCGGCCGTCCTCGGCGCCAATGTGCCACTTGCCGTAGATGGCTGAGGCGTAGCCGGCCTCAGCCAGAATTTCCGCCACGGTGCGCTCCCAGGTGACGATGCCGCCGCCATTGCCGCCAAGGGCAATGGTGTGATTGCCGGAGCGGATCGGGAAGCGGCCGGTCATCAGGGCCGAGCGGGTCGGGGTGCACTGCGGCTCCACGACGTAATGCGTGAGCTTGACGCCTTCGGTGGCGAACTGGTCCATCCGCTTCGTATCGGCGCCGCGAAGCCGGCCGCCGCCATAGCAGCCAAGCTCGCCCATGCCCAGATTGTCGACATGGAAGAACAGGATATTTGGCTTCCTGGAGGTCATCTTGTTGTTCTCCTCGCGTAAAATTGGCGAATTTGGCCGTGAAGACGCTTCAGCCAGGGACAGGTTGGTTACATCTTCACGCATTGAACCGGCGCATTGCTTTCGCCTGATGCGAACCTGTTTTCAGCAACAGGGCCGCCCGCCAGCTCAGATCAGCTTGCCGACCCCTTCCGGGCCGACGTCGATTCCGAACCCGGAGACGCCGCCGCTCTGCAACTCCGACCCCATGGCCGAGAGGGATTCCTCGCGGATCAGGGTCTTGAGGCGGTTGACGAGGTCGACGAACGCCGGGGTCTGGGTCATGGCCGCCGTGCGCGGGCGCGGCAGCGGCACGGTGATCTCGGCCTTGATGCGGCCGGGACGGGAGGTCATGACGTAGATGCGGTCGGACAAAAACACCGATTCATCAATGTCATGGGTGATGAACAGCACGGAGATGCGAAAGCGCTGCCACATGTTGGTCAGGATTTCCTGCATCACCGTGCGGGTCTGGGTGTCGAGCGCGCCGAAGGGCTCGTCCATCAGCAGCACCTGGGGGCTGGTGGCCAGCGCCCGGACGATGCCGATGCGCTGCTTCATGCCGCCGGAGAGCTGGTCCGGATAATGGTTCTCGAAGGCGAGCAGGCCGGCGAGACCAAGCAGGGTTCGGGCGGAGCTTTCGCGCTGGCTCTTCGCCACCCCGGCCATGCGCAGCCCAAACTCGACGTTCTTGCGCACGCTCAGCCAGGGAAACAGCGAGTATTGCTGGAACACCACGCCACGGTCAGAGCCGGGGCCGGTGACCGGAACGCCGTCCACCGTCAGGGCGCCGGACGTCGGCCGGACAAAGCCGGCGGCGATATTGAGCAGCGAGGACTTGCCGCAGCCCGAGGGGCCGATGAGCGAGACGAACTCGCCGGGCTGGACGGTGAGGTCGACGTTCCTGACCGCCTGGACTTTTGCGCTGCCGGAGCCGAAGACCACGCCGATATCGCGCGCCTCGATGAGGCCTCTGTTCAGTTCGCTCATTTCCTGCCTCCCGGTGCAAAGGCCAGCCAGGGCATGACGATCACGCCGGCGAGGCGGATGGCGCCGCTGCAGATGAGGCCGAGCACGCCGATGGTGATCATGCCGAGAACGATGGCTGGGTAGTTGACGAGGGAGTACGCCTCCCATGTGTAGTAGCCGACGCCGTACTGGCCGGAGATCATCTCGGCGGCGATCAGCGACACCCACGCCACGCCCATGCCCACGGTCAGGCCGGTGAAGATTTGCGGCAGCGACGCGGGCAGGATCACATGCCAGAACAGCCGGGGTTCGCTGGCGCCGAGGCATTTGCCGGCGCGAAGCAGCACGCCGTCCATGCTGTGCACGCCATGCACGGTGTTCAGCAGGATCGGGAAAAACGCTCCGATGAAGGTGATGAACACAATGCTGGCCTCGCTGGTCGGCCACAGCATGATCGCCATCGGCACCCAGGCGATGGCCGGGATCGGCCGCAGGATTTCCACCGCCGGCATGAACATCTCCCGGACCCGGCGGTACTGACCGATCAGCAACCCGAGCGGCGCGCCGATCAGGATGGCGATGAGGAAGCCGGAGAGAATGCGGCGCAGGCTGTAGGCGACGTTGACGTAGAAGTCGCCGCTGGCCAGGACCTTGACCGCTTCTTCATAGACGGCCCAGGGCGTCGGAATGTTTTTGAAGCGGATGTAGAACTCCAGCTGGTAGCGGGTGCCCACATACCAGAACAGAAACAGGCTCCCGACCGAGATGACGCCGAGCAACATGGTCAGCGCCTTGCGCTGCGCCAGGTCGGCGATGGATTGCAGCAGCGCCGATGGCGGGCGCACGGTGGGCTGCGGCGCGGCGGGCGCAGCCTCGGGCTGGCTCCGGGGCGCCTTTTCCGGCGGCGTCGGCGGGGCCTTGTCGATCAGATAGATGGGCGCTGGCTGCATGGCGGTCGCTCGAAACGGAGAAATGGCGGGCGGGGACGGCGGCAGGCCTCACGGGCTCGCCGCAAGCGCCTCCGACCAGGTGGCGAGCTTGCCGTTGTGTTTTGCGGCGAAAGCTTCGGCGTCCTTCTTGAGCAGGAACGGCGTCACCGATTGCTGCCCTGACGCACCCGTGAGCGCGTAGAAGGCGGCGTCGGCGAAGACCTTGATGCCGAGCGCGTTGTCGACAACGTAGACGGCGGCGGCTTTCTTGCCCTCTGCCTCGAATGTCTTCACGCCTTTCAGGGTGCATTCGGGCGAGCTGAGCGGGATGATGTCGCCGCCGGCGATCCAGATTTCGCCGGCCTTCTTCGCGTCCGTCACCGGCCTGTCGCAGACCGGATCATGCCCGCCGACCTGATAGCCGGCCAGCGACGCCTTCTGCTTTTCGTAGTCGAGGCCCCGTTCGGCGAACGCCTTGCGGACAAAGCTGTCGTTGACCCATTTGCCGATATCCATCGGCTTGATCATCTTCAGATTGTCGAGGACGCCATAACCGGTCCTGAGCGCGTCGACCTCAAGCGGCTTGATGGTTGGGTCGAGGGTGTGGACGCCGCCGGGACCAAGGAAAACATAGACGACTTCCTTGTCGATCCGGGTCCAGTCCTCGATCTTCTGCGCCGCGTCCTTTGGATTGGCGCGCACCCAGTCATTGGCCTCCATCAGGGCCTTGATGTAGGCGACGACGATCTCGGGATACTTCTCGCCGAAATCCTTGCGGACGACGACGCCGTGAAAGGTCGGGACGCCGGTCTCGGCGCCGTCGAAAATCTTGCGGGCGAAACCACGACGCGGCAGCAACTCGGCGAAGGGCACGAAGTCGCCGTGACCGTCGATGCGCTTTTCCTGCAGGTTGGTGGCGCCGACTTCGGGCGACTGCGAGACGAGCTTCCAGAAGCTGGCCGGCGCGCCGCGGGCCTGCAACGCCTGCAACATCATGCCGTGGGCCGCGGAGCCGAACGGAACCGAAACGGCCTTGCCCTTCAGGTCGCCCAGTTCGAAATAGGGCGAGTCCTTGTGCACGACGACGCCATTGCCGCCGCCGACCGGATTGTAGGCAATAACGGCGACAAGCTGGGTTTCGTTGCCGGAGGCCTGTCCCGTGGCGCCGTTCACCAGCAGCGGATAGTCGCCCATCATGCCAATCTGAATGGTGTCCGCCATCATGCCATTGGTGATCGGCGGTCCCGAGGTGAAGTTCTGCCAGTTGAACCTGTAGCTGACGTCCTTATACTTGCCGGTCTTCGGCAGATGCTTTTCAAGAAGCCCCAGCTCCTTGAGAACGACGCCGCCAGTCGCCGTGTTGGTCGTGGTGTTCTGCGTGCCGATGCCGATGGTGATGGTTTCAGCCAGAACGGGTGACGATGCGGCGGCGGCGGCGAAGAACACCGCGGGCAAAACGCCGGAATAGCGGCAATAGTCCCTGAAAGAACGCATTGCTTTCCCCTCTAGTTCTGATCTCCGCCCGACGCGGAAGGGCGTCGGGGTCGGTGCTTCCAGGACACTCCCTGCAAAAGGCGGGCCAGATGCGGAGATGTCGGCGGGGCGACGCGCGGGTCGCCGGCAATGCAGCCGGCCTTCCGTTGCGTGATGATCAGACTTTCCGGCGCGGGGAGCGGCGCGGCAACGCGGATCCGAGCTGGCTGGCAACCGGTTGCCGAAAAACCGTCGTTGCCTAAATCCCAGGCGCCGTTGGCGCCCGCCAGGCGGGCGTAAAGCCAGCGCATTGCGCAGGATCCGGCGGCATGAAAACAGGCGCGGGCGCAACCAATTGCAAAGGAAGCAAGAGGGGCCGTGGGACAAGGGAGGATCGGGGAGGTGATCGACAGGCGGCCATCCAGGCCCACGACCGGACGGATGAGGCGCACCCCTCCCCTTTCTCGCAGTCATCCATCGCCTGCGGATGTGTAGCAGCGCACGCCGCCGCGGGTCGAAGCCGGCTATGTTTGCTTGGAAGCGGGGATGCTTCCGGGGGACAAAGACATGAGCGCCATCAAATCAGCCGGTTCGATCATTTTCGCCACGCCCATCGGTTGGGCCATGATGGCGGCTGGCCTGATCATGGCCATGCAGGTTTCGGGGGCCTGAGCGGCGATCCGCTGAGAGCCTGGCGCCGGGGTCGGACGATCAGGATCAGGGGTCGGTTTTCACCGCTGAACCGGCCCGCAGCGCCGCCAGCGCGTCCGGTTGCAAAACCACGATGCGGCCGTCGCGGATATCGATGACGCCACGCTCGCCCAGTTGACGAATGCCGGTCGATACGCCCTGCCGGGTAACGCCTGTCATGTGGGCGAGGTCGGCGTGGGTGAAGGTTGCGGCGATCATCGTCCCCCCCTGTTCTTCCACCCCATAGAGATCGGCCAGGTGAAGCAGCAGATAGGCCAGCCGCTCCTGGGCGGAGCGGGTGCCGAGCATCTGCGCCAGGGCTGAATAACATTTTCCCTTGAAAATCAGGCCTTCCATCACCCGCATGGCCAGCGCCGGGATGGCGGCGACCATGCGTTGCAGGGCGTTGCCAGGCAGGTGGATGACGGCGCTGTTCGCCGCCGCGGAACCCGACCACATATGCACGCCGCGCCGGAAAATCTCCGGCCCGCCAACGAAGTTCCCCGGGTGCCAGTAGGCCAGGGTGATCTGCCGGCCGGTGGGCGCGGTGTAGAACACCTTGATGCGGCCGGTTTCGATCAGATAGATGCCGTCCTGCAATGCTCCCTGGGAGAACACGCGGGCGCCGCGTTGCACCACCAGCCGCCGGCCGGCCGCCAGCACCTCAGCCACCTCCTCCTCCGTCAGCCCATCCAGCAGATAAGGCGCGCTGCTCCGGCGCAGGCTGGAATCGCCCACGAGCATGGCGCCGAACCGGACCCCGCCGGCGACCTGCGGGGGATGCTCCGATTTTGACGATCTGACAGCCAATAGCTCCTGCTCCTTTCCTGGCGGACCTGCGCCTGACGGCGGCATGAGCAACAGGCCGCCCTGATCACGCGCTTCACCCAAGCAAAACTGGCGCCAGAACCGGGGACGGACCTGCGGGACCCATCATAACGGCTCCATTGGGCCGGGGATCATGTCAGCGAGGATGCGGGCGGCGGATTACGCTGGAGACGGACCTGATCCAGCAGGCGCGCAGGCGGCGCAGGCGGCGCCCGGTTCGGGCGGGGAATGACGCGCCAGCCGGGCGGCCAGCGTCGGCGCGAACTGGCAGGATTGGCAAAAGGTGGCAGCGCGATCTGAATGCCTGCGTTCGTCACGCCGGCTCATGGTTCAATTTCGTCGGAGAAAACCCCGATGGCTGGAAGCCCTGCCATCCCACGACCACGCCACTCTGGCCTGGCTAACATGCGGCGCCCAAGACGCGAATTTGCATTCTACAGTCGACCGTTGACGCCCCTCCCCGGCACGGAAACGTCCGCCGCTTTCCGGAGCGCGCTCCCGTGTCGGAGGCGGTCGCTTCCGCCGGATTCCACGATCCGGTGGAAGCGCGGGAGACTTCCGCCTCACCTTCCGATCATGCGCCAGACCAGATTTTTCTGGATCTCCGTCGCGCCGCCATAGATCGTCACGGCGCGTCCGAACATGTAGCCGCCCATGGCCGGCGCGGCGAATGCCGGAACCAGCGGCATGGTCTCACGCCAGCCGTCATGCGCCCGGTCGGCCCACGCCGCGCCGCCGCGGCCCGCCAGGTCGATGGCCAGCTCGGTGATCTTCTGCTGGATTTCCGTGGCCTGGATCTTCAGCACCGACACCTGGGCTGGCGTCGTCTGGTCGGCGGCGATGAGCGCGTTCAGCACCATTTTCTCGAGCAGGCCCACGGCGATCTCGCTCTCCGCATGACGGCGGATGAAATCGGGATCGTCAGCCATGACGCCGCCGAAGTCCGACGGCAAGGTCGCCGCCAGTTTGCGCAGATGGTCCAGTTCGGCCTTGCGGCGGGAGACATGGGCGTAAGACAGACGCTCGTTCTGCAGAAGGAAGGTGGCGTAATGCCAGCCCTTGCCCTCCTCGCCGATGCGCTGGTCAACCGGCACGCGCACGTTCTCGAACTCCACCCGGTTGAGGTGGTGGAACCCGTCGATGGAGACGATCGGGTGCACGGTAATGCCCGGCGACGACATCTCGGCGCAGATGAAGCTGATGCCCGCCTGCTTCCGCTCCTCGCGCGAGGTTCGCGCCAGACAGAAAATCCAGTCCGCCCACTGGGCGTAGGACGTCCAGATTTTCGTGCCGTTGAGGATATAGTGGTCGCCGTCGCGGTCAGCGCGCAATCCAAGGCTGGCCAGGTCAGAGCCGGATTCCGGCTCGGAATAACCCTGCGCCCACATGGCTTTCGAGGACAGAATGTCCGGCAGCCAGCGGCGCTTCTGCTCGTCGGTGCCGAAAGTATAGATCACCGGGCCGACATAGATGAGCGCCATCGGCTGCAGGGTGGGCGCGCCAGCGCGGTCAAGCTCGTCCTCGAAGACATAGCGCTGGACCGGGTCCCAACCAGGGCCACCATGTTCAGCCGGCCACGTCGCCGCGAGCCAGCCCCGCGATTGCAGCGCCTGCTGGGAGCGGATCTGGTCCTCCCGCGACAGCACGCCGCCGGCGCGCGCCTTGGCCAGAATATCCTGCGGATATTCTTCCTGCAGAAACCGGCGCACCTCCTGACGAAAGGCGCCATGCAGCGCATCGCCCAAACTTTCTTGCGAAGTTGCCTGCAATGCCGCCTGGTTCTTCATGTGACGCCCCGTTCGCTGCGTTTCCTGCCGATGCTCTTGTATCGAGCGCTCTTCCAGTCCTCTTGCCTCATGTGCGGCGGGCCGACAAGCCAGGAACCTGTCAGGGGACCTGCTGCGGGGCCGGCAGCCTGCTTGCCCAATCCGGCGAATACCGTCACATGTCGTGGCAACGAACTGAACGATGATGGGTGGAAAATGACGTTCGCGCCGGATGAAGCACAGGCCCTGTTGAGAAATTCGGTGTCGCAGTATCTGCGGGCGAACTACGGCTTCGAGCGCAGGCGCGCCATTCTCGCGGACGGCGGCTTCTCGCCGCCGGTGTGGTCGGAATTCGCGTCAGGCATGGCGATTCTCGGCGTCGCGGCGCCCGGGGCTGACGGCAGCGTCGCCAACGCGATGATCGTCATGGAAGAACTTGGCAAGGCCCTCGTTCTCGAGCCCTACCTCGAAACGGCGATCATTGGCGTCGGCCTGCTGGGTCGCCACGATGCGCCGCTGGCGCGCGAGTTGCTCGCCGGCGCCCTGGCCGGCCAGGTCCGCACCGCGTTTGCGGCCTGGGACGCCTCCACCCGTCATGCCCTGGAAGACGTCGCCACGAGCGCGCGCCAGAGCGACGGCGGCTGGGTGATCGAGGGCAGGAAATCCGTGGTCATGGGCGCGCCCTCGGCGACGCACCTGCTGGTGAGCGCCCGCACCTCGGGCGGCCAGCGCGACCGCGACGGCATATCCCTCTTCGTGATCGAACGCGGCGCTCATGGCGTGTCGGCGTACGACTACCGGCTGATCGACGGTCGCGGCGCCTCGGACATCGTGCTGGAGCAGGTGCGTGTTCCGGCCGACGCCCTGCTGGGGGAAGCAGGCGCCGCGCTGCCGGTCATTGAAGCCGTCATGGACGAAGCCATCGCGGCGCTGTGCGCCGAGGCGGTCGGCGTCATGCGGCGCATGCTTGACGACACCGTCGCCTATACCCGGCAACGCCGCCAGTTCGGCCAGGCGCTTGCCGAT
This sequence comes from Camelimonas fluminis, assembly GCF_014656355.1. Taxonomy (GTDB): domain Bacteria; phylum Pseudomonadota; class Alphaproteobacteria; order Rhizobiales; family Beijerinckiaceae; genus Camelimonas; species Camelimonas fluminis. The sequence continues at coordinate 108,666 of NZ_BNCG01000012.1, forward strand.
TTCCAGAGCCTGCAACACCGCATGGTCGAGATGTTCATGGAGCTGGAGCAGTCCGCCGCCGCCGTGCAGATACTGGTCTCCAGCCTCAACGCCGACGCGACGGAGCGCGCAAGGGCGGCCTCGGCCGCCAAGGCGACCATCGCCAGATCGGCGCGGTTCATCGGCCAGAACGCGGTGCAACTGCACGGCGGCATGGGCATGACCGAGGAACTGCCGCTGGGACACTACTTCCGTCGGGCGACCGTGATTGAGAGCCAGTTCGGCTCGCGAGACTACCACGTCGCCCGCTACGCCCGGCTGGGGCGGCACGCCGGCGCCGTGGACGCCTGAGCATGGACGAACAGGGCGACGGCGCGCCGCCCTTTCAACCGCGACGCCCGCCCTCATGGCCGCCAGACGCTGACGGGCACAGGATGCCCATGAAAAGCGGGCGCGCATAAAGATCCACCACATTGGCCGGCGATGCGTCCGGAACCCACCGCCTGGCCGAAGCAGAGGCATTGATCATGCCGCTGACCATCTGGGCGGCGATGGCCTGGTCGACAGGCCGGATCGACCCGTCGATGACGCCGTCGGCGATCACCCCGGCGAAGTGTTCGGAAAGCTGGTGCATGGTGCGCCAGATCCCGTCCGCCACGGTCGCGGGCAGCCGGCTTCGCGCGGTCATGCGCAACAGGGGGCCATCGGCGGACAGCTGAAACCGCACCAGCGCTGATGCGGCCGCGCCCAGTTTCTCCCAGCCGGTCTCACAGGCCCCGGCAAGTTGCTGGGCGCGCCGGATGACCTCGAACGAACGCTCAAAACAGGCGACAACGAGATCATCGATATTGTCGTTGTGGTGATAAAACGATCCCCGGGTGACCTTGAGCTCCGACGATATGCGCTCCACCGTGGCGAACCGCGCGCCCTCTTCGTTGATCAGCCGGGTGGCGACGCGAAGAAACGCGTCAGGCGAGACATCGTCCATGACGGCGGCGGCCGTCAGCGTGGCGACAGGCGGCGGCGTCCAGACAGCGCCTGCGCCGCCAAGGCCATGCAGCAGGATATCCGCGGCGCGGCGGGCCGCCCTGGCGTAGCCGGCGACCTCGTGCCGGTCGATCCAGTAACGGGCCCATTGCGCCAGTGTGAACAGCAGATGCGCCCGCGCGTTCCGCTCCGCATGCGTCAGTTGCGCCGGGTTGGCGCTGTCGATCAGATCACGGACGCGCCGGAACACCTGGGCGTGCCCGGCGCCGACGTCCGTGCGTCCGTCAATCAGGGTGCTGACGTCGGAGAAGGTCACAAAGTCCGGCCGCTCACCACGCTCGACATCTGCAAGCAGTTGAAAAAAGCCGGTCACGAAAGCCGCGACTTTCTGTTCCGGCCCTTCAGCCTTCCCGGCGTCGGCAAGCAGTTCCTCAAAAACCTCCACCGACCGGCGCATGCAGGCGAGAACAAGATCATCTTTCTTTTTGTAGTAATAGGTCACGCTGCTGGTGGCGAGGCCGACGCTGCGGGCGACGTCGGACAACGTGACGTTGCGAATGCCACGCTGGTTAAACAGAAGGGCGGCGGCGTCGAGAACGGCCTCACGCTTGCGCATGAACCGGCGGGTCTGCCCCTGGCCTGCGACGGCCTCGTCCGTCATGCCCGGGCACGCTCCAGGGCCGCGCCGCAGATCCTCAAAATGCTGGCTCCGCTCACGCCACCCATCCCTTGCGCTCACCAACGCCATGGCCCGACGCCGCGGCGGGCCGCCAGCGTCATGGCCAGAATTCGCCTGTCACTCCGGGCGTCCCGGAGAAACGCCAGGAAACGTCCCAAGAAACGTCCCAGCAAACGCCGCAGGCAGAACTGACCATACACCATTTTCGAAAAACGCCAGCCATGCGCGCGAGGCGACGCGATAGCCACCGTCACGCGAGTTAAATCCGCATGAGTTAAAATCACTGCATGTGGTCATCACGCCATGCACCCGCCAGCGGCGCGACAGCGCGTACACCGCGTTCGATTTGCCTTGACTGAGGACGGTCAGACAACGCATATGCAGGTGGAGAAATTCTGGCTTGAGCGTTTTTTCGCGAAGTGGGCCCCGCTTCGCGCGAGGAAAGCGCGACCGTTCAAAAGCATGGGGCGGGATCCGGTTCAGGCATGAACGGATTTTGCTCCAGCTCATGCGGCCCGCATGAAATCGCATGCGAACCGCCAATCGCAGAAAACAGACGACAGGCGGCCTGCCGGGGGTCAACGTGCGCCACGGGGCGCAAACGCCTGCAGATAGCCGTTCGAAAAATAACACGTAGGGAGATCGAAATTGACGAAAGCAGCATATACGCCGCGCCAGACGCCTTATTCGCTGTCGCCAGACAGCGAGTTGAACGACCTGCGCATGTCCGAACAGGCGCGGCCGCTGTTCGATCACGTCAAGCGCTTCATCCGCGACACCGTCGATCCGATGTCGGTGGAGTATTACCGGCTGGACGCGACGAAGAAAGATCGCTGGGGCTTCGCTCCGGGCCAGCTTGAGTGCCTGCAGAAGGCCAAGGACCAGGCCAAGGCCGAAGGCCTGTGGAACTTCTTCCTGCCCGACGCGGAATCCGGCGTCGGCCTCAGCAACCTCGACTACGCTTACATCGCCGCCGAACTGGGCAAGAGCCCGCTCGCTTCCGAGGTGATGAACTGCTCGGCGCCGGACACCGGCAACATGGAAGTGCTGGAGCGCGTCGGCACGCCCGAGCAGAAGAAGCAGTGGCTTGAGCCGCTCCTGAACGGCGAGATCCGCTCGGCCTACGCCATGACCGAACCGGGCGTCGCCTCCTCCGACGCCAAGAACGTCAGCACCACCGCCGTGCTCGATGGCGACGAGTGGGTGATCAACGGCGAGAAGTTCTACATCTCCGGCGCCGGCGACCCGCGTTGCAAGATCATGATCACCATGGTCAAGACCAGCCCGGACGCGCCTCCCTCGAAGCAGCAGTCGCAGATCCTGGTGCCGATCGACGCCAAGGGCGTCGAGATCGTCGGCCCCATGCACGTGTTTGGTCATGACCATGCGCCACGCGGCCACATGCACATCCGCTTCAACAACGTGCGCGTGCCGAAGGAGAACATCCTGCTCGGCGAAGGTCGCGGTTTCGAGATCTCGCAGGTTCGCCTTGGTCCGGGCCGCATCCATCACTGCATGCGCACCATCGGCAAGGCCGAGAAGGCGCTGGATCTGATGGTCGAGCGCGGCAACACCCGTGAAGCCTTCGGTCAGAAGCTGGCCCTGCTCGGCGGCAACCTTGAGCACATCTCCCGCGCCCGCATCGAGATCGAGGCCATGCGCCTGATGGTCCTGAAGGCCGCCAAGGCCATGGACGTGCTCGGCAACAAGGAAGCGCGCGTCTGGGTCAGCATGGTGAAGGCCATGGTGCCGGAAAAGGCCTGCCGCATCATCGACCAGGCCATGCAGATCCACGGCGCCGCCGGCGTCTCCCAGTGGTTCCCGCTGTCCGAACTGTACACCGACGTGCGCCACCTGCGCTTCGCCGATGGCCCGGACGAGGTGCACCACATGGTCGTCGGCCGCTACGAGATCAACATCTGATCCACGCTGGGCGGCGCCTGTCGCCGATGAAGCAAAAACGCCCCGGGCCAGCGCCCGGGGCGTTTTTGCATGCGTCGCCATAAACAGGGCCAGCCAGAGCGTTTCCAGTGGAACGGAGCAGCTTCCGGCCGGCAACGCGGCCAGTCAGACAGGGCGAAAACCCGTTCAGTGGAGCGGATCTTCGCCCTGGGGCCTAACTCAGAACTGCGGCGTACGGTGGAGCAGCGCCAGCGCGACCGCCGACATGTCCTGGGCGCCGTTGACGACCTCGCGCTCGGTGGAAATGTTGCCGTCGAGCGCACGGCGGTAGACGCCCTGGGTGATCGACGCCAGACGAAAAGCCGCGAACGCCAGATAGAAATTCCAGTCGTCGATGCCGGCGCGTCCGGTGCGGCGGCAATAAGCGGCGACGTAGTCCGCCTCGGTGGGAATGCCGCTCCGGGTGAAGTCGACATGCTTCAGGCTGCCGAGTTCGACGGAATCGGTGTGCCACATGAAGCAGTTGTATCCGAGATCGGCGAGCGGGTGGCCGATCGTCGACAGCTCCCAGTCAAGCACCGCGATGACGCGCGGCTCCGTGGGATGGAACATGACGTTGCCAAGACGATAGTCGCCATGGGCGATGGTTGAAGCGTCATCGGCGGGAATGCGCGCCGGCAGTTCCTCCAGCAGACGCTCCATGGCCGGAATGTCTTCGGTCTGGGCGTCCCGGTACTGCTTCGTCCAGCGCTTGAGCTGTCGCGCGAAAAAATCGCCGCTGCGGCCAAAATCTCCAAGACCGACCGCGTTGTAATCGACCTTGTGCAGCCGGGCGAGCGCGTCGTTCAGGCCATCATATACCGCCGCCCGTTCCGCCGGCGAAAGATCCGGCAGGGTCGCGTCCCGGAACACGCGTCCATCCAGAAAATCCATGACGTAGAATTCGGTGCCGACAAGCTCCGGATCATCGCAATAGTGGCGCATGACCGGAACCGGCACATCGGTCTGCGACAGCGCCTGCATGGCGCGATGCTCGCGATCGACCTGGTGGGCGCTGGCCAGCAGCTTGCCTGGCGGCTTCTTGCGCAGGACAAAATGCCGGTCGCCATCGGGCGCTGCTGTCGACAACAGAAATGTCGGGTTCGACGCGCCGCCGGCAAACTGGCGGACGTTCATGTTCGCGCCGAAATTCGCAATCCGCGCCGCCAGATAGTCTTCAAGACGTCCAGCATCAAAGCGGTGCGCCGGCAATACGTCCCGGAGCGGCAAATCGCCCAGATTCATTGCGTTTCCATCCCTGTCATCAAGCACTTGCGTTGGCGCGCATGCTGCACGGGCGTTCCCCAACGTCAATCCCACAGCCCCGCTTGGGCGGGATTTCCCCCGCCATTGACCGGCGCCGCCTGACGCGCGCCCCGGTCGGCGCGACTGACGCTCCGCCCTGCCCGTTCTGATGCCGATGACGCCGCCACCCCAGGGGCCAGTCTCGCCTCTGGTTACGTAATTGGGATCGACAGCCCAGGCATTGCTGACTAGTTTTTTCCGACGCGGCAAAGACCGCGCTCGCAAGGAGAGGAAACCTCATGAAGTCTTCAGGACTTCCAGCATGCCTCGCGCTGGTCGCAAGCATGTTTTTGGGAGACGCCGCGGCGTGGGCCGCGGCAAAGCAGTACGATACGGGCGCCAGCGACACGGAAATCCGGATTGGCCAGACCGTGCCGATGAGCGGCCCGGCCTCTGCGTATGGGCTGATCGGCCGCGCCGAGGCCGCCTATGTCCGCATGATCAATGCGCAGGGCGGCGTGAACGGGCGCAGGATCAATCTCATCCAGTACGACGACGCCTATAATCCCCCCAAAACCGTCGAGCACGTGCGGCGTCTGGTTGAGCAGGATGAGGTGCTCACCACATTCCAGATCATCGGCGCGCCGGCCAATGCGGCCGTGCAGAAATATCTGAATGCCCGGAAAGTCCCCCAGTTGCTGGTTTCAACGGGCGCCGCCCGTTTTACCGACCCCAAAAACTATCCGTGGACGACGGCGTTCAACCCCGGCTTCAAATCAGAAGCAAAGATTTACGCCGCTTACCTCCTGAAGGAACATCCGGCAGCCCGGATCGGCGTCCTGTATCAGAACGACGACCAGGGGCGCGATTACCTCAACGGTCTGAAGGAAGGCCTCGGCGACAGGGCCCGGACGATGATTGTCGCGGAGGAGCCTTACGAACTGGCTGACCCGACGATCGATTCGCAAATTGTGAAGCTCCGGACGTCGGGCGCGGACGTGCTGTTCGCTGTCACCTCGCCGAAATTCGGCGCCCAGGCCATTCGCAAGGTGGCGCAGATCGGCTGGAAGCCGGTCTACATCATCGACAGCAACAGCGCCCCCAGCGAGACGCTGCGGCCAGCGGGCTTCGACAACGCCCGGGGCATTATCTCCGCGACCTACGTCAAGGACCCGACCGACGCCCAATGGGCCGACGATCCGGGCATGAAGCGTTTCAAGGCGTTCATGGCGCAATGGATGCCCGGCGAAGACCCCAACAGCGGCATCGCCATGTATGGTTACATGGCGGCGAAACTGCTGGTTCACATTCTGGGCCAGGCGGGCGATGACCTGACGCGCGACAACATCATGAAGCAGGTCACCAACATCCAGGGGTTTGACCCGGATCTCATGTTGCCCGGCATCACGACGGCGACGGCGAACAGCTACAAGGTCAACCGGCAGATGCAGATGATGCGCTTCGACGGCGCGCGCTGGATCCGCTTCGGCGAGATCATCACCGATCGGTCAGAGGCCAACTGACCCATTCGCGGACGGCGCGCGGCGAGCCAATCTCCAACCGCCATCCGCGTGCATTCCGGCGGGGCCAGCGCTCAGGCGCCGGCCTCCAGTATGCGCGCCAGGAAATCGTCGTAGTCGGCCCGGGTCATGCGGATGGCCTGATGAATTGCCGCCCGGTCGGCGTTGAACATCAGCTCCATCGAGAAGCCACGCATGGCGGCGATCATCGCGCGGGAGCGGATGCGCAGCGGCTCCGCATCCACGACGCCGGCTTCCGCCGCCATCCGCGCAATGTCGGCGTCCATCACGCGCTCAATGGTCTCGGCCAGGGGACGCAGGCAGGTCGCCAGCTCCGGCTCCCAGCGCGCGGCAAGCAGGATCTCGTTCAGCGCGAACGCTTCCGGCTGACGCTGAACATCCTCGATGATGTGGCAAAGGGCGCGGAGCCGGGCGACGGGATCAGCCAGCGTATCGAAGCGCCGGCAACCGGCGTCAATCATACCGGTCATCGCGAAGCCGGCCGCCGCCGCCATCATGTGGGTGCGGGTCTGGAACTGGTGCAGCAGCGAGCCCCGGCTCACCCCGGCCGCCTCGGTCACCGCCTGGGTCGTCGTCGCAGAGTAACCAACGGCGTTAAGGCAGGAAACCGTCGCCTCCAACAGCCGGCGTCGCGTATCGCGCCCCCGCGGCGTCAAGGCGCGACGTCTGGCGTCAACCAGAACATCGTCAGCGTCAGTTGTCCGGGTTCGCGTGTCTGTATCCTGCGCAGTCATCAGCCTGTTCACGGTTTTGCGCCTTCCTGGATCAAGGTCATACCAGATCATCGACGTCGACGCCGCATGGTTGCCCGGCTGCTCATCCGCCGTCCGGCGTGATCACCCGCAATGCCGGCCTGCCAGGTTCCCTCATCAAAATTTCTAGTCACGATTGACTACTTATGCCACCCGCCATAGCGTTCCAGCAACGGGGAGCGTCCGGAGACGACGCCCGCGTGGAGGACCGGGGTTCGCAGGCCAGGCTGTGACGCCAGCGCGTCGGGGCAATCCAGCAACAACCATCTTCCGCTTCAACAGGCGGCGACCTGCCAGCAAGGCGCAGGCGCCAGGGGAGGTTGCTCATGTCCACGTCGTTGCCAGCCAAATTGCGTTTTGGCGCCTTCATCGCGCCGTTCCATCCGCCGGATGAGAATCCGACGCTCGCGCTTGAACGGGATATTGAGCTGGTGCAGTGGCTGGACCGGCTTGGCTATGAGGAAGCGTGGATCGGCGAGCACCATTCCGCCGGTTACGAACTGATCGCCAGCCCGGAGCTGTTCATCGCCACCGTGGCGGAGCGCACCAGGCATATCCGCCTCGGCACCGGCGTCTCGTCCCTCAGCTATCACCACCCGCTGATGCTGGCCGATCGCATCAACCAGCTCGACCACATCACCCGTGGCCGGGTGATGTTCGGCGTCGGACCCGGCGCACTGCCCTCGGACGCTTACATGATGGGCATCGAGGTGGCGAAGCAGCGCGACATGATGGATGAGGCGCTGGACGCGCTGGTTCCGCTGCTGCGCGGCGAAACGGTCAGCCGCAAGACCGACTGGTTCACCCTGCAGGACGCGCGATTGCAGATGACGCCGTACTCCCGCCCGTCCGTGGAGATCGCCGTCGCCAGCCAGGTGTCGCCCACCGGCGCGCGGGCCGCCGGCCGCCATGGCGCCGCCATCCTGTCGCTGGGGGCCACGAGCGCTGGCGGCTTTAACGCCCTGTCGTCCAACTGGGCGATCGGCGAGCAGACCGCCGCTGATCATGGCAAGGCCATGAACCGCAACGCATGGCGACTGGTCGGTCCCATGCACATCGCCGAAACCCGCGAGCAGGCCCGCGCCAACGTGCAGTTCGGCCTGGAAAAATGGCTGTTCTATTTCCGCGAGGTGGCCGCGCTGCCCATTTCGGTGGAAGCCGGCGTGGATCCGGTCGACGCCATGAACGCGACGGGCCTCGCGGTGATTGGCACGCCGGACGACGCCATCGCCCAGATCGAGCGTCTCGAAGCGCAATCAGGCGGCTTCGGCGCCTATCTGCACCTGGCCCACAACTGGGCCAATTGGGACAACACCAAAAAATCCTACGAACTGTTCGCCCGGTACGTCGCGCCGAAGTTCCAGCAGCTCAATGTCAATCGCGAAGCCTCGATGAACTGGGCGAAGGACAATCACGCCGCCTTCCTCGGCCAGCAGGTGCAGGCCGTGGGCGCGCGCGTGGCCCAGCACATCGCCGAGAAGGGCGCTGACAATATCAGTCCCGAAATTCTCGAAGCCATGGGCATGGGCGACAAGACCAGAGCCGCCCAGTAAAATCTTCGCCGCAGGGGGCGTGAGCAAACGTTCGCGCCCCAACGCGGCGTATAATCTTCTTTTCAGATCCGGTTGCCCGTGGGGGTCCTGCTGGTCAGGCCACCCGGCGGCGACCGGACGCACACCGGAGACGGTGCATGAACATGACGCATCCGCCTGACTGGAGGCGCCCGCTCATCCTTGGCGTCGGCGGCACCACCCGCCCGGGCTCCTCCACCGAAAAGGCATTGCGCATCGCCCTCGACAGCGCCGCAGACGCTGGCGCCGAAACCATCGCGCTGGTGGGCGAAGATCTCGACTTCCCGATGTACGCGCCGCATCATCCCGAGCGGACGGCGAAGGCAGCGCGCTTTATCGGCCTTGTCGCGGCCTGCCAGGGCCTCGTCATCGCCTCGCCCGGTTATCATGGCATCGTTTCGGGGCTGGTGAAGAAGGCGCTCGATCATGTCGAGGATTTGCGCGACAGCCCGCTGCCGTACCTGGAAAATCGCGCTGTCGGATGCATTGCCTGCGCCGCCGGCTGGCAGGCCACGGGCTCGACGCTGGTCAGCCTGCGCTCCGTCGTCCATGCCCTGCGCGGTTGGCCGACGCCTCTGGGAGGCGCCATCAATACCGCCCAGCCGGATTCCGGCCTCGACGCCGGCGCCCGCGCGCAGTTGCAGACGATCGGTCGCCAGGTCGTGCACTTTGCCAGAGCGACGGGCGCCCTGGCCGCCCTGACCTCCGAAGCTGGCCAGGTCCACGAAGCCAGAGCAGGCTGAGGAACCTGTCGCCCCCAGGGCGCGCCCGCCAACGGGCGACGCCTTACGAGGCGCTGTCAGGGGCCCAGCCGTAGCCCTGAATTGACGGATTTCCTGTTCCAGGACGTCGTCCCTCTGCCAACCTCCCTGGACGCTGGCAAAAAGCCAGGACCCGGGAACCCCAAGACCGCCCTCACCTGCCCGGGGCTGCGCCCCCCAAAATGGTTCCGGCGCAACCATCGCCATGTCGGCGCAGCGCGCCTGTCTTGCAGAAAACGATAACGCGCCGTCTGCCGGATTGCGGCATAACATCCAGAAGCCTGGCCGAAACAGCTGTTTCAGTCAGGAAACAAAAAACAAAATAAACTCAAACGAAAGGGATGAGGAAATGCTGACTCGGGGTGATGATTTCCCATTACATCAAACCAGTGAACCCATCGCATTTGCCGGAACGGACCGTAATTTTTACGATCGCTATTTCTTCAACGGCTACAGTCCCGACGGGTCGGTGTTCTTCGCTGCGGCGATGGGCTTTTATCCGCAGCTTGGCATTGTTGACGCCGCCTTCTGCGTCCTGGCTGGCGGCGTCCAGTACAATCTGCGCGCCAGCCGCCGGTCCGCTGGTGAACGCCTTGATCTGACGGTCGGTCCCATCGCCATATCGATCGATGCGCCGCTTGAGGTCATCACCCTGCGCATCGCCCCGAATGATGGTCCCCTCGCTGGTGAACTGACGTTCACCAGCCGGCATTTTCCAATTGAAGAGCCACGCTTTATCCGCCGCAACGGCACGCGCCTGTTCATGGACTACACCCGCATGACCCAGAACGGCCACTGGCAGGGCTGGCTGTCCATCGATGGCGCGCGCGTGACGGCGGGTCCAGGCTGGAGCGGCACCCGTGATCGCAGCTGGGGCATCCGCCCGGTCGGCGCGCGCGAACCGCAACCGCCGCCAACCGGCAGTTTCTCGCAGTTCTTCTGGCTGTGGACTCCGTGCAATTTTGACGATCGCTCGCTGTTTTTTCACACCAATGACGACGCGGCGGGCCAGGCGTGGAACCGTCGGGCGGTCATTGCTGCCGACGGCGGAGCCGAGCGCCATTTCGACGGCGCGACGTTCTCCGTCGACTGGAAACCGGCAACCCGCCGCATCGCCCGGCTGCACGCGGAGCTCGCGCCAGGCCGCGCGCTGACGCTTGCGCCGGCAGGGCCGGTATTTGCGATGAGCGGCCTCGGCTACGGACATCCGGAATGGGGCCATGGACTTGATCATGGCGCGAACCTCGCCGTGGCGCACGACAGCCTAGATGAGGCTTCGCGAAACTGGTCCAATCCACTGGCCATGCACATTCAGGCCCTCGTCACCGCCGAGTTGACGGGCGATGGCGCCCAGCGTCGGGGTCTTGGCGTGCTGGAGCAGATGTTCGTCGGTCCCCATGCGCCGACCGGACTATCGGGCCTCATGGAGCCGACGCCATGACCTTCCCGACAACGCCTGAAGCCATGAACCCGGCCTGGCTGGCGACGGCTCTTGGTCAGGGGGCTGACGCCCTGCGCGGTTTTTCCGCGGAGAAGGTCGGCACCGGGCAGATGTGCGACAGCTTCCGCCTGATGCTGGACTGGCGCGACGGCGCGACCGGCCCGTCGAGCGTCATCATCAAATGCCCCAGTCATGATGAGGCCAGCCGCCATATCGCGGCGCTGACCGGAACCTACGTGAAGGAGGTCAGCTGGTACCAGGAGCTTGCGGCCGGAAGCGGCGTCCCTGCGCCCGTTTGCCATCATGCGGCCATCGCGCCGGACGACGTCAATTTCATCCTGGTGCTTTCTGACCTCGCCCCGGCTCGCCAGGGCGACCAGCTGGCCGGGCTTGAGCTCGACGCTCTCAAACCGTGCATCACAGCGGCGGCGCGGTTGCACGCACTCTTGTGGAATGACCCGCGTCTCGACCAGCTTTCCTGGCTGGCGCGGGACAGCGGCGATACCGTCCGCGCGCTGTTTCCCCGGTTTTATGAGGGATTCAGGGAGCGCTACGCCAGCCGGCTGGCGCCCGAGGTGCTGGATCTTGGCGCCGGCCTCGTCCAGCGCCTGGACGCCTATCTGGCCCGCAGACATGCGGCGCGCACCCTGGTTCACGGCGACCTGCGCATCGACAATGTGCTGTTTGCGCCGGATGCCCCGCAATGCTGGCTGGTGGACTGGCAAACCCTGGGACGCGGCAGCGGCGCTACCGATATCGCCTATCTGGTCGGCACCAGCATCGCCGACCCGATGGAGCGCGCCGCAGCGGATCGGCCCGCATTCGACCATTGGATCAAGGGGCTTGCCGCAGCCGGCATCACGCCGGACGCCGACGGATTGTGGACCGACTACCGCATCGGCGCCCTCAGCGGTTACTTCATGGCAGTGTTTGCCTCCATGAGCGTGGCCCGCACCGAACGGGGAGATGAAATGTTCGCCGTGATGGCCGAGCGTCCTGCGCGCCAGTCGCTGGCACTGGGCAGCCTCGATCTGCTCTGAGGGCCTCGTTGGCGGGCGCAGCTTGCCGCGAACGAGCACCGTCCGAAATTGCAACATGTACAAACGGAAGAACACAATTCGGTTTGAGGATTCTTGGTTTGGTTTTTGTCTGTTTCACCTAGATGCCGTAATGGGCCTGCGCTCCCCTGCTCTGTGAGTTGAGGTGGCTGTCCTGGACTTGTAACGATTTTGCGCCGGTCACCTATCTCACTATGCCACCTTGGCTTCGAATGCGAGGGGGCTGATGCCGCCCAGATATGAGTGTCGACGACGGGTGTTGTAGAACCCGTTGATGTACTGGAAGATGGCGGTCTCGGCCTGGCGCCGTGTCGGCCAGCTTTGCCGCCAGATCAGCTCTGCCTTCAGCGATTTGAAGAACGTCTCGACAGCGGAGTTGTCGTAGCAGTTGCCCTTGCCACTCATCGACGGTCGCAGGCCGTAGGCCTGCAGTTTCTTCTGGTAGTCGTAGGAACAATACGGACTGCCGCGATCTGAGTGGAAGATGCAACCTTCCGGCGGTCGGCGCAGCCGAACGGCCATGTCCAGCGCCCTGATCGCCAGATCCTTCTTCATCCGGTCGCTGACCGCCCAGCCCACGACGCGGCGACTATGCAGATCGAGGATAACGGCAAGATAGAGCCAGCCCTCTGACGTCCAGATATAGGTGATGTCTCCAGCCCATTTGCGGTTGGGTGCATCGGCCGCGAAATCGCCATCTAGCCAGTTGGCCGCGACACCCAGGCGGTGGTGGCTGTCGGTCGTGACCTTGTGCTTGCGGGTGCGAACCGGCTTGAGCGAGTTGATCCGCATCAGCCGACCAACCCGACGCTCACCGACATCGAGGCCGGCCTCCTTCAACTCCATCGTCATACGAGGACGACCAT
>NZ_BNCG01000012.1:121558-127083 GCF_014656355.1 Camelimonas fluminis
CATTACAGTTGCAATTTCAGTTTGATGTGAGCGCTTTTTGCGGTGGCCTGATGGGCGCGTCGCCAAAGCGACCATGCGATGATGCAGGCGGGTTCGATCCGTCTTCGGGCAAGCCTGGTGGCGATGCGCCGGATTTCCTGTACCGACCAGCGGATCAGTTCCTGGTAGCTGGCGTCCGCGTTTTTTTGGGGAGCGTCATGTCATTGGCGCGATAGCGTATTGCCGCCATCATCGCGAAGGCCAGCATGACAAGCGAGACATGCCGGTTCCAGCAGCCATGCCATGAGCGGGTTTCGTTGTGGTCGAGGCCGAGTTCGTTCTTTGCGGTCTCAAAGCTGTCTTCGATGGCCCAGCGCTGACCCTCCACGCAGACGAGCGTCTGGATGTCCGTTCCGGCGGGACACCATGTGGTGAAGAAGGCGAGATCGCCATCGCTGATATGACGGCGGATCAGCAGGCCCCGGGTCCAGAGGCCTGTTCTGGTTTCGTCATATTCGTCAGCATCAAGGTCGGCGAGTTCACAATAGACCCAGTCGTGAAGGCGGGCTCCCTTTGTGCCCTCACCAGCTGAAAGGCGCCGCCATGCATCTGGCGCCAGGTTACGGGCGATGTCCTCCGCCGTGCCGGCAACCGGGGGCTTTCCTGCCCAGGAACCGAAATAATGGCTGGATTTGACACCGAGAACATAACCCTTGCAGGCCCGCCGCAGGACCCCTTCAACATCGCCCACGCCATACACGGTATCAGCCACGACCCACGAGAACGGCACATTCGCCGCCAGCGCACGCCGGATCATGTCGACCGCCAGCGCAGGCTTCGTGGCAAAAATTGTGCCCTCAGGAACATGGGCAGCGGCAAGCCGCGCGGGATCTCCGGTCCAGCTCTTCGGCAGATACAGGGCCCGGTCGATAAAGGCATGGCCACGGGCCGAAACATAGGCGGCGAAGACACCGATCTGGCAATTTGTGATCTTGCCAGCCGAACCCGTATACTGACGCGCAACTCCACACGATGCCTTGCCCTGCTTGAGAAAGCCGGTCTCATCAATGACCAGCACCGCGTCATCTGCGCCAAGGTTCTCGACGACGTACTCCCGTACGATGTCGCGGAGCCCGTCCGCATCCCACCGTCCACGCCCCAGAATGGCCTGTTGCCGCCATGGCCCTGGATCACCCGCCGCTTCAGCGCGCATCCAGCCGGTCTTGCGCCGCTCGTCACCCAGCAATCCGTCCAGAAAGAGGTTCGCCGATGCTGCGACGCGCTCCTGCGTAAACAGGCCGCGCATCCGCCCCTTCACGTCGCGCAGCGACGATGCCCACAGTTCAAGCGTCGCCTCGATTGAGGAACCTGTCATCCACGACCTCCGAATCATGGAGACCTATGGATTCAGACTGGAGAACAATGCGCAACTGTAATGCTAGGTTGGAAACCCATACAATTGTCTGAATTTGCTTCCATATTCACCCTCCGAATTGGTTTGTTGGAGGTGCATGGAGATGAAAGGGCGCTTGTTCTGGCTCTCTGACGCGGCATGGGACGCCATTGAACCTCATCTGCCGCATGGGCAGGCCGGGAAGCCACGGGTGGATGATCGCCGTGTGATCTCCGGCATTCTGCACGTCCTGAAGACCGGCTGCCGCTGGCGCGATGTGCCTGCGGAATACGGTCCGCCCACCACGATCTACAACCGCTATCACAGGTGGGCGCGACGGCGCATCTGGCAGCAACTTTTCGAGCAGATGGCCGGTGTTCAGTCCCGGCATTTGATGGATTGGATCGATGATGAATCGATCAGGCTCTGAAGTCCACTGTTTGCAAATGAACTCGTAAGGTGTGAGCCCCTTTAGATCCTTCAGTCTTCGTCCGAAATTGTATGCGTCGATGAAGTCGCGCAGATGTCGGCGTAGCTGATCGTGACCGTCATAATGGAAGCGCTTGACGGTGGCGTCCTTGATGGTCCGGTTCATGCGTTCGACCTGACCGTTGGTCCATGGATGGTTGATCCTGGTGAACCTGTGCTCGATGCCATTCTCGCGGCAACGCATGTCGAACATATGGGTCATGTATCGCGCGGTCGGCCCGTTTGCGTAGCGCGGCGGATACCGGAACTGGATGCCGTTGTCGGTGAGCACGGTGTGGATTTTGTAGGGCGTCGCCTCAATCAGGGCGACGAGGAAGGCCGATGCGGTGACCCGGTTTGCTTTCTCTACCAGTTGGGCGAAGGCAAATTTTGACGTGCGATCAATGGCGACAAACATGTGCAGCTTGCCCTCGGCCGTCTGCACCTCTGCAATATCGATGTGGAAGTAGCCGATCGGGTAGCTCCTGAACTTCTTCTTCGGCGCCTTGTCGCCCTCTACGTCCGGCAGCCGGGAGATGCCGTGGCGTTGAAGGCAGCGATGCAGTGAAGAGCGCGTCAGATGCGGGATCGTCGCCTGAAGCGCATAGAGGCAGTCATCGAGCGGCAGCAGCGTATGACGTCGAAAGGCGACGATGATTGCCTCATCTTCCTGCGACAACACCGTGGAATGCGGCTCTTTCGGCCCGGTTGGACGATCGGCTACCGAGGTCCGCTTCCTCCACTTCGCCACCGTTTTCTGGTTGATCCCATAGCGCTTCGCCAGCGCCCTCAGGCTCTCTTGATGGCGTGGACGGCGCCCGCAACGGCATCATCCTCGTGAGAGGCGTGCCAAGATGGCTGCTGTCGAGCACTCATCTGAAGGAGCACCGTCCATGGACAAGGCTATCACCGATCTCAGCACAGTTGCCACCGTCGGCCTCGATCTGGCCAAGCATGTCTTCCAGGTCCACGCGATCGACGATGTCGGCCATGTCGTCACGTCTCGCGCGCTGCGGCGCAAAGATTTGATGGCATTCTTCGAGCGTCTGCCGTCGTGCCTGATCGGCATGGAGGCATGCGGCTCGGCGCATCACTGGGCCCGTCAGCTAATGAAGCTTGGCCATGACGTCCGCCTGATGCCGCCTGCCTACGTGAAGGCCTATGTCCGCCGCCAGAAGAATGACGCCGCGGATGCGGCGGCCATTTGCGAGGCGGTGACGCGGCCTTCTATGCGTTTTGTGCCGGTGCGATCGGTCGAGAACCAGGCTGCGCTCATGCACCACAAGGTGCGCGAACTTCTGGTGGCACAGCGCACCCAACTGCTCAACGCGCTACGCAGCCATCTGGCCGAGATCGGGATCATTGCCGCGCAGGGACCGAACAATGCCCGTGCTCTGGCGGTTCTCATCGTGGAAGGCAACGACATGATCCCGGCGATCGTGCGCGCGGCGCTGTTGCCTGTGGTGCGTCGGTTGAACGAACTCGATCAGGAGATCCGGCAAAGCGATCAGGCCATTCTGGCTCTGGCCAAAGCCGATGCGACGGCACGCCGCCTGATGAGTGTTCCCGGCATCGGTCCCGTCACCGCCTCTGCGCTTGCCGCAAGCGTCCAGGACATCTCCGCGTTCTCGGGCCCGCGCGAGTTCGCCGCCTTCCTCGGGCTCACGCCGAGGCAAAGTTCATCGGGCGGCAAGGAGCGGCTGGGGCGCGTTTCGAAGATGGGCAACCGATATCTGCGCAAGCTGCTCGTCGTCGGCGCTCACGCGGTCCTCTTCCACCGGAAACGCTGCAGCGATGCATTGAGAAGCTGGGCCGACCGCCTGATGGAGACCAAACCGTTCAAGCTTGTCGCCGTAGCGACCGCCAACAAGCTCGCCCGCATCGCCTTCGCACTCATGCGTGATGGGGCACACTATGCCGGCACACGGACGTAATAGCAGCCGCAGCAGCTGAGGCCGCGGTCCAGAATCGAGGGTGACAGTGACGTGATGGGAACAGACGAGGACAGATCCCGAAAGCCTGCAACATAGTCGGAGCTTCGAGTTCGTTCTCTTGATCAGGCCAAAGGATCAGCGGACACCATCAGGGCCAGCGGTCACAGCGCCGCACCAACAGGCCGGAGACATGACCGCACCCGCGACTGTCCCAATTGCCGGAACAAGCCCTTGATCGGCGGGCGCCGTCCAGACATGACTATGTTGTATCGCTCGACGGACCGCCGCTGTCGTTGTGGCGCTCCCGTGGTGAACCTGGCCCATAGTGCATCCTTCCATTCCTGCGAAAAGACTGCACCATCAAAATCCGGGATCAAACACCTAAGAAACGGCATCCACCGCGAGGCCGGCAGGCTGGAGGACAAAGCCGAACGTCTTAGCCCGCCGCTGCAGATTGTCGATGACCCGGGCCCGATAACGTGCCTCGTAGGACGAAGCTCCTGGATCGACGTAATCCATCCCGTGGCGGACAGCATTGTAGAACAGCACCGCGATCTTGCGAGCGGTCGCAGTGACGGCCTTCGCCTTGCCGGTACGGGTTGAAAGGCGACGGTAGAAGGCTCCCAGGGCGGTGTCGGTTCGACCGATGGTTGTCGCGGCCAGTCGCAACAGCGCCGCCGCTCTGCTGCCCGAGCGTCGTGTCCGTGACGACAGAACCTTGCCGCCGGAGATCTTGTTGCTGGGAGCCAGACAGAGCCAGGACGTGAAGTGCTTTGCTGTCGGCCATGCTGAGAGGTCGTCGCCGCATTCGGCGATCAGCTTGAGCGCGAGATATGGCCCCATGCCGTGGATTTGCGTCAAATCCTTGCCGAGCAGACCGTAGAGCGCACCGCGCACATCGAACCCGGGTCCGTTCGATTGCCGGCTTCCCCGCTGGCGCGGCGGCGGCATGGGAACGGTTTGCCGATCGCGAAGGGTGCTCAGTGCTTTGAGGACGGCCTCGATCCGCACGTCGCACGCCTGGGCTCGTTCCTGGTAGGCTTCGTACAGGCCGAGGGCCTGTTCGAGGGCGAACAGATGCTCGGATCGATAGTGGCCCCCTCAAGGCCTTCTGGATCGTCTCGGCATCCGCATGGCAGCGGGTATCGCGCAGCATGGCCAGTACGGCCGGGTCACGCTCGCCGGCCACGATCGCCCGGATGATGCGAAGGCCGGTCGCTCCCGTGACGTCCGACACGACGTGATGAAGCTGGAGGTTCATCTCAGTCAGCGCCTTCTGCATGTGCTGAATATGCGAGGCGGCATAGTCCAGGAGGCGCTCCCGCTGACGCAGATAGGCCCGAAGCTCGGCGATCTCGCCCTTCGGCCGGAAGCTGGCGCGCAGCAGACCATGGGAATGAAGCCGCTGCAGCCATTGAGCGTCGCTGACGTCGGTCTTGCGCCCGGGTACATGCTTGGCATCACGTGCGTTGACCAGAAAGACCTCGAAGCCACGCTCATCCAGCAGCTCGAAGATCGGGATCCAGTAGACACCGGTCGATTCCATCACCACGGTCTTCACGCCGCATTCCGCGAACCAGTCGGCCAAGCGGCAGAGATCGGCCGTGAACGTGCCGAAGCGGCGCACCGGCTCGGACGAGCGATCCGCGCCCACCGCCGCCATATGCATCGTGGCTCCGATGTCAATCGCAGCCGCGTTCACATGCACCGTCGTCAAATCGGAAGACCGGGAACCAGAGGGTTTATCGCGC
>NZ_BNCG01000012.1:127273-134794 GCF_014656355.1 Camelimonas fluminis
GCCGATCCGCGATGGTTTTTTAAGAAATCACCTCCCTCTTCGGTGCGACGCAGTTGAGAACGAAGGCGAAGAACCGCTTCAAGGCAAGCGCGGCGACCGCAAGCAGGAAAAAAGGGGAAACAAGTCACAACTTGACCACTGCGTAACCAAAAATCCATAGTCAGTGGCTCACTTCTCGATGGGAAAACCGGCTCAGTTCTGGGTGAAAAACAACAACGGGCCGAATAGCGTGAAATTCTTTCGATAGGGCGTACCTGTCACCACAGCTACGAGGTCCTGAGGTCCTGAGCCAGCCGACATCCCCCAAACGGGTGGCGACAACAAAAATTGGTATGATATCTTACGCATGTGGGCAATTGGGGAGTAAGGAATATGGCCTTGTGGACAGCACTGTCCTGCAATGCATGCGGGAACCAACTACTGGAGAGGGTATCTAGGCTCCAGCGCTCCAGGCAGCTAAAGTGTCAATGCGGCATGAAAGTCCGCAATCCGTTTCTGGATACGAATGCAGGGAGCGTTCCGCCTGCCTCCAGGGCAGCGCCACTCCGCTTCATGAAAGTAAATGCGGCCCCTTTTCGCAAATTTATTTTCATCCGTGCATAGATCGTTTTTTCAAATTGATATATGCTTGGCTAGGGCACATTCTTGCGAAGCGATATTGCGCGACTGAAGGGGAAGCTTTGACTTTTTACTCATCCGTTCGTGACGTCTACAGAGGGGCACTTCGCAAGCGCGGGGTGCCCTTTCTGCTTTGAGTACCTGCCGAATGGGCCAGAGCTTGGTCCCTGGCTGCTGGATGTCGACCCGGACTATCGACTACCATGTCGCGGGATAGAAGCCCTGCCCTCGCGGCCATCACCCCCAAGCATAACCCATTTTGAGTGTCGTAGGCTCCAATGGGGTATGTATTATAAATGATCGTTAATGATATTTTTCTGCGCGTCGGATTGCCGCATCCTAGGCGTGGCTTTGCGCGTCTCAAAACCCGTCTTGAAACCTCCGTGTCAAAAGACCAAGTTGACGACGACTTCTGTGATAGGGATTCCCACCGCATGCGCATCGGCTATGTCCAGGTATCAACGACGGACCAGAGTCCGGATCTGCAGTCGCAGGCGCTGGCAGCGGACGGCTGCGAACGCATCTTCTGCGATATCGCATCAGGCACCAGCGCCACGCGCCCCGAGCTGGCCCGTGCCCTTGATATGCTCCGCCCAGGTGACCACCTCGTGGTGTGGAAGCTTGATCGACTGGGCCGGTCCCTCCCCGATCTGATCCAGCTCGGGGCGCAGATTGAAGCCAAAGGGGCGGATCTCGTATCGCTCACGGATCGCATAGACACCTCGTCGGCCGGCAGCCGGTTGTTGTTTCGTCTGCTCGGCGCGATTTCGGATTTTGAACGGTCCCTCGTCCGCGAAAGAACACTTGCCGGTCTGGCCGAAGCCAGGCGCAAAGGCCGGACGGGCGGACGCCCCAAGGCAATGACAGACAAGGACCTGGCAGCTGCCCGGGCACTGATCGTTGGGGGACACTCAGTGCGGGAGGCCGCCGGGCGAATTGGCGTCAGTGTGCCGACGCTCTATCGCTACTTGCGGCAGTGATGCTGACAGCAGGCTTCATGCAACGCACTTTCTGCATAAGCCTTTTGTCATGGCGGGGTCATCCCTGCCCGGAGGCGAACGCGCCCCTCAATGGCGCCGTAGAGAGCCGAAGGCGCGTCTGAACTCGCAGCGATGCAGCGACCTGGCTGTCGCCTCGTTGATCTCGCTGGCATTGAAGTCGAAGCCGGAAAGGCCCTTGTAGGCAGGAAAGCGGGCCGTCTTCATGTGATAGGCGATGGACCGGACCTCGCGTTCGGCCAATTCAGCCTTCAGTCACTGCGGCAGGACCGGAATGGAGCCCTCAAAGGCTGGCGCACTTGTTCGATCAGGTCGGTGACGGCTTGGGCCATGCCACACATTTTGAGGCTGCGGAGCTTGATGACGATGGAGCCGCTGGCAGGGTCATGACGCATGACGGCCTCCCCCATAGCGTTCGACATTGGCCCTGGGCTCACGGCGCAGGACCAGTGCCTGCGGCGTATTGAGATCAGGTTCGCAGTTCGTCTTGCCGTCGATCAGGCGGTGCAACAGATTCAGGACATGCGTTTTGGTGGGCCCACCCCCAGCCAGGGCGAGCTCCACGGCGGTGAGTACGGCCTGTTCATCATGATGCAGCACCAGAGCGAGGATATCGACCATCTCGCGGTCACCGCCCGGTTTGCGCAACATCTGATCCTGCAACTGCCTGAAGGCGGGCGGCAACTCCAGGAAGGGCGCACCGTTCCGCAGCGCCCCTGGCTTGCGCTGGACGACCGCCAGATAATGCCGCCAGTCATAGGTTGTCCGCGGCGGCAGGTGGCTGCATTGGATGATCCGCGTGTGTTCGCACAGGATATTACCCTCGGCTGCCACGACCAGCCGGTCCGGATAGACCCGCAGGCTGACAGGACGATTGGCAAAGGAGGCCGAAACGCTGTAGCGGGTGCGCTCGAAGCTGATCAGACAGGTGGGCGAAACACGTTTGCTCATCTAGCTGAAGCCGTCGAAGGCAACGGGCAGCGGCATCAGGGCGGCCCGTTCTTCGGCCCAGACACCGGCGATCGCGCCGGGCAGCGAACCATGCGCCGTTTCCCGCCACAGCTCGAGGCAACGGCGTTCCAGCCAGGCATTCAGCTCCGCAAGGTCAGGGAAGCCCGGCATCGTGTGTAGTACCTGGTGGCGGGAATCCCGGACGTTCTTCTCAGCCTGGCCTTTCTCCCATCCTGCTGCCGGATTGCAGAACTCGGGCTCGTAGACATAGTGGTTTGTCATGGCGAGGAAGCGGATATTGACCTGACGCTCCTTGCCACGGCCAACACGACCCACCGCTGTCTCCATGTGTCATAGATCCCGCGCCCGGGAACGCCGCCGAAGACAGGGAACCCATGCCAGTGCGCATCGAACAGCATCTTATGGGTCTGCAAGAGATAGGCGCGCAGCAGGAAGGCCCGGCTGTGAGACAGCTTGATATGCGCCATCTGCAGCTTCGTGCGTTCACCGCTCAAGACAGCAAAATCCTCACTCCAGTCGAACTGGAAGGCTTCCTGCGGATTCCGACGGGACCGGCCGGGTGTTGATTTCCGCTGAGAAGTGACCCGGGATTTGGGGAAATTTCCGCTGGGATTTGACCCATGTTTTGACCTCACCCTTGCTGTTTTCAGCGGGGGGCAACGGAGTGATAGACATGGCTTTGTTGAGCGTTCTCCGTCGCTGGTTTCTTCGTGACCAGCTGTCGATCCGGGAGATCTCGCGTCGGACCGGACTTTCCCGCAACACTGTGCGCAGATACCTGCGTTCGGATGTGTCCGAACCCACATTCAGGGTTCCCGAACGGCGCAGCAAGCTGGATGAATTTGCTGAAATGCTGTCAGCCTGGCTGAAGGTCGAGGCCGGCCGTTCACGCAAGCAGAAGCGTACAGTCAAGCAGTTGCATGCTGACCTTGTAAGCCTTGGGTATGGGGCCTCCTGCAGCCGGGTCGCGGCGTTTGCCCGGGCGTGGAAGCAGGACCGCCAACGTGAGCAGAACACGGTTGGCCGCGGGGCTTTTGTTCCCCTGGCGTTCGGGCCCGGTGAAGCCTTCCAGTTCGACTGGAGCGAAGACTGGGCGATCATCGACGGCGAACGGGTGAAGCTGCAGGTCGCACACGCAAAACTGTGCTGCAGTCGCGCTTTCCTGGTTCGGGCCTACCCGTTGCAGACCCACGAGATGCTGTTCGACGCCCACGCCCATGCATTCCGGGTGTTCGGCGGCGTGCCGCGGCGGGGCATCTACGACAACATGAAAACGGCTGTCGACCGTGTATTGCGCGGCAAGGAGCGGCAGGTGAACGGCCGCTTCCAGGCGATGGTCGGCCATTATCTGTTTGAAGCCGAGTTCTGCAATCCGGCGTCTGGCTGGGAAAAGGGGCAGATTGAGAAGAACGTGCAGGATGCCCGCCACCGGCTCTGGCAGCCAACGCCCAGCTTCTCCACGCTGGAAGCGCTGAATGACTGGCTGGAGGAGCGCTGCAAGGCATTGTGGCAGGAGATCCCACATGGACGTCTGCCAGGAACCGTAGCTGACGTTTGGGCGGATGAAGCGCCAGCGTTGATGCCGCTGTCCCGACCGTTCGACGGCTTTGTGGAATACAGCAAACGCGTCTCGCCCACCTGCCTCGTGCACCTGGAGCGCAACCGGTACAGCGTGCCGGCGTCTTTCGCCAACCGGCCGGTGAGCCTGCGTGTTTATCCGGACCGGATTGTCGTTGCCGCCGAAGGCCGGATCGTTTGCGAGCACAGCAGGATCGTCCAGCGGTCGCATAACCGGCAGGGCCAGACCGTTTATGACTGGCGACATTACCTGGCCGTTGTCCAGCGCAAGCCCGGAGCCTTGCGCAACGGAGCCCCATTCGCCGAATTGCCCGATGCCTTCAGACATCTGCAGCAGCATCTCCTCCGGCGCCCCGGTGGCGACCGGGAAATGGTGGAGATTCTGGCGCTCGTTTTGCAGCATGATGAGCAGGCGGTGCTGTGCGCTGTGGAAATGGCCCTGGACGCTGGCGTCCCCACCAAGACGCACATCCTCAACCTCTTGCACAGGCTGGTTGACGGCAAGGCACAGACGCCGGCTGCCATCACTGCCCCCCAGGCGCTGATCCTGACGTGTGAACCACGCGCCGATGTCGATCGCTACGACGCACTGCGCCTCGCCGGACAGGAGGGACGCCATGCGTCATGATCCTGCCAGCGCCGCCATCGTCATTATGCTGCGCAGCCTGAAGCTGCCTGGAATGGCCCAGGCCGTGAATGATCTGCTCGAGCAGGGATCGCCGGCATTCGAAGCAGCGATGCCTGTCCTCATGCAGCTGCTCAAGGCGGAAACGGCTGAACGGGAGGTGCGCTCCATCGCATACCAGATCAAGGCCGCGCGCTTCCCCGCCTACAAGGACCTTGCCGGCTTCGACTTCTCTTCCAGTGAGACTGGCGAGGCTCTGGTCCGCCAGTTGCACCGCTGCGAATTTATCGGGCAGGGAGAGAATATTGTCCTTGTCGGTGGCCCCGGCACTGGCAAAACCCACATTGCCACGGCGCTTGGCGTTCAGGCCATCGAGCACCACCGAAAGAAAGTTCGCTTCTTCTCCACCGTGGAACTGGTCAATGCCCTTGAGCAGGAAAAGGCACAGGGCAAGGCCGGGCAACTTGCTGATCGCCTGTCCCGGCATGATCTCGTGATCCTGGATGAACTCGGCTATCTGCCGTTCAGTCCGTCGGGAGGGGCATTGCTCTTTCACCTTCTGAGCAAGCTGTACGAACGGGCGAGCGTCATCATCACCACCAACCTGAGCTTCAGTGAATGGGCGGACGTCTTTGGAGATCCAAAGATGACAACCGCACTGCTCGATCGCCTGACCCATCACTGCCACATCGTCGAGACCGGCAACGACAGCTTCCGTTTCAGGGCAAGCGCAACTGCCGCGAAAACACAAACGCGAAGGGCGAAAACTTGACCCACCCGATAACTACGGCACCATAAAACCCGTGGGTCACTTCTCGGTGCAAATCCCGGGTCACTTCTCAGCGGAAATCAACATCCTCTTCTTCGGCATCGCAGGCTCCGTCTCGCGTGAAACGGAAATCCTGATGCCCGAGTGGCTGCCCCAGAGCGCTCATACCCCCGGCTGGTGACCGGTCATTGATCGGAATGGTGGCCGGAGAGTTATCGGAAACCCGGCCGGTCAATTAACGGAATGATGGCCGATCGAAATCGGAATCCGCAGCTTCCCCCCGGCGGAATGAAAGTGGAACAAAGGTTCCGCTTCCCGTGGCTTGCTACTCGCGCTGGCAATCATCACGCCATCCCCGCGCAAAGGCTGCCACGCGGCCATAGGAGCCGGTGAAGCCAAGAGCCACGAGATCGGCATGCGGCTGTTTCAGCGTGAGCCGTTGCTTGCGGGACTTCCCAGCCTGGCTCTTCAGCCAGTCAGCCAGCTTCCCGGCAAAGGGATCGAGTTTGCTCGGCCGCTCCGACGTAGCGAACCTCGGCTCGATTGTGTCTGAGGCCAGATGCTTGGTCACGGTATTCCGGGACAAACCTGTGCGACGCGAAATCTCGCGGATCTGCAGCTTCTGTCGCAAGTGCATCCGGCGGATGATGTTTGAAAGTCAGAGGTGGTCCCACAATTTCGGACCAGTCGTTAAGCTCGATGAGCTGACGAAGGACGAGCAGTATGACACGCAAGCGCTATTCGGCTGAGTTCAAGGCGAAGGTCGCGTTGGAGTCGATCCGCGAAGAACTGACGACGGCTGAGCTGGCCAAAAAATACGATATTCATCCGACGATGATCAGCGGCTGGAAGCACACGGCGATCGAGAACATGGCGGCTGCTTTTGACAGCCCGGCGCCTGCTGCGCCCCAGATCTCCGGGAAGGAGGTTGAGAAGCTCCATGCGAAGATTGGCCAGCTCGTCATTGAACGGGATTTTTTTCGGCAGCCTCCAGGCTCATTCCCGGTGCTGGAGGCAAAAAGCGGTGAAGCCGGATCATCGGGATCTGAGCGTACGTCGGCAATGTAGCCTGCTGTCACTGACCCGCTCTGGCCTCTATTACCATCCGCGCGGTGAAAGCGCGGAGAACCTCACGCTCATGACGCTCATCGACCGGCAGTTTCTGGAGACGCTGTGGTACGGCTCGCGTCAGATGGCGCGGCATCTGCAGCGGGAGGGACATCCATACGGGCGTCACAGGGACCGTCGGCTGATGAGACTGATGCGTGTCGTGCCGATTTATCAGGAGCCAAAGACCAGCAAAAGGCACCCGGAGCACCGTATTTACCCGCATCTGCTCAAGGATCTGGCCATTGCCCGCCCCAACCAGGTGTGGTGCGCGGATATCAGCTACATTCCGATGCGCCGGGGGTTCCTGTACCTTGTGGCCATCATGGACTGGCACAGCCGCAAGGTGCTGAGCTGGCGACTGTCGAATTCCATGGATGCGGGCTTTTGCGCCGAAGCGCTCGAGGAAGCGCTGGCCAGATATGGTGTGCCCGAGATTTTCAATACGGATCAGGGATCGCAATTCACCAGCACGGATTTCACCAGAGTGCTGCTGGACGCCAACGTGAAGATATCCATGGATGGCCGCGGCCGCCGGATCGACAACCGGATGATCGAAAGGCTGTGGCGGTCGCTGAAGTATGAATGCGTCTACCTGAACGCCTTTGAAACTGGATCGGAAGCCCGCAAGGGCATCAATTCTCAGTGGAAATTACCCGGTAAACCGGCTCAGTTCTGGGTGAAAACAACACTTGGTGGATTTCGTCAAACTCCCCGCAATCACTATTTTGCTTGAATAGCTAAATCACGCTACGATCTAAAGCGCCACCAAGCTTGCGAGCGGCACGGCTTGCAGGATGTATTTGAAACCGACCTTCAGGTCGGACTGGGGGACCATGACGATATCGCCAGGG
>NZ_BNCG01000013.1:0-15360 GCF_014656355.1 Camelimonas fluminis
AAGGCCCAGGTGCGGTTCTGACCTGAAAAGGTCCGGCCCAAAAATTCAGGTCAGGAACAACGGGCGGCGCAGCACAAAACTGAACGGCGGCCCAAAGGGCCGCCGCGTCGCATCCGGGCGCTTTAAAGCAAACCCAGTTCCGCCAGCTCCCGTTTCATCGCCTCGGGCATGGCGCCGGTATCGGCGCCGCCCGCCAGATCTTCCGGCGCGTCTTTCGACTCCAGATAGCGCCAGCCCTGAAAGGCGCGGTGGCGGCGCGGCTTCACCGCCACCACCGTCTGCTCAAGAACAATGTGGACGCGGCCGACGTCATCGCCGTCGGTGAACGGGCGCAGGTCAAGGATACGCTGCCGGCAGGCGATCTGCCCCTTGATAACCCAGTAGAGCGATCCACCATCCATTTCGGCGCGCCGTTTCGGCATCATTCGCGTGGTGGCGACCTGTTCATAATCGACGCCGCCGCTGCGGGCAGCCATGGCGTTGGCGGCGATCCAGCCTTCCAGGTCCTGGATCGAATCGCAGCCAACACACAGTTTGATCAGATTGAGAGACATCCATTTCGCCATGCAGAGCCGTCGCGTCGCGAGGGCTCCGGTTTCGGGTCCAGCATCTGGCGTCGCAGTTGCCGCCGGGGCCCTGCGCCAAAGCATCGTCTGACCAGAAGGAATATCCGGTCGATCAGAATTTGCTCAAAACAGGAAAACATGGGGCTGCATCCGATCCACGTTGGTCGGAAAAACCACCAGCCTCACTCCGCCAGCATGATAACTGCCGCGCCTTCCGCCACCTGCTGACCGACGCTGGCGCGCACCTCTGCTATGACGCCGGCCCTGGGCGCTGTCAAAGGGTGCTCCATCTTCATCGCCTCCACCACGGCGAGACGTTGCCCCTTGGTCACCTCAGCGCCGGGCTCCACCAGCACCGCGATAATCTTGCCGTGCATCGGCGACTTCACCACGCCGCCCGCATCACCGACATGGTCGAGATCGACGGTGAAGGGATCAAAGGGCGCGACCGTCACCTGCCGCCCCTGGCTGATCACCAGTTGCCTGGCGTGGGCGCGCACCGCGACCGCCCCGTTGGCGAAGGCAACCACCCCATCCGCCTCCGCCCCCCTGGCGTCCGCAGCCTTGAGGTCCGCAATCCTGGCCTCCCCGCCGTCCACCGTCACGGCAAGCCCGCCATCGCCCCAACGCACTTCCGCGATGGCCTTCTCGCCATCCGCCGTGATCTGACGCCGCACCGTGCGTGCGCCGAGCAACTGGAAGGCCGGGCGCCCGCCTTGCAGCGACGCCCAGGGATCAGCCCACCCCGCCGCCGCCGGAGCGCCGCCCGCCTGCAACTGCAACGCCAGAACGCCGGCCGCCACGGCGGCGGCGTCTGGCGCGGGCGACGGCGAGCCGGCCGGCAACACGCCAAGCTCTTCCATATGGGCGTCGATGAAGCCGGTGTCGAAAGCTCCGGCGCGGAAGTCCTCCGCCTCGACCAGCCGCTTGAGGAAGGCGGCGTTGGCGCGCGGCCCGGCGACGCGGGTTTCGCCCAGCGCCCTGGCCAGCCTGTCCAGCGCCGCGGCGCGGGTTGGCCCATGGGCGATGATCTTGGCGATCATCGGATCGTACCAGGACGAGACTTCGCCGCCAGCCTCAACGCCCGAATCCACGCGCACGCCCTCGCCCTGCGGCAGGTCGAGCAGCCAGATGCGACCGGTGGACGGCAGGAAGCCACGCTCCGGGTCCTCGGCATAGAGGCGGGCCTCCACCGCATGACCGTCGATGCGCAGGTCATCCTGAACGAACGGCAGCCGGCCGCCGGCCGCAATCTCGAACTGCAACCGCACAAGATCAAGGCCGGTGATCGCCTCGGTGACCGGATGCTCCACCTGCAAACGGGTGTTCATTTCCATGAACCAGAAGCGGTCTGGCCGCAGGCCGTCGCGCCCGTCGGCGATGAACTCCACCGTGCCGGCGCCGACATAACCGACGGCCCGGGCGGCGTCGACGGCGGCCTTGCCCATGGCGGCGCGCATGGCTTCGGTCATGCCGGGCGCCGGCGCCTCCTCGATCACCTTCTGGTGCCGGCGCTGCAATGAGCAGTCGCGCTCGAACAAATGGACGACATTGCCATGGCTGTCGGCGAACACCTGGATTTCGATGTGACGCGGCGACAGCACATATTTCTCGACCAGCACGCGCGGATCGCCAAACGAGCTGGCGCCCTCGCGCCGGGCGCTCTCCAGGGCCGCGAGGAAATCCTCCGCCGCGTCGACGCGGCGCATACCCTTGCCGCCGCCGCCGGACACCGCCTTGATGAGCACCGGATAGCCAATGGCGTCGGCCTGCTGCTTCAGAAAGGCCGGATCCTGATTGTCGCCGTGATAGCCAGGCACCACCGGCACGCCTGCCTTCTGCGCCAGCGCCTTGGCGGCGTCCTTCAGGCCCATGGCGCGCATGGCGCTGGCCGGCGGCCCCACCAGGGCGATGCCGGCGGCGGCGCAGGCGTCGGCGAAATCCGGCCGCTCCGAGAGAAAACCATAACCCGGGTGGATGCACTGGGCGCCGCTGCGCTGCGCCGCCGCGATAATCCGGTCGATCCGCAGGTAGCTTTCGGCGGCGGCGGCAGAACCGATGCAGATCGCTTCATCCGCCTGGCGAACGAACGGCGCGTCCCGATCCGCTTCCGAATGCACGGCGATCACCCGCAGGCCAAGCGCCCGGGCGCTGCGAGCCACGCGGCAGGCGATTTCGCCCCGGTTGGCGATCAATACGCTGTCGAACACGCTGGTGCCTCCTGCCGCTTCCACCTGAAGCCGGCGAACAGTACCGCAGCGTACCAGGCTTTCCAAGCCTGCCTTTCGTCTCGTTTTCCTGGAGCATTTCCGGTGAAAACCGGTTCACATAAAATGCTCCATCGCTTTCATTTGGCGCATTTTCTCCATGAAAAGCGGCCTCCACTTTTCTCGAAAATGCTCTAGCGAAACAACGCCGCCAGAGCCGGCAGCAGCAACGCCGTCAGCATGCCATTCAGCGCCATGCCGACGCTGGCGAAGGCGCCGGCCACTTCGCTGGCCTGGAAGGCCCGCGCAGTGCCGATGCCATGCGCCGCGAGCCCCATGGCGAAGCCCCGGGCCGCCGGATCGCGAATTTTCATGGCGTCGAACAGCGGCCGGCCGATCATCGCGCCGAGAATGCCCGTAGAGACCGTCGCGACCATCGCCAGCGCCGGCAGGCCGCCGATGACCTCGCCCACGCTCATGGCGATCGGCGCCGTCACCGATTTTGGCGCCAGCGACGCCAGCAGCAATGGAGAGCCGCCCAGCGCCCATGCGAAACCAACGGCCGTCACGATCGCCGTCAGGGCCCCAACGATGAGCGCGACGACGATCGGCAGCAGCGCCCGCTTCACCAGCGCAATGTTCTCGACCAGCGGGATCGCCAACGCCACCGTCGCCGGCCCGAGCAGGAAATGGATGAACTGCGCCCCGCGAAAATAATCGTCGTAGCGCGCGCCAGTCAGCCAGAGCGTGGCGCTGACCAGCGCCACCGAAATCATCACCGTGTTGGCCAGCGGATGGTTGCCGGTTTTGCCGGCGATCCACGTGGCGACAACAAACGCGCCGAGCGTCAGCGCGATCCACGCCAGCGGCGCCTGCTCCGCCCAGGTCAGAAGCAGCATCAGGTTCTGGTGAACATCGGCTCCGGTCATGGCGCGCCTCCGCCAGCGCGCTCTCGCCCTGCATGCTCTTGCCCTGGATGCTCTTGCCCTGCATGCTCTTGCCCCATGCGGCGGCGTTCCTGCCAGCGGCTGGTCGCCACGAACGCCCAGGACGTCGCCACAAGGGTGATCACGACCGAAGCCAGCAGGGCCGCCACCATGGCTGTGGTCTGTCCCGCCACCACCTTGCCGAGGCTGATCACGCCGACGCCCGCAGGCACGAACAGCAATGACAGCACGCCGATCAATGAGCGGCTGGCATGGACAAGGCTTTTGGGCGTCCGGCCACGCAGGGCGAGGAGGATCGCGGTCATCATCAGCAAACCGAGCACGGCCCCCGGAAGCGGCAACCGCAACAGGCGCGACGCCGCTTCTCCGGCCAGCTGGCAGAGCAACAGGGCCAATAGTCCGGGCAAATAACC
Source organism: Camelimonas fluminis (assembly GCF_014656355.1). Taxonomy (GTDB): domain Bacteria; phylum Pseudomonadota; class Alphaproteobacteria; order Rhizobiales; family Beijerinckiaceae; genus Camelimonas; species Camelimonas fluminis. The sequence goes on from NZ_BNCG01000013.1 coordinate 4,134, forward strand.
TGTCATCGCGTCACCATGGCGTTCCCGGCGGGAGGCTGGATGGAGCGTCGCCATTGGTCTGACGCCCGCCATCCAGACGGCGAGCGAATGCCGGAGCGGCAAGACCAACGCCAACGTACTGATTTTATAACGGCCCACATGAATTTGGCATTTGCGCCCGACGTCACGTGCGGCCGGATGCAAACGCCAGATCCGTTGTCCCGGGGGATATGTTCTGGTCAAAATCCTCGGGCGCTTCCCTGACGGGCCACGCCAGTCTGCGACGGCCTGCCCGCGATGGTCCGCCCGCGACAGTCGCCCGGGACAGTCTGCCCGGGACAGCGACTCACCGAACCGGGCTCTGGAGGGTATAGCGTCTCACGCAGGCAAATGCGCGCCAGCGGCTGCGGCGAAACCCCGCCGCGCATGTCGCGCGAAACGCGCCGCCGCAGCGTCCCCCCGGCGACGTTTTCGCGCGGCCGTCCGACATGATTGCGCCGGATTTTCACGAGACATGGATGCTTGGGCTACAAAGGTGGCCCACCAACGCCATCCCCGTTGGCCAGAGTCCGTATCCAGGCTAAACAGCTGCTTCAGATCGACAACCCTTCGGCAGAATCCTTGGACACCAGGCAACGCACCTCCGACGTCCTGATCGCGCTCGCCGGAGGCTCCAGCGAGCGTGTGTCCGTGGGCGAAATTGTCGGTTCGCTCCGCCAGCAGGCGTTTGCCCTGCTCGTCGTGGTGCTGGGGCTACCCAATTGCCTGCCCATGCCGCCGCCTATCCCGCTGATTTCCGGCCTGTTGCTCGGCTTCGTCGCCGTGCAGATCGCCATTGGCATGAACACGCCCTGGCTTCCCCCGACGCTGCTGCGCAAGACCGTGGCGCGCTCGGACGTAGCCCGCGCCATCGCCCGGGCCCTGCCAGCGGTTTACCGGCTCGAACGTATCTCGCGCACGCGGCTGGCGTTCTTCAACAAACCATGGGGCATGCGCATCACTGGCGTGTTGCTGTTCCTGATCGCCGCCGGCCTGCTGGTGGCCCCGCCGTTCATCGGCCAGATTCCGCTCGGCTTCGCCACCTGCCTGGTTGGCCTCGGCCTGGTGGAGCGTGACGGCGTGATGGCGGTCAGCGGCATCACTTTCGGCGCGATTGGCATCGCCCTCAGCCTCAGCTTCGTCGTGGCGATCGTTGGTGGCCTGGCGTCGCTGTTTGGATTCTGACGCATGGGGCATTTTCGGTGAAAACCAGTTCGCCAAAATGCTCCATCTGTTCCGTTTGATGCATTTTCTTTACGAAAAGCAGGCTCCACTTTTTTCGAAAATGCTCCACCGCCTCCCGCCAGGGCGGTTTCCATTCCATGTGGGCAGCAAACCGCTCATGGATTTCCTGTTTTGAGCGCTTTCTCACCAATACATGCGAGAATATTGCTGCGGCACACCGGCGTCGCGCGCCGCGTTTCCGCGTCTTCCCGCCAATGCCTCCAGGCCATGCGAAACTCCACGTCCTTGTAAGACCAGGTTTTCGCCGTCTGCCTGATCCGGCTTGCCGCCAGCGCCTCCGGCGTCACCACCAGATGGTCGGCCAGCTCGCGAAAAACCCAGGGGCTGGTTCCCTTGCGCTTCTCGAAGACCCGGGCGTGGACGTACGGGTCGTCCGCACGCGCTTCCCGGTATACGGCCGCCCACCGCGTCACTGTCGGAGTTACGGAAAGCACCACGTCCTCCACGCCGCCTTGCGCCAGCGCCGGCAACGCCGCCACACAGGACAGGGCCGCCAGAAACGTCAGACCGCTTCGCTCAAAACCCGGCACATGTCCTCCCCAACAACTGCGGCCATCGCCTTCCAATATATGAAATGGCGCCCATCCCGGACCGCCATGCTTGCGCATGTTGATCCAGCGCCGCCCCCCGGGCAAGGCTGACGCCACGCCATAACCTGCAATGCGTCGGGCCAGGGTCTCTCTCGCCCGCGACAGGCCGAACCTGCGCCAGAACCGCGTCTCAGGCAGCGTCCGGCTCCAGCAGGCGCAAACCGCGCATGCTGGCGTGGCCGTTGCGACCAACGATGATGTGGTCATGCACGGTGACGCTGAGCGGCGCGGCGACGCGCATGATTTCCCGTGTCATGCGGATGTCGGCGGAAGATGGCGAAGGATCGCCAGAGGGATGGTTATGGACGAGAATGATGGCGGAGGCCGACAGCTCAAGCGCCCGACGCACAACCTCACGCGGGTAGACCGGCGTGTGATCAACAGTGCCGCGCTGCTGCTCCTCGTCGGCGATGACGGCGTTGCGCTTGTCGAGAAACAGCACGCGAAAATCCTCGCGTTCGGCGAAAGCCATCACCGTCCGGCAATACTCCAGCACCTGGGACCAGGAGGCAAGCACGGGTCGCTTCGCCACCGCGCCACGGGCCAGACGTCCACCCGCCGCCGCCACGATCTTCAGATCAAGCGCGACCGCTTCAGAAACACCCTCCACCTCGGCCAGCAACCGGGGCGGCGCGGCGATCACTTCCGCGAACGAGCCGAAGCGCGCCACCAGCGCCTTGGCCAGCGGCTTTACATCCCGCCTGGGGATGGACCGGAACAGCAACAGCTCCAGCAGCTCGTAATCTGGCAAGGCCTCGGCGCCGCCATCGCGGAAACGCGCGCGCAACCGGTCGCGGTGACCGTAATGATGCGGCGGATCGACAGCGGCCAGCTTCCCGGTCATCCCGGCCCTCACGCCATGCTCCCCGAACGCGCTGATCCGGAGGCTGCCCCAAACCTGCGTTGTCTTTTGCAGGAGAACGCTCCGGCGCACGAAGTTCAGGTCAGTGAATCAAACCTGGCCGCCAGAGTCATTGTCTGAGTTTACTTTCCCAATATTGCTGGCGGCTTGTCCAGCCCTGCCGGGGATTTGGTGAAAATTTCCACGCCGGTTTCGGTAACGCCGACCGAATGCTCGAATTGGGCCGACAGGGAGCGGTCGCGCGTCACCGCAGTCCAGCCATCCGACAGCACCTTCACCGCCGGTTTGCCGAGATTGATCATCGGCTCGATGGTGAAGAACATGCCCGGCTTCAGCTCCGGCCCCTCGCCGCGACGGCCGAAGTGCAGAATCGACGGATTGTCGTGGAACACTTGGCCGAGGCCATGACCACAGAAATCCGTCACCACGGAACAGCGCTCACTCTCGGCGTATTCCTGAATGGCGGCGCCGATATCGCCCGTGGTCGCGCCCGGCTTCACCGCCGCCAGGCCGCGCTGCAGGCACTCATACGTCACGTCGATCAGGCGCGCCGCCTTGCGCGGGATCTCGCCAACCGCATACATGCGGCTGCTGTCGCCGTGCCAGCCGTCGACGATCACCGTCACGTCGATATTGATGATGTCGCCTTCGCGCAGCGGCTTGTCGTTGGGCATGCCATGGCACACCACGTGATTGATCGACGTGCAGCAGGAAAAGCCGAAACCACGGTAGTTGAGCTGCGCCGGATATCCCCCGCGCTCCAGGCCGAACGTGCGCACCCAGTCATCAATCTGCAGCGTGGTGACGCCGGGATTGACGCGTCCCACCAGCATATCGAGAATTTCCGCGGCAAGCCGGCCGGCCTTGCGCATGCCCTCGAAGTCAGCTGGTTCGTGCAGTCTGATCTGTTCCGTACGCCGCCTGGCCACCAGCGCGCCCTCTCTGTTTCATTCCGGACATCCCCCGGATGCACCCCCCCGCGCGACGCGTCAAGCCACAGATCGGGCCGGTGTTTTTCCGGAGCGCGCCATGGTCAGGCCGCCGGCCTTATTTTGCACCCCATGGCGGAGCAGTGTATGGACCATAAATCGCCCCGTCCGGCGGCGCGCCCCGCGTCTTCCGGATTGATGTTGGAGCCTTTTCCGGCGGCGACGCCGGAAAAGGCTCCAACTTTTTGTTAGACGTGTTTTCCGGCGGCGGAGCATTTGCTTCGTCAGAAAACGCCCTGGCGCTCCACGCTGGCTGGCTCCAGCCACGGGCCCCAAATTGAAGCGGTTGTTGTGACCATGACCGAGTCCACCCGGCAGGCATCCTCCAGACAGGCAGGCGCCGCCGACCCTGCCGACAGCTTCGGCGCCTTTGCGCCTGGCGCCCTGACCCGCGCCGTGCTCGGCGTCACCCGCAAGGTGCCTGAAACCTGGGCCGGACACCGCCTCGCGCTTGCCCTGCGCAAGCTGGCCATCCGCTCACTGAAGGGGGCGCCGGTGGACGTGGAGGCGCTTGGCGCCCGCATGCGCCTCTATCCGTATCGTAATGTGTGCGACAAGAAGGTGCTGTTCACGCCACAGTTCTTCGACCCGCAGGAGCGGGCTATCCTCGGCCGCCACGTGGAGGAAGCGCGGAGCGCCTCCAGGGGGTTCCGCTTTATCGATATTGGCGCCAATATCGGCGCCTATTCGGTTTACGTTGCGGCGCTTGCAGGTCCTGAAGCCCGCATTCTCGCCGTCGAGCCACAGCCGGATATTTTCGAACGCCTTACCTTCAATATCCGCCAGTGCCCGTGGCCGACGGTCAAGGCCATCGCCTGCGCCGTCGCCGACAAGTCTGGGGAGCTGACCCTGTTCCTCGACCCTGACAACAGCGGCGAGTCGAGCCTGAAAGTGCTGGCCTCCAGCTCCGCGCAGAACATCCGCGTCGCCGCCGTGCCGCTGCTGCAGTTGCTGGCCGAAGAAGGTTTTGACCGCGTCGACGCCATGAAACTCGACGTCGAGGGCGCCGAGGACATTATCCTGGAGCCATTCCTGCGCAATGCCCCGGACGATCTGCTGCCGCGCCTGCTGATCATGGAGGACGGCTCGGATCGCTGGCAGATCGACCTGCCCGCCCTGGTGACGCAGCGCGGCTACCGTCAGGTCCTGCGCACCCGGCTGAATTTCGTCTTCGAGCGCGACCGGGGCTAAGGCCGCCCAGGCTTTTCAGGAAACGGCGCGGACGCCGCCACCGGCGGCGCGCTCACCCAGCCGCATGGCGTCCGGCGCGCGCCGCGCCCCGCAGCCGATCGCGTCATGGCCGGGCCTGTCCCAGCCACCCGCGAAACCGGCCCTGCAGGCGCCTGGAGCGCGACGGCTCGCTGGCGCCCGCCACCAATTCGGGCATGACGGGCGGATGAAATTCGCGCCCACGCCCCGGCGTCCCTCACATGCGGAAAACGCCGAACTTCGTCTCCGGCACCGGCGCGTTCAGACAGGCCGAGAACGCCAGCCCCAACACGTCGCGGGTTTCCGAAGGCAGGATCACCCCATCGTCCCACAGGCGGGCGGTGGCGTAATAGGGATTGCCTTCCACCTCGTACTGGGCGCGGATCGGCGCGCGGAACGCCTCTTCGTCTTCCGGCGACCAAACCTTGCCTTCAGCATCGAAGTTGTCGCGCTTGACCGTCGCCAGCACGCTGGCTGCCTGCTCGCCGCCCATCACCGAGATGCGGCTCGACGGCCAGGTGAACATGAAGCGCGGCGAATAGGCCCGGCCGCACATGCCGTAATTGCCAGCTCCGAACGAACCACCAATCACCAGGGTGATCTTGGGCACGCGCGCCGACGCCACGGCCGTGACCAGCTTGGCGCCGTCGCGGGCGATGCCGCCCGCCTCGTACTGGCGACCCACCATGAAGCCGGAGATGTTCTGCAGGAACAGCAGCGGAATCCGCCGCTGGCAGCACAGCTCGATGAAATGCGCCCCCTTCAGCGCGCTTTCCGAGAACAGGATGCCGTTGTTGCCGATGATGCCCACGGGCATGCCGTGGATGCGGGCGAAGCCGGTGACCAGCGTGGTTCCGTAAAGCTTCTTGAACTCGTCGAACTCCGAACCGTCGACCAGGCGGGCGATAACCTCGCGCACGTCGTACTGCTTTTTCAGGTCGGTCGGAACGAGGCCTTCCAGATCGATGGCGTCATAAAGCGGCGCGACCGGAGCGACGAGGTCAATGTCCGGCCGCTTGACGCTGTTCAGCGTACCGACGATGCGGCGGGCGATTTCCAGCGCGTGATTGTCATCCACCGCGTAATGGTCGGCGACGCCCGAGAGGCGCGCATGCACGTCGGCGCCGCCCAGATCCTCGGCCGAAACCACCTCGCCCGTCGCCGCCTTCACCAGCGGCGGGCCACCGAGAAAGATCGTGCCCTGGCGGCGCACAATGATGGTTTCATCGGACATGGCCGGCACGTAGGCGCCGCCGGCCGTGCATGAGCCCATCACCACGGCGATCTGCGGGATGCCCTGGGCCGACATGTTGGCCTGATTGAAGAAAATGCGCCCGAAATGTTCGCGATCCGGAAACACCTCGGTCTGGTGCGGCAGATTGGCGCCGCCGGAATCGACCAGATAGATGCACGGCAGCCGGTTTTCGGCGGCGATCTCCTGGGCGCGCAGGTGCTTCTTCACCGTCATCGGGTAATAGGTGCCGCCCTTGATGGTGGAGTCGTTGCAGACGATCATCACGTCACGGCCGCTGACGCGGCCGACGCCAGCGATCAGCCCGGCGCCATGAATGGCCTCGCCATACATGCCGTCCGCCGCCAGAGCGCCAATTTCGAGAAACGGCGCGCCCGAATCCAGAAGTCCCGCGACCCGCTCGCGCGGCAGCAGCTTGCCGCGCCCCACATGCCGCTCACGCGCTTTCGGCGGCCCGCCGGCGAACACTGCATCACGTCTGGCCTGCAATTCGGCGCGCAAGACCTCCCAGGCTGCGGCGTTGGCGCGGAAATCCTCGCTCTCCCGGCTGATTGCAGTTTCTAAAATCGGCACGCGCATTCTCCCGTCTGACCCCGCCAGTACTGACGCGTATCGCGCAGAATTCAAGTCCGATTTTGGTTGGAGAATGGTCGCGGCGCCTGCGCGGTCGCCACCTCAGGCGCGCGTGGTCGGCCCGAAAACGCTTTCGAAGCGCTGGCGCAACACGTGATCGACTTCCGGCATGGTCACCGGGATGCCCAGCTCCACCAGGCTGGCGACGCCGTGGCCCTGCACGCCGCATGGCACAATGCCTGAGAAGTGCTCCAGTTCGGGCTCGACGTTCAGGCTGACGCCATGAAACGACACCCAGCGGCGCACGCGGATGCCAATGGCCGCCACCTTGTCCTCACGCATCGTCCCGTCCGCCAGCGGCGCCTTTTCCGGCCGGCGCACCCAGACGCCGACGCGCCCCTCGCGTCGTTCGCCGGTGATATTGAAGCTGGCCAGTGTTCCGATCAGCCAGTCCTCCAGGGCGCAGACAAAAGCCCGCACGTCCGGGCGGCGGCGCTTCAGGTCCAGCATGACATAGACGACCCGCTGACCGGGGCCATGATAGGTGAACTGCCCGCCCCGTCCGGTTTCAAACACCGGAAAACGCCCTGGCGCCACCAGGTCTTTCGCCTTCGCGGATGTTCCGGCGGTGTACAGCGGCGGGTGCTCCACCAGCCAGGCCAGCTCGCGCGCCTCGCCGGCCGCGATGCGGGCGACCCTGTCTTCCATGAAGGCGACGGCGTCGTCATAGGCGACCAGGCCATCGCTCACCAGCCACTCGACCGGCGGCGCGTCAACGCCCGCCTGAAATACGTGCGCCGGCCAGCTGCTGGCGGCGCATGCGGCCGGAGCCGGCGTCGTTGGCAATGCTGGGGGTTTCATGGCGGCGGCGTGTTGATCGACCATTCCGCGCATCTCCTGTGCCTGAAGCGCTCTTGCGCCTGAACCACCCTGGAGCAGGCGTCGGCAGCTTCTGGCCTGCTCCCCCGCCCGAAGGCTCATCCCAAACGGATATATAGATCGCCTGACCCTGCCTGGCCCATTTCAGTCGCGGATCGTGCGCATCCACATGCCCGGCGCGCCTGCGCCGCGCACGCCCATGAAGATAGCCCGCGCGGTTCCTGGCGCGTCCAGCATATCCTTGAGCAGATGTCTGTCTTCGTCCCGCCGAATGCAAGCGCGCGACGCCCCCAACGGGAGCGCCAGGTCCGCCACGCCGCATAACTCACAGCTATGTCCGACTTGTTCACAGCGGCCCCTTGTCGACGCCTGAACCTTCTGTTACACGCCCCTTCATCGACAGCGGACGGCTTCTTTCGCAGACGATCATTCCTCCTCAGGATGATCCAGAAACAGCCCGGAGCGTTGATCACGAGCGGTCGTGGCGGAATGGTAGACGCGCTAGCTTGAGGTGCTAGTCCTGGAAACGGGGTGGAGGTTCGAGTCCTCTCGACCGCACCAATCCCAAGTGATTGGTTGCAAATATTCTTCCTGACAACAAGAGCTTACAGAGTCCCTGCTCTCATACAGGGGACTCACGCATGGCCCTGGTTATGGTCACGCCTTTCAAGGACCCAAAGTCAGGAATGTGGCCGTTCCGGCAGCGCACTCCGCGGGACGTTGTCGGCAGCCTGAGGGGCGCCAGCGCCATCCTTCCCATTGGGGAACAGCCTGGTCACGGCGAAGGTCGGCGACCTTGTCCAGGCCTCCCTCCGCACCAGGGAAACACTACGTCTCATGGTCTGCTGTGGTGGCTGAAAAAGTGCCTCGTGGCTCGGGCCGCAGGACCACCGGGGGAACGCGTAGCACCATCTGGACGTCCACCGCGCTCCCTCGCCTGCCGCCCCTCCGTCAGGTCATCCTGTTTTTGACGGCTCCGACAATCGCCGTCAGGATCGCACCGCCAGCGCCGCCTGAGATAATGTTGGTCACGACGCTGCCGATGCTGAAGTTCCCGCTGGCAAGGGAGGCCTGAACGGCTGGCAGCACCAGCGGAACCAACTGGCCAAGGATGCCGCCTCCGACGAGGCCAGCAATCGTATTGCCGATTACGCCCATGTCGAATGCAGGCGACGCCTTGCCTGCGGCGTTACCGCCCGCCGCGCCCGCGATCAGGTTAATCAGAAGCTGTTCCATGGTGCGTGTCCTTCATTGGCGGATACAGGCCCACGGTCGCGCCGCCTCGCACCCACCGGACCAAAGAAAGATGGCGGGCTAGACGGAAAGTCTAATCCCTGTCTCCATTCCTGCACTAAACAACCCGGTGAACAGCTTAAGTCTACTGCCCAGTTCTTGTGGCCCTTCCGCCCCTTGCCTGTACAATGAAACGTCTCGTCCTGACCCCAGTGGGAAAGCCATCACGGCGACCAGCCTGTCGGCCGATTTTAGCCGATTTCACCCACGGTCGGCGGACCATGAGGACGCGCTCATTGGAATTAAACATGGAGCTATGACCGCGGGATGTGACGGCGATCGCATCCTGCAGCACGTTCGGTCTTGCTGCTCCGCTTCCGGGGTTTCCTTTACGCCTGCCGCAAGACATCGCGACGTAACAGCAACGTCTCTTCCCGCTTCTTCCTGTCTTGACCTCCACGCGCGCTCTTGCGGCGAGGCGCCGTGCAGCCGGCGTTTCGTTACGCCCCCATGTTGCGCCGGGACATGTATGACTGGGGGCTGCTCCCCATGTCCACGCGAAAGGCATGGACAAATGCGGACGTGGAGCTGTAGCCAAGCGCCATTGCCGTCTGGGTCACCGTCAACCCGCCGCCCATCAGTTCGATGGACCTGAACAGACGAAGGCGACGCCGCCAGGCGCGCAGGCTCATGCCGAGTTCCGCCTCAAAACGGCGCGCCAGTGTCCGCGACGACATTCCCAGCATTTTTCCCCACGCCTCGGGCGAGCGCGCATCAGCCGGATTTGCATGCAGCATTTCACAGAGCGCGCCCAGCGCCTTGCCGCGCGGCCAGGGCAAGGCGGTCAGCAGCGGCGCCGCGCGGCGCAACTGATCGAGGATCAGCCCCGCGACCCTGCCCACATAGCCATCATCATCCGCAGCGCAGGCGATCGCCGCCGCCTCAACGATCAGGGCGCGGAGCAAGGACGACACGCTGAAAAGCACCGGCGTCGCCGGCAGATCGGCGCCAGCGCGGCAGGCAATCCACAGACTGCGAAACTCGGCGCCGTGCAGCGAACCAACCCGGTGCATGACGCCGGCCGGCAACCACACCGCCTGCTCCGGCGAAATCACAAACGATCTCCCGTCCACATGCACCGTCAGCACGCCGTCGATCGCGTAAACCAGCTGATGCCAGAGATGGGAATGCTCCGGAAAATAATGGCGGGCCGGAATGGTCTGGGCGCGAACCGTTATCGGGTCCGGCGGCAGCGCTTCTGGAGGAGGCGCAATGGTCTCCCACGACATCGGGCGTTCCTTGTTGGCGGATTCCCGATATAGAATGACGCGCCATCGAAATACAGTCACGGCCGCCAGCAGCTATGATCGGCTGATGCGCCCATGCGGCCCGTGGCTCTCCCGTTGCGACGCCCGCATGACGACTCCGATTTGACTGGCCATTGTCTGGAGCCCCATGACACACGCGAAAAGCAGCCCCCTCGCCGATCTGCCGGAGGCTTCCCCATATCGCTTTGAGCGAAGCAACGTTCTGAAACTGGCCATCGCGCAGGCTCTGGCCGGAGCGAATTCCGTCGTTATCTATGCAACCGGCGCAATCGTCGGACATACGCTGGCTCCCAGCCCGATACTGGCGACGCTGCCGATTTCCATCTTCGTGGTGGGCATGGCGATCTGCACCCTGCCCGCCGGCGCCATCGCCCGCCGCCACGGCCGCATCGCCGCCTTTCTCACCGGCACAGGCTGCGGCGTTCTCGCTGGCCTGCTGGCGGCGCTGGCGGTGACGTATGGCTCGTTCTGGCTGTTCTGCGTCGCCACATTCCTCGGGGGCGGTTATGCCGCCGTCGTGCTGTCGTTCCGCTTCGCGGCCGCCGACTGCGCCCCGCCCGCGCGCCGGCCGCGCGCCCTGTCCACCGTCATGGCCGGAGGCGTGTTTGCCGGCGTGATTGGTCCGCAACTCGTGACCTACACCATGAACATCTGGGCGCCGTACATGTTTGCGGCGACCTTCGTGGCGCAGGCGATTGTCGCGGCCCTGTCCGCGCTGCTGCTGTTCAGCGTCCGGCTGCCGGCGCCAACCGCGGAGGAAATCTCTGGCGGACGCCCTCTCGGCGTCATCGCGCGACAGCCCCGCTTCATTGTCGCCGTCGTCTGCGGCGTGGTTTCCTATCTGCTGATGAATTTTCTCATGACGGCGGCGCCGCTGGCCATGCAGATGTGCGGCCTGTCCCAGACGGACGCAAACCTTGGCCTGCAATGGCACGTCATCGCCATGTACGGGCCGAGCTTTTTCACCGGACAGCTGATCACGCGATTTGGCGTCGCCAGGGTCGTCGCCGCCGGCATGTTGCTGATAGCGGCGGGCGCCGCCGCCGGCC
>NZ_BNCG01000013.1:15429-18171 GCF_014656355.1 Camelimonas fluminis
GGTGCTGCTTGGCCTTGGCTGGAACTTCGGTTTCGTCGGAGCCTCGGCGCTTGTGCTGGAATGCCACCGTCCCGAGGAAAAGACCCGCGTACAGTCTTTCAACGACTTCCTGGTCTTCGGCACGATGGCGTTCGGCTCGTTCCTGTCCGGCGGCTTGCTGACGACCTATGGCTGGAACACGGTGCTCTGGCTCTCCTTCATCCCGATCGGTCTGGCCAGCCTCGCCCTGGCCTGGGCGGCCACACTGCGCCGAACCCGGCCCGAAACCTGACCTGTCGGCCCGGCCCGGCGGCCAGGCCTGGAATTTCACGTGAACGGGGACAGCAACCTCCCGGAGAGCAGCGGCCTGCTCGCCGGCTCGGCGGACCAGTTTTGATTCACCCCCGCAGGGGGGCGACGCGGGCCGGCCCCGGATGGTAGCGCCTGGAAGCCGTTTCGATCCACGCCCCCGCGTGGGGGGCGACCGCCCGCCGCCGGCTTTGTGGCCGCGCACATGACGTTTCGATCCACGCCCCCGCGTGGGGGGCGACGCGGCCAAGGCCATCGACTACCGCGGCTTTGGCAGTTTCGATCCACGCCCCCGCGTGGGGGGCGACCGGCGAGGGAAACTCGACCGATGGCGAGGAGGCACGGTTTCGATCCACGCCCCCGCGTGGGGGGCGACGCCAGCGCGCCCTTTTCGGCCTGCTCCTTGCTAGGGTTTCGATCCACGCCCCCGCGTGGGGGGCGACCCTCGCATTCCGGTTTATGGGCATGCAGCAGCGGGTTTCGATCCACGCCCCCGCGTGGGGGGCGACCCTTGCTGTCAAAGATGTCGGCGAGCGAGGCGCAGTTTCGATCCACGCCCCCGCGTGGGGGGCGACGAGCCATCTCGGTGCCGTTGCGCTGGGCGATCTGTTTCGATCCACGCCCCCGCGTGGGGGGCGACCCTGAGCTTCCCTCGCCTGCGCGTACTGGTCGCGGTTTCGATCCACGCCCCCGCGTGGGGGGCGACGGCATGTGGGCCAGCGGCCCGCCACTCTGCCTCCGGTTTCGATCCACGCCCCCGCGTGGGGGGCGACGCGGTCGGTTGCTTCGCCCGCATCGCTGTCAACGTTTCGATCCACGCCCCCGCGTGGGGGGCGACGGATCTTGTAATCCCGTGTCCGGCGGAAGGCAGTGTTTCGATCCACGCCCCCGCGTGGGGGGCGACCGGCTGCATTGAGCGCCGCGAGCGTGTCCGTGCGGTTTCGATCCACGCCCCCGCGTGGGGGGCGACCTGCGCGATCGAGGCGGTTGAGGGGATAACGAGTTTCGATCCACGCCCCCGCGTGGGGGGCGACGGTCGAAGCCCGCCAAATATGCGCTGCTGGAGTCGTTTCGATCCACGCCCCCGCGTGGGGGGCGACGTCAGAACGGCGACCCTGACGCTCCCCCATTCTAGGTTTCGATCCACGCCCCCGCGTGGGGGGCGACACCTCGGTTATGTCGCCAGCAATCGCCGCCATCTGTTTCGATCCACGCCCCCGCGTGGGGGGCGACAACGCGGCAGCCTGCAGGTGGCTCACGGTCCACATGTTTCGATCCACGCCCCCGCGTGGGGGGCGACGATCCCGGCCATCTTGTCGCCCAGCATGTCGAGGTTTCGATCCACGCCCCCGCGTGGGGGGCGACGCGGAAACGGCATCGCGCCGCCGTGCTCCAGCCAGTTTCGATCCACGCCCCCGCGTGGGGGGCGACCGCTGCCGAGGTCCAGGAGGATGAGGCCTTGCTCGTTTCGATCCACGCCCCCGCGTGGGGGGCGACGATGGCTGGTGGCTTTTCCGGGCTCCACCAATTTGTTTCGATCCACGCCCCCGCGTGGGGGGCGACTCGGCCTGACGGTCCAGGACTGCGTGGCGTTGCGTGTTTCGATCCACGCCCCCGCGTGGGGGGCGACAGCGAGGCGTCACGATCTGGACCGACTGGCCGCTGTTTCGATCCACGCCCCCGCGTGGGGGGCGACCAGTAACGCATCGCTGCATTACGCGCTCGCCATGGTTTCGATCCACGCCCCCGCGTGGGGGGCGACCGCGGTCAATCCTCTGGGCGCGATCGAGGTGAAGTTTCGATCCACGCCCCCGCGTGGGGGGCGACAGCTCATGGCTGGCACGAAGACCACGGCTCCCGGGTTTCGATCCACGCCCCCGCGTGGGGGGCGACTGTCCAAAGAGATCAGGGCGGCGCTCGGCCTTGCGGTTTCGATCCACGCCCCCGCGTGGGGGGCGACTTGTTTAACGTGACCAACGGCACGCTGCGATTCCGGTTTCGATCGACGCCCCCGCGTGGGGGGCGACCCGGTCAGCACTTGGGGCGGCTCAAGGTGCTCAATGTTTCGATCCACGCCCCCGCGTGGGGGGCGACACGCCACCGCCGTAGGAATCCTCGACCTGATACTCGTTTCGATCCACGCCCCCGCGTGGGGGGCGACCCTCGCATTCCGGTTTATGGGCATGCAGCAGCGGGTTTCGATCCACGCCCCCGCGTGGGGGGCGACTCATCCTCCTGGACCTCGGCAGCGTCTTTCCGCCGTTTCGATCCACGCCCCCGCGTGGGGGGCGACGCTGCGAGAGTTGCAGCGCCTGAACAAATCAGCCGTTTCGATCCACGCCCCCGCGTGGGGGGCGACGCGTTGCCATCGACCTTGTGCTTGCCGGCATGGATGTTTCGATCCACGCCCCCGCGTGGGGGGCGACGATGCGGGAGGCTTGAGCATGACCCCCA
>NZ_BNCG01000013.1:18181-58170 GCF_014656355.1 Camelimonas fluminis
TTCCATCGATCAGGCGCGCGTCATCGAGGCCGAGTTTCGATCCACGCCCCCGCGTGGGGGGCGACTGCCCCGGCTGCGCTGGCTTATGCAGCCACGCAGTTTCGATCCACGCCCCCGCGTGGGGGGCGACCACCAGTGGCTCTGGCGAACGCTCCGACTGCGGTGTTTCGATCCACGCCCCCGCGTGGGGGGCGACCCAAGGTCTTATGGCGTTGGCCTCGCAGAACAGCTTGTTTCGATCCACGCCCCCGCGTGGGGGGCGACGTGATTTCCCGTCCGCGCCATACGCGCGGGCGAGTTTCGATCCACGCCCCCGCGTGGGGGGCGACGCCTCCGGCCAGTGAAACCGGATTCGCCAGGGAGGTTTCGATCCACGCCCCCGCGTGGGGGGCGACAACTGAAGCAGTTCATCGAACGGCTGGAGCGGCTGGTTTCGATCCACGCCCCCGCGTGGGGGGCGACGCCTGTATGACCTTTTCGTCGCCACGGTGGCGAGTTTCGATCCACGCCCCCGCGTGGGGGGCGACGCGTGATCCATGGCCCCAAAACCAAATCCGCCGCAGTTTCGATCCACGCCCCGCGTGGGGGGCGACGCTCACCCACCAGCCATCCGGGCTGCCCATCACCGTTTCGATCCACGCCCCCGCGTGGGGGGCGACCGGGATGGCGGCGCGCATGCCGGCTGCGACAGCGCGTTTCGATCCACGCCCCCGCGTGGGGGGCGACGCGGCCACAGTATTTTAACAACGGCGGCTGGTGGTTTCGATCCACGCCCCCGCGTGGGGGGCGACAAGGTGAGGTCAACTCTCTACTGGCCGGCAAGCAGTTTCGATCCACGCCCCCGCGTGGGGGGCGACGAGCAGGTTGTCGCCCTCTCGCACGACGCTCACAAGTTTCGATCCACGCCCCCGCGTGGGGGGCGACGAGGACGCGACGCGCGCTTGGCGAGACTGGCAGGCGTTTCGATCCACGCCCCCGCGTGGGGGGCGACCAGGGCGTGCTCGCAAAGGAGGCGTTTGCGATCTGGTTTCGATCCACGCCCCCGCGTGGGGGGCGACGTCCGTAACGAGTGGACTCAGGCCCTCGGCGCTGTTTCGATCCACGCCCCCGCGTGGGGGGCGACCGTCCGCGCGTAAGGGGCCTTGCGGTTGTAGACGGTTTCGATCCACGCCCCCGCGTGGGGGGCGACTGCCCCTGCGCGCCGCCGCGCACGGCGGTCACGGGTTTCGATCCACGCCCCCGCGTGGGGGGCGACGGCTGCTGGCCGGACTCCATCTTCGACTTTAGCTGTTTCGATCCACGCCCCCGCGTGGGGGGCGACGATGACCCCGCGATCGTCGCGGCGAACCGCGATGTTTCGATCCACGCCCCCGCGTGGGGGGCGACCGGCGGCGACGCGATGCTCGTCGCACCGGAGGGAGAGTTTCGATCCACGCCCCCGCGTGGGGGGCGACAGTGGATGCGAGGTCGAATGCCAGGTGCAATTGGGTTTCGATCCACGCCCCCGCGTGGGGGGCGACCCGGCGGTGCTGGCGGCAATGGCGGTGGCTATCGCGTTTCGATCCACGCCCCCGCGTGGGGGGCGACGATGCGGGAGGCTTGAGCATGACCCCCACCCCAGTTTCGATCCACGCCCCCGCGTGGGGGGCGACAACGCCACTGGTGAGTATGAGGAATCCAGCTATCACGTTTCGATCCACGCCCCCGCGTGGGGGGCGACGAGGCGGTAACGCAATCCATCATTGACGCTTTCGAGTTTCGATCCACGCCCCCGCGTGGGGGGCGACTTGAAATGTCCAACCTGCCTGGGTCTATGAAAAAGTTTCGATCCACGCCCCCGCGTGGGGGGCGACCGCATTACTAGTATTCCGTTGATCGCAGGTTGCAATTGCCGTCGGTTCCGCGAACTGCGGCGGTGAGGGCTGCGTTGAGGCGTCGGGCTGATGTTGGGGCAGCGAAAATGCCGTGGGAATCACTGTTTTGACGCCGGCGCGAACCCGCCGGGGCGCCCGGGCCAGCTTGTGGTTCGCGCAAACCGCATGCCTTGTGTGCGCGGGTTCGTGCGCGCGGGTTGTTGTCAGCAAGCGGTTGTCGGCAAGCTCTGGCGTCCGGTTTATGGGAAGTGCGGCCAGCTTTCCTGAATGGCCACAGCCTCACGTCCGCATGTCAATGTATAGCGCACGATGCGACTGGAAACCTGCCCCATCCCGCCAGAGCACGCAGGCTCAGACTCTCCGCCCGGCTGTTTGGTCCCGGCATTTGATGGTGCGGATCAAGATTAAATCGATCCGGCCCGGTTTGCCAGATTTTGCAGCTATGTTCGTATGGTGTGAGGGCGCGCAGGGTCTTTAATCTCCGGCCGTCATTGTCAGCGTCGATAAAATCATGGGGGTGAGCGGTCAGCTGGTCATGGCTGTTGTAATGAGAGTGCTTGACCGTCGCCTCCCTGGATCGTGCGGTTCACCCTTTCGACGTGACCGTGGGTCCGTGGATGTTTGATTTGGGTGTGCCGGCGCTCGATCCCGTTTTCATGACAACGCATGTTGAACATGCGTGTCTGCAGGCAGCCGGCCAGGCCCCCCCATCGTCCAGCCCATCCCAAAGGTCGTGGCCCTGCCGTTAATCCGGCCTTCCGCAAGGGTAGCTGATCATAAAACCCGCGCACGAGGCAAACCTGACGCGGACGCCGTCGCGGCTGGCGACTGAACCCATGTTGAGGCCAGTGGCGGTCAGATGATCGGCAAGTCTTGACATGACCAGATGGTAAGATATTGACTCTGTAACCCGCCGGGAGCCGGAATCCACCGTTCAGCACCCCAACGTTCAGCATAAGGAACCGGACGTTTTCCATGACCAGGTCCAGGAGCAGGAAAGTCCCCGACATTGCGTCGCCGTGGGAGCCTTTCGAGGACCGGCGCCGGGCCCGGGACGTCAAACGCGAGGCGGTGCTCCGCGTCGCCGTGCACCTGTTTCTGGAGCAGGGCTATGACCGCACCTCGCTGAACGAGGTGGCGGAGCGGCTGAACATCACCAAGCCGGCGCTCTACAATTACTTCGCCAACAAGGAAGAAATCCTCGTCGAGTGCTACAACCTCGGTCAGGAACTGTCCGAGGGCGCGCTGAACCGGATGCGGGAGCTGGATGGCAATGGCCTGTTCCGTTTGCGCGGACTGATCCGGGGCCACGCGCTGACCATGGCACAGGATTTCGGCCAGTGTCTGGTGCGCATCGACGACCGCGTGCTGTCGCCGGAGGCGCGGCGCGAGGTGCGCGCCGGCAAGCGGCTGATCGACGCCGGGTTCCGCGCCTTTATCAGCGAGGGCGTCGCCGATGGTTCGATCCGCCCCTGCGACGTCAAGCTCACGGCCTTCGCCATCGCCGGGGCGTTGAACTGGATCGGACACTGGATCCAGCCGGGCGGCGATCGCTCGCCCGAGCAGATCGCCGACGAAATGGCGCGCAGCCTTACGGCGGGCATCGCCAGCACGCCCTGACGCAACGGCGCGCCAGCCAGCAAACAACAACAACGGCCCAGAAAGCCTGGGTTTCCAGAGAGGAAAACCGCCATGAACATTACCCACGGCCTGCGCCGGGCGCTTCAGGTCAACCATAACGGGGTCGCAGTCATCGACGGCGACAGGTCCCTCACCTGGGCCGAAGTCGGCGATCGCGTCGCCCGCCTCGCCGGCGTGCTCCAGCAGCAGGGCGTGCAGCGCGGTGACCGCGTCGCCGTGCTGTCGCTGAACAGCAGCCGCTATCTTGAACTCTATCTCGCCACCGCCTGGGCTGGCGCGGTGATCGTGCCGCTCAATATCCGCTGGAGCGTCGCCGAGAACCGCGACGCGCTGGAAGATTGCGGCGCGAAGATCATGTTCATCGACGCGGCGTTCGAGCAGCCGGCGCGCGATCTGGTCGCGCAGGTTCCCGGCGTGACGCTGGTCTGGGCCGACGACGCCCCCGCCCCGGCCGACATCCCCGGCTATGAGGCCCTGCTGGCCAAAGCCGCGCCCGTGGACGACGCCATGTGCGACCGCGATGCGCTGGCCGGCATTTTCTACACCGGCGGCACCACCGGCCGCTCCAAGGGCGTCATGCTCAGCCACGGCAATCTGGTGGCCAACGCCATGAACGCCCTGGCCGAGGGCCTGTTCGCGTCGGACACTGTCTATGTTCACGCCGCGCCGATGTTCCACCTTGCCAACGGCGCCGCCATGTATTCGCTGCTGATCAGCGGCGGCTGCAACGTCATCCTGAAGGCGTTCAGCCCCGAGGGACTGGCCGGCGTCATCCAGCGTCACAAGGCGACGGAACTGCTGCTGGTGCCGACCATGATCCAGATGCTGGTCGACAGCCCGGCCATTGGCGGATTCGATCTCTCCAGCGTGCGCCGCATCGTCTATGGCGCCTCGCCGATCAGCGAGGCGGTGCTGGACCGCGCCGCGGCGCGCCTGCCCGGCGTCGGCTTCGTGCAGGTTTACGGCATGACCGAACTGTCGCCGATCGCCACCTTCAACTCCTCGGCCAACCACGTCGGCCCGGCGCGCGAGATCGGCCGGCATCGCTCGGCCGGCCGCGCCACCCTGGGCGTCGACGTCCGTATCGTCGACGACAACAACCAGGAGCTGCCGCGCGGCGAAATCGGCGAGATCATCGTGCGCGGCGACACGGTGATGATGGGCTACTGGCAACGCCCCGAGGAAACCGCGAAGGCGGTGATCGACGGCTGGATGCACACCGGCGACGGCGGCTACATGGATGCGAACGGCTATGTCTTCGTCGTCGACCGCATCAAGGACATGATCATCTCCGGCGGCGAGAACATCTATTCCACCGAGGTGGAGAATACGGTGGCCCAGCACCCCGCCGTGTTGCAGTGCGCGGTGATCGGCATTCCGCACGACCACTGGGGCGAGACCGTGCATGCGGTGATCGTGCTCAAGCCGGGCGCCGAAACCACCCAGGAAGACGTCATCGCCTTCTGCAAGGAGCGGATCGCCGGCTACAAGTGCCCGCGCAGCGTCGAGATCCGCGCCGAGCTGCCGATGTCCGGCGCCGGCAAGATCCTGAAGCGCGACCTGCGCAAGCCTTATTGGGATAACCGCGAGCGCAACGTGGCCTGAGGCTGGCGTTCACAGGCAGTTTGCGGAGCCCCGGCGGAAACGCCGGGGCTTTTGCTCAGGATGCGCAGGCGATCGCGCCCCGGGCAGGGGCGCTCATTTTTCCACGCCTTCCGCAAGGCGAAGGCCATGGCCGAACAGCGTTGCGATGGACGGCGCGAAGCGCTCCCACAGATCGTCGCGGCGTTTGCCGGTGCGGTGCAGCTTGACGTTAAGGCAGGCGATGGCGCCGAGGCGATATTGGGCCAGCGCCTGGTGCCAGGCCAGATTGGTCAGCGCTGGCCCGCCAGCCTCCGCGTAAGCGGCGACGAGCTCCGCGCCGGAAACCGGCGCCACCGGCTGCCAGCCGGCGTCCCAGGCCCGGCCGTCCGACATCATCAGCATCCAGCCCACATCGAGGCCCTGGGCGCCGATCGAGGCCAGCTCCCAGTCGATAATCCCGGTCGCCCTGCCGTTGTCGAACAGGATGTTGCCCGGCTGGTAGTCGCCATGCACCAGGCCGACCGGGGCCGGGTCCGGCAGGTTGGCGCGCAGGGCGGCGTCAAGCGCCTGGCCGGCCGCCGCCCAGTCGGGATTGTCGGCGTGCCGCAGCACCGATTTCCAGCGATCGATCTCCTCCAGCAGCAGGCGCGGCTCCTCCCAGTCCGGCAGCGCTGTGCGCCAGTCGATCCGGTGCACGCTGGCCAGCAGCGTCGCGGTCTGCAACCAGACGGAGCGCGTCGTCGCCGGATCTTCCACGAGCGATGCGTGCGGCTCCCAGACGACGAAGACGCGGCCCGGCAGCTTTTCCATGACGATGAAGGGCGCGCCCAACAGATCCTCGCCCTCCGAGGCCCACGGAACCCCGGGAACCAGAAGCCCCTCCGCCCTCAAAGCCTGGAGCAACGGGTACTGTCGGTAGACGTCGGTGTTGCCGAGCCGGGTGACGCCGGCCGGCGCCATTTTCAGGATATGGCCGCCGCGCATGGCGCCATCGGATCCGCGCACGTCGAAACCGTAGGTCAGGCCGGCGTGACCATCCTCCATCACGCCGAAATCACTGACGCTCACGTCAGCCTGCATGGAGCGCCGGACCATGTCCTGCACGCGGTCGGCCAGTGCCTGGAACTGGTCGTTATTCGCTCGCGTCAACGCAGCCACCCCGGTCATGCGTTTCTCCCAATCTGTTTGCGTCCGCCTGCCAGATCGCAGCGGCTTCGTTCAGGCAGCTTAAAGTTACCCATCGGACAGTTAAAGTCCGGACGATCATATTTATCATGGCGCGGGAACAGGCCGGACTGGGCCCGTTCGTGACATGACGGCGACGCGGAAATAGGTTTGACTGGCGATGCGGGATTGCCGCGCGGCTCCGGCGGAGCCACCTGGAGCGCGTTAAAGCACCCTCCAGCTTATTGGATAGATACGGATTTGCCGTTCTTTCTGGCCGCTGGGGCGGGTCAGTCAGAAGCGGATCCGGCTCTGGCAGCGAGAGATCAATGGCCACCCGAAACATCGCCGATCTTATGGTTGAAACCCTTGAGCTGGCAGGCGTCGAACGCATCTACGGCGTGGTCGGCGACAGCCTTAACGGGCTCACCGAAAGCCTGCGCCGCAGGGAGCGCATCCGCTGGGTGCATGTGCGGCATGAGGAGGTCGCGGCTTTTGCGGCGTCAGGCGAATCCCAGATCACCGGACAGCTCGCCGTTTGCGCCGGTTCCTGCGGACCCGGCAATCTGCACCTGATCAACGGCCTGTTCGACGCCCAGCGCAGCCGCACGCCGGTGCTGGCCATCGCGGCGCAGATCCCGTCGTCAGAGATCGGCGGCGGCTATTTTCAGGAGACGCATCCGCAGGATCTGTTCCGCGAATGCAGCGTCTATTGCGAGCTGGTCTCCGATCCCCGGCAGATGCCCTATGTCATGGAAAACGCCGTGCGCGCCGCCATTGGCGAACGCGGCGTCGCCGTCGTGGTCATCCCCGGCGACGTCGCCCTGCAGGCGGCGCCCGCGCGCCCTGTGTCGCCGAAAGCCGGATTGCTGCCGCCCGCGCCCGTCGTCACCCCGGCGACAGCGGAGCTGGACCGCCTCGCTGGGCTGCTGAATGACGCGAAGCGCGTGACATTGTTCTGCGGACGCGGCTGCGCCGGCGCCCACGCCGAACTGATGGCGCTGGCCGAAACGCTGAAAAGCCCCATCGTTCATGCGCTGGGCGGCAAGGAGCATGTCGAATACGACAACCCGTACGACGTGGGCATGACCGGGCTGATCGGCTTCGCCTCCGGCTACGAAGCGATGCAGAACTGCGACATGCTGCTGATGCTGGGAACGGATTTTCCCTACAAGCAATTTTTCCCCACCGACAGGGTGATCGCCCAGGTCGACCTTCGCCCCGCGAATTTGGGCCGCCGCTGCAAGCTGGATCTCGGCGTGGTCGGCGACGTGAAGGCGACGATCGCCGCCCTGCAGCCACGTCTGGCGGTCAAGCAGGATCGCCAGCATCTTGATGACAGCGCGGCCCGTTATGTGAAGTCCCGCGCCGGGCTCGACGCCCTGGCCGAAGGGACGCCGGGCCGCAAACCGATCCATCCGCAATATGTGGCGCGGCTGGTCAGCGAACTGGCGGCGGACGACGCGGCGTTCAGTTTCGACGTGGGCACGCCGACGATCTGGGCGGCGCGCTACCTGAAAATGAATGGCCGGCGGCGCCTGCTCGGCTCGCTCGTACACGGCTCCATGGCTAACGCCCTGCCCCAGGCCATCGGCGCCCAGGCGGCCCGGCCGCAGCGTCAGGTGGTGTCGCTTTCCGGCGACGGCGGCTTCACCATGCTGATGGGCGATCTGATCACCCTGAGCCAGGAGAAACTTCCGGTCAAAGTTGTCATCTTCAATAATGGCGTGCTCGGTTTCGTCGCCATGGAGATGAAGGCGGCGGGTTTCGTCGAGACCGGCGTTGATCTGGAGAACCCCGACTTCGCGGCGATGGCGAGGGCCATGGGCATCATGGCGTTGCGCGTCGAAGACCCCGGCGACCTGCCCGAAGCCCTGACGAAAATTCTCGCCCATGACGGACCGGCGCTGCTGGACGTGGTGACGGCGAAGCAGGAGCTGTCAATTCCGCCGACCATCGCGCTGGAACAGGCCAGGGGCTTTGGCCTGTGGATGCTGCGCGCGGTAATGAGCGGGCGCGGCGATGAGGTGATCGACCTGGTCAAGACCAACATGTTCGGACGTTAGGCAACGCCCGATCTGGATGGATCCGGGATTGCTCCAGTTTCCCCTGTTGTGAGCGAATTCTGATCGACCAGACGTTTCCGTCTGGTCGGAAACCCTTCCAGGCCTGAACGCCAGAAGCACTCCGGGCTGGCGTGATCGCCTGCCCGTAGAGCCGGTCCGCCTGAGCCTTTCTCAGGTTGTGGCCGGGGCTTCAGCCTTGCGACCGGCCGCTCCAAACAGGGCGTAGAGCGTCGGCAACGCCAGCAGCGTCAGCAGGGTGGCGCTGACCAGGCCGCCGATCACCACGGTGGCCAGCGGTTTCTGCACCTCGGCCCCCGTGCCCGTCGCCAGCGCCATGGGCAGGAACCCCAGCGAGGCGACCAGCGCCGTCATCACCACTGGCCGGAAGCGGGTGATCGCCCCCTCCCACACCGCCTCGTGCACGGGCGCGCCCTCCTCCGCCAGCTGGCGGATGCGGCTGATCATCACCAGGCCATTCAGCACCGCGACGCCCGACAGGGCGATGAAACCCACGGCGGCGGACACCGAGAACGGCATGCCGCGCAGCCACAGGGCGATGACGCCGCCGGTGAGCGCGAAGGGCACGGCGCTGAACACCAGCAGGGCGTCGCGCGTCGAGCCCAACGCCTGGAACAGCAGGATGAAGATCAGCAGGAAGCAGGCCGGCGTGACGATCATCAGCCGCTGGCGAGCCGCGGCCAGGTTCTCGAACTGACCGCCCCAGGCCAGCCACGCGCCGGAGGGCAAGGCGACATTGGCGGCGATCGCCAGGCGGGCGTCGTCCACCACCGAGGCGATGTCGCGACCGCGCACGTTGGCGGTGACGACGATGCGGCGCTTGCCATTTTCGCGGCTGATCTGGTTCGGGCCTTCTTCAACCGAGAGCCGCGCCACCTGACGTAGCGGCACGGAGCGCAGCCCGGTTGAGGCGCCGGAAGCTCCCGCTGGGGCCGGCGGACCGGCGGGCAAGGCCACCGGCAGGTTCTTCAGGGCCTCCAGATCCGCGCGCAGGGCGTCATCGAGCCGGATGACGATGTCGAAGCGCCGGTCGCCTTCGAAGATCTGGCCCACGTGCTGGCCGCCGATGGCGGCGCCGATCACATCCTGAACCGCCGCCAGGCTCAGACCAAGCCGGCCGATCTCCTGCCGGTCGACGTCGATGTTGAGAAATGGCAGACCAGAGACCTGCTCAACCTTCACGTCGACGGCGCCTGGAATAGCCCGCAGTTGCGCGGCGACCGCTTCGGCCGCCGGCGCCAGCCGGGCGAAATCATCGCCAAACACCTTCACCGCCAGGTCGCCGCGCGTGCCCGCCAGCAACTCGTTGAACCGCATCTGGATCGGCTGGGTGAACTCCAGGTTGTTGCCCGGCGCCGTCTCGGCCGCGGCGCGGATCCTGGCGATCAGCGCCTCCTTGCCGAGTTTCGGATCCGGCCACTCCGCTTCCGGCTTCAGCATGATGAAGGTGTCGGAGACGTTCACAGGCATGGGGTCGGAGGCGACCTCCGCCGTGCCGGTCTTGGAGAACACCAGCGCCACTTCCGGCAGGGCGCTGATCTTGCGCTCCACCGACAGTTGCATCGCCAGCGACTGGCTGAGCGACGTCGAGGAAATGCGCATGGCGTGCATGGCGAGGTTCTTTTCATCCAGTTGGGGGATGAACTCCTGCCCAAGACGCAGGAACATGCCGCCGGCCGCGGCCGCCAGCAGCACGCCGGCAACCAGGGCAAGCGCCGGGCGCCGCATGCTGGCGCCCAGGGCCGGCCGGTACAGCGCCTTCAGCCAGCGCACCGCCGCGACGTCCTTCTCCAGCACCTTGCCGGAGATGACGATGGCGATCATCGCCGGAACGAAGGTGAGCGACAGCACGAAGGCGCTGGCCAGCGCCATCATCACCGTCAGCGCCATGGGGGTGAACATGCGCCCCTCAACGCCGGTGAACGACAGCATGGGCACGTAGACGAGGATGATGATCGCCTGGCCGTAGACGGTCGGCCGGATCATCTCCTCCGCCGACTGGCGCACCACAGCGAGGCGCTCCTCCAGCCCCAGCCCGCGACCCAGCTCATGCTGGCGCAGGCCAAGCCGCCGCAGGGCGTTTTCGGTGATGATCACCGCGCCGTCGACGATGAGGCCGAAGTCGAGCGCGCCGAGGCTCATCAGATTGGCGCTGACGCCGGCGCGGACCATGCCGGTCATGGTCATCAGCATGGCTAGCGGAATCACCAGCGCCGTGATCACGGCGGCGCGGATGTTGCCGAGCATCAGGAACAGCACGGCGATGACCAGCAGCGCCCCTTCCGTGAGGTTTTTGGCGACGGTGCGGATGGTGGCGTCCACCAGCGTGGTGCGGTCCAGCACCGGCTCCACCACCACGCCTGGCGGCAACAATCTGGCGATCTCGCGCAATTTATCGCCGGCGGCGGCGGCCACGTCGCGACTGTTGCCGCCAATCAGCATCAGCGCCGTGCCGACCACCGCCTCGCGGCCGTCTTCCGAGGCGGCGCCGACCCGCAACTCCTGACCCGCGCCGACCGTCGCCACGTCGCGGATGCGCACCGGCACGCCGGCGCGGGTGGTCACGACCACGGCGCCAATGTCATCGATGCTGGTGAGCCGGCCGCTGGAGCGCACCACATAGCCCTCGCCGCCCCGCTCCACATAGCCGGCGCCCCGGTTCTGGTTGCTGGCGGCCAGCGCCGTGGCGATGTCGCCGAAGGACAGGCCAAGACCGGCCAGACGCGCCGGATCGGGCCGCACCTGATATTGCCTGACATGGCCGCCAATGGCGTCGACGCCGGCGACGCCGGGCACGGCGCGCATCTGCGGCCGGATCACCCAGTCCTGCAGGGCCCGCAGCCAGGCGGCGCGGTCCAGGTCGCTGGCCAGCCGCTCGCCCTCGGGGGTAAGAAAGCCGCCATCCGACTGCCACCCGGGCTTGCCGTCGGTTTCTGGCCGGCCGTCCGGCTCCTTCATGTGCAATGTCCACATGAAGATTTCGCCAAGGCCGGTGGTGACAGGCCCCATATGGACCTCGACGCCCGGCGGCAGGGAGCCGCGCGCCTCGCCGAGACGCTCATTGACCTGGGCGCGGGCGAAATACAGGTCGGTGGCGTCGCTGAACACGGCGGTGATCTGGGCGAAGGCGTTGCGGGACAGGGAGCGGGTGCTGACAAGGCCGGGAATGCCGGACAGGGCGGTTTCCAGTGGAAACGTCACCTGCCGCTCCACGTCTTCCGGCGACAGGGCCGTCGCGACGGCGTTGATCTGCACCTGGTTGTTGGTGATGTCGGGGGTTGCGTCGATGGGCAGCTTCAGCGCCGACCAGGCGCCGAAAGCCGCGACCAGCAGCGTCAGCAACGCCACCAGCCAGCGGCGCTCCACCGAGAACGCGAGGATGCGTGCGATCATGGCGTCCTCCCTCAGTGAGCGTGTTCGGCTTCGGCCTTGCCGAGTTCGGCCTTCAGCAGGAAGGCGTTGCGCGTCGCGACCCGCTCGCCGGCGGTCAGTCCCGACGTCACGGCGACATGGACGCCGTCGTCGCGCCCCAGGGAGACATTCCTGATGCGAAACCCTTCGGGAGCCTGGACGAACACCGCCGGACGACCGTTGATGGTTTGCGCGGCGGCGCGCGGGATGCGCAGTCCCACGGGTTCCTCGCCGATCGTGACCCGGGCGGTGACGAAACCGCCGGGACGCCAGCGCAGCCCGTCGTTGTCCAGTTCGGCGATAACGCGGGCGGAGCGGGTGTCCGGGGTCAGCATGGGGCTGACGAAAATCACCCGTCCCTTCGTCGCCGCGCCGTCCTGGGCGGCGACCCTCACCTCCTGCCCTTCATGGATGCGGGACAGTTCATCGGCCGGGATCGCCAGATCGATCCAGACCTTTGACAGATCGGCGATAACGTACAGCTCCTTCTCCTGGCCCTCGCCGCCGACCGGAGCGCCCAGATCAACGCGCCGCTCGACCACGCGACCGCGGATCGACGAGCGCAGGGGATAGCGCTGGAATGACTGGGCCGCGCCAGGGCCGGCGTTACGCGACGCCGCCACGTCGCCGGGCGACAGACCCAGGGCCGTGAGCTTTTGGGCCGCCAGTTCAACGCGCAGCTCCACTTCGCGCAACGTGTTGCGGGCGCGCAGATATTGCTGCTCGGCGGACACGCGCCGGTTCCACAGCTCCTGTTCGCGGGCGAACAGGGTCTTTTGCAGCTCCAGATTGGTCAGCGCGGCGAAATATTCGCTGCGCGCCTCGGCGACCTCGCGACTGTCGAGCTCGGCGACGATCTCGCCCTTTTCCACCGCGTCGCCCAGCCGCTTGTTCAGCACGGCGACCGTGCCGACGACCCGCGCGGCGATGCGGGCGATGCGGTCGCTGTCAGGAGCGATCACGCCTGGGGCGCTCAGCGACATGCTCAGAACGCCAGGACCCGCGACGGCGACGTCAACGCCATGCGACGCCGCCTGTTCCGGGGTCATGTGCACCAGCCCCTCATCGTCATGATCGTGACCGGCCGCCTGTTTGTCGCCGGCTGCCTGTTTGTCACTGGCCTTTTGACTTTTGTCCGCTCCGTGCTTTCCGGCTGGCCCATGGTCATGGCCAGGGCCCGCCCAGGCGAACGTGGTCCGTGCGGCCTGCGGCAGGATGTGGGGGGAAATGAGCGCAAGCGCCCCGGCCGCGAGAACGGCGCCTGGCGCAAACAAGAAACGGGGTTTCATCCGAAAATTCCTGACGGCCGGCGATGCGCGCGGCCTGGGACGCCTTCCGCTCAAACGAGCCGGAACTTGCCCTGTCGTCCTGAAGCGAAGCGATTTCCACGCGCGAAGCATCTCTGCCTGCTGGAAAAACGCCCTGGAAG
Organism: Camelimonas fluminis; assembly: GCF_014656355.1. GTDB lineage: Bacteria > Pseudomonadota > Alphaproteobacteria > Rhizobiales > Beijerinckiaceae > Camelimonas > Camelimonas fluminis. Next base: position 31,369 of record NZ_BNCG01000013.1, read on the forward strand.
CGCGCGGCGCAAAGCAAGCGGCCTGAGCAAACCCCGTTCACACATTGAATCGGAATTTTGCTACAACGCTTTGATCTGGATAATTTTTCTCGCGAGAATGCGGCTTTCGCCCTGCTCGAAAATGCATCAGACCACGCGCGACAGTGCGTGCGCCCGTTTCACTCACGGAAACGCACGCAGCGATCTGCCCAGACGCTCAGACGCGGGGTGGACGCAGCGGCGGAGCCGGGCTGCGGGGAGGCAGGACATCGCTGTCGCCGACGCGCCATGTCAGATGGCGCACGGATGTCGGGGCGATGCTCCGGAATGACTGCGCCGGCGCCACATGGCTATGGCAGCAATGGTGCGCCCCATGCAGGTCGGGACTGTTTACGTCAGGGCTGGCGCGATCATGGTCCAGGAGATCGTGGTCCAGGTGATCATGGTCCAGGCGATCATGGCCGGATTGAGCGACGTTCAGGCGCTCAGGTCCGCAGCTTTCCATGTCGAGGAGCATGCCTGAAACGGCGGGGTCACCGCCCTGGGCGTCAAGCGCGGCGGCCGGCGTGATGATGAGCGCCAGGCAGACGACGCCAGTCAGCAGGGCGAAGGCGGCGCCCCGCGCGGCCGCGCCGATCTTTTTCAGGGCGCTTTCCAGCAAAGTGGTCGCCGTCCTGCAAAAGGCAAGCGCACCAACCCAACGCGAAAGGACAGCCAGCTGCGTCAGCGCCCCGTTCCTGGGGTGCGCCGCAGCGCCGCGCACATGCGCGGCTCGCCACCGTGGGCCGCCTGTCGCTAACGTCATCACCCCGCCAATATGCCTGATCCGCCGCTGGAAACAAAACCCGACCACGGTGAAAATCCGCTTTCGCCCCGCGACATGGCGCTGCATTGCGATGTGCGCCATATGTGCGGGGCGCGCCAGGCGCGGCCAAATTTTACCCAAATCCTGCGGGAGGTTGCTGTGCGCCCGCCCAGGCGCCGACGCGTTTGGCCTGTGGCGCGGCGCAGCTTCGCGGCTCCTGCTGGCGGAGCATTCCGGGAGACATCATGACGACGCTGCTGATCATCGCTTTCCTCGGCGGCGTGCTGACAATCGTCAGCCCCTGCATCCTGCCGATTCTCCCCTTCGTGTTCGCCCGCGCCGGGCAACCTTTCCTGCGCAGCACATTGCCCATGCTCGCGGGCATGGCCATCACCTTCGCCGCCGTCGCGTCGCTGGCGGCGATTGGCGGCGCCTGGGCGGTGCGGGCCAATGAATATGGCCGCATCGTCGCCATGGCGCTGCTGGCGGCCTTTGGCCTCAGCCTGCTGTCGCCGCGCCTCGCCGCTTTTGCGACGCGCCCCGTGGTGCGGCTGGGCGAGCGTCTGCTCAACAGGTCTGGCGCTGGCGGCGGATCGGGCGTCGCCGGTTCTCTGGCGCTGGGCGTCGCCACCGGCCTGCTCTGGGCCCCGTGCGCCGGGCCGATCCTCGGCCTGTTGTTGACGGGCGCCGCGCTGAACGGAGCCAACGTCAGCACAACCTTGCTGCTGTTGGCCTATGCGGCTGGCGCCGCCACGTCCATCGCCCTGGCCCTGCTGGCCGGCGGCCGGATTTTCGACCGGCTGAAGCGCTCCCCCGCTGTCACCGAACGGGTCCGCCAGGGGCTGGGCGTTGCGGTGCTGGCGGGCGTCGCCGCCATTGCCCTCGGCCTCGACACAGGCCTGCTGTCGCGCCTGTCCTATACCAGCACGGCCACGCTGGAGCAGGCGGTGGTGGACCGCATCCGCTCCAGGCCACCGGATAGCGTCGTGCGCACCACCTATCCGGACCGGAACGCCAGCAAAACCGCCGCGACAACCGCGCCTGGCGCTGCCAGTCCCTTCAGGAGCTCCCTGCCCGACCTGGGGCCAGCTCCCACCATTGCCGGCGCCACCGACTGGCTGAACGCGCCGCCGCTGACCAGCGAGCAGTTGCGCGGCAAGGTCGTGCTGGTGGATTTCTGGACCTATTCCTGCATCAACTGCATCCGCACCATGCCCTACCTCCGGGCCTGGGCGGCGAAATACCGCGATCAGGGTCTGGTGGTGCTGGGCGTGCATACGCCGGAATTCGCCTTTGAGAAGAACCTGGCCAATGTCCGCAAGGCGATTGGTGATTTCGGCGTCGTCTATCCGGTTGCGGTGGACAATGATTACGCCATCTGGCGAGCGTTCTCGAACGAGTACTGGCCGGCCCACTATCTGATCGACGCCAGTGGGCGCATCCGCTACCGGCATTTTGGCGAAGGGCAGTACGCCGAGACCGAACAGGCCATCCAGAACCTGCTGCGCGAGGCCGGCGCCAGCGGCGTCGCCATGGCGGCGGGCGCGCCGGCGGCGCCTGCCGGCGCCGGGGCGGAGGCGGCGCCGGACGTCGGCAACCTGCGCTCCCACGAAACCTATCTCGGCTACAAGCGGGCGGAGAATTTCGCCTCGGCAGGCGGGCTCACGGCGGACGCTTCCCGCCTCTACGAAGCGCCTCAGCCGGAAACCAACCAGTGGGGGCTCGCGGGCGCATGGACCGTCGGGCCCGAGCACGCCCGGCTCGACGCCAGCGGCGGCGCCATCAGCTACCGCTTCAACGCCCGTGATCTCCATCTGGTTCTGGGGCCTGGGCCAGCCGGCAAACCGGTGCGCTTCGTGGTGACCATCGACGGCAAGGCGCCCGGCGACAGCCATGGCGTCGACATCGACGCCGCCGGCGCCGGAACGGTGACGGAAAACCGGCTTTACCAGCTGGTGCGCCAGAAAGGCCAAGTGACGCCGCGCACCTTCGAGATCCGCTTTCTCGACCCCGGCGTGGAGGCCTACGCCTTCACCTTCGGGTAGAGCCTCCGCCAGCCAGGGCCTCCACCCGTGCGGGCGACCCGCGCCGGGCGCGTCAACGTCTGAGAGGCAGGCGCGCGACTACTCCCCCCGACCGGGGACGCATCCGTTGGAAAACAGGATGAAGCGGCGGCCATCGCGCTCAAACAGCTTGGTGATGTAGCCGGTGCGTCCATCAAGCTGGACGCGACACCATTGCGATCCGTCGGGCTGGCGCAGGCAAGCATCGGTCTGCAGGCAGGCGTTGACCGGAGCCTGGCCGATCAGCGCGGCGGAAAATGACGGCGCAACCCGAACATTGGCCGGCGAGACGATCCGCAAGCTGGTCTGCTGTCCCGGAGCCAACGCCGGCGCCGTCAGATCGTGCGCCCCGGCGCAACGCGATGACTGGCCATAGTAGACGGCGCAGCCGGGGCGCGGCGCCGCGACCTCTGCTCGCCCCACCCCCTCGTACAACCTGAGCGGCCGCCCCGAAGCCATGCGGCCGGACAATGCCTCGCCCCGGTCGCGCAGCGCCGCCAGCGTCGCGCCGGAAATATCGACGAGCACCAGCTCCCGCCCGCGGCCCCGCCAGCGGGACAGGCTCATCAAATCTCCCGTGCAGCCGCGCGCGGAGGCCATGAACCCACCCATGATGCTGCCCGTGGCGGACAGCTCCACGATGCAGCGCTGTGGCCGGCCAAAATCATCGACCATTTCAGCCTGCCAGACGCCAGAAAAGCCCTGGGCCTGCGCCATGGCCGCCGGACTTGCGACGAGCAGCGTCAGGCTGGCGGCAAGCGCCGGCCACAGGCGAAGCCAACTCTGCGACGCCAGGGAAAAAAACGCGGAGATACGCCGGAACGCTCGCATGGGGACACCACAGCCGGAAGGATATATTCTTCGTTAGCATAGCCTTCCTGGTTAGCGCGAGGGGCGGCGTTATCGCCGCCAGGCCGCCAGAACGTCGGCGATCAGGCAGACCTCAAGCTGTTCGGAAAAGCGCCTGGCGAACATTCGCAACATGGCGTCGTGGGTCTCGTCGGAGAAGCTGCAGACGCCATCGGCGACGAGGACGACCCGGTAGCCCCTGTCGATGGCCCCGATCACTGTCGCCATGACGCAGATATCTGTCTCGCCGCCAGAGATGATCAGCGTGTCGCCGCCGCTGTCGCGCAGCAACACATCCAGCCCGCCTTCCAGCCATGGCGAATACACATGTTTGTCCACCACCCTGGCCGGCGGAGCGAAACGGCGCAGCGCCGGCGTCAGGTCGATGGCTTCGGCGCCCGTTTCCTCCAGCGTGACGGCCGCCCAGCGCTGGTAATAGCGCGCCCATGCGCCGCGACCCTCGCCCGGCCTCCGGGCAGGAATGAAACGGGTGAAGATGGTCCGCTCCGGGCAGCGGCCGCTCAGTTCCTCCACCCCCGGCAAGATGCGCTCAAACCACGGCAGCGCCCACGGGTAGCCCGCGCTGAACAGCGTCTGCATGTCGACGCAGACATGGACGCTCTCCGGCGCCAGAGGGCCAAATTTCAGACCTGTCTGCTCCATGCGTCGCTCCCGCGCTGTTGCCGTCCAGTTGGGGAATGCCTGGCGAACCGGGAGGTTCCAGACGGAACCGCGCCGGCCCCGGCGCGTTGGAGATCAGGCGCGCCCTGCGCCCCGGGGCTGTTTCAGCAGGGTATTCTCGCAGACTGCCCTCACTGGCGATCCCGAACGGAAACCGGCCAGTCTGGAAAAGGCGCATGATCCGGCGCCGTCAACCGTTCAGGCCGGATCACGCCGAGGCGGAGAGGTTGATGCGTGAACTTGACCTGCGCTCGGGCAATCCGGTGTGGCTGGCCGACGCGCCGGCGCGACCGGCCTGCCGGCGCTTGCGGCGCGACCTGGCGACCGACGTCCTGGTCGTCGGCATGGGTATTTCCGGGGCCATGGCGGCCGAGGCGTTGACCGGGGCCGGCCATCAGGTGGCGATGATCGACCGGCGCGGCCCGATGCTGGGATCGACGCCGGCCACCACCGCGCTCATCCAGTTCGAGATCGATACGCCGCTTACCACATTGACCCGGATGATCGGCCGGGAAAAAGCCGTGCGCGCCTGGCGTCGCGCCCGCCTCGCCGTCGGCAATTTGCGTGACCATATTCAGACGCTCGGGCTGGCCTGCCACATGCAGCCGCGGCAGACGCTGTATCTCGCCGGCAACGCGCTCACCGGCTCCGCCCTGCGCGCCGAAGCGGAAGCGCGCGCCGCCGCCGGCCTGCCGGCCCGCTATCTCACCGCATCGGAGTTGCAAGCGGGCTTTGGCATGGCGCGCGCCGGAGCCATCCTCTCCACGGGCAACCTGGCGCTCGATCCGCTGCGGCTGACCAATGGCCTGCTGCGCGCGGCGCGACAGCGCGGCGCCCGCTTCTTCGCCCCCGAGCGGATGATCGCCGCCGCCAGTCACCGCGGCCAGGTTGACGTGGCGCTGGAGTCCGGCCGCACGATCTCGGCGAAGCATGTGGTTCTCGCCACCGGTTACGAACTGCCGGACATGGCGCCGAAGGACCGGCACCGCATCATCTCCACCTGGGCCATCGCCACCCGCCCGCAGCCCAGAAGCGCGCTGTGGCCTGGCGAGGCGCTGATCTGGGAGGCGTCTGACCCGTATCTGTACCTGCGGACCACCCGCGACGGACGCGTGATCTGCGGCGGCGAGGACGCGGACTTCACCAATGAAGAGCGGCGCGACGCGCTGACCGGCGAAAAAACCCGCCGGATCAGTGAGAAACTTGCCAAACTGCTGCCGGACATTGATGCGACGCCGGAATTCCGCTGGGCCGGCAGTTTCGGCGACACCACCACCGGCCTGCCGCTGATCGGCCCCCTGCCTGGAACGCCGCGAATTTTCTCGCTGATGGGTTATGGCGGTAATGGCATCACCTTCTCGCGCATCGGCGCGGAGCTGATTGGCGCCGCCCTGGCCGGCGGCGAGGACGCCGACGCGGATATTTTTGCCCATTAACCACCGCGGCGGTTAAATCCGCCGACGCCAGCGCGGGGACTGGAGCGGCGGCATAGGATGTCGGCGCATCACATCTGCAAGGACGACAAATCATGGCGACGATCCGGCTGCTTACCGTTGAAGAAGCTGACGGCATTCCTGAGGCGCGCGCGGTTCTGGACGATATTCGCGCCGTGCGCCAGTCGTCGTTCATCAACAACTTCTGGCTGGCGCTGGCCAATCATCCGCCGCTGCTGGCGCGCATCTGGGGCGACGTGAAACAGATCATGACCGCGCCCGGAGCCATCGATCCGCTAACGCGGGAGATGATCTACATCGCTGTTTCCACCGCCAATAATTGCGCCTATTGCGTCCACTCCCACACCGCCGCCGCCAAAGCGAAGGGGATGTCCGACGCACAGCACGCCGAACTGCTGGCGATCATCGGCCTTGCCTCCCAGACCAACGCCCTGGCCAATGGCATGCAGGTTCCGGTCGACGCGGCGTTTCAGGCGCAGGAAGTCTGACCTGAACCTGCGGCCCCTGTGTCGTGACGGGCCGAACAGTTCGACGCGCCCGCGCCATGCTGTCCCCTGCGCCCGCGCCAATGCGAGCGGAGAGCGGCGCAAGAGGACGCCTGGGGAAAGCCCCGGTTGCCTTGCCGGGCCGGCTGCCCTATCCGGCGCAGATCACCCCGATTTCAGGAAGCACAACGTGCCAGATGCGCAACCGCCAGCAATGGAACTGTCTGAAGCCCCGGCCATGCTGGCGGTGCGCGGCGTGTCGCGCCGCTTCGGCGGCAAGCAGGCGCTGGACGCGGTTTCGCTGACGCTGGCGCCCGGCGAGATCATCTGTCTTGTTGGTCAGTCCGGCTGCGGCAAGTCCTCGTTGCTGCGCCTGATCGCCGGCGTCGATGCGCCGGACGCCGGATCGATCGTGCTCGATGGCGTGGAGATCGCCGGCCCCGGCGGCTTCGTCGAGCCGGAAGACCGCAATATCGGCTTCATGTTCCAGGATTACGCACTGTTTCCACACCTGACGGTGGCGGAAAATATCGGTTTCGGCCTTCGACGACTGCCAAAGGCCGAGGCCCGGCGGCGCACGGCCGAGGTGATGGCGCGCATCGGCGTCGCCGGCATGGCCGAGCGTTATCCACACACGCTGTCCGGCGGCGAGCAGCAGCGCGTCGCCCTGGCGCGAGCGCTGGCGCCGCAGCCCGTGCTGCTGCTGATGGACGAGCCGTTCTCCAACCTCGACCGGGGTCTGAGCGACCGGGTGCGGGCGGAAACGCTGGCCATTCTGCGCGCCCTCGGCACCGCCGCGATCATCGTGACCCATGATCCCGAAGAGGCGCTGGCGGCCGGCGACCGGGTGGCGCTGATGCAGGACGGTCGCGTGGCGCAAACCGGAACCGGACGCGCCATACACGATCAGCCCTGCTCGTTGTACGTCGCCGAATTTTTCCGGCCCTGCAACAGGCTGGCCGGCGTGGCGCGCGGCGGCCAGGTGGCGACGCCGCTGGGCGCCTTTCCCACCTCGCTGGCCGATGGCCAGGCCGCGATCGTCTGCATCCGCCAGCACGCGCTCAAGGTCGCGGCGCCGGGGGCCGGCGCGGCGGCGCAGGTGACCGGCAGCGTGTTTCTCGGCGACGTGGAGGAGCTGACCCTGCGCGTCGCCGGCGTTGACGGGCCCCTGGTGATGCGCGTGATGGGCCGCGCGCCGGCGCGCCCTGGGTATGCGCTTTCCATCGCTGTTGCGCCCGACGAAGCCATGGTCTTCCCCGCGATTTGACCATGGTGGAATAGATATGCGTTGAAAGCAGCGCCGTCATGTGTTTCAGGAAGGACGGGCGTCAATGTTTCCCGCTGCGCGAGAACATTGGCCAGTTTTGAATGATTCTACATTTGAAACTGACATGCTTTTACTGGAAATGGTCGGGAAGACGGCAACATGAAGAAGAGTGTTTCGATCCGCTCCGTCCTGCTCGGCGGCGTCATGCTGCTGGGCGGCGTCGCTGGCGCCATGGCCGCCGAGGTCAACATCTACACCACCCGTGAGCCGGGCCTGATCAAACCGCTGCTGGAGGCCTTCACCGCTTCCACCGGCGTCAAGGTCAACACCGTTTTCCTGAAGGACGGGCTGGCCGAGCGCGTGTCGTCCGAAGGCGCCAGTTCGCCCGCCGACATCCTGATGACCGTTGACGCCGGCCGCCTCGCCGATCTGGTGCAGAAAGGCCTGACGCAGCCGGTCAAATCGGCCGTGCTGGACGCCGCCGTGCCCGTCGCCCTGCGTGATCCGGACAACAACTGGTTCGCCTTCTCGGCGCGCGGCCGCGTGCTCTATGCGGCGAAGGATCTCGACCTGAAGGCCATCCGCTATGAGGATCTGGCCGACCCGAAGTGGAAGGGCAAGATCTGCATCCGCTCCGGCCAGCATCCCTACAACACGGCGCTGTTCGCCGCTTATCTGGCGCATCACGGGCCGGAGGCGACGAAGACCTGGCTGACCGGCCTGCGCAACAATCTGGCGCGCAAGGCGGGCGGCGGCGACCGCGAAGTGGCCAAGGACATTCTCGGCGGCGTCTGCGAGATCGGCGTCGGCAATTCCTACTATGTCGGCCTGATGCGCTCCGGAAAGGGCGGGCCGGACCAGAAGACGTGGGGCGAGGCCATCAAGGTGATCCTGCCGACCTTCGAGAACGGCGGCACGCAGGTGAACGTCAGCGGCGCGGCCCTCGCCAGACACGCGCCGAACAAAGAAGCCGCCATCCGGCTGATGGAATATCTGGTCTCCGACGACGCCCAGAAAATTTACGCCGAGGCCAATTTCGAATACCCGGTGAAGGCCGGCGCGAAGCTCGACCCGATCGTCGCCACCTTCGGCGAGCTGAAGATCGATCCGATCCCGCTCACGGACGTGGTCAAGCGCCGCAAGCAGGCGAGCGAGATGGCCGAGGAAATCGGCTTCGACAAGTAAGCCTGCAAGCAAGCCTGAAGAGCGCGGCCCTGGAGCGCTTTCCGACCAGACGGGATCGTCTGGTCGGTCAGAAATCGCCCAGAACAAGGGAAACTGGAGCACTTTCGGTGAAACCGGTTCACGGAACATGCTCCATCTCTTTCATTTGACGCATTCTTTTCACGAAACGTGGGCTCCACTTTTCGCGAAAATGCGCCAGCCGCGTCCGCTGACGTTGCCATGACAGAAGCTCTCACCAGCGCCACGCCGACGGCGGCCCCTGGAGCGCTTTCCAGCAAGGCGGACGCCGCCTTGCGTGACGAAGGCGCGTCAAGCCGGACAGGCAGAGGAAGCATCCGCTTCAGGATGAACGGGTTTTTCCCGAACCGCGCGCGCCCGGACGGGACGCGCCTGACCCGCCCCCAGCCCCTGCATCGCATGGCAGGGGCGCCCGGCCGCGTCTGGGTGACGGGCGCGGCGATCACCGCGTTGCTGGTCGCCCTTCCGGCGCTGGCACTGCTTTGGGAGGCGGCGCAGGGCTCGGCGGGCCTGTGGCCGCATCTGCTGGAGCACGTTATTCCCGACGCGGCGCTGCAAACGGCGGTCCTGCTGACGGGCGTCGGCGTGATGGTTACCGTGCTTGGCTGCGTCACGGCCTGGCTGGTCACCGCGCATGAATTTCCAGGCCGGCGCATCTTTGAGTGGGCGCTGCTGCTGCCACTGGCGACGCCGACCTATATCGTCGCCTATGCCTATCTCGACCTGCTGCATCCCCTGGGCGCGGTGCAGGGAAGCATCCGCTGGCTGCTGGGCTACGCCAGCCCGCGCGACTTCCGCCTGCCGGATATCCGCTCGATGACCGGTTGCATCATCCTGCTTGGCTTTGTGCTGTATCCTTACGTCTATCTGACGACCCGGGCGATGTTCCTGACCCAGGCGGCCAATCTGGTCGAGGCGTCGCGCACCCTGGGAACCCGGCGCAGCCAGGTGTTCTGGCGGGTGGCGCTGCCGCTGGCCCGTCCGGCCATCGCCGTCGGCGTCAGCCTCGCCCTGATGGAGACGCTGAACGATATCGGCGCTTCGGAATTTCTCGGCGTCAACACGCTGACCATTTCGATCTACACCACCTGGGTCACCCGCTCGGATCTGGCCGGCGCGGCGCAAATCGCCCTGGTGATGCTGGCCTTCGTGCTCGTGCTGGTGATGGCGGAGCGCCATGCCCGACGCCGGCAGCGGTACTGGACCAGCCCGCAGCGCGCCCGCAGCCTGGCCCCAAGCCGATTGGGAACCGGGGCTGGCCTTGCCGCCGCCGGCTTCTGCGCCCTGCCGGTCATCGTCGGCTTTCTGGCGCCGGCCAGTTATCTGGCCGCCGAAGCATGGAAGCGCTTCCGCTTTGCCGGCCTGTCAGCGAGCATTCTCGGCGAAACCGTGACGACGGTGGCGCTCGCGCTCATCGCCACGCTGGTGACCCTGGCGTTGGGCCTGGTGGTGGCCTGGACCGCCCGCGCCGCGCCAGGACGCTTCACGGCGCTGCTGCAGCGCCTGTCCACCATCGGCTACGCCATGCCAGGCACGGTGGTCGCCATTGGCGTGCTGGTCCCGGTGGCGGCGCTGGACCGCTGGATCGACCAGACGGCGCAGACCTGGCTTGGCGTCGCCACCGGGCTGGCGCTGATCGGCTCGGGCGCGGCGCTGTGCTACGCTTATACGGTCCGGTTTCTCGCCATCTCGACCGGCTCTGTCGACGCCGGTTTCAGCCGCATTCCCCGCTCGCTGGACCACGCCGCCCGCAGCCTGGGCGAAAGCGTCACCGGGGTGTTCCGGCGCGTGCACCTGCCGCTGTCGGCGAGCGCCCTCGCCTCCGCCGGTCTGCTGGTGTTCGTGGACTGCATGAAGGAACTGCCCGCAACGCTGCTGCTGCGGCCGCTGAACATGGAGACCCTGGCCACGCATCTCTATGGCGAAGCGGCGCGCGGCTCCTATGAGGACGCCGCCCTCGCCGCGCTGCTCATCGTGCTGGTCGGCATGCTGCCGGTGATCGTGCTGGCGCGCATTGGCCGGCGCCAGGCCGAATAGGCTGGCTCAGCTTTCGCCGGAGCCGGCCTTCGCATCCGGGTCTCGCCCTTGCTGATCTTGCCCCTGCTCTTGCACAGCGCCCAGGTGCGCGGCGCCCCGCTTGCGCGCCAGCTGTTCCTGACGTTGACGCTCTGCCAGCGCCGCCCGGCGGGCGTCGTCCAGTTCATCATGGCACGCGGCGCAGCTGACGCCTTCCACATATTGCGGAGCGGCGCGATCGGCGGCCGACAGCGGCCGGCGGCAGGCGTGACACAAGGTGTAGTCGCCCTGGGCCAGGCCATGGCGGACGGTGACGCGCTGGTCGAAGACGAAGCAGTCGCCCTCCCAGAGGCTGTCAGTCTCAGGCACGGTCTCCAGATATTTCAGGATGCCGCCCTTGAGGTGGAAGACCTGCTCCACGCCCTCGGCCTTGAGGAAGGCGGTGGCCTTTTCGCAACGGATGCCGCCAGTGCAATACATCGCCACCCTGGGCTGCCCGCCCGCGCCCAGCAGGCGTTCGCGCTCGGCGCGGAACCATTCGGGAAAGGCGCGAAACGTTTGGGTTTTCGGGTCGATGGCGCCGCGAAACGCGCCCACCGCCACCTCGTAATCGTTGCGGGTGTCGATCACGATGGTTTCCGGATCGGCGATCAGCGCGTTCCAGTCCTGCGGCTCCACATAGGCGCCGACGTCCTGCAGCGGATCGATGTCCGGCTGGCCCATGGTGACGATCTCGGCCTTGAGCCGCACCTTCATGCGCCAGAACGGCATGACCCCGGCGCGGGAATATTTGATCTCCAGACCAGCGCAGCCCGGCAGGGCGCGCACATGATCGACGACCCGGGCGATGGCGGCGTCGGAGCCGGCGATCGTGCCGTTGATCCCCTCGCGCGCCAGCAGCAGCGTACCCTTGACGCCAAGGCCGCAGCACAGGCGCGCCAGCGGCTCGCGCAGCGCCGCATGATCGGCGAAGTGGGTGAAATGATACAGCGCCGCGACGCGAACGGGCGTTTCCTCACTGTGCTGCGTGGCGGAGCCTGCCCGGGTCATGCGCCAAAGAATTCCTGATAGAGTTCGGGCTTGAATCCGACGATGATGCGCCCGTTCTGGACCAGCACCGGGCGCTTGATCATCGACGGCTGGGCCAGCATCAGCGTGATGGCCCTGTCGGCGTCGATGTCGGCCCGTTCGCTCTCCGGCAGCTTGCGAAAGGTCGCGCCCGCCCGGTTCAGCAGCTTTTCCCAGCCGACCTGCTGCGCCCAGCCCCTCAGGGTCGCTGCGTCAACGCCGGCGGTCTTGTAATCATGGAAGGCGCAAGCGACGCCGTGGGCGTCGAGCCAGGCCCGCGCCTTCTTCATGGTGTCGCAATTGCGGATGCCATAAATGGTCGTGGCGGTCACGCCTGTCTCCTGCAGGAATACGCTTTGACAAGAATATGCGTTGATACGCGCGCTGCTGCATACACCGGGCGGAGCCTGAAAACCACATGAAGGCGACATGAGCGCATATCGTACAGACGCGGTGGTGATCGGCGGCGGCGTGGTTGGCCTGGCCATCGCCCGCCAGCTGGCGCAGGCCGGCCACGAAACCATCGTGCTCGAACGCCACGCGGGCATCGGCCGGGAGACGTCATCGCGCAATTCGGGCGTGCTTCACGCGGGCGTCTATTACCAGCCGGGTTCACTGAAGGCGCAATTCTGTGCGCCAGGCCGGGCGATGCTCGCCCGCTACTGCGCCGACACGGGCGTGGAGGCGCGGTTTTGCGGCAAGTTGCTGCTGGCCAGCAATGAAGATGAGGCCGCGGCCCTGCCGGCGCTGCTGACGCGGGCCAAAGCCAATGGCGTGCGCGACATCGCCCTGCTCGAGGCCGCCGCCGCGCGCCGTCTGGAGCCGGAAATCGCCTGCGTCGCGGCGCTGTGGTGCCGCGACACCAGCATTGTCGACGCCCACGGCCTGATGCAGGCGCTTGCGGGCGACCTGACCGCCGCCGGCGGGGCGGTGGCGCTCGCGACAGAGGCGGCGGCCATTGCCCGCGACGGCGACAGCCTGCGGTTGCTGACGAAGGAAGCTGGCGGCGCGGAGACGGAGCTGGTCGCGCCCATCGTCATCAACGCCGCCGGCCATGGCGCGCCGGCGCTGGCGCGACGGACGGCGGGACTGGAGGCGCGGAGCCAGCCGCGACAATGGTTCGCCAAGGGCAATTATTTCGCTTTCACCGGCCACAATCCGTTCTCGCGGCTGATTTATCCCACCGGCGCGGCCGCGACCGGCGTCGCCGCCGGTCTCGGCGTACACGCCACGCTCGACCTTGGCGGCCAGCTCCGCTTCGGGCCCGATGTTGAATGGACGCAATCGGCGGACGACGTGCTGGTGGATCCAGCGCGCGCCACCTTGTTCGAAGCCGCCGTCCGCGCCTGGTGGCCGGGATTGCCGGATGGCGCGCTGGCCCCCGCATGGGCTGGGGTGCGACCCAAGTTGCATGGCCCGGGCGCGGCGGCGCCGGATTTCCGCCTGGACGGCCCGGCGCAACACGGCGTTGGCGGGCTGGTCAACCTGTTCGGCGTCGAGAGCCCCGGCCTCACCGCCTGCCTCGCCATCGCCGCGCGCGTCGCGGCGATGGCGAACAGCTAGCGGAACACATTCGACATCTGCATGCAGCTTCACTGCCATGCGACGCGCAAATGTCTGGATCAAGATATAAAATCAATAGTTTGCTGGCGACTTTTTCAATTCCGGCATGCCTTCCATCGCCCCTTATGGAACGATGCGACTTCCGGCGTCAGACCAGCGGACGCCATCCTGATGCGTTGCGCGCGGAAAACATCCCGTCTGGTTTCTGTCATCAGCCTGATGTGAAGCAACCAAATGCCGTTCGCATGCGAATTTTCCGCATTCGCCGGTATAGCGCCCTTGTCATGACGCCCTGCAATTGACGATGATCTGGGAACGGCAAGGGCCTTGCGCCGAAAAGCATGAGGCCACGGCAAACGCCCAGCAAAACCGGAGATACGACGATGGCGGCAAAATTTGAAGTCTACGTCGACAAGGCTGGCGAATATCGCTTTCGGTTAAAAGCGGCCAATGGACAGAACATCCTGGCCAGCGAAGGCTACAGACAGCGCGCCAGCGCCATTAATGGCATCCAGTCCGTGCAAAACAACGCGCCGGACGACAACCGTTACGAGCGCAAGCAGACCGTCAACGGCAAGCACATGTTTAACCTGAAGGCGGCGAACGGCCAGGTCATTGGCGTCAGCGAAAGCTATGAGAGCGCCGCCAGCCGCGAGAAAGGCATCGAATCGGTGAAGAAGAACGCGCCGCTGGCCCCGATCGTGGATTTGTGAGCGCCGCGAACCAGGAACAGGGGCCACGCGGTCAGGCCGCGCCGGAAGGTCAGGCCAGGGCTTTGATTTTATGGGCCTCCGTGGATTTTATGGGCCCCCGTGCGCCCGTCGCTCTGACATCATGGCCGGACCTGTTCCGGCCATCCACGACAGCAACGTCTCTGCGGTCGGGGCCCCGTCTATCAGGGGCAGTCGTGGGAATGCGCGCGCAGGTTCGCGGACATGGTCGCGCCTTCGCGAGAGCTTTTCCGGTGAAACCCCACCACCGGATATGCCCTGTCTTTTTGATTTAATGCATTTCCTCACGAAAGCGGGTTCCATTTCTCTCAGGAATGCTCTGGAACCGGCCGTCGCGGCCGCACCTGCCGTCATGGCGTAATGGCGCGCGCCATGACGGTATCTTTATGCCGACGGCTTTGCGCCGGCATTTTTTTGCCCCGCGGCGACGGTCTGCCTTACCCCAGCAGGCCGCCTGTCAGCTTCCAGCGCTTGCCGTCGAACACCATCATCTGCATCTGCTTCAGCGGCGCGAAATCCGTGGGCGAGGTTTGCGCCTTGACGCCGGGGATCAGGGTGTCGAACTCCCAGCCCGGCACGCTGGCCGCCTGTTTCATCAGGTTTTCGCGGGTCAGATCGTCGCCGCAGGCTTTCAGCAGCCGGGTGGCGAAATCGGCGATGTAATAGCCGGTGGTGTAGTTGAGATCGCCCTTGTTGGCGCCGGGCATGTATTTGTCCATGAACGCATTCCAGCGTTTCATGCCCGGATCGTTGTCCCAGGCCGGATCTGTGGGATCCTTGGCGTAGGTCACGGAGATGACGCCAACGCTGTTGTCCAGCCCCGCCGGCTCCAGCACGCCGGCGACAGACGCGGCGATGCTCGACAGCAGATGGGTGGGCTGCCAGCCCATTTCTTTCAGCTTGCGGATGGTTTGGGCCGCGAACTTTGGCGACGCGTAGGTGATCAACGTCTCCGCGCCGGACGCCTTCAGTTTCAGGATCTGTGAATCCACATTGGTGTCGGTCAGTTCGTAGCTTTCCACCGCAAGCAGGCGGGCTGCATCCTTGCCGAGCGCCTGGCGGATGCCGGCCTGGGCGTCGCGCCCCAGATCGTCATTGGCCATCAACAGGCCGATTTTCTTGCCGGGTTTCTGCTGCATGGCGTAGACGGCGAGAATGCGCGCCTCGTTCAGATAGTTCGGCAGCGCCGCCATAGTCCATGGGAAGTTCTTGGGATCGTTGAACTTGCTGATGCCGCTGGAAATCAGCAATTGCGGCACGCCCTTGGTATTGAGGTATTTGTGAATGGCGGCGTTGGGCGCGGTGCCGAGGGCGCCGACAATGGCGAACACCTCCTCCTGCTCCACCAGGCGGCGCGTCGCCTCCACGGTCTTGGGCGGGGAATAGCCGTCGTCGAGACTGATCAGGTTGATCTTGCGGCCGTTCACGCCGCCATTGTCATTGATCATCCTGAAATAGGCGGCCTCGGCCTTGCCGATATTGCCATAGGCCGAGGCGGGACCGCTGTAGGGCATGGTCTGCCCCAGCTTGATCTCCGTCGCAGTGACGCCAGGCCCGATTTTTCCGGCGGCGAAAGCCGATGGAATTGATGGCGCAAAGGCGCCGGCGGCAAGGGCGAGCAGGCCGGTCTGGAACGAACGGCGGGTCGTGTTCATGATGCGCTCCGGGTTTCCTCCGCCAGCGCATTGTTATGGGCGCGCCGGTCGTTACGAACGGAACGATAGTTGCTCGCAGCGCCGTGTAAACCCTTGCGACGCCAGCTTACAGATCTCTTCCCGCGCCCAGGCCAGATTTTGCTGTTTCGGGCGTTTTGCCGGCCCTTCTCAGATCCCCGCCGCCTGGTCGTTGAACAGGGCGTCGATGATCCGCCCCTCCAGCGCGGCGAGTTCGGGGTCGCCGCGGTGGCGTGGACGCGGGCTGGAGACAGCCAGATCGGCGGCGATGGTTCCCTGATCGATGACAAGGATGCGGTCGGCCAGGGCGATGGCCTCGCTCACGTCATGGGTAACGAGGATGGCGGTGAATCCCTGATCGCTCCACACCTTCTCAATCAGGCGCTGCATGTCGATGCGGGTCAGGGCGTCGAGGGCGCCGAGCGGCTCGTCCAGCGCCAGCAGACGCGGGCCGCTGGCGAGGGCGCGGGCCAGGGCGACGCGCTGCTTCTGGCCGCCGGAAAGCACCGACGGCCACTCCCCGCCCCGGTCGCCGAGGCCCACGGCTTCCAGCGTTCGCGTCGCGACAGCCTGGCGCTCCGCCTTTGGCAGATCACGCCCCAGCCCCACCTCGACATTACCCCGCACCCGCTCCCACGGCAGCAGGCGCGGCTCCTGAAACATGATGCGCACGCCATCGGCGGCCGTCTTTTCCTCCCCGGCGGTGACGCCGGACAGGGTGATATGACCGTCGGTCGGCTGGTCGAGGCCGACAATCAGGCGCAGTAGCGTGCTCTTGCCGCAGCCGCTCTTGCCGACGATGGCGACGAACTGGCCGGCGGGAATGTGCAGATCGACGCGGCGCAGCACCTGTTTGTCGCCGAAGGCGCGGGCGATGCCGCGCAGGGTGACGGATGCGCCGCCCTGCGGTCCGGCGGACCCGCCTGCGTGGACGGGCCCAGAGACGGTGTGACGCGGCGAGATCGCGGTCGAAATGGCCATGGTCGCTTCCTTATTTCCGGTAGGCCGGGTGCCATTGCAGCGACAGGCGCTCCAGCAGACGGGCGATGCTGTCGGCGGCCTTGCCGAGCAGCGCGTAGATGATGATCGACAGCATCACCACATCGACCAGCAGGAACTCGCGCGCCTGCATCGCCATGTGGCCGATGCCGGATTCGGCGGCGATGGTTTCGGCGACGATCAGCGTCAGCCACATGATGCCGAGCGCATAGCGCAGGCCAACGAAGATCGACGGCAGCGCCCCCGGCAGGATGACCCGCCAGAACAGCTCGCCCTGTTTCATGCCGTAAATGCGGCCCATCTCGATCAGTTGCGGATCGACATTGCGGATGCCGTGCAGCGTGTTGATGTACATGGGGAAAAACACCCCCAGCGCCACCAGGAACAGCTTGGCGCCCTCATCAATGCCGAACCACAGGATGACCAGCGGGATCAGCGCCAGATGCGGCACATTGCGCACCATTTGCAGGCTGGTGTCGGTAAGCTTTTCACTCAGCCGCGACAGGCCATTGGCGAGGCCGAGCGCCAGGCCGACGCCGCCGCCGACCACAAAGCCGGCCAAGGCGCGCAGGGTGCTGACGCCAATGCTCTCGGGCAATTGCCCCGAGGCGGTGAGCCGGATCGCCGCCGCGACGATCGCCGACGGCGCTGGCAGCACATTGGGTTGCAGATAGCCAATGCGGGACAGCGCCTCCCAGACGATGACGATCAGGGCGGGAACCAGCCAGCCGATCAGGTTGCCGCCGGCGATGCGCCCCGCCAGGGCGGAACTGACGCCGGCGATCCTCCCCGGAGGGGCTCGCTCGCCCACAGGCGGGGCGAGCGCGGCTTCCGGGGGAAAGGCGATGGTCCTGGCGGTCGCCGCCGCTGGTGGTTTGAGGGTCGCGTCGCTCATGACGCCGCCGCCCGCAGATCGACAGGGCCGACGCCGGCGCCGGCGGCGAACTCGTTGGCCAGGCCCCGGCGCCAGGTCGCGCCCGGCCGCTGGATGCCCAGTTCGGGGAACAGCAGTTCGGCCACACGGTATGATTCTTCCAGATGCGGATAGCCGGAGCCGATCACCGTATCGACGCCCAGCGCCTGATATTCGCGCAGCCGCTCCGCCACGGTTCTGGCGTCGCCGACAAGGGCGGTGCCGGCGCCGCCGCGCACCAGGCCAACGCCAGCCCACAAATTGGGCGACACTTCCAGCCGGTCGCGCCGCCCCTGGTGCAGATCGAGCATGCGGGTCTGGCCGACCGAGTCGGTGACGGCGCGCAGCCGCTCCTGGGCAAAAGCGATCTGTTCGTCGCTGACCCTGCTGATCAGGCGGTTCGCAGCCTCCCAAGCCTCCTCATTGGTCTCGCGCACAACAAAATGCAGGCGAATGCCGAAGCGAATGCTGCGACCGCGGCGCGCGGCGGCGGCGCGGACCTGGGCGATCTTCTCCGCCACCTGCGCCGGCGGCTCGCCCCACGTCAGATAAAGTTCGGTCTGATCCGCCGCCAGCGCGATGCCGGCGTCGGACGAGCCGCCGATATACAGGGGCGGGTGCGGCTCCTGCGCTGGCGGGAAATCAAGACGGCTGTTCTCCACCCGGTAGTATTTGCCGGAGAAATTCACCGTCTCGCCGGCAACCAGGCGCCGCCAGATCGTCAGGAATTCGGCCGCCTGCTCATAGCGCTCATCGTGATTGAGGAAAATGCCGTCGCCGCCCAGTTCCAGCGGCACGCCGCCCACCACCACGTTCAGCAGCAGCCGGCCGTTGCTCTGCCGGTCCAGCGCCGCCGTCTGGCGAGCGGCGAAGGACGGCGTGGTGACGCCAGGCCGCAGGGCGACGAGGAATTTCAGCCGCTCGGTCGCCTCGGCGAGGCCGGCGGCGGTGATCCATGAATCGACGCAGTTCTGGCCGGTGGGCAGCAGCACGCCCTGATAGCCCAGGCGATCAACCGCCTGGGCGACCTGGCGGAAGTAGCCGAAATCCGACGGGCGCTGCCGGGTCTCGGAGCCGAGATAGGAGCCGTCGCCGTGGGTGGGGATGAACCAGAAGAAATTCAATGGATCGGCGCCTGCCGGGGAAACGGCGGAAGCGGGGGCGGAAGAAGTGACGGATGTGTCAGGCATGGCTTTGCTCCGTTTTCACACGCGCCGCTTCAGCGGCCGGCCTTTTGCTGTGGCGGCGTCCAGACCGCATCGCTGATGGTGATCTGGCGCGGAATCAGGCCCAGTTCGAAGAAAGCGTCCGCCACCTTCTGCTGCTGCTTCACCTCCACGTCGGTGAGCGGCCGCAGGGAGTATTCCGCCCGGTCGATGGCGCGCCGGTTGCCGTCCACGTCGATGCCGGTGGCTTTCTGCGACGCCTCGGCGACGGCCTGGCGATTGGCGCCGGCCCAGTCGGTGATCTTGCCGATTTCCTCCAGGGCCGCCTGCAGCTGCTGCGGGTGCTTTTCGGCGAAATCCCGGTTGGCCAGATAGAAGGCGTTGGTGGGCGGCAGCTTCTCGAGCCCGGCCACCGGCCGGCCGCCCTGCTTCAGCTCCACCAGGGCGAAGAACGGATCCCAGACGGCGAAGGCGTCGATGGAGCCACGGCCAAAAGCCGCCACGCCATCGGACGGCGACAGATAAACCGGCTGGATGTCAGTAAACTTCAGGCCATTGGCGGCCAGCGCCTGCACGGTCAGATTATGGGCGCTCGAGCCCTTCGGAATGCCGACGCGCTTGCCCTTGAGATCAGCGACGCTTTTGATGGGGGAGTCGCTTTTCACCAGAATGGCGTGTTTCGACGCCGGGCTGACCGCCGCATAGACCACTTTGGCTCCGGCGGCCTGGGCGAAGACCGGCGGCGTGTCGCCGACAGCGCCGAAGTCGATGGCGCCGGCGCCCAGCGCCTCCAGCAACGGCGGCCCAAACTGGAACTCGACCCATTTGACGTTCTGGACGCCCAGTTCCTTCAGGCGCCTTTCGATGGCGCCGGACTGGCGGGCGACGATGGAGACCGAGGCTTTCTGGAAGCCGATGCGCACCTCATCGGGGGCCTTTTCGGCGGCAAAAGCGACGCCAGAGGCGGCCAGGGCGGACGCGCCCAATGCGGCGGCGAGAAAACGGCGTTTGTTCAACATGATGCTGTCTCCAGGCCTGCTCATGAAAGCGTGGCGAAGCGCGCGCCGGCGGCGCGGACGGCCGCGACATGGCCGTTGGCGGCTGGCTGCGGGGCGGCAAGGTTTGGGGCGCGGCTGGTCAAAGCAGCGAGTTCGCCGGCGGCCTGCTCCAGCCTGAGGCGCACGTCCGGCGCGGTGAGCGCGCCATCGGTGAAGTCGGCGTCGGCGGCGTACACGGCGGTGGGCACGCTGAGGGCGCTGAAGAAACCGAACAGCGGCCGCAACTGGTGCTCGACCACCAGCGCGTGGCGATGGCCGCCGCCGGTGGCGGCGAGCAGCACCGGCTTGCCGGCAAGGGCCGCCGGATCGATGAAATCGATCAGGTGCTTGAGCAGGCCGATGAACGAGCCCTTGTAGACCGGCGTGCCAATGATCAGCGCGTCGGCGTTCTCGATGGCGTCGAGAACCTCCTGGCCGGCGAGCGGCAGCTTGCCGCGGCTGAAGGCGCCGACGCCGGGGCCAATATCGACCAGGTCATACAATTCCGGATCGACCGCCTGGCGGCGGGCGACGGCGGCGATCGCCGCTTCCGCCAGCGCGCGGGTCTTCGAAGGACGATGGGTATTGCCGCTAAATGCGACCAGTCGCAGAGCGCTCATCGGCGCGCCTCCCTTGCAGGCGCCGCGTGGCCCCGGACGGGCTGGCGGCTGTTGATGACGCGCCGGGCCGCCCGTTCGGCGTCACCCGGCGTCCGGAAGATCTGGCCGTCGAGCGGCTGAAAACGTGGTCCGGCGGCGTGAAAACGGAACCGGGCGCCGTCGGCGGCGACGATGCCAGCGGCCGCGCCGCCGATCTCGATGATGAACGCCGCGGACCCGGTGGCGGGACCGGCGGTGGCGGCGCCAGAAGATGGATATGAAACAGACATGAAGCCTCCCTGCGCCGGAGCGACCGACGCGGCGGGTCTGCAGAGATGGGAAAGGTGTAGACGTGGGGCCAGATCGCCGTACGCCTGTTGCGCCAGCCCGCCCTATGAGGCGGCGGCAGGATCAGGCGGACAGAGGCCCTGTCAGCGCGGCCATGACGCCGCGGCCGGCAAAGACGCCGTCAACAACAGCACATCGCCAGTGCGCGGCGACAGGCGGACTGCAGGGGCAGCGCGTGGCTGCGGGAAGCAAAATGATGGCGCATGAAACTGCTCCAGCCTGATCCACCTTCCTGCCTTGTGAAGGAAAGCGGAGCTTTAGCGTTTGGTGACGCGGCGCAAGCTGCTGATGTCAAATGCCCGCGGATCGTTATGACCAACGCCATGAGAAAACGGCGCCGCCGCCGGGTCAACCGCTATTGGAGCATCGGTAAGATTTTGGAATAATTGCGCTTTACACGCCGGCTGGCAGCAGGATTTTCTGCGGGTCTGGCCTTTTGGGGAAATGCTGTTCCAGCGCCTTGAAGGCGGCCAGCCGCCGGCTTTGCCCTGCAAAAGCGGTGGCCCCGGAATCCCCGCGTCTGGATATGCGTTGGGTATCGGTCAGCCGCGCCGGACGAAGCGCATGACGGCGACGGCGGTGGCGAGGGTGACGCCGTCCGGACTGCGCAGTTCGCCTTCCACATGGGCGCCGCGCTCATCGCGCTGGGTCACCCGCGCCTCCGCGAAGATTTCGCCAGGAGGAGCGGGTTTCAGGAAGCGGGTGTTGAGATCACGGGTCACGGCGGTCAGGCCATCAGGCAAGCTCTCGATCAGCGTGAAGCCCGTGGCGGAATCCAGCATCGCCGCCAGAATGCCGCCCTGCACCGTGCCGTGGCGATTGCAGAATTCCGGCCGCGCCACATAGACATAAGCGCCGCGCCCGGCTTCCGGATCGTAGGAGACGATGCGGCGGCCCAGCAGTTGCGCCGCCGGCGGGTTCGCCAGCGGCCGCCCGCCGGGGCCTCCAGGCGAGGCAGTCCGGGGCGCGCCGTTCTGGATCGTCGCATCTTCGCTCATGATTCGCCTTTCAAACGGCCGCCTGGTCCCGGCTCAATTGCCGACGGGGTGGAAGCCGCACAGCTTGTTGCCGTCCGGATCGCGCAGATAGGCCAGATAGAAAGCCCCCAGCGGCGTTTCGCGCAGGCCTGGCGGATCCTCACAGGTGGCCCCGCCATTGGCGACGCCAGCAGCGTGCCAGGCGTCGACCTGCGCCGGGCTGGCGGCGGCGAACCCGATGGTCGCGCCATTGCTGACGGTGGCGGGTTCGCCATTCAGCGGCCCGGTGAGGATCAGCATGGCGCCGTTGTGGCTGTAGAACACCCGGGTGGTGTGCAGGTGGCCCACCATGCCTGGAGCGACGCCGAGCGGCGCCAGCAGCGCGTCGTAAAACTTGCGGGACTGTTCCAGATCGTTGCTGCCGACGGTGATGTGACTAAACATGCAAACTCCTCCCCTGTCTGGCGCAGGCGCGATCTTCGGCGCCCTGCCCCTCTGCGATGCGCCCTGTTTTTCGTGACATGTTGCGGGCGGCGGCATTCTGACATCCGCCGCGACGGGCGCAAGCAAACTGTGCGCAGGGAGCTTATGCACCGGACGCGACAATGTATTTGCACATTCCCTGTCGCAGCCAGCCCGGAACCTTGTTATCAGCGCCCCTGGCGCGGACCAGGGGAGGCCCAAGGCCATTTCGTAAATCAAAAAAACGCGCCGCCACACGAGGACCCAGGTGACCAGTTTGACGACCCGCGCGCCCGTTTCGCGCCGCTTCGCCACCATCGCCCTTTCCGGCGTTTTCGCCCTTGCCGCGACGTTTCACGCCCAGGCTGAGAAGAAATACGGCCCCGGCGCCTCGGACACCGAGGTGAAAATCGGCAATTTCGTGCCCTACAGCGGCCCCGCTTCGTCGTTCAGCCTTGTCGGCAAGGTGCACGACGCCTACGTCCGCATGCTCAATGACAATGGCGGAATCAACGGCCGCAAGATCAGCTTCATTTCCTACGACGACCATTACAGCCCGCCGAAGGCGGTCGAGCAGACCCGCAAGCTGCTTGAAAAGGATGAGGTGCTGTTCCTGTGGCAGACGCTCGGCACGGCTTCGAACACCGCCGTCCTGAAGTATGTCAATGCAAAGAAGGTTCCGCACCTGATGCTGTCGTCGGGCGGCACCAAGTTCGGCGATGACCCCAAAACCTACCCGTGGACCATCCCGTTCAATCCTGCCTTCGCCACCGAGGGCCGGATCTACGCCAATCTGATCAAGGAAAAATACCCGAACGCCAAAATCGCCGTGCTGGTGCAGAACGACGAATACGGCAAGGACATTTACAAGGGCTTCCGGGAAGGTCTGGGCGACAAGGTCTCGATGATCGTCGCCGAGGCGCCCTACGATCTGTCGGACGCCACCGTCGACTCGCAGATGGTCAAGCTCAAGGCTTCGGGGGCCGACCTCTTCGTCAACCTGTCGACGCCGAAGTTCGCCGCCCAGGCCATCCGCAAGCTGGGTGAGCTGAACTGGAAGCCGGTCCACATCCTCAACAATGTGGCCTCCACCAAGAAGACCGTGCTGGTTCCCGCCGGGCTGGACAACGCCCAGGGCGCCATCACCGCCAACTACATCATGGATGCGTCCGACCCGAAGTGGCGGGATGAGGCCGGCATGAAGAAGTTCAAGGCGTTCATGGAGAAATATCTCCCTGATCTCGACCGCGACAGCACCCTGCCGATTTACGCCTACGCCGCAGCCCAGACGCTGGAGCATGTGTTGCGCGAGGCCGGCGACGACCTGAGCCGCGAGAACGTCATGAAGGTCGCCAGCAACCTGAAGGACTTCCGCCCGGAGGTGCTGCTCCCAGGCGTCGTCATGAACACCTCGCCGACCGACCATCTGCCGATCGAGGACATGCAGGTCATGGTGTTCCGGGGCGACGGCTGGCAGCCAGAAGGCCCGCTGCTCTCGGCCAACGCGTCGAAGAAGACGCAGTAAGGCAAAGCGGCCCAAAAACGTCCGGACACGAAACGTCCGGGCGCGGGACGTTCCAGGGGCTGTGCAAAAGGGCGTCTGGCGGCAAGGCTGGACGCCCCTGCTCTGAATGCGGACAAATGCCGCCATCCCGGGCCGCGCCATAACAGACAGCGGGCGCTCCAGTTGATGGAGCGCCCGCTTTTTTGGAACGGCAACCGCCCGGCGGCGGACCGTAACCAGGTCGCGTCACACGGCGTTCAGACCGCCGTCGACGCTATAGACGCTGCCGTTGCAGAAGGCGGCGCCGTCAGAGGCAAGGAAGGCGACCAGCTCGGCCACCTCTTCGGGCGTTCCATAACGACCGGAGGGGATCGCCCGCGCCGTCCGTTCATGCGCGGCGGCGGCGTCCGAAGCCTGACCGGCGTTGATCGACGCCATCATCCGGCTTTCGATGGGGCCCGGATTGACGCTGTTGACGCGCACGCCCCTGCGACCGGATTCGGCCGCCGCCGAGCGGGTCAGGCCGATCACCGCGTGCTTGGAGGTGGTGTAAGCTGACAGGCCGGGCGAGCCGGTGAGGCCGGCGACGCTCGAGGTGTTGATGACGCTGCCGGCCCCCTGCCCGTACATCACCGGCAGGACGTATTTCAGGCCAAGGAAAACACCCAGCACATTGACGTCGATCACCTTGCTGAACTCGGCGAGCGACAGCGCCTCGACCGGCTTCACCGGCCCCTCGACGCCGGCATTGTTGAAGAAAACGTCGATGCGGCCAAACTCACCCACCGTCGCCGCGACCATGGCCGCCACCGCCGCCTCGTCGGTCACGTCGGCCGTCGCCGTGAACAGGCGCGCGCCAGCCGGCAACAGATCGGCATAGCCGCTGAAATCCGTTCCGGGAATGTCGACGGCGGCGATCGCCGCGCCGCGGCTGGCGAAAACCGCCGCTGTCGCCCGGCCAATCGCGCCATTGGCGCCGGTGATCAGCGCGACTTTCTGGTCGAGACGGGATTTGTCCTGCATATGGTGTTCTCCGCAAATTCCCCGAGGCGCAATGGGGCGGTTTTCGGTCAATATGGATCGGCAACCGCGCCAGCTTTTCCCTGTTTGAGCGAACGCTCGCCGATCAGACGATTCCGACGGATCAAAAACGCGCCAGGTCAGGGTTTGCCGCTGCGCGCCAGGCGTTCGGCTTCAAGTTCATCTGCGACTGATACGCCCGTATTGGGAATGACCTGCACCGCGCGATCGTCCCACAATTCGCGCATCCACAGATCCTTGATGCAGGTCACCTCCAGGCGCGGCAGATCATGCCGTTCCAGCCATGCGTGAATGTGCGCGATGATTTCGCCGCGTAGCGGCTCATCGACCGAAGCGCGGGCCGTGAAGATCTTCACCAGGCGGTCTTCCGCCAGCCAGCGCCGCACCCGTTCAACCATCGGCCCGACCGGTTCGCCGATATGTTCGACGCCCCGCCACTCATCGAAGTGCGCCAAGGTCCCATCCAGGTCAACGCCAATCCACTGCCTTCTGCGCATCCAACCCATCCTGTCGTTTTGTGTATGGAACAACCGTTTGCCGCCAGGCGCAATATGGGCGGCGGACCGGCGCCCAGGCCTGTCATGAGGGCGGCCATCAAATCAGCTATCAGGCCAGTTATTTCCGGAGACGCCCTTGTGAAGAATGCCCGCCCAACCGATGTTGTGGGCGCTCATTCCGTCACTGGCCAGGCAATAGCCGGCATGGCGGACGAGCTGGAGCGCTTTCCGGCGTCGCGGAACAAACGCCGCGCCGCAAAGGCGTTGCGACGCAAAACGACAGAGAAAATTCCCGATCCCGGTCGATCGCATTTCTCGCCAGCCCACGCCGGGTTCACGACCAGGCCCATGCCGCTGACCGGTGACGGCGCCTGCAGGAGAACGTCTTGTCCTTGCCCCCCCTGTCCGTTCTGGATCTTGCCTTCATTCCTGAAGGGTCGACAGCCGCTGACGCGCTGCGCAACACGGTTTCACTGGCGCAACATACGGAAGCATGGGGCTACAGGCGCTTCTGGCTGGCCGAGCACCACAACATGGCTGGCATCGCCAGCGCGGCCACGTCCGTGGTGATCGGCCATGTGGCGGCGCACACACAAACGATTCGCGTCGGCGCGGGCGGCGTCATGCTGCCCAACCATTCGCCGATGGTGATCGCCGAACAGTTCGGCACGCTTGAGACACTGTTCCCCGGGCGCGTCGATCTTGGGCTGGGGCGCGCGCCAGGCACGGACCAGCGCACCCTGCGGGCCTTGCGTCGCGACGCCAACAGCGCCGACCAGTTTCCCCAGGACGTTCTGGAGCTGCAGGCGCTTCTGGGGCCGTTGCAGGAAAACCAGGTCATCCAGGCCGTGCCAGGCACGGACACCAACGTGCCCCTGTGGATTTTGGGCTCCAGCCTGTATGGCGCGCAACTGGCGGCCGTACTTGGCCTGCCCTACGCCTTTGCCTCGCATTTCGCCCCGGCGGCGCTGGAAGAAGCAGTCGCGGTTTACCGGGAGCGCTTCAAGCCTTCGGCGCAGCTCGATCGCCCGCACGTCATGGTCGGCGTCAATGTCGTCGCCGCCGATACGGACGCGGAAGCTGTCCGCCTGTTCACCTCGCCGCAGCAGCAGTTCGTCAACCTGATCCGGAACGCGCGCGGCAAGCTGCGGCCGCCCATCGACGACATCGAAAGCTACTGGCAGCCGCATGAAAAGGCGCATGTGATGGCGATGCTGTCATGCGCGGCGGTCGGCTCCGCCGCTACGGTGCGCCAGCAACTGGAGACCATCGCGCATCGCACGAAGGCCGATGAACTGATTGTGGCGGCGGCGATTTATGACCCCGCCGCGCGCCTGCGCTCCTACGAGATCGCCGCCAGCCTGTAGCGGCAGGTCGGCCGCGGCAAAAAAAGCCGCCCTGGATGATGATCCAGGGCGGCTT
>NZ_BNCG01000013.1:58223-111203 GCF_014656355.1 Camelimonas fluminis
AATGTCCGTTCCGGAGCGCCCGCCTTGGCGGAAGCGCTCCGGAAACCGGCAAGGCTCAGCGCGGGGCCATGCGAATGGCACCGTCGAGGCGGATGGTCTCGCCGTTGAGCATCGGGTTCTCGATGATGTGCGAGGCCAGCAGGGCGAACTCCTGCGGCGTGCCCAGACGCTGCGGGAACGGCACGCTGGCGCCCAGCGACTGGCGCACCGGCTCCGGCAGGCGGCCGAGCAGCGGCGTGTCGAAGATGCCGGGCGCGATGGTGTTGACGCGGATGCCGCGGTTGGCCAGGTCGCGTGCGGCGACAATGGTCATGCCAATGATGCCGGCCTTGGCCGAAGCGTACGGGATCTGGCCGATCTGGCCCTCATAGCCAGCCACCGAAGCGGTGTTGATCACCACGCCGCGCTCTTCGCCCACCGGATCATTCTTCGCCATGGCGGCGGCGGCCAGACGCAGCACATTGAACGTGCCGATCAGATTGATGCGCACCACCATTTCATAATGATCGAGCGCGCCAGGATTGCCGGCCTTGTCGAGAATGCGCAGGGCGCCGCCGCGACCGGCGCAGTGCACCACCGCGCGCAGGTTGTTGTTGGCGTTGGCGAGATCGACCGCCGCCTGCATGTCGGCTTCGCTGGTGACGTCGCCGGCCGCGAACTGCGCCTTGGGGCCCAGTTCCTTCGCCGTGTTGGCGCCATCGGAGGTCGGCAGGTCAACGATGACGACGTTGGCGCCGCCGGCGATCAGCTTCTCCGCAGTGGCGCGGCCGAGACCGGACGCGCCGCCGGTGACGAGGGCGGTAATGCCTTCAAGCTTCATGGAAAACTACTCCTGTCGAATGTGATGGCGGCCGGCGCGATGCGTCCGCATGAAAACTGTCTTTCGCCACACCTGTTAGCGCATCTGACGGCGCTTGCCAGCGCCCTGGAGGAAATTCGGTCAACCTCAACCGGAATTTCACCCGACGACGCGGGCCGCCATGCGCCGCCTGAGTGGGTCCTTTACCGCTTGCGCGGAGCACTTGCGGCCTGCGTGGCGCAGTTCACCGCTTGCGCGGGCCTGGCCCCGTGAGTCGCGAACCGGCGTCGTAAGGGACGATTTCGCCGGTCATGAACCGCGAGCCCGGCCCCGCCAGGAACACGGCGGCTTCCGCGACGTCGTCAGGGGTCGGGGCGGCGTTGAGCGGCGTGGTCTGCTTCACCGACTCACGCAGCTTGTCGGCGGCGTCCTGACCGGTGCCTTTCACGAACCAGGGCGTGTCCATATAGCCCGGGCACAGGGCGTTGACGCGGATCAACGGCGCGAGCGCGCGCGCCAGCGACAGGGTAATGCCGTTGAGCGCCGCCTTCGAGCCGACATAAGCGATGGAAGAGCCGATGCCGGAAATGCCGGCGATGGACGACACGTTCACCACCGAGGCGGGAATGCCCCAGGCGTTGGCCCCGGCCTCCAGCAGGCTGCGTGCGGCGCGAACCATCTGGAACGGGCCAACCGTGTTGACGCCATAGATGCGATGAAAATCCTCAGCCGAAAGCTGGTCGAGCGCGCCATGCGGCACATGCATGGTCGTGCCCGCGTTATTGACCAGGGCGTGGATTGCGCCCCAGTCAGCAGCCGCGGCGACGATGCGACGGCAGTCCCCGTCGCTGGAAACATCGCCCTGCACCACGCGCACGTCGCGGGCGCCGGCGGCGCGGCAGGCCTCGGCCGTCGCCTCGCAGGCCTCCTTGCTGGACGAATAATTGAGCGCCAGACGCAATACGCCGGCGCGGGCAAGGCCAATGGCCGTCGCCGCGCCAAGCCCCGTGGCCGCGCCCGTGACAATAACGTTCATATCGCTGAAATCAGCCATGTTTCCTCCCGGCGCGTCTGTTTTTTCATGATCTGCGCGGCGTCCGGCAGACCATGACATTTGTTACTGAACCATGTGTTGCTGACAGCGGTTGTAGAGCAAATGCGGCGAATTTGAACGGCTTTTTGCGCCCGGCAGCCCCGCGCCCCGCCACGTGCGGCGCGACACGCCGCAAAGCACAAAAATTCCCATGATGATGGGAACCATTGGAAGCGGGCCAACGTTACCACGCCAGACAACGGCGAGCCGCCTGATCGTCCGGTCAACCGCCCCGCCCCATATGAAAACAGCACGCACCCGCCGGCACGATCGCGCCGGAATGATCTGGCGCGGCCAGAGGCCAGCCAGACAAGGGCGCGCAACTTCAGAAAGCCCGGCGCGGCAGCGGCGGGGTCAGAGGCGCATCATGACATATGATATCGGTCACCAGGTTTCCGCCGCCCAGGCAAAAGGGGGCCACGCCGGAGCGATCCCGGTTCAGGAAACTGGCCATGAAGGCAGCGTGCGCGCCGCGGTCGTGGCTCTCGTGCTGGTCGTGGTGTCCGCCCTCGCGATTTTCCCGTTTATCCTGCCCAGCGTTCCGGTCTGATACGCGTCAGGCATTCCCCGTAGGCGCAAATGCGCCTGCGACCTGCAAGCCCGGATCTGCGTGACGCATGTTCTTGCCGGACATGCCGCGCGCCGCCAGAAACCCGGAAAACCGCTTCGCTCGCCCCCCAATGAGCCAAGCTCATTGGGTTTTGGGCGTCAGTCCTCCGCCTCGTCATCCATAACCGGACGGCCAGGAATGGCGTAAGACCCCGTGAGCCAGCGGTTGAGATCGACATCCGCGCAACGCGCCGAACAGAATGGATCGTGCGCAGCGCTGGTGGGCTTGCCGCAGACCGGGCAGGCCACAACGCGCGCGGCCTTGCCCGTTGCCGGACCACCAGCGCGTTTGCCGGCCGCACCCCCAGCCTGGGGCTGGTTGTCCTGCTTCAAACTGTTGTCATTCATATCGCAGTCTCCCAAGACCCTTCATGCGCCTTCATGCGCGATCGCGAAGATGCTGACGCGCCTGCGACCTGCAAAAAGCACGCATCAGCGCGGCGCATGTCCTGACCGAAAAATGCCTTGCGTCGCCGGGCCTTGTCCGCTTCACCAATACCGGTCGGGCACAGACCGGGTCTGGCCTCAGCCCGCCGACCAGCTGGCGCGCACGGGATAGCCTTCGCCGGCCAGCAGGTTGACTGTTTCATATAGTGGCAGACCGACCACCGCGGTATAGGAGCCGACCAGCTTGACCACGAAGCTGCCGGCAAGGCCCTGGATGGCGTAACCGCCGGCCTTTCCGCGCCATTCGCCAGAGGCGAGATAGGCCGCCAGATCCTCGCGCGCCAGATTCTTGAAGCGCACCCGCGTTTCAACGATGCGGTCGCGCTCGCCGCCACGCGGCGAAATCAGGCAAACCGACGTGTAAACCCGGTGCGTGCGCCCCGAAAGCAGGCGCAGGCAGGCGTCCGCCTCCTCCACCAGCTCCGTCTTCGGCAGAATGCGACGGCCGACCGAAACCACCGTGTCGGCCGCCAGCACATAAGAATCCGCCTGGGCGTCGGTTTCCCTGAGCAGCCGCTCCGCCTCGCGCGCCTTTTCACGCGCCATGCGCCGGGCGTAGTCGCGCGGCTTTTCCGCCTTCTGCGGCGTCTCGTCGATATCAGCCGGCAACAGGGCCGCGGGCTGGACGCCCGCCTGCTCCAGCAGGGCGAGCCGGCGCGGCGAAGCCGACGCGAGAACCAGGCGCAAGGCCGGCGAAGTTCCTGCCGTCATTCAATCAGTCTCCGGCGATCAGATCAGTACGGAAGAAAACCGGGAGCCGGCTCAGGCCCGGTCATCGGCGGGCGGCGACGCGGCGGCCGCTTCCACGGGCGTCGATGCCGACGCCGCCACAGTCACGGGCGGCTGCCGCTGGAGATTGCGCCGGTACGACAGCACCCCCACCGGAATCAACGCCAGATAGGCGATGGTGATCACCGACAGCACCTCGAAGGTGTAGCTGGCCAGCAGGCCGACCACGAGCACGCAGGCGACGAACAGCGGCAACACCCACTCGCGCGGAATGCGCTGGCCGAGGGTTTTTCCCGACCACGTGGGCGTCTTCGACACCATCAGGAAGGCGATGACCAGCATGAAGACGGCGATCAGCCCGGCGAAATTGCGCGTCGGCAGGCCCAGAAGATGGAAGTAAACCGGCAGCAGGGCGCACAGGGCGCCAGCCGGGGCCGGCATGCCGACGAAATAGTTCTTCATCCATTCCGGACGCGACGGGTCATCCAGCATCACGTTGAAACGGGCGAGCCGCAGCGCGGCGGCCACCGCGTAGACCAGGGCCACGATCCAGCCAACCGAACGCAGGCCGTCGAGCGTGAAGGTGTACATCAACAAGGCTGGAGCGACGCCGAAATTGACGAAGTCAGCCAGCGAATCCAGCTCGGCGCCAAAGCGCGACGTGCCTTTCAGCAGCCGGGCCACCCGCCCGTCGACGCCATCAAGGATCGCGGCGGCGAGGATGGCGACGACCGCCAGCTCCAGCTTGCCCTCGATCCCAAGGCGGATGGCGCTGAGGCCAAGACACAACGCCACCAGGGTGATGACGTTGGGAACCAGGACGCGCAATGGCACCGATTTCAGGCCGCGACGTCTTGGCTCGCCATTGTCAGGCGGGAAAGGTGGAAACAGATCGGCCATCGCGCGCCCTCCAGGTTCAGGCGCTGACGAAAGTGCGGCGCGGGCCGCCGGCGCGCAGGTCAGCCAGCACGGTCTCGCCGGCGACGGCGCGCTGGTTCAGGCCAACCAGCGGCGTGACGCTGATGGGCAGGAACACGTCGACGCGCGAGCCGAAGCGGATCAGGCCATAGCGCTGGCCGGTGGTCAGGGCGTCGCCCTCCTGGACGAATCCGACGATGCGGCGGGCGATCAGGCCCGCGATCTGCACCACGCCGACCGGGCCGCGCGGGGTTTCGATGACCATGGCGCTGCGCTCGTTGTCCTCGCTGGCCTTGTCCAGATCAGCGTTGAGGAACAGGCCCGGCGTATAGGCGATGCGCCGCACCTGACCGGCGACAGGGGCGCGGTTCACGTGCACGTCGAACACGTTCATGAATACGGAAATGCGCAGCATCGGCTCGGTTCCCAGCGCCAGCTCCGGCGGCGGAACCACCTCGACAATGCTGCTGACGCGGCCGTCCGCCGGGGAAATCACCAGGCCTTCGTCCTGGGGCGTGACGCGCACCGGATCGCGGAAGAAATAGCAGATCCACAGGGTGATGAGCGCGCCGATCCAGCCCAGCGGCTCCCACAGCCAACCCAGCAGCAATGACGCCACGACCCCGATGGCGATAAACGGGTACCCCTCCTTGTGGATCGGAACCAGCGTTTCACGGACCGAGTTGTAGATCGACATTCGCGCTCCCTGAGCATCCCCGGCGAAACGACCCCGCTTCCCGGATGACAATGCGTAGAACCAGAACCCCTGGCGTTAAAACAGCCCCGGGCCTTTAAACAACCTTGGGCGACAATACGGTTTGCTCAAATACAGCCGGAACTGGCCGCTCCAGGTTTCCCTGTCTTGAGCGAATTCTGATCGACCAGACACGCCCGTCTGGCTGGAAAGCGCTCAGGCGACCGCGCTGACCTGTCCAGACATGAACGTGATCCCCGAAAACCCGGCGGGCTTTCGGGGATCACGTCGAAGATGCAGCTACGCCGGCCCGACCGGATGGCGACCGCCCGCCCCATTGAGCTGACAGCGATCCGCCAGGGTCACCAGGCGCCTTCACATGCGCCATGTGTGGAACGGCCACGCATCGCCCCTTCACTGTAACACAACGGGCCAGCTGTGAACGCGGCAATTCTGACGCAAGGAGATTTTCAGATGGCGCCGGGACGGCTTCACACAGCCAATTGCACAGGTCGCCCCCGGCCGCGCGCTTCAGCCGGCGGCCTTGGCCCCCGCGGCCATTTCCTCCTCGCCGGTTTCTTTCAGCGTCTGCAGGGCCTGTTCGGCGCGGCGCTGGCGATTCCACAGGCCGGCGTAAACCCCGCCCGCCGCCAGCAGCGCCTCGTGGGTCCCGCGCTCCACCACCTCCCCCTGGTCCATCACCATGATTTCGTCGGCGTTGACGATGGTCGACAGGCGATGGGCGATGACCAGCGTGGTTCGCCCACGGCTCACCGCCGCCAGCGCGTCCTGGATCTCGCGCTCCGTGAAGCTGTCAAGGGCCGAGGTCGCCTCGTCCAGCACCAGGATCGGCGGCGCCTTCAGAATGGTGCGGGCGATGGCGACGCGCTGCTTCTCACCGCCGGAGAGCTTCAGGCCGCGCTCACCCACCAGCGTGTCGTAGCCAGCCGGCATGGCCGCCACCACCGGCGCAAGCTGGGCGAGGCGCGCCGCCTCCCTCACCTCGTCGTCGCTCGCATCCCAGCGGCCATAGCGGATGTTGTAGGCGATGGTGTCGTTAAACAGCACGGTGTCCTGCGGCACCATGCCGATGGCGGCGCGCAGGCTGTCCTGGGTCACCCTGGAAATGTCCTGACCGTCGATGAGAATGCGGCCGGAGGACGGTTCATAGAAACGGAACAGCAGCCGCGACAAGGTGGATTTACCGGCGCCGGAAGCGCCGACGATGGCCAGGGTGCGCCCGGCCGGAGCCTCGAAACTGACGCCTTTCAGGATCTGCCGGTCGGGATGATAGGCGAAGCGCACGTCCTCGAAGCGCACGGCGCCCCCGGTCACGGCCAGCGGCTTCGCATCCGGCGCGTCGCGGATTTCCGGCGCCTGATCGAGCACGGCGAACATCTGGCCAATGTCGAGCAGCGACTGCTTCACCTCGCGGTAGATCATGCCCATGAAGTTTAGCGGAATCGACAGCTGGATCAGCATGGCGTTGATCATGACGAAACCGCCGACCGTGGTCCTGCCGGCGCGGATGTCATGCACGGCCAGCGCCATGGCGGCGGTGAGGCCGAGCGTGAAGATAACCACCTGGCCGGCGTTCAGCACCGCCAGCGACACGTAGCTCTGCACGGAGTTGCGCTCGTAGCGGGCCATGGATTCGTCGTAGCGCTTCGCCTCGCGGGCCTCGGCGCCGAAATATTTCACCGTCTCGAAGTTGAGCAGCGCATCGACGGCGCGGGTCTGCACCAGATTGTCGCTCTCGTTGATGCGCTTGCGGATGGCGATGCGCCAGTTGGTGGCGAAAAAGGTATAGAGAATATAGCTCGTCACCATCACGACGACGATCAGGGCATACCGCCAGTCGAACTCCAGCGTCAGCACCGCCAGCACCAGGCCGAACTCGACGATGGTGGGCAGCAGTTGCAGCACGAACAGGCGCGACAGCTCCTGCACCCCGGTCCGCCCCCGCTCCAGCACCCGGGTCAGGCCGCCCATGCGGCGCTCCAGATGGAAGCGCAGCGACAGCTGGTTCATGTGGGTGAAGGTGTCGCGGGCCAGGCGCCGCACCGCCGCCATGGTCACGGTGGCGAAAATGGCGTCGCGCATCTGGGTGAGCACCGCGATGGCGATGCGGGTCAGCCCATAAAGCAGGGTCAGGACCAGAGGCGCCTGCCACAGCCACGCGAGGCTGGAGCCGGCCGCCAGCGGCTGGTCGCCGGCTAGCGCGTCGGTAGCCCATTTGTAGGCATAGGGCATGCCGACGGTGACCAGCTTGGCCGCCAGGATGAGCACCGTCGAGACATAGATGCGCAGGCGCAGGTCGCCGCGATCGGCCGGCGGCCAGACATAAGGCGCGAGCCGGCGGGCGGCGCCAAGCAGGCCGCCGTTGTCGCCGGACGATGCGGAGGAATCTGGCGCGGGCAGCGCGCCGGCATTACGCCCGAAACCGCGGGACATCCAAAACCTTCCAACCGAATGTCGCCGCTGGCGGCGGAGGCATTCATTCGCTCCAGTCGCCTGACCGCTGCCGGTGAACCCGGTTCGTCAGTAGCGACCGATCGCTTTGATCGGGCCCACTCCATTCGCGGAAAGCGGACCCCACTTTTCCCGAAAGCGCCCTGGCGGCAGCCTTACGCCATCGCGACGACCGGCGCAAAATCCTGTCAAACTGAATCGGGATCTTGCCCTATCGCACTGGACTGGCGGCTTTTTCGCCAGAAAACGTCCAGGCGATGACAAACGCGCCGGCGACCATCGCGGCGCCAGGATGATGATGGCCCCTGTCATATGCAAGCGCTGATTGTCGGCGCGTGCAGGCGAAGTCGCGCCGGGGATCGTCGCCGGGAACCGTCCCTGTCAGCCGGGACAAGCCAAGCGCGCCCGATCGATGGACAAACTGAATCAGAATTCCGCGCTATCCCGCTGTTTTATGGCCGGTTTCAAACGTGGCGACCAGGCTTCGCCAGGTTGCCGCCTTGCTGGCTGATCCGGCTACTTCTCTTCCCCAGGCCTCACGCCATGGTCCGGAGAAGGCCCCCCGGGCGCCGCATCGCCAGCGCGGGGTCGCGCGGTTGGGTCCTTCTCGGGCAGGACAAATACCTGCCCCGGATAAATCCGGTTGGCGTCGGTGATCTGGTCCTGATTGGCGTCGTAGATCGTCGTGTAGCGGGAGCCGAGCTGGTAGGTGCGGCGGCTGATGCTCCACAGGGTGTCGCCGCGCGCCACCACATGGGTGCGCACCGGGACCGCCTGAATGGCGTCCTGCGAGGGCTTCTTCGCGACCGAAGCCGCCTGCCCGTCCTTTGCCTGGCGCCCGGCGCCGCCCGAAACGGTCGCATGGACGTTCTCCCAGGGCGCCTCGGCCCGCGACAGCACCGCCCCCGTCGCCGGATCGACCATGTCCAGCCGCACGCGATAATCGCCCGCTGGCAGCGACGACTGCAGGGCGAACTCGATGACTCCGCTGGCGCTGGCGACGCCCGAAGCCAGCAGTGCGTCGTTGAGGTACAGTCTGACGGTTGCGCCCGGCCTGGCTGACCCGACCACGAACAGGCGCCCGCCATCGTCGGTCTCCACCTGGGATATGCGCGCGGCGGACGTCGCGCCGCCAGCCGCCCCGTTTGGACTGGCGGGCGGCCCGGCCCTGTCGCCGTCGCCAGAACCCGGGTTTTTTGCTTCCGCGTCCTTCGCCCCCGCCATGGCCGGCTTCTGTTCAGGACTTGAGATCAGCACCGTCGGCCTGTCCGGCGCCAGCAAGGCCACCAGCGGCGGCTTCGGCGGTTGTATGGTGACGCTGACGGTCTGGCGGGAGGCCGTCCATGTTCCATCCGGGGCCTTGACCCGCAGGGACAGCACATGGGCGCCTGGGGGCAGCGGGCCATTGGTCATGGCGAACAGGCCTGAGGCATCAGTCACCGCCCGCTGCAACACGCGCGGCTCCGCCGCCGGCGCCGCGCCGCCAGCCTCTGTCATCACCAGCTCGATGGCGGCGTCCGGCCTGGCGCGGCCGCCGATGACCGCCTCTCCGTTTGGCTCGACCCGAACAACGTCGAAGCTTGGCGCCCCTCCTGGCGCGGCCGTCCCTGCGGCGTCGCCTTGCGGAGCGACGGCCTGCCGGGGCGCCCCGCCCGTCGGGCCCGTCCTCTCGCCCGGAACGGCCGTCGCGCCCGATGCGTCGCCAGACGGCGCCTTCGCCGCGGGGCCAGCCTGCGAAAATGGCTGGGGATCTCCGGCGCCCGCGACCGGCGAATGCGAGCCCCTGTCACGCAATGGTCCGAATGTCAGGATCAGAATGCCGGCGCTCGCCAGCGCGACCAGCGCCAACGCCACGCGCGCAATTGTTTTGACGTTGACAGGCGGCAGTGCAGGCTCGCTCATCCGTGCTCAATCTCCATGCGACCACCCGGAAGCAACCGCGATGAGTATACAGACGCGCGTCGCCATTACATCATGCCCAGAGGAAGCAACGTACGCCAAATGACCAGTCCGGATTTCAGACGCCCCGATGGGGAGGCGCGCGCCATCTGCGTATTTTGCGGTTCGGGAGCCGGCGCCAGCCCGCAGTTCACGGAGGCCGCGCGTCTGGTCGGCGCCCTGCTGGCCCAGCAGGGCGTCGGCCTGGTCTATGGCGGCGGCGACATCGGGCTGATGGGCGAGGTGGCGCGCAGCGCGCTGGCCCATGGCGGCCGCGTCACCGGCATCATTCCCGATTTCCTGATCCGCCGCGAACACATGCCGGACCCGGCGGAAGCAGGCCGGGAAACCGTCATCGTCTCTGACATGCACACCCGCAAACGGTTGATGTACGAGCGAGCGGACGCCTTCCTCGCCCTGCCAGGCGGCATCGGCACCCTGGAGGAGCTGGTCGAGCA
The DNA here is from genome assembly GCF_014656355.1 of Camelimonas fluminis. Classification (GTDB taxonomy): domain Bacteria; phylum Pseudomonadota; class Alphaproteobacteria; order Rhizobiales; family Beijerinckiaceae; genus Camelimonas; species Camelimonas fluminis. The sequence continues at coordinate 68,381 of NZ_BNCG01000013.1, forward strand.
GATGACCTGGTCGCAGCTTGGCCAGCACACGCGCCCGATCATGGTGCTGAACACCCTGGGCTTCTGGGATCCGCTGTTCGAGCTTTTGCAACACATGCGTCAGGCGATGTTCCTTCGCCCCGGCCTCGACGCCTCCTACATGACCGCCACGGAGCCGGCTGAAGCCATCGACGCCCTGCTCGCCGCCATCGCGGTCGCCCGCGCGGCGGCGCCGGCCCCCGATGACGACCGGCCGCCGGCGCCGGGCCCGTTCTGAGAGGCGCTGCCCGCGCCGCGGCCGGCGGATTGCGCGGTTCGTTCTCAAGCTTCTTGAGCAGGTTGGGGCCTGGTCTGCTGGAGAGCCCTTTCCAGGCCTTTTCGAGTCATGCTCCTATCCTAAAGGCTCACGCGGACGTGATTGCGCCGCCGGGCTCGCCAGGCTAGTAGAGCCCCTTGTCTCATGCATGGCCCGTCAGCCCCTGACCGGTCCGCCATCACGCCGCCCTTTTGGGGAACAGCCCGGACAACGGGCGAGCGGCCCGGCGGGTCCTGGCCCGGAAGCGCGCGGCCGTGCTTCCGGGAGGGAATGATGAAATCCATGTTCTTGCGCTGCCTGGCGCTCAGCCTCGCGGTGGCGACGCCTCTGGCCGGTCTTTCGGCCCAGGAGAAGAAGTCGCTCAACATCGCCGTTCTCAATGACAAAAGCTCGGTGTTCGCCGACGCCGGCGGCGTCCGCTCCGTGCGCGCGGCCGAGCTGGCCGCCCAGGATTTTGGCGGCGAAATCAACGGCATGAAGATCAAGGTTCTGGGGCCTGACCACCAGAACAAGACTGACATGGGCGCCTCGCTGGCCCGCCAGATGTATGATCAGGAAGGCGTCGAGGCGATCTTCGACATCGGCAACTCGGCGATCTCGCTGGCGGTGCAGGAAATCGCCCGCGAGCGCGGCAAGATCGTCGTCCACTCCGGATCGGCCACCGCCGAGGTGTTCGGCAAGTCCTGCTCGCCCACCGGCGCCATGTGGCTGTACGACACCTATTCGCTGGCCAAGGGCTTCGCCAAGTCGGTCGTGGAACAGGGCGGCAAGACCTGGTACTTCATCACCGCCGACTACGCCTTCGGCCACGCCATGCAGAACGAGGTGACCAAGGTCGTTGAAGCCAATGGCGGCAAGGTGCTCGGCTCCGTCCGCCACCCGGTCGGCACCATGGACTTCTCGTCGTTCCTGATGCAGGCCCAGGCCTCCGGCGCCGACATCGTCGCCTTCGCCAATGCCTCCGGCGACACGGTGACCAGCCTGAAGCAGGCCCGCGAGTTCCAGGTGGGCGAAGGCAACCAGAAGCTCGGCGTGCTGATTTTCTATCTGACCTCGGTCCATGCGCTCGGCGCCAAGGCCACCCAGGGCGTGCAGTATCTCTCGGGCTACTATTGGGACCGTGACGATGAAAGCCGCGCGTTCGCCAAGCGCTTCGCCGCTGTCAATGACGGCCGCATGCCAGACCACACCCACGCCGCCGTCTACAGCTCGGTGAAGCATTACCTGCAGGCCGTGAAGGACTCTGGGTCCACCGATGGCAAGACCGTCATGCGCAAGATGAAGGAGACTCCGGTCAACGACTTCTTCGCCCATGGCGCGAAGGTCCGCGCCGACGGCCGCCTGATGAACGACATGCTGCTCGTCGAGGTGAAGAAGCCGGAAGAAGTGAAGAACGGCGAATGGGACCTGCTGAAGATCAAGCAGGTGGTCAAGGCCGACGACATCATGCGTTCGATCGCCGACGGCGGCTGCACCCGTCTCGACCCGCCGGTGGACGCGGAGAAGAAGTAAGCGCTTCTTGTCTGATGCGAACGAAAAGGCTGGCCTCGCGCCAGCCTTTTTTGTTATCCAACAATGGATTGCATCAATATTTCGCCATTGGGATTCAACCAGTCCGAGCAGATGACCCGCTGGCTGTTTACATCGCCTGGGAATAGCCCGGCGTAGACGCATCGCAGGATGTAACCACAACTCCGCGGCGTCTCCCGGAATTCGGCGACGCATGCGTCCCTCGCACTGACAGCGTCCGGCTTCGTTGGGGGCAGCCGCAGGGGGCAACGAACTCTGGTTTCTGCCGCCGCCGGGCTTGACTTGCCTGGATGATCTTCTGCTCCGCAAGGGCGCGATCCGACTCTGGCTGGGACAGGCGTTTCCTGCACATGCTGCGCGCCACAGTAGCAGTCGCTATTGTTAAACGCCCGGCAACCGACGATCTTCAGGAAAAATATGGGAATAAAATATTTGATCTATAAAAATTTACAATCACTACAGATAATTTGATAAATTACAATAAATTCGCCGGAACACACATCGCGTCCGGATCACTGACAACCCAAATTGACGTCTGATTATTCGTGCCGCAAGGCGATCAACCGGCGGCAACATGATCTCATCCGTCACCCGGTGCATCGACATGGTTGAGCTTCCTCCTGACAGTACGGGCAAGAAAAAAATCAACGCTGGCGACATCGGCGCCCCAACGGATTTCCGACATTTTCTTCATATCGCCCCACACTCAAGCCTGCCCGCGCCGAATGACATAGGGGACCTGTTCCAGGTCAGGGCCGAAACCACGACGCACTCTCCTGTTCAGATTCTTCCAGAGAGCAGCGTCCGCCTCCCTGGCGGCGAGGTCGTCCCGCCTCGGGATATCGTGCGAACCCGTATTCTCGGAGATCGCGAGCCGCTGCCTTTTCTTGGAGAATTCCGGGCAAGGCAGGCGAAAGCCGGAAGCGTCCTGCTTCCTCCCCCGCCGCCGAAACGTATCGGATCGCTCGCCGCGGCGCCGTCCCGGGAATTGCCACCGGCGATGGTTCCGCCAATCCCGGACAGGGCAACAAAACCGCGCGCCGCAATGCGCCCCCCGCAGCAAAAGCCAGACTCCATGCCTGCCGCGGCCAGAGCGGAAGAGTTCAGAGGCGCCAGCCGGGTCCACGACAAGACAGCCGGCATCGAAAGGGGTGAGCAGCCTTTGATGGATGCGCTTGAGCACACACCCTTTATCTGACGCCAGCGGGTGAACGCTCCGTGCAATCCGGGACACCGGGGCCCGCCAGAGGCGCCCCCGGCGCGAGCCGCGCACCCCGCCCAGGAACAACGACCGGTTCACAAGACGGGCGCCAACTGTTCCAGTTCGCCCGGTTCCAACGTCGGCTGTCCCTGCCCCGTCCGGTCACGCCTCCGCGCCGCTCTTCACCAGCTTGTAGACGATGGAATCGGTCAGGGCCTGGAACGAGGCGTCGATGATATTGGGGCTGACGCCGACCGTCACCCAGCTGTCGCCGCTACGGTCGCCGCTTTCAATCAGCACCCGGGTCACCGCGTCGGTGCCGCCCTGGAAAACCCGCACCTTGAAGTCGCGCAGGCCGAGGCCCTCGATTAACGGCTGGTACTTGCCCAGATCCTTGCGCAAGGCGACGTCGAGGGCGTTGACCGGGCCGTTGCCCTCGCCCACCGAAATCAGCTCCTCGTCGCCAACCCGGACCTTCACGACCGCCTGGGCCACCGTCACCTGCTCGCCCAGGGCGTTGAACCGGCGCTCGACGCTGACGCTGAAGCGCTCCACGTCGAAAAACTCCGGCAAATCGCCCAGCACGCGGCGGGCCAGCAGGTAAAACGACGCGTCGGCGCCCTCATAGGCGTAGCCCGCCGCTTCCTTTTCCTTCACCACCTCAAGCAGCCGGCCGATGCGGCGGTCATCCCTGTCGACCTGGATGCCGACCCGCTCCAGCTCGGCCAGGATGTTGGACTTGCCAGCCTGCAATGACACCAGCAACTGGCGGCTGTTGCCGACAGTTTCCGGCTCCACGTGCTCATAGGTGCGCGGGTCCTTCAGCACCGCCGAGGCGTGGATGCCGGCCTTGGTGGCGAAGGCGCTGGCGCCGACGTAAGGCGCATGGCGGTTGGGCGCGCGGTTGAGCACCTCATCCAGCGCCCGCGAGGCGTGGGTGAGACCGGCGAGCCCCTCCCGCGTTACGCCAAGCTGGAAGCGCGAGGCGTAGGGCTCCTTCAACATCAGGGTCGGGATCAGCGAGACCAGATTGGCGTTGCCGCAACGCTCACCGAGGCCATTGAGCGTGCCCTGGATCTGCCGGGCGCCGGCGCGCACCGCCGCCAGGGCGTTGGCGACGGCGCAGCCGGTGTCGTCATGGGGGTGGATGCCAAGGTGGTCGCCCGGGACATGGCGCGCGACCTCGCCGACGATGCGCTCCACCTCGTCGGGCAGCGTGCCGCCGTTGGTGTCGCACAGCACCACCCAGCGGGCGCCGGACTCCCAGGCCGCCTTCGCGCAGGCCAGGGCATATTCGGGATTGGCCTTGTAACCATCGAAGAAATGCTCGCAATCAAGCATCACCTCGCGGCCGGTCGCTTTCGCGGCGGCGACGCTGTCACGGATGCCGGCGATATTTTCCTCAAGCGGCACTTCCAGCGCCACGTGCACCTGGTAATCCCAGCTCTTGGCGACGAAGCAGATGGCGTCCGCGCTGCTGTCGAGCAGGGCTGCGACGCCTGGATCGTTGGCGGCGGAGCGGCCAGCCCGGCGGGTCATGCCGAAAGCGGTGAAGGTTGCGTTCTTCGTGCGCTTTTCCTGGAAGAACTCGGTGTCGGTGGGATTGGCCCCCGGATAGCCGCCCTCCACGTAGTCGATCCCAAGCCGGTCAAGCATGCTGGCGATCTGGCGCTTGTCATCGAGGGAGAAGTCGACCCCGGTGGTCTGGGCGCCGTCGCGCAGCGTGGTGTCGAACAGATACAGCCGTTCCCGCGTCATTGCCGCCCCCCAGGCGTGGTGTTTTTGTCATTGTTGCCGGCCAGTTGCTTGCGCATGGCGGTGCGGCCAAGCCAGACGCCGTCGATATCCACGGTCTCGCGCCGTTGCGGCTCAAACCCCAGTTTGCCGAACAGATGCGAGGCCACGTCGCTGACGTCCGCCGTCAACGCCGTGGCGCCGCGCGCCGTCGCCAGCTTTTCCAGGGCGCCGAGCAGCATGGCGCCGACGCCCTGCCCAGCGACGGATGGATGCACGAACAGCATGTCGATGTGGTCCTTGCCGCGCAGCGAGGCGAAACCGGCAGCCGAGCCGCCGACAACGGCGACCAGCGTCAGGTTTCCGGCAAGGCGGCCGGTGAAAGCCTCCGCGTCGTCAGCGGCGGAAGCCCAGGCGTCGCGCTGGGCGTCGTCATAGTCGTCCTCCGCCAGCACATGGATGGCTTCACGAAAGATGTCGGCCAGCACCGGGCCGTCCGACGGCAGAAACGGGCGCAGGCCCGCGCTGAATTGCTGTCCCATGGCCGGCCCCTATTTTCCCGCGACCCATTCGATGGAGACGCCGCCGTCCTTCGTATCCTTGACCACCGCGCCCATGGCGGCGAGTTCGTCGCGAATCCGGTCGGCCTCGGCCCAGTCCTTGCGGGCGCGGGCGTCGGCGCGGTCAGCGATGAGCGCGTTGACCCGCGCCAGTGCGGGATCGTCGTCCGCCTCGCTGCGGAAGGACACCAGACCGTTGGCGTCCGTCTCGATGGCGATCTTCTTGCGCGCCAGCTCCTCGCGGGTGGATTCCAGCAGGCGGGCGTCGCCATTGACGTGCGCCGTGCGCCAGATGCGGCTCATGCTGAAGCCGAACATGCCGGTTTCCGGGCTGAACTGGCCGCAGCCAAGCGGCGCGGCCAGGGCCAGCGGCGTCTGGCGGCTGACCAGGCCGAGGAACGACAAAGCGCGGATCACCTGGCCGGCGGCCTCCAGATCCGAGGCCATGCGGCCGATCAGCCCGCGCACCCAGCCGATGGCGCCGGGGGTGTTGAGATCGTCCAGCAGGAAACCGAGGAACGGCGCCGGCGGCGCCTGATCCAGATCGGCGATCCACCGCCGCAAGGTGATATCGCACCCGCCGAAGAATCGGCCCTGCAGGGCGCCGATGGCGCCAGCGATGGTTTCCAGCTCCGTCTGCGCCCGGGCAAGGCGCTTCTCGGTCCAGTCGATGGGCTGGCGGTAGTGCGTTTCCAGCATGGCCCAGCGGATCACCGGCCCGGCCCACGGGCCGCCGAACTTGCCGCTGGTCAGCAGGTCGCGAATGGTGACGAAATTGCCGAGCGACTTCGACATCTTCTGGCCTTCGACCTGAAGGAAGCCGTTGTGCAGCCAGTAGTTGGCCATGCGCGGCGCATCGAGGGCGCAGCACGACTGGGCGATCTCGTCCTCATGGTGCGGGAACACCAGATCGATGCCGCCGGCGTGAATGTCGAAGACATTGACCTCGGCCGGCTCGCAGGCGACGCGCCCGGCGAAGCCCTGGATCAGGTGCTTCCACGACATGGCCGAGCATTCGATATGCCAGCCGGGGCGGCCTGGAACGGCGATGTCGCCCGGCGACGGCCAGCCCGGCTCGTTCTCCTTCGACGGCTTCCACAGCACGAAATCCATGGGGTCGCGCTTGTAGGGCGCCACCTCGACGCGGGCGCCAGCCAGCATTTCATCCAGCGAGCGGTTGGCGAGGGAGCCATAACGCGGCATGCCTGCCTTGCGCCCCATGGCGGCCACGGAGAACAGCACGTGATCCTCGGCCACGTAGGCGATGTCGCGGGCGATGAGGCGCCCGATGAGATCGCGCATCTCGACGATGTGCTCGGTGGCGCGCGGCTCGATGAAGCGCGGCGGCTCGCCCTCCACGTTCACCTGGTCGGGCATCAGCACGCCAAGGGCGCGGATATCGGCGTGGAAGCGCCGCGCCGTGACTTCGGTGAGGTCGCGGATGGTGACGCCGCGCTCGGCGGCGCGGGCGTTGATCTTGTCGTCGACGTCGGTGATGTTGCGGACGTAGGTCACGCCGCTTTCGCCATAAAGCTGGCGCAGCGCGCGAAACAGCACGTCGAAGACGATGATGGGGCGCGCGTTGCCGATATGGGCGTCGTCGTAAACCGTGGGGCCGCAGGCATACATGCGCACATTGGCCGGATCGATGGGACGGAAGTCGTCCTTCGCGCGGGTCAGGGTGTTGTACAGGCGCAGGGCGCTGTCCCCGGATGCACCGTCCCCGGCCAGGCCTGCGCCAGCCTGCTGCGGCGCGGCGTCGCCGGCGCGGCGCGCGCTGTCGGGCGCGTCGTTCTGCACATCGATTTGCACGGTCGTACCTCTCCCAAGGCCGGCGGCCGGGAGTGCAATCCAATTTTCAGGTTCTGAAAAGGGGACGGCTCCGGGCCGCGCAGCGCGCTAGCCGGTTATAATGCAGATCGCAAAAATAATGCGGGCCGTCGTCATGGGACCGTTTTGCGACGGCGCGGACGCGCCGTCAAGCGCCTGCCGCCGAATGCTTCAGTTCATTTGAGCCAGTCGGCGCACTTCACCGGGCCGCCCTGGCCGCCCCAGGGGGCGATCGGCACGGCGGCGGTGGCGTTCTGGGGCGAGCCTTCGATCACCCGGTCTGAATACACCAGATAAACCAGCGTATTGCGCTTCGCGTCGCAGGCGCGGACGATCTGCATCTTCTTGAAAATCAGCGAACGGCGCTCGGAGAACACCACGTCGCCCTGGGCGAACTTCTCCTTGATCGTGATCGGCCCGGTCTGGTTGCAGGCGAGCGAGATATCGGAAACCTCCTCGGCCACCCCCAGCATGCCCTTGACGCCGCCGCGCTCCGGCAGCGTGTAGTGACAGGCGACGCCGTCAACCAGCGGATCGTCGATGCCATAGACCACCAGCTTGTCGTCCGGCGTCATGAACTTCCAGACGGTGGATTTCTTCAGGATGACGTCCGGCCCGTCAGCCAGGGCGGCCGGAGCCACGGCCATCGTCGCCGTGGCGGCGACAACGCCGGCGGCGAAGAGCCGCAAGGCGGTCCGGGTCAGGCCGCGCCCCGTCCCGACGCCGGTTCGATGGGCGCCGCCATTTTGGCTGGATGTCGTTCCGGCGCTGGTCATGTGCGTTGATTTCCTGCCTGCCAGAGCATGTCCCGCCAGGCGGACGCCGCCATGCCGGAAAACGCTTTATCCCCTGCGGGAAGAACTTCACTTCGGATGGATTCGCCGCCACGAAGGCAACGGCGCCCGGGTTGTCGCGACAATCCGGCTGGGTTCAGGTGGATCACGCCACTGCAATGGTCACACCGCTTCCAGGCACACACATGGCGACGAAGCAGGCGTCTGGCAAGCGAACCCGCCAGGCAAACCCGTCAGGATGCGGACCCGCTGCGCCGTGTCCGCCAGGCCACGCATGTGGGATCATGCAACGCCTGACGCACGCTGAGATCGCTGGAAAACTTGCGAACCGCCGCATTTGCGGCGAGATAGAATGGTCACTTGCGGACAGCTGCCGGATGACAGGCTTCAACACGCCTGAGATCTGGCCCAGGCTGACAGATACGCACTCTAACTTTTTGCTTTGGCGCATTTTCTCCCCGCGACGCGGCGTCCGCGTCTCCTGAAAATGCGATAGCGGGATGATTCGATGAACCTGCGGCGCGCGCCAGCTTCCAATGCCCTGTCCGACGCCACCGTCCCTTCCGGGATCGGCGCCCGACTGTCGGCGACAGGCCGGCGCATGCTGAAAATCGTCAGCCTTGGCGCCATGGCGCTCACGGCAAGCGCCGTCGTGGCTGCGGCGCAGTCGCCGGCCTGCGACCAGTATCGGGCCGAACTCGCGGCGCTGTCGCGCGGCAACCCGCAGGCGGCGGGCCAGGCCAGCCAGATTCGTGGCGAGATCATCCAGTTGCAGGCGCAGCGGTCGCGACTTGGTTGCGATCGCGGCTTCCTGTTCTTTGGCGACCGGCCGCCCCAGTGCAGCCAGATCGACGGGCGCCTGCGCGCGCTGCAGGGCGCCTACGCCAGCGCCCAGGGGCAGGCCCAGGGCAATCCCGCCCGACGCCAGGCGCTCATGGCCGCCATCGCCCGCTATTGCAGCCCCGGCGGCCAGCGTGAGCCAAACTTCTTCGAGCGGCTGTTTGGCGGCGGCCAGGCCGCCCCGCCTCCGCCGGACCAGCAGCAGTATGAAATGAACACGCACCGTCAGGCGACCGAAGGTTCGCCGCGTTACGGTGGCTCCCGCGTGGTCTGCGTGCGTGCTTGCGACGGCTTTTTCTTCCCTCTGCCCTCCAACCGTCGCGAGGGCGCGGAGGACATGTGCCAGGCGCTTTGCCCCAGCACGCAGACGCTGGTGTATTTCATGTCTGGCGATGGGGTCATCGAACGCGCTGGCAATCGTGAGGGCAAGCCCTATACGGAACTGCCGAACGCCGGAAAATACAAGAAATCCTTCGACCCCGCCTGCTCGTGCCGCAAGGCGGACGAGAGCTGGGCGACCGCGTTGCAGCCGGCCGAGAACATGCTGAAATCTGGCCGGGGCGACATGATCGTTACGGAGGAGAAGGCGGAAGAGCTGTCGCGCCCGAAAACCGTCGCCGCCAGCAGGAAGCCGGCGCCGACGCCAGCCGCCGAGGCTGATGAGGAAGCGCCCGTCGATCCGTCCACCCTGCCGACCGCCTCGCACGAATCCTCCGGCATTGGCCCGCAGACGATCAACGAGGAACAGACCGTTGGCGCCCGCGAAGGCCAGGTGCGCGAAACCGTGGGCCAGGGCGGCCAGCGCGCCAAGGTGCGCGTCGTGGCTCCGAACATCTTTGTGGAGCCGACAGAGCCAGGCAAGGAGCGCTGAGCAAGGATCGCTGAGGCAGAGCGCGGCCGGCGCGGCGTTTTGAGCGGCGCCCATCGCGGCGGCGCCAGGCGGCGCGCGGCGCAGCGGTTTTGACTGTCGAAGACCAGCGTCCTGCTGGAACTGGCGGCGCGACGAGACGCCTTGCGGCGCTTTCGGCCCGGGCTGGTGCGGGCCGCCTTTCAGCGGCGCCTTCGCGAATGGCGGCCATGGCAGGTCTTGGGGCAGGTCTTGAGGGCAAGTCTTGGGGGCAGATCTGGGGCAAGTCTGGCCAGGCCAATCCTCGCAAGCGACGAGCGGATGAAAGCCAGCGGCGCGCTGGCAAGGCGGCCGGCTGACTGATCGTCAGATTGACGCCGTCAGGACGTCGTGCGCAGGAACGTCCCGGAGGCCCCCTGCCCGCTTATGCGCCCCCGAGACGGCGCAGGGTCTCGGGCCGGCCGATCAGTGGCAGCAGGGCCGCCAGTTCCGGGCCGTGCTCCCGGCCAGTGAGCGCGAGACGCAGCGGCATGAACAGGGCCTTGCCCCTGGCGCCGGTCTGGTCGCGGATGGCGCTGGTCCACTGTTTCCACGTCTCCGTCGACCAGGGTTCAGCAGGCAGCGCGGCGAGGGCGGCGGCGCGGAAGCCGTCGGTCATGCCTGCATCCGACGCCTGCTCCGGACCTGAGGCGATGATGCGGATCCAGTCCGCCGTCTCGGCAAGACGGCTGATGTTGCCGCGCACCGCCAGCCACAGCGGTTCCGTCGCGGCAAGGCCCAACGCCGCCAGACGCGGCGCGGCGTCAATCCACGCCATGTCATGCAGCAGCCGGGCGTTGAGATTGGCCAGCTCGCTCTCATCGAATTTGGCGGGCGCGCGGGAAATGCCGGACAGATCGACCAGGGCGGCAAGGGCGTCGAGACCGGCGATGGGGCGCACCGCCTCCGCCGTGCCGACCAGAACCGCCAGCGAGGCGACCGCCATCGGCTCCAGGCCGCTGTCGCGCAGGCCGCGCAGGGAGAGGTGGCCGAGACGCTTCGACAACCCCTCGCCGCTCGCCGTGGTCAGCAGGTTATGATGCCCGAACAGTGGCGGCGCCGCGCCCAGCGCTTCAAAAATCTGGATCTGGGCGGCAGTGTTGGTGACATGGTCCTCGCCGCGCACCACATGGGTGATCCCCATGTCAACGTCATCGACCACCGACGGCAGCGTGTAGAGGAAGCTGCCGTCCTCACGGATCAGCACCGGGTCTGACAGCGAGCCGCTCTCCACCCGTGAGTCGCCGCGCACCAGATCGGTCCAGGTCACCACGCCCGGCTCCAGCAGAAAGCGCCAGTGCGGACGACGTCCCTGGGCTTCAAGATCGGCCTTTTCCGCTTCACTCAGCTTCAGCGCCGCGCGGTCATAGACCGGCGGCAACCCGCGCGCCAGCTGGCGCTTGCGGCGTCGGTCCAGTTCATCAGCGGTTTCATAGCAGGCGTACAACCGGCCGGCGTCGCGCAGACGCTGGGCCGCGGCCTCATAGACCGCCATGCGGTCGGACTGGCGGAACTCATCATCCGGCGTCAGGCCAAGCCAGGCCAGATCCTCACGGATCGCCGCCGCGTATTCGGCGCGTGAGCGCTCCAGGTCCGTGTCGTCGAGACGCAGGATAAAGCGCCCGCCGGCGCGCCGCGCCAGCAGCGCGTTCAGCAAGGCCGTGCGCGCGTTGCCGATATGCAGATAGCCGGTGGGCGAAGGGGCGAAACGGACGATCATGGGGACGCTGCCGGGGGCGATCTGGATCATGGGCCGGTTATGACCGAGCCCGGACGCAGAAGCAACGCCAGGGCAGCCCTGCTTCTGGATTTGCCGCCCCGGGCGCCCAGCCAATGGACAGGCCTGGCCCGCCATGCTGCACTCATCGCCACGCGCGCCATGGCGAGGCCCTGAATGCGCGCCTGACGCCCGAGGAGATCGCCGATGCCGCCTGCAACCGATACGCCCCGCACCCTGCTTTCGCTAGCCGGCGCCCAGCCGCAACGCGCCCGGCTTTCCCAGGCGACGCTGGTCATCGTCGACGCCCAGAACGAATATCGCTCCGGCAGCCTGCCGCTGGCCGGAATCGACCGGGCCGTGGAGCGGCTGGCCTTGCTCCTCCAGAGGGCCCGCGCAGCGGCGACGCCCATCATTCATATCGCCCAGATTGGCCGGCCGGGCGGCCTGTTCGATCCTGAAGGACCCGGCGGCGCTTTCCTGACCGAGGCAACGCCCCAGGGGGCCGAGCCGATCGTGCACAAGCGCCTGCCCAACGCCTTCGCCGGAACCGACCTGGACGCAATCGTCCGGGAACTTGGCCGCCCGCAACTGATTATCGCCGGGTTCATGACCCACATGTGCGTCAGCGCCACGGCGCGTTCGGCGCTGGATCATGGGCATAACAGCTTCGTGGCGGCGGACGCCGCCGCGACGCGGGCCCTGCCGGACGCCCTGGACGGCAGCCCTGTCGCGGCGTCTGAGGTGCACCGCGTTGCCCTTGCGGAAATCGCCGATCGCTACGCGGAGGTTATCGAAACCGACAACATCGCCAGTTAACCGGCGCCAGGCGCGCATTCCGGAAAAAAAAAAGCCCCGGATCGGCAGGATCCGGGGCTTTTGCCTGTCTGGCGCTTGTCGGTCTTACTCGGCCGCGGCGGCGCGCTGGTCGCGCAGCTTGTCGGAGCGCTCCTGCTTCAGGCGCTCGGCGACCAGGAAGGCCAGCTCGATCGCCTGCTCCGCGTTGAGGCGCGGGTCGCAGTGGGTGTGGTACCGGTCGGACAGACCGGCCTCGGAGATGGCGCGGGCGCCGCCGGTGCATTCGGTGACGTCCTTGCCGGTCATCTCCAGGTGGATGCCGCCGGCGTAGGTTCCCTCAGCCGCATGCACGTCGAAGAAGGTTTTGACTTCCGACATGATGAGGTCGAACGGCCGGGTCTTGAACGAGCCAGCCTTCACCGTGTTGCCGTGCATCGGATCGCACGACCACACCACCGAACGGCCCTCGCGCTGCACCGCCCGCACCAGGCCTGGCAGATGATCGCCAGCCTTGTCGGCGCCGAAGCGGCAGATCAGCGTCAGGCGGCCTGGCTCGTTCTCCGGGTTCAGCACGTCGATCAGCTTCAGTAGTTCATCGCCGCTGAGCGAGGGACCGCACTTGACGCCAATCGGGTTCTGCACGCCGCGGAAATACTCCACGTGGGCATGGTCGAGCTGACGGGTGCGATCGCCGATCCACAGCATGTGGCCGGAGGTGGCGTACCAGTCGCCGGTCGTCGAATCGACGCGGGTCAGCGCCTGTTCGTAACCGAGCAGCAGCGCCTCATGGCTGGTGTAGAACTCGGTCGAGCGCATCTCCGGATGGGTTTCCGGATCGATGCCGATGGCCCGCATGAAGTCGAGCGATTCGGTGATGCGGTTGGCCAGCTCCTGGTAACGGCCCGACTGCGGGCTGTCCTTGACGAAGCCCAGCATCCAGCGATGAACGTTGTCCAGATTGGCGTAGCCGCCGTTGGCGAAGGCGCGGATCAGGTTCAGCGTCGCGGCCGACTGGCGGAACGCCATGAGCTGGCGACGCGGATCCGGCGAACGCGCATCGGCGGTGAAACCGATGTCGTTGACAATGTCGCCGCGATAGCTCGGCAGTTCGACGCCGTCGATGGTCTCGGTGTTGGCCGAGCGCGGCTTGGCGAACTGACCGGCGACGCGGCCAACCTTCACCACCGGCGAGGCGCCGGCGAAGGTGAGCACCACCGCCATCTGCAGGAAGACGCGGAAAAAGTCGCGGATATTGTCGGCGCTATGTTCGGCAAATGCTTCGGCGCAATCGCCGCCCTGAAGCAGAAAAGCTTCGCCAGCAGCGACCTTGCCGAGCGCGCGCTTCAGTTGCCGAGCCTCACCGGCAAAAACCAGCGGCGGAAACGCGGACAGCTGCTCCTCGACAGCCGCAAGGGCGGCGGCGTCGGGATAGGCTGGCATCTGCTGCACTGGTTTCTGGCGCCATGAGGCGGGCGTCCACCGCTCACTCATCTTCGTCACTCCCGCGGCGGGCCGTTTGTGGATGGCAGCCGCCGCACTGCCCCCGGGCATTTGCCTGAAACGCAACCGCCCATGATGACGAATGCGCCCTGCCCGTTATTGTCGGGCGCCTCGCCGGCTGACGCTGTTGCGCTGCGACGGACATTCCCGGAAGCGGGGCTTATACCGCCGAAGTTAACAATAATGAAGTCTTTTGAGCGGCGCCTTCAGGGCGGAGCGACCTGGGGGCTGCGCGCCGCCCGGAGGCGCTCAAAAACAGGCGGGTCGCGCCCGCCTGTTTCCGGGTTACGGATTGACCGGCGTGCGCAGGGTCACCAACTCCTCGGCCGCGGTGGGATGCACGGCGATGGTCCGGTCAAAGTCCGCCTTGGTCGCGCCCATGCTCACGGCGATGCCGAGGACCTGGATCATCTCGCCCGCCCCTTCGCCAAGAATGTGCACGCCAAGCACCCGATCCGTGACGCGATCGACGATGATCTTCATCATCATCCGCTCGGCGCTGCCGGAGAGGGTCGCCTTCATGGGGCGGAACGCGGTGCGGAAGATCAGCACGTCGCCGTGGCTGGCGCGCGCCTGCTCCTCCGTCAGGCCGACGGTTCCGATCTCCGGCGTCGAGAACACCGCGGTCGGAATCAGGCGATGATCGACTGTGGTGGGACGACCGCCATACACGGTGTCGGCGAAGGCGTGGCCTTCGCGAATGGCGACCGGGGTCAGATTGACGCGATTGGTCACGTCGCCCACGGCATAGATCGACGGAACGCTGGTGCAGGAATAGTCGTCCACCTGCACCGCGCCCAGCGCATCCAGCTTGACGCGGGCTTCTTCCAGCCCCAGGCCACGGGTATTTGGCAGGCGGCCGATCGCCATCAGCACCGCGTCGACCTGAACCGTTTCGCCATCGCTCAACGCAACGTCCAGGCCGTCGCCGGTGCGATCGATGCGCGCCAACTGGCGGCCGAGGCGCAGGTCCATCTGCTGGTCAAGGGCGGCTGCGAGGCCATCCTGCAGGTCATGATCGAAGCCGCGCAACAGCCGGTCGCCACGATGAACAAGCGTCACCTCGCTGCCGAGGCCGGCGAAAATGCCCGCGAATTCCACGGCGATGTAGCCGGCGCCAACGACCATGATGCGGCGCGGCTGGCGCGGCAGGTGCAGGGCCTCATTGGAGGTGATGGCGTGCTCGACGCCAGGCACGCCGGGAAGCTGCGTCGGCCAGGCGCCGGTGGCGACGAGGATGCGCTCCGCGGTGACGATGCGGCCATCGGGCAGCAAGCGCACGGCGTTGGGACCGGCGATCACGGCGCGGGCGTCGACGATCTCGACGCCGGAATTGGCCAGATTGTTGCGATACAGGCCTTCCAGCCGGGTGATTTCCGCGTCCTTGCGGGCGATCAGGCTGGCCCAGTCGAACGCCGGGGCCTGGGGCAGCGTCCAGCCGAAACCGGCGGAGTCGCTGAATTCGTGAGCGAAACGGCTGGCGTAAACCAGCAGTTTCTTCGGCACGCAGCCGCGAATGACGCAGGTGCCGCCCATGCGAAACTCTTCTGCGACCATGACGCGGGCGCCGTGGGTCGCCGCGATGCGCGCCGCGCGCACGCCGCCGGAACCACCGCCAATGACAAACAGGTCCACGTCATACGCGCTCATCTGGCAAGCTCCTGTGACGGCGCGCCCCAAAGCTGGCGCCGTCTCTTTTCAAAAAACAGCCCCTGGAGCAATTCCCGAGCTACATGGATCGGGGATTGCTCCAGTTTCCTTGTTTGGAGCGAATTCTGATCGACCAGACCATTCCGTCTGGTCAAAAAGCGCTCTAGCTGGCGAGAGTGTCGCCCGCCGCGGAAGGTGGCGCCGTGTCGTATCGCACGGCTTCGAAGGATTTGCAGAACCAGATAGCCGCCGCGCCGAGAATGGCCAGCCACCACCCCTGCCAGGCGCCGTGCCCCACCTCGGCGATGATGATGACGGCGGATATCGCCGCCAGCGCGGGAGGCAACTCCTCGCGCCGGCGCAGCATCAGCAGCGCCTTGCCGAGCCAGGCGAGCGCCACCGCCGCCAGCAGCGCGCCAAGCGCGCCCAGTTCGGACCAGATCTGCAGAAACATGTCGTGGGGATGGCCAACGGCAAGCAGGGTTCGATGCTCGCCAGGAATCAGCCGCGCCACCGGCGCGTCGCCCATTTTCGGGCTGACGCCGAAGCCAACGCCGGTAAACGGCTGCAGCAGAACCACTTCGCCGAAGCTCTGCCAGATCTCGACCCGATCGCGGGCGTGCAGGGCTTGCAAACGGTCCAGCGCCCAGCCGGGCACGGCGCGCTGGGCCAGGTCGCCCTTCAGCGGCGCCAGAGCCAATGCGGCGAACAGGCCGGCCATCACCAGCCCCCAGGCGAAACGCGGGGCGAGACGGGCCAAGCCAAAAGTCAGGCCGCCGCATATCAGCGCCAGCATGGCGGCGCCGGAGACAGACTTGAACACCGCCACGGCCATCAGCAGACCCAGCGCGCCCATCGTCAGCCCGCGACGCGGCATGCCTTCCGACAGGCTCCATAGCGGCCAGTACAGCACGACGAAGCAGATCACCGGCTTGTTGAGCACGAACAACGCCGGACGCATGCCAACGGCGTAACGCCAGGCCATGCCGGTGAACAGCTCGACCAGCACCTCGACGCAGGCCAGGGCAAACAGGCTGGCGAACAGGATAAAGACAGCGCGTCGTTGCAGCCGGCCAAGGCTGAGGCCGAGGATGACGGCGGCGACCAGCGGCGCGAACGCCTCGCCCATGGCGAACAGTCCAAGCCGGGGAAACGGATGCCAGAGCAAAGACACGGCGGCGAGCGCCGCGAACAGGGGCAGGAAGGCGCCGGGCAGCGACCTGGCGCCGGCCCAGGCCCTGGCGACAAGAGCGCGCCCGCGCCCGCCAGTCACGGCGCCGGTCAGGGCAAGCAACGCGGCGACGCCAATGAGCGCCGCCGAGGAGCGCACGGCGAAGGCCAGGGCCAGCGGCATGGCCGCCAGCACCACCCATGCGGCCCGCTCCAGATAATCGCCAGGGCTGCGGGCGGGCGCCGGGGCTGGCATGTGGTTCAAGGGCGTGGCTCTCGACATGTCTGGCGTTCCCCGCCCTGTTCTTGCGCCATCTCGCAGGTAACCGGAACAGATCCGGCCATGACCCTGCGGGTGGGGTTGCGGCCGGAGCAGCAGTCAATATCCGCCCGCGCCATTGCCGTCGGCGCCAACCCGTCGACATCAGGCAACAACCGTCGCCCCATCGCCGTCAGCGCCGACGTCACGCCCGGAGCTGCTCCGGGCCTTCACGTCTTTGCGCGCATTGACGAACCGCCAGCTCCTCTGGCTGGACCAGAACGTCTTGTATCAGAATGTCTTGCCGCGCTTGCGCAGTTCGTTGCGGATGCGCTCGACCACGACGCCCGAGAGGGACTGCGTCCAGTCCTGCATGCGCGCCATCATCTCCTGCATGACGGCCGGCTGGCTCTGCACATATTTCACGCCCGCCGGCGAGGTGAAGAAGGCCGCGATCTGCTTGAGATCAGCTTCGGGAATCTGCTCGGCGAAAATTTTCGCCGCCACGTTGACCATGTCATTGGTCTTCGCGTTGATCTCGGGCGTGATCGTGGTGATGATTTCCTCAACGTCCGTCCTGATTTCGGGGCGCGTCACCAGCTGTTCGCGCACCTGGGCGAACAGGCCCGGAACCACGGCCTCAAAGGAACGGTCGAGGCCGGAAGCCTTCACGACTTCACGGGCCACGGTCATCTGGGCCTCAGTCGGCTCCTTGCTCTGGGCCAAAGCGGCGCCGGCGGCCAGAGGCGCCGTAACCGCGATCAGGCCGACGGCGGCAAGGCGGGCAAATCGATTCATCAGTCTCTCCAGCTCACCAGTTTCCAGAGCCATGCAGCTCCAACCTGTCGTCCTGCGCACCGCACGCGCGGGTTCGCGCGCCGTCGTCAGAAAACGTTTTCACCTCGCACCAAATTCCCGTGCGCGAAATCCTGTCGCCTGGGTGCATCCCCGGCGCCTGAACCTCATACGATCATTTTTGGCCTCGGGCCACCGCGTGTTCAGGAGCGGCGACAGCGCGCGTCATGTACGACGCCGTCGCGTCGTATTTCCGCGCCGCCGCCTGCAACGCCGCGTCCGGCGAAGACGCAAAGCCGCACCGTCGCCAGAATGCCGCTGCGCCATTCACCGCCACCAGGCCAAGGCAATCAAGGCCAGCTTGCGCCGCCACCGCCGCGGCGCGGGCCACCGCCGCCCGCGCCGCGCCGGTTCCGCGCGCGACGGGCAACAGAGCCAGGTCATGCAGATAATACAGCGCCGGAAACGGCGGCAACGCGCCGAGCAGGCTGTCAAGCGCGGGCGGCGCGCCGGCGGTCCATGGGTGGGAAACCAGATACCCGCCCAAACGGCCGCCAGCATCGCCACCGGGATCGTCCCCCGCCGCTGCCGGCGTCTCCAGCACCATGCAGCCTTGCGGATACAGGCCGAGACGCTCGGCGAACACGGCGGCGTCCTCGGGGTAGTCGGGGTGAATGACGGCGGCCAGCTTCAACACCTCCGCCAGATCCCCGGCGGCCATTGCGCGCCAGGTTCCGCCGCCGGAAGCCGCCGCCGCCATGCTCACACCTGCCCCAGTTCGATCAGCCCGCCTGGCGCGGCCAGCACCACGCCGGTGGCCAGGCCAATGAACAGGCCATGCTCCACCACGCCCGGGATGGCGACGAGCGCGTCGGCCAGCGCCTCCGGCTGCGGCAGAACGCCGAAGTGGCAGTCGATGATGCAATGGCCGCCATCCGTGACGAAAGTCTTGCCATCGCGCTGGCGCAGAGTCAGTTCGCCATTGCAGCCACAGCGGGCGGCGGCGGCGGCGATCTGCCGGCGGGTCACTTCCAGGCCGAACGGATTGACCTCGACGGGCAGCGGGAACTTGCCAAGCGTGGCGACCTTCTTGCTGTCGTCAGCAATGACGATCATGCGCCGGCTAGCTGAGGCGACGATCTTCTCGCGCAGCAGGGCGCCGCCGCCGCCCTTCACCAGGCGCAGCTGTTCATCCAGTTCGTCGGCGCCGTCGACCACCAGGTCAAGCTCTGGCGTCTCGTCCAGGGTGGACATGGGAATGCCCTCGCCCTCGGCCTGGGCCTGGGTCGCTTCCGACGTGGCCACGCAGACCACTTTCAGCCCACCGCGAACCCGGTCGCCCAGCAACTCGACGAAATGTTTCGCCGTGGAGCCGGTGCCCAACCCCAGACGCATGCCGTCGGTCACCGCCTCGAGGGCGCGCGCCGCCGCCTGGCGCTTCAGATCTTCTGAACTCATCCTGTCCTGTCCCGGTCGCGCCGCCTCTCGCGGCGGATTGTCTGGAGCAAAACGCGATCCTGCCGGACCCGGATTGCGCCAGACGCTGAAATGATGCGTTTTGCATGACTGACGCCTGCCCCCAACGCGACGCGCGCCCGACGTCGCCGAAACCGCTTATCTGGCCTGCGGCGTGCAGACGACCTTCTCATTGAAGACGTAGCAGATGCTCATCTCGCCGGTGCGATCGTTGATGCGGAACACGCCGCCTTCCCGCTCGTGACGTGAGGTCACCAGCCGGTAATCGCCCGGCGTCTGCGCGCCGCCGCCTTCGCCCGGTCCATAGCACAGGGTGACGCCGACAGAACCTTCTTTCAGGCCGTACTGACAGGCGCCCATTTCGCCGGTGACGCGCTCGACGCGGTAGATGCGGTTGAGGTCGACCTGCGGCGCGGGGGCGAAATCAAAATTGCCGGCGCTTGCCGCCGTAGCGCCCAGCGCGGACACGGCCAGCGCCCCCGCAAACACCACGCGCCGCAAACCGGCTGACGCGGCGCTCTTCTTCTGCGACATGTATCCAATCCCCGTGACAAGAAGCGACGAATCGACCGCTGGCGGACACCGACGGCGCTACTGTATCAGAGTCGCTGACGGCCATATCATGACCGGCGCAATTTCTGCCCGAACCCAGTTCTGCTTGCATACGAGGCTGCTTGCATACAAGCCTGCTTGATAAAGGCCTGAAATCAGTGCGTCGCCGCATCCGCCAGTCAACCTGTCCGGCGGGGCGGTCCATATTCCGCAGGAGCAGACATGATCACCCCGCCGACCCTGGTGCTGGATCTGGACGGAACCCTGGTGGACACCGCGCCGGACCTGCTGGCGACGCTGAACGCCGTGCTGGCGAGTGAGCGCCTGCCGCCCGTGAACCTCGACCAGGTGCGGGCGATGACCGGCGCCGGCGCCCGCGCCCTGCTGGAGCGCGGCATGGCGGCCGCCGGCGTGGCGGCCGCGCCTGAGCGGATGGATGCGCTGTTCGCCGCATTCATCGACCATTACGCAGCGCATATCGCCGACCATTCGCAACTGTTTCCCGGCGCGCTGGAGTCGCTGCAACGGTTTTCCGACGCTGGCTGGCGGCTGGCTGTCTGCACAAATAAACTGGAAGGCCTGGCGCGCCTGCTGCTCGATACGCTGGAGCTGACGCCGCGCTTCGACGCCATCGCCGGCGGCGACACCTTCGCCTTCCGCAAACCGCATCCCGGCCATATCCTGGAGACCGTGCGGCTGGCCGGCGGCGATCCGGCGCTGGCGGTGATGGTGGGCGACAGCGCCGCCGACATCAACGCCGCCCGGGCCAGCGGCGTGCCGGTTGTCGGCATGACATTTGGCTACACCGACATTCCGGTGGCCGAGCTGAACCCCGACGTTGTGCTCGACCATTTCGACGACCTGTATGAGGCCGTCGCCGGGCTGTTGCCGGCGCGCCGCCAGGCCGCCGGGGGCTGACCGGCGCACCGGGAGCGCCGCGCACGCCACCTTGCGACGCCCTGGGAATGACGGGTTCCGGAAGACCGGGCCGCCGACGCGTTCCCGCCCGCATGCGCCAGCGCCTCTCGACAGGGCGCCGCCGGCGTGCTGTTTCTGGGCAAAGCCAGCTCAGAACGAAGCACAACGGGAGACACGCCATGGACGCCGCCACCGCGCCGACGGTTCAGGAAGTTCTGTATGACGTTGACAGCCACGTCGCGACCATCACCCTCAACGCCCCGGAGCGGATGAACACCATCTCCGGCCCCATGCTGGACGAACTGACCCAGCTGCTGGTGCGCGCCAACGAGGACCCGGACGTCCGCTGCGTCATCCTCACGGGCAAGGGCCGCGCCTTCTGCGCCGGCCTCGACCTGCGCCCCAAAGGCGAGGCCGGCGCCAAGCTGATGAGCTCCGCCTCCTCGCCCACCAACCTGAACCTGCGCAACACGCCGCCCACCGTGATGCACGCCATGGACAAGCCGATCATCTGCGCGGTGAACGGCGGCGCCGCCGGCTATGGCATGGACACGGCGCTGGGCTGCGACATCCGCATCATGGCGAAATCGGCCAAGCTGGCGGCGGCCTTCACCCGGCGCGGCGTGGTGCCGGAATCGGGCGGCACCTGGTTTCTGCCGCGCATGATCGGCTGGTCGAAAGCGGCGGAGCTGATCTTCACCGGGCGCACGCTTTCGGCTGACGAATCGGTTGAATGGGGCCTCGCCTCTTATGTGGTCGAGGACGACCAGCTAATGGCGAAAGCCCGCGAACTGGCGCTGGATATCGCCAGCAACGCCCCGCTCGCCGTGCAGGCCTCCAAGCGCATGATGCGCATGGGTCTTTCCGAGCAGTTCAATGACCACGTGCACCACGTGTTCCTGCAATTGCTGCCGCTGTTCAAATCGGAAGACGCGGCGGAAGGCATGACGGCCTTCATGGAAAAACGCCCCGCAGTGTTCAAAGGCCGCTGAGGTTCGGACAACGTCTGGAACTTGCCCGCCGGCAATGACGCTCCACAGGCAGGGCCCAAAAGTGAGGCGGCCATTGACGGCGGGCGCCGCCCCGGGCCAACCTCGCTCCAAACAAATGCGCACATGGATGTGACTGCGACGGCGCGACCGGCGATCTCCGCAACGGAGCATCGCAGCCGTGCTGCGCGCATCCATGCCCACAATGAATACGAAAAGACGGCGGCCTGCCCCAGGCGACCGCCGGCCGGGGAGGAAACCCATGAAACACCTGCTGAAAGCCGGCGTCGCCGCGCTTGCGCTGATCGCCTGCGTCGCGGCGGCCCAGGCTGAAACCATCCGCATCGGCGTGCTCACCGACATTGCCGGCCCGCTCTCCGACGCCCAGGGGCCGGGATCGGTGGAAGCTGCGCGAATGGCGGTGGAAGACTTTGGCGGCAAGCTGCTGGGCGAGAAGGTCGAGGTCATCGGCGCCGATCACCAGAACAAGGCCGACATCGGCGCCGCCATCGCCCGCGACTGGTACGACACCCGCAACGTGCGGATGATCATGGATCTTGGCAGTTCCGCCGTGGCCATTGCCGTGCAGAACATCGCCAAGGACAAGAATCGCCTCTCCGTCGCCACCGGCGCCGCCAGCAGCGAGCTCACCAACAAGCATTGCAACGCCAACGCCATCCAGTGGGGCTATGACACCTACCAGTTCGCCAAGGGCATCACCGGCCCGGTGGTGAAGTCCGGCGGCGACAAATGGTTCTTCATCTCGGCCGACTACGCCTTCGGCCATGCGCTGGAGAACGACACCCGCAAGAACGTGGAGGCCATGGGCGGCAAGGTGCTGGGCTCGGTGCGCCACCCGATCAACAATCTCGACTTCTCCTCCTTCCTGATGCAGGCCAAGAACTCCGGCGCCAATGTCATCGCCATCGCCAGCGCCATCGCCGACCAGCAGAACGCGCTGAAGCAGGGCCAGGAGTTCGGC
The DNA here is from genome assembly GCF_014656355.1 of Camelimonas fluminis. Taxonomy (GTDB): domain Bacteria; phylum Pseudomonadota; class Alphaproteobacteria; order Rhizobiales; family Beijerinckiaceae; genus Camelimonas; species Camelimonas fluminis. Next base: position 90,857 of record NZ_BNCG01000013.1, read on the forward strand.
ATTTTCGACGACAAGACCAAGGCGGCGGCCATGGCGCTGCTGCTCTCCGACGTGCATTCGGTGGGCCTGAAGGCGTCGCAGAACACCACGGTGTCGTCGATTTTCTATTGGGACGCGGATGATGAGAGCCGCGCCTTCTCCGAGCGTTACGCCAAAAAGATGGGCCGCCCGCCGTCCGAGACGCAGGCCATGAACTACAGCGGCACGCTGGCCTGGCTGCGCGCGGCGGAAGCGGCGAAATCCGTGGAAACCGACAAGGTGCTGGCGCAACTGCGCAGCGGCCCGATCAAGGCGCCCTTCATCAGGAACGGCGAACTGCGCGCCGACGGCAAGCTGGTCCGCGATATCTGGCTGATGAAGGTGAAAGCCCCTGAAGCCTCGAAGAAGCCGTGGGATTATCTGGAGATCACCGGCACGATCGCCGGCAAGGACGCGTTCCGGCCGGTTTCGGAGTCCGAGTGCAAGTTGCTGAAGGGGTGAAGAACTGACGTTCACCAGACCAGACGCCCGGCTCACCGCCGGGCGTCCGCGTCACGTTCTTGTATATACCCAATTCTTCCAGATATGACCTGAAGCCAATAGACACAAAATCTGCAAACACACCTGAATACCCGGATAATATACTGCTCATATTTTATACGAAAGTATAATATTCATTCAAATACATCTCCACGCAATCACATTGCGACCCCCTGCCATATCCGCCATGATCCGTCCGGAACCAGAACAAACGGTCCGGAGGAAACATGACCACTATCCGCAAGGCGTTTGCCTCTGCGCTGTTTGGCGCGACGGCTGTTGGGGCAATGGCAATTGGCGCAACGACACTTGGGGCGGCGCTTGCCGCGCCAGCGGCGGCGCAGACCGCTGACAGGCCAGTGAAGATCGGCATGATGGGCGACCTGGCGTCGGTGTATTCAGACATCGGCGGCAAGGGCGGCATTGAAGCCATCAAGATGGCCATTGAGGACTTCGGCGGCGAAGTGCTCGGCAAGAAAATCGAGTTCGTCGCGGCCGACAGCCTCAACAAGCCGGACCAGGCCTCCGCCATTGCCCGCCAGTGGTACGACAATGACGGCGTCGACGTCATTCTCGACCTGCCAACCTCGGCCACCGCGCTGGCCACCATGCAGATCGCCAATGATCGCAAAAAGGTCGTGATGGTGACGGGCGCCGGCAGTTCCGACATCACCGGCAAGCACTGCTCGCCCTACACCGCTCACTGGACCTGGGACACTTACGCCAACGGCAAGACCGTGGGTCAGGCGATTGTGAAGGAAGGTGGCGACACCTGGTTCTTCATCACCGCGGATTATGTGTTCGGCCACTCGCTGGAGCGCGACACCAGCGAGTTCGTCAAGGCAGCCGGCGGCAAGGTGCTGGGCAGCGCCAGACACCCACTCAACAACCAGGACTTCTCTTCGTTCCTGCTGCAGGCGCAGAACTCGAAGGCGAAGATCGTTGGCCTGGCCAACGGCGGCGGCGACACCATCAACTCCATCAAGCAGGCGGCTGAATTCGGCCTGGGACAGAGCGGCCAGAAACTGGCCGGCCTGGTCATGTTTATTTCCGACATTCACAGCCTCGGCCTGAAGACGGCGCAGGGCCTGGTGATCACCGAGGCCTGGTACTGGGACAAGGACGAGAAGACCCGGGAGTTCGCCAACCGTTTCTTCAAGCGCACAGGCCGCATGCCGACCATGAACCAGGCCGCGAACTGGAGCGCCGCCACCCATTACCTCAAGGCGGTGAAGGCCGTGGGCTCCACCGACGCTGACAAGGTGATGGCGAAGATGCGCGAGACCCCGGTGAAGGACATGTTCACCGACAATGGCGTGCTGCGCCAGGATGGCCGCATGGTGCACTCCATGCTGCTGCTGGAAGTGAAAAAGCCGGAAGAATCGAAGAAGCCCTGGGACTACTACAAGATCATTGCCGAAGTGCCCGGCGACCAGGCTTTCCGCTCCCTCAAGGATGGCGGCTGCCCGTTGGTCAAGCAGTAACGTCAGGATTGTTTCCGGCGGGGCGGACGCCGCTTCGCCGGAAACATCCGCAGCCACCTCACGACAAAGCTCCCGGCCAACCAGGAGCGTTCCGCAGCATGCCAGCCATACGCAAGAGCGGCCAATGTCCGCCGCGCGTTGATGTCTGGTTGAATTTTCAGGAAGATGGTGGGCGGTACTGGGATTGAACCAGTGACCCCACGCGTGTGAAGCGTGTGCTCTCCCGCTGAGCTAACCGCCCTAACCGGTTGCGACGCATGACGTCGCCGGGAATGCGCCACTCATAGGCGCCGCCGCGGACGTCGTCAAGCGCCCCCCTCGCCGTCATGCACAGTTTCCCCGAAGACCTCTTCAGGCCGCCCACCGCCGCCCACGGCAACTGTTGCCTATGGATCACGCCCCCCTGGCAATCGCCCCTTCCGGCGCCCCGCCGCATTGCCTGTTAACCCCACCTTGAGCATTTTGTCGCAAACAAGGGAACATTGCGCCAGTTCGGCGTATTTCCCGATATGTAACGTCACATTTCACCCCAGGTTTCCCGGACGAGGCAATGATGCGTCGCTTGACTTTCGGTATGGTCGGTCTGTTGGCAGGACTGGCGTCGTTCGCGCCGTCTGCATTTGCCTATCCCGAGATCGATCCGCTCACCCGCCAGCCGCTCGTCTATGATGCTCCCAACTTCAGGGCGAAAGCGACGAATATCCCGCGCACGGTCGTGGAATATTCTGGCAAATACGCGCCTGGCACCGTCGTCATTTCGACCTCCGAGCGGCGGCTGTATTTCGTGCTGCCGGACGGCAAGGCCATCCGCTATGGCATCGGCGTCGGTCGCGAGGGCTTCTCGTGGGCGGGCTCCGAGCGCGTCACCATGAAGCGTGAATGGCCGACGTGGACGCCCCCCGCCTCCATGCTGAAGCGACGCCCTGACCTGCCGCGTTTCATGCCCGGCGGCGAAGACAATCCGATGGGCGCGCGCGCGCTGTATCTCGGCAACACGCTTTATCGCATCCATGGCTCCAACGAGCCGGAAACGATTGGCCAGGCGGTCTCGTCCGGCTGCATCCGGATGATGAATGAGGACGTGATCGACCTTTACGCCCGCGTGCCGGTCGGCACGCGCGTGGTGGTGGTGCGTTAAGGCGAGTTGCCGCCGCGACATCAAGAAGAATGAAAAGGGCCGGAGTTTCCGGCCCTTTTTTATTTTATGCGTCAATCACAGCGCATTCCGCCGATGCAGCCTGCCCGGCCGGGGCAGCGACATCCGGCTCCAGCGAAAAGCGGAGCCCGTCGCAGCGGGAAATCTGCGACCCTCCTGATTTAACGCCCCTTCTTCAGGAAACCCGGGCTCGCCTTTCCCGGAAATGCCTGGCGACTCATGCCCTTGTGCGCGAGCTCAGCCAGGTACTCGCCCCACATGGCCTCCTGCCTGGTGACCATGCTGCGGAGCAGGCGCCAGCCATACAGGCCGGTGTCATGGCCATCATCGAAAACAATGCGCACGGCGTAATTGCCGATCGGCTCCAGCGCGGTGATGCGCACGCCTTGCTTGCCGCCAACGGTTTTGCGATCGGCGGCGCCATGGCCTCTCACCTCCGCCGACGGGCTCCAGACCCGCAAAAATTCGGCTGACAGTTCGCCGCTCACGCCATCGGTGAAGGTAATGACCAGCCCATCCTTGCCAGAGCGCAACCGGAGTTCCTCCGGCCATGCCCCATCATCCCCAGCGTCATGTCCGCCCATGCTGTCCTCTCCGGGGCGCTTTCCAGCGAACGCCCAGCCATGCCCGAAAGCCCTGACCGGGCCGCGCGTCAAGCGCATTCAGTCCGGGCGCATTCAATTCATGTCCATTCAATCATGCAGCCCACGCTGCATTCCAGCGTGATGAAGCCACACCCGGGCAACCTTTCGCGCAAGATCACAGCTGCAGCGCCGCCGGCGCCCAATGCACGGCCAGCAGGCGGCACATTCTGCTGTTCCGCCCAAATGTCCCCGGAAAAAGCAAAACGCCAGCCGAAAGGCTGGCGCTCTTCCTTCTCAGCTCTCTCCCCCGGCGGCTGCGCAAGGTCGACGCCGGCCGGTCAGGACGCTTCCGGTGAAACCTCACTCACTGGAAACCTCCCGCCCCGTTGACCGGGCGCGCTGCCGGCGCGAAAGCACTATCCTCCCCTGGCGCGGGCGCGGATCATGAAATTGTCGAAGGTATATTCGGCGACCTGCCACCACAGATACGAATCGTTGCGGAAGGTGCGGACGGCCTCATACACCTTCTTGAACTCGGGATTCTTGGCGGAGATCTCGTCATAGAGCTGGTTTGAAACCTTGTAACAGGCTTCCATGACGTCCTGGGGGAACGCCCGGAGCTGGGCGCCGCCAGCAACCAGACGCTTGATGGCGCCTGGATTCTTGGTGTCGTAGTTCGCCTGCATCTGCTGGTTGGCCATCAGCGCCGCCGTGCGCACCACTGCCTGATAGGTTTTCGGCAGCTCGTTAAACTTGGCCTGATTGATGAAGAAGTTGAGGGCGGCGCAGCCCTCCCACCAGCCAGGATAGTAATAATATTTGGCGACGCGGGCGAAGCCGAGCTTCTCGTCGTCATACGGCCCCACCCATTCGGCGGCGTCGATGGTGCCCTTTTCCAGCGCCGGATAAATATCGCCGCCGGCGATCTGTTGCGGCACGCCGCCGAGGCGCTGCAGAATTTGCCCAGCGATGCCGGCGATGCGCATCTTGAGCCCGTTCAGATCCTGAACCGAGTTGATCTCCTTGCGGAACCAGCCGCCCATCTGGGTGCCGGTATTGCCGCCGGGCAGCATGGTCACGTTATATTTCTTGTAGAACTCGTTGAGCATGTCGAGACCACCGCCGGTGAGGAACCAGGCGTTGATCATGCGCGCATTGAGACCAAACGGAATCGCCGAACCAAAGGCAAAGGTCGGATCCTTGCCGACGTAATAGTATGAAGCCGTGTGACACATCTCCACGGTGCCCGCCTGGACAGCGTCCAGCGCCTGCAGGCCGGGAACAATTTCATTCGACGCGAAGACATGGATCTGGAATTTGCCGTCGGTCATATCCGAAACGGCCCTGGCGAAATCTTCCGCCGCCCCGAAAATAGTATCCAGCGATTTTGGAAAGCTCGACGTGCAACGCCAGCGTACTTCAGGGGCAGATTGAGCAATAGCTGGAGAAGCAACCGCAGCGCCCACAACGCCTGTGCTGGCGGCCTGCAAAAACTGACGACGCTTCATCGCGTTTTCCTCCCGCGGATCCGGAACCGAACCATCTACGTGCAAGAGAAAACCAGCGCGACAGGCATCGCGCAACAGAAATTACCAGCCGTGGCATCATACATTGGTTGAGACGCCCAGGATTGATGCTGATGTCTGCGCCCGGATCGCCGGGCCTCCCCACTCCTGCTGCAAGGCGTGAAGCGCTGGATGAAGCCGCGGCGCCTGTCACCAGCCGGCGACAGGCGGCCAGACCACATGGCGCGCGACCGACAACAACGGCGCGTCCCTCTCCGGGAAAACCACCGGGGTCCGCCGTTGCTCCAGGGCGAGCCCTGTCCGAGCCCGATCCGACGCCGCCGCATGGCGTCCGGATTCACCGATGAGAACGCCGTACCCGCCAACAACAGTCAGAAGAACAGCTCCGACCACCGGCGAACGCACCCGGCGCGCCTGCCGGAGGGCGTCGATGGGCCCGCCTGTCACGTCGGCGGCGCGCAGGGGACAGACAGAAAACGGAATATCGTGGCGGCCTGGCATGCGCGCCTCCTCTTCCTTGCATACCTGGAGCTGGCGCAGCTGGAACTGGCGATCAGGAGCCGGATTGATCCCAGGTGCTCGCGGACCTGACGCCCACGCGAACCAGTTGCCAGATGCTATGAAAACGCCCGCCGCCAGTAAAGCAGCAAACCTCGCCGCAAACCGCGACATCTGCGCGCGGTAAATCATCATTATTCTGAAAATAAATTTGTCACATTTTACTCATTCAAGAAATATTCTGCGACAATACGTCGTAATACGAACGTATGATCCAGCTGCGCTCCCGCTTTTGGGCACGCCGCCGCGCGTATGCCCCCCGGGTGCGCGGCGCGCCCGGGTGAACGCTGGTTCGATCGGGTTCCGGGGGCGCGACGCCGGCGGTTCAGCGTCCGGCAGCAGCGCCCGGGCTCGGCCCGACGAGACGCGCATCGCCACGCAGCGCCCCTGCCGCACCGCTTTCCGTCCCCGGTGCTGGCGTCGTCCTCAATCGATGACGATGCGCGGAGCCTGACGGGCCGGGGCGCCAGCGACCAGACGGGAGGCGACGGCCTCCGCGATGCTCCGGTAGGCCGCCGCGTGCGGCCCATCCGGCTCGGAGATCACCACCGGACGGCCCGCATCCGAGGTTTCGCGAATGGTCATGTGCAATGGAATCTCGCCGAGGAATGGCGCGCCGATGCGCTCCGCCTCGTGGCGGGCGCCGCCATGACCGAAAATATCAGAGCGGGTCCCGCAAGCGGGGCAGATGAAGGTGGACATGTTTTCCGCCACGCCCAGCACCGGCACGTCGACCTTGTCAAACATGGCGACGCCGCGCCGGGCGTCGATCAGCGCCAGATCCTGCGGCGTCGAGACGATGACCGCGCCGGCCAGCGGCACGTTCTGCGCCATGGTCAGTTGGGCGTCGCCCGTGCCCGGCGGCATGTCGACCACCAGCACGTCCAGATCGCCCCAGACCACCTCGCGCAGCAGCTGCTGCAAGGCCGACATCACCATGGGCCCGCGCCAGATGATGGCCGCCTCGGGATCGACCAGAAAACCGATGGACATCACCTTCACGCCCCACCGCACCGGCGGCTTCAGCATGCGGTTCTCAAGCATCTCCGGCTTTTCTGAAATACCGAACAGGCGCGGGGCCGAAGGGCCGTAAATGTCCGCATCGAGCAGGCCGACGCTGAGACCCAGCCCCGAGAGCGCCAGAGCCAGATTGCAGGCGGTGGTGGACTTGCCGACGCCGCCCTTGCCGCTGGCCACCGCCACGATATGACGCACGCCCGGAACCGCGGCGCGGTTGCGCCCCGCAGCGGCGCGCGACGCGCCAGGACCCTGGCCGGCGCCGCGACCTGGCCCCGGGCCTGGGCGTCCGCCAGCCCCAGGCGTCGATTCGGCGGTGAGCGTCACCAGCGCGCCAGCGACGCCCGGCAGCGCCGCGATGGCCTGCTCGGCCGCGCGGCACAAGGGCTCCATTGCGGCGGCCCGCGCCGGTTCCGTGCGGATCGCCACATAAACGCGGTCGCCATTGATGGCGACATCCGACATGAGGCCCGTTTCCGGCAACGGCGTCGCGCCGTCCGGCCCGGGCACGCGGGCGAGCGCCGCCAGCACCTGGTCCCTGGTGATCATGGCGTTGGTATGAGGCGCCGTCCCCAGGGCGGTCAATGCGTCCGTGGCGCGCGGCTGTCTCTCCCCGTCTGGCTGCGGCGGCGGTCGCCACGCCGCCGCAAGATGCTCTATGAAGGGCTGGCGCGTTTCCCCTTCAGATCTGAATCAGTGAAACGCTTTTCATCTGGTCGGATGCATTGTCGTCGCACATGGCGCGCACCCCTGGACCGAAACGTCATGGCGCCAGCCATCGACGCGTTTTCGACGACGTGCGCGCCGCTTTGCGTTAAGGAAACGCGTTCGATCAAACGGGCGGAGCAAATTCCCGTTCAGTGTGGACGGATTTTGGCTCTGGCGGGCGCAAGAGGAGTGCGGCATGGCGAAGACGGCGTTTCTGGGCCTGGGCGTGATGGGCTTTCCCATGGCCGGGCATCTGCGGGCCAACGGGCACGAGGTCACGGTTTACAACCGCACGGCGTCCAAAGCGGAGGCCTGGGCGGCCCGCCATGGCGGACGCATCGCCGCGACGCCGCGCGAGGCCGCCGCCGGCTGCGACTTCGTTTTCGCCTGCGTCGGCAATGATGACGATCTGCGGCAGGTCTGCTCCGGACCAGACGGCGCCTTCCACGGCATGAAGCCTGGCGCGATTTTTGTGGATCACACGACAGCCTCCGCCGATGTGGCGCGGGAGCTGGCGGCGGACGCCGCGGCGCGTGGCCTCGGCTTCATTGACGCGCCGGTGTCGGGCGGCCAGGCCGGAGCGGAAAACGGCGCCCTCACCGTCATGTGCGGCGGCGACGCCGGGCAGTACGCCAGGGCGGAGCCGGTTATCGCCAGCTTCGCGCGCGCCTGCCGGCTGATGGGGCCAGCTGGCGCCGGACAGTTGACCAAGATGGTCAACCAGATCTGCATCGCCGGCCTTGTTCAGGCCCTGGCGGAGGGCGTCAGCTTCGCGCAGCACGCCGGACTGGATGTTGAAGCCGTGGTGGATGTGATCTCAAAGGGAGCGGCGCAGTCCTGGCAGATGGAGAACCGTCACAAGACCATGAACGACGGGCAATTCGCGTTCGGCTTCGCCGTCGACTGGATGCGCAAGGACCTGTCGATTTGTCTGGCCGAAGCAGGTCGCAATGGCGCCAGCCTGCCGGTGACAGCCCTTGTCGACCAGTTTTATGGAGAGGTGCAGGCGCTTGGCGGCGCCCGTTGGGACACCTCAAGCCTCATCGCCCGCCTGCCAAAAGCCGGCAAGGCCTGAGTAGCCTGCCCCGTCTGGCGAACCGGAGGCCGGAGATACGGGTCTCCGGGCTTGCTGGACGATGACCGGCTTGCGTCACGCTCACGCCAGATCGCGAAGATGCTGGCGTATTTGCGGTGAAACCCGGTTCACCCGAAATGCTCCATCGCTTTAACCTGGCGCATCCGCGACCTGAAAAGCCTAAATCAATGTGAAGCATTTCCCGCAGGACATACTTTGCGCCGCTCAGGTTTTACCAAACCCAAAGTGTCATGTTCATTGAGTTCTGGCGTCACACCTCCACGACCAGCCCATCGTGCGCCAGCATGTAGCCGCGCGCGTGGGCATGGGCGGTTGCTTCATCCGTCAACATGCCCGGCCCCATGTGGGTCAGCATGATGCGCCGCGCCCGCAGCAGGTCGCGTTTCGCTTCGATGACTTCCAGGTCCAGATGTGAGGGCACGACGCCATAACGTCCCTTGCCGCGCCCCATGCACTCCAGAATCAGCAGGTCGGCGCCGTCAGCCACATCAGGCAGCGCATCGGTCCAGGTGGTGTCGCCGGAAAAGGCAAGCAGCCGCTCGCCATGACGCACGCGCAACCCGGTGGCCGGCGCGCCGGAAGGGTGGATCACCTCAATGCTTTCCACGGTAAAGCCGGCGACCTCCACAGGCGTCCGCAGCGGCAACTCCGCCAGGTGCATCGGGAACCGCCACGACGTCCGCCATGTTCCCGCGAACATCGCCTCACACAACGTCGGCAGGCGCGTCGCCATCCCGGGCGGCCCCATCAGCAGCAACGGACGGCGCCGGTGCGCCTCATACTGGCTGTCCAGCAGCAGGAACGGCAACCCGCCGTAGTGGTCGCCATGCAGATGCGACACCACCACGGCGTCAACATCGGTCGACGCCAAACCCAGCTTTTTCAGTGCAATCAGCGAGGATGCGCCAAAATCAAGCGCAAGGGTCCGCCCGCCCGCATGGACCAGGAAGCAGGTGTTGAACCTGCCTCCGGCTCCAAAAGCGTCGCCACATCCGACGACCGTTACGCGCATGCTCAGGTCGCGCTGGCGCTGGGGCGGGCCGAGACATCCGCCCGCCAGCGATTGAAGTTCGCCAGATCGTCCGGAGGGGCGATTTTCGCCACCTTGCCGAAATCAACCACGCAGATGGCGGTGATGTCGGCGATGGAGAACGCGTCGCCGGCGATGAACGCGCGGTTCGCCAGCTCCTGGTCCAGCACGCGCATGAAATCCACGGCCTTGACCTTGTTGGCCTCGCCCCATTCGGCGATCTGCGGCTGCTCCATGGCGGCCATGGCCGGGTTGATATGGCGGAAGGCGGCGAAAATCGGTTGGGCCAGGTAGAACTCCACGTGGCGGTTCCACATTTCAACCAGCGCCCGCTCTTTGGCGTCGCGGCCGAACAGGGCCGGCTCGGGATGCAATTCCTCAAGATACCGGCAGATCGCGACCGACTCGGCGATCACGGTTCCATCGTCCAGCTCCAGCGCCGGCACGCGCTGCACGGCCGTCACCTTGCGAAAAGCGTCGCCCTTGTGCTCCGCCGTCGCGAGATTGATGGCGACGCGCGGAATATCAATATTTTTTTCGGCCATGAAAATGTGCACGCGGCGTGGGTTGGGCGTGCGCGGCGTCTCGTAAAGCTTCATCCCTGGCTCCCATACGATCTTGGCGTCAGGGGAACATTGCGCACACGGGAGGTCAACAGCTCCGCAACGCGGCCCGGGTCTTACCCACACGCTCCAGCGCGGCGGCCTTGACGCGCCAACGGGTCTGTTTCCGAAAGTTCGGGCTCCAGGGATCCGCGACAGCCAAAGAAAAAGGGCACGCACCGCCTGGTGACAATGCACCACGCCGTGACATGCCCTGTAGTCAGGGGGGTCTCAAGATCGGGGTCAGGATCAGAATGATCGCTGCGATCTTATGCTTAACGTCGACAACGGCCGGAGGTTCCGTGCTCTGGTAAAATTACGTTGCCAGAAAACCGGATTTTCCCAGGGACTCTGAGACAGGCGCACGCCGCGCCCTGCCCCAGACCAGGAGCCCGGACCAGGGGCCTGGACCAGGAGTCCCCATCGCTTTGGCCTGGCGCAGGCTGCTCACGACAGGGCGCGGCCACTTTTTCCGAAAATGCGCGCAGCTGACGCCAGCGCCTCTGTCCGCGCCACGGCGTTGTCAGAGTTTCGGCAGGCTGGACCCATGGATATCGGGCCGGGACGGGCGCGACGGCGCGCCGTCGCAAAAGAAAAGGCGCCGCGTGGGGGGAACGCGACGCCTTCAGGGGGGCTGTGTCAAATCTCTACGGAGGTCGTCGGGATTTGATGGATTGACCATACGGCGCCCACCCCCTCGCGTACGTGCGCCAGCGCACATAACTTTGGGGTAGACGCCACAGCGGACGCATAGGTGAAAATTGAGATATGCGCTCTGAGCATGTCCAGCCATTTACACTCAGGCAGGCGTGCGCGGCAGACGCCCGCACATCCAGACCCGCAGCGCCGAAGCATCTGCCCCCTTGGAGGCTTCCTGTCCGGACCTCGCGTATTTTCGATGGAAGCCGGTTCACATAAAATGATCAAACCGTTGAATTTGATGAACTTTCTTCACAAAAGCAGGCGCCGCCTTTCCCGAACATGCCCTAAGGGTTCCGGTCACGGCGGGGATGCAGCCGTCGCCACTCCTGCGGCGTCATGAATTGCCCGGCCCAGACGCCGCGCCGCGCCGCGCGCGCCTCGGCCTCCTCGCGCCCATAGTCGCCATAGGACACGGCCATGCCGTCGCGCACCAGGGCAGCGTTGATGTCCTCTCCGGCCACGGAGCAGACCGCAAGGGTGCGGCCGTAGCGATCAATCCCCTGGCTTCGGCAGCTTGCATCGGCGCGGCCAAGCCGCGTGGCCAGAAAGCTGCGGGCGGCCTCGCCGCAGTTCCAGCTCTGGCCATTGCGTTCACAGGTCTGGCGCAGCTCGGGCGCATCCAGACCGGCAAGGCGAATTTCCACGCCATTGAGGCGAACGGAATCGCCATCGACGGCCCGCGCGCGCCCCTGGAGCAGCTCACCCTTCTCCTTCTCCGGAAGCATGGTGACAACGGCGGCGCAAGCTGCCAGCAACGACACGGCGAGCAGCAGATCAGCGGCGCTGTAGCGCCGGGGGGAGAACAACGCCCCCTGGCGCGGCCTGCGGCTCACCCGACAGCGCCTTTGCCGGACACGCCGGCGGTCGCGAACGTCGCCATGTCGTTATGGCAGGCGACAGCGGCGCGGATGACCCCAGCGGCCAGCGCCGCCCCGGTGCCCTCGCCCAGCCGCATGCCCAGCTCAAGGATCGGCTTCTTGCCCAACCGCTCCAGCACGTCGGCATGGGCGCCCTCCGCCGAGCAGTGGCCTGCGACGCAATGATCGATCAGGGTAGGCTCCAGCGCGTGCAGGATGGCGGCGGCGGCGGTGATGACGTAACCGTCGATCACCACCGGAATACGCTGGGCCCGCGCCGCCAGAATGGCGCCGGCGGACGCGGCGATTTCCCGGCCGCCGATGCGGCGCAGAACTTCCAGCGGGTCTTTCAGATTGGCGCCATGATGGGCCAACGCCGCCTCCACGGCCGCGACCTTGCGCGCCATGCCCGCGTCATCGACGCCGCTGCCGCGCCCGACCCAATGGGCGGCGTCGCCCCCATAAAGGGCGGCGAAGATGGCGGCGGCGACGGTGGTGTTGCCAATGCCAAGTTCGCCCAGGCACAGCAGATCGGTTCCGCCAGCAATCGCCTCCATGCCGAAAGCCATGGTGGCGACGCAGGACTTCTCGTCCAGCGCGTCCTCACAGGTAATGTCGCCGGTCGGCACGTCGAGCGCCAGGTCGAACACCTTGAAGCCCAGATCATAAGCGGCGCAGATCTGATTGATCGCAGCGCCGCCCGCGGCGAAATTTTCCAGCATCTGCCGGGTGACGCTCTGCGGATAAGCGGAAACGCCGCGCGCCGTCACGCCGTGATTGCCTGCGAACACGCACACCACCGGGCGATTGACCGAAGGCTTTGAGCGCCCCTGCCAGGCCGCCAGCCACTCAACCAGCGATTCCAGCCGGCCCAGCGATCCCGCCGGCTTGGTCAACTCCGCATCGCGTTCGCGAACATTGGCGGCGGCGTCCACGTCCGGACCCGGCAATTCACGAATCATGTGGCGGATATCGTCGAACGGGAGTCCTGAGAAGCTGGGGGCCATGGCGTTCCTGTTGCCGGCGCGGGCAGCGATCCGCCGGCGCAGCCGGTCGGTTCGCCGGCCCGAACCCGATGTAGCGGAGCGGCGGGCGCCCCAAAACCTGGATGGTTGAGACGCCGCAGGCGTCCGGATGACCGCTGCTATACTCCCCGCCGCCTCCCGGGTGAAGGGCGTTGGCGGACGGGACGCGCCCGCCCGGCGCAATGCGCCGCTTCCTACAGCCGCAGCAGATAGGAATGCCGCCCCTCCAGCACCATTTCGCCCTTCTGGTTCTCCACCGTGGCGCGCATATGGACGAGGCCCGTGGAGCGCTGGCGAACCAGTTCGGTGATTTCGAGCAGCGGATACAGGGTGTCGTCCGGAAACACGCCCTTGAGGAATTTGGCCTGCACCTCGACAAAGCCAATCAGCTTCGGACCAATCACATGCGGGAATAGCCCCGCGCCGGCCGCCGTGGCGCTCAACACCTGCAGGCCGTGCGCCAGCAGATCCGGGTGGCCGGTCGCCTGGCAATAATCCCTGTCGTAGTGGATGGGGTGATTGTCGCCGCTCACCACCTGAAACGCCGAGAAATGCGCCATCGTTATCGTGCGCGCCGGGCACGGATAACGTTCGCCCACTTTCAGCTCATCAAAACCGCGTAGTGGCACAAGCGGGCGCGATAGCGGATCGAACTTCGTCTGACGTCCCGCGTCGGCGTGCGCTGCATCGGCCATGGCGTTCTCCCATTTCCCGGGCGAACCGGTCGTTCGGCGCCGGATCACCCTGATGTTTGTCTGAAGCGACTTCCCCCGCATGCGAAAGCGCTCGCCTGCGGGCAATGCTTGCCGGGGAGACTGCCAGCCTTGCGGGGGAGCGGCAAGCGCCCTACTGCGCCGCGACGCGCTCCGGGAAAGGCCGCACCAGGTTCATGGCGTCGATGAGCACCTGCCGGTCCGCGCCAGGCCTTGTGGCGTGCGTGGCGAGATGGCGACGGAAAGCCCGGGCGCCAGGTTGCCCGGGGAACAGGCCCAGCAGATGGCGGGTGATCTGCGACAGACGCAGACCCGCTTCCAGACGTTCGTCAATGTAGGGCAGCAGCGCCTCGAGGGCGTCGCGCTCGCCAGCCACAGGCGCCGCCTCGCCGAACAGTTCCGGATCGACCAGCAACAGTTGCCCCGGATTCTGATATGCGGCGCGACCCAGCATGACGCCATCGAGCCCCGTCAGGTGCGTTTTCGCCGCGTCGATCGACACAAGGCCGCCATTGAGGATGACCGGGAGATCCGGCCAGGTCTGCTTCAGACGATGGACGCGATCATAGTCGAGCGGCGGAATATCGCGGTTTTCCTTCGGCGACAGCCCCTGCAGCCACGCCTTGCGCGCATGCACGATGAGGGCGTCGACGCCGGCGGCGGCGACGGCGCGGGTCAGTTCCTCAAGGGCGACTTCCGGATCCTGGTCATCAACGCCAATGCGACACTTCACGGTGACAGGAATGCTCACCGCCGCCTTCATGGCGGCGACGCAATCGCCCACCAGCTCCGGCTGCCGCATCAGACAGGCGCCAAAGGCCCCATCCTGCACCCGATCTGACGGACAGCCGACATTGAGGTTGACCTCGTCATAGCCAAGGTCAGCGCAAATGCGGGCGCACTGCGCCAGCGCCGCCGGATCATTGCCACCCAACTGGATGGCGACAGGGTGCTCCTGCCGGCTGTACCCCAGCAACCGCGCCCGATCGCCATGAATGATGGCGCCGGTGGTGATCATCTCCGTATACAGCCGGGCGCGCCGGCTCAGCAGCCGGTGAAAGAACCGGCATTCCCGATCCGACCAGTCGATCATCGGAGCCACGCAGAAACGCCAAGGCGATGGCTTGGCGGGAATCGTTGGCGTTCCTTGGGTTTTTGGCTGTCCTGCGACGTCTGTCATGATGCGTATGGCTGTGTGTTTTGCGTTTTCAGGGGTGTGTTTCGGACCGGCGTCACAATGTGACGCCGGCGCGGCGCATATGATGCCGATATGGGAACCATCGGGGCGCGAAAGCGCGCTGACAGCAGTATCGCCTATCTGGCGAAGATCGTCATCAAACGCCAGGACGAAGTCGTCTACCGCGAGAACCAGACATTTGACAGGCAGCACGTTGCCTCTGCCTGGATCGCCAAGCGGGAAACCGGAAGCGCAAACCCGGCGCGCCGGAGCCGGCCATAACTGTTGCCGACGCGATCAACGGCTTCATCGCCGGGAACAGGCGGTCGCCCGGCCGGTCGCTGCAAGCAGGTCATGAACTCCCTGGGCGGGTCCGAATTCGTCCAGACGCGGTGCGACGACGTCACCAGCCAGCGCATCGCCGCCTTTGCCAGCGACTTCATCGTCCGTCAGATCACCTTGATCCAAAGCAACTTTCCGCGAAAAGAGCGTAAATCACTCACCACGCGATTTAAGAATCAATTTTAGCAAATAAATTTGGCATGAAAAACAATTTATAATAATTTAAATTATTTAACTTGTAATTATATCGAAAACAATTCATTCTTCACCTCAATCAAATAACGTCGACAGCCCTTCGTTCATTCGCAGAGCAGGACCAACCAATGACATATAACATTGCTCATTGCGTCGATGCAGACAGAATACAAACTTGGAGGCACGGAAAATCCCGGATACCAGACTGGGTGTCGCCACATATGGTCGGGGACATTGCGGCAAATGGAACATTTATAATTAATGCATTGCCGGGGCGTATACGCGTTCATCCGGGAAGTATTATTATCGAACGCAGCGGAGATCTATGGGTTTGCGCTGCTGAGGAATACAACAAATTTATGGAAAATTTCAGGCGCAGTTCGAGCCTCGCAAGTACAAATATCGGACCTGGAAAAACACATCAATTTGGCGCCGAGACCAGAAAGAAAGGCCCGAAACGGGAAAATCGCAGCGCCGGTCATCATGCCAAGTATGTTGACCCACTGGGGACATTGCCAACTATAGAGTGGATTCATTTGGATCGTCTCTCTGTCGACCACGCATATCAGCGATCAACAGAAAATGAGGCGTCAAGCAGATTGATCATGAGTATCGCTGCAAAATTCGA
Organism: Camelimonas fluminis; assembly: GCF_014656355.1. Lineage (GTDB taxonomy): Bacteria > Pseudomonadota > Alphaproteobacteria > Rhizobiales > Beijerinckiaceae > Camelimonas > Camelimonas fluminis. Next base: position 106,776 of record NZ_BNCG01000013.1, read on the forward strand.
CTGGCGGCTTTGCGCGCCATTGGTGGTGTCCAGACGCGCGGATGAAGCGCTCACAATTATCGATGGTCAGCATCGCTGGATGGCCGCCCGTGAACGAGGCGACATTCCGCAACTGCCGTGTTGTGTTTTCAGATATGGAAACATGGAAGAAGAAGCGCGTATGTTTATTCTAGCAAACCGGGCGCGGAAGCCGATTAACAGGCTTGACGACTTCCATGCCGCCCTGACAGCCGCGGATGAAGACGCAATCGAGATACAGCAACTGGTTACAGACGCCGGCCTCCGGGTTGCCAGAACCACCTCGTCGGCGGCATGGCGTCCGGGCGACGTCGCATTCACATCATCGATAGCAAAGGCGATCCGCAAATACGGCCCTGCTGTTACATCGGCTGCCCTGACCAACATGGCTGAAGCCTTTGGCGAACAGAGACTATCCCATGGTAGCGCAATATTTGGCGGACTTGTCCGGATCCTCTGCAATCCAAAACCAGATTTTGACCCTGATCGCCTTCTGAGCGTGCTGCAAACCCGAACAGCCGATACATGGGGTGGCCATGCAGCGGGGTTGCGCGGGGGCGATCGACGCGTCATGGCGCTACAAAACGCAATCCTGCAAGCTTATGAAGCCCAGACATCAGGCGCGGACATCCCTGACAGTTGCTGATCCTTTTACAGTTTCCACGAAATGCCTGCCGCCAGATTTTATTGTCATCATACGCCAGTGCCCTGGATCGCGCCTCATAACTTCAACCCGAACTCCCAAATATCTGACTCTGCGACCAGATGTAATCACGATATAATTACATCGCTTGAGCATTGAAACGCGACAAGGCCGCAGGAACAAATATGGAGATAGCTTTTGGGTGGACTTTGAAGTGGCCTGGCGTTGCGGTGACGATTTCGCCGTCTGTATTGATCGGCATGGGCTTTTTCGTCACGATGTCAAACTCAACGCAGCGCGCGGTGCGCACCTCGCTCCATGCTCCATGTGTGCCGGAGCGGAATGACCGCAGCATCAGCGCCAGTTTCCAGAGGTTCTTCATTTCCAGGCTGTAGAGGTCGAGGTGGCCGTCATCGATCTCGGCGCTCTCCTGCACCACATTGCCGCCGCCGTAGTGCCGGCCGTTGCCGACGGCGATCTGGTAAGTTTCCACGTCGATCGCCCCGCCCTTCTCCATGATGGTGGCGTGGAAGCGCGATGCGCCGGACAGCACCTTCAGGGCCGCCAGCGCATAGCCAAACCGGCCGAAGCGCTTCTTGATGTCAGGATCCAGACGTTGGGCGAGATCGCTGCTCAACCCGATGCTGGCGACGTTGAAGAACGCATGGCCATTGACCGTGCCGACATCCACGGCCCGCATCTGGCCCTGGGCGATCACGTCGGCTGCGGCCGGCAGATCCATCGGTATGTTGAGCGTGCGGGCAAGGTCGTTGGCGGTGCCCATGGGAATAATGCCCAAAGGCAGGCCACTTTCCATCGCGGCCAGCGCCGCCGAAGAAACCGAACCATCGCCGCCGCAGACGATCACCAGATCGGCTCGGTCGCGCAGCCGCACAATATCGCGGGCAATTTCCGGCAAGGCCTCAAACGTCTCAACTGTCACATCAAGCCCGCCACGCTCCAGGCGCTGCAGCACCGGTGCGATCGACTCCTGGCCACGCCGCGCATGCGGGTTGCGCAACAACAGTGCGCGTTTTCCAGATTGCTGAATCATAAGGGAAGATATTCTCGTGAATCCTGAAGGCCCCAGATAGGGAGCCCCAGCATCCACTTCAACTGTGGCGGTCGTTGGCGCCCGAAGCCGGATCCGCTTTCATTCGCTCGGACCCGGGCGCCCGCTGCCGCATTGAACAGAAGAGCAGTCTATCGCCCCTGGCGGCTGCGCGGTGGGAAGCCACCGCCACGAAGTCCGCCGGACAACCACCGGTCAGCAAAAAGCCCGCAAATATGCGGGCTTTTCTTTCAGGCAACCAAAGGCCGCCGCAAGCGTATCGGACTCAAATCACTCCCACTCAATCGTCCAAACCAACATTAAGCCGTTGATATCACGTATAATTATGGCCTTGGGGCGCGCAAAAACCGACTACTGGCTAGTCAAAATGTTACGCTTTTGATTTTAAAGGGAAAAAGGGTCGAAAAAAAATTTGTGGGTTTCAAGGACAATCGGCGTCAATCGCCAGTCTCGACCCTGTGAACGCCGTCCCACAGATTGACCCAATCTGTAGCAGAAAACACCGCTGACCACAACGAGCAGCCTGCCTCGGACAAGAGGTCAGTTTGCGTTTATGCCGATTTGCTAACCACAAAGCAGCAAACCAGGGCATCTTCAAACTGGCGCTTGGTTTGAAAATATGCTAAAACACTCACTATGAGTGAGCAAACAATAGGAAAGTTAAAGCAACTGGAACAGGTCCTGCCTGAGGGCCTGCTCGTCGATGCCGCGTGGCTTTCCGCTCAAGGCTACTCAACCTCGCTGCGCACCAAATATGTTGCCTCTGGCTGGCTCGAGCAGCCGGCACGCCGAGTGTATCGGCGCCCTCGCGGACAGCTTGGCTGGCAGCAGGTGGTCGTCTCGCTGCAGACGCTTCTCGGCTATCGTCTCACCGTTGGCGGCCGGACAGCCCTCGAGCTGCAAGGCTATGCCCATTACCTCTCACAGGATCGTTCCGAGATCCATCTTCACGGTCCAGCGAAGCCGCCCAGCTGGCTCACGACGCTCCCACTGAAGGAACGGTTCGTGTATCACAACAGCTCGCCGCTCTTCGGGGCCGACCTGGAGGATGTCAGCTTTCCTTCCCTCGTTTCGGACCGCGCACCTGATGCGCGAGTTGCGGGATCTTTTCAGGACGCCGGATTGCGCGCTCTGCCCTGGGGGCAATGGGATTGGCCGTTGACGGTATCGACGCCCGAACGGGCGGTTCTCGAACTTCTCGATGAGCTGCCCCAGCGTGAGAGCTTCGATCAGGTCGACGTGCTGATGGAAGGTCTGAGCGATCTTGCGCCGAGGCGGCTCCAGAAGCTGCTTGTCCGCTGCCGCAGTGTGAAGGTGAAGCGCCTGTTCTTCTTCTTTGCCGATCGGCATCGCCATGCATGGCTCAAGCAAGTCGACCGGACCGCAATCGAACTGGGTTCGGGCAAGCGCATGCTGGTCAAGGACGGCAGGTACGACCCGACCTACGAGATCACTGTCCCCAAGGAACTGGCCGAGGCGTATTGATGGCATTTGCGGACACTTACCGAAATCAGGTCGCATTACTGATCCGCACACTGCCTTCGGTGGTTGCGGAAGAGTGCTTCGCGATGAAGGGTGGCACGGCGATCAATCTGTTCGTGCGCGACCTGCCGCGCCTCTCGGTCGATATCGATCTTACCTACCTGCCAGTGCAGGACCGCGCGACCTCGCTTGCAACGATCAATGCGGCGATGGCGCGCATCGCTGAGCGCATTACCGAGTCAGTCCGCGGCTCCCGTGTCGCTCCGTCACGCTCGCGCGAGAATGTGATCACTAAGCTCGTCGTCCGTGGCGATGGCGCGCAAATCAAGATTGAGGTGACGCCGGTCCTGCGTGGCTGCGTGTTCGAGCCCGCCATACGGTCGGTCTCCCCCAGCGTGGAAGATGAATTCGGCTTTGCCGAAATGCGGATCGTCTCGTTTCCCGATCTCTACGCCGGCAAGATTGTCGCCGCCCTCGACCGTCAGCATCCACGCGATCTGTTCGACGTGCGTGATCTTCTGGCGAATGAAGGCATCGACGATGCGCTGCGTCGGGCCTTCCTCATCTACCTGATCAGCCACGACCGCCCCATGGCCGAAGTTCTGGCGGTGCGGCGCAAAGATATTGCGGTAGAATTTGACCGAGGTTTCGTCGGCATGACGCGACAACCGGTCGAACTCGAGACCCTGCTTGCGGCGCGTGAAGCACTGATTGCCGACATCGTCGGAGAGATGCCCAATGCGCACCGCCAATTTCTGTTGGCGTTCGAGCGCGGCGAACCCGACTGGCCAGCCCTCAACCTGGAGGCCGGCGCCGAACTGCCGGCCGTGCGATGGCGGCAACAAAACCTCGATGGTTTGAAGGCTGAGAAACGCCAGGCAGTGGTGCGGCAGCTTGAAGAGGTTCTGGCAACATAGGGTCGTAGAAGGCCGGAGCCGTCATCATCATCGGCGAGCAAATCAGGTGGCGGCCGAAAGGTTCACGCGCTCCATCAGCGCTTCGGCGCTTTCCTTGCGCTCCGAATAGCGATCGGTGAGATAGGTCGAGACATCCCGTGTGAGCAACGTGAACTTGACCAGCTCCTCCATCACGTCGACCACGCGATCGTAGTAGGAGGACGGTTTCATGCGGCCGGCCTCGTCGAATTGCTGGAACTGCGTGTTCCACGGGATGGTGGGCACTGATTCCACCGGATGATGGGCGCGCGTTCCAC
>NZ_BNCG01000014.1:0-55209 GCF_014656355.1 Camelimonas fluminis
GACCAACCCAAAGGTCAGCCTGAGCGAGCCTCTATCTACGCAGTGCGTCGATGTTCTCTTGACCATCCCAGGAACAAACCCGAAAGTCCGTCCCAAAATGTTCCGCAAGGACAACGCCGTCTGCGCTTCTCTTTCCGATGCAATTGTCAAAGAGCAAGGCCGTCCAGATTACCAGACAACCGCCAGATGAACAAACCCGAAACAGGCGAAAACCCCGACCATTCGATCGGTCCGTTCCGCCTGACTTTCGGGAAGTCTCCGGTAAGCTTCAGGGCCGCGCCCCGTCGCTGATGAGCGGCTTATAGGACCCCGCTCACCCAACTGTCAACGCCAGCCTTCGCAAAAAGTTCAAAATCCCCGCAAAACGCCCGACAGGGCGACGAGGCCGTATACGCTCAACGTTGCGCAACATTTTCACGAAACAAGGTTTTTCGACAAAAAACGCCGGAGCCCTCCCTGTGGAAGGCTCCGGCGCCAATGCATCGCTGTTTTGCGCCGGATACGGATCAGGCCGCCTGGTCGTCCGGGTTTTCCGTTTCCGGCTTGCGGCCGAGGCCCATGGATTTTGCCAGCGCCGAACGCGAAGCCGCATAGTTTGGCGCCACCATCGGATAATCGGCCGGCAGCCCCCAACGCGCCCGATAATCTTCCGGCGTCATGTCGTAGGCCGTGCGCAGATGACGCCTGAGCGATTTGAAGCGCTTCCCGTCCTCAAGGCAGATGATGTAGTCCGGCGTCACCGAGCGCTTGACCGGCACAGCCGGCTGCGGCGCCTCCTCAGCGGCTGGGGCCGCCCCCTGCCCGAGACGCTGCAGGGACGCATGGACGGACGCGATCAGCGCCGGCAGCTGATCCCGCTCAACCCGGTTATTGGCGACAAATGAAGCGACGATGTCGGCGGTAATCACCACCATCTGCCCGCTTCCCTCAGTTCTCTCCATAACGCACTCTCCTTCAGGAAGCGCTAATCTACGCAATATATGAAAAAGTAGAAGTTCAAAATTCCGACATGTTGCGGGTCTTTATCAGGGTTTGCTGGAATTTTCTCTGACACTGTTCAGAAATATCCAACCTCACAATCCGGTGATTGTCGGCGCGCCGGCGCGCACCTGCCAGGACGCCGCGACATTCCCCCGGATCGTACGGCCATCACAGCGGCGTAGTTCGGGAATCCAGGTTTTGCTGGCGCGTGCCGGGTTCATCAAACGGGCGGACTGGCGCAATATCTTCGCCGGATTTGTGTTCTGATAATCATATGGCGATATCGGTTCCATCCATCGCGAACTATCTGGAGACCAGGGCGATGCGCGCGACGGTCAGGCTGGGTTATGCAGGCGCACTGCTGGCGGGGATGCTTGCAGCGGCGCCAGCGCTTGCCTCAAAGGCCGATACGCCGGTTCCGGGCAAGACATCGGCGCTGATGCGGGAAAAGGGTATGATGCCTGGCGGCGGCGTGCTCGTCCGCGTCTTCAAGAAGGAAGCGGAGCTGGAAATCTGGAAGCAGCGCGCCGATGGTCGCTATGCGTTGTTGAAGACCTTTCCCGTATGCCGCTGGTCTGGCCGCCTGGGCCCCAAACGCAAGACTGGCGACCGTCAGGCGCCTGAGGGTTTTTACGACATCACGCCCAGGCTGATGAACCCGAACTCCTCCTATCATCTGTCCTTCGACACCGGCTTCCCCAATGCCTACGACCGGGCCAATGGCTATACCGGCTCCTATCTGATGGTTCACGGCGTCTGCTCGTCCATGGGCTGTTACGCCATGACGAACGACGGCATCGAGGAAGTCTACGCGCTGTTGCGCGACGCTTTCCGGGGCGGACAGAAGGCCGTCCAGTTTCAGGCGTATCCATTCCGCATGACCGCGAAGAACCTGGCGCGGATGCGCGACGATCCGGACATCGATTTCTGGCGCCAGCTGAAAACCGGCTATGACCGCTTCGAGGCCACCGGCCAGCCGCCCCGGGTCGGAGTTGCGGGAAAACGCTATACTTTCGCGCCGTACAGGGAGCGACGAGTCGAGGAGCTGGCCAGGGCGCGCCTTGGCGAAGAGCAGGAGGCCATCAGCAAGCAGATTGATGACGGCGCGCCAGCCATCCGCATCACCTATGTAGACGGCGGCATGCACCCGCACTTCGCCCGCATGCGCAACCATCCCTCGCTGGGCGTCATCAGCCGTCCGGAGGCGCTGGCTTTCGCCGGCCGGGACGTCATCATCCGGCTGGGCGTGCGCAAGGCGCCGCCAGTGATGATGGCGCAGGGCGCAATCAGCATGACCTTCGCGCGTCTGGCGGGCTGGCGGAACGCCACCCCGCCGGTCCCGCAACTGCCGCCGTCGGGCGCGCCGGCGCCGGAGCCCACATCCTCGTCAGCGCGCATCGCCATGGCGCATGACGGCGCCCGCGACGCCATGGTTTCGGCGGCGGGCCCGGATGCGACGACAACATCCGATCCGGTTCGCCTTGCCAGCGCGATGTCTGCGCGCGTCCCGACCTGGACGCGCAGCGTCCTGGCCATGGGGCCGTCAATTCCCTGACTCAGGACCGGCCGAGTTCGCGCGCGATGCGTTTGCAATTGGCGATCCACGCCACCGAATAGGGAATGTCGGCCGCGTCTGGCTGTGAGCTGAAGGCGGCGATCACCACCTCACTGGTGGGACAGACATAGAGCCACTGCCCATGGATGCCCGCTCCGCCAAAGGCGCCGGTTTCCTCATCGAACACATACCATTTGCTGCGGTAGCGGCTGGCGGGGAAATCCATGGCCGCGAAATTGCCGCGCCGCCAGGCGTCCCGGTCGCCATTGGCGCGAATATCGTCAACCCACCAGGCCGGAATGATCTGGCGGCCATTGGCCACGCCGCCGCGACGCATCATCTCGCCGAAGCGGGCGAGATCGCGCGTGGTCATGCATATGCCGCCGGCGGCGCGCGGCGCGCCGAACGAGTCGAGCGTGACCCAGGCTTCGCGTTCCGCGCCCATGGGGCGCCAGATCCATTCGGACAACATCTGGGCGAAAGGCGCGCCGCCCGCCCGCTCCAGCACCCAGCCCAGGGTGTCGGTATCCACCGAGACGTAGTGGAAAGCCGCGCCATGCGCGCCGTCGCCAGGCGTTTTCAGGCGGGCGAGGAAACCGCGCAGATCAGCGCCGCCAACAGCGCCGCCCGGGTCCCAGCCCACGGCGCGACGATACGCCGGCATGTCGCCGTTGGGGTCCGCGTAATCCTCGCTGAAACCGATGGAGACTGTCATGTCCAGCAGATGCCGCACCGTGGCGCTGGCGTAGACAGAGTTTTTCAGCTCCGGCGCATAGTCGGCGGCGGGCCTGTCCGGATCAAGCAGGCCACGATCGGCCAGCACGCCGGCGAGCGCGCCCGTGACCGATTTGCTGACCGAAAACAGGATGTGCTGCTGGCCGGTTTCAAGACCGTTGTCATAGAATTCATAGGCCAGTTCGCCACGACGCAGGACGACGAGGCCATCAATGTTGATGGCGCGCAGATATCGCTGACCAGGCATGCGCTGACCGGCTGCGTCGACCAGTTCGAGTTCGCCCAGATCACGCCAGGCCTCGCGCAATGTGGTGACCTCGCTGCCGGAGGCGCCGGCGACGGCCGCCGTGGGAACGAGGCTGCGCAGGTTGCGAAATCCCCATTTGCTGAAAGGCGACTGCCGCCAGTTGGCGAGCGTCACCTGCCCCTCAGGCCCTGGCGGGGCGCCCTGCATCAGTTGCTGCTTCATGACGTTCCTCCATGGCGCCTTCCCAGGGCGAAGCCGTGGAAACACCGCGTGTTTTTCTGTTGTGCGAGACGCGGCCGCGGGCCGGCGTCACATTCTGGCCCGAACAGTCTGGCATGAGGAATTCAGTCCCGCCATGCGTCTGGCGTCAGTTGGCCGCAGCGCGCCATGCACTGCTTGCGACACAGGCAACGACCGGGAAAGATTGCAACGGTGCATGCAATATGGCACCCAGCAGCGTCACATCATGCAATTTGCGTCGCAACGGCAAGAGCGTTCCGCAGGTCGGCCTGCCTTGGGTCCATGCGGATTGACGTTCTAGCCCGGTGGGATTGCTCCGCCGCCATGGCGGGATCATCACGATGATCTGCCTGAGCGGTTCAGGCGACGCCAAACAGAGGCTTCACCTTGGACGCCGCACGCGCGTCCTGTGAAGTGCGGAATATTGTCAGCATCTGAATTTCGTAAAATGGTCGTCGCCAGCATTCAGGCGGCGTTTCTTGTTGTTCCGGGCCTTTGCGCCGCCGCGAACGCCAACGCACCCGTGGCCACGGCCGATGCGCGCCTGACGCGCTCACTCATGCGGCTCGAACCGGCACAGCGTTTCCAGCAGATTTGCGACGTCGCGGCGATGAAGATGATCGCCCGGGAAAGCGACGGCATGCGTCCCGACCGCGCCATGCTCGACGCCCTGTCGCCGCCCAGTGAGAAGGGCGATACGCTCGCCGGTTCAGGCGCCGCCGTGCGCAGCAAGGGCAAATGGCGGCAAATGTCTTTCAGTTGCGAAGCGACTGCGGACCGGCTGTCGGTCCTGCGCTTTACTTACAAGCTGGGCGACGAAATCCCCGGCAGCCAGTGGGAGCGTTACGGGCTCTGGCAGTAAGTCTGCCCGCATACCCGCCCCCCGCCGAAGAGACAGCGCCAGGCTGGCCGGACCCAGCGCCCTGCGCGACGGCCGGCTGCTCCATACGCCGCACCCGCGTCGTCTGCACCCGCGTCGCCTGATGGATCAGACACGGGCCGGCCGTTCTTCCGGGACGTTGACGCGCGCCGAATTCTCCCGAGCGCTTGCTCCTTCTCATTCCTTCTCCTTTCCCCTGCCCTGCCCCATTCGCCCGGAGCCATGGGCCATCGTTGCGAGCTGGAAAACGTCGCCACGACATTGATTGCGCGCGCAGCGGAAACTGCGCCACTATGGGCGTTGAAATTCTGTCGAACGCACTGGTGCGCCCATGTTTCTTGTCTGGCTGCTTTGTCTGATCGTGCTGTTTGCCGCCGGTCTGGTCTGGTTCGCGGCGCGCACCCAGCGGCGGGTGGAGGCGGCCGTGCCGCCCGTCGGCCAGTTCATCACGGTTGATGGCCAACGGCTGCATTATGTCGACACCGGCGGCGATGGGCCTGCCATCGTCATGATCCACGGCCTTGGCGGCTCGCTCTGGAACTTCACCTATGCGCTGGTGGACCGGCTGGCGGGAGATTTTCGCGTCATCGCCCTCGACCGGCCAGGCGCTGGCTACTCCGGCCGGGCGGATGGGGCCGCGGCCAACCCGGCGGCCCAGGCGGCGACGATCGCCAGGTTCATTCAGGCGTTGAAGCTGGATCGTCCTCTGGTGGTGGGGCATTCGCTGGGCGGCGTCATTTCCCTCGCCCTGGCGCTCAACCATCCGCAGCAGGTCGGTGGTCTGGCGCTGGTCGCGCCGCTCACACACCCGCAGGAAGCGGAGGCCGGAGCGTTCAAGGGCCTGGCGATCCCCTCCCCCGCCCTGCGCAGGATCATTGCCTGGACCACGGCCATCCCCATGACGATCCTCAGCGCCCGGGCGGTGATGAAGTTCGTCTTCGCGCCCGATCCGGCCCCGGAAGATTTCGGAACGCGCGGCGGCGGCCTGCTGGGCCTGCGCCCGGGTAATTTCTACAACACGTCGAGCGATCTGCTGGCGGCCGGCGACGACCTGCCCGACATGACGGCGCGGTATCCGTCGCTGTCTGTGCCCTTCGGCATGATCTACGGCCGGGGCGACACCCTGCTCGACTACCGCCTGCAGGGTGAGGCGATGAAGCAGAAGACGCCGGATCTGGACCTGGTGCTGCTCGACGGTCGCGGCCACATGCTGCCGATCACCGCGCCGGACGACACGGCCGCCCTGATCCGCAGCGTCGCCGCGCGGATGTAATCACCGCCCGCCCCCCCGGCGGGTTGCCTCCAGGCTCCAGCCTCCCGCCGGTTCAGCCAGGCGGCGAAAATCTTGGGCGGGTCCGGTGCGCCAGGCTGCACCGGACACGCTCTATTTTATATGGCCTGACGCATTGCGCGTCGCTGGCGCGCCGCCTCGCACGATGAACAAGCCGGCTCAGCTTTCTTCAAGGCGCCTCAGTCGCGCGCATCCTTGCGCGCCTGTGCGTCCTTGACGAACTGGGAGACGCGGCCGGCCTCCATCGGGCTGCCAATCTGTTTCGTCTTCTTCGATGGCTTGGGAGCCATGCCCTCGCTGGTTGTCTGGCCGCCGTCGGGGATGGCCGGCTTCCTGGCGGCTTTTTTCAGTTTGAGCGCGCGGCGGGAACTGCTGACCAGTTCCTGGCGGGCCGCGACGACCTGCCGTCGCGACAGTTCGCGGTTGGCGCGCTGGATCGCGCCGGACAGCACCCGCGCCTTCATTTTGGAACCGCTATTGTCGGTGGCGGGAGAAGCCGACTGGGCCTTGCCGCGCATTTCCCGCCGCTGCTGACGGGCGATGGTCCGCGCCCGGTCCCGGCGCTCCCGCAGCAGTCCCACCGTCTTGCGCAATTCGGCGTCCGCCACCGCGGTGATTTCCGCGCGCCGCGTCAGCGCGACAAGCTCCAGTTCGTCCCGTGACAACAATCTGCGTTCAGCTCTGGTTTCGATAGCCATCCGCCGGCTCCTCCCTCATCGCCAAAACAGGGAGCAGCGTGGCACAGATCACCAGGCGAACCAAGGCGGACGGCCGCAACTGGATTTCACGTTTCCTGAAGTCTCGCCAGCATGGCGCAAGACACAAAAAAACCCGCCGGAGCGGGTGTTTTTTGAGAAGATGGTGGGCGCACTAGGGCTCGAACCTAGGACCCGCTGATTAAGAGTCAGCTGCTCTACCAACTGAGCTATGCGCCCATCTTCAGTCCGGCGGGGCGTTTGTGACCGCCGCCGTTTGGTGAGCGGTGGATACCAACCCGCCCCCCGGTTGTCCAGCGTCCCGAAAGCGCCGGACCAAACTTTTTTATGACGCTGGGGAAAAATGGCGCGTCTGTGCATAACATGGCGGCCCATCCCCGGTCCCCTGTCGGGGCCCAGTCAACGGCAACCCGGCTCGCGGGACGCCTCGCGCGCCTCCCGGCGAGAGCCTGGCCGTCGTGGCCGGGCAACGCCCGGATCGCGATCGGCGGGCCATGGTCGCGGGGACGCCGCAACGCGAACCCCAAACGCCCTTCGCAAAGCAAAACGGGCGGCCAGAGGCCGCCCGTTCCGTCTATACCGGCGCGGACCGTACGCGACGAAAGCTTCAGACGCCGTCGTGCTGGGCGTGCCTGCGGGCGCCCCGCGCCGCCTGGGCCTGCAACTTGTTAAGCGCCGACACATAGGCGCGGGCCGAGGCCACCAGGGTATCCGGGTCGGCGCCGCGGCCGGTGACCGGCGCATTGTCGCCGGCGGTCAGCCGCACCGAGACTTCCGCCTGGGCGTCGGTGCCCTCGGTCACCGCGTGCACCTGGTACAGCTCCAGGATCGCCTCATGGGGTGCCAGCTCCTTGATGGCGTTGAAGATGGCGTCCACCGGACCGTTGCCAGTGGCTTCGGTTTTCACGGTCTGCCCGTCGATCTCCAGCTCCAGCGTGGCCTTCTGCGGCCCCTGGGTGCCGGCAATCACCGCCAGCGACGCCACGCGGATGCGGTCGTGGGCGTTCTGCATGCTTTCATCAACGATGGCCTCGATGTCCTCGTCGTAGATGTGCTTCTTGCGGTCAGCCAGCTCCTTCATGCGGCGGAAGGCGTCCTCGATGGCGTTGTCGCCAAGCGTGTAGCCCATGGACTTCAGCCGGTCCCTGAAGGCATGACGGCCGGAGTGCTTGCCCAGCACCAGCGCGTTCTTGCTCAGCCCAACCGACTCCGGCGTCATGATTTCATAGGTCGCCGGGTTCTTCAGCACGCCGTGCTGGTGGATGCCGCTCTCATGGGCGAAGGCGTTGCGGCCGACGATGGCCTTGTTGAACTGCACCGGAAACGAGGTGACCGACGACACCAGGCGTGAGGCGCGGGTCAGCATGGTCGTCTCGATATTGGTCTGGTACGGCAGCACGTCGGCCCGGGTGCGGATCGCCATGACGATCTCTTCCAGCGCCGCATTGCCGGCGCGCTCGCCGATGCCGTTGATGGTGCACTCGATCTGGCGGGCGCCGCCCTTCACGCCGGCCAGCGAATTGGCGACGGCCATGCCGAGGTCATTGTGGCAGTGCACCGAGAAGATCGCCTTGTCCGAGTTCGGCACGCGGGCGCGCACGGTCTCGAACAGCGCCCGATATTCTTCCGGCGTGGTGTAGCCGACGGTGTCGGGAATGTTCACCGTCGTGGCGCCGGCCTTGATGACGGCCTCGACGCAACGGCAAAGGTAATCGATCTCGGTGCGGGTGCCGTCCTCCGACGACCATTCCACGTCATCGGTCCACTGGCGGGCGCGGGTGACGGCGGCGATGGACGCCTCCAGCACCTCGTCCGGCGTCATGTTGAGCTTGGCGCTCATGTGCAGCGGCGAGGTGGAGATGAAGGTGTGGATGCGACCCCGCGCCGCCGGCTTGATGGCCTCGCCGCAGCGGTCAATGTCGCCGAGAGCGGTGCGCGACAGGCCGCAGATCACCGAATTCTTGCTGCGGCGGGCGATCTCACGCACCGATTCAAAATCGCCGTCCGAAGCGATGGGGAAACCGGCCTCGATCACGTCGACGCCCATGGCGTCGAGCAACTCGGCCACCTGAAGCTTCTCCTCGAAGGTCATCGAGGCGCCCGGGCACTGCTCGCCGTCGCGCAGGGTGGTGTCGAAAATAATGACGCGATCGGAACCGGAAGTGGCGGCGCTATGCGAAGTCATGCTGTGTCCTTCAGGCGCGCCCCACGTGCGCGCGGAATTTTCCGGAGTTTTCGCTGTGGCGCGCAGGCGCGGCAAATGCCGCGTCATCGCAGGCGCGCCGCACGTGCGCGGATTTTGGCGCTGTTTTACCGGGGCGACGATGGCGGCGCAAACATAATTGTGGCCAGCAATTTCTGTCGCGACCCACGCCCGGGGCCCTTGCCTTGCCAGCGATTTCAACGCCAGTCTGTGGTTCCCGTTTCAGGCCGTGTTCCGGTGAGCCCTGGCCTGCCGGAATTCGCTCCGTCGACCGGCTCCCATGCAGTTTGCACGCTGCGCGCCGCCCTCCACAAAAAGCTGGTTTCGCTTTTTGTGAAAATGCTCTCTGGCTTCTGGAACCTTTGCATGATCTTGCGCCGCCTGGTTCTCCCCGCCCTCATCACGGCTCTCGCCGGTGGTCTCGCCGCCTGCGTATCTGGCCAGGAGTCGCCGGCTCCGGTCATGCCGCCGCTGGCCCAAACGACAGATGTGAACGGCGACGCCGCCACGGGCAGCGGCGCTTGCGGCCTCCAGGTTGCGCGCCTGCGCCGCATCCTCGCCCAGGACCGGGAGATGGGTCACATCAATGAAAGCGTTTACCGGCGCATGGCCCCTGGCGTCGAACAGGCGGCGGCGAAATGCCGGGCCGGCGACCAGAACGGCGCCCTCGCCATTCTGGCGAACCTCAAACGCAAAAACGGCTACTATTGACCCAAGCGCGGCGTGCGATCCGGACGCGGTTCAAGCCGCGTCCTCAGCGAAAGCGGCGGCAAGCCAGGCGATCATGAAGGGCTGCATGCGGGCCGCATCGATATCAGCCGGGCCGCGCGCCAGATAGACGTCGGCCAGCTCCGGCGCGGCATCGGCGGCGATGAAGCTGCGGATGCGCGCCGCCAGTTCATCAGCCGGCAAGGCCGAGCGCGCCTCGCGCATCAGGGCGACCCGGCCACCGTCGAGCACCGCCCGCCATGTGCTGGCGAAGGCCAGTTCGCTGGCGTCGAGGCCTGTTTCCTCCGCCAGTTCGCGAACGATATTGCCCTGCAGGTCCAGCGCGCCGTCAGGGAGAACGTCCGACAGGTCGGGCGTGCCGGCGGCGAAATAGATCTGGCCCGCGTTGGCGGTGTGCCTGCCCTGAACGCCGGCGAGCCATGGCCCGTCAGCAGCGCGCAAGGCCGCCATCGAGAAACCGTTGACCACCGTTTCGTCAGGCCATCCCAGATCGCGCCAGGTCAGGAAGGCGGCGAAATCCACCGGCAGATACGTCGCTTCATAGCGCCCATCAACAATCACCGGGCGGCGCGACAGCAGCACGCGGCCGTTGAACATCCGCGGCTGGCGTTCCAGCGCCGCCCGCCAGTGCCGGTCGATCGCGTCGCGGTTGGCGTCGGCCCAGGGCCAGGGCTCTTCCACCACGCGCGCGGAAACCGTGCGCACCGGGATGATGGCCGGCGCGCCGCGCCAGGGAAAGGCGCCGCGCGCGCAGACAGCAACGCCGTCGCTCACAGCTGCGTCGCCTCAAAGATACGCGACGGCGCCACGAATTCCTCCTGGGCCAGAACCAGTTGCAGTTCGCTCTGGCCGGATGCGGCCGTGGCGGCCAGCAACCCATGCACCGAGGAGGCGGCGGCGCTGACAGCGCTGGCTATGGAGCGCTCGCGCAGATAATGGGTGAAGAACAGCGCCGCCGTGACGTCGCCGGCGCCGGTGAAATAGCGGTCGATGCGCGGCGTGCGCACGCCCCAGACGCCCTCGGGGCCAGACGCGACCATATCAATGCAATCGTCCGGCGTTTCCGCCGTGTGCAGCGAGGTGATCAGCAGGATGGAAGGGCCAAGCCCGTGGGCGATCCGAATGGCTTCGCGCGCTTCCGCCATTGATGCGACCGAGCAGCCTGACAGCAATTCCAGCTCAAACTGGTTGGGCGTGGCCACATCGGCGGCGGGCATCGCCTGGCGGCGCATGAACTCCGGCACGTCCGGTCGCACGAAGACGCCGCGCCCCACGTCGCCGATCACAGGATCACAGCAATACAGCGCGCCAGGATTCGCGGCCCGCACCCGCGCCGCCACGTCAAGGATGGCGTCGCCGATCGCCGCCGAACCCGCATAGCCGGAAAGCACGCCGTCGCATTGCGGAAACACCCCGCGCGCTTCGACGCCGCGTGCGATCTCCGAGATCATCGCCCCCTCGAACACCGGCCCTGTCCAGTCGCCATAGCCCGTGTGATTGGAAAACTGCACGGTGAGAATCGGCCAGACATCGACGCCCATGCGCTGCATCGGAAACACCGCAGCCGCATTGCCGACATGACCATACGCAACGTGGGACTGGATGGACAGGATGTTCATGGGGTCTCCCTGGCTGAGCGGGATAAAGGCGGCGGCGCTCGTACGCCCCGACGCTGTCGGACGTCGCCCCGGACCGAGGCCGCGCCGCTGGCAAATTAACTGCTTTGCGATGACGCGCCAGCCCCCTCCATTACAGCGCGGCAAAGACGCAACGAAGAGACAGGCGCATCGACGCGAGGTCCCGGCGGCCCCGTCCGGATTTGGTTTGATGAACGCAACTGCGCCCATTTCCCAGGATATTTCTTTTCAGGATATCGCTTGCCCAGGGAGTTCTTGCCCAGTCTCTTGTCCAGCAGATCTCGGCAACCCATACGGGCGGGCGGCGGCGATTTCGCCAGCCGGCCCGCACCGTCTACGATGCATCGCAGCCACCTCCGCCCTGGACACCAGATGAATTTCACAGAAATCGCACAGACGGTCACCAGCTTCATCCAGCAGCATCAGGCGTGGGCGCCCTTCATCGTCGGCGCGCTGGCCTTCGCCGAATCAATGGCGATTGTTTCATTTATCGTGCCGGCCACAGGCATGCTGCTGGCGATCGGGGCCCTGCTCGCAGCCAGCGGCATACCGTTCTGGCCGGTATGGGCGGGCGCTGCGATCGGGGCGATTCTCGGCGACTGGATTTCGTACGCGGTCGGCTATTGGCTGAAAGACAGCATTCGCGGCTACTGGCCGTTTTCGCGCGTGCCCCACTTCATGGACAGGGCCGAGGCATTCACGCGCAAATGGGGCGTCCCGGGCGTATTCATCGGGCGTTTCTCCGGTCCGTTGCGCGCCTTCGTGCCGCTTGCCGCCGGCGTATTTCACCTGCCGCATATTCCTTTCCAGATCGCCAATATATCATCCGCCATGATCTGGAGCTTCGCCATGCTGGCCCCCGGAGAAGCGCTTAACTGGTTCAGGCACTTACAATAAATACATTGCATGATATAGTATATTCTATCTCGTCTCTTCTATTCATCGTGTGACGACTGGGAGACTGACTGATGGAACAACTGATTTCTCTCGCCATGAACCTGATCGGCGGCGCCGCCGGCGGCGGCATGACTGGTCGCGCGGCGCCATCCGTTGACATGGGCAGCGCCATCAACGCCGTAGCCGGAGCGGTTGGCGGCGGCGTACTGGGCCAGGCGTTGCAGACAGCATTGCCAGCGCTGCAGAGCTCATCTGCAACGGATTTCACCGCTCTCGCCGGCAATCTCGTCGGCGGAGGCGCCATGGGCGCCGTCGTTACGGCAATCGTCGGCCTCGTGCTGAACCGGCTGCGCCCGTCAAACTGACGCCAAACCCAGTGAGCCTGGCTCATGCGGTTTGACGGCGGGTTTCAGGCGAAGCCCTGGCGGCGCAGGCATGCCCCGCAAGGACATACGTCGTACTGTTTTGCGGCTTTGCCGGTCGCCGACGCCACAGGGCAGCGCGGCCCGATGGGGGCTGGCGCGCCGGATGCGGGCGGATCCCTCCGCCCCCACGGTCCGGCCAATAAAAAACACGAACGGGCGGGCCCGTTCGTGTCCAGATCTTCAGTGCTCGGGAAACAGCGCCGGCGCGGCGTTGCTTCCAGGTCTTTTCGACCTCAGTTCTTCGACTTGTCGACCAGGGCCTTTTCCTTGATCCACGGCATCATGTCGCGGAGCTTGGCGCCAACTTCCTCGATCGGGTGAGCGTTGTTGCGGGCGCGGGTGGCCTTGAACGACGCCTGGTTGACCTTGTTCTCGAGCATCCAGTCGCGGGTGAACTTGCCCGACTGGATGTCCTCCAGCACGCGCTTCATCTCGGCCTTGGTCTCGGCGGTGATGATGCGCGGGCCCGTGACGTACTCGCCGTACTCGGCGGTGTTGGAGATCGAGTAGTTCATGTTGGCGATGCCGCCCTCATAGATGAGGTCGACGATCAGCTTCAGCTCGTGCAGGCACTCGAAATACGCCATCTCCGGAGCGTAACCCGCCTCGACGAGGGTCTCGAAACCGGCGCGGATCAGCTCGACGGCGCCGCCGCACAGCACGGCCTGCTCGCCGAACAGGTCGGTCTCGCACTCCTCCTTGAAGGAGGTCTCGATGATGCCGGCGCGGCCGCCGCCATTGGCGGAAGCGTAGGACAGGCCGATGTCATGGGCGTTGCCGGTCGCGTCCTGATGGATGGCGATCAGGGTCGGCACGCCGCCGCCACGCAGGTATTCGGAACGAACGGTGTGGCCCGGGCCTTTCGGGGCGACCATCAGCACGTCCAGGTCCTTGCGCGGCTCGATCAGGTTGAAGTGCACGTTCAGACCGTGGGCGAACATCAGCGCCGCGCCGTTCTTCATGTTGTCGTGCAGGTGATCGCGATAGATGTCGGCCTGCAGTTCGTCCGGCGTCAGCATCATGACGACGTCGGCCCATTTGGCGGCGTCAGCGGGCGACATCACCTTGAAGCCGGCGCCTTCAGCCTTCTTCACCGTGGCGCTGTCCGGACGCAGGGCGATGGCGACGTCCTTGACGCCCGAATCGCGCAGGTTCTGGGCATGGGCGTGGCCCTGGCTGCCGTAGCCGACGATCGCGACCTTCTTGCCCTTGATCAGGTTCAGATCCGCATCGCGGTCATAGTAAACACGCATCACATACATCCTCTGGCGAAGGTCGCGGGCCAAGTGCCGACGATCAGATCAGAACTGGCCTGGCCGTCGTCGCCCCACGACATCCAGACCACCGGGTCGCCGTGCGGCGCGAGGGCCGCGCCACGGACGCTCCGGCAATGAAAACAGACGGAGGCGGTAAAACCCGCCACGGCCAGTTGGTCAAGTCATTCCTTGCCGCCAATGGCCGCTTCTGGCGAAGCCTTCGCATCCGGTCGCATGTTTCCGGCTTGCGGATCGAAAAATCGCCAGCCGCCGCCGGCGCGACATCCGGCGAATTCTCCAGAAATACGGGCTCCGCCGTCCGGCGACGCCGGCGCGCATTCCCCCTGCGGCCAATCCAGGCGATGCTGCCTGAATGATGACCAGAAATGACCTCACTGCCCCCGCCGCCGCCAACGCGCCGCCGCCGACCCAGGCGGCCGACCTCGTCGCGGCCTGGCGGGACGCCGGCTACGAAAAATGGTTCAACCGCGACGACGCCTTCGACGCCATGCTGCGCGAGCGCTTCGGCGAGGCCCAGGCCGCGGCGGCGCATGGCCTGCTGGACGACTGGCAGGCGACGCCGGAGGGCGCTCTCGCCCTGGTGCTGCTGCTCGACCAGATTCCGCGCAACATCCACCGGAGCACGCCGGCGGCCTTCGCCACCGACCCTGCGGCGCGACGGGTCGCCGCCGCCAGCCTGGAGCGCGGCTACGACACGCGGGTTGCGCCGGAGTTGCGCAGCTTCTTCTATCTGCCGTTCATGCACTCGGAAGAGCTGGCTGACCAGAAGCGTTGCGTCGCCCTGTACCAGGCGCTCGGCAACGCCGATAGCCTGCGCTATGCGGAGGAACACCACGACATCATCGCCCGCTTTGGCCGTTTTCCGCATCGCAACCGCATTCTGGGACGCGAAACGTCGGCGGACGAGCAGGCCTACCTCGAAGACGGCGGCTTTACCGGCGGGCAGTGAGCCCGCCACAAGCCTTCTGGAACCCGGCCTTTTGAACCTCAGCCCTTGGATGATCCGCGCGGCAGGGCGGCGACGCCCGTGCGGGCTACGTCCACGACGCCGGTTTCGGCCATGACGCGGATGAACCGGTCAACCTCATCGATGGCGCCGGTGAACTCGAAGATGAACGAGTTCAGCGTGGCGTCGAGGGTGCGGGCGCCAAAGGCCTGGGCGAGACGCAGGGCCTCGACGCGGTGTTCGCCGCGGCCGGCCACCTTCACCAGCGCCAGTTCGCGCTCCACGGCCTCGCCACTGGCGGTGAGGTCGTCGACCCGGTGCACCGGCACCAGCCGGTCAAGCTGCGCCATGATCTGGGCGATCGCCGCGTCGTCGCCAGAGGTAACGATGGTGATGCGCGAGAGGTGCTCCTCATGCTCGGTCTCGGAGACGGTGAGGCTCTCGATATTGTAGCCACGCCCCGAGAACAGGCCGGCGATGCGCGCAAGAACGCCCGGTTCGTTGTCGACAATCACCGCCAGGGTGTGGCGGGCGATTCTCTGGGCGGCCGGCGCGTCGGAATAGTGCGATTTCATCAGTTGTACCCAGTCTTTGGCGTGACCCGGCAGCGGCCCTCAGGGCCGGCGGCAGCCGTTATTTCAAACAAAGGACGCGCATCAGAAACGTGCGGCCAGCGTCTCGTCGATAGTGTCGTAATCGGGAATGCCCGGCTCCTTCAGCCCCGCCGCGCGCCACTCCTGAAAGGCCGGCAGCGCCAGCACCGCATCCATATAGGCCCGGCAGACGTCATCGACCGGAATGGAGTAGCCATCGAGGCGGCAAACGACCGGCGCATACATGGCGTCGGCGGCGGTGAAACCGCCGAAGAGGAACGGCCCCGACGCGCCATGCTTTTCGCGCAGCCCGCGCCAGATGGCGCAAACCCGGGCAACGGCCGCGTCGACGGCCTCGCCCCGGTCGCGGGCGGCGAACCGCATGCCGAGATTCATCGGGCAGGCCATGCGCAGGGCCTGGAAGCCTGAGTGCATCTCGGCGGAAACGGAGCGGGCCACGGCCCGGGCGGCCGCATCGGACGGCCACAGGCCCGCTGCGGGAAACCGCTCGGCGACATATTCGATGATCGCCAGCGAATCCCACACCGTGAGATCGCCATCCCGCAAGACCGGCACGACGCCGGATGGGGAATGCCTGGCGATCTCCGCCTTCGTGTCCGGCTGACGCAGGATGACGACCTGCTCATCGAACGGGACGCCGGCGACGCGCATGGCGAGCCAGGGGCGCAGCGACCACGACGAGTAGCGTTTGCTGGCGACGATCAGCTTCATATCCACATACTCCCGGCTGCAAAAGCCCTGACTGTGAATTCCCAGGCAGTGGGCTCCCAGGGTTACCGGCGCCGCAGTTTCAGGCGAAACGGTCCGCCCCGCCTGAAACAGACCGCGTCAGACGAGCATCTTGCCGGCTTCGTCGATCACCGAACCAATGTCGGTGGCGGCGTCGCCGAGGATCATCTCGTTGTGCGCCTTGCCCGACGGAATCATCGGGAAGCAGTTTTCCATCTTGTCGACGATGCAGTCGAAGATCACCGGACGGTCGGTGTTGATCATCTGCAGGATCGCCGCGTCGAGCTCCTTCGGATCGCTGCAGCGGATGCCGACGCCGCCGTAGGCCTCGGCCAGCTTGACGAAGTCCGGCAGGGCCTCCGAATAGCTTTCCGAATAGCGGCCGCCGTGCAGCAGTTCCTGCCACTGGCGCACCATGCCCATGTATTCGTTGTTGAGGATGAAGATCTTCACCGGCAGCCGGTGCTGCAGCGCCGTCGACATCTCCTGCATGTTCATCAGGATCGACGCCTCGCCCGCCACGTCGATCACCAGGGCGTCCGGATGAGCCATCTGCACGCCGATGGCGGCGGGCAGACCGTAACCCATGGTGCCGAGACCACCGGAGGTCATCCAGCGGTTTGGCTCCTCGAACTTCAGGAACTGCGCCGCCCACATCTGGTGCTGGCCCACCTCGGTGGTGAAGTAGACGTCGCGGTCCTTCGTCAGCTCCTGCAGACGCTGCAGGGCGTACTGCGGCTTAATGGTCAGATCCGAATTGTGGTAGGCGAAACCGTTGCGGGCGCGCCAGGCGTCGATCTGCTTCCACCAGGCGTCCAGGGCCGTCCTGTCCGTGCGCCCGCCGGCGACGCGGTAAAGACGCACCATGTCCTCGAGCACGTGGGCGCAGTCGCCGATGATCGGCACGTCGACCTTGACGTTCTTGTTGATCGACGAGGGGTCGATGTCGATGTGAACCTTCTTCGAACCCGGCGAAAACGCGTCCAGACGGCCGGTGATGCGGTCGTCGAAACGGGCGCCGACGCAGATCATCAGATCGCAGTCATGCATGGCCATGTTGGCCTCGTAGGCGCCGTGCATGCCCAGCATGCCCAGGAACTGGTTGTCCGAGGCCGGGAACGCGCCAAGGCCCATCAGCGTCGAAGTGATGGGGAACCCGGTCAGGCGCACCAGCTCGCGCAGCAGCGCGGAGGCCTCGCGGCCAGAATTGATGACGCCGCCGCCGGTGTAGAAAATGGGCTTTTTCGCTTCGCCCATCATTTTCACGGCGGTGCGGATCGCCTCCAGATCACCCTTCACCTTCGGGCGATAGGTCTTGTGCTGGTTGTCGCGCGGCCGCTCATAGCTGCCGGAAGCGAACTGGATGTCCTTCGGAATATCGACAACCACCGGCCCGGGGCGCCCGTTTGAGGCCACATAGAAGGCCTCGTGCAGGATGCGCGGCAGGTCCTCGATGCGCTTCACCAGATAGTTGTGCTTGGCGCAGTGGCGGGTGATGCCAACCGTGTCGCACTCCTGGAAGGCGTCCGAGCCAATCAGATGAGTCGGCACCTGGCCGGTGATGCAGACCAGCGGGATCGAATCCAGCAGGGCGTCGGCGAGACCGGTCACGGCATTGGTGGCGCCAGGACCCGAGGTGACGAGCACGCAACCGACCTTGCCGGTGGAACGGGCATACCCTTCAGCGGCGTGCACGGCGCCCTGCTCATGGCGGACAAGAACGTGACGCACCTTTTCCTGATGGAACATGGCGTCATAGATCGGCAGCACGGCGCCGCCTGGATAGCCGAAGATGTGCTCGACGCCCTGATCCTGGAGGGCGCGGATGACCATTTCGGCGCCGGTCATTGTCTCGCTCATGGTTCTTCTCCCGTCTCCGCCCGCTGTGTGCATCCGGCTTCTGGCTGGAGCAACAGCGTTTTTCGTGTTGCTGGCGCGCGATCGCCAGCTGGAGCCTGTCCTGTCGTAGGTGAGCGACGCCTGACGCCGACATCCCGGGTCTGCTTCAGGCAACAAAAAAGGGCCCCGAGGGACCCTGCATGCGCCATCAGCGGACCTGCGGTTGTCACCGCTCCGTCGATGGCGCCTCACATACGATAAGAATAGCGCGCATTGCGCCTCACTCCTGTTTCGATAGTGGCGGGACGCTAGCGGATGCGAAGGAAGGCGTCAACGACAATTTCTGCCGTTAATCGCAAGCGGCGATGACAATTCAGGACGCGCGCCGGCAACGCGTTCACGCCGCGCACGCGGCCTCCATAGAGCGTCTGCTCTCCAGCGTTGCTGGCGTCATCGTCAGATCGCTTCACACTACGTGCGGCGTGATCCAGCGCATGCCGAATGCAAACCGGAGATTGCCATATGTTGGCCACGCCGCCGCGCCTCGACCACGCCCCGTTCTACGACGCCGTGAGCAAAGGGGAGTTTCCGGCAGCCCACGACTTCATGCAGCGGCGCTATATCGCGCCGTTCCGCTACGGGAATCCATTGCGGCCGATCCCGATATTCAGGGGCGTTTCATCCCGGCAGTGGGACGCCATCCAGGCCGCCGGCCTGAGGGGTGGAGCCGCCGCACCCTCCCCTGAGAGGCGGGCGTCACGACCGGACATTGCGTCAGGCAGCCTGGAGCGTCCCACCGTCCTGTTCGGAGAGCCCTCACCTCACCAACACGGCGTCGACGATCTCCCGGAGGATCAGGCCGCCGACATGTTCCGCACAATCATCAGCTGCCGGACCGACGAATACGGCAGGGTGGTGGGAGAGGTGAGGATTACCTGCTGGAGAACCGGCGGGGACGGGCGGCCGGCGGCGACGAGCCGGCGAGCGTCATGGTCGGATCACGACCCGATCGATCTTCCCGCCAGCGCGACGGGCCATCACGCCATATCTGGCGCGCCCGGCAGAACCGCCCGCCGGGTGAAGCAAGACGATCTGCCCGGTGGAACAGGCCTTCGCCAGATCACGGGAGAGGGCCCCGTCAGGGACGGGATCCGCGACATGGACGAGCTCATTCTCATTTCCTGAGGCAACGATCCCAATGCGACGGCCCGGGGTCCCCAGTGCGCGCGCTGACCCCGAACAGCAAGGAATGTCTCATGGCTGAATGGTGGCGACGACCAACGCCATACCTGCTTCATCCGGAAGGTCCGGAAGATCCGCCAGACATCGCCCCACCCCGCAATGACCAGCATATCCAGGGCATTGTGCAACCCGTTAACCCGAATCCGCCGCCCAACCCCGACTTTCCGTGGGACATCCCGCCGATACCTCGCCCCAGATTGCGTCTGCAAGGCCGCGTCCCCACACCAGCTCCTCGCCTTCGCGGCGCGAACAGGCGGCTCACTCCCCCCCAACCACTTCCTAGGACCGTGCGCCTCTGGGCAGAGCCCCCGCCAGCCTCCCACACCATGAGAAACCCCACTGGCGCGGGGGCGGCGGAGGTCGCCGATCTCCCCATCGCGGCTGTGGCGCGCCCGACGCCGGTCCCGGCGCCGCGCATGCGCTCACTGGCGCCGCGGAACGGAAACGGTCAGGGAGAGAGTTCCGGTCAGGCGTGGGGAGCAACGGCGGCGCCAGCCCAGCCGGGCCGCGTGCGCCCTCCAGCCATCGACGCCGGCCGCGACCCGGCGCCCGTCGCTGACGCGGGAGGCGGGGCCGCGCCTAACGATACGCTGGAAAATTTACTGGCCGACCTGGATGATCTCACAAGATATTTCGGCGCCATTTGACCCATCAACTGGCGGTATCCGCCAGAGGAGCCGGAGACAAAATCGCTAAATTGCGGCGCTGAACGACGGCGCAATCATTGTCGCTCACCAAAACAGCGGCCATCCGACCTGCGAGCTGGCTGGCCAATCGAGGCTACCGGCGCACGAAATGGCGCCCGCATCATCCCGCGAAAAGAGTTTGATCATGTTTCCCGAGCGGAGGTGCAGCAACGTCCCCCTGCCCGCGCGACGTCAGCGCTTCGGCCTGACGCGGGCAACGGCGCCCCGCTCAAGGTCCCGTCTGCCCGGATCAACGATCCCCGCGATTCCAGGGCATGCACGTCGTCCGGGCGCTCATGGCGCATGATGCGGATACGCGCCGCGTGATGATGCCTGGTCGCAGACAACAGGTTTCAGCACGATGCCATCCGAAGTCACGTCCCGATTCAGGTTGCCAGCCGCCAGCTCGCTCCCGCCATCCGGATGCCCTGATGCCCGGCGCGCCCGCGCGTTCAGGCGGCCGCGCGGCTTCGTGGCGCAACAGATTCGCCCCAACCTTTCAGCAGGGCGCGGCGCGCCAGCAGCAGGCAGCCGAATGGGAGACGCCTGTCATACGCGCGCTCAGGATCCCGGCCTGGCGTGAACCTCTGGAACTTCCCCGCCCCCCAATGCGCAACCGCCAACTCCAGCCGGGCGTCGCGTGGACGCCATGCCGATGAGGCGGAAGTCATGAAACCCGACGGCCCCTGGTTCCGCGCATACCGGAACAAAGCCGGCTTTCTGGTCACAGAAATATAAAAGCCATGCTTCAGACCGCCACCCACGTCCAGCCCGCCATCTGGTGGCGGAACCAGGTGAACTGGCGCTTGGCGTAATGGCGGGTGTCGGCTTTGCCGCGCGTCACCGCATCTTCCCGCGCGGCCGCGCCGCGCAGCCAGGCCGTCAGGCCCGGAACGCCGTGGGCGCGCATCACCGGCAGCGCCGGATCGAGGCCGCGCGCCGCGAGGCGCTTCACTTCCTCCACCGCCCCCTCGCGCATCATCTGGTCGAAGCGCGCGTCGATGCGCGCATACAGCGTCGCCCGTTCCGGAGCCAGGAACAGCCGCTGCGTCCGCGCCGCAGCCAACGGCCCGGCGACGCGCTGCTCCTGGAACGCTGCAAGGGAACGACCGGTCGCCGCGACCACCTCAAGCGCCCGCAGGATGCGCTGGCGGTCTCCCGGCTCAAGACGGGCGGCCATCAGCGGATCGCGCGCGGCGAGGCGCGCATGCAGGGCGTCGCCGGCCAGCAGTTCAGCTTCGGCGCGCAGGGCGGCGCGCAGCTCCGGCGGCACGGGCGGAATATCCGACAACCCCTCCAGCAGCGCCCGGAAATACAGGCCGGTGCCGCCAACGAAGATAGGCGTCAGGGCAAGATCGCGGGCCCGCTGCAACTCCTGCTCCGCCGCCGCCAGCCAGCGCGCCACCGAATAATTCTCCGCCCCGTCAACGACGCCGTAGAGCCGGTGGGGAGCAGCCTGTTCGTCAGCGGCGGACGGGCGGGCGGTGAGCACATGCAGGTCCCGGTAGATCTGCATGGAGTCGGCGTTGATGACCACGCCATTGAGACGCCGGGCCATGTCGATGGCCAGTGCGGACTTGCCGGATGCGGTCGGGCCTGCGATGAGAACCGCGTCCACGGGTTCGCCGGGCAAGATCACGTCCGCGAGGGCCTTCCGTTCCGGTTCTTCCACGATAGCAGCCACGCGCCATGTCCCTTGCAACTCATCAAACCGAAGCTTCTGTCGCGACCCTGGTCGCAAGTCCAGCCCTCGCCGGCTCCGGGCTGCTCGCGGCGCACGGCCCCAACAGCCTCGTCCCGCGACTGAAGATGCTGGCGGCGTCGTTGGCCAGCGGCCCCGTATTCACCACCGAGCTGGCGGAAGACCGGGCCGTGGATCTGGTGTTTCCGTCGCCGGCGCCGGTCGATCTGATCGAGGCGCAGTTGCGCGCCCTGATCGATGAGGCCAGGGCGCCCGTGGACATTATCGTCCAGCCGGCGGCGCATCGCCGCAAGCAACTGTTCCTCGCCGACATGGATTCGACCATGATCGGCCAGGAATGCATCGATGAGCTGGCGGATTTCGTCGGCCTGAAGCCGCAGGTGTCTGAGATCACCGAGCGGGCCATGCGCGGCGAGCTGGCGTTCGAGCCGGCGCTGCGCGAGCGGGTCGCCCTGTTGAAGGGGCTCGACCTTTCGGTGGTTGACGCCATCGTCGCCGACCGGCTGATCCTGACGCCCGGCGGGCGTGAGCTGGTGATGACCATGCGCGCCAATGGCGCCCACACCTGCCTCGTCTCGGGCGGCTTCACCGTGTTCACCGGCCCGATCAGCGAGAAGATCGGCTTTCACGAGCACCATTCCAACACGCTCGCATACGCCGACGGCAAACTGACCGGCGTGGTGATCGATCCCATTCTGGGCCGCGAGGCCAAGAAGGCGACGTTGCTGCGGCTGCGCGAGGAGCTGAAGCTGCCTCCCGAAGCGGTGATGGCGGTGGGCGACGGCGCCAATGATCTCGACATGCTGCAGGAGGCGGGGCTCGGCGTCGCCTATTACGCCAAGCCCGCAGTAGCCGCCGCCGCCAGCGCCCGCATCAACCATACGGATCTGGCCACCCTGCTGTTCGCGCAGGGCTATCGCGAGGAAGAATTCGTGCGCTGACGCCGAAACCTGGCGGGCCTGGCCCACCGGGAGCCTGGATGGCGGAACAAAAAAGCCGGGTCCCTGCGGACCCGGCTTTCATTTTGCCTGCCGTCTGACATGACGGCCGCGACGGAACCAGGACTGGCCCGGGCGCGCCAGGCCAGCCATTTGCCCGTCCTTACTCGATGGGCAGCGCCACGAAGCGGACGTCGCCGCGCGGATTGGCGACCAGCAGCAGGGCGGACTTCTTGCCGTCCTTCTTCAGGGCGTCGATGCGCTTCGTCACGTCGGCCGGCGACGCCACCTGCTCCTGGTTCACCTCGACGATGGTGTCGCCAGGCTGCAGGCGCTTTTCAGCAGCGCGGGAATCGGGGTCGACGCGAATGACCAGAGCGCCCTTGACGTCGTCCTTGATGTTGAAGCGGCTGCGGCCTTCCGACGTCAGCGGAGCCAGGTCAAGGCCGAGGGTCTTGCTGACGGTTGGCTTGGCGACGCCAGGCACGTTCTCACCGCGCGCGGCCATTTCCTTCTCGCCGTCCTCAAGACGGCCAAGCTTGATCTTCAGCGTGACTTCCTTGCCCTTGCGGACGACAACCACGTCGGTTTCCTTGCCGACGGGCGAGAACGACACGATGCGCGGCAGCTCACGGCTGTCCTTCACATCCTGACCATCAAAGCGAATGATCACGTCGCCCACCTGCATGCCAGCCGGCTTCGCAGGGCCCTTCTCATCAATGCCAGCGACCAGGGCGCCGCGCGCCTTGCCGAGACCAAGCGCCTCGGCCGTGGCGTCGTCGACGTTCTGGATGCGCACGCCGAGCCAGCCGCGACGGGTCTCGCCGAACTTCTGCAACTGCTCGATCACCGGCGCGGCCAGCGATGAAGGCACGGAGAAACCGATGCCGACCGAACCGCCGCTGGGCGACAGGATGGCGGTGTTGATGCCAACCACCTCGCCGGCCATGTTGAACAGCGGACCGCCGGAATTGCCCTTGTTGATCGCCGCGTCGGTCTGGATGTAGCTGTCGTACGGACCCTGATCGATATTGCGGTTGATGGCGGAGACGATGCCGGCCGAAACCGAGCCGCCGAGGCCAAACGGGTTGCCGATGGCCAGCACCCACTCACCGATGCGCATCTTGCTGGAATCGCCGAACTTCACGGCGGTCAGCTTCGTCGCGCCCGGCTTGACGCGCAGCACCGCCAGGTCGAGCTTGGAATCCTTGCCGACGATCTCGGCCTTCATCTTGGTGCCGTCATTGAGAATCACCTCGACGTCATTGGCGTCGCCAATCACGTGATTGTTGGTGACCACGACGCCGGCGGCGTCAATGATGAACCCGGAGCCGAGCGAGCTGGACTTGCGCTGGCGGCGCGGTCCTTCACCAGGTCCACCCGGTCCGCCGGGGCCGCCGCGACGGTTGAA
The DNA here is from genome assembly GCF_014656355.1 of Camelimonas fluminis. GTDB lineage: Bacteria > Pseudomonadota > Alphaproteobacteria > Rhizobiales > Beijerinckiaceae > Camelimonas > Camelimonas fluminis. Next base: position 23,921 of record NZ_BNCG01000014.1, read on the forward strand.
GAACTCCTCGAACAGGTCCTCAAACGGCGTGCCGCGCGGGATCTGCGGCAGCATGCGGTCCTTGCCCTGCTCCACCGTCGTCGTCGCCGAGATATTCACGACGGCGTTGGTGACCTGGTCGGCAAGATCCTCGAATCCGGCGGGGCCGCGGGCCTGCGCCGGGGCGGCGCCAAACGCCAGCCCGAGCGCCAGCGCTGCGGCCGCCATGATGTTGAATCCAGCAAATTTCATAAATCCTCCTTGCCCGCGCACGCGCGCTGCGACAGGCCGGTTCGGGAGGCGCAGGTCCATCGTCCTGCGCCAGAGCCAGATCGGTTCATATGGGCGCCGGAGCGCGCGCATATGAATGGTGAATCCGTCGCTATCGAATATGTCAGGAAACGGTTTGCCTGATCCATGAATCAGGATCGCGCCCTGGCAAGATCATGCATCAGAATCAGAAACGTCCGGGCAGCACAATCTACCCCCGACAAAGCCAAATGATGGCGACGCCGGCAACCGCTGCGACAACACCCGCCATGCGCAGACGTTCCCCGGGCGTTTCAAGAACTTCGGCGGCCATCCGGCGGGTGAAATCCGGGGCGCAGGCCATCAACAGACCTTCGATGGCCAGCAGCAGCCCCAAGGCGACGACGAGATCGGTCACGACGCTGCCTTTCTGGCGCATTTGTCGAGATCTGGTAAGGCGCAGGGGGCCAAAGGCCCCCTGAACAGGTTTCCGCGCGCCGGACCACCTGTCCGGACGCGCGTCTGAGCCTCAGGGGCGCGCCGGGGCGCCCGCCTGCGGTTGCCCGGGAGCCGCCGCAGCGGGGTTGTGGAAGTATCGGAAGAACTCCGAATCCGGCGACAGCACCATGCGCGTGTCGCTGCCCTTCAGCGAGCCTTCATAGGCCTGCATCGAGCGGAAGAACGAGAAGAACGACGGGTCCTTGCCATACGCCGCCGCCAGGATGCGGTTGCGATCGGCGTCGCCCTGGCCGCGCAGCTCCTCGCTCTTGCGGTTGGCCTCGGCCAGCAGCACCGTGACCTCACGCTCGGCGTTGGCGCGGATGCCCTGGGCGATCTGCGAACCCTGGGCGCGGATGTCCGCCGCCTCGCGCTCGCGCTCGGTCTTCATGCGCTGGAACACCGCCTCGCTGTTCTGTTCGGGCAAATCCACCCGACGCAGACGCACGTCCACCACCTCGATGCCGAGGCTGGCGGCCTGACGGTTCACGTCCGCGCGGATGCGCTTCATCAGCCGGTCGCGCTCATCCTTGACGATCGCAGTGAACGTGGCCTCGGCCAGCACCGAACGGGTCGTCGAATTGACCATCGGCGTCAGGCGCTGGTTGGCGCCCGGAATGGTGCCGACGGTTTGATAGAACAGCAGCGGATTGACGACGCGATAGCGGGTGAAGGTGTCAACCACCAGACGCTTCTGGTCAGCGGCGATGACCTCCTGAACCGGCAGGTCAAGATCCAGCACGCGACGGTCGACATAGACGACATTCTCGATGAACGGGATCTTGAAATACAGGCCCGGCTTCTGGATCACCGCGCGAACGCGGCCCAGCTGCAGCACGACGGCCTCCTGGGTCTGCCCGACCACGAAGGCGCCCGCATAGATCGCCACGGCGACGACGAGGACGACGATGACGCCGAGGGTTTTCAGGGTGCTGTTCATCGTGCGGCCTCCCCGTCAGCGGCCGCGCCCGAACGGCGTTGCAACTGGTCAAGCGGCAGATAGGGAACGACGCCCTGGCCGCCCTTCTGGTCGATGATGACCTTGTCGGAGTCCTTCAGCACGTTTTCCATGGTTTCCAGATACATACGCTCGCGAATGATCGCCGGCGCCTTGCGATACTGCTCGTAGACCGAATTGAAGCGCGCGGCCTGACCTTCCGCGTCCTTGACGGAGCGCTCCCTGTAGCCCTCGGCCTGCTGCACGACCCCAATCGCCTTGCCGCGCGCCTCCGGCACGATGCGGCTGGCGTAGGTTTCGGCCTCGTTGCGCATGCGGTCCTGATCCTGACGTGCGGCCTGCACGTCGCGGAACGCGTCAATGACCTGCTGCGGCGGGTCGACGCGAAGCAGGTTCACCTGAACGATGACCACGCCAGCGCCGTAGCTGTTGAGCGTGCCCTGCATCAGTTGCCGGACATCCTCCTGGATGGCGGCGCGGTCCGAAGTCAGGATGGCCTGGATGTTGCGCCGGCCGACAACCTCGCGCATGGCGCTTTCAGCGACCACACGGATCGTGCCGTCAGGGTTCTGGAGGTTGAAGACGTAATCCTGCGCCTGGGCCTTGTTCACGACCCACTGCACTTCAAAGCTGATGTCGACGATGTTCTCGTCGCCCGTGAGCATCAGTCCCTCTTCGGTCACCGGCCGCTGCTGCAGGCGGGTGCGCGAAACATCGGTGGTCCGCATGCCGATCTCGATGGTCCTGCGCCCCGTCACGTCCGGGCGAAGAACCTGGCCAATTGGCCAAGGGAAGTTGTAACGCAAGCCCTCGCCGGTCTGTCCGACATATTTGCCGAACACCAGATTGATGCCGACCTGGGTGGGGCCGACCTGGTAAAAGCCCGTGAGCAGCCACAAGGCGATGGCGCCCAGAGCCGCAAGCAGAATGGTGCGAAGACCGGGGCCGCCGCTCTGTCCGCCGGGGAAGACGCTTCTCAGCCGGTCCTGGCCGCGCCGCAGCAGATCCTCAAGGTCGGGGGGGCCGCCGGGATTCCGTTGCGGCCCCTGTCCCCAGGGCCCCTGGTTGCGCGGTCCCCAGGGACCGCCGCCATTGCCGCCGCTACCGCCGCCGCCACTCTGATTGCTCCAAGGCATCGATCTGTCATTCCCCTTTCAAAGCGCGCCGGTTCCGCATTCTCTCCTGCCCCGCCAGGCGGCGGGCAGAAGCACAGAGCGGTTTTCATATGTCTGGAGCAGGTTCGCATCGGCCTGACCTGGAGGCCCTGCCGGAACATGCTTCTGGCGCCGGACGCAGATCCCTTCGCCGCCATGCTTTTTTACGTCTGCTTTTGTTGGTTGCCCACGCGCGCCTGTCAACCAGGGCAGATAGTCATTGAATCCTTGCGGCACAATGCGCGGCGCGGTTTTTTGGCGCGAAGGCGACGTCCGGAGACCGCCGCCTCCGAAGGGGAGCGCCCGTCAGTGCTGGCGTCGGGCCAGGTCGATGAAGACAAACGGCCGCTCGTCTTCCGCCCCCGCCGGGTGCGCCTCGCGCCACGTCTCGACGAAGTTGTCGCGCCAAGCGCCTTCCGGCCCGCCCGGAAAGAAGGCGTCGGCCTCGGGCCTGTCCTGCACCAGGGTAAGGTGAACGCGGGCGGCGCCGGGCAGGGTCGCCGCATAGATTTGCGCTCCGCCCACCACCATGGCGCTGTCGACGCCGCGTCTGGCCGCGCAGGTCCCGGCCAACTCAAGCGCCCCAGCGAGATCATGGGCGACCAGCACGCCCTCCGGCGCGAACGCCCCGTTGCGGCTGAGCACGATCGTGTCGCGGTCCGGCAGCGGACGGCCTATCGAATCCCAGGTGTTGCGTCCCATGATCAACGGATGGCCCATGGTCAGCGCCCGGAAACGGCGCATGTCTGCCCGCAGCTTCCAGAGCAACGCGTTGTCGCGGCCGATGGCGCCATTCTCGCCCATGGCGACCACCAGGGCCAGTTGCAACGGTGCGCTCATGGGTCAACTCCACTTTTCTTGGGAACGCCCCCGGTTCAGAGGAAAGGTCGGGGACAAGTTCACCCTTGCCCCCGGCTGCGGCCCCTTCGCGTCATGGCCGGGCTTCGGGCCATCCATGCCTGAACCCCACGCCATCCTTACGCTCTCATACCGTCTAGTGCGCGTGGTTGCCGTGGTCATGGCTCTCGCCGGCCTTTGAGCCAGCGCCCGCCCCGGCTGGAGCCTTGCCAGGCCCTGGCGAGCCGGCGGCCTCCACCGGCAGCGTCACCGCCACGTCGCCAGCGTCACGGAAGGTCAGCACGCCCTGGATGGCGTCGCCCTGCCTGAGCTGCTTCTTCAGCCCCATCAGCATCAGGTGCAGGCCGCCGGGGCGCAGTTCGACAGAGCCGCCGGCGGGAATCTCCAGCCCCTGCTCAAGATGGCGCATGCGCATGACGCCGTCGGTCATGGTCATGTCATGCACTTCAACCCGGTCGGCCACATCGAACCTGCCGCCGATGAGCACGTCGCCCTTCGGGCCGCCATTGGCGATCGCAACATAGGCGCCTGCGACCTTGGCGCCATTGGGCGTGGCGCGGCTCCAGCCGCCGGAGACGGCAAGCTGGCGGGCGTTTGCGCCCTGGGCGCCGGCGGCGGCCTGGCCAGCCCCCTGCCCGGCGGTGGCGACGGCCAGCGCCGGCGCCGGGGCCTTCAGGTCATGGGCGTTCTGACCCGCGGCCGGGATCTGCGTCCAGTCGAACGACCCCTTTTCACATTCCTGATAGACCGGGAAATACAGTCTGCCGTTCTGGAGCGCGACGTCCGGCTGGATCTGGGCCATAAACTCGAATTCGTCGAACATGTGGTCAGGCAGCGCGGCGCCCTTCCAGGTGATGGTCTTGACCCCCTCCATCACTTTCTTGCCGTGGATCTCCACGGGGCTGGCGTAAGGCGCCCAGGTGGTCTCGATCAGCCAGCCATATTTCGCCTTCGGCCGCACGGCGACAACGCCATCGGGAATGGTGACGCGCACCAGCCTGGTCGGCGTGCCCTCGCAGCCATGACCGATCCGGACGGCGCCGCGCCAACTGGCGCCGGCTTTGGCCTCCGGCGGTGTCAACACCGCATGCGCAGAAGCGGCGCTGGCGAAGCCTGCCGCCAGAAGGCCGCCGACGAGCAGCCGCGCCAGCGGGGAAAACACCGTCGGTCGGGCGGCCGTGGAGTGTGAAATCACTGGGTTCGTCATGAAATTTGCCTGTCGTCATCCGGATCGGAAATGGCGCGGACGTTCGCCTCACGCCGTCTGTGTGATCTCCGGATGGGCGGGCGGCGCCCGTGGGCGGGCGGAGGGTCGCGCCGGGGCGGGCCAGCCGTCATGCCAGTCCGCGACGGCCGGCGCCGCGAGGCGCGCGAACGGCGGCGCGCCCGGTAGCGCAAGCGGCGGCGGCGGCTCGGCGGCGGCGCCGCCAATGGCCGCGAGGCAGCAGCACGCCAGCGCGACAGCGCCGGCGGGAGGCGCGTCGCCAGGCCTCGCGTCGTCACGGCCCGCGCTGCCGGCGGCGCACAATGCCTGGAAGTCGCCCGGCGCGCCGTGAGCGATGCCGCCGCCCATGAGCAGCGGCTGCAAAGCCAGCGCGTAGGCCAGAACCAGCGCGAACAGGGTCCGAAACCGGCGATGGCCGGCAATGTCAGGCGGTTTTGCCAGGGCTGATCCGTGGGGCCTCATGGCGGCGGCCCTCACACCGCGACGGGCGCGCGGATCAGCGGATGCGGGTCATACCCCTCCAGCCGCACATCGTCATACCGGAAGGCAAAGATGTCGCGCGTTTGCGGATTGAGCCACAGCTTCGGCAGGGCGCGCGGCGCCCGGGAAAGCTGCTCTTTCGCCTGCTCCACATGGTTCAGATAAAGATGGACGTCGCCAAAGCTGTGGACGAAATCGCCTGGCTGCAGATCGCAGGCCTGGGCGATCAGATGGGTGAGCAAGGCGTAGCTGGCGATATTGAACGGCACGCCCAGAAACACGTCGGCCGAGCGCTGGTAAAGCTGGCAGGACAGGCGACCATTGGCGACGTAGAACTGGAACAGGGTGTGGCATGGCGGCAGGGCGACGCGGTCCTGCTGCTCCGGGTCCCAGCCCGTAACGATGAGCCGGCGGCTATCCGGATTGCGCCGGATTTCCTTGATTAACCACGAGATCTGGTCGACGCCGTCCTGGGCGAAAGAGCCGTCGGGCAGTTCGGTTCCACCGAAATTGCGCCAGGCGTGGCCATAGACCGGGCCAAGGTCGCCAGCCTGGCGGCCGAATCTGGCGCACTGTTCGGGCGTCGCCCACTCGTCCCAGATGCTGACGCCGTTTTCCTGCAGATAGCGCACGTGAGTGTCGCCGGAGAGAAACCAGATCAGCTCATGCACGATGGAGCGGAAATGCACCCGCTTGGTGGTGAGCAAGGGGAAGCCGTCAGCCAGATTGAAGCGCATCTGATGGCCGAACAGCGACAGCACGCCGGTGCCGGTGCGGTCGCCCTTGCGCGCGCCTTCGGAGAGAATCCGGTTGAGCAGATCAAGATAGGTTTGCATCGCTGTCCGTCGGGACCGGAACGGACTCAAAACCAGGACGGCCTTTCCGGGCGGCGCAGCATAGGCGCCGCCCCCTCCTGCGGCAAGTGTCCCTCCCCGGGGAGGGCCTGTCCTGCCCGGCGCGGGCTCCTGACGGGGCTGGCGCATGGCGGAAAGGCCACACAGACGTGGGTTTCCCACCGCTGCCCACAGCATCCCTGGCCCCAAAGCCGCCTGTCTTGCGCTTGCCCCTTTTCGCCAGGGGCGCCACGCCCTATATTCATCTCGCCGTCGCAAGACGGATATGGCGATAAATGGTCATCGAAATAAGCCTTTCGGACCCGGGGGCGGTACCCGGCGCCTCCACCAAAACCCGGCTTCCTCCGGGTTTTGGCGGGGGCGAAACAGGATCGACGAGGGTGTAAAGGGTGTGCTTTTGCCCGGCATGGTTCCGCCGTTATCGGGCCGTTGCAATAGTTGCCAACGACAACTTTGCTGAGGTCCGCGCGGCCGCGTAAGCGGTTGAGCATCCTCGACTCAAGCCCTTGCGGTTAGCCCCGTAAGGCGGGGCCCGGAGGCGCCTGGCAACAGAAGCCTCCACCTGATTTGCGGCGCGCGGGGCTCCATGTCGAAAGATCACATCCGCTACGATCTCCTTGTTCAGAACGCGCTCAAAGGCGTCGTTCGCAAGGTGCTGACCGACGCCAGCCGGGACGGCCTGCCGCCAGAGCACCATTTCTACGTCTCGTTTCGCACCAATGTCTCCGGCGTGAAGATCTCCAGCCGTCTGCGGGAGAGATATCCGGAAGAGATGACCATTGTCCTGCAACACCAGTTCTGGGACCTGACGGTCAATGACAACCTGTTTGAGGTTGGCCTGTCGTTCTCGGGCATTCCCGAGCGGTTGACAGTGCCGTTCGACGCCATCAGCGGCTTCTATGATCCGTCGGTGGAGTTCGGCCTCAAGTTCGAGGTGAAGGACGACGAAGCAGCCGACAAGGCTGACGGGAAGGGCGCGGACCGGAACGGGCCGACGGCCGCCGGCGAGCCAGCCCCCGCCCCGCGTCAGTTCACGCCGCGCTCGGTGCGGGAACGCGCCGCCGCGACGGCGGCTGGAGCCGCCCAGGATGGCGTGGCCGGGACTGACGCCATCGACGAGGCCGAAAGCAAGGGCAGCGCTCCCGCAAAAGAAACCGTAGCGGACGCCACTGCGAACGACGCGCCTGCTGAAGCCGGAGAAACCGTCAGCGTCGACGCCGGGCCGGCTGCGACGGAAAAGGAAGAGCTGGAGACGGAAGGCGCGCCGGCTTCCGGCGGCGCCCAGGTCGTCAGCCTCGACGCTTTCCGCAAGAAGCACTGACACGGCGTCTTCGCGCTGGGGCCAACGGCGCCGCGATCCCAACCATGCCCGCACACGTTGCGGGCATGTGTGTTTCTGCGGGCCATCACGCGTTTCGCAAGCGCCGTTCCGGACAATCACGCCGCTTTGCCGCAGCCAGCTTTTGGCGCACAACAATGTCCACGCCGCGCCAGCGTTGCTGCGGCGCTTCGTCTGAAGGTGAGCGACATGAAGCTGTTCTATGCCCCCGGCGCCTGCTCTATCGGCATTCACGCCCTGCTGGAGGAAACCGGCAAGCCCTATGAGGCCATCCGCCTGGACCTGTCCGCGGGCGACCAGCGCAAGCCGGAATATGCGGCGGTGAATCCCAAGGGCAAGGTGCCGGCGCTGGTGCGCGATGACGGCCGCCTGCTGACGGAATTCGCCGCCATCGCCTGGTGGATCGGTCTCGCCAACCCGGAGCTGAAGCTGATCCCGCAGGGCATCGACGCACAGGCGCAGGCGCTGTCGTCGCTCAGCTACGTCACCGGCACGGTGCATCCGCAGGGCTTCACCCGCATGTTCCGTCCCAATTATTTCACGCCGCACGAGGCGGAATACGGCGCGATCCGCGCCCTCGGCGCCGAGAACGTCAACAAGGGCCTCGCCATTCTTTCACAGGAACTGGGCGACCGGAACCATGTGGCGGGAGACCTCTCCGTCGCCGACTACGCCCTGTTCTATGTGACGTGGTGGAAAGTGTTCCGTCTGAAGGAGGAACTGCCGGCCAATCTCGCCGCCCACCACGCCCGCATGCTGGCGCGCCCGGCAGTGCAACGGGCGCTGGCGGCGGAAGGCTTTGGCGCCTGACGACGCGCTCCGACTGACGGCGCCATCTTCGCGAAGCGCCGTCGGCTGGCGGGGCATTTCGCTATCCTTTTATTTGACGCAATTTGGCTGGCACATTGAAGCTGCGCCAGTTTTTGGCAATGCGCGGAAGCGTTTCCGGAAACGCGGGCCATCGTGTTTCGTGAAGAAGCGCTTTGTTCGGAAAATTTGAGCAAAATCCGGGTTCGATCGGCGGATTTCTGCTTTCCCATGACAGGGGGCGGGTGATGGGCGACGTCATCAATCTTCGGCAGGCGCGCAAGCAACGGGCGCGCCAGGACAAGGACGCCGGGGCGGCGCGCAACCGGACGGCGTTCGGCCGCAGCAAGGCGGACAAGCAGCGCGACCAGAGCGTGGCCGATCTGGCCGAACGACGCCTGGAAGGCCACCGGCTGACGCCCTTCGCCCCCGATGACGATGGGAAAACGCCTGCTTGAACGCCCACCCCGCAGGCGTGGTCAAACGCTCCATTGTCATCGCCGGGCACAGCACCAGCGTCTCGCTGGAGGAGGCCTTCTGGCAGGCGCTGCGCGATATTGCGGCGGCGCGCGGCTGCCCCGTGGCCCGGCTCGTCGTCGAAATCGACCAGACCCGCGCCGGCGAGAACCTGTCATCGGCCATCCGGGTGTTTGTGCTGAACGAAGCGCTGAAGCGCGGCCAGGCCGCCCCGGAATAGAGCCTTGTTCCGCCAGACGCCCCCCAACCCGTTGCGTCCGGCGCGTCAGGCGCCGACGATGGGTTTTGGCGAAAGAGCCCTGGTCAAACCCAGTCAGCGCAACGCACGTCCCGCCATGGGCGAATGTGCTGATTTGAGTTTTGCCGGCCACGGATGCGCCAGCTTTCTGGCGACCTGACATCAGCATTGACCATCACGCACCGGGAAAAGCGTCCGGCAGTTTTGGCATAATCGGTTCTTCTCCGCATTGACGCCGCCGCCGACCGGCCGCTGGCGCCGCGACCAGGCGCCAGAGCAACCGAAGACAACATTGTCGACGCTGGCCCGCAAGCGCCGGCGCCGACGCACTACTGAAACCGCAGCGTGGGCGTTGGCGTGGACGGCAGGGCTGTGGGCGGCTTTGGCCGCCCTGGAGCGAGGCCCGGAGCAAGATTTGGGCGCGGCGGCGGCAACGGGGCAGTTGGCAAAGGCGCGCCGTCCTGGGGCGGGGCGTGCATGTCGCGGCGTCGCGCCTCTTCAGCCTTGCGCGCCTCTTCAGCCTGACGGGCTTCATGTGCCTGGCGCTCCTCCTGCCCCTGGCGTTCCTGCTGCGCCTGACGTTCCTGCTGTCGGCGCTGTTCGGCCTCCTCCAGACGCCGGGCCTCCGCCTTCCATGCCTCGACCCGACGCAACTCGTCGTCAAGCCGGATGGCGGCCAGCCCGGTCTGCAGCGCGGCCACATCGACCGTTCGCGCCGGGGCCGTCAACGGCCCACGCCAGTTCAGGACGAGCGCCGGCGGCGCGCCCTTCCAGCGCGGCGGGGCCGTCAAGGCAACCAGCCTGGCGACGGCGTCCAGACGCAGCGCCCGCAGATCAACCATCACCTCCGCGTCAAGGCCGCCGGGGCCATCGGCAAGCGGCGGTGGATCAATCCTGATGACGCCGCCCGTCGCGACCACCGGCGCTTTCGCCTCCGCCACCGTGAATGCCCCCGCCGCCAGTTGGCGCTGCGTCGTCTGCAACAGCGTCGCCGCGTCAAGCCCGGCGGGATCGCCAGCCAGACTGGCGACCACCGCGCCGGGGGCCAGCGGCGACGCCTGCAACAACCGGCCGTCGCGCAGATGGATTTCGCCATTGCCAGCGAGATTGGCGACCAGGGCGGCCGGGCTCTCACCCGAAGCGCCAAGACGCAGCTCGACGTCGGCGACGCCCTGAACCTGACCAAGGCCCCACCCTGTTAACGGCGCGCCCGTAAGGCGAAGGTCCGCCGAAAGGGCCGCCGCCGCCCCCTGGCGACGCAGAAGCACGGTTCCGGCGAGCCTGCCGCCAGCAGATGATGAGAGAGGCGTTGAGAGCGCCGCCGGTTGCAAGGCCATGCGCACGCCATCGGCGACAGAAGCGACGCCCAGGCTGGCGTCGGCCACGACAAAGCCAGCGCCAAGATCCAGACGCCGCGCCTTCAGCGACAGCTCCAGGGCGCGCGGCGCGCCGGTCGCCGGATCAGTGAGCGAGACCGGCGCCGGGGCGAACCGTCGTGACGACCATAGCCCATTGCCCTGGGGTTCGCCGGCTGCGGCTTCGCCCAGCGCCAGGGCGCCGGCCAGCGTCGGCAGGGACACGGCTTCAAGATTGACCTCAGCCGCCAGCCCCCCGTTTCCAGACGTGTCATCGCTCAGGGGGCTGATCATGCCGGATAGCGGCGCATCGCCGTTGCGTCCCTGGAATGTGAGGCTCCAGACCGCTCCGTTGTCTTGCCCCCGCCCCTGCTTTTGATCCGTATTGCCCCAGTTGAGGCGCCCTTCCAGTTTGAGGGGAGCGGCGGTTGGGCGCGGCCAGCCCAAGGCTCTGGCGAAGCTGGCGGCGTCATCGGCGGCCAGCGCCAGGCGCGCGCCGCCAGCATCCGGCGTCACCGTGAGCCGCGCCCCTGCGGCCTGCGCCTCGAAGGCGGCGCGGACACCGCTGGCTTCGGGCCTGAGATTGACCACTGCCCGCCATGGGCCCTGCCCTGTCGGAGGATCAGCGAGAGCGAATCCCGCCGGCGCCAGCAGGCGCAATGGCGTCGCCGCGTCGCCGCCAGACAAGGTAATCTGGCCGGCGGCGAGGCTGACAGCGCGGCCGTGCGCGGGGGGCGCCAGCGTAAGGCGCCCCATGGCCACGCCGGCCGACGTGACGTCGCCAGTGAAACGGAACACCGCGCCGCCGCCTGATTGTGGCTCGGCGCCAAAGCTGATCTGCACCGGGCGCGCCAGCACGGGATCGCGCAACGCCCGCTGCAACCACGACGGGCCGCCGGCGCCAAGCCGCTCTGACAGGGTGGCCAGCGCCGCCAGTCCCGGCGCGCGAATCTCGCCGGTGAGCGGCTTGCCGGCGCCGCTCAGGCTCCCAGCGGCGGTTATGTCGACGCCGCCGAGATTGCGAACGTCGAGCAGCGCCACGTCCACGTCAGCGCCAGTGCGGCTGGCGCGCAGGCGCACGGCGCCGACCGGCCCGGTCGCGCCCAGCCGCAGGCGTTCGCCGGTGAATGTCAGCGACCCCTCCTGCTGACGCGCCACGCCATCGCCTGTCCATCCCGCCAGCAGACCCGGCGACAGTGGCAGATCAGCAAGATCGAGGCCACGCGCGGCGAATTGCGCATCAAAACGCGGCGGCGCGCGCAGATCACCGGCGCGGCTGGCGAACAGCCCTGAAAGCGCGCCGTCGCCGGCAGTCAGTTGCAGGCCGTGCACCGACAGGCTCTCGCGCGACACGCCGGCCTGGCCCGACAGTCCCAGATTTTTCTGTCGGCTGATCCAGCCGGCGACGTTATCCGGCGCGCCCAACCGGCGCAGCCATGCCGCCAGCAAGGCCGGCTGACGGGCCTCCAGACGCGGCGATACGGTGATGAAAGGACGCGGCGTCATGCGGGCGTCGCCAGTCAGATCCAGTGACGCGCCGGGTAGCGCGACGCGGCCAGAGCCGAGGGTCGCCACGCCGCCGGCCAGCCGCGCCTCCAGCTGCGCCGGCCCGGTTTCCTCCTCGCCCCAGGCCAGGGCGTCGATGCTGAGGCGCGCCGAAAGGTCGGGAACCGGCGCAAGTCTTGCGAGTTCCTGGACCACGGCCATGACGCTGGCGAAGACGTCGTCGCCGTCCGCGACCTGCAGACCCGCGAGGTCGAGACGGCGCGCCTTCAGGTCAAACGTCAACCGGCGCGCGCCGCCCAGCGCGCCGGCGCCGCTTCCCTCAAAGCGCAGCGGCGCCGCCGGGCCTCCAAGATCGATGCGGACCTGGCTGGCTTTCAGCGCCTCGCCGGCCAGGGTGAGATCGGCCGTGAGGCTGGCGCGCGGCGCGTCTTCCGGCCTGGTTGCCGCGGCGCCAGGCTGCGGCAGCGGACGACCCAGCGACAGGCGGCCCGCGAGGCCCCACTCCCTGCCGGATGCGGCGTCCGGCGGCAGCGCCTGGCCGTCAAATTCAGCGCGACCGCCCGCGCCTTCGCCAAGTGAGGCGCGCAACCGGAAGGCGCCGTCGCTCTCAAGCTCGCCCGTCGCCAGGCTGAACGGAGCGTCATCGACGACGCCGTTGATGCGCCACGGACCGGCCAGCGAGGCCGCCTGCACCTGGGCATTGATCCTCTGTCGCTCGAACAGGGGCGCGCCGTGGCGATCGGTGACGATGAGCACGCCATTGCTGATGCGCAATGCGTCGAGGGCAGGCGCAATCGCCGGGCCCGGGCGCTTTGCGCCTGCCGCAGGCGGCCAGACAAGACGCAACACCGGCCGTTCGACTGCGGCGTCGGCAATCTGCCATTTACCGCCAAGCAGCGGCGCCAGGGCCAGTTCAACGCGCAGGCTGCCTGTGGTCAGCAGCGGTGGAGCGGCGTTCGAACGAACAGGGGCTTCCTGCGCCACGGCCAGGGGCGGCGCATCGCGAACTTCAGCCCCCTCGAGTTGCAGCACCGGCGACGGCAGCAGCCGCAGGTTGACGGCGCCGCGGGTCCGCACGTCAAACCCGAGCGCTTCCCCCAGAGCCGCGTCGATGCGGCCGCGCTGGCTGGTCCAGTCAATGAAGCGCGGCCCGGCGAGCGCGACAACCAGGATCGCGATCAACGCCACGGCCAGCACCGTCAGGAAGTCGCGCAAAGCTGCTCCCCATCATGCGAACATGGAGCCGGCCAGGCCCGCTCCCTCTCCGGCGTCGGCAACGCCGGCTTCAGGCAAGGCCGGTTTCCGGCGTTGCCCAATGCAACGCGCCGCAGCTCAGGCTTCAACCCGGAGCGCAGGATCTTGCCGGGGCGGCAGGATCTTGCCGGGGTTCATCAGATTTTCCGGATCGATGGCCTGCTTGATGGCGCGCATCACGCCGAGCGCGTCCTCGCCGTGCTCGGCGGCCATGAATTTCATCTTGCCCTGGCCAATGCCGTGCTCGCCGGTGCAGGTGCCGCCGTAGGCCAGAGCCCGCGCCGCCAGCCGCGCCAGAAAGCCCTCAATGGCGGCGCGCTGGGCGGCGTCGTTGACGTCAAAGAACGGCTGGGTGTGGAAATTGCCATCGCCCACGTGGCCAACGGTGCCGCCGGCAATGCCGATGCTGTCCAGATCGCGCGCCGTTTCCTCCACGCAATCGGCCAGATGGGAAATCGGCACGCAAACGTCGGTGGCGAAGGTCAGCATGCCCGGATTGGCGGCGCGCCCGGCCCAATAGGCGTCATGCCGGGCCTGCCACAGGCGGGTGCGATCTTCAGCCCGGGTGGCCCATTCGAACGGTCCGCCGCCAAGCCCTTCGGCGATCTCGCCAAAGCGGGCCGCCTGCTCCTGCACCGAAGCGTCGGTGCCGTGGAATTCCACCAGCAGCATCGGCGTCTCGGGCAGGCCGATCTTCGAATAGGCATTGACCGAGCGCACCGAGGCGACGTCGAGCAGTTCGATGCGCGCCACCGGAATGCCGGACTGGATGGTCTGGATGGTGGCGTCGCAGGCAGCGTGAACGCTGGGGAACGGGCAGCATCCGGCGGAGATGGCCTCCGGAATGCCATGCAGTCGCAGGGTGATTTTGGTGATGACGCCGAGGGTGCCTTCCGAACCCACGAACAGATGGGTGAGATCATAGCCCGCGGCGCTTTTCTTCGCGCGCGAGCCAGTGTGGATGACGCGGCCATCCGGCAGCACCACCTCCAGCGCCAGCACGTTCTCGCGCATGGTTCCGTAGCGCACGGCGTTGGTGCCGGAGCAACGCGTCGCCGCCATGCCGCCGATGGAGGCGTCGGCGCCGGGGTCGATCGGAAAAAACAGGCCAGCGTCGCGCAGATACTCGTTGAGCTCCTTGCGGGTGACGCCAGGCTCGACCACCACGTCGAGGTCCTCCGCGTGCACCGCGATCACCGCCTTCATGCGGCCGGTGTCGATGCAGACGCCGCCAAAGGGGGCGTTGACGTGGCCTTCCAGCGAGGTGCCAGTTCCATAGGGGATCATCGGCACATGGTGGGCGGCGCACAGGCGAACGATTTCCACCACCTCTTCCGTCGTCTCCGGAAAGACCACGGCGTCCGGCGGCTGGTTGCCCTGCCAGGTGAGGGTGTTGGCGTGCTGCTCGCGGATCGTCTCATTGACGGTGAAGCGCTCGCCAAAGCGCGCCTGCAAGGCCGCGAGACAGGCGGCGCGGCCAGGCGGGGCGTTCACATCGTCGACAGGTGCTGTCTGGATCGTCGCGGCCATGTCTGCCTCCCCCTCGCATGATGGACGTCGTGGCCGGGGGCGCCTGTTGCCACGTCCCCGGATTGGCCCGAATGGGCTACAGCCTAGAGCATTTTTCAGCGAAAAGCGGCGTTCCGTTTTCTGAAAAGCGCTTCAGACGGCCTTGCCGATCGCCACCACGGGTTTGCCGATATTTTCGCGGTTCAGCATGCGCGTCAGCAGGGCGGGCGTTTCCTCAAGCGCGAAGGTGGCGCTGGGCTGCGGATTGATGCGGCCGCCGTTCACCAGCTCGATCATGCGCTGGAAAATGACGGCGGCGGCGCCGGCTTCGGCCCGCACATGGCCGCCCCAATCCACGCCGACGATGCTGGCGCGCTTCAGCAATGGCAGGTTAAGCGGTATTTTCGGAATTTCGCCGCCGGCGAAGCCGACCACCAGATGACGGCCGCCAGGAGCCAGGCAGCGGAACGCCGTCTCCGACCACTGGCCGCCGACGGGATCATAAATCACCGTGAGCCTGCGACCGTCGAGCACGGCTTCCAGCGTCTTGCGCCAGTCCGGCCCGCTATAGTTCACGGTGAGATCAGCGCCGGCCTTCACACAGGCGGCGAGGCGCTCATCGGACGAGGCGGCGGCGACCACGGTCGCGCCCATGCCCCTGGCCACGTCGATGGCGGCCATGCCGACGCCGCCGGAAGCGCCGAGCACCAGCACGGTTTCGCCGGGCTGCAGATGACCGCAGGTTTCAAAACCGTAGATGGCGGTGGAATAGTTCACCAGCGCGGCGGCGGCGGCGACGGAGCTGAACTTTTCCGGCAGCGGCGTGCACTGGGCGGCGAAGACCACGGCCTTCTCACACAGGGCGCCGCGTTCGGCCAGGGCCATCACCCGCTTGCCGACGAGATCCTGCGGGGCTTCGGAGCCGACGGCGATCACCGTGCCAGCCAGTTCGCTGCCGGGAATGAACGGCAACGGCCGCTTGACCTGATACGCGCCCCGCACATTGAGGCCATCGACATAACCGAGGCCCACCGCCTCGACGGCAATGATGGCGTCGCGCGGACCCGGAACCGGATCGGGCAGATCCCTCACCACCAGGTTTTTGGGATCGCCGTATTCAAGACACTGCACAGCCTTCATCGTCATCCTCGCCCGTTCACTCCCGCCTGGCGTTTGGCGCCGAAAGCGAACCACGCCGCGAACGGAAACACCAGGCCCCTTTGCCTCAGGCTTTGAACCGAAGCGGCGGGTTGTGCAAGGGGTGGGATGGGAGAACGGCTGGACGGTGTCGTGGAAGGGCGGTCATGGACCGGATCGGCCGCGATTAAAGGCGACAACCAGCTTCCCCATGCAACTTCCCCATGCGTCAGGGACTGGCCTGTTGGGGATGCAGGTGGCAGGCGCAGGGGCTGCCCGGGCATGCGATGGCCGCGATCCGACATGTCCTGACAGGCGGTTGCAGGTCAGCCTGTTCCGCACGATCGACGAAGCCAGACGTCGACGCCCGCAACACGTGCGGGCATGACATAGCGCAAGACAGGCGGATGAAAGACAGGGGCATGGCGCGGGGCTGGGCGGCGTCGCCAGGTTCGCCCTGGATCGCCCGGCCGGCTCCTTTAGCAGAGGCCTGTCGTACAGGGGCGCAGCATGCCGGGCTGGTTCTGGTTCTGCAACTGCTGGATCTGCTGCTGTTGCTGCATTTGGCGCAACTGGTTCTGCTGCTGATACTGCTGGTTTTCCAGACGCTGCTGCATGGCGCGGTTCGACTGCTGGACCGACTGGCCAGAGCGGACGCCCGTCACCGGATCATAGCCTTGGGCGTGCAATGGAACGCCTGAGGCCGCCCACAGGGCGGCGGCGGCGGCCAGCGCCGCGGCGGCGGCGCCCAACGCCACCCGGCGGCGCATGCGCGCGACTTCCTGGGCGGTGATGGCTTTCGCCCGGGCCGTGGCCTTTCCACGCCGGCCATTGCTGCGCGCGGCGTGATCGCGCGCGACAGCCCATGCATGACGCGTGTCGGGATGGTGGCGCATGGCGGCTCCTTGTACAGGTCGGCGCGCTGCCCGGAGAGACGAAACTGGCAGGCGCGCCAGAAGGCTGCGGAAACCTTCCATTTACTAATATAGAAGCCCATATGGCTTTTGAAAGGCCTTTCTGGTGGAAACGAATGCTCGACTTTCGTTCCCCTTATGGTCCAATGTGCTGACGTTACGGCGCGCCGTCGAATCGGAAGCCCCGCGAGGCGGCGACGCTGGCGGGCGTTGGGCAACTGGCTGAATTGCGCGCTCCAGTTCATCGCGTGGGCATGCCAGCTGGCGGCGCGAACAGGTCGGGGGCCAGCGGCGACGACAGCGCTGGCCAGATCACGGCGCTGGCCAGGTTGCGGCGTTGGCCAGGTTGCGGCGCTGGCCAGATTGCGGACAGCCAATCCGTTTCATGATGGCGCCGGCCGGCGTGCAGGCGCGCGCCGCCGGGCCGGTTTCGCGGAAAGTAAACTGAACAGGTCAATGCAAGGTTCTGACGATCATTCCGGCAATATGGCCGCGCCCGCTTATGCGCCGAAAGCCGGCGGGATTGCCGCCCGCGCCCGCCAGGGCGCCATGGCGACGCATACGCCGCACTCCTGGATGGACGGGCTCAACCCGGAGCAGCGCCTCGCCGTTGAAACCACGGAAGGCCCGCTGCTGGTGCTGGCCGGGGCCGGCACCGGCAAAACCCGGGTGCTGACCACCCGCATCGCCCACATCCTCGCCAGCGGCCTCGCCATGCCGTCGCAGATCCTCGCCGTCACCTTCACCAACAAGGCGGCGCGCGAGATGAAGGAGCGCATCGGCCATCTGGTTGGCCCCGCCGCCGAGGGCATGCCTTGGCTTGGCACCTTCCACGCCATCAGCACCAGGCTGCTGCGCCGCCACGCCGAGCTGGTCGGTCTGAAGCCGACCTTCACCATCCTCGACACCGACGACCAGATCCGGCTGATGAAGCAGGTGCTGCAGGCGGAAGGCGTCGATGAAAAACGCTGGCCGGCGCGCCAGCTCGCCCATCTGATCGACGGCTGGAAGAACCGGGCGCTGTCGCCGGCGCAGGTTCCGGCGGGCGAAGGCGCGGCCTTCGCCAATGGCCGCGGCGGCAAGCTCTACGCCATGTATCAGGAGCGGCTGAAAACCCTCAACGCCGCTGATTTCGGCGACCTGCTGCTGGAAACCATCCGCCTGTTCCGGGAACAGCCAGATGTGCTGACCATGTATCAGCAGCGTTTCCGTTACATGCTGGTGGACGAATATCAGGACACCAACGTCGCCCAATACCTGTGGCTGCGCCTGCTGGCCCAGGGGCGCGATCCGGCCCACCGCAATCTGTGCTGCGTCGGCGACGACGACCAGTCGATTTATGGCTGGCGCGGCGCCGAAGTCGACAACATCCTGCGCTTCGAGCACGATTTCCCTGGCGCCCAGGTGGTGCGGCTGGAGCGCAACTACCGCTCGACCGGACACATCCTCACCGCCGCTTCGGAGTTGATCGCCCGCAATGAGGGCCGCCTCGGCAAGCGCCTGCGCACCGAAGATGAGGATGGTGAGAAAGTCGCCATCACCGGCGCATGGGACTCTGAAGAAGAAGCCCGCCTCGTCGGCGAGGAAATCGAAGCCCTGCAGGCCAGGGGTCATTCGCTTGGCGACATGGCGATCCTGGTGCGGATCTCGGCCCAGATGCGCGAGATGGAAGACCGCCTGGTGCAGCTCGGCGTGCCTTACCGGGTGATCGGCGGCCCGCGCTTCTACGAGCGCCTGGAAATTCGCGACGCCATGGCCTATTTGCGCTGCGTCGTCTCGCCCGCCGACGATCTGGCCTTCGAGCGCATCGTCAACACGCCGAAGCGCGGCCTTGGCGACGCCACCCTTCAGGTGCTGCACGCCCATGCCCGGGCGGCGCGGATTCCGCTGATGGAGGCGGCGCGCTATCTGGTGGAGACGGAAGAGCTCAAGCCCAAGCCGCGCAAGACCATCCGCGATCTGCTGGCCGACTTCGGCCGCTGGAGCGCCGCCGCGACGCGGATGCGCCAGGGCGAGCTGGCGGAGCTGGTGCTGGAAGAATCCGGCTACACGGAGATGTGGCGGCGGGACCGCTCGGCTGAAGCCAGTGGCCGCCTCGACAACCTCAAGGAACTGGTGCGCTCGCTGGAGGAATTTCCCGACCTGCAGAGTTTCCTGGAGCACGTCTCGCTGGTGATGGAGGCGGCTGACGGCGACACCGGCGAGCGCGTCTCGCTGATGACCCTGCACGCCGCCAAGGGGCTGGAGTTCGACACGGTGTTCCTGCCCGGCTGGGAGGAAGGGCTGTTCCCCAACCAGCGCGCCCTCGACGAAAGCGGCCGCGCCGGGTTGGAGGAGGAGCGCCGCCTCGCCCACGTCGGCATCACCCGCGCCCGCAAGCGCGCCCGCATTTACTTCGCCAGCAACCGGCGCATCCACGGCCTGTGGAACGCCACCATTCCCTCGCGCTTCATCGACGAATTGCCGGAAAGCGCCGTGGAGGTTCTGGACGCCCCCGCATCCTATTCCTACGGCGGCTACGGCCAGAACAACAGCTATGGCCAGAGCCGCTTCGACCGCGCCGCCGGCGGTTATGCCGGGGCGGCGGAAACCGCTCCCTCCAGCTACGCAACGCCTGGCTGGCAGCGGGCCCAGGCGCGCGGCTTCGGCCAGGGCGGCTTTGGCCGCGACGGCTATGGCGCCGGCGGTTCGCAGTTCGCGGCCGGGCGCGGCGGCTCCCGCACCAGGACCAAGGGCGGACCGGTCATCGAGGGCGAACTGGTGGCGCGCTCCACCGGCGCCTCGGCCTTCAGCGTCGGCGACCGGATCTTTCACCAGAAGTTCGGCCCCGGCTCGGTGGCGCTGGTCGACGGCAACAAACTGACGGTCGATTTCGACAAGGCCGGCCGCAAGACGGTGCTCGACAGTTTCGTCGAGGCGACCTGAGGAAGGAGCTGCGGGGCATTCCCTCTCCGCAAGGAGGGGGCCGATGGCCTCGCCGCAGGCCCGAACCTGACGACAGGCCCGGGGCGGCTTGCCCGCGAAACTGTCTGTTCAGACCTGGCCGTTCACCATCGTGCGAAACTTGCCGGGCATAGCGCCCGATACGGGATTGCGCCCGAAGGCCGATCCACGGCAGGATGATGTAAACCTTGTGTTTACTGTTTTCCTGAAGCCCGGCGCCCTGACGCCGGCCGGGCCTCACAATCGCCACAACAGAGCGCCACCGCTCAACGCCGTTACCAAGGAGATCCCAGATGGCGAACATCCCCCAGGCTTCCGACTCAGGCGACGCCAGCACCCTTCCGGCACTCGGCCTGCGTTGGGCCGCGTTGCGCGGCATGCTGGGCTCGCCGTTGATCGACGCCGAGGACCAGCGCGAACTGCGCCGTGAGCTGCTGCAGGAGCTGAAAAGCGTTGAGCAGTCCATGTCGCGCGTTTCCGCGCGTAGCGGCCTCGAACTGTCGACCAAGATTGACGTGCTGGCCCAGGCCCTGCGCGAACTGACCTTCCCGGATGGTCGCAACGCGCTTGACCTGCTGGAGAGCATCCGTGGCGACGTGACCAGCCTGGTGCCGCGCAATATCGAGAAGAGCACCCACCTGAGCCGCGGCCCCGTGCTGCAGCGCCCCGAAAGCGGCGCCCCGACCCCCACTCCGTCCACCCCGACCGGCTCGGGCGCCTGAGGCCACCAGCCCCGGGAGCATTTTCAGGAAAAGTGGGACCCACTTTTCCTGAAGGAAATGCGTGAAATCCAGGAGAGCGAGCATTTTCTCACCGAAAATGCTCCAGATTGCGCGAACAGGTCGCCGCGAACACGTCGTTCGCGGCGATTTTTTTGTCCGCGTCGTCGCGCGCCCGTGGTCATGAGGGCTTCCATGGGCATGGTCTTCAGTTATGGCCTTCAGTTGATGCCGACGGCAGGCATTCACGCCAGGCAACAACCATCCTGACGCTTTCCCGCCCTGCAATTCCCGACGCCAGGACGACCCGTGCTCCTGCTGGAAACGCCAGGGCCGTTCGGGCAGCACCTGACGCGGAATGCGCACACCCCGGGGTTCGGGGGTCAGGCCACGATGGCCTGCGTCGCCTCCACCAGCCAGGCCCGCTCCTCCTCGCTGGCGAGGGACGGCGTCAGTTCCTCCCGCACGCGCGCATGATAGGCGTTCAGCCAGGCAAGTTCAGCGTCGGAGAGCAGCGAAGGTTCGACAAGGCGCAGGTCGATCGGCGCCAAGGTCAGGGTCTCGAAGCCAAGCATGGGCCTTTCCGCCCCGGGGATGTCCCGCTCCTCCACCACGAGCAGGTTCTCGATGCGGATGCCCCAGGCGCCGGCCTTGTAGTAGCCCGGTTCGTTCGAGAGAATCATGCCCGGCTCCAGCGCCACGTTGCCGAGACGGGAGATGCGCTGCGGCCCCTCATGCACGGACAGGAAGCTGCCGACGCCATGCCCCGTCCCATGGTCGAAATCGAGACCAGCCTCCCACAGGGGGCGGCGGGCGAAGCTGTCGATCTGCGCGCCCCATGTCCCCCTTGGGAACACCGCCGTCGCCACGGCGATGTGGCCCCGGAGCACGCGGGTGAAGCGGTCGCGCATTTCGGCGTCCGGTTCGCCGACAGCAATGGTCCGGGTGATGTCGGTGGTGCCGTCGGCGTATTGCGCGCCTGAATCGATCAGGAACATCCCCTCGCCCACCGGCGCATTCGTCGCCGTAGTGACCCTGTAGTGAACGACGGCGCCGTTCGGCCCGGCGCCGGATATGGTGGGGAACGACACGTCTTCCAGCACATTGGTTTCGCGCCGGAAGGTTTCGAGGGCGCTGACCGCGTCGATTTCGGTGACGCCGCCGGCGGGCGCCGCGCCATCAAACCAGCGCAGGAACCGGGTGACGGCGGCACCGTCGCGCAAATGGGCGGCCCGCGAGCCGGCGATCTCGACCGTGTTCTTGCGCGCCTTCATCAGCGTCAGCGGATCCTCGCCCACATCGGCGACGCCACCGGCCGCATGGACGATGGTCGACAGGGCGGCGGCGGCGGTCGTCTGGTCAAGGCGAATGCGGGCGCCGCCGGCCGCCGCCTGCTGCAAACGCTCCTCCAGCGCGGCCGGCGGCGCCACGTCGGCAACCCCGGCGAGCGCCGCGCCCGCCTCGGCGGTCAGCTTGCGGCCGTCGAGAAACAGCGCCGGCCGGCCCTCACGTGGAACCAGGGCGTAACCCAGCGCCAGCGGCGTGTGCGGCACGTCGGCGCCGCGGATGTTGAACAGCCAGGCCATGTTGTGGGGGTCGCTGATCAGCAGCGCATCCAGCTTCTCATTGACGAGGCTGTCGCGCAGCCGCGCCAGCCGCGTGGCGGCGCTTTCCCCGGCAAGGCTCTCTGGCTGCACGCGGATACGGCCGGTCGGCGGTTGCGGCCGGTCGCTCCACACGGCGTCAAGCGGATTGTGGCTGACCGGCTCCAGCCGGCCGCCAGCAGCTTCGGCGGCTTTGGTGAAGCGGCGGACGGAGGCCGTGGCGTGCAGCCAGGGATCGTAGCCGAGCCGGGCCCCGGCGGGCAGATGCGCCCGCAGCCACGCCTCGGGGGTCGTTTCCGCCAGCGGAACCACGGTGAAGGCGGTTTCATCGACCTGCTGCGGCGCCTGGAGCACATAGCGCCCATCGACGAATATGGCGGCGCGGTCCTCCAGCACCACGGCCAGGCCGGCCGAACCGGTGAAACCGGTGAGCCAGGCCAGCCGCTCCGCATTCGCCGGCACATATTCGCCCTGGTGCTCATCTGCGCGCGGAATGATGAAGCCGTTGAAGCCATGGCGACGCAGTTCGGTGCGCAGGGCGGCGAGGCGACCGGGCCCGGCGGCGCCCTGCGCCGCGTCGTCAAAACTCTGGAACACCGCCCTGAACATGAGGTTCTCCCGCAACCGCCCCTGCCTGCTCCGATATGGCCGCATTCAGGTCGCTCACGCAAGGCGCGGACGCGCGGAAGCCTGGGACGGATCAGGCAGGTTTGCGTACGCCCGCGTACTGTTTGCAGAAAGTAATGTATGTGACAATTATTTGAACAGTTAAAGAATTCATACCCGTTCCGGCCGCAACCAACTGTCATGCATTTGGGTGATGGGCGCCATGCGCTACAACATCTACTGTCCGCCCGCCGACAGGCCTAAATAGGGAGCATACAAGAACAAGAGGAACGCTGGGGCTGTCTTTCAGATTTGGAGATAGACCAATGGCAACTGCTACTTTCGGTAACCTTTCGGCCAACCGCAACGCCCACTCTGGAAAGCACGCCGGTTTTGGCGCGGCTCTCCGCTCGCTCTTTACTGGTTTCCGCTACGGCGTCTCGGGCGATGTGCTGCACACCGCCGCCCAGCTCGGCCCGGAGCAGCTCAAGGAAGTTGGCGGCGTTCAGGACTCCGAGACTGGGCTGGTTTACGCCACCCGCTAATCCCGCCACGCCAGAGCGGATTTCAGTAACCGCTGGCGCCGCGTCAGGCGATCACTTATGGCTGCGGATCACTCATGGCCGCGAACGTTTCATGCGCTCGCGGCGACGCCTTCCAGAACAGGGCCTTCCGCAAGGATCTGTTCTTTGGGATGATCAAATAAAGAAAAAGCCGGCCGCCATGGCCGGCTTTTCTTGTTTCAGGGTTTCCCGGCCGGGTTTGCCGGCAGCTCCATGCGCGGAGATACAGTCTCTCGCCGGAGAAAACGGAAAACAACCGGGGCGCCATCGCTGGCGCGCCCGGCCATGAACCCGCTTGATCCCGAACTGGCTTCTATCGCCTGGAGCGCGGAGCCGCGCCGCCGCGCCGCAGCACCAGCGCGGCCCAGCCTTCACGATCACGCCGCTCCGCCAGCGCGAAGCCCTGGGCGCGATAGGCGGCGAGCACGCCGGGCACGTCCCGCGCCAGCAGGCCGGACAGCACCAGGTTTCCGCCTGGCGCGACCGAGCGGCTCAGGGACACCGCCATCAACCGCAATGGCCGCGCCAGGATATTGGCGAACACCAGCTCGAACCTGCGGCCGCGCGCATGGGCGTTCTCGACGCCAGGCGCGATGTAATACGTCAGCAGGCTGGCGACGCCATTGGCTTTGGCGTTCTCCGCCGCCACGGCGACGGCCGTGGGATCGAGATCGCCGGCGATGACCGGAACGCGCAACCATTTCGCCGCGGCGATGGCCAGAATGCCGGTGCCGGTGCCCACATCGAGAATGGACTGGGGCCGACGGCGGTTGGCGAGGCGCACCAGCGCATCGAGACAGCCAGAGGTGGTGCCGTGATGGCCGGTGCCGAAGGCCAGGGCCGCCTCGATCTCCAGCGGCACGTCGTTGGCTTTCACCACGCCGCGATCATGGCTGCCATAGACCAGAATACGGCCGGCGCGCACCGGCTTTAGCCCATCCAGCGAAGCCTTGACCCAGTCCTGCTCGCGAATGTCGTCGAACACCGCGTCGTCGGCGGCGGCGCCGACCACAGGGCGGATGATGTCGCGGATCATCGCCTCATCCGGCGGATGGGCAAAATAGGCCTCAAGCAGCCAGCCCTGGTCCGTTTCGAAGGCGGACACGGCGGTTTCGACGGGATCGAAGATCTCGCCGAGAATTTCGGTGGTCATGCGGGCGCTGCCCTCGTCGGTGACGAGGCGCATGATCCGCGTGGCCTTGTGGGGTTGCAGTCCTTCGATCATGGCGACGCCGTTAGCACAGGCTGGCGTTCGCGGCGAGGCGAAAACGCCGCGCCAGAACAGCGCCCGCCCTGACTTTCTGATGGGAGGCGCCCCGGCGATCCAGATTTCCTCCGGCATGGCGCAGTCCTCCAGCGAAAACGGACGCTATTCCGCCTGTTGCCGGATGGCCCGGAACAGGTCCCTTTGCCCGTCCATCCGCCCTCCCCAACGAAACGTCAGTCCGCCAGCCAGTCCCGCAGCGCGGCGTTCACCGCGTCGGGCTGCTCCAGGGTTGAGATATGGCCGCACCCGGGAACCACGACCAGGCGTGAGCCGGCGATTCCGGCGTGGATTTCCTCCGCCCGCTCCGGCGGCGTCAGGCGGTCGCCATCGCCGACCAGCACCAGCGTCGGGCAGCGGATGGCGGCGAGGCCGGGCCGTGAATCGGGCCGCCCCATGATGGCGCGCTGCTGGCGGGCATAGGCCGGCAAGCTCACCTGGTCATACATGGCCCGGTAAACCGACTTCAGCGCCATGTCGCCAACACGATCGGCGTGCACGGCCTGCGGCCAGCTCGCATTGACGACGCCGTCAAGGTTGTCCGCTTCAGCCATGGCGATGGCGGCGAGACGACGCTCCGTGACTTCTGGCGTATCCGCCGTGGCGGCGGTGTCGAGCAGAGCCAGACGCGTCACCCGCTCAGGTGCCAGCCGCATGATGGCGAAGGCCAGGTAGCCGCCCATGGACAGGCCAGCCAGGGCGAAGCGCGGCGGAGCGTCGGCGAGGATGGCGCCGGCAATCTCATCCATGGTCGCGCCGCGCGTATGATTGGCCACCTGCACCGCCGCCTGTGGCCACAACGCCGGGATCTGCGCCTGGTACAACAGGGCCGAGCAGCCGAGGCCAGGAATCAACACCAGCGGTTCACGCATCGCGGCTGACATGGGCGTTCCTCCTTCTCGCCTGAACCATTGACTGGCAGGCCCGCGCAACCTTGCCCTGAAAACCGGCTGAGGCCAATCTGCCCGGCAAGCAACAGACCAGAACCGGAGAAAACGCCCATGCTGACCCAGATCGACCGCATGGTCCTCGCCACGCCGGATGCGGCCGAAACAGCGCGCAACTGGGTCGCCCTGCTGGGCGCGGAGCCGGACGGCGGCGACGGCACCGCCGCGCTGGGCGCCCGGCGCACCCGGCTGCGCCTTGCCCAGGGCTTTGTCGAGCTGCTGGAGCCTGACGGAGCCGGGCCGGTCGCCGACGCCCTGGCGGCGCGCGGGCGGGCGCACATGTTCGCGGCGGGCGTGTCGACGACGGATATGCCGGGCCTCAAACGCCGCCTCACCGACCACGGCGTGACGGCGGCTGAAGAGAACGGGCAGTTGCATCCGGACCCGACGGCAATGGGCGTGCGCGGGTTGCGGGTGGTTGTTTCACCGCACGAGGAGCGCCCGTCGGTCGGACTGCTCGACTTCTTTTACGAGGCCACCCTGCTCGATCCGGCGCCAGAGCCGGCCATCGCCCGTCTCGCGACGTTGTTCGGCCTCGACCGGCAGATCGAATGTCCGATCGCCTCTGAGACATTCGGCTATGAGGGCGCGCTCACCCTGTTCCGGCCACGCCAGTTGCACCGTTTCGAGGTGATCAATCCGTCGAAGCCGGGCACCACCATGGCCCGGCAACTGCAGAAGCTTGGCCCGGTGATGTACATGGGCTTCGGCGAGGCGGCGCGGATCGGCGAGATCGAAACCAGGGCCCGGGCCGCTGGCGCCGGCATGACCGTGGACCGGCCAGCGGCGCGCCCGGCGGATCGCATGGCCGACCAGCTCTGGCTGCACCCGGATGCGCTCGGCGGCATGATGCTCGGCGTCTCGCGCCCCGGCATGGCGTGGACCTGGTCTGGCGACCCGGCGCGGGTTCCGCCGATCGGCTGAATGGGCGGCTGGCGACGCCGGTTAAACCAGCCGTCGTCAGGTTACGCTTTTCGTAACAAGCCGGTTGCCGGCCCGGCTCGCCCAAGGTATGCGAACGCCATGTCAGAGAACGATCAGACCCGCAACGACGCCGGCATGGCCGCTACGTCGCAAGAGCAGCCGAAAGACAAGGCCCAGCAGCGCCCCAAGGCCCGGCTGGCGCGCGGTTTTGTCGATCGCGGCCCCGCAGAACTGGCGGCCAGCGGCCGCATGCTCGAAAAAATCCGCGAAACTTATGAGTTCTACGGGTTTGACGCGGTCGAAACGCCGTTCATTGAATACACCGACGCGCTCGGCAAGTTCCTGCCCGACCAGGACCGGCCCAATGAAGGTGTGTTCTCATTCCAGGACGACGACGAGCAGTGGCTGTCGCTGCGCTATGATCTGACCGCGCCGCTGGCCCGCTTCGTCGCCGAGAATTTCGACAGCCTGCCGAAGCCCTACAAAAGCTATCGCGCCGGCTGGGTATTCCGCAACGAGAAGCCGGGGCCCGGCCGCTTCCGCCAGTTCATGCAGTTCGACGCGGACATCGTTGGCGCCGCCTCGGTCGCCGCCGACGCCGAAGTCTGCATGATGGCGGCGGACACGCTGGACGCCCTCGGGCTTGCGGGCAAATACGTCATCAAGATCAACAACCGCAAGGTGCTCGACGGCGTCATGGAGGCCATCGGCATCGGCGGCGAGGACAATGCCGGCCGTCGCCTCACGGTGCTGCGGGCCATGGACAAGCTGGACAAGGTCGGCGTCGATGGCGTGCGCGACCTGCTCGGCAAGGGCCGCATGGACCCCTCGGGCGACTTCACCAAAGGCGCCGAGCTGACGCCGGATGCGGCGGACCAGGTTCTGGCCATTCTGGGCGCGCGCGAGGGCAGCAACGCCGCCACGGTCGCCAATATGGCGCGGGCTTTCGCCGGCACCGCCACGGGCCGCGAAGGCTGTGCGGAACTGGCCGAAATCTCCGGCCTGCTCAGCGCCGCCGGTTATGACGACGGCCGGGTCATCATCGACCCCTCGGTGGTGCGCGGCCTGGAATATTACACCGGCCCGGTGTTCGAGGCGGAGCTGACCTTCGAGGTGAAGGACGAGAAGGGCCGTCCGGTCCGGTTCGGATCGGTGGGCGGCGGCGGTCGATATGACGGCCTGGTTGGCCGTTTCCGGGGCGAGGATGTGCCGGCCACGGGCTTCTCCATCGGCGTGTCGCGGCTGATGGCCGCCCTGCTGGCGGTGAAAAGCCCGGTGGTGGCGGTGGAGCCGCCCATGGGGCCGGTGGTGGTGCTGGTGCTGGACCGGGACCGCCTCGGCGACTACCAGGCCATGGTCGGGCAACTGCGCGCAGCGGGCGTCCGCGCCGAGCTGTACATGGGCCAGGCCGGCATGCAGGCGCAGGTCAAGTATGCCGACAAACGCGGCAGCGTCTGCGTGGTCATCCAGGGCAGCAACGAGAAGGAAAAGGGCGAGGTCACCATCAAGGACCTGCGCCTCGGCGCCAGCATCCGCCAGATCAAGGACCGCGAAACCTATCTGGCGAAGCAGGCGGAAGCCCAGTTTGTCGCGCCTGAAGCCGACCTGGTCGCGGCGGTGAAGCGGGTGCTGGACCGCTATCGCTGACCGGGTGTGGTCCAGACTGCTGACGGCCGGCGATCGAATGCGCCGCCGGCCCTTCCCCACCCCACGCTCATGGCCGGGCTTGACCCGGCCATCCACGAACCTGGAGCGATCCCTCCGCTCGCTGCGCCTGCTCCGGCCGCAATTTTCGCGCCGGTCGCGGGAAACGCGGTTTTCTGATAAGGAACCGCCCGGATGGCTTGCGGGAGCGATGTCCGCCCTTCTGTCCATCCGCGCCAACCATGCCATCCGGCCTCGTCATCCCGGCCCAACCGCCGGAACGCTCACCCACCCGGCCCCCTACAGGTAGAACAGATGTCGCCCCTGCTGACCGACGAACCAGCCACGCAACAGGCCTGCGCCAGCCTTCTGGCGCTGTTCGGGCGTGAGGGCTACCACCGGGTCGAACCGCCAGTGCTGCAACCGGCCAGCGTGTTTCTCGATCTCTCCGGCGAGGATATCCGCCGCCGCCTGTTCGTCACCGCCAGCGGCGACGGCGCGGAACTGTGCCTGCGGCCCGAGTACACCATTCCGGTGACCCGCCAGTTTCTGGAGGCGCAGGCCCGGGGGGCGCAGCCGCACGCCGCCGTGAGCTACCTTGGCCCCGTCTTCCGCCTGCGCGCCGGCGAGACTGGGGAATTCCCCCAGGCTGGCGTGGAATCGTTCGGCCGCAGCGACCGCAGCGCCGCCGACGCGGAAATTCTTGGCCTCGCCGTTGAGGCGACCACGTCGCTCGGCCTGCGCAACGCCGCCGTCCGGCTCGGCGACATGGGCCTGCTCACCGCGGTGGTCGACGCGCTCGGCGTCGACGCGCCAACCCGCCGCCGCCTGCTGCGCGGCGTCGCCGCCGGCCAGCCGCTGGCCGCCATCACCGGCGACGGCAATGCCGACGGCGATTACGCCGGCCTGCTCGGCGCCCTGGAGGGGCAGGACCCGCGCGCCGCGCGCGCCTTTGTCGAGGACGTGCTGACCATCGCCGGCATCACCACGGTGGGCGGGCGCAGCGCCAGCGACATCGCCCGTCGTTTTCTGGCCCGGGCCGAGCGCCGCGCCGCCGCGCTGGGCGGCGAGAAGCGGGACGTTCTGGAAAGCTACCTCGCCATCGCCGGCAACCCGGACGACGCGGTGGTCTCCCTGCGCAAGCTGGCGAGCGACGCCAGTCTCGACATTGGCGCGGCCATCGACCTGTTCGAGGAGCGGCTGGGCTTTTTCGCCGCCCGCGACGTGGACGTGGAGCGCATTGGCTTTTCGGCCCGCTTCGCCCGCAATCTCGACTACTACTCGGGCTTCATTTTCGAGATCGACGATCCGGTTCGCGCCGACCGCCGGCCGGTGGCGGCGGGCGGCCGCTATGACGGGCTGGCCGAGCGGCTTGGGGCCGCCGCGCCCCTGCCCGCCGTCGGCTGCGCCGTCTGGCTCGACCGTTTCGACAGCCTCGCCGTCATCGCCTGATCCGGGGAACCCCATGTCAACCGATACCCCGCTTGTTATCGCCGTCCCTTCCAAGGGACGTCTGCAGGAAAACGCCGCGGCGTTCTTCGCCCGCGCCGGCCTCGAGCTGCACCGGCCCGGCGGCGCCCGCGACTATCGCGGCGCCATCAAGGGGCTGCCCGGCGTGGAGGTGCTGTTCCTCTCCGCCTCGGAGATCGTCACCCAGCTCGCCAGCGGCGCGGCGCATCTCGGCATCACCGGCGAAGACCTGGTGCGCGAGCAGGTGCTGGACGCCGACGCCGCCGTGGAATTGCTGACGCCGCTCGGTTTCGGCAACGCCAATGTGGTGGTCGCCGTGCCCCAGGCGTGGATCGACGTCCGCACCATGGCCGATCTGGACGACGTCGCCTCTGACATGCGCGCCCGCCATGGCGAGCGCATGCGCGTCGCCACCAAATACATCAATCTGACGCGGGGCTTCTTCTCCGCGCACGGCCTTGCCGACTACCGCATTGTCGAAAGCCTGGGCGCCACCGAAGGGGCGCCGGCCTCTGGGTCGGCTGAAATCGTCGTCGACATCACCACGACCGGCGCGACGCTGGCCGCCAATGCGCTGAAAATTCTTGATGACGGCGTCATGCTGCGCTCCTGGGCCAATCTGGTGGCCTCCATGCGCGCCGACTGGGGCCCGACGGCGCGCGCCGCCGTGCGCACGATCCTGACCCGGATCGCCGCCGAGGAAGTGGCGCGGACAACGCGCGAGGTCAGCGCGCTGGTTCCGGCGCTGGACAGGGAAGCCCTGGAGAATCTCGCCAACCGCTTCAGCGCCCGCCTGCCATTCGGCGCCCCGGCGTCCGGAGCGCCCGCGACGCTGGTGTGCCCCGCCGGACAGGTCTTCGCGCTGGTGGACGCCCTGTCCGCCGCCGGGGCCGACCATGTGGGCGTGCGCAAGCTGGAATACGCCTTCCGCCGGGAGAATGCGTTGGCCGAGCGGCTGTTCCGACGGCTGGGCTGAAGCGCCAGAGCCCCTTCCGGCCAGGCGGAGGGCCTGGTCGTCCAGAATTCGCCGGAGCCAGGAAAACCTGGGCTGGCCTTCGGTCAATATTGATTGGAAGGCGCCCAGCGTGGCGGTTCCCGGGGCGGTCTGTTGGCGACCGTGTCCTGTCAGCGCTTGCAATGACGCCCCTGTTGCTGGCAAAAAGCCGCAAACGGCGACAACTTCCTGCGGGACGACGCCGTTGCGGTTGTTGGCCGGATTGGGGCAACCGTACGCCGGGCCCGCGGATATGTTGATGGAGTGGATGCACGTGAAAACTGTTCGCCTTGCACTGACGGCTGTCACCGCGCTTGCTGCGGCGAGCGTTCTCACCACGGCGTCAGCCGACGCCCGCCAGGGCCGGCAGCAGTCGCAACAGCAGGCTGCGCCGCAGCCGAAGAAGATCGAAAAGAATTTTCCGCTTGGAAAAAACTGGATCGCCGTCAGCCTGAACGGCAAGCGCTATAGCGGCGCGGAGCGCCCCTCCTTCGTGCTTGACTCGCAATTCCGCGCCCGCGGCTTTGGCGGCTGCAACACCTTCTCCGCCGTGGCCTTCCCGCTGCGCGACATGGGCATCGCCGTTGGTCCGCTGGCGCTGACCCGCCGCGCCTGCGACAAGGGCAGCCAGGGCGCCGAAACCGCCTATCTCTCGGCCCTGCGCTATGCCCAGAAATGGGACATCGTCAACGGCCAGCTGGTGCTGAAGGGCCCGGCCGGCGAACTGCGCTTCGACCGCACGTTCTGAACCAGTTTCGGACGCGGAGCCTGCGCAGGCTTTCGCGAAGATCAAAAAACCCCGCTGCATGGCAGCGGGGTT
>NZ_BNCG01000014.1:55305-108362 GCF_014656355.1 Camelimonas fluminis
GAACCGGATTTCGCGCCGCTGGAAAACGCTCTGGCTTTCAGGCCGCGTGGTCGCGCGGCTCGAACAGGCGATTGCCTGTGCTGACCATGTCGATGACGCGGCCGTGCAGGGCGTGCAGGGTGGAGCGGTGGCCAATGGACACCAGGGTAGTCCGGGGCAGTTCGCGGGCCAGCAGCTTGTAGATCGACGCTTCAAGCCCTTCGTCCATGGCCGATGTCGCCTCATCAAGGAACAGCCAGTCTGGCCGCGCCAGCAAGGCCCGGGCGATGGCGAGGCGTTGTTGCTCGCCCAGCGACAGCGACTGGGACCAGTGCCTGTCCTCGTCAAGGCGATTGACCAGATGCCCGAGTTGCGCCGCCTCCAGCGCCCGCCGCAACTCCTGGTCGCTCCAGGTATCGGCGGCGGAGGGATAGGACACAGCCTCACGCAATGGCCCGATCGGCAGATAGGGCCGCTGGGGCAGCAGCAACAGGCTGGCTGGCCCGCCTTTCTCATCCTGCGGCAGCGCGATGGCCCCATGGCCGAACGGCCAGATGCCGGCGATGGCCCGGAACAGGGTGGACTTGCCAGAGCCGGAAGGACCGGTGAGCAACGCCGTCTCGCCTGGCCGGAACGTCAGCTCCTGCACGCGCACGATCTGGGTTCCATCCGGCAGGTTCAACGCAAGACCGGCGATGTGCAGCGCCCCATCGGCGCCTTCCGCGCGGGCGATGCGGGTGACCAGAGCGTGGCTCTCGTCCTGCCCCTGGCTGTCCAGGGCGCGCGCCGCGTCAACCGAACCGGTGAAGGTGGTGAGACGGTCGACGACGGCCTTGTAGTCGGCGATGGTCGAATAGGCGCTGATGAAAAACGACAGGGAATCGCTGACCCGGCCAAAGGCGCTGGCGGTCTGCTGCATGCCGCCGAGGGTGATCTTGTCGGCAAAATAGTACGGCGCCACCAGCACGTACGGGATGACGTTGGCGATCTGGCCGTAGGCCGCGGTCACCGCCGTCAGCTTCTTGGTGCGGCTGACGATGGCGAGGAAGTTGCCGATGACCGCGCCGAAGCGGCCGGACAGGTGCTGCTTTTCAGCCGGAGCGCCGCCGATCAGCGCCACCTGTTCGCCATACTCACGCAGGCGGGCCAGCGAGAAGCGGAAGTCAGCCTCATATTTTTCCTGCTCGAAGTTCAGGCGGATCAGCGGCTTGCCAACCTTGTGAGTGATCCATGTGGCGAGCACCGCGAAGATCAGCGCCCCCCACAGCAGGAAGCCCGGAACCTGGACGCTGGTCCCGGGGAAGGTGAAGGCGGCCGAGAGCTGCCACAACACCACCGCGAAGGAGGCCAGGGTCGTCACCGACGACAGAAGACCAAGGAACAGCGTCATGGTGCGCAGGATGAAGGAATCGATGTCCTGCTGGATGCGCTGGTCGGGGTTGTCGGCGCCGTGCCCCAGCAGCTGCATGTGATAGTGGGCGTTGTGATCCAGCCACTGGCCGACGTAACGCTCGGTCAGCCAGGTGCGCCAGCGGATGCGCATGTAGGATTTCAGCGCGTACTGGTAGATGGCGGCGACGATGTAGATCACCGCCCAGAACAGGAACACCGTGAACAGCAGGCTCCAGAAGCTGGCTGCGTCCTTGTTCTGGATGGCGTTAAACCAGTCGCGCGAGAAATAGGACAGGCGCACGTTGATCGCCACCAGCGCGAATTCGATGGCGATGATGACGGCGGCGAAGATGAGGGCCAGCACGCGTTGCTGCACGGCAAAGGCCGGCAGCGGCCAGATGCGCGCCGTGGTCAGCTCGCGCGAGGTGAAATAGGGCAGCGTCAGACGCCAGATATCGGCAAGGGCCTGTTTCAGTCCGTGCATGGGTTCCGCCGGCTCGCATGGGTGGGCGCATGTGGACGCGCGAACGGCGCTCCGCCGCAGGTCGCA
Organism: Camelimonas fluminis; assembly: GCF_014656355.1. Lineage (GTDB taxonomy): Bacteria > Pseudomonadota > Alphaproteobacteria > Rhizobiales > Beijerinckiaceae > Camelimonas > Camelimonas fluminis. Next base: position 57,227 of record NZ_BNCG01000014.1, read on the forward strand.
TGCTGCAGGACGCCCGCCAGCCGAAGCTGGCCGGACGCGGGAATCATCGGAAGTCCGGCCAACGCAGATCATGCGCGCCGTCTCCATGGAAGGCGGGCCAGCCATGCTCCCGGCAACCGGAGCGCGCGACAGATCCGCCGAAGTCCCGCGAAGGGGACCGTCACCGCAACCTATGCGATCTCACGGTCAATCCTCCGTTAAATTTTGGTCATTGTGCGCCAGGGACGTTCCGGCGCCAGAAAGGCCGCCAAAAACGAAAAAGCCGCGCGCTCCAGAGTGGGAGCGCGCGGCCAGAATCATGTCAACGCCGGGGCGCGCCCCGACCGGCTTCAACCGAAGTTGTGCCAGAAAATGGCGACGCAAGCGACGATGGCGAAAGCCAGCGACCAGAACACGCCCGCGATTGGGCTGTCGACTTCATCATTATTGCTCATGGCTTCACCCCCTGGAGCATGTCCGGACCAAAGCGGGGCCTCACAAGGACATGCGTCAAAACAACAAGACGGAACGGTTCCGCGCCACGCGGCGCCAAAACGCTCCCGGCTTCCGCGCAACTCCCCACCCCCAGCGACGGCGACGTTGCGAGGCGGAATTGCGACCGACAAACGGACAGGCGCGCCAGCGATAGCCGGAACGCTCCATGTCTCCAGTCCTAGAACATCATCCCCGAAAGGGAAACCGCTTTTGCCAAACATCCCCGCGCGCGGTCGACGCGGCGGCGGCTGTCGCCCCATGGCCGGAAGCGCGCCGCACGAAAAAGGGCTCCGGAAAACTCCGGAGCCCCGATGTCGCCGGTCCGGCGCGGGCCGGACCGTCTGAGCTGGCTGGATCAGAAGTCCATGCCGCCCATGCCGCCCATGCCGCCAGCCGGCATCGCCGGAGCCGCATCCTTCTTCGGAGCGTCAGCGACCATGGCCTCGGTGGTGATGAGCAGACCGGACACCGAAGCGGCGTCCTGAAGGGCGGTGCGGACAACCTTGGCCGGGTCAACGATGCCGGCCTGGAGCATGTCGACATACTCTTCGGTCTGCGCATTGAAGCCGAACGTGGCGCTGTCCTTGTTGTCGGTGATCTTGCCGACAACGATCGAGCCTTCAACGCCGGCGTTTTCGGCGATCTGGCGGATCGGAGCCTCAAGGGCGCGGGCAACGATGGCGATGCCGGCGCGGATATCAGCGTTGTCCGAGGTCAGGGCCTGCACAGCGGCGCGGGCGCGCAGCAGGGCGGTGCCGCCGCCCGGAACGATGCCTTCTTCCACCGCAGCGCGGGTGGCGTTCAGGGCGTCGTCAACGCGGTCCTTCTTTTCCTTGACTTCGACTTCGGTCGAGCCGCCAACGCGGATGACCGCGACGCCGCCAGCCAGCTTGGCCAGACGCTCCTGCAGCTTCTCACGGTCGTAGTCCGAAGAGGTCTCTTCGATCTGGGCCTTGATCTGGGCGACGCGGGCCTCGATCTCCTCGCGGGCGCCGGAGCCGTCGATGATCGTGGTGTTTTCCTTCTCGATGCGGATGCGCTTGGCGCGGCCCAGCATCTCAAGGGTGACGTTTTCCAGCTTGATGCCGAGGTCTTCCGAGATGGTCTGACCAGCGGTCAGGATCGCGATGTCCTCGAGCATGGCCTTGCGACGATCGCCGAAGCCCGGAGCCTTGACGGCCGCAACCTTCAGGCCGCCGCGCAGCTTGTTGACCACCAGGGTGGCCAGAGCCTCGCCCTCGACGTCCTCGGCGATGATGACCAGCGGCTTGCCGGTCTGGACGACAGCCTCGAGCACCGGCAGCAGGGACTGCAGCGACGACAGCTTCTTCTCGTGGATCAGGATGTACGGATCTTCAAGGTCCGCAACCATCTTCTCGGCGTTGGTGATGAAGTACGGCGACAGGTAGCCGCGATCGAACTGCATGCCCTCAACGATTTCGACCTCGGTCTCGGCCGTCTTGGCCTCTTCAACCGTGATCACGCCCTCGTTGCCGACCTTCTGCATCGCATTGGCGATTTCCTCGCCGATGAAGCGGTCGCCATTGGCGGAGATGGTGCCGACCTGGGCGATCTCGGACGAATCCTTGACCTTCTTGGCGCGGGCGGCGATGTCCTTGATGGCGGCGGCGGTAGCAAGATCAATGCCGCGCTTCAGGTCCATCGGGTTCATGCCGGCGGCGACAGCCTTGGCGCCTTCCTTGACGATGGCCTGGGCCAGCACGGTGGCGGTGGTGGTGCCGTCGCCAGCCTTGTCGTTGGTCTTCGAGGCCACTTCGCGCACCATCTGGGCGCCCATGTTCTCGAAGCGGTCAGCCAGTTCGATTTCCTTGGCGACCGAAACGCCGTCCTTGGTGATGCGCGGCGCGCCGAACGACTTCTCGATCACGACGTTGCGGCCCTTCGGACCCAGCGTCACCTTCACGGCGTTGGCGAGGATATCGACGCCGCGCAGCATCTTTTCGCGGGCTTCACCGCCGAATTTCACGTCCTTGGCAGCCATGTGCTTGCTCCTGTTGTCGGGACCTCCCGCCGATACCTGCGCCGGATCCAGATCCGTCGCGGCTCTGGCGGAGCCCTGAATTCACTGTTTGGAAAAATCGGAGAACATCCGGCCGGCCCGGAAGCCGGCCCCATCACGCTGGCTGGAAATCAGCCGATGACGCCGAGGATGTCCGATTCCTTCATGATCAGCAGGTCTTCGCCGTCGATCTTGACCTCGGTGCCCGACCACTTGCCGAACAGCACGCGATCGCCAGCCTTGACGTCGAGAGCAACCAGCTTGCCCTGCTCGTCACGCGCGCCGGCGCCAGCAGCCACGACCTCGCCCTCCTGGGGCTTTTCCTTGGCGGTGTCGGGGATGATGATGCCGCCCTTCGTCTTCTCTTCGCTCTCAATGCGACGGACGACGACGCGGTCATGCAGCGGACGGAACTTCATGGACCATTCCTCTTGATAGAAGCGCGAAACGCGCGTGGTTCGAATGGGGTCGTTAGCACTATACGAACGTGAGTGCCAACGCTGGCCGGGAGATAGGCGTGGGCCCGCGGGGTGTCAAGAAGCGCGCCACGGGGTCCGGAGCATTTTTCTACGGCGCCATGGCCTTCCCACCCCCGCCAGTTGTCCCCGTCAGCCCGCGAGCAGCGGCAACCGCCCGGAAAAACCCGGCGAATGTCATGACGGTTTACCAAACGCGGGCAATGCGCCATGTTTCGCCCGAAGCTTCCGCGCATATGCGTGAGCGACAGACAGCGCAGGGGCAGACATGACCGCCAGCCAGCCCGGCAACCCGCCTGCCAGCCGCAGGGACGCTTCCTCCGGTCCTGGAACCATATGCGCCTGCCTTCAATCGCGTATGACAGCCCGGGCGCTGACCCGCATGTATGATGAGGCGTTGCGTCCCACCGGCCTCAAGGTGACGCAACTGTCGCTGCTGGCGGCGATCGACCGTGGCCTTACCGGCTCGATCAGCGCCCTGGCCGATATGCTGGCCCTGGAGCGAACCACCCTCACCCGCAACCTGCGATTGCTGGGCGACGCCGGGCTGATCGCGCCCCGGGCCGGCGGCGGCCGCGCCGTCGCCCACGAACTCACCGACGCTGGCCGCGCTGCGCTGGCGCGGGCGACGCCGCTGTGGCGCAAGGCCCAGGACGCGATCGAAACAGGCATGGGATCCGGGGCCTGGCTGGAAGCGCGCGACAGCCTGCGCGCCTTGCGCCGCGTCGCCCGCGCCCAGTCCACGCCCCAGGAGGCATCCCGGGAAGCGCCTCGCGAGACGTCCCTGGAGATGCGCAACGTCGTGGCGGAGCGCAGCGCGCGGACAACGGCCCGGCGCTAGGGCGCCCCCGGGAAACGCGGAGCCCAAGCCGCGTGGAAAAATGAGACCAGTCAATGGGGTAGAAGGCGCTCCGGCCGGAACCGTCTGGTCAACCGGAGTGCGCTCATAACCAGGGGAACCGTTCCACGGCAGGATGCTGGCGAAACAGACCGGAACAGCGTCCCGACAGCATCGTCACAATTCCGCTGCCGGGAACCGCCAGCATCGCCATTGCATTATCCTGCTGGGGGAACAGGCCGGCCTGCGCTCCCACTGGCGCGCGTTCGTTTCCGGGGAGGATCACGACTCCGGCAAGATCGCGACCCGACGCCAGCCCCTGATCCTGCGCGCTTCCCGCGAAAGCGGCTTCAGCCTGGCGGAAAGCGTCGCGTTCACGTTGAGTGGAGGCGCCGATGCCCATGCTGATGCCGATGCCGGTCAGAACCGGTCAGAAGGCGGCGCTGGATGCGCAATCCCATCGGCGCCCGGCGGCGCGAGGGGCCGTCGTTATCGCCATGGCGCTGCTGGCGGCGCCCTTCGCGGCCCAGGCGCAGGATTATGGCCATGGCGTGCGCCGCGCTCCCCCGCCCGGCTACTGGCGCGGCGGCGCGCCGGCGCTGGATGGTCAGCAATATGGCTATTGGGTTGATGACAGCGACGCCAGGCCACGATCCCAACGGCGCTCACGCGCCGCTTCCAGGGAGCCCCAGCAACTGGACGATCAGGGATACTGGGGCGGCGACGTCTATGGCGGCGAGGCCATGCAACAGGAGGTCGCGCCGCGCTTCCGCCGCCAGACGGCGGCCTATTCCGGCGGCCAGCCCGCCGGCACGATCATCATCGATACGCGCAACAAATACCTGTATCTGGTGCAGGGTGGCGGCATGGCCATCCGCTACGGCATCGGCGTTGGCCGCGAAGGCTTCCAGTGGCGGGGCAGCCAGCGCATTTCCATGAAGCGCGAATGGCCCGACTGGCGTCCCCCGGCCGACATGCGCCGGCGCCGGCCCGACCTGCCGCGTTTCATGGCCGGCGGCCCCGACAACCCGCTCGGCGCCCGGGCCCTGTATCTGGGCTCAACGCTGTATCGCATCCACGGCACCAACGAGCCCAACACCATCGGCCAGAACGTGTCCTCCGGTTGTATCCGGCTGACCAATGACGATGTGATCGACTTGTATTCGCGGGTCAGCGTCGGGGCAAAAGTCGTGGTGATGTGACAGGGGGCGCCCAGGCTGGCGTCCAAGCCCGGCTTCCGGGCCCGGCGTCCAGGTCGGGCGGCCAGGTCGGGCGTGCTTGAAGATCGCTGCCTGCGGGCAGGGCCCTCCGCTATCCTTTACCCAGAGTTGCGAAGCGGGGGCGGCGACATGAGATGGCCGGGCGTCCTGACACATGCACGAAAACGCGCCAGATCACTGGGCCACATCGACAGGCCGTCCGCGCCAGACGATCTCGACAGCGATCTGATCCTTCAGACGCTGAGGGAACATCGCATTCACTATGTTCACGGGTCACGCACGCCCTCGCTGCCGGGCGTGGCGCAACACGAGGGCCTCCTGTCGGCCCTGGGACTGCATGGAAAATACCCCAATCCCGATGATGGAGAATGGCTCCCGACCGGCGAACAGTTTTTTACCCGATATGCGCTGGACCTTTATTTCAGCGGCCAGGAGTTGCAGCTTGAGGATGAGTGCAATCTGCATGGAGTCAGCCTCCATGCGACGCCGGAATACGCCAAATCGTGGTGGTTCTACGCGAACCACCGCGCAAGCGCGAATACACACAAGGTTCTGTACGGGGTGAGAGACGTCGACGTCAGGTATATCGCCGGCATAAGCTATCGACATCACTATGCGACTGACATCATTCCGGCAGACTCGATCAAGGCCGTTTTTGTGGCCCCATCCAGAGTGGCGGGCATAAAGGCCGATCTGGAACTGGCGGGCTACCCGGAGATGGCTGCGAAAATCACACGGATTGTCAGCCCGCGCTCCGCCAGGGTTCCGATGCGAAGACACAGTATCCCGGCGACATGTTCAATCCGCGACGGGCTGTTTGCTGGATTCTGAAACGCCAGGGTCCAATCCGTGCAGCGCGCTCGCGACCATGCGAAGCGATGGCGCGCAATGGCAATGCGCGCCATCCCCACCCTGCCCGCGGGGCTCCGGAGCTTACGCCCAGTCGTCGTCGCCGAAGCCGCCGTCGTCCCAGGACTGGTCATCGTAAGACGGATCGTCGTAGCCAGCGTCCTGATAGCTGGCGTCGCTCTGGCTATCGTTCTGGCTGTTGTCCGCCTTCTGGTCGCTGGCGGCGCCCTTGCTGGCGTCATCCGGCTGCGCATCGGTCTTCGCCGTCTCGGCCGCCTTGTCGACCGGCGTGGCGTTGGCGGCGGACGAGCCGCCCATCATGCCCTTCACCGCGTCGAACAGCAGGGCGCCGCCCGCGACGCCCGCCGCCGTGGTCAGGGCGCCGCGCAGGAAGCCGCCGCCAGCCGGGGCCTGCGGCTGCTGCTGCCCGCCCCACGGCCCGGCGCCCTGGCCGGGCTGCGCGCCGCGCGACCACGGGCCGCCGGGCAAAGGACCACCCGGTATGGGACCGCCCTGCGGTCCACCTTGGGTGCCGCCGCCAAAGGCAGGATTCTGGGCGCCGGCAGCCTGAGGGCCGGCTGGCTGGCCGAAGCCGCCCGGCCGCCCCGTTGGCGGCACGCTGCCGCGACCGCCAAACAGGCCGGAAAGGAAGCCACCGGAGGAGCCAGGGGCAGCGCCCTGGTTCGACGCCTGCTGCGCCTGTTCGCGCGCCAGTTGCTCCTGTGCCCTGCGGGCCTCGTCCTCAAGCCGCTGGACGCGCTGCTCCAGTTCCTGATTGCGGGAGGACAGCTGCTGCACCGCCATGTCCTGGACATAGACGGCTTGGGCGAGCGCATAAGGCGCATAGGGCTGGCGGGCGACCAGATCAGCGATATAGCGCTCCGCCTCAGGGTCGCGCGGGTTGTTCGCCGCCTCTCCGAGGCGCCGGAAAATCCCGTCGATGACCTCACGTTCCTGCGGATCCATATACGTCTTCTCCTGATTGCCCACCGCTTCCTGCGAGCGGCCATGGATGACATGGGGACGGTTTCCCGCGCGCGCCAGAGGCGTCAGCTGAACTTTTCATCGTCTGGCCAAGGCTTGGCGAAGGGCGCCAGCCTGCCGTGGGGGCTCGCGATGGCCTGGACAAAATACCTTGCTGCGTCACGCATCCGCGTGTGCAGAATGATTCCAAAGTGCTAAAACCGGCAATATCGAAGCCGGCGCCAGCTTCGGCCAAATAAGGAAAATACCATGATCGCGCATCCGTCCCCCCGCCTCCGCCAGACCGACAACACCCGGCGCCGCGGCGGCCCTGGACTGGCGCGCCTCATGGGCGCCGCGTTGTCCCTGGCGTTCATCGCGGGCCTGCCCGTGATGGCGCGAGCGGAAACCGCCGCGCCGGCCGCCGCCGGCTCCGCCGAGGCTGGCGAGAAGGTGTTTCTGAAATGCCGCGCCTGCCACCAGATCGGCGCGGGCGCCAAACATCTGGTCGGTCCGGAGCTGAACGGGGTGATCGGCCGCAAGGCGGGAACCGTGGCCGGCTACAGCTTCTCCGACGCCATGAAGAATTCCGGCCTGACCTGGGACGCCGCCACCCTGCGCGACTACCTGAAAAACCCGCGCGCCAAGGTCACCGGCACCCGCATGATCTTTGTCGGCCTGCCCAAGGACAAGGACATCGACGACCTGCTGGCCTATGTCGGCCAGTTCGACGCCGATGGCAAAAAGAAGCCCTGACATCAGGAAGCCCTGACCTCTTGCGGGAGCAAAATCCGTTGCCACGGCGCTGGATGTTTGCTTCCGTTTTCCGAACACATGCGTTGTCCAGCCTGTATTGAACAACGCTTCCGAGAGGAACGCGCCGATGCCGCAGCAGACCGCTCCGCGAAACCCTCCGCAACAGCCCCGCGTCGGACTGTTCGTCACCTGCCTGGTGGACCTGATGCGGCCATCCGTAGGGTTCGCCGCGGCGAAACTGTTGCAGGACGCCGGCTGCCATGTGGAGGTTCCAGCCCAGACCTGTTGCGGCCAGCCAGCGTTCAACTCCGGCGACCGGGCCACGGCGGCAGATCTGGCGCGGGCGATGATCCGGGCGTTCAGCCATCTGGATTATGTGGTGGCGCCGTCGGGCTCCTGCGCCGGCATGGTGCGGCGACACTATCCGGAGCTGTTCGCCGACGATCCGGACCTGCGCGGCAAGGCCAACGCCTTCGCTGAAAAGACCTGGGAGCTGACCAGCTTCCTCGTCGACGTCATGGGCGTCAGCGACGTCAACGCCAGCTTCGACGGCGTGGCGACCTACCATGACTCCTGCGCCGGGTTGCGCGAGATGGGCGTGCAGGCGCAGCCGCGCAAGTTGCTGGGCTCGGTGCGCGGGCTGAAGCTGGTGGAGATGGAAGGCTCTGATGTCTGCTGCGGCTTCGGCGGAACCTTCGCGGTGAAATACGGCGAGATCTCCAACGCCATCGTCAGCGAAAAGGCGGCGCGGATCAGCGAATCCGGCGCGCCCATGGTGCTGGCCGGCGACCTTGGCTGCCTGATGAACATGGCCGGCAAGCTGTCGCGCCAGAACAGCGCCACGGCGGTGCGCCATGTGGCCGAGGTGCTGGCCGGCATGGACGATCTGCCGCCGATCGCCGCGCCGGCGGCCCCGGCCACTGGCAAACCGGGAGCAGCCTGAGATGACGGCGGCCATCACCTCCCCCGCCTTCCGTGAAAACGCCCACCAGGCGCTGGAAGACAAGCAGTTGCAGGCGGTGCTCGGCACCATGCGCACCGGTTTCTCGGTGAAACGCGCCGAAGCCGCCGCCGCCCTGCCCGAGTTCGAGGCGCTGCGCGACAGCGCCCGCGACATCAAGAATCATACGCTCGCCCATCTCGATCTTTATCTGGAGCAGTATGAAGCGAAGGTGACCGCCAGCGGCGGCCATGTGCACTACGCCCGCGACGCCGCCGAGGCGCGCCGCATCGTCGCCGACATCTGCCGGGATCTCGGCGCGAAAACGGTGACGAAGGGCAAATCGATGATCTCCGAGGAGATTGGCCTCAATGATCATCTGGAGCGCGAAGGCTTCACGCCGGTCGAGACCGATCTGGGCGAATACATCATCCAGCTGCGCCATGAGACGCCCTCGCACATCATCGCTCCTGCGTTCCATCTGAGCGCCGCCCAGGTGGAGCAGGATTTCCGCCGCGTCCACACGCAACTGCCGCCGGAGCGCGATCTGTCCGAACCGGTGAGCCTGCTGAACGAGGCGCGGCAGATGCTGCGCCAGCATTTCCTCGCCGCCGACGTGGGCATTACCGGGGCCAATTTCCTCATCGCCGAGACCGGGACATCGGTCATTGTCACCAACGAGGGCAACGGCGACCTGACCCAGACGCTGCCGAAGGCGCACATCGTGCTGGCCTCGCTGGAAAAGCTGGTTCCGACCCTGGATGACTGCGCCCAGATGCTGCGGGTGCTGGCGCGCTCGGCCACCGGGCAGGACAGCTCGGTCTACACCACCTTCTCCACCGGTCCGCGCCGCGCCGGGGACGCGGACGGGCCCGGAGCCTATCATGTCGTGCTGCTCGACAACGGCCGCACCGGCATGCTGGGCACCTCGTTTCAGGAGATGTTGCGCTGCATCCGCTGCGGCGCCTGCATGAACCATTGCCCGGTCTATCAGGCGGTCGGCGGCCACGCCTATGGCTGGACCTACCCCGGCCCGATGGGCTCGGTGCTGACCCCGTCGCTGATCGGCGTCGAGAAGGGCGGCCACCTGCCCAACGCCTCCACCTTCTGCGGCCGGTGTGAATCGGTCTGCCCGGTGCGCATTCCGCTGCCGAAGCTGATGCGCCACTGGCGCGAGAAGGAGTTCGAGCGGCATCTGACGCCGGCGACCACGCGCTCTGGCCTCGCCCTGTGGGGCTTCTTCGCCCGCCGGCCTTGGCTGTATCGCCAGGCGACGCGCCTCGGCGCCGCGACGCTGGCGCTGGCGGCGCGCGGCAGGGGCAAATTCGCCGCTTTGCCCTTCGCCTCCGGCTGGACCCAGGGACGGGATTTCCCGGCGCCGGAAGGCAGGACATTTCAGGCGATGTGGGCGGCGGAAGCCGGCAAGCGCCGGCGAGCGGGCGGCAAGCCTGGAGCGAAGGAACAGAACCCATGACGGCTCGGGACGAAATTCTCGCCGGCGTCCGCCGGTCGCTGGGCGTCACCGGCCATGAGGAGCCGCGTCGCCAGGCGGTGGCCGACCGGCTGGCCCGGCCGGAGCGCGGCGTCGTGCCGGCGCGCGGCCAGAAAACCGGCGCGGAAGCCATCGCCACGTTCCGCAAATACGCCGGGGCGGTGCAGACGTCCGTGACGATCGTCAGCGGGCCGGAGCAGGTTCCGGCCGAGACGGCGCGCTGGCTGAGCGCCAACAATCTGCCAGCCCGGCTGCGCATGGGCGCGGATGCGCGCCTCGCCGCCATGCCATGGGACGCCACGACGCTCGACGTCAGCCATGGGCCCAGCGCCGGTACTGATCTGAACGGCGTCAGTCACGCCTTCGCTGGCGTCACCGAAACCGGGTCGTTGATCCTGCTGTCCGGGCCGGACAACCCCACCACCATCAACTTCCTGCCGGACAACCACATCGTGGTGCTGGACAGCGCCGATCTGGTTCCGGCGCTGGAGGATGTGTGGGCGCGTCTGCGCGCCGAAACGCGGAGCGACCCGTTGCCGCGCACGGTCAACATGGTGACCGGGCCATCACGCTCCGGCGACATTGACCGCACCATCTTTCTGGGCGCGCACGGACCGCGCGCCCTGCATGTCATCGTCATCGATCCGGACATGGCGGTCTGAGCGCATCTGGCGGAACCGGCTGGCCATGCTCACGTTATGATTAAGTGAGAGGAGGCTGCCATGAACGACAACAAACCAGGCGCGGGACCCAAACCCGGGCCGGAGCGGTCAAAAGAACGGGCGCACGAGGAAGCGGAACTCGACGAGTCCATTGATGAGAGCTTTCCGGCCAGCGACCCCTCGTCGGTGACGCGCGCGCCGCGCGACCAGCGCTACGCCATCAAGCCGCCGAAAGAGGGCGCGGACAGGAAAACCCCGGCGCATCCAGGCCCCGAGGCCTGAAACGCCTGAAAAGACGCCCGGTCTGCCAGATGCCGGCGCACCGGCAGATGGGCCGGCGGCGTGGTGACGCGCTTGATGAACGCAAAGCCAGGGACTGTCCGGCGGAACGCCGCCGGAGGGTTGCTCTGGCTTTTGTGGCTTGACGTCCAGCCGCCGTGGCCGCGCGAATGGCAGGCCTGGCGACAGATGGCGTTGCGCGCCTGCGGCATTGGCGCGCGACCCGCTTGACCGAACCGGCGTATTATACAATAAGTAATTGAGATAACTTCACTTTTTAACAATTCTAAAGAACGCGATGATCGTCTGTTCCTGTAATCAGTTGACCGACCGCCAGGTGCTGGATTCGCTGACGGGCGAAGTGGCCACGCGTCCGCGTTCGCCAGGGCAGGTCTATCTTTGCCTTGGCTGCAAACCGAATTGCGGTCGTTGCGTCCAGCAGATCCGGCAGATGTTTTCTGACATCACCAGCGGCGCCGGCGCCTGCCAGATTGGCTGCGCCGTGTGCCCGGGCGAGGCCGCGCACGCCGCAGCAGCAACGCCGCCTGTCCAGGCCGCGCCAGCGCCTGACTGGCGCCATGGAAGCGTTGGGCCGCGTCGCCAGCTGGTTGTTCCGGAGGACCAGAGATTCTGCGCCTCCCACGCCTGTGGCGCCGCATGCGTCGATCACGGCCATGGCGATACGGCGCGGCCGGCCAATGATGATGACGGCGACCGGACGCTGATGGCGGCTGAGTAGCCCGCGCCGCTCCTGTCCGCGCACACCGCATCGCTGTCCTCGCGGTTGCCCAGCCGGATTGAGCTGCTTTTTTTGGCCCTGTTGACGACGGAACAACGTGGATGCCCGCAACATGCGCGGGCATGACGCGGTGAGGAACGTGGGAGCGGGTGCAACGCCCCCTTCCCGCTTCCCCTGCCACTCCCCCTCGCGCTATCTTGGCGCGAATCCGACCCCACATTTCCCCAGTTATTGCCCTGCACGGGCGGATTGGCGTCGCGCCTGTCAGTGGGCCGGGCTCTGGCCTGGATTCTCCTGCCTGGTTTCATGGCGCATCCTGCCGGGCAAGATCAGCCTGACGCCGCATGGCGAGAGACTGTTATCCGCGAAACGCCCCCCAGGAGCGCGCCAGCCCCTTGCTTCGGAACGCATCCGCATCTAGATTAGAACAATCCTAAACAAGGAGCCCCCGATGAAAGGCGACCAGAAGGTCATCGAGTATCTCAACCGTGGCCTGCGCAGCGAACTGACCGCGATCAACCAGTACTGGCTGCATTTCCGCATCCTGGACAACTGGGGCCTCAAGAAGCTCGCCCAGCAATGGCGCAAGGAATCAATCGAGGAAATGCAGCATGCGGACCGGTTCACCGACCGCATCCTGTTCCTGGAAGGCTTCCCGAACATGCAGGTCCTCGATCCCCTGCGCATTGGCCAGACCGTCACCGAAATCCTGCAGGCAGACCTCGCCGCAGAGCTGGACGCCCGCGCCCTCTACCAGGAAGCAGCGTCCTATTGCCTGGAGGTGAAAGACTACCCGTCGCGCGACCTGTTCGTCGAACTGATGAAGGATGAGGAAGGGCATATCGACTTCCTCGAAACCCAGCTCGACCTGGTCAACCGTCTCGGCGAAGCGCTGTACTGCCAGCACCACATGGGCGGCCTGGACGAAAGCGGTTCGGACCACTGACGCCAGATCGCGAGGATGCCGGCGCATTCACGATCTGAAAAGCTGGCGTCAGCGCAAGGCATGCCCTCGCCGGCAATGCTTTGCGCCGCCAGGGCGGCGGCCCCGCCCCTTCATCAAAACCCGGCGGGTCAGGCTCAACGGGTTTTGATATGGGTTCAGTGCGCGAAACTGCCCCGCACCATGACATCACCAGAAAAGGCCGGAGCGATCCGGCCTTTTTGCGTTTCGCACAGCCAGGACGTTCCCGGAAACGTGAGGGTCACGCTTCATGAGGAATACGCGTCAAAATCAGGAAGCCCGGCATTTGGGCCAACCGGCTTCACCCGGCATGGTCCTGCATTTTAACCCGCCAGCACCCGCGACGGCGGCAGCACGATATCCACCAGCGTGCCCTCGCCCGGCGTGCTGCTGATGCGCAACGCGCCGCGGTTGGCCTCCACCAGCGCAGCCGTAAGCGGCAGGCCGAGGCCGGTGCCGGGGGTCTTGCGGCCATGGGCGAGACGGCGGAACGGTTTCAGCGCCTCCACCACTTCCTGCTCACTCATGCCGATGCCGGTGTCACGGACGCGGATGACGACCTCACCCGCCGGCGTGCGCGTCGACGACAGGATCACCTGACCGCCGGCGTCAGTGAATTTGAGAGCGTTGCCAAGCACGTTCAGGGTGATCTGCCGCATCGAGCGCTCGTCGGCCACCACCGGCGGCAACTTCGCCTCCAGCGAACTGCGCAGCACGATGTGCGCCTTGTTGGCCTGGGGCTGCATCAGCGTCACGCAGGAGTTCAACACGGCGTTGAGATCGACGCTGGCGAACGACAGCTCCATCTTGCCGGCCTCGATCCGGGCCAGATCGAGCAGGTCGTTGACGAGGCTGATGACGTATTGGCCCGACTCGTGGATATCGCGCACATATTCGCGGTAGCGCGGGTTCTGGATCGGACCAAAGCGTTCTTCCAGCATCAGCTCGGCAAAGCCGATCATGGCCCCAAGCGGCGTCCGCACCTCATGGCTCATGCGCGCCAGGAAGTCCGATTTCTGCGCATTGGCTGCTTCGGCCCGGCGCTTTGATTCAATCAACTCGCTCTCGGTCTTCTTCCAGGCGGTAACGTCGCGCAACACGGCGCAATAGCGCGGGTTTCCGCCGCCGCCGACCTTGCCCAGCGTCATGAACAACCGGCAGTCGCCGCCCTGGCGCACCCGCCCAATCACCTCGCGTCCATCATTGAGCAGGCTGGCGACGCCACCCGCGCGCAGGCTGTCGAGATAGTCCTGGGCGGCGGCGTGGCTCTCTGGCGCCAGCAGGCGCGTGAGCGACTCGCCAACAAGCTGGTTCTGCTCATAGCCGAACAGCGCCTCCGCCGAACGGTTGACCGAGAGGATGCGGCCATGGGCGTCCAGCAACACGACGCCGTCGGTCGCGGTGTCGAGCACGCCGCGCAATTCGGCCTCGCGCGCCGCCGAGGCGGCCAGTTCGTCTTCAAGATGGGCGGAGCGGGCCGCGACCTCGGCCGTTGCATCCCGCAACGCCAGAATGAGCAGAGCCTCGCCGCCTGTCCACGGGACCGGCGCGCAGATCAGCTCCACCGGCGTGCGCACGCCGCGGGCGCCAGCGAGAACGCCCTTGCCGCTAAAGCAGGCGCTCAATGCGGTTTCAGGAAACAGCAGGCCGAGCCGCTGCCCGGCCACGTCCCCGAAGCCGGCGTGGCGCGACAGGGCGAGAAACGCATTGTTGGCGTGCGCCGCAACGCCCTCCTGACTGACCAGGGCGGCGACCGGCATCGCCTGAACCAGGGCGCGAAGCGCCTCGACCTGGGCGTCCGAGGCAATGGCGGCGCGCTCTTTCCCAAGCTGCCTCTCAAGCTCCTGCGCCAGATCCCTGGCAAGATCCTGAGTGAGTTCCTGAGCTGGCGCGGGATCAGCGGGCCCGCCCGGACCCGCCGCCTTGGGCGCGAGATCAGCCTTGGGCGCGTATTCCTGACCAGCCAGTTCCATCGCCGGCTCAGACTCCGGAGGCCCATCAGACGTCGCCCGGGCGTCCCCGCCAGCCGTCCCGGCGACAGCAGCCGGCTGGGCCAGGGGAACCGGATTCCCTGGGGGCGCCGCCGTATCAATGGCGCTGGCGGCGCCGGAACCGGTCGCAGCAGCCCCACGGGAATCCGTGCTTTTCGTCGATTGGCGCCCCGTAGACCGACCTGCAGTCGACTGACTTGCAGTAGACCGACTTGCCGCAAGCGGCGCCTCCGCAGGCGGAACTGGCGCCTCGTCGCCGCCCTCGTGGGCCGCCTCCTGAACCGCCGCCTCCTGAACCGCCGCCTCTTGGCGTCGGGCCTCATCATCGCTCACCCGCGCGCCGAGCGCCCGGGCAATGTCGCGCAACGTCTGGCGTTCGCCGTGGCTCAATCCGCTTGCGTCCGACTTGCGCCTGATATCCGCATGCCGCGCGGGGGGAACTGGACGAGGCGCCGCCGGACGCGCATCAGCCAGCGGCGTGAACAGAGGCAACGCCGGTTCAGGCGCCGGGCTACCGGACGCAACCCTGGCGACAATGCTGGACAGGCCATCGCCCCCCTCCTGGGCAGGACCAGGCTCAGGGGGCTTCGCCGCCAACTGCTGAGGCGGCTGTTCGGGATACTGCGGCTCCGCCCCAAAGACGTCGCCCTGCGGCTCCGGCGCGTCCACCAGTGTAATATCCGCTGGCGCGACATCAACCGGGGCAATATCAACTGCCGACGGCGGCGCCACTGTCGCCGCCTCGTCAAGGCGCATCAGGCCATAGCCCCGCTGCCCCGCCGGCGCGCCGGAGGCGTCGCGGATGGGAGCGCCGCCGAACTCCACGGGAATGTCTGCCCCCAGCGCATCAAGACGCCACGTGGTCGCCAACCCCGACCAGGCCCGGCCGGAACGAACCTGCGCGTCAAGCTCCGGCGCCGCGACGATCTCATGAGCAAGCCCGGCCCAGGTCTTGCCGATGATCGTCTCGCCCCCCAGAGCCCGGACCAGCGCCGCCGACACCGAGCGGATGACGCCCATCGCGTCCGTATGCCAGACAAAACGCAAGGTTGGCCGGGCGCCCGCCATCGTCCTCAGGGCGTTCGCCGGCGCGTCGCTGTCTCCAGCCACTCCCGGGACCTCGAAACGCTCGGGAGCCGCGCCCCAGGCGCGAGGAATACGCCCGGCGACCTGGACCATGACGGCGTGCGCGCCGTCATGGCGCTGCAACACGCTGATACGGGCTGAAAAACCAACGCCGCCGGCCCGCACGGGGGTAGCCGCGCGCAGCGCGCCGGGCGCTTCAGCAGCAAAGGCCAGCACGCGCGCCCGCGAAGGGCGATCCAGTCTCGCCGCCAGCGCCCGCCCCGGTGCTGTCGCCCACAACAGGGCGCCGTCAGCCGCGAACAGACACGCAACGTCATTCGCCTCAACCACGGGCGCATCGGCCGGCCTGGCCAGCAAATCCGTCAGCGTTATATGGCCGGCCGGGTCGGTCATCGATACGGTCACTGCTCCTGCGGACGCGGTTTGGTCAATTTCCGCAATATACTAACAGAATATCCGGCAACGACAGAGCCATTGGACCAGGGGCGTCCAGGGAAGGGTTAACGGTTCTGGCGGGATCGACGCCAAAGCCTGGCGCAAGGCATTTTTCCCCGGCTTTCGCCCTCTGGCGGCCGGCGGGACGGAATGTCGCAAAAGAAGTCGTTGAATAAATGCGATGGAGCGTTGACGGGGTCTTGCCTTCCCGGCCCGACCGCCATAGGTTCCGCCCCAGAATGCAGCTGTAGCTCAGTTGGTTAGAGCGCTAGATTGTGGATCTAGAGGTCCCCCGTTCGAGCCGGGGCAGCTGTACCATTCTTCATCCCATGCAGGATGACAGGCCGCCGCAAGGCGGCTTTTTCTTTGGCCATGTTTTTCTTTGGCCCATGCTTTCCTGGCCCCCCCCTTGAGCAGAGCCCCCCGGGCAGCGCCTGGCGCTGGCTGGCGCGGCTCCGGTCCATTTTCTCCGCAATGCCTGCTTCCCCGGAAGATCTGGCGCAGCGAGGTTCTGGCGCGCAATGGGACGAAGCACCCGGGCAGGCCGGAGCCCCTTCAGGTCGGTGCAGTGGACGCTGCAGCGCGGCGTAATTTCGCGCCCGGCCGCTCAGCGCCCAGCCTGCCCGATCATCGCGGTCGTCAGTTCCTCAGGCGCTTCTGGCCTGAGGCGGCCCCGCCGGAAAACGAAACGGGGACATGGTCAATATATAGAGCAGAAAGAATTCCGAGCGGCGATTGATGCCGAGCTTGAGCATGATGCGCTTGATGTAGGTGCGCACCGTGGCTTCGGTCAGCCCGAGTTCTGCGGCGATCCCTACAGGCGCTGCGCCGACAAGGATCAGCCTGACCACGCCCTCTTCGGCCCGCGTCAGATTGTAGAGGGCTGACAGCCGCCGGGCGCCCTCCTCTTCGTCAACCTCCGGAAGCACCACCACGGCGGTTGGATCCTCGCCATGTGACGGCGACGGCGCCACGATAGCGAAGCGCGGCAATCCCGCGTCCCCTGTCAGGGGGATAATCGACGACCGGCGCCCTTCCGTTCCCGTCTCGCGCACGGACCTGCGCACGGCGGCGCGCAATTCTTCCATGGCGTGGCAAGTGGCGCTGGCCAACCGGCCAGCCTGCTCACACAGGACGCCGCCATGCGCGAGCTCGCGCCTGGCGGGCTCATTGAGGTTCACGATTGCAAGACGCTCGTCGACGCGAATGACCGGGGACACCACGGAGTTGATCAGATCCAGCCCCCCCGCGCCTTCCGCCGTCCCCCGGCCGCGATCGGCCTCAACGGCGTTGCGACAGGCATTGACGCCACGCGCGAGCAGCGCCGCCTCCAGTGGCTCCAGACATGTCGGACGCCACCCGGCCACCAGCACGAGGTCACAATCCGCCTGCCAGCGAATACGCCCGATAACGCTGTGCGCCTGGCCAACCGGCGGTTCGCCAAACAGGCGGGCGACCAGCGGATGACAGGGCGCCAGCCCCAAAAACTGGCCTGTGGCCTGGGGCATCTGCCGCGCAAGCAACCGGACGTCATCACTGACCGACACGCCAGGCGAACTTTCAGATGCCGGCCCGATGCGGACATATTCCTGGACGGAGCCACATGCCGCGATCAGGGCCAATATGCCAGAACGGCACCCGGCCAGGCTCGTCAACACCTCAGCGCACAGCTGCAGGCGCGCGCCAACAGGCAAGTTCTGAACCGACCCTCTTGGGAAAAGAAAATTCACTGTACACCACCATCCGCCCCCGAAATTCATGCCTCAACAGGAATAATTTCCAATAATATGTCCTCGTTTGGAATTTGAGCAATTTTATGAAATAATAAAATAATAAAATGGCAGATCATGCAAAGCTCATGGCGCGTGGAGTGGAAATAAAGCGAAGCCAGTTGTTGGCGTTGACTACCATTTATCCTTGCCCGACCTCGTCACCATATAAACGATCACGTTTTATGGAACAACTGCAACCCAACCCAAATCCGCCCGCTCATCCACCGACGTATCGTTGCGTTCCGCGCCTTGCCATTGCCCTCACAGGTCCGCCATGTGCGTTCGCGCACAAGTTGACTGCCCTGCATGCAGATTACCGGACAGCATAGCCACCGGCCTGGGGGCGCCGTACACGCCGAATATATCACGCGCCGCCTCCAAAACCCTGACCGGGAGCAGCAATACCATCTGGCGATGGAACGAAGCCGTATCTGGGTGCTTGCAGGACTTGCATTTGCAAGACCTGGACAGCAGCCCCCACTGGCCGCGTTGAGAAACGCCCAGAGACGACGTACGCCGCAGGCGCGCCGTCATCATCACCCCTCATGCCAGATCGCCAGGCTGCTGACGCATCCGCGACCTGCAAAGTTCATGCAGCGTAACCGATGTCCTTGCGGGACATCTGTTGCGCGGTTTGGGCTTCCCCAGCCCGATGGCCCTGCTCAACAGGGCCGGCGTCAGGCGTCCTCCAGCAACCTGCTTCCGCACGAGAGTAATCCGGCCCGGCAGATCCGGAGCGGGAGCATTGCGCGAAACAGGATGACCGCCGTCATCACCAGGCGCGTGCAGAATGTCTGCTGGCGCGGTCCGCCAACTGGCAGGCGCTGAACGCCGGCATCCGGCTACCATGCCCAATCCAATGCATCTGACGCATTGGCTCTGGTGAAGGGGCCCAGTGAAGCCTCGCCTGCCCAAAGCCTGCCCTGCAAGGCGGCGCGTTGTACTGGACCGGACCATGCCGGCGTGAACGCGTCAGCATCTTCACGACTTGGCGTCGACGTAACTGGCGACTGCCAGTGGCGCCCCCTCTGACGCCCCCCTCTCCATTCTTCCATATAAAAACAGGCGCGGCCGAAATGGCCGCGCCTGTAAATGTCTCTCCGGCAAGCTCACAGAAGGACCTGAAGCCGGATCTGCCGGCGGATCAAAAACCGCCAGTCAGATCAAGCAGATCACTCAGCGCTTTTGGCCGGGCCGCGCTTGCGGGTGCTGGTCGCAGCGCTCTTGGCCGCATTCGCCGTCCGGGCAGCCGGCGCGTCGTTGGCGGCGCCGCGACGACGCTGCTGGCCGAGACCCATTGATTTGGCCAGCGCCGAACGGGACGCCGCATAGTTGGGAGCAACCATCGGATAATCAGACGGCAGGCCCCACTTGGCGCGGTACTGCTCAGGCGTCAGATCATACGACGTGCGCAGATGACGCTTCAGCGACTTGAACTTTTTGCCGTCCTCCAGACAGACGATGTAGTCTGGCGTGACCGAACGCTTGACTGGCACGGCCGGCTGCTGCGGCTCCGCAACAACTTCCGTCACCCCAGTCGCCAGCTTCACCAACGAATCATGGACGGAGCTGATAAGTTCCGCCAGCTGAACGCCATCCAGCTGGTTGTTGGCGACGTAAGCTGCAACGATATCCGCCGTCAGCTCGATAAGATTTTGCGTTTGCGTGGAATCAACCATTGAATCGGTCCCCTGATCTGCCTGAAAGCTAACTTGTGCAGCAGAGATTGCAATAGTTATCTTCAGTCGTCAAAATAACATCTATCGGCCGCAGAAATACCCCAATCTAACCGACCTGCTCGCCAGGCTCCGGAAAGACCTCAAGGGACCTGACCGCATCAGCCGACGATTCGGATACTTCGCTGACGCCACTGCCAGCTGCCGCTGCGATATCTGGCACCAATAGCGCGGCGGCTTATAGTTAAGCTCACCTGGGTCGACAGACCCGTTTGCCAGACGCACCGTTTGCCCGCTTCGTCAAACTGGATATAAGGCATGCCAATACGCAAAAACAATAACGTTTCGATTTTTTTTGAGTATAGATTTGCTTGAAGGCCGCCTGACCCGGGCCATCCGGGACAGTTTTTGCTCCAACATTCATCACGCCGCCGCTGACGCCAGCCTCAGGCAGCCTTGTCGCGAGCCTGCCTGGGCCTGGATCGCCAAACCTGAAGAAAGCCAAATTATATAATACAATTCATGCTGTTAGTTTGATGTTCGCCATCATAAATTGACGCTTGCCGTCGTCTGAAGCATCTGTTTTATGGCCACGCTCGCGCTTGTTCGGGCAGCCGCAGCGTTAGCACGTCAGCGATTATCAAAATTGCGTTGATACGTCGCACAACCTGAGCTTGTACGGAAAAATCAGGCGACCCGTGACAGTCCCCGCAGCCGGCGTCATGACTGTTTCCTCCCACTGATCTGGGGGGCAAAGCGGCGCCTCCCCGAAAAGCTGACGGGCAACGGATATTATCCTTCCTCCGGCAGTATCCTGGGGGCCAGACGGCGCGTGAATAGTTGCCATTGCAACATACCAACCTGCGGCCGGTCCGACCTGGCTATTTCCGGGCGCCATGTCGCCGGTCAGGCCGGGGGACGAGAAGATCCGCCAGCCTGAAAGCGTTTCCCAGAAAATGAGCGCCGCCGGGCGCGTAAAATACTGGCGGCGCAGCGAACATGAGGCCCTGCCGACAGGAAATTTCCAGCAGATCCGGATCCAGGAAACCTGGCGTGAATGAGCTGATCTGGCCCGCACAACGCGGCGCATGATGATGACGTCGTATCCCGCGCGGCGTCCGGATCGGGGCCTTGGCAAGGGCTCTGCGCGTCTGGAAATCGTATCGCCGGGGCGTCCGGCAAGTTTCCGAATCAGCGTGAACGGGTTTTGCATCGCCAGGCGTCATGCTCCCCGGTTCAGGAACAGGAACAATACGGGCCTCAACGGTTGACGCGACATGAAAAACAGCCCGGATGGCTTCCCATCCGGGCTGTTCCTGAAATCCGCCCCATGAAGCATTCCGCGCTTCATGGGGATGACTGATTCTTTCCAAGGCTGCGCCAGCCGGGATCCGGATCAGATGAACCGGACCCCGCTTTGACGTCACAGCTCAGGAATTGGCAAATCCGGCAAGACGTTTGTTGATCAGGTCGTTGGCCTGGACCATGATCCGGTCGATCAGTTCCTGACAGGTCGGGATGTCGTTGATCAGGCCGGCGACCATGCCGCAGCTCCACGCGCCCGCGTCCATCTCGCCGTTCTGCATGATGCGCGGATACACGCCAGCCACTTCAGCAGCGATATCCTCGAACTTGATGTTGGCGCCGAGGGCCTTTTCCTTCTCCAGAAGGCGGTCGACGGCGGCGTTGCGCAGCACGCGCTCGGTGTTGCGCAGCGGGCGCATGACGAGGCGGGTGTCGGTCTCGGACGCGGCGAGGATCGCCTGCTTGACGTTCTCGTGCACCGGGGCTTCCTTCGTGGCGATGAAGCGGGTGCCCATGTTCATGCCCTCGGCGCCCAGCGCCAGGGCGGCGACGAGGCTGCGGCCATCGGCCATGCCGCCGGAGGCGACGAACGGCACCTTCAGCTCTTCCTCGGCGCGGGCCAGCAGGATGAAGTTCGGGATGTCGTCTTCACCCGGGTGCCCGCCGCACTCGAAGCCGTCAACGCTCAGCGCGTCGACGCCGAGCGCCTGGGCCTTCAGCGAGTGGCGGATGGTGGTGCACTTGTGGATGACCTTGACGTCGGCCGCCTTGAGCATGTCGACCCACTTGCCGGGGTTGTTGCCGGCGGTTTCCACCGCCTTGACGCCGCCGTCGATGATCGCCTTGACGTAGCCCGGATAGTCCGGCGCGTTCACCACCGGCAGGAAGGTCAGGTTTACGCCGATCGGCTTGTCCGTCAGCTTGCGCGCCTTCTCGATCTCACGCGAAAGATCGTCCGGGGTCCGCTGCGTCAGGGCGGTGATGATGCCAAGGCCGCCAGCGTTGGAAACGGCGGCCGCCAGCTCGGCAAGGCCGACAAAGTGCATGCCGCCCTGAATGATCGGGTGCTTGATGCCGAACAGCTCGGTAATGCGCGTCTTCATGGGTGTCTCATTCCTTCCCACATGGTCCGGCGCCCGGGCCTCCCCGCCGCCAGCATTCTGATCTTCTCACCGGAAACCGCCACGCATTGCTGCGGCGCGGACCAGCTTCCGTATTGCCTGGGCAAGGCGACAACTGCCTTGCCCAACATGCGTTGACGCCGGCTGGCAGCCCCTTGCCATGCAGTGCGGTCGCCGGACTGCGGCGGCTACCAGGGTTCAGCCCATGGACGCAGATCCATCTCATGGGTCCAAGCGTCCCTTGGCTGCTGATAGAGCGCCCAATAGGCCTGCGCAACCGATTCCGGATGCATCAGCTGGTCTTCGCCCAGCGCGTCGAGCGCCGCGTCGCCGCCCCGGGCGCGAATGCGCTCGCGCACCCAGGCCGTGTCCACCCCGGAATCGATGACGAGGTGGGCGACGTGGATGTTCTGCGGTCCAAGCTCCCGCGCTGCGGACTGGGCGACGGCGCGCAGGCCAAACTTGGCGCTGGCGAAAGCGGCGTAGCCGACGCCGCCACGCAGGCCGGCGGTGGCGCCGGTCAGGAAAATCGCCCCCCGACCATGGCGCGTCAGGATTCGCGCGGCTTCACGCGTTGCCAGAAAGCCGCTGTAACAGGCCATCTCCCAAACCTTGCGGAACACCCGCTCGGTGGTGTCCAGCAGAGGGAAATTGACATTGGCGCCAACGTTGAAAATGCAGATTTCCAGCGGGGCGATGGCGTCGGCCTCCGCCAGAAAGGCGGTGACGTCCTGCTCGTCGCGCGCGTCGAGGGAACGGCCGCTGGCGCGACCGCCGGCGGCGGCGATATCGGCGACGAGCGCCTCAAGCTTCCCGCCATCGCGGCGGCCGGCGTGAACGGCGAAACCCTCGGCGGCGAATTTCCGGCAGATGGCCGCGCCGATGTAGTCGCCGGCGCCAATGACCGCCACGGACGCCTGGCGCGGACTTGCGGTCGGGGTCATGCGGCGTCTCCCCTGCTGGCGTTCCGCGTGCGGACAATGTCTTCCTCCACGTCGCGCAGACGATCCTTGCCGAAGTACAGTTCATCACCGACGAAGAAGCTCGGGATGCCGAAGACGCCGCGCTCCACCGCCTGATTGGTGTTGGCCAGCAATTCGTCCTTCACATCCTGATCGGCGGCGCGCTGCAGCAGGCGTTCAATCGGCAGACCGGCGTCGGCCAGCGCGGCGCGGAACACGTCCGGGTCGTCCATCTTGCGGGGCTGCTCCCACATGGCGCTGAACACCGCCTCGACATAAGGCGCGAACACGTTCTCGCGCTGCGCCGCCACGGCCCCGCGCATCAATTGCAGGGTGTTGACCGGGAAATATGGATTGAAGCGGAAGCGCGTGATGCCGTGACGGCTGATGAAACGCTCCATCTCGCGACGTTCATAATCCATCTTGTTGCGGATATTGGCGAACGCCTCCGCCGGAGAGCGATTGCCGGTCGCCCGGAATATGCCGCCAAGCAGCACGGGCGTGCGGGTGAACGTCACCCCGGTCCGCGCCTCGATATCAGGCAAAACAAGGTGGGCCAGCCACGCATTGGGGCTGCCGAAGTCGAACAGAAATTCCGGATTGGTCATGGCGCATCCTCCCTGGAAGCGCGCCCTGCGGAAGAAGCATGGCCTTTTCCCTGCCGCAGGCGCTGACAAAGTTCCAAAAAGGAACTATCGTCAAACTAGGCGTTGCGCCGGCGCTGTCAAGCGCTCCGGCAATACCCCGCCCACGACGACGTTTCTGGCGGAAGCGGCGTGGCGGGAGAGCCTGGCGAGGTCCGTTCATGCCGGGCGGGATTTTGCGATATGCTTTGCCTTTATGAGATTTCTTCATACGAAGCGGCGCCTGCTTCGCATGAAGAGACCTCCAGGAGAGACGACTGATGAAATGGAGAGCGCTGGACGCGGAGCCCTGCTCAATCGCCCGCACCCTGTCATTTGTCGGCGACAGGTGGAGCCTGCTGGTGCTGCGCGACTGTTTCCTGCGCGTGCGGCGGTTCGAGGAGTTCCAACGCCGTCTCGGCGTCACGCGGCACATCCTCGCCGACAGGCTGAAGCGTTTTGTCGAGGCGGATATCCTGACGCGCGTCGCCTATCAGAGCAAACCGGAGCGCCATGAGTATGTGCTCACCGAGAAGGGGCTTGCCCTCTACCCGGTGCTGATGGCGATGGCGCGCTGGGGCGACACCTATATGGACGATGGCGCCGGCCCGCCGCTGCGTTATCGTCACCGCCCGTGCGGGCGTCATTTTACGCCGGTGATGTGCTGCTCGGAATGCGGCGAGCCGCTTGATCCCCGCTCTGTGATCGTTGAGCCAGGGCCCGGCCTTGATGCTGACGCCGCGCGACTTTTGCCGCCGACGCCCCAGAGCGCTCTCAGGAAGGGCGGCGCCGTTTCGTGAGGAGAACGGCGCGAGCAAACCCCTTGGCCAGGCCCAATGAATCAGACGGCCTGGGCCTGGCCAAGGGGTTTGTTCTACCTGTTTGATTGGATGGGCCCTGATTTCGCCGCGCAAGGCGTCGCCCACTTGGCCCGAAATGCGCCAGCGCGCGATCCCCACCCGTAGAACGAAAAGCAGCTCCACGGACGGGAATCCGGTTGCCTTCAGGAATCTGGCGCCCCGCGGCGGGCGTCAGATTACCAGCGGCGGTAGTAACGCGGCCCGTAGTAGCGCCGGTAATATGGCCGCGGCGCATAATAGCGCGGGCGATAATAATAGCGGCGCGGCGCGTAATACGGCCGGTAGTAGGGCCGCGGCGCATAGTAACGCGGGCCCGGGCGATAAACGCAGCCATAGGGGCCGCAAACCGTATAAGCCCGCTCAAAAAGCGCGTCGGTCGCGCCGCCGGCCGCCACAGCGGCCTGCGGCCCCGCCACAGCGGCCCGGGCCTGCGGCGCCATCGCCAGTCCCCCCAGACCAAATCCGGCGAGCATCGCCAGACAGATCGCAAAACGTCTCATGACTCGTCCCTTTCTCCACACGGCGCCCCAGTCCCGACGCCATGCGTTCGACAGCATTCATTCTGTCGGGACGAGTCTGCCGCAGTGCGAACGCTGCGGCAATTCACAACGTTCCATCGAGAAATTCGGGCCATGCCCGGAAAAACCGGACGCTGACCGGAACAACGAACCTGGAGACACGCCGGAGACTGGCGCGATCATTAAGATCAGCAACGGATTTTGCGGCGCCAGCCAGTACGTTGCGGCTGGCGCCGCGTCACGACAACGTGAGGATCAGGCCGGGGTGAAGATGTTCCGGCCGTCCTCATGG
Source organism: Camelimonas fluminis (assembly GCF_014656355.1). Lineage (GTDB taxonomy): Bacteria > Pseudomonadota > Alphaproteobacteria > Rhizobiales > Beijerinckiaceae > Camelimonas > Camelimonas fluminis. Next base: position 82,540 of record NZ_BNCG01000014.1, read on the forward strand.
CGCACCACGCCCGGCCGGCCGATGCCTTCGCGCGCCTGCAGGTCGCGCATCACCGCCAGGTCCTTCGGCGTGTTGGACAGGAAGCGTTCGCCGGTGGCGAGACGGCCGACGACGATGCCAAAATCCGGATCGGTCTTGCCGTACATGACGGTGTAGGTTTCGATGGTCGCCGGACCGTTGGCCACCTCGACCAGCGGCGCCTTCGGCAGCGCGTCGAGAGCGTTCTGCAGCTCTGACGGCTTCTGGCGGCGCCAGTGGCCTTCCGTTGGCCTGGTCGAATAGACGCCGAACGAATGCTTGGTGATGTAGTTGCCGTTGGCAGTGACCAGACCGAAGCTCTCCGGCTTGCCGCGCACCCGGCGCACCATTTCCGAGATTGAATGCATCACATAGCTGTTGCCGGGGCCGCCAAAGAACGGCAGGCCGCCCGTCACCGTCAGGCCGCGCGGGTCGTCTTCGGCAAGACCGATCTCGGCGCAGGCGATTTCCACGGCGGAAGGGAAGCAACTGTAAAGATCGAGGAAGTCCATGTCGGCAATGGTCTTGCCGGCCATGTCGAGCGCGATGCGCGAGCCGTTGCGGATCGCCGCCGAACCGGCGATGACCTCACGCTCGGACAGATACCAGTGGTCGTGCCCGTCGGCGCAACCATGCAGATAGACCCACTTGCTTTCCGGGATGCCCAGCTCACGCGCCGTTCCAACCGAGGTCATGACCACGGCGGCGGCCTGGTCGATGTAGGCGTTGGCGTTCATGAAGCGCGGATAGGGGAAGCCAATCCAGCGATTGTCGCTGGTGATGGTGGAGAGCTGCTCCGCGCTGAAACCCTCGCGCCGGGTTGCCAGCGGGTTGTCCTTCGCCACGGCGGCGAAGCCGGCGAACAGCTTGCCCATGGCCTTCATGTGGGTTTCCACGTCGCGGCCACGCTTGCCGCGAATGGCGTTCTCGATCAGCGGATACATGGCGATGGCCGCCCGCATCAGGTGGCGCTCTTCGTAGTCGCTCCAGCCGCGACGCGGATCGCCGATTTCCTCGAAAGCGCCGCCGGGATCCTCGGCCCAGTTGGCCTTCACGTCGCCACGGGTGGCGCCATACTGGGTGCGCAGCGCCTCGCCGCCGACCAGCAGGGCGGCGCGCATTTCGCCGGCCGCGATCTGCTCGGCGAACATGTTGACCAGATACTGGGGCATGTTGCCGCCGTTCCACGTGTAGATGTGGCGGCTGGCGTTGACGCCAAGGCGCTGGGCCACGCTCTTCGGCGGATTGGTCGAGCGACCGAAACTGGTGGCGAAGCGCGGCGCGGTGTCGGCGAACATGCGCAACATGGCCACCGTGTCCACAACCCCCGCCATGCCGGCGGCGCCTGTGTCATCCAGCGCCACGCGCCCGGCCTGGGCGATCAGATCGATGGGTGACCGGGCGTCGGTGGCCGGCGTCGTCAGATCGGTCACGTCGCCGCAACCGACGAGCACCGGGGTTGAAGGATTGATATTGCTGGTCGCCATCTGTCTCCTGCCCTGTAGCCGGGCGCGTTCCGCTGGCCAGAACCATTGCGGTCCGCTCAGCGCGCGCCCCTGTTGTTGCGCCAGATCCGGGCCGCCCGTTCCCTGGACGGATCAGATCGCCAGACGCCCGTCCAGACGCGGCTCCCCGATGGGGCGAACCGGCCTGCGGCCTCATATGCAAAACTGCATAATCGCAATCTCCGCCCGAGGCGAGAGCGGCGCAGGCGATTGGTCGCATGCCCCGTGCGCATGGCGACGGAAATTCAGGGGATCAGTCAGGAATGTGGAAGACCGAAAGACTGGTGCCGCAGGGGAGGATTGAACTCCCGACCTCACCATTACCAATGGTGTGCTCTACCACTGAGCTACTGCGGCTTTCCCGGGGAGCGGCGCGCTTGCGTCAGCCGCGTCCTTCGATGGGCGCTCCAATGCCACAGCGACCGGCGGCGCGCAAGCGGGACGAGACGAATGTTTGTGGAATGCGACGTTTTCGCGCTTTTTCCCCCGCCGCGCCGCGACGGAAACCGACGCCGCCTGGCGCTGTCGGACAACCGCTGGTGAAGTGAACCAGACATTGGCGTCCGCCTTCACGCCATGCGGCGGGCGACCATCAAATTCATGATTTACAATATAAAAATCGATAGGCCGCCAACAATCCGGGCATAGACCCGGACAGACCAGCCGCCAGCGACCCTGGGCTGCGGATGAAGAGGTTTCCGGTTTTTTGCCGGGCACTGGAGGCCCGACGCAAAAAGGGCGCGACCCGGCCTGCGGATCACGCCCCATGTCCAGACGGCAACTGGCGATCAGGGAGACCTGCGGCCCGTCAGGCCGCCTGACGCTCCCCCAGAGCGAGCCCCAGCTCGCGCCAGGTGGCGACCAGGGCCTCCGTCAGCTCGTCAATGAGCGCATCCGAATGATGCGGCGTCGGCGTGATGCGCAGGCGTTCGGTTCCACGGGCGACCGTCGGATAGTTGATTGGCTGCACATAGACGCCATGGCGCTCGATCAGCATGTCGCTGGCGGCCTTGGCCAGTTGGGCGTCGCCAACCATCACCGGCACGATGTGGGTGTTGTTGGCCATCACCGGCAGACCGGCGGCGGCGAGGCGCGCCTTGGTCTTCGCCACCTGGGCGCGCTGCTGGGCGCGCTCGGCGTCGCTGACCTTCAGGTGCTCGATGGCGGCGCGGGCGGCGGCGGCCACCGGCGGCGGCAGCGCCGTGGTGAAAATGAAGCCCGGCGCGTGCGAGCGAATGGCGTCGATTACGCATTCCTTGCCCGCCAGATAGCCGCCGAGACCGCCGAAGCCCTTGGCCAGCGTCGCCTCGATGATGTCGAGACGGTGCATCGCCCCCACCTCCTCGGCATAGCCGCCGCCGCGCGGGCCATACAGGCCGACGGCATGCACTTCATCAAGGTAAGTCATGGCGTTGTAACGTTCCGCCAGATCGCAGATGGCGTGGATCGGCGAGACGTCGCCGTCCATCGAATACACGCTTTCGAAAATGATGATCTTGGCGCGGTCGGGTCCCGCCGCCTTCAGCACCTCTTCCAGATGGGCGACGTCGTTATGGCGGAAAATCCGCTTTTCGCCGCCCGAGCGGCGCACGCCCTCAATCATGGAATTGTGGTTCATCTCATCGGAGATGAGCAGGGGCTCGGGCAGCAATTTGGCCAGGGTGGAGATGCCGGTCTCGTTCGACACGTAACCGGAGGTGAAAACCAGCGAGGCTTCCTTGCCGTGCAGGTCCGCCAGCGAGGCCTCAAGATCGACGATGGGCTTGGAGGTGCCGGCGATATTGCGGGTGCCGCCGGCGCCGACGCCAAGCGTGCGGGCGCATTCAGCCATGGCCTCGGTGACGACCGCGTGGCGCCCCATGCCGAGGTAGTCATTGGTGCACCACACGGTTACCTCGCGGGCGCCCTGCGGCCCGTGCCAGGTGGCGCGCGGAAAACGCGTGACATCATGCTCGATGGTTACGAACACCCGGTACCGGCGCTCATTTTTCAGGGCTGCCAGGGCATTCTCGAAATAATGTTCGTAATTCATCACGGTCCCGTTCCGCGCTGCCTGCGCGCCTCTGGCCTGCCTTGCGGATCTGGCCGGGCTGCGAATGGCCCTTTTTTCCCGCAAGCACGCCGCCATGCAATAGATGACCTGCGGTTTTGAAGCATTCCAGACAAACAACGGCCACGCAAGCGCGACAATCGCCGCAGTCTGACCAGTTTTCGCCTCTGACAACCGGCGTCACGACGGCGCGACGACCCGGTGAAGGCCGCCGTTGCCGGGACCAGAGCTGCTGATTTCCGCGACGCGCCGGTTTTGACATCCAGGACGCGCGCCAGGCGACGCTGACGGCTTTGTCATGATTGCTGGCGCCAGGCGGCCGGACTTTGTATGAGAAGGGTGACGGGCTGGCCCACCCGCCCGCCAGCAATGAAGCGTCTTCGTGCATGGCCTGTCCGCCTTGCCGGGAACGCCCTGATCAACCCGAACGCCGGGGCGGTTGTGAGCGAAACAGCGACAGAACGACAGAAACGGCTGGCGCAGGCGCTGCGGGCCAATTTGCGCAAGCGCAAGACCCAGACGCGGGAACGCGCCGCCGACCCCTCGCATGGTGAGGATGCGCGAGCGCAGGAGACCGCATCGCCCGACACCGCATCGCCCGCGCCCGGCGCCCGCGACGATCCGGACAAGGCCGGCGCGGCGGGCTGAGGCGCCGCCGCCCCCTGGCGTCGATGCGTTTTGTCCATTTCCTGCGCGTCCGCGCTTGCACGTTCGCCCCGGGCGCGAGACGACGCCATATTGCCGGGAGCATCCGGCCGTCGCTGTGGCTTTCCGGCGCTTGTGCGGGAATGCGCCCTCTGCCAAAATTAATGTTCTGCCAGAATCATCCGGCTGCGCGCGCCCGACCAGAAGGCGTCGGCCCGGAAGGAGAGAACGCCACCCGATTGGCCTCGCCCTGGCGGGGCCGGAAGCAGGTCAGGCGACACCGGATTTCCGCGCCGCCACAGCCTGACGGTGTTTCGGACGGTGTTCTTGTGGCGATTTGCTGGAAACCCGCGCAGGCGTTTCTGCAACGCTCCCTATCAGCATCCGCATTCGGCGCCCGGCCGCGAAGTCTGGCGCCGTCGCATTTTCGGCCTGTCTGAGCTGTCTTCAGACCCTGTTGATCACAAGAGGCGGCGTTCCGCCTGGAGCACATAGATGGACCGTATCCGCATTACCGGCGGCGCGACGCTCAACGGCGTCATCCCGATTTCCGGCGCCAAGAACGCCGCCCTGCCGCTGATGATCGCCAGCCTGCTGACGTCGGAAACGCTGGAGCTGCACAATGTGCCTCGCCTCGCCGACGTGCAGCAGCTGCTGCGCATTCTCGGCAATCACGGCGTCGACACGGCGATCGCCGGCAAGCGGCCGGGGCAGACCTCGGAGACCGGCCAGAGCATCCGCCTGAAAGCCGCGTCAATCATCGACACCACCGCGCCCTATGAGCTGGTGTCGCGCATGCGCGCCAGCTTCTGGGTCATCGCGCCGCTGGTGGCGCGCGCCGGCCGCGCCCGGGTTTCCCTGCCCGGCGGCTGCGCCATCGGCACCCGCCCCGTCGACCTGTTGCTGATGGTGATGGAGAAGCTGGGAGCGAAGGTCGAGATCGAGGGCGGCTACGTGGTCGCGACGGCCCCATCCGGCGGCCTCCGCGGCGCCCATATCGATTTCCCCAAGGTCACCGTCGGCGGCACCCATACGGCGCTGATGGCGGCTGTGCTCGCCGATGGCGAGACCGTCATTGATAACGCCGCCCGCGAGCCGGAAGTGGTCGACCTCGCCGACTGCCTCAACGCCATGGGCGCGCGCATCAGCGGCGCCGGCCAGTCGCGCGTCGTCATTCAGGGCGTCGGCAGCCTCGGCGGGGCCAGCCACACGGTGCTGCCGGACCGCATCGAAGCCGGCACCTACGCCATGGCGGTGGCCATGACCGGCGGCGAAGTACTGCTGGAAGGCGCGCGGCCGGAGTTGTTGCAGTCAGCCCTGGACATCATCGTCAGGACCGGCGCCGACATTACGGTCAGCAACGAAGGCATCCGGGTGCGTCGCAACGGCCACGGCATTGATCCGGTTGACGTGACCACTGAACCCTTCCCCGGCTTCCCCACCGATCTCCAGGCCCAGTTGATGGCGCTGCTGACCCGGGCGAAGGGCACGAGCCGCATCCGTGAGACCATCTTCGAGAACCGCTTCATGCACGTGCAGGAGCTGGCCCGCCTCGGCTCACGCATCCGCCTTGACGGCGACGTGGCCTGGGTGGACGGCGTCGAACGGCTGACCGGCGCGCCAGTGATGGCCACAGATCTGCGCGCTTCCGTCTCGCTGGTGATCGCGGCTCTTGCCGCCGACGGCGACACCACCGTCAACCGGGTCTACCACCTGGATCGCGGCTTCGAAGCGCTGGAAGCCAAGCTTGGCCGCTGCGGCGCCCAGGTGGAGCGCCTCTCCGGCGACTGACGTCTTCACGTTTCCCGGCTTTCCTGACGTTCGCCATGTGCAAAGAAAAGGGCGGAGCCGCTGGCTCCGCCCTTTTTGTTGTCGTTGGCAGGTCCGAAGCTGAAACCACGCGGCCCTGAGGCAAAGCGCGGCGACAGCATGCGAAACGCCTCGCATCCAATGCCGGAACGAAAATCCGTATTCGCGCTCCGGCAATTTGCGGCTCAGTAAGCCACGGCGCCGCGCTTGACGCCGAAACCGGGGATATCGCACTGGCACGGCGCGTTGCGGGGCAGCATCATGCCGGTCGGGCAACTGCCGCGCGACGTGACGCAAACACTGCCGCGCGGACCGCCGCCACGGGAGTCACGGCCCCGATCATAGTCCCTGCCGCGCCGGTCATAGTCCCGGTCACGACGATCATAATCCCGGTCACGCCTGTCATAGTCGCGGTCATAGCCGCGACGATCGTAATCGCGGTCGCGGCGATCATAGTCACGATCCCGCCCCCGATCGTAGGCGGGCGGCGGCGGTGGCGGAGGTGGTGGTCGGAACGCCGGGGGCGGCGGTGGCGGAGGCGGCGGCGGCGGCGGCCTGAACGCCGGCGGTGGTGGTGGTGGCGGAGGCCTGAACGCCGGGGGCGGCGGCGGCAGTGGCGGTGGGGGCGGCGGCGGCCGGAACCCGGGCGGCGGCGGCGGCGGGCGCATGCCGGGCGGCGGCGGCGGGCGGCCATCATCCGCCGGCTGGGCGGCGGCGATCTGCGGCAGCATCATCGCCGCCATCGCCGCGACTGTCACGGCCATCGTCACTGCCCTTGTCGTCGCCCTTGCCGTCCGGGCCACGCGCCCCGTCAACGAACGGAACCTCATGGGAATTCTCCTGACCCTGCCCGCCGAACGGTTCGGCGCGCCTTTCGGGTTATTGCTTCCAGCGTTTCCTGCCGGATTGTGACGCGCCCGCGCTTGTCGGCCGCGCCAACGTCCGCAAACGTTATCAATCATGATATATGCACAGTTCGTTACAAGCCGCGCGCCAGACGTCGTTCCCGCATATGTTTCCTCTGGTCTGAGGTTTTCCTTGTTCAGATCAGGGTTTCAACGCCAGCCCGACAGGCAACCATGAGCCAACTGACCCCCGACGACAGCACGCCCCTTGGCCTGATGGCGCTTGACGCCGAAGACCTTGCGGTGATTTCCGCGCACGTTCAGGACGCCGTGCTGCGGCCCGCCGACATCGTCTGGCGACCGGGCGATGGGCTGCTGGTCCTGACCTTGCGCCGTTTCGACTGGTCGTCGCCGGCCAGACGGCCGCAACGCCGGCTCAGCGCCCTGCATTTCGGCCGCGTCGCCCGCGTCGTCCACAAGGGAATGGAGCCCTCCGCCGGGGCGCTGAATCTGCTGGCAATTTCCTTCGAACCAGGCGAAGCCCCGTCTGGCGCATTGCGGCTGGATTTTTCCGGCGGCGGCGCCATCCGCGCCGAGGTCGAATGCATCGAGGCGCAGCTGAAGGATCTGGGACCGGTGTGGGAAGCCATCCGGCGTCCCGCCCATGAAACCGACGGAGAGCATTGACATGGTTGATACAGGCCCCGGGGCGCTGCGACTGGACGCCCGCCAGGACGGCTTCCAGCATGCTTTCGCCCGCCTGCTCGGCCAGAAGCGCGAAACCTCGGTGGACGTTGATGAGGGCGCGCGCGCCATTCTCGCTGACGTGGCGGCGCGCGGCGATGCGGCTGTCATCGAGCTGACGGCGAAGTTCGACCGGCTGGACATCTCCGGCGGGCGCATGCGGGTCGGTCCCGGGGAGATTGCCGCCGCCAGGGCTGCCTGCAAGCCGGAAGAACTGGCCGCCCTTATCGTCGCCCGCGACCGCATCGAGGCCTATCACTGCCGTCAGAAGCCGCAGGACGACAGCTTCACGGACGCGCTGGGCGTCACCATGGGCTGGCGCTGGACGGCCATCGACGCCGTGGGGCTTTACGTGCCCGGCGGCACGGCCAGTTATCCGTCTTCGGTGCTGATGAACGCCGTGCCGGCCCGCGTCGCTGGCGTGCCGCGCATCGTCATGGTGGCGCCGACCCCGGACGACGCCATGAACCCGCTGGTGCTGGCGGCGGCTGACCTCGCCGGCGTGGACGAGATCTACCGCATCGGCGGCGCCCAGGCGATCGGCGCCCTTGCCTATGGCACGGCCACCATCGCGCCCGTGGCCAAGATCGTCGGGCCAGGCAACGCCTGGGTGGCGGCGGCCAAACGCCGGGTGTTCGGCACGGTCGGCATCGACATGATCGCCGGCCCGTCCGAGGTGCTGGTGATCGCCGACGACCACGCCAATCCGGACTGGATCGCCGCCGACCTGCTGGCCCAGGCGGAGCATGACGCGGCGGCGCAGTGCATCCTGATCACCGACAGCCCAAGCCTCGCGGACGCCGTGGAAGCTGCCGTGCAGCGTCAGCTGAAAACCCTGCCTCGCGCCGCGATCGCCGCCGCCAGCTGGCGCGACAATGGCGCCATCATTCTTGTCAGCGATCTGGATGACGCCGCCCCGCTGGCCAACGCCATCGCCGCCGAGCACCTGGAAATCGAAACCGCCAATGCGGCGGAACTGGCGGCGCAGGTGCGCAACGCCGGCGCGATCTTCCTCGGTTCGCACACCCCGGAGGCCATTGGCGATTATGTTGGCGGCCCCAATCACGTGCTGCCGACGGCGCGGTCGGCCCGCTTTTCCTCCGGCCTCGGCGTGCTGGACTTCATGAAGCGCACCTCGATACTGTCGTGTTCGCCGGAGGCGCTGCGCCAGCTCGGACCGTCCGCCATCAGCCTCGCCAATTCCGAGGGGCTCGGGGGGCACGCCCGCTCGGTGGCTATCCGCCTCAATCTCTAACGACGGGAACCATGCGCCAGCGCAGGATCCGTTCACCTTGGACGGATCCGACCGGAAGCGCTCTGGCAGGGCCGGGAAGGAGCCGCCATGTCCGCAAGCGGAGATTCGTCAGGCGCGGCTTCCGCCCGGAACCGGCTGGCGTCCGTCAGGCTGGACGATCAGTCGATCGGCCGCGGCGCCCCCGAACAGGAGCACGAGCGCAACGCCGCCATCTGGGACATTGTGGAAAGCAACAGCTTCGCGGTGCCGGATGTCGACGCTGGCCCCTATGCGCTGGAACTCGCCATGGTGGAAAAACGGCTGGCGTTCACCGTGCGGCAGACGCCGGAAGATGGCGAGCCGGCCGGCAGCGGCGCGCTGGTGGCGGCGCACTATCTGTCGCTGACGCCGTTCCGGCGGGTGATCAAGGACTACGAACTCGTCTGCAACAGCTATTTCGCTGCGGTGCGCTCCGCCTCGCCGCAACAGATCGAGGCGATCGACATGGGCCGGCGCGGCCTGCACGATGAGGCGGCGACGCTGGTGCAGGAACGGCTGGCCGGCAAGCTGACGGTGGATTTTGACACCGCCCGCCGCCTGTTCACCCTCATCTTCGCCCTGCACTGGAAGGGCTGAGTTGACTGCGGTCCTCCCGTCTGAGGCGCCGGGTCAGGCCGCGAAGGCGCCCATGGAGCCTGTGAAAACGCGGGTGCAGGCGGTGCTGTTCGTCTGCGCCCTCAACGCCGTGCGTTCGCCGATGGCGGAGGCGCTGGCCCGGCATTATTACGGAAAGAGCATCTATGTGCAGTCCGCCGGGGTGCGGAAGGATGATCTCGACCCGTTCGCCGTCGCCGTGCTGGACGAGATGGGGGTGGACGCCAGCCGCCATCGCCCGCGCACCCTCGATGAGCTTGAAGAGTACGAGGGGCTGAATTTCGACCTGATTGTCACCCTCTCGCCTGAGGCGCACCACGCGGCGCTCGAACTGACGCGCACGCTGGCGGTGGAGGTGGAGTACTGGCCGACGGCTGACGCCACGGCGATGCATGGCTCGCGCGACCAGATGCTGCAGGCCTACCGCGCCGTGCGCGATCATCTGCAGAAGCGGATTATCGCACGCTTCCGCGACCAGGTCTGACAGGAACGGTCGCTGGCGCAATGTCGCTGGTGCGCCGGGCGCATGTCGCCCGGATCATATCAAGGGCAAACTGGAACAAGGGGAGCGCTAATGCATCCCCTCGCGCATGCCAAAACCCAATGGGTCTGCCCCCCCTGATTTTGGTTCGACGCGCAGGCGGCGCAGGACGTTGCCTGCAAGAAGCGTTGCCCGCAACGACGCGCGTCACGCAGGACCAGGCGTGCAGATCCCGGATGCGCCAGAGCAGCGTCACGACCTGGCGTCAGATGCCGCCCCCGACATCCGCATCGGCGCTGGCCGCCCGCCGGCGCTGGGCCAGCCGTCGCATCAGCCAGCCAAGGCCAACCACCAGCAGCACGCCCGCCGCCTCGACTGGAAGCTTCCAGATCGCCACGGCGTCGGCTCCGAGCGTTTTCACCATCCACGGATCGGTAATCAGCATGCCGCCGGCCACCCAGCCGAGCAACGCCGCGCCGGCCCAGATCAGGATGGGGAAGCGGTCGATGGCCTTCACCAGGATATTGGCGCCAAAAACGATCAGCGGGATCGACAGGGCAAGGCCGAAAATCAGCATGCCGATGTGATCCTGGGCCACCGCGGCGATGGCGATCACATTATCGAGGCTCATCACCGCATCGGCGACGACGATGGTCCAGACGGCGCCCCACAGTTTGCCCGACTCGCGGATTTCGTCGTGCTCGTCCTCCTGCCCCTTGGTCAGGCCGACGGCGATGCGCAGCAGGAGGAAGGCGCCAATGACCTTGAGGAACGGCACCTGCAGCAACTGGATGACCAGCAGGGCGAAAATCACGCGCAGGATAATGGCGGCGCCGGCGCCTAAAATAATGCCCCATTTGCGCTGTTTGGCCGGCAACCCCCGGCAGGCCAGGGCAATGACCACCGCATTGTCGCCCGACAGGACAAGATCGATCCAGATAATCTGGAGCGCAGCGACGATTTCAGGCCACCAGGCAGACATGCAGTATCCTGACGTTGAATGAACCGCGATGTGACGAGGTCCGGGCGCGGCGATGCGTGAGGATTTACCCGCAGGCGCCCCAATGCGCAAATAACAGGCGCAAAGCCGGTTTCGTGGGCGCGGCGCCCTCGCCTGTCGGGAAAACGCTCACGCGGCCCGCCCCCGGCGCCGGGAACGGCGCCCCTGCCCTCCAGGTTACGAAATGACGCCGCCCGCAGCGCCCGTTGCCAGGCGCGGCGGGCGCGATGCTCAATCGCCGAAGGCGCCGTAGGCCAGGTTGCGGAACAGGTGCCGGTACTCCTCGCGCTGGTTCGGCGGCACCTGGATCATCAACAATGCGAAGAACTCCTCCTCCGGGTCGATCCAGAAGGTGGTGCCGGCAATGCCGCTCCAGAAGAACTGCCCCGCCCCGCCCGGCGACGGCGCCAGGCCATCGTGGGTGCGCACGGCGAAGCCGAGGCCAAAGCCGTGGCCCGGCGGCAGGAGATCGGAGCCGACCGGCGTGCCCTCTGGCAGATGGTTGGAGGCCATGAAGCTCACGGTCTTGCGGCTCAACAGCCGCGTCGAGCCGAGCACGCCGCCATTCTGGATCATCTGGATGAAGCGGGCGTAATCCATCGCCGACGACACCAGGCCGCCGCCGCCAGACTCGAACTGGACCGGCTTCGTCACGTCGAGCAGCTTCACCGCCTCGCCGGTGTCGGGGTCCTGCGGCAACGGCTCGGCCAGCCGGTGGAGCGAACCTTCCGGCACATAAAAGCCGGTGTCGTCCATGCCGAGCGGATCGAAAATGTGCTCGCGCAGGGCGTCGCCAAGGGAGGAGCCGGTGACGACTTCGACGATGGTTCCCAGAATATCCGTGGAGCGGCCATAGTCCCACTGGGTTCCCGGCTGACTGTTGAGCGGCAGCTGGGCCAGGGCTTCGGCGTGCTCCATGCTGGTCCAGTTGCGCCGGAAAATCCGGGCGTCCATGTACATCTGCTGCAACTCGGGCATCGCGAGGAATTCGTAGCTGAGGCCCGACGTGTGGCGCAGCAGGTCCTGCACGGTCATCGGCCGCGCCTGATCCTCCAGCGTCAGCACGCCATCGCGCTTCACCGCCACCTTCGTGCTGGCGAACGCGGGAATGTATTTGGCGACCGGATCCGAGATCAGCAACTGGCCGCGCTCCACCAGCATCATGATCATGGTGGAGACGATCGGCTTCGTCATGGAATAGCAGCGGAACAGGGCGTCGGTCTGCAGGTTCTCGCCCGTCGCCGGATCGCGCATGCCGACAGCGGAGAAGTGCGCCACCTTGCCGAAGCGGGACAGCATGGTCACCGCGCCGGCAAGCCGGCCCCGGTCGACATGATCGCGTAACACGGCGTTGATCCGCTCGAGACGCTCGACGGAAAAGCCGGCTTCCTCAGGCCTGATGGTCGGCAAATTGCTCATGAACGCTGAAACTCCCGAATGTCCGGCGTCCGGCCGGAGAGATTTTTCAAAAGAGCGAAGATTATTTCCAGGCGAAGACCGGCTGCTCCAGTTCGTGCACGCGGGTGTCGCGGCCGGCGAGCACCTCGCGGAACTGGTAGATCACCGCCGCCGTGGGCGCATGGATGTGATCATCGTCGATCCACAGCCGGATGACCTGGCGGGGGCTTTCGGGAATGGTGACGAAGCTGACGATATCCTCGCGGGCCACATGCGCCAGGGGAATGAAATGGACCGAGGCCACCTCGGCGGGGTTAGGAACAATGGCGCGGGGATCGCCGGCCCAAACCACCACCGGGGTCATCAGGTAGCCGGAACGGGTGGGATAGTCATCGAGAACGCCGAGCACCGCATCGGCGCTGAGGGCAAGGCCGATTTCCTCAGAGACCTCACGCAGGGCCGCCTGGACGATGGTCTCCCCCGGATCGCAGCGGCCGCCCGGCAAGGCCCACTGGCCGCCGTGGGAGCGCAGCGTGCGGGCCCGGCGGGTGAGCACGAACGCCAGTTCGCCGCCGCCGCGCGGATGCTCGACCACGGTGATCGCCACCGCCGCGCGCTTCAACCCTGCATGGCCATCATGGTCAGCAAGTCGCTCAAACCCCGAAATCAGCCCGGTCATCCGGGCGCGAACTTCGTCAAAACTCTCAGTCACAGCAAAACTCTCAGACACGCCTGTCGCTTTTCATGACGGCGCGCCAGCCTCTCAAAAGCGTTTTCCAGCAAAGCGAACGCCACCTTGCGCGTGGAAAACGCATCCAGTCAGAGAGACAGAGAAAAACCCAGTTCAGCGTGAACGGCTTTTTCTCCGGCTGGCGCGCCGGTTGCTCCTGCCGCCCGGCCCAGGGCGCATTCCAGCCGGATCAGACCTTCTCCGGTTCAGTCACGAACTGACCGCGCAGGGTCGGCTTGTGCACCTTGCCGGTGGCGTTGCGTGGCAGCGCCTCGACAAACGCGACGTCGCGCGGGCACTTGAAGCGGGCGAGGTGAGCGCGGCAATGCTCATGGACCTGCTGCTCCGACAATTGCTGCCCCGGCTTCACCACCACCACCGCGAGGCCGCTTTCGCCCCAGCGCTCGTCCGGAACCCCGATGATGGCCGCCTCGGCGATTTGCGACATCCGGTAGAGCACGTCCTCCACCTCGGCCGGATAGACGTTCTCGCCGCCAGAGATGTACATGTCCTTCCAGCGGTCGACGATATAGAAGAAGCCGTCAGCGTCGACGCGGGTCGCATCGCCGGTGTGCAGCCAGCCATCGGTGAAGGATGTGGCGTTGGCGTCAGGCCGGTTCCAGTAGCCCGGCGTGACGTTGGGGCCGCGCACCCACAGCTCGCCGATCTCACCCGCCGCCGCCTCGGTCCCATCCTCCCGCATCACGCAGACTTCAGTGTGCAGCACCGGCTTTCCGGCCGAGCCTGCCCGGACCGCGGCGTCCGCCTGGTCGAGCGCCAGTACGGCGGGGCTGGTCTCCGTCATGCCATAGCCCTGCTGCAGGGCGACGCCGCGCTGCTCCCAGATGCGCAGCAGCGGCACCGGCATCGGCGCGCCGCCGACGCCGCCGACCCTCAGGCCCGAGAAATCGGTTTTGTCGAAATCCGGATGCTGGCACAGGAACTGGTAAATCGACGGCACGCCAAACAGCAGGTTCAGCCCCCATGCCCGCTCATGGATCAGGCGCAAGGTCGCGCCCGGATCGAAAGCGCGCATGATCAGAACCACGCCGCCGGCGTGCAGGGTCGGATTGACGTAGCAGTTGAGGCCGCCGGTGTGGAACAGCGGCAGCACCAGCAATTGCACCGTGGTCTGGTCGACGCCGGCGATGGCGCCAAGGTTGACGCAATTGAAGAACGTCATGCCATGGGTGATCATCGCCCCCTTGGGGCGGCCGGTGGTGCCGGAGGTGTACATGATGGTCGAGACGTCATCATGGGTGACCTCGGCCCAGGCCCGTTTGGGCAAGGGCTGGGCCGCCGCCAGCGCCGCCTCGTAGCTGGCGTCGAACTGCAGGCTGGACGGGGTCTGGCACGCGGCCGCGACCTCAAGTGCCGTCGGCGCCAGCTCCGCGTCATGAATCATCACGCGCGGCGCGGCGTCGCCAACAATGTAAGTCAGTTCGGAAACGGTGAGACGGGTGTTCAGCGGAACGAAGATGGCCCCGAGCCGGCCACAGGCGAACTGGACCTCAAGGGTTTCGGGCGCGTTGTGGGCCAGCACCGCGACGCGGTCGCCAGCGGTTACGCCCAGACCGGCAGACAGATGCGTCGCCAGCCGACCGATGCGGTCATGCATCTGCGCGTAGGAAAACTCACGACCATCCGCCAGATTGACGACCGCCAGCCGCTCCGGCGTGCGCATCGCGTGATGGGCGATCCAGTCGTAGTAACGAACCGTCATACAGTGTCCCTCCCGAATACATTGGCCGCTCCATCTTGTTGGTTGCCGGGAGCGTGAACCAAGATTTCTACGAAACACACCGCCAGGCAAGGCCCGACGAAAGCCGCAGACGGCGACAGGGCCCGGCGACGCGAGCCCTGGAGTGCTTTCCAACCAGATGGAAGCGTCCGCGCGATCAGGGCCCCTCGAACAGGAGAGCCTGGATCGGCTTCCAATCCGGTTGGTCAGGCGACGGACCACACCGCGCCAGCCATGACGTCAGCGCAAGGTTCGCACAGCAAGCCCGCACATGACGCATTTGTTATAACGTCCGCAACGCTGCACAAATCGCCGGGAGCAATATCAGGTCCGGCGCCCATGCACCCCCAACCTTCCCGCAACAACCTGGCGCTCGTCACGCTTCTTGGCCTGATCTGGGGCCTGAACTGGCCGATCGTCAAATTCGCCATTCTCGAATACGGCCCATGGACGACGCGGGCGCTGAGCCTGTCCGGGGCCGCGCTTGTGCTGGTCGCGGCGTCGCTCTGGCGCGGCCAGAGCCTGCGCATCAGCCCGCGCGACTGGTGGCGCGTGCTGGTTCCCGCCATTTTCGGCATGGCGCTGGTCAACATCCTCAACGCCTGGGCGCAGATGGTGATGGAGACCGGGCGCGCGGCGATCATCGCGTTTTCGATGCCGGTGTGGGCCACGGCGATGGCGGTGTTCTTCCTTGGCGAGCGACTTGACGCCCGCAAATCGCTCAGCCTGGCGCTTGGCGCCGCCGGTCTGCTGGCGCTGGCATGGCCGGCCCTCGCCGCCGGCGGGCTCTCGGCTGGCCTGGCGCTGGCCCTTGGTTCGGCGATGTCCTGGGCCTGCGGCGCGGTCTTCATGAAGCGCTTCCCGATCAACGCCCCGCCACTGATCGCCGCGACCTGGCAGATCGGCGCCGCGGCCGCCATTCTGACGCTGGGAATGCTGGCCTTCGAGGGGGCGACTATTCCATTCCACGGATTGACCAACGGCTTCCTCGGGCTTGCCTACAATATCGTCGCCGCGCAGGCGATCGGCACGTGGATCTGGTTTGGCGTGTTGACGCGATCGCCGGCCTCCGTCGCCGCCATTGGCACGCTGATGACGCCGGGCGTCGGCGTGATCGGCGCCATGCTGATGCTGGGCGAAACGCCGGCCCTTACCGACTGGCTGGGCCTCGCGCTCGTGGTCAGCGCAAGCGCCATCGTGCTGCTGCGCCGCGCCCCCGCCGGCCATCCCGCGCCTGTGACAAAAACACCACCGCCGCCCTGCCCCGCATCCTGTGGCGACGGGCAGCTTCTGGCGCCCGCTCCCACCGCGCGATAAGGTGCCCCGTCCAACGGTTGAGGCTGGGGGACGCCCCCAATCCCGACCGGCCAGCCGCAGAGCCGAAGGCGCGCCGCGCAGGGTCTGACTGCAGGTTTAACTGCGCCTGTTCTGGAGCTACGCTGCGTCATGCGCCGACTATATGTGCTAGCCGTCACCGCGATCGCCGCCGCCCTGCTGGCAGGATGCAGTGGTCGCGCCCGGAATGTGTTGCAGCCGGAACAGGGAGCCGTCTATCCGGGCGCCACGCCGGTCAGCATGCTGGTGGCCACCACGCGCAGCCCGGATAACGCCCTCCCAGGCCAGATGTTCACCGGCGAGCGTTCCGATCTGCTGAATTTCGCCGAGATCACCGTCTCCGTGCCGCCAGCTGGCGCGCGCAAGGTTGGCGACGTGCAATGGCCCCGCCAGTTGCCGGCCAATCCGGCGACTGATTTCACCACCCTGTCCGCCAGAATGTTGACCGAGTCCCAGGCGATGGCTGCGTTCAACCAGCGCATGCGCAAACAGCGCCAGCGCAGGGTGCTGGTTTTTGTGCACGGCTATAACACCAGCTTCGAGGACGCGGTTTACCGGTTCACCCAGATCATTCACGATTCCGGCGCGCCGGCCATGCCCGTGCTGTTCACCTGGCCCTCGCGCGGCCGCCTGCTCGCCTATGGCTTCGATCGCGAGAGCGGCAACTTCTCCCGCGACTCCCTTGAGAAGCTGCTCGCGGCCCTCAACAGTGATCCACAGGTGGGTGAGATCGCCATTCTCGCCCACTCCATGGGCAATTGGGTGACGCTGGAGGCGTTGCGTCAGATGGCGATCCGCAACGGCCGCATCGCGCCCAAGATCAACAGCGTGATGCTGGCCGCGCCCGACGTCGATTTCGACGTCTTCCGCCGGCAGATCGCAGCCATTGGTCCGAAACGGCCGCCATTCGTCATCTTCACCTCGCAGGATGACGAAGCCCTGGCGTTTTCACGCCGCGTCTGGGGCCGCACCCGCCTCGGAGCCATCAACCCCCAGGCAGAGCCCTATCGCTCCGAACTGAAGCGCGACGACATCGTCCTGATTGATCTCACCGGGGTCCAGTCGTCGGATTCCATCAACCACGGCACGTTCGCCCAGTCGCCCCAGGTGGTCCAGATGATCGGCAGCCGGCTGGTCGCCGGTCAGGCCCTCAGCGACTCTGGCGTGGGGCTTGGCGACAAGCTGGGACGGATCGCCGTGGGCGCGGCCTCCACCGTCGGCACGGCCGCCAGCATCGCGGTGTCGGCGCCGATCGCCATCATCGATCCGAAGACGCGCGAAGGTCTCGGCGACCAGTTCGAGGTGCTCGGCTCCAATGTCGCCGACACCCTGCCGCTGCCGCGCGGACAAACCAACGCGCCGCTGGCTCCGCGCTGATGCAGCGCGCGGCCCGGGCCCATCCCCCTGAAGCCACGCCGTGAAATCGCCACGGCTGGCTGTTCCGCTACGCCAGGTCGCGAAGATGCTGACGCATCCGCGACCTGCAAAGTTCAAATCAGCGTCACGCGCGGCCCGCAGGACATGCTTTGCGCAGCCCGGGCTTCGCCAGAACGCAATGAGCCATACGCGTCGCGTTCTGGTATCAAGCGTGTGATGACGCGCGGCCCCTGATGTGGCGCCATCCGGGCGTGGACGTCGCGTCCTGTTTTGCCGAACTGTTCTGGGAGAACCGATATGGAAGCCACTATCGACCGCCGCCAGCAGCGCCTGAAGCGCGCCGCACGGATCACCGTGCGATGCGGCGCATTGCTCGCCGTGGCCCTGTCGCTCGCCGCCTGCGACAAGTGTGGACGCGCCACGCCGATCAACAAGCCCTGGAGCTCCGCCTGCGAGTCTGGCCCGTCCACCAACTGAACCGGCTTTGGACTCCGCGACGCCTCAATGAAAAAACGGCCCCGAAACGGGGCCGTTTTCATTTTGCAAGACGATCCCCGCCAGACGATCAGCGGCAGATGCGACGCGGGCCGTGCGGGGTGTGCTGCACCACGCAATGGGGCGCCCGGCGCGGCGCATGATAGTGGCGCGGCGGAGGCGGCGGCGGACGGTGGGCGTGCGGACCAGCAGCACGATAGCAGCGGCCGCCTGGCCCCCGGTACATGCCGTGGCCACATCCGCCGGCAACGGTCGACACCATTGGCGCGCCCTCGCCTCCAAGGACGCCGGCGCCGGCGCCTGCCGGAGCCGCCATCGCGCCCGACGCCGCCATCAACACGCCGGCGATTGCGGCGAAACCGGCGATGCGTGCGCCAGACAACATTGCAGATGCAGTCTTCATACGTTTCTCTTCTTTATACAGGGTCCCGGGCCTTGCGGCCTGTCGGCCTTGCCGGTCAGCGCTCCGGCCCGGAAACCATTGGTGTGTTGTTACAAAATACCCGCCAGAGCGTTGCCTGGCGCAGGGCAGCCGCTATTCCGGAAATTCCTTAGCGGCAGACGCGGCGCGGACCGTAAGGGGTGTGCCGGACGAAGCAGCGCGGCGGACCATAGTAGCGCGGCGGCGGCGCATAGCGCGGCGCAGGCGCATAACCGGGGCGGCCGTAGGCGCAACGGCCAGACGGCGTCCGCCAGCCGCCGGCGCCACAGCCCTGGGCGACATGGGTCACATAGCCATCCGCCTGCGCGGGCTGGGCCAGACCCGAAGCCGCGGGCATGGCGAATGCGCCCGAAGCGAAAAGCATGGCGCCAGCAAAAGCGCTGGCGGTCAGGGCGAATTTCATTGTCACTCCTCCGCAATCATTCCTGCAGGGAAACGCCTGTCTCCCTGATTGGTTGCATCAGACCATCGGTTTTCGGCGCAAACATGAAAAACCGCAGGCAGTTGCAGACAAGAGAAGAAGGCGTGAATAATAGTTAACAAATGGTATTCCCATTTGCAGACAGGCATTTGGGCGCACCGGCTGGATTCATCGCGCATTCATCATGGCGAACAAATGGCGAATTCTGTTCAAATAATCTCTGCCGCCCCCGTCTTGTCGGATGGAGCTGGCGACGTGGGAACACTCGTCCCACCCTGCGGAAAACAACGCCGGGCTGGAGAACCCGCCCGGCGCAACGACATTCACACAAGGGCGCCTTCCGGCAAGGGCGCCGCCTTCGTCAACGAAAGCGCGGGGACGCCGCCAGGTGTCAGCCGGCTTTCTTCGCCGCCAGCAGGTCGCGAATTTCAGCGAGCAGCACGACGTCGGCGGGCGTCTCCGGCGTCGCCTCTTCCTTCGCCTTCAACCTGTTGATGCCGCGCACCACCAGAAACAGGATCCAGGCGACAATCATGAAGTTCACCGCCAGGGTGATGAACCGGCCATAGCCAATGACGGCGCCCTGCTTCTGGGCTTCAGCATAGGACGTGGCGGTGACGTCCTTGCCCAATGCGATGAAGTGATTGGTGAAATCGAGGCCGCCGGTAACCCAGCCGATGATGGGCATGAAAATATCCGCCACCAGCGAGTTAACGATGCCGCTGAAAGCCGCGCCGATGATCACGCCGATCGCGAGATCAACGACGTTGCCGCGCATGGCGAATTTTTTGAATTCACTCAACATCCTGCTTTTCTCCTCAAGATCGGCGTCGCGATGCCTGGCCGGCCCACGTCCAGCCTCCTGGCTCCTGACGGCGAGCCGCCCCCAGGCCGCGAGATGCTTGCGCCCGCCAAAGTTTGGTCTCACCTTCTTTGCTGGATAACCTGGTAAAGGTTATTGATCGTTACACAAACGCGCGTGCAACCTTGCCCTGGACAGGTCGGCCCTCAATCCTGTCGCTCCACGCGGCGGGCCCGCCACCCCAGACGACAGGAGTCCCATGCCCGACAGCTGGATGGTGATCGCCGCCGCGTTACTTTATCTGTGCGCGCTTTTTGGCGTCGCGTGGTTTGGCGACCGGCGCGCCGGGCGGTGGCTCGACGGGCGCCTGCGGATGTTGATCTATCCGCTGACCATCGCCGTCTACTGCACGTCCTGGACATTCTACGGCTCGGTCGGGTTCGCCGCCCGCTCCGGCCTCGACTTCCTGATGATCTATATCGGACCGGCGCTGGCGCTGGTTCTCGGCGCCCGGCTGATCATGCGCATCATTGCCCTCAGCCGCGCCCAGAACATTACCTCCGTCGCCGACTTCGTGGCGGCCCGCTACGGCAAGAGCCAGAAGGTCGCGGCCATCGTCGCGCTGATCGCCGTCACCGGCTCGGTTCCCTATATCGCCCTGCAGCTCAAGGCCGTCTCGGTTTCACTCACCGCGTTTCTCGCCGCCATCGACGGCAAGACCGCATCGTGGATGGAGTGGATCAGCGTGATGGCGGCGGTGGTGCTGGCGCTGTTCGCCGTGGCGTTCGGCACCCGGCGGGTCGACGCCACCGAACACCAGCAGGGGCTCGTCGCCGCCATCGCCGTGGAGTCTGTCGTCAAGCTGGTCGCGTTTCTCGCCGTCGGGCTGTTCATCACTTATGTGATGTTCGGCGGCGTGACCGACATCGTCGCCCGCGCCGACGCCACCTCGCCCACGCGTTTTCTGGAAATGACGTCCAGCCCGCTCAATCTGGCGACGCTGGTGCTGTTGTCGGCCTGCGCCGCGCTGCTGTTGCCGCGCCAGTTTCACATGATGATCGTGGAGAACCGCCGGGTGAGCGACGCGCCGCGCATGGCGTGGATGTTCGCCGCATATCTGGCGTTGATCAACCTGTTCGTCATCCCGATCGCCCTCGCCGGCATCTCGATGTTTCCCAACGCCACCGACCGGGACATGACCCTGCTGCAGCTGCCGCTGCACGCAGGCGCCGGCTGGGTGGCGCTGCTGGCCTTCATCGGCGGCCTTTCCGCCGCGACGGCCATGGTGATCGTCGACTCCGTCGCCCTGGCGATCATGATCTCCAACGACCTGGTCATGCCGGTGTTGCTGCGCTGGCGTTCGGCCCGGGCGGCGCGCGGCCTGCACATCCGCTCCGGCATGGGCCCGGTGGTTTTGGGCATCCGTCGCTGCGCCATCGTGCTGGTGATGGCGCTGGCCTGGTTTTACAATGAAAACGCGGCGAACGCGGCGCTGGCGGCGACCGGGCTGCTGTCATTCGCCGCCATCGCCCAGATCGCGCCGCCTTTCATCGGCGGCCTTGTCTGGCGGCGCGGCACGGCGCTGGGGGCGGTGGCCGGGCTCAGCGTCGCCTGGCTTGCCTGGGCCTGGATGCTGCTGCTGCCGGCGATCGCTGACCCGCAGAGCCTGGGCAGTTCCTTCCTGACTGGCCCCTTCGGCCTGCGCATCATCAATCCAGCGGTGTTGACCGGGGCCGGTCCGGAAAATATCACCCCCGGGGTCCTCTGGAGCCTTGGCCTCAATATTGTCTTCTATGTCACCTGTTCCCTGCTACGCCCGGCCAGCGCCATCGAGCGCCTTCAGGCCTATGCCTTCCGCTCGCCGGAACCGCGCATGAGCCAGAGCCCGATGCCGGTGCGCGGAGTCGCCACCTTTGATGACCTGTATGACGCCGTGGCGCGTTATCTCGGCGAGGATCGCGCCCGCTCGGCCTTCGCCGGTTTCAACGCCACCCGTCAGGAGCCAGCCAGGGGACCGGCCCCGGCGGACATCCAGACCATCCGTTTTGCCGAACACCTGCTGGCGTCCGTCATCGGCGCCGCGTCGTCGCGCCTGATGCTGTCGCTGCTCAACAGCTCCGACAAGCTGTCGTCGAGCACGGCGATGGCGTTGCTGGACGACGCCTCCGCGGCCATCCAGTACAACCGCGACGTTCTGCAGAACGCCCTCGACCACGCCCAGCAGGGCATCACGATTCTCGATCACGACATGCGGATCCTGGCCTGGAACCAGGCCTTCGTTGATCTGTATGATCTGCCGCCGGACTTCGTCCGCGTCGGCGTCGGCCTCGACGCGGTCGTGACCTTCAACGCCAGCCGTGGAGCCTATGGGCCGGGCCACGTCGACGATCTCGTCGCCGACCGGCTCGCCAGCCTGCTGAGCGACGGGCCGCCGGCGCGCGTCAAGCTCTATCCTGGCGAGAGCGTCATCGAAATCCGCTCCAACAAGCTGCCGGGCGGCGGCTTCGTGACGACCTACACGGAAGTGACGCGGGAGGTGGAGGCCGAGGAAGCCCTGGAGGCCGCCTACGCCACGCTGGAAAAACGCGTGGAAGAACGCACCCAGGAGTTGATGCGCCTGAACGTGGCGCTGACCAGGGCAAAATCCGTCGCCGACGAGGCCAACCAGTCGAAGACCCGCTTCCTGGCCGCCGCCAGCCACGACATCCTGCAGCCGCTGAACGCCGCCCGCCTCTACGCCGCCGCGCTGGTGGAGCGGCCTGAAGGCGCCGGCGAGGCCCGCCCGATGATCGACAACATCGTCGGCTCCCTCGACGCGGTGGAAGAGATCCTCACGGCGCTGCTTGACATCTCACGCCTCGACGCCGGGCAGATGCGGGCTGAATTTTCAATTTTCCCGATCGGCCCCCTGCTCGACCAGTTGCAACGCGAATTCGCGCCCATGGCCCGTGAGAAGGGCCTGACGCTGAAGGTGTTGCCATCGTCGCTGCACGTGCGCTCAGACCGGCGGCTGCTGCGCCGGCTGCTGCAGAACCTCATTTCCAACGCCATCAAATATACGCCGTCAGGCAAGGTGCTCGTTGGCTGCCGGCGCCATGGCGACCGTCTGCGCGTCGCCGTCGCCGATACCGGCCTTGGCATTCCTGAGTCGAAGCAGCGCCTCATTTTCCGCGAGTTCCAGCGGCTTGACCAGGGCATGCGCGAAGCGCGCGGCCTCGGCCTGGGTCTGTCCATCGTCGAGCGCATCGCCCACGTGCTCCACCACAAGGTGTCCGTCGTCTCCACGCCAGGGCGGGGCTCGCTGTTCTCTGTGACGATGCCGGTGCGCGAGCCGGTGGCGGCGCCGGAGGTCAACCGTCCCACGCCAGCCCCGGCCACGCCCCTGACCGGCATGCGCATTCTCGCCATCGACAATGAGCCTGCGATTCTGGAGGGCATGCGCGCCCTGCTGGAAGGCTGGGGCTGCGAGGTGGCGACGGGCGGCAGCCTCGATGAGGCCAACCGGGCGATCGGCGCGCGCCGCTTCGCGCCGGATATCGTCATCGCCGACTATCATCTGGATGAAGGCGACGGCCTGGAAGCAATCACCCGCCTGCGTTGGCGGCTGGGGCCCGGCCTGCACGCCGTGCTGCTGACCGCCGACCGCTCGCCGGAAGTGCGGGCGGAAGCACAGAGGAAAAACGCTCACGTGCTGCACAAGCCGTTGAAACCGGCGGCGCTGCGCGCCCTGCTGACCCAGTGGCGGGCGCGGATGGAATGAAACAGCGCCACGAATGCGTCAAGGCAAAGCCTCGCTCCTGAACCTGGCCTTCATTCGATTTCTTTGACGCACTTTCTTCACGAAAAGCGGAGTCCACTTCTCTCGAACATGCTCCGTTGGCCTGCTTCCGACATTCGCATCCCCTGATACAGGGCGGTGGAGCGAATACCGGACGCAAACGCCAAATTCGTTCCACTAGAGCAGTTTTCGATCAATCTGGATCGCAAATTGCCCCAGTTTTTATTTTGAGCGAATTCTGATCGATCGGCCAATTCCGGCTGATCGGAAAGCGCTCTAGCGCGTCCCCAGAATCAGCGTGATCATGATGGCGGCGAAGCAGATCATCATGATCGCGCCAACAATCACCCCAACCAGCATGCGGGCGGTGATCCAGGCGCCAGCGACGTTGCCCGCCACGCCCGCGACGCCCACGACGCGATCAGGCCGCGCCGCGCTATCGTCGGCGACGGGATAGCCGCAGCCAGGGCAGGCAGGCGCCCGGTCAGAAATCTGGCGACCGCATTCCGGGCATGAAATCAGTGACATGAATTTTCCGTTTCTGGCAATTTGACGGTCAGCGCGCGCCGGGTCCGGCGCCGATGATGATCTCGACGCGGCGATTGCGTTGACGCCCCTGCGGGTCATCCGAGCCGTCGGGACGATTGTTGGCAACCACCGGGCGGGCCTCGCCAAAGCCCGCTGTGCGCATACGCCTTGCCGCAATGCCCCGCGCCGCCAGCCAGGCCCCGACGGACGCGGCCCGCTGGCGCGACAGCCCCAGATTGTAGACATCCGAACCAATGGCGTCGGTGTGTCCCTCGATGCGCACCGGCGCGTCGCGATAAGCCTTGAGCAGCTCAGCAATGCGCCCCAGAATCGGCCGGGCGTCGGCGCGAATATCCGACCTGTCAAAATCGAACAGCACATCGCCAGGCACGGCGATCACAATGTCGCCCTGCATCTCCCGCGCGCCCAGTTCGCCCAGCAGTTTCTGGGCCCGCAGGCGGGAGTGCGGCGCCACTTCACGGATGCGGAAGGACGACTCATCTCCCCGGCCGGCGACAGCCGACGTCTTCTCCCGCTGGCGCCACAGGCTGTGCGGCCCATCGCGGAGGCGCCATGTGCTGGCGCCCACGGGGCGTTCGGCAATGCGACCGGTCCGGTCGCCGAGAGTTCCTGCCCCGCGAGTGACCTCATAGTCGGCCAGCGCCGGACTGCAGGAAAAAACCACGGCGGCGATGCACGCCGGCAGACGGATCCGTCCCCACATGGATCAGCGCGCTTCTGCGAGCGACAGACGCAGGATCACGCCGGGGGCGTTCTGGTCGTCGCCCTCATTGCCTTCATTGAAGCTGAGAGTCACCTGTTTCGTCCCGTCAGGAATCTGTCCCGGAAACACCAGTTCAGCGTCGATGGTCTGGCCGTTGGCGATGGTGAGGTAGCGGTTGTCGTCCGGCTGGCGCAATTGCAGGCGCTGGCCGTCGCCCAGATCAAGCGTGGCGTTGGCCTCATTGAGGTTGACGCGGCTGGTGCGGCGGCTGTCGAAGGAGGCGACCAGATGGACGACGGTCGCGTCCTCGCCAACCACGATCTTGCGCACCTGGATGGTGACGCCGGCCGGAACGCTGGCCTGTCCGCCTGAAACCTTGAAGGTTTTTTCTGATGCGGACGCGGCTGGCGCGGCCTCCCCCACAGGAGCCGCGGCGCCGGACTGGACGCCGGACTGGGCGCCGGACTGGGCGAGGACAGAGGCGCCAGACATCGCCCAGGCCAGAGCAAGGACAAAGGTCAATACACTGGCGGCGCGGGCGGATTTCCGGAGGCTGGAAGCACATGCGGTGGTTTGCCTGGCGACTGTCGGCATCGTCGCGAGCATCATGAAATCACCTTCCCTGTTTGTGCAGACGGCGGCTGTCTGTCTGCCTGTTCCGCGCCGCTGCGCCTGGCCTGCGTCGCGGCGCAGCCGTTCTAACCCGGCCTGCGTCGGGGGCGGGATCAAAAATACGCCATGGCGGCCGCATCCGCCCCATTCCACGGACGTGTGAACGCGCAACGGGCCGGGGTGGAGGAGCCAGAACAGGCTTTGACTGCAGGGGGCGCCCCAACGGGGCGACGCGGCGGAGCCGGCGCCAGAAACTGTTCGGCCCGTCCAGGCGGCTGCCCCATGCGGACGCCTGCGGCGCCTGAACAAAACACAACGTGATGCAGGCGTCACAACCAACATGCCCTATCATCACGCCATGACGCTACCCAAACGGAGGCAACCATCACGTATTAGGGCAGTTTTCGATCAATCTGGATCGCAAACTGCTCCAGTTTTTTTGTTTTGAGCGAATT
>NZ_BNCG01000015.1:0-2556 GCF_014656355.1 Camelimonas fluminis
GAATCACGTCCGCGCTCCCAACAAAACCCTGCATGAGTCAGGGGCAGAAGGCCTTGGTATCAGCGCTGTTTACTTACAGTTACTTACAAGATGAAGTGGTCTCCAGCTGCCCGCACCGTGATCTCGCCGATCGAGACCCCCCATGGCTGGTCGATCGCATGCAGGACCGCTGCTGCGATGTGTTCTGGCGCCAGGGACTGGTAGTCCATTTCCGTGGGGTCGAGTTTGATGGGGTCGAGGCTGCCGTTGCCCATCGCCTCCGCCATCTCGCCAAAGGCGGGCATGTTGTAGCCAAGGATGCCGACAACAGCCTGGGGATTGATCACCGAGCCGCCAAGGTTGGTGGCGGGAACGCCCGTCGGCTTGACCGTGGTCACCTTGATCTTGCCGCGGGTCTCCAGACGAAATGATTCCGACAGGAAATTCACCGCAGCCTTGCTGGCGCCGTATACCGCCGCGCCAATCACCGGGAAATTGCCGTAGATCGAGGATATGTTGATGATCTGCCCACGGCCGGCCGCCATCATCGGCTCATAAGCCGCGACCATGCCGTTCAACACGCCTTTGATATTGATGTCGATGCACTTGTTCCAGGCCCCGTGAGCGGCGGCGTGATCGGAGAAAAAGGCGAGGGGCATGATGCCGGCGTTGTTGACCATCACGTCAACCCCGCCATGGGCGTCAACGCCGGCCTGGACCAGGGCGTTCACCTGTCGGGCGTCTGTCACATCGGCGGCGTGCGCTTGGGCCGTCCCACCCGCCGCGGTGATGGCGCTGGCCGTGGCCTGGGCGGCGGCAAAGTCAATATCGCCACACGTGACCCGGGCGCCCCGAGCAGCCGTCATTTCGGCAACCAGACGTCCAAAGCCGCTGCCGGCGCCCGTAATGACGATGGATTTTCCCGTGATGTGATCGACCATATGTTTTCTCCCGCATCGATTTTATGATACGTACGTATCATAAAAGAAGGGAGGCAATCATGGAAGGTGGATGCAATTGTGGGGCGATCCGTTACCGGATCGAGGGCGAGCCCGCTGTTGTGGCGGCCTGTCATTGCCAGCGCTGCCGGCGGCAGTCAGGCAGCATGTATTCGGTCAACCTGGTGGTGAGCCCATCGGCGTTCACCATGGAAGGCCAGCCAAAGGTCTTTGAGGACCGGGACACCACGAGCGGCGAGCCGGTTTTTCGGGAGTTCTGCGGCGACTGCGGGTCGCCGATCCGCTCTATCCTTGGCTCGAACGCCGATATCATCGCCGTCAAGGCCGGCACGCTCGATGATCCAGACCCTTATGCGCCGGCGCTGCATGTCTTTACGAGATCGCGCGTGGCGTGGGTGGAAATCCCCGAGGGAACGCCGCAATTCGACGCCAATCCAGGTTAGCTATAGCCTTGAGAATGCCCGAGAGAATGCCCGCCGCATCTTTGGCCGCCGCCTGGCGGCGCGCGGCGAAGGCGCGGCGTTGCCAGGGCCGGTCACATGGGCCATCCGTTGCAGGCCTCATGCCTGACTGCTCCGCCTGATGAGGCAACGAATCAGTGGCGGCATATTGGGGTGGACGTATTGCCCGTATTAAGCGATGGTTTACCAAGAGTGGAAGCAGCGCTTGGCGGGTAGTTTGGGTCCCAATGGCGAAACGGCCCGCGCTGCTCTGTTTTTTTGAGCCGGAACGATATCTGGCGGCGCCCCGGTTCGCGCCTTCGAAGGCGCGCGTATTTACCAGATCTGTGGATCACGCCGGTTTTTCAGTGACTGCAATCTGCACGCTATGAAATTGAAATATCATACAATTTTTGCCATGAAACTTGGCCAGTCACGGCATCTGCGGGGCTGTTGGGTGACAGAAAGCCCCAATCCCGCAGTTTCACAGGAGCCTCCTGGGCGATTCATACTTAGTGTACGCATCACCGGGTAACTCCACCGTCATTGCAGGAAGTTGCGCTCACGGCGTACGGAGCTACGTGAATCTGTTGCTATCATGCTACAGACAGCGGGGGCTCCCCGGTGTATGACCTTACTAACTCGCGGTGAGCGGCCCACGCCACTCCATCGCAAGCAATGAACGGAGTGAGTGATGAAAAAGCTTCTTCTTGCGGGCGTTGCCGCCGCTACCATGCTGGCCGCCGGTTCCGCTTTCGCTGCTGATCTGCCTTCGCGCAAGTACGCGCCGGTTGCCCCGGTCGTCGTGGCTCCCGTGTTCACCTGGACCGGCTTCTACGTCGGTGTGAACGCTGGTTACGGCTGGAACACCAACAATAACAACAACGCGTTCAACTACTATGCTCCGGTCGCTTCGCAGTACCTGTGGACCGGCGGTGGCTCGAACAACGACGGCGGCTTCGTCGGCGGCGGCCAGATCGGCTACAACTACCAGATCGGCCAGTTCGTGATCGGCGCTGAAGCCGACATCCAGTACGCCGACATGGGCGGCAGCAACCACTTCGGTTACGGCAACCAGGGCATGGACTGGTTCGGCACCGTCCGCGCCCGCGCCGGTATCGCCATTGACCGCGCCCTGATCTACGTGACCGGTGGTTTCGCCTACGGCGGCGGCGGCA
>NZ_BNCG01000015.1:2566-2910 GCF_014656355.1 Camelimonas fluminis
ACTACGGTTACGGCTTCGCCAACACCGCGCTGAACTACGGCTACTACAGCGGCAACGGCGACAACACCGCGACCGGCTGGACCGTCGGCGGTGGTCTTGAGTACGCCTTCACCGACAACATCACTGCCAAGATCGAAGGCCTGTATGTCAGCCTCGACCGCGGCAACAGCGATGTCTACGTGCCGGGCGCTGCTCTGGCCAGCCTGTACTACTCTGGTGGTCAGAAGAACAACGAGTTCGGCGTCGTCCGCGTCGGCCTGAACTACAAGTTCTGATAATCCGGGGATCTCCCCGCTTTATCTGGAGCCCGGCAGCAACGCTGCCCGGCTTTTTTTGTGTTTGCC
>NZ_BNCG01000015.1:2947-105006 GCF_014656355.1 Camelimonas fluminis
CCGGCGAGCCTCTGAAACTGGCGCTACGTTTGAACATGGGTGGATGGACTGTGCCGTGATGGGCTCAAATGGATCACGCAGGATTGCGTTTCCGTCCGATGACTTGCGCAAAGGCACGCGCTGACATCCATGCCGTCCATTGAAGAACGTCCAGCTATCCGCACCTTGAACATCGTCGGACGCTGCCAGCGGGAAGTGGTTTGGCCGCGTCATTGGCCGGCGCCGATGACCGCCGTGCCCTTGCCGGCTCGGCGGCATGCCTTTGACGCTCCGCTACGGCGTTTGCGAAGTTGCAGAAGGCTACCCTGACCGGCGGAGCATCGCGGCGCGGCGTGCAGCCTCTCCATGGCCTGTCTGGCGCATGACTCCCGGCGGCGCCGCCAACAAAAGACGCGGCTATGGGCTTCCTGCTACAGGTCGCGGCGGTTTCATCGTGCTAACATTGCCAGGCCATCACCCGCCATGAACCAGCATGCCCTCTCCATGCGCCGCTCTGGGCATAGGGATATCGCCAGCAGTCTCGGGGTCAGCGAGCCGGGATAGCGGCCGCACCGCTTGTCACGCTGACTTCGCGCCAGGACTGGTCAAACAACGACCGGTCAGCCCCAATCTGCTCCTGACAGCCGGGAACGAACTGCAAGCGCCAGAGAAAGACCTGCACTCACGGTCATGCACCGGCGGCCTTTCCGGCTGTCCGCCCCGGCATTCGGCAATCAATCTGTTGGAACCAGCGCTGCAATCGGTGCAGGGCGCGCCTCGGTTTTCCAAGTGGTTGTCGTCACGCAGTTCTGCGACTATCGCTCGTACAACAGGCTCCGTTGCAACTGAGGTGATCCATGAGCATGAAAGTCCCTGCCAGTCTGGAAGAATGGAACGCTGCGGGGGACGACTATCTGCCCGGCCTTTTGGGCATGCGCTTCATCAGGGTGGAACTGGATGAAGTGGTCGCCACGCTGGAGGTCCGTCGCGCCCTTGGGGCGTGGAATGGCTACCTTCACGCCGGAACCGTGACCTCGCTTGCCGAGCCTGCTGTGGCTATGGCACGGTCAGGAGCCTGCCAGCAGGCGCCAGCGGGTTCACCACAGTGGAACTGAAAAGCAATCTCATCGGCACCGCGCGGTCAGGCGTCGTTGTTTGCACCGCGCGCCCGGCTCACAAGGGACGCACCACACAAGTGTGGGATGCAGAGGTGCGGCGCGAAGAAGACAATGCCGTCATTGCCCTTTTCCGGAACACACAGATGATCCTGTGGCCGAAGTGACCGCGGCCCGGGGCGGAAAGCCACATACGGCGTTCCGCCCCGGGCATTCCGCATTTATCCGAAGCCTATGCTGACCCCTTCGCGGCGTCCCGCGTGTCCGGCAGGAACATGGCCAATATGCCGATCGCGGGCAGTATCGAGCAGGCGTCAAAAACAAACTCCACGCCTTTCCAGTCCGCCAGGCTGCCGAGCAGGGCCGCGCCAATGCCGCCGATTCCGAAGATGAAACCGAAGAACAGGCCAGACACCATGCCGACGCGGCCAGGCATCAACTCCTGCCCATAGACGACGATGGCCGGAAAGGCTGACGCCATGATGAAGCCGATGATGGCGCTCAATATGGCTGTTGGCAGCAGGCCGACATGAGGCAGAAGCAGCGTAAATGGAAGAACGCCAAGGATTGAAACCCAGATGACGGGTTTCCGCCCCAGCCTGTCGCCGATCGGGCCGCCCGCGATTGTTCCCGCGGCGACAGCCGCAAAGAAGATAAACTGATAAATCTGGGCGTCTTGTGTCGGGATAGTGAATTTATCCTTCAGATAAAAGATATAATAGCTCGTAAAGCTGGCGAGATAGATATACTTCGAGAATAGCAAGGCGATCAGGATCGTCATCGCCTGGAAGACCTGGCGGCCCGACAATGAGGCGTGGCGCGCGATCACCGCGCCTGCGGGGCGGCGTTCGGCATGGCCGTTGAATTTGTACCATCGGCCGAGCCCCGTCAGGATGATGATCCCGAGCAGCGCGGCCAGGGCAAACCAGGCGAGCCCGTGCTGTCCGCGCGGCAGAACGATGAAAGCCACAGCCAGGGGGCCAAGCGCAGTGCCGAAATTGCCCCCAACCTGAAAGAGCGATTGCGCCAGCCCGTGCGAACCGCCGGAGGCCAGACGCGCGATCCGGGACGATTCCGGATGGAAAATCGACGACCCCAAACCAAGCAGCATGCCGCCCAGCAGCAGCATCCCGTAACCGGGCGCAAACGCGAGCATCAGCAACCCAAGCATGGAAGAGGCCATGCCGAAGGGCAGGGAATATGGCGTCGGCCGGCGGTCCGTATAGTAGCCGATGAACGGCTGAAACAGCGACGCGGTCATCTGATAGACGAGGGTCAAAACGCCAACTTGCGCGAACGTAAGCTCGAAGTTGCCCTGCAAAATCGGATAGGCGGCAGGCAGCAGAGCCTGCAACATATCATTCAGGAGGTGACAAAAGCTGGCGGCCCACAGGATCGGGAAAGCCGCTTTTGATTTTGCTGCTCGCAGCGATATGGCTTCAGAAGACACGTCTTGCTTTCCGGCTTGGTCGATGACTTGCAAAGCCTCATTGAGAATGAGGTGCGCCCGCTATAAGAGTCAGTTTCCCGGCCTGCCACCGATGGCGGGCAATTCAACTACGGGAGTGGGCCATTGGCGCGCGATGTTCATATCGACAATGTGGAGCATGTGCAGCGGCCGATCCTTGCCATCGGCACGGAGTACCCCGATGGTCATCTGATCGACCCACACCAGCACAGGCGCGGCCAGCTCATTTCAAGTTCCTCCGGGGTGCTCGTCCTGACGACCCCGGCAGGCGCCTGGGTCATGCCGCCGCAACGCGGCATGTGGATTCCGCCCGCCACCGAGCACAGGGTGAGCATGATTGGCGCGGTCAGCGTGCAAAGTCTCTATCTGGAGCCGGGCGTTGCTCAGGGGATGCCGCAGACATGTCAGGTGGTGGGCATCTCGCCCTTCATGCGCAGCCTGATGACTGAAGCGCTGAATTTGCCGCTTGAGTACGAAGAAAGCGGCCGGCCCGGCGCCCTGATGACGTTGATCTGGCACGAACTGCAGCAACTGCAGGCTCTGCCGCTTTCCTTGCAATATCCGACGACCGGGGCGCTAGCGGCAAGGTGCCGCAAGTTTATCCAGAAACCGCGGATCCATGAAACCATAGATGACTGGTGCGCGGATCTGGGAATGAGCCGCCGCACTTTTACCCGCTACTTCAAACGCGAGACAGGCGTCAGCTTCATGGCGTGGCGACAGCAGGCGTGCCTTCTGTTTGCGGTGCCGCGGTTGGCCGCGGGCGAATCGGTAACGACGGTGGCGCTGGATCTGGGGTATGAGAACCCGGCGGCTTTTACCCTGATGTTCAGACGCGCTTTCGGCAGCTCGCCGCTTGCCTATCTCGGGCTACGGGCGTCCCCCTCGCGCGCCTGGGCAGATGTCCGTCCAGGATAGCGAAAGTTTGTGGTTCACGTCATTGACGTGTGGTTCCCGCCGCCAGTTTCCGCCCCGGGTCAGTTGACCCGGTCGCGCCAGCAAGTCTGTATGACCCATCAGGAGGGGCTGGCAATCGCCATGCCTGCGTATTGCGCGGGGCGACGACCGTTGCGCCGCGTCGCCTCACTTCCGCAAGGGGGGCGGGATGCCCGCGCGCGGCGCGTCGTTATCCGGGGGGACTGTCCAGGAATGCGGACTTTGTTCGATCTGTCGCTCTTAATCCTGCATATCCTCACGGTGGCTCGTGCGATCACCCGCCCCAATCGGGAGCCCGCGGCCCGCGTGGCCTGGGTCGCGGTCATCATGTTTCTGCCATTGCTGGGGATCGTTGCTTATCTGTTTCTCGGAGAGACCAGCATCGGGCGCGAGCGCATGCGCCGGCTGAGGGCGGCGGAAGATCGAACCGCCCGGCCTGACGATGCTGCCTTCGCGCCGGAGTTTGCCGACCCGGAAACGCTCAGCCAGTTTGCCCTATGCCGTTCAATCGATGGATTGGCGCCGGTGGCTGGCAACCGGATCGTGCTCCTTGGAAACCCCGAAGCACCGGTCGACCAGCCGGAACGCGATTCAAACAGCGCGATCGACGCACTTGTGCGCGATATCACACAGGCCATTGAGCACGTTCACATCAGTTTCTATATCTGGCTTGATGACGGCAATGGCGGGAAGGTCGCCGACGCCCTGATGGACGCGGCGCGACGCGGCGTGCGCTGCCGGGTGATCGTGGACGCGCTGGGCTCGCGAGGTTTCATCCGCAGCGCCCGCTGGCGGCAGTTGCGTGACGCGGGCGTGACGGCCGTCGCGACCATGAATGATATCCCGCGTCTGGGCCATCTCGCCGTCGGGCGGGTCGACCTGCGTAACCACCGCAAGATCGTCATCATCGATAATCGCATTGCCTATTGCGGCAGCCAGAACTGTGCGGATCCCGCATTCCGGATCAAGGCGAAGTACGCGCCCTGGATCGATATCTTCCTGCGCTGCGAAGGACCAGTGGTGCGGCAGGCGCAATTCCTGTTCCTGTGCACCTGGATTGCAGAAACCGGAGAGGCGCTGGAAGGGCTTGCCGCGGCCGGGCCGATGCCCGAACGCTTTGAGCCCGGCAGCGTGGCGCAGATGTACGGAACCGGATCAACCACGCAGGGCAACGTCATGTCCGCTGCGTTTGTGGGCGCCATATACGCCGCTCACAAGGAACTCATCATCACGACGCCCTATTTCGTGCCGGACGAGGCTGTGTTGCGGGCATTGTGCGCGGCGCCCCGGCGCGGCGTGGAGACGACGGTCATCTTTCCCGCGCGCAACGATTCCTGGCTCGTGGCCTGCACCAGCCGCAGCTGTTATGCCGATCTGCTCGCCAGCGGCGTCAAGATATATGAGTACCCATTGGGGTTGCTGCATGCAAAGTCGATCACAATCGACAGCAAAATCGCACTGGTTGGTTCCGCCAATATGGACCGGCGCAGTATGCAGCTCAATTTCGAGAACAATCTGCTTTTGGCTGATACAGACGTCGTCGCTTCCATTCGCCTCCGTCAGCAGGGGTATCTTGGCGTATCACAGCCCGTCGGGCTTGACGCTGTCACCAGCTGGCCATTCCGGACCCGTCTCGTGCAGAACGCGGTGAGCATGCTAGGGCCGGTGCTCTGAACGCCACTACCGGGTGAGGCCGCCAACGGACCACGGGTCCCGGCGCTCCAGCGCAAACCTGTCGCAGCGACAGGGCGGCCTGCTTCCGGGTTCATCGCCGACATTGATCCAGCCAGTGATGTTGTGAAGCTCATCTACACTTCCGGAACATCAGGAAAATCAAAAGGTGCGATGGAAGCGCACAGAAACGCTGTCCATAACACCATAACCCATACGCATCTCATTCCGTTCGACCTGCCAGTGAATTACACATTCCTCCCAATGGTTTTCTTCATTATTCGGATCGCATCAAGGATCTGATTATTGCATCCGGCTACAATATCGCGCCGGCTGACGTTGAATCGGTTATCCGTCAGCATCCTGGCGTTCAGGACGTTACTGTTGTTGGTTGGCCCAGCACATATCGTGGTGAAACGGTAAAGGCCTTCGTGGTTTCTCACCCAGCCGCACGGGAAGCATTGTCGGGTGGCGACATTATCGATTTCTGCCGGGCAAGGATTGCGCCGTTCAAGGCGCCCACTCTCGTTGAGTTCCTTCCCGAGCTACCCCGGAACGTCATGGGCAAGACGCCGAGAAGGCTTCTGCGCACAAGGGCGGGGCAGGATTAACCAGCGGCTGGCGCCGCGCGCAAGGACGGCGCCTCCTTGCAGGCGGGATCAGGCGCCAGCCATGGCAGGGACACGCCGCGCGTTGTTGGCCGCGCATCCCCTTGCCGTCACCAATGCTCCACAAGCCCGCAACTGCCTGCCGCGGGTCAGGGTGCGGCGGCTCCCGGCGCCGGGCTTCCTGTCGTTGGTCGCCGCCAGACCAGGGATGCGCCCCTCATGACGCATTTCCTTCACGGAAAGCCAGTTTCCCTTACTACTGACAATGCTCTGGAGCAGTTTTCGATCAACAAGGATCGCAAACTGCTCCAGTTCTCTTTGTTTTGAACGAATTCTGATCGATCAGTCGATTCCGGCTGATCAGAACGCGCTCTAGTGATCGATCATCGGCATGTTGTCAGGGTCAAGCTTGAGATCGATCAGCAATGGGCGCCTGTTCCCGCGGATAGCCTCGACGGCGGCGTCGAGATCTTCACTGGAACGGACCGTGACGCCGGCGCCGCCGAGCGCCTCCGCTACCGGAGCGAAATCTGGCCACTCAAACATCGAGATCGATGGATCCATCTGCTTGTTCCGGAACTGGATATGCTCGGCGCCATAGCTGCCATCATTGCAAAGAATGACAATCAGGTCGGCCCTGGCCCGGACAGCAGACGTAAACTCGCTCAGGCCGCCCAGCATAAAGCCGCCGTCACCTGCAATCAGCAAGGTCTGGCGCTCGGGGTGAGCGAAAGATGCGCCAATGGCATGCCCAAGGCCCAGGCCAATCGTTCCCGTATTGACCGTGTAGACCCAGGATTGCGGGTCCTGCACGTGCATCAGGCGCCATGAGTCAATCAGGAAGCGCCCTGTATCGGTGACCAAGATGCGGTCGGGGTTCACCGCCTTGTCCAGGGTCTGAAGCGCCTGCCGGGCGCTGACGGTTCCCGGACGCCCTTCCTTGGACTGCGGCGGGTATACAAATTCAGCAATGGCTTTGCCCAGTTCAGGCGAGCGGTAACCAGACCCGGCGATTTCGGCTTCGTCAAGCAAACGCACCATTTGCGCCGCAGTTCGGCCAGGTTCCCCCACAAGGCCGGCGTCAGGCGTGACATGGCGACCGATGTCCGACGGATCAGCGCTTATGTGAACCAGTCGTTTGCCACGCAGAAGACTGCCTTGCGCTGTTGTATACTGGTTCAGGCCCGCTCCGAATGCGATAATGCAATCACTTGCCATAAT
Source organism: Camelimonas fluminis (assembly GCF_014656355.1). GTDB lineage: Bacteria > Pseudomonadota > Alphaproteobacteria > Rhizobiales > Beijerinckiaceae > Camelimonas > Camelimonas fluminis. The sequence continues at coordinate 9,946 of NZ_BNCG01000015.1, forward strand.
GGCGTCCAGAGCAACAGGCGTGCTCAATGTTCCGAAAATGCCAAGATTAAAGGGATGGCCCGTGAACGCGCCTTTCGCCTTGAGCGTATTGGCAAGCGGAGCGTCAATACGGTCAGCGAACGCCTGTATGCTTTCCCGGGCTGACGGGTCGCAGGCGCCCCGCCCGCAAAGGACAACCGGGCGTTTCGCCGACGCTATGATTCCGACTGCATTCTCCATATCGGGGCCATCGACGACATATTCGAGACGGGCCGGGGCGTAAGCCTTCTGCGGAACATACTCGGCGTCCTGCCACTGAAGATCCGAGGGCATATTGACGACAACGGGGCGCTTCTCGATCCGGGCGCGCCTGAAAGCCGTCGCTACATCCTCACCGATCGTTTTCGCCGAGCGGAGCTGAACGAACCCCGCGCCAGCGGCTACGAAGAACTCGCGCTGATCGATATTCTGGAAGTGGTGCCGGTCAACAACGGCGGTGTCACCGGCAAAGAGCACAATGGGAGTGGAGCCCCGCTGGCCTTCAATCAGGGCGGTGAGCGTATTGGTCACGGCAAGGCCGTGGGTGACAGTGGCGACGCCAACCTTGCCGGATGCCTGGGCATAGCCGATCGCCATCAGGACGGCGCCAACCTCATGAACCGCCGCCTGATATTTTGCGGCGCCGCTCTTGATGAAGCTGTCCACCATGTACAGGTTGGCGTCGCCGATGAGCCCGAACATGACCTCAACGCCCTGATCAAGGATCGCTTTCGAGATTGCTTCATATACCTTCATGTCAGGCTCCATTGACGGTCATGCGGTAGGGCTGTTCAGCCAGTCTGTCTCTTGCGCCGCCTGTATCCCCGAGTGACGGATCTCAGCTTCAACCATAGCAGCGCCTAGGCCCTTTGTGCCTGAAACCTGCGATCGGGACTGTCGTGCATCTGTCAATCTTTCCCCGAAGCACCCGGGCCGGCCTGGCCCGACGAACCGGCGGATCGCACCCATGCGCCGGACACCGCATATTGCCCCTTGCCCTCAGACCGGTTTAACAGATTTGCAATATCCGCAGAGGCAATGCGTCGTGGAAGCGGCGCGATCGCAAGCATTTGCGGCTAACGGTAGGGACCTGCTGCGAAATCAGCAAATTCTGGATGGCCTGATGCGGAAAACCTATATGGGTGTGCGTCTGCGGCGCCTGCGTGAAGAACGAAACCTGAAACAGGTCGAACTTGCCGCGTCGCTGGGCATTTCTCCCAGCTATCTCAATCAGATCGAGCAGAACCAGCGTCCACTGACCGTTGCAGTCCTGCTCCGCATCAACGCCATTTTCGGCGTCGACGTACAGCTGTTTTCCGAAGACGAGGAAGGGCGGCTGATCACAGAGCTGCGCGACGCATTGTCCGACGGCGCCGAAGCCATTTCCCTGGCGGAAATCCGCGAGCTGGCGATGAACATGCCGGCGGTTGGGCGCACCCTGGTCGCCCTGCACCGCCGCTATCGCGAAACGGTCGAGCAGAGCGAGGCTCTCGCCGCCCAGCTGGGCGACGAATGGATCGCCGGCGGCCCGGCGCGGGCGCCCTTCGAACAGGTGCGGGACTTCTTTTACGCGCGCCGCAACCATGTAGAGCTGCTGGATGAGGCGGCGGAGCGGCTCTACCGCGAGGCCGGGCTTGGCCCCCTGTCGGTGCACCCGGGGCTGGTCGCGTGGCTGCGTGACAGGCACGGCGTCGCCGTGGTGGTGACCGGCAACGATGACGCCCAGCGTCGTTTCGATCCCGACGCCCGCACCCTGTTCATTTCCGCCGATCTCAAGCTTGGCCAGCAGGCGTTCCAGATGGCGGTCCAGATTGCCTTCCTCGAACTTGGTCCGGTCATCGATCGTCTGGCCGATGATCCCATCCTGACCGACCCCGATGCGCGCCGGCTGGTGCGGGTGGGGCTGGCCAATTATTTTGCTGGCGCGCTTGTGCTGCCCTATGGGGAATTTCTGGCGGCGGCCGAAGCTGAAGCTTATGATATCGAGAAGCTGGGCAGGCGCTATGGCGTGGGGTTTGAAACCGTATGTCATCGCCTGTCGACGCTGCAGCGGCCGGGCGCGCGCGGCGTGCCGTTCTTCTTTGTGCGCGTTGACCGCGCCGGCAACATCTCCAAACGGCAGTCGGCCACGGACTTTCATTTTTCCCGCGTTGGCGGCAGTTGCCCGCTGTGGAACGTCTATGAGGCCTTCACCCAGCCCGGCCGCGTGCTGACCCAGATCGCCCGCATGCCCGATGGCCGGGCCTATTTGTGGATCGCCCGCACGGTCGGGCGGGGCGTTGCTGGTTTTGGCGCGCCTGGCAAGACGTTCGCCGTCGGCATCGGCTGCGATATCCGCCACGCCAGCCGGCTGATTTATGCCCGCGGCCTCGATATCAACAATCCGGAGGCTGCGACGCCTATCGGGGCCGGCTGCAAGGTCTGTGAGCGGCCCGCATGCCCCCAGCGCGCTTTCCCGCCCGTCGGCCGGACGCTGGCGGTGGACGAGAACCGCAGCGCCCTCGCGCCTTATCCAGTGGCGTGAGCGTCATCCGCCCCATCGTGCAAGGCGGCGGATGGCGCAGCGGTGCAAGCGTGGACCAGACCGGGGGGCTCGCAATTCCCGATCTCCATGGATCGGGGATTGCTCCAGTTTCCCTTGTTTTGAGCGAATTCTGATCGACCAGACGATTCCGTCTGGTCGGAAAGCGCTCTAGCCTGCAACGAGGCCGGCGGGCGGTACAAAATAAGCGGCGTTCTTGCCGTTGATGGCTTTGGCTTTCGCAAGTTCATCCCTGGCGACGACCCGCAGATGAACTTCGTCGGGGCCATCGAGAAACCGCAGCGCCCGTCCCCAGGTCCACAGATAGGAGAGCGGGGTGTCTGGCGTCAGCCCCATGGCGCCAAACACCTGAATGGCCCGGTCAATAACCCGGGTCTGGAGCCGGGCCGCCACGATCTTGATGGCCGAAACATCGACACGCGCCGCCGCATTGCCTTCACGGTCCATTCTGTCGGCCACTTTCAAGACAAGAAGCCGGGCCTGATCGATCTCCAGCCGCGTCTCGGCGATCCAGTCCTGCACGTTGGCGAAATCCGCGATATGACGTCCGAATGTTTTTCGTTCCAATGCGCGCTCGCACATGAGCTCCAGCGCCAGTTCACACTGGCCGATGGTCCGCATGCAGTGATGCACGCGCCCGGGACCGAGCCGTTGCTGGGCGAGTTTGAAACCATTGCCCTCCTGACCGATAATGTTCGAAGCGGGAACGCGAACATTGCGGAACAGCAACTCGCAATTTCCTTCGGGGGAGTTGTGATGCATGATCGGAATGTTGCGCACGACCTCAAGCCCCGGGGCGTCCATCGGCGCAATCACCATCGAATGCTGGCCCGACGAGCCGTCTGGCGCATGATCGCCGGTCACCCCCATGACAATGGCAAACCGGCAATTGGGATGGTTTGCTCCGGTGATGAACCATTTGCGGCCGTTGATCACATAGCTGTCGCCGTCTCTCCGGATCGTCGTCTGGATGTTCCTGGCGTCGGATGACGCGGTGTCCGGTTCGCTCATGGCAAAGCAGGAACGGATTTCTCCGATCATCAGGGGATCGAGCCATTCGGCGCGTTGCGCGGGGGTCGCAAACAGGTGCAGCAATTCCATGTTGCCGGAGTCCGGCGCGCTGCAGTTGAACACTTCGGACGCCCAGTGCACCCGCCCCATGATCTCCGCGAGCGGGGCATATTCCAGGTTGCTGAGGCGTTGCCCCGGCTCATCTTCCCTGAGTCCTGGCAGAAACAGGTTCCACAATCCCTCCATGAAAGCCCGGGACTTCAACCGCTCGATCAGGGCCAGCGGATAGCGCCCGGCGGCCACCTCATTGTGCCATTCCCTGTTCGCGGGCTCGACGTGGAAGCGCATGAAATCGTCAAGCTGCGCCCGCAAGCGCTCCACCTTCTCATCATGTTCAAAGTTCATTTTAAGCTTTTCTTGTTGAACGGGAATTGTCGCCCATCATGCGCGGAGCAGTCACCACGCTGTCATTGATGTAGATCAATTCCGGCGCAATGTGCCCCGGTCAGCCGCGCGGCTCCGCCGTCGTGAAGAAGGGCGCGGGACAACGGAGGGCTTGAGACGGCGCTTGCCGGGACGTGCGTCTGCGCGGGCTGAAAATGCGCCGGATTGCCGGACGCCGCTCAGGGCGGTCGCGGCCGGCGTCACACAGATACGGAACGGGCCATATCAGGCGCCGGGAGTCCCGGTGGGAAACTGGTGGGAAGCCGGCGTGGCTGTCCCGCCGGACGCACGGTTCCGGCAGGCTCCAGGCAGGATCCCGCCTGGAGCCGGGAGCGGTCCGGTTTCTGGCCGCTCACTTTGTGGGCGATAGCATCTGGAGGATCAGAAGCGATAGGTGACGCCGGTGGAGATCAGCCAGGGATCAAGACGGGCTTTTCCGTGGACGACGCCGTGGTTCACCTTCACGTCGGTCTCCAGGAAGATCTTCTTGACGTCGAAGTTGATGCCCCAGTGCGCGTCGAGCATATAATCGAAGCCAGCCTGAAGGGCGAAGCCGAAATTGTCCTTGAGGCGGAACGAGGTGAAATCTCCGCGCGCCTGCTCGTCGAAAAACATGGTGTAGTTCACGCCGGCGCCGACATAGGGCTTGAACGCGCCAAGGCCAGTGAAATGGTATTGCAGCGTCAGGGTCGGCGGCAGCAACCACGCCTTCCCAATCGGCGCGCCGGCCAGAGCGCCGGCGCCCTTGACGCGATGCGGCGTGACGCCAAGGATCAGTTCGGCCGCCAGATTGGGCGTGAAGAAATAGGTGATGTCCAGTTCTGGAACGACGGAATTCGAGACATTGACGTTGGCGCCAAACAGCCGCTCTCCAGCCGCATACAGCGTCGCGTCGTCACGTGGAACTACCATCAGGGCGCGGGCGCGGATCATCCAAGGGTTCCACTGCGGGAGAGCCGGCGCCGGCGTTTCGGGACGACTTGCGGGCAGGTCGGCGGCGAGCGCCGGCGCAATGCCGGCAAGCGTGGTGGTTGTCAGAAAAGCGGCGAGAAGTCCGGTGCGAACGGGTAGGCTGATCATGTCTGGTTCCTGTTGCCTTGGGCCGGGCGGCAGGAGACAGGCCTGCGGCCAGCCCGGCCCGCAGTACTCATGGCCGGTTTTCGGACAGGGGAATTGATCCAGATCAACCGGCGCCCATTCCCCTGGAATGACGCGCCGCGTGTGGTCGCGAAGCAACATGTCCACGTGGCCCGGGCCCCTGAGCGGGGCGTCGCGACCGAATCTGCGGCCTTGCAGGGCAAACCGGCCCTTGCTGCACCGCCGGATGGGCCCAGACACTTTTCTGCCCTGCTGATCTGGGCCATGCTGGGTTCCATCATGACTATCAATGCATCGCCGGTCAGTTTTGCAGAGGGGGGCGGGTCGGGGCCCTGCCTTGGCTGTCTGGTGCGCGCGCATGGCGTGTGTGATTGCCTCGACGCGACCGATCTGAAGATCGCGGCGGATCTGTCCCGCCGCGTCGTATATCCGGCCGGCGCGGCGCTGGCGCTTGAGGGGCTGGGCGCCCCCCAGGTCCATAATGTGCGCAGCGGCGTGGCGCGGCTGGCGCGGTCCATGCCGGATGGCCGGCGGCAGATCATCGGCTTTGCATTGCCGGGCGATTTTATCGGCCTTTCCGCCGCCAATCCGCCAGGATGTGCGATCGAGGCGGTGACGGACATGACGGCGTGCGTGTTTTCGAAACACGCCTTCGAAGCGATGGCGGTGCAGCGGCCGCACCTTCTCCTGCGGTTACACCATCTGGCCGGGACTGAACTGCATGCCGTACAGGATCAGTTATTGTTGCTGGGCCGGCGCACGGCGAGCGAGAAGCTTGCGAGCTTCCTCCTCCACATGCATCGCCGCTGGCGGAGGATCGCGGCGACGGAAGCGGAGAGCCAATTTGTGCCGCTGCCAATGGGGCGACGGGACATTGCCGACTATCTCGGTCTGACGGTCGAAACGGTGAGCAGAACCTTCACAAGGTTCGCCCGGAGCAGTCTCGTTGGACTTGTCCCGAATGGAGCGCATTTGCTTGCCGCGGACGATCTGCAGCGCCTCGCATCGGGCGGATCGCCGCGCGCCAGCGGCCATGGCGCGGACACATGATGCCTGGCCCCAGACACCGGCAGCCATCAGGCTGACGTCGGCGCGGCCGCTCCGCGAGGCGCCTGTCCGGCGCGTTGCAACACCTCTGAACCGTCTGATGCTGTTGATGACGCGCCCGATTTTTCGCTGGCGGCGCATCCCGCGCGAAAACGGCGGCGCGTTGGACCTCGATGGATCATTGCGTAACGCCCAGGGGTTCCTTTCGCCCTGAAGGATCATCGCTGCCTGTTGGCGCGGCTCGCTGGCCAGGCAGGTCGCCCGTTGGCGCTGGCCTGGGATATTCGAGTTGCATGGCGACAACGCTGGCGGCGCTTTCGCCATGGCGCGCGGCAATCATGTCGAGCGTCCTGTCAAGCGCGTCGGCCGGTTTCAAATCGGGAAAGGCGGATATGCGTTGGCTTCCGGGCCAGCGCCCGGTCGTCTGGTCGGGGACTATCCGAACGCCGTTGCGGGTTTGCACCCGGTCCGTCGCGGTGGCGTAGGCGACGACGCGGGACCGGTAGGTCCGTGACCATGCATCGGCGACCAGCGCCAGCGATGCTTCGTCCGCGCCGGGTTCGAGCTGAAGGCCGAATGTTTCGTGGTTCCAGAACGCCAGTCTGTTGGCGAGCACTGTCGTCACGAACGGGCGGGTGAGCCTGAATGCGCTGCTCGCATGTTGCGCGCTCCATTGCCCGACGCCAAGGTCACGCGCTGTCGTTTCCGCCCTGGCCCTACCGGCGATGGCTTCGACGAGCGTCAGCATCATCGGCATGGAAGCGCTGATGCCTGTCGTCGTGACCACGTTGCCGCTGGAGACCATTCGCCGGTCCGCGACATACCGGATTGTCGGGCTGCGCCGGAGCATCTCGTTCAGATAATACCAGTGCGTCGTCGCGCTCCGGCCGTCGAGCAGCCCCGCAGCCGCGACAACTTTGGCGCCGGCGCAAACGCCGACAATCGTTGCGCCCCTGTCGCTCTGGTTGCGCAGCCAGGCCATGACGGCCGGGTCGTCGTCGCGGCTCATGGCGGGCACGATGACATAGTCCGCGCCTTCGGGATGCGCGGCGTCGAACTGCGCAACGGTTGCGTCCGGCTCGACGGCGAGCGCGGGATAGAGCTTCACCACCCCAGGCGAGGTCGCCAGCATCACCACGTCGGCAACATTGGCGCGCCGCAGAATGCTGGTGGGCAGGAGGTAATCGGTGGTTTCTGTCGCGTCGTTGAGACCGATGACGGCCACGAGTGGGCGTGGTCGTTTCACCGGCCTCAGCGAAGCAAGCATGGCGTCGGTCTCGGCCTGCGGGACTGGCGGAGCTTTAAACGCGCCGGTCGTCGAAGGCAGGCTCCATATCCAGCCGGCGAATCCAGCCAGCGACAGGATGACGAGCGCGGCGACGGCCCTGATCACGCGTGATGTCGACATGGTCCGGCCCTTTGCGACGCCGGCAGAAAGGGCGGCTCCCAATCCCTGGTCGGGCTCCGGCGCCATTCATCAATCAGGCTCCAGCCTACGCCCCGCGCGATCTGGCAGAAATGACAAAATAGCGATATTTTCTGCCGGGGCGTCGCATTGGCTCTATTGTCCGGTCGCCGCAGTCCGGTTTGCGGCGCAGGTCGTGCGGGCGCTGGCCGGCTGAGGCGGGCGGTTGGGCGCCATCGATCAAACGGGGCGCGAGGCGTTGCCCCTGGCTCGTCAGCCGGAGGGCGCTCCGCCCAGCGGCGCCAGACGGCGGCGGATCGTCCCGTCGTTGAGCGCATCCACCGCATCGCCTGGAAGCCGGTGCCGCCAGTTCGGCTTTTCGATCGTTGTGCCAGGCACATTCGGTTGCACGCGCAAACCCATGGCGTCCTCAACCGGTATGAGTGCGAGCATGCAGGGGGTGGCCGCGACATAGCGGGTCGCGGCGTCGACGACCGGGCCGGTATCTTCGGGGGCAGGTCGCTCGCCCTCCGCCAGGCCCGCATCGACAAATGCGCCCCACAGCACGCCCCGATCCCACGCCCTGGCGGGCTCGCCATCTATGTCCCCAGGATCAAGGTCGGCGCCGGCCCACCACCCGGCGGTGGGAACGAGATCGTGCGTGCTTGTCATTGCCACGGCGTTCCGGTCCCAGTCCCACGGACGGACATAGCCATGTTGGGTTCGCTCAAACCGCAGGACGCGCAGGCCGGCCACGCCCTGCTCACGCAGATCATCACGGAAGCCGTGGGGCAACGTGCCAAGATCCTCGCCGATGACCACGGCGCGGCGCCGCCAGGACTCCAGAGCGACGAGAGAGAACAGCGCTTCGGAGGGGAAGCTGACATAGGCGCCGTCAAGCGCCCCGGCGCCGTCAGGTACAAGCCAGAGCCGTTTCAGGCCCATCACATGGTCGATGCGGATGCCGCCAGCGTGGCGCAGGCTTGCCCGCAGCGTCTCGATGAACGACGCATAGCCATGCGCCGCCAGCCCCCGTGGCGAGAAAGTGGTGAGCGCCCAGTTCTGGCCGTCCGCGGCGTAATAATCTGGCGGCGCGCCGATGCTCAGCCCATGCAGGATCTCGTTTTGACGGCTCCAGGCATGGCTGCCGGCGCCATCCATGCCAATGGCGAGGTCGGCGATGAGGCCCACCGTCATGCCCGCCTCCCGGCAGGCGCGCTGCGCCGCCCCGCAGGACGCTTGCGTCAGCCATTGCAGGAAAATCTGGTAGCGGATCTCTTCCGCGTGCGCCCGGGCGAAGGCGGCAACCTCGGGGCCGTCAGGATCGCGAAAGCCAGGTTGCCAGTTGCGCCAGGACGACAGCGCCGGATCGCGCGCCAGCTCGGCTGCATGCAACGCCTCGAAGGCGGCGTGGGAGCGCAGGAGCGGTGGCGCACTGGCGGCGAAACGCTCGAAAGCTGCGCGGCTTTCGATGGCCTCATCCAGCGCGTGGAACAGCGCGCGCAAATAACGTTGGCGCAGCGGCGTCGCCGCCTGCCAGTCAATCTGCCCCGCGCCGGAAAGCCGCTCCATCTGTGGGACGAGGCCTTCCCGCATGGCGACGCGGACTGTCAGCTCCAGAGGGAATGCAGCGGCGGGATCGGCGTGCAGCGGATTGTAAAACAGCCGCGTTGAGGGCGAGTAGGGGCTGAACAGATCGGGCCGGGCGCCGTAGAGCGCATGCACCGGGCTGATCGCCAGGGCGTCGGCGCCGAGGCCCGCGGCGGCCCGGCCAAGGGCCGCGACGCCAGAGAAATTGCCAATGCCGCCATCCAGGGCGCTGCGTAGCGAATAGATTTGCGCGGCGAGGCCCCAGCCCGCCCGACCACCGGAAAGGTCAGCAAATGTCACGCAGCGCGGCGGCGCGACGGCCAGCGTCATGACCTCGCCGCCAATCATGATGCTGTGGTAGCCCGGTTCATCAAACGCAGGAAGAACAAGATCATCGCCTGCCCGTTCCCCGGTCATGACGCGTCGCGTTCCATCCTCCAGCACTGCCTCGACATGGGCGCCGCTCACGTTGGGAAGCATGATTGGCTGGCCGGTCCGCGCCGTCATGAAGCGCGGCGGGCCTGGCGTGGCGGCCGTGTCCACGGCGGCGAGCGACTCACGCAACGCTCCAGCGCTATCCGCCCGCAGGCCGAGCGCATTCAGGATCGCGCGCAGGCTTTCGGGCGAGACCTGGCGCCGCGCGCCCGATTGGTCGGTCCACTCGGGCGCGACGCCGGCGCGGATCGCCAACTGGCGCAGCAGGTCATCGCTCATGGCCCGGTTCCGCTCATGTTGGCGCCGGACGGGCCTGCGTGCTCCAGCACGATGAGCGCCAGCGGCGGCAGGGTCAGCGACAGCGATTGCGCCTGCCCATGCGAGGCGACGGCTCCGGCGCAGACTGGCGCGCCATTGCCGACGCCCGAGCCGCCCCAGGCTTCCGCGTCGCTATTGAAACATTCGGTCCAGAGACCTGGGAAAGCGACGCCCACCCGATAGTTGTGGCGCGGCGCCGGAGTCATGTTGGCGACGACCAGTAGCGGCGGCTGGCCGTCGCCGGCGGAGCGGGTGAAGGCGAAGACAGCATTGGCCCTGTCGTCGCCGATAACCCACGCGAACCCCTCCGGGCTGTGGTCGAGCCGGTGCATCGCTGGGTGGCGGCGGTAGAGCGCGTTGAGTTCGCGCACGAGCTGCATCGTTCCGCGCCTGGGGGCGTCGTCGTCAGAGGGCCAAGGAAATGGCGCGTCGACGTTCCATTCCTGCTCCTGACCAAATTCGCAACCCATGAACAGCAGCTTCTTGCCAGGATGGGTCCACATCAGCGACAGGAACAGCCGCAGATTGGCGAAGCGCCGCCAATCGTCGCCAGGCATGCGGGCGATCAGCGAGCCTTTGCCGTGCACGACCTCGTCGTGGGAGATTGGCAGCACGAAATTTTCGGAGAAGGCGTAGATCAGCCCGAAGGTGATGTCGTCGCCGTGATAGCCGCGATGCACTGGGTCGCGCCCGAAATAGCGCAGCGTGTCGTGCATCCAGCCCATGTTCCATTTGAAATGGAAACCGAGGCCGCCCTGGTCAACCGGCGCGGTGACGCCCGGCCACGCGGTCGATTCCTCGGCAATGGAAATGGCGCCGCGTCCGCGCGCGCCAATGAGCGCGTTAAGCTCCTGGAAAAAGGCCACCGCTTCCAGGTTCTCGCGGCCGCCGAGATGGTTTGGCGTCCATTCGCCAGGCGCGCGGCTGTAATCGCGATAGAGCATGGAGGCGACGGCGTCGACGCGCAGTCCATCGAGATGGAAGGTCTCCAGCCACCATAGCGCCGAGGCGATCAGGAAGCCGCGCACTTCGCTGCGACCGACATTGTAGATCAGTGTGTTCCAGTCGCGGTGGAAGCCCTGGCGTGGGTCTTCGTGCTCGTAAAGAGCGGTGCCGTCGAACCGCGCCAGGCCGTATTCGTCCGTGGGGAAATGGGCGGGGACCCAATCGAGGATCACGCCGATGCGGGCGGCGTGGCACCTGTCAACGAAGCGGGCGAAGGCCTCCGGCGGCCCAAGCCGCGCTGTTGGCGCAAACAGACCAAGCGGCTGGTAGCCCCACGAGCCGCCAAAGGGGTGCTCGGTGACCGGCAGCAGCTCGACATGGCTGAAACCCATGCGTTGCAGGTAGGGAATGAGCCTGTCGCCGGCGTCGTCCCAGCTGCCCATCTCGCCCCATTCCGTTCTCAGCCATGAGCCGACGTGCGCCTCGTAGATGGAGAGCGGCTCCGCCCTGGGGTTGGCGTTCGCCCGCTGCTCCAGCCACGCGGCGTCGCTCCAGGCGAAATCCGGCGTGGCGGCGACGATGGAGCCGGTGCGCGGCGGCTCTTCCTGCCGACGGCCCAACGGATCTGCCTTCCAGGGCAAGGGGTCGCCGTTCGCGCCGGTGATGGCGTATTTGTAGACGGCGCCTGGACCAACGCCGGGAATAAACAGCTCCCATACGCCAGGCCCAAGCCGGCGCCGCATCGGATGGCGGCGCGCATCCCAACCGTTGAAATCCCCGACCACGGCGACATGCGCGGCGTTTGGCGCCCACACGGAAAACAGCGTCCCCGCGACATCGTCGAACACACGCGGATTGGCGCCAAACCGCGTCGACAGATCGAAATGCCGACCCTGGGCGAACAGGTAAATATCGTCCTCGGACAGCAGAAGGCCGAAAGAATAGGGATCGATCGCCTCGACAATGCCGTCGGGCCAGGAGATGCGCAGCCGATAGGGGCCAGCCTCAGGGGCAGGCGCCTGAAAAAGGCCATTGCCCTCCGTATCCATTGGAACAGCGCGCCGCGCCTCACCCTCGCCGGTGACGATCTCCGCGTAATTGCAGCCGGGCAACCAGGCGCGCACGAAGGCGCCGCCGGCATAAGCATGACGACCGAGGATGGAGAAGGGGTCAGGGTGGCGGCCGCCTTCCAGCAGAGCCAGATCGTGCGGAGCAAGGGCGGGCAGGGAAGGCGCGGGCTGGCGCATGGAGAGGCCTTGTCTGGACGCCAGGGAGTTCCGTCCGGTGGCAGGGATCAGCATGCCGTAGCGCGGCATGAAAGGTTAACGCGCGCGCGTATTTTCGAGCTGGGCGAACATCGTGCTGGGCCATGAGAATGCGGCGCGCCGAAAGTATGGAGCAGGAATGCCGTTCAGTATGAGCGCTTTCCCTATTCGGCCCGTGGCGGCCATGTGCCGGCGCCGGGCAGATCGCGGCATTTGCACCCGAGGTGGGTAACCCGATCTCACGCCAGCCGCCAGTTGGCTCAGACCTTCGGCTTTGAGACCGTCTTGCGGCCTGCCGTGGTAGCTGTCCTGGTGCGCGACGCGGTCGCCCGGGGCTTGCGCTGGACTGGCATGGTTGCGGCGGCGATTTCGCCAGGGCTGGCTGCGACGCGCTCCTCGGCGAGTCGCCAGTGTTCCGCGTCCCTGCCGTGAGGCCGGCCCTCGGCTTCCCAGATTGCGTAGGCGGCGTCGCGAATGGTCTGATCCCTGTTCATCATCTGCCTCCCGGAGGGTTGAATTGGACATGTGAGGCCCCGACCGCGTCAGCTGATGGCCGGCGGGTTCGGCGCCGTCCGAAGCCGCGCTGTCTCCATTGTCAGCTGGCGAGCGCGCGGGCGTAGACGTCCGCATAGCGGGAGCACGGGCGGCGCCAGTCAAAGCGCTTGGCCATGGCGTGGTCCCGCATCTGGCGGAATGCTCGCCTGGAGCGAAAGGCGTCAAGGGCGCGGGAAACCGCCGCCGTCAGCCCAGCTCCGGTGAGGCTGGAGAAAAGGAAGCCCGAAAGCCCGTCTTCGATGGTGTCGACCAGACCGCCGGTCCGGTAGGCGATCGGCAGCGCCCCGGAGCGCTGCGCGTACATCTGGCTCAGCCCGCAAGGCTCGAAGCGCGATGGCATCAGCAGAAAATCGCTGGCGGCGAACAATCGCCGGGCCTCGCCGTCGTCGAAGCCGATGCGTGCGGCGACTGCGTGCGGATGCTTCCTGGCCAGCGTCTCCACCGCCTCCTCGATGCCGGGCTCGCCGCGCCCCGTCACCACCAGCTGGCCGCCCCGCGCCACGATGGTTTCGGCGACCTCCAGCGACAGGTCGACGCCCTTCTGGTGCACAAGGCGGGAGATGATGGAAAACAGCGGCCCCCGCGACGCCGGCAGATCAAAGGTCTTGCGGATTTCGGCGGCGTTGCGCCGCTTCCACTGGCGCACGATCTGATCGCCGCCAGCGCCGGAATCGATCAGCGCATGCCAGCTGTCGTCAATGCCATTGATGATGCCGGTCAGCCGGCCCTCGTTCATCCGGGTTTTGAGGAGCCCGTCGAGGCCGCAGCCATGTTCTGGCGTGGTGATCTCGCTGGCGTAGGTCTCGCTGACCGTGGTGACATGCGAACCGTAGAAAATGCCGCTCTTCAGGAACGAGATCTTGCCGTGGAACTCGGAGCCATTGATGTCGAAGGCGGCCTCGGGGATGCCCAGCAGGCGCATGCGCTGCGGGTGATACAGGCCCTGGTAGGCCAGGTTGTGAATCGTCAGGATCGACGGCGTGGCCAGCCCCTTCCAGCGCATATAGCCAGGGGCGAGCGCGGATGGCCAGTCGTTCACATGGAGGATGTCGGGTTTCCACTGTGGGTCCGCCTCGCCGGCGGCGATTTCCGCCGCGGCCAGCGAAAGTCGCCCGAAGCGGATGTCATTGTCGCCGAAGTCACCGCCGCTGAACGGCCCGTAAGGCGAGCCGTCGCGATCGTAGAGCTCATCGCAGAGCACCGTGTAGATAACGAGACCGTCAGCGGTGGCGAAGCGGCCAAGCGACCATGGCGGCAGACCGGCGACACGCGGCATCCGCTGCACCACTTCCATCGCCGGCATGGCGTTGCGGACTTGCCGGAAGCCGGGCAACAGCACCCGCACGTCGCAGAAGGCGCGTAACTGCCGGGGCAGGGCGGTCGCGACCTCGCCCAGGCCGCCAGCCTTGATGAAGTCGCCCATCTCCGATGTCACAAACAGCAGTCTGGTGTTCGCGGCGATCGGCGAGGGCCGATCGTAAGGGTCTTCTTTCACGGCAGGCGCGAGCTGCAATGCATGGCCAGACGTCACAAGCGAGTTTCCGGCGCGAGCCAGATCCAGACTGTCTGTCATCCCGTCACTCCCTCGGCCTCTCGCGAACCGCGACAGACTGCCGTCTTCGGGTTCCTGCATGTCCGCGGAACTCCAAAGCAAGATCGGCGCCAGTTGTCTTGAACGGTTATTTCTGATGCCCGCCATCGCGCATTGCGAACAGGTCGGAAAACGTCAGATGGAAGCGCTTTCCCCATGCACCCTGAATGCGAAAATGGTGTGACGCTTTCGGCCCGGGACGCGGCGGCGCAGACCCGCCAGTGGCTGCGCATTGGCCGCTCCGGCGCCCCAAGCTGGCTGGTGATCGTGATTGGGGCATGCCGGCCGCCCTGGTGGTCAAATTTTGAGCGTTCCAGAACGCTGGAAGCAGACCTGTTCCATGCGGCGCGTTCATGCCGGACCAGCACGGGCGGCGCGTCATGTCCGTTTGGCCGGAACCCGGGGCCAGCGCTGGCGTGGAACGCTTCGCCGCCACGCATCTGGCGGCAGCCGGGGCGAGGGGCCGGGTTGTGTCCGGATCTTGCCGGAAGCCTTTGGCGCAGCGCCATGGCGGGGCCGCAGCAGTGTCATTCGCGCGTCGCCGGGGCATGCCATATGGCTGCACCTTTTATGATCTTGCTGCGTTCTCGCCATTCCAGGATCGTAACAGGCCAACGACATGACCCAGGGTTTTCCATTGACCGTTCCCGTTCGTGAACCCTCCGCGCCATCATCGCCCGACGACCAGGTTGCTCGCGTCAAGGCTCAGGTGGTGCGCAAACTGTCCTACTCACTTGGCAAAAGCCCGGACGTCGCCCAGGCGCATGACTGGTTGACCGCGGCCATTCTCGCCGCGCGCGACCACGTTATTGACGTGTGGCACCGCTCGACCCGGGAAAGCTACGCGACCGGCAGAAAACGGGTGTATTACCTGTCGCTCGAATTCCTGATCGGCCGTTCGCTCTCGGATACGCTGAACAACCTTGGCCTGACCGGCCCGATGGCCCAGGCGCTCGAGGAGCTTGGCGTTGATCTGGCCATGCTGGAAACGATGGAGCCGGACGCGGCGCTCGGCAATGGCGGCCTCGGCCGGCTCGCCGCGTGCTATATGGAGGCGATGGCGTCGGTCGGCGTCGCGGCCCTGGGCTATGGCATCCGCTACGATCACGGCCTGTTCAAGCAGCGGATTGACGGCGGCAAGCAGGTGGAGACGCCGGAAGACTGGTTGTCGTTCCGCAACCCCTGGGAGTTCGAGCGTCGCGAAAGCGCCTACAAGATTGGCTTCGGCGGCACGCTGACCCCCGCCAGTGAGCCCGGACAGGTGCTCTGGACGCCGGGCGAGACCATCTTCGCCGTTGCCTATGACACGCCGGTGGTCGGCTGGAAGGGGCGCGACGCCAGCACCCTCCGGCTCTGGCGCGCCCGGGCCATGCACCCCTTGTCGCTCGACGCCTTCAACCAGGGGGATCTTGTCGGCGCGGTGGCCGAACGCAATCGCGCCGAAGCGATTTCCAAGGTGCTCTATCCGAACGATTCAACGCCTGTCGGTCAGGAACTGCGCTTGCGGCAGGAGTATTTCTTCACGTCCGCCTCCCTTCAGGATCTGGTCCGGCGACATTTGCGTCAGTTCGGCGCGCTCGACAATCTCGCCGACAAGGTGGCTATCCAGCTCAACGACACCCATCCGTCGCTCGCGGTCGCCGAACTGATGCGGCTTCTGGTCGATGAGCATGGCTTTGAATGGGAGCGCGCCTGGGAGATCACCACGGCGACAATCTCCTACACCAACCATACGTTGCTGCCCGAGGCGCTGGAAACCTGGCCAGTGGCGCTGATGGAGCGGCTGCTGCCGCGCCACATGCAGCTCATCTTCCGCATCAACGCCCGCTTCCTTGACGGGGTGCGGCGCGAGAACCCCGAGACCGACCTTGCGGCGCTGTCGCTGATCGACGAGCACCATGGCCGGCGCGTGCGCATGGCCCATCTGGCCTTTGTCGGCTCCCACAAGGTCAATGGCGTCTCGGCGCTGCACTCAAACCTGATGAAGGAGACGGTGTTCGCGCCGCTGAACAGCGTTTTCCCGGATCGCATCACCAACGTCACCAACGGCATCACGCCCCGGCGCTGGCTGCTCAACGCCAATCCGGGTCTGACAGGGCTGCTCCAGGAAACCTGCGGAGAGCGCGTCACGGACGATATTGGCCTCATCCGCCAGTTCGGAGCTTTGGCGGGCGATGCGGCCGTGCATGATCGCCTGGCCGCCATCCGGCGGGAAAACAAACTGAAGCTGGCGAAGATCATCCGCCAGGATTGCGGCGTCACAGTCGATCCCGCCGCCCTGTTCGACGTGCAGATCAAGCGTATTCACGAATACAAGCGCCAGCTGCTCAATATTCTTGAAACGATCGCGCTCTACGACGCCATCCGTTCCGAGCCCTATCGCGAATGGGCGCCGCGCGTGAAGATTTTCGCTGGCAAGGCCGCGTCCAGCTACGCCACCGCCAAGTCGATCATCAATCTGATTAACGACGTCGCAGCCGTGGTGAACAACGACATCACAACCCGCGACCGACTCAAGGTTGTCTTCCTGCCAAACTACAATGTCAGCCTGGCTGAGGCGATCATTCCGGCCGCCGATCTGTCCGAGCAGATTTCGACGGCCGGCATGGAGGCCTCCGGGACCGGCAACATGAAGTTCGCCCTCAACGGCGCCGTCACCATCGGCACGCTGGACGGCGCCAACATCGAAATCGGCGAGCGCGTGGGCGAAGATAACATCATGATCTTCGGCATGACCGCAGACCAGGTAGAGGCGGCGCGACGCAATCCGCGTCCCAGCGCCGACATTATCCGCGACTCTGCGCAACTGGAGGGCGTTCTCGACGCCGTGGCCGGCGGCGTCTATTCGCCCGGCGAGCCTGATCGCTACGCCGGCCTTGTGGAAGGCCTCACCGCCAATGACTGGTTCATGGTGCTGAACGACTTTGAGAGTTATCGCCTCACGCAGCGGCGGGTCGACACCCTGTGGGCGGATCAAGGCCGGTGGTGGCGGATGTCCGTGAACAACACGGCGCATTGCGCCTGGTTCAGCGCCGACCGCGCCATTCGCGAATACGGGGCGCGCATCTGGAGCCTGTCCACGACGGCGCCTGGACAGGGCTGAGACGTTGCGCCCGCCCTTCAGGATCAGGGCATGTCCGCGCCCGGAAGCAATGGGGCCATCCGTGGTGGAAGACGGGGTCTGCTTCGCGGTTTTCTCCCGCCATGGCAGCCGCGTTCTTGTCAGCGTCTTCGATGAGGCGGGCGAGGGCGAGCTGGCGCGGTTCGCCCTGCCATGCCGGGAGAGCGACATACATTTCGGCCTGCTGGAGGGCGCCGGCGCCACGTTGCGCTATGGTCTGCGCGTGGAAGGGCCGTGGCAGCCCGAACGTGGTCACCGGTTCGACCCGGCCAAGCTGCTCGTTGACCCCTACGCCACGCTGATCGACCGGCCGTTCCGCTGGGACCCGGAATTGGCCCGTCATGGCGCGGACACCACGGCGCTGGTTCCCCGCAGCGTTGTCGTGTCTCTCCCGGGGGGAGGTGAAACGCCGGCGCTGGCGCCGCCATCGTTTATATACGAGCTTGCCGTGCGCTCCTTCACCATGCAGCGGCCGGACACGCCGCCGGCATTGCGCGGCACGCTCGCGGCCCTGGGCGATCCGTCAGTTATCGCCTATCTGAAAGCCTTGGGGGTCAGCCATGTCGAGTTGATGCCCGTCGGCGCCTGGATGGATGAACGGCATCTGCCCCCGCAGGGCCTCACCAATGCCTGGGGCTACAATCCGGTCAACTTTCTGGCGCTGGACCCCCGACTGGCGCCTGGCGGTCCGGCCGACCTCGCCGCGCTCTGCCAGGCCATGGCGCGCGCCAACATTGGCGTGATCCTCGACATCGTTCTCAACCACACCGCCGAAAGCGACGAGTTTGGCGCCACAATCTGCCTGCGTGGCCTCGACAATGCGGTGTACTACCGCCATGCGGCCGGCGATCCCGGTCGCCTCGTCAATGACACCGGCTGTGGCAACACACTGGCGCTTGATCGCGCCCCGGTGGCGCGGCTTGCGCTGGACGCGCTGCGGCACTGGCGGCGCCTCGGCGTCAGCGGTTTCCGTTTCGATCTTGGCGCGGTGCTGGGACGCACGGAGACCGGGTTTTCGCCCGACGCGCCGCTGTTTGTCGCCCTGCTGCAGGATCCCGAACTCTCCCGGGCCATCCTGATCGCCGAACCGTGGGATATCGGACCTGGCGGCTATCAGGCTGGTCACTTCCCGGCGCCATTCGCCGAATGGAACGGCCGGTTCCGCGATGACGTGCGACGCTTCTGGCGCGGCGACAGCGCCGCCGCCGGCGCCCTGGCGACGCGGCTTGCCGGCTCATCCGATCTGTTCGCCGGCGCCCATCGCGGACCGCAGGCCGGCGTCAGTTTCGTCGCCGCCCATGACGGCTTCACGCTTGCCGACCTTGTTGCCTTCGAGCGCAAGCACAACGAAGCGAATGGCGAGGACAACCGGGACGGCGACAACGACAACCATAGCTGGAACTGCGACGCCGAGGGGCCCTCGCGTGATCCTGCGATCGGGGCCGCGCGTCGCCGCGATGTCAGCGCCCTGCTTGCGACGTTGTTCCTTGCGCGCGGCATTCCAATGCTGACCGCTGGCGACGAGTTCGGGCGGACGCAGCATGGCAACAACAATGCCTATGCCCAGGATAACCCGGACTTCTGGCTCGACTGGCAAGGGGCTGATACGGAGCGCGTCGCCATGGTCGCGACGCTCGCCGCACTACGCCGGCAACATCCGCTGCTGTCCGCCGCCAATTTCCTGAGCGGGAAGGGCGATCCGCCTGACGCGCTCTGGCTGCGACCGGACGGAGCGCCCGTCGCAGACCATGAGTGGAGCCAGCTTGACGCTTTTTGCCTGTTGCTCAATGGCGCGAATGAAAGCCTCCTGATCGCAGTTAACCGGAGCAGGCGGGGGATGGCGTTGACGCATCCTCCGGGCCAATGGGAGCTGTTGTTTTCATCCTGCCGCGATGACGCGGACATGCTCCCCGCCCGCAGCGTGGTTTTGTGGCGACAGCACGGAATCTTCGGCTCCTGATGATAGGCGCCTTCCTCGCGAATGTTACCTGACGTGCACGCGCGTGTATTGTGTAGCAAACTATAATATTTATATAATTCATGACCTAATCATAGTATTGATGGCTCGATCATATTCACAGAGACGTTTCAGGCCCCCTGGAAATTTCAAATTTCTTACGTGAGCGCCGCCACGCTCCCTGGGCCGGGCAAGTTTATCCCGATGCAAGCCGGCCATATGAGCATTCCCTCCGGAGACCTTTGGAGGGTGTTTTGGCTCGACGGCCCTGTCCCACACGGTTGCCTGAAGCGACATGGTCTTCACAATTCGCTCTGTCGCCTGGAGGAAACCGTGCCTCTGGGCCAGACTGCCAAAACCAAAAGGGAGGATGCTCCATGGATTTGGAACTGAACGGCAAGACGGCGCTCGTGACCGGATCGACCGCCGGCATCGGGCTGGCCATCGCAAAGCGGCTTGTGGCGGAAGGCGCGCACGTGATCATCTGTGGCCGTAACCGGCAGAAACTGGATTCGACCGCCGCCGGGGCAGGGGCGGTAGCCGTTCTCGCCGATCCGGCAACCGCAGAGGGAGCTGCCGCGCTTGTCGCGGCGGTTCCGCAGGTCGACATCCTGGTCAACAATCTCGGCATTTATGAATCGAAGCCCTTCGCGGACATCACCGATGATGACTGGCGGCGTTTCTTCGAGGTCAATGTGCTGTCCGGGGCGCGGCTGGCGCGGGCCTACTTCCCAGGGATGATCGCGCGAAATTGGGGGCGCATTATCTTCATCGCCAGCGACAGCGCCGTGATCGTGCCGCCCGACATGATCCACTATGGCATGACCAAGACCGCGCAACTTGCGATTGCACGCGGCCTTGCCGCCAGCACCAGGGGAACGCGGGTGACGGTCAACTCCGTCATGCCGGGGACGACGCGCTCAGAGGGCATCGTCGATTTCCTCAAAAGCGTGTCGGACAATCCGGACGCGCCGGAAGCGGAGATCGAAAAAGCTTTCTTTGCAAAGGAGCGCCCGACGTCGCTCATCCAGCGCATGATCGAGCCCGAGGAGATCGCGGCGCTGGTGGCCTATGTCGCAAGCCCGCTTTCCGCCGCCACGAATGGCGCGGCGTTGCGCGTCGATGGCGGCATCACCCCGACGATCTTTTAGAGGAGAATTCACCGTGGCCGGGCACAGGCATCCCATCCCCTGCGGCTTCCTGATGCCGCCCGTCGCTCGCACTGGCGCGGTTGAATGATTGAACCGGCGTGACGGCGCCTTGCGCCACAGGTGATGGCGCTTTGCCCGGGGATAGCGTTGCCGTGCGGGCCGTGCTTTCGCCGGCGCCGGAAACACGCTTTGCAAGCGCGTTTCCGGCATATTGTTTTCCATTCTTCGCTGGGAGGACGGGATGGAAGCGATATCGCGAGCGACTCTATCTGCGCTGGCCGGGTGCGATGAGACGCGGCTTTCCGAGTTGGAGCGTCTCGGCATCCTGCGGCAGAGGAACGGGAGTTACCATTCAGGCGATGTCAGTTGCCTGCGCGTTGCCCTGGCCCTCAATGATGCGGGGATCAGCCTCGATACCCTGGCTGAGGGCCTGAGCCGCAAGGTGTTTTCACTGGATTTCGCCAGTCAGCTCATGTTCGAACCGGTCGCGCTGACCACGCGGTCGCTTGATCGCGAGCTTCAGGCGGAAAACTTCGACCTCCCGACATTGAACCGGCTTCGGTCAGCCACGGGGCTTCCACAACTGTCGGATGACCAGGCGCCGCGGGAAGACGATATCGAGCTCATGCAGCAGCTTGCGGCGTGTCGCAGGCTCGGCGTGTCGGAAGAGGGGTTGGCGCGCGTTCTGCGCGTCTTCGGGCAAACGACGCGCCGGGCTGTTGACACCATGCGCGACCTGTTCCGTGGGGAAATCGAGGAACAGCTGCTGGGTTCAGGCCTGTCGCACGCCGAGATGCTGGAGATCGGCGCCCGCAAGCGGCTGGCCCTGCAACGGAGCGGCTTCAGAGGGCTGTTCCTGCTTCAGCGCCGACTGCTTGAGGAGGCGGTTTTCAACAATGTTGTCGCGCGAATACAGGACGCGTTCCGGGATGAAGGGCATGAGATCGCGACGGGGGAGGCCATGCCCGCCGTCGCCTTTGCGGATCTGACGGGGTTCACCAGTCTCACCGACATGATCGGTGACAGCAAGGCCGCCGAACAGGCGGCCGCGTTCGAGGCCTTCGCCCAGAAGATCGCTCTTGCTGTCGGCGGGCGGGTCATCAAGGCATTGGGCGACGGGGTGATGATGCTGTTTCCGGACGCCGCCTGTGGCCTCGAAGCCTCGCTTCTCATGATCGAGGAACAGGAGAGGCATGGTTTGCCGCCGGTGCGGGTGGGACTGGCGACCGGCCAGATTGTGCCGCGCGACGGCGATATCTTCGGGCGCACGGTCAACCTGGCCGCGCGCATCTCGAACGTCGCGCAGGCCGCTGAGGTTCTCGCCTGCCCGGCGACCAGGACCTCCGCCCTGGCGATGCGGCCGTTGAGCTTTTCTTTCTCGGCGCTCAAGCCGGTCGGGCTGAAAGGGCTCCGCGAACCTGTCCCGCTCTTTTCCGTGCACCGGGCGGCTGCCGGAGACGGCGGTATGCCGGACCCCGAGGGCACGGGCTGAACCGCCCCATTTTCGGCCAGACAATTGGCGTCAGCAGACAGGCTCAAGCACGGCTTGAGGGCAGACGTACGCCCCGTGACCCGAACCAGATAGCGCCGCGCTGGCAATGACGGGACCTGGCGTAGGGGGAACAGCCCCTACGTCGACAACCCGGTGAAAAACTCAGTCCGGCTCATGGCGGTAAGACCGGTGCTTGTGTCCCTTGCACTTCATTTTCTCTACATACTCCCCGTGTTTCCACTTCCCCTTCACCCTGCAATCACCACGCCCGTAGTGGTCCCCATGTTCATACCGGGGAGCCTCCTGGCGCTCATACCAGCTTCCCTGATCGTCGTCGTTCTCCCAGGGATCCGCCAGGGCGCCGCCACCGAGGCACAGGGTCATGGCCAGACCGGCTGCGGCGGCGATGGGCAAGAGTTTCATAGTTTTGGTCCTTTTCGTCTCCCAGCCAGCAATCCTTACGCCTTCTCAAGGCAACTGTGTGGCCTGCCCAGATATCAGGGGTGGATCATTCTGCGTGGATTTCCGCAGTTTCAAGCGACCGGTCATCCCCGAATCCCACCAATGAGCGATCACAACGGTCTCGCCTGCTGCCCCACGTCCTGCCCCGGACAGCCGTGCTGATCGCGGACCGTGGCTACGACAGTTCGTGGTTTCGGGAGGAGCTTGCCGCGAGGGGCGTCATGCCCTGCATTCCTTCAAGCCGAAGCCGGAAAACCCGGCGGGGTTTCCTTTGAACGCGACCGGGGGGCAAGGAGCCCCTCGTCGCCATACGCCAGTCGGGCCTTCCAAAACACGCTCGCATTCGTCGCCGCGGGTCGCGCGCGAACCGACCCGATTCCTAGTAATTTCCAACGCGGCACACCAGACCAACCCTTAAACTTACGCCCGGGTTCGCATTAATAATCATGGGAAAGATGTCGCGTGAATACGACCTGCCATCAATGTCAGGGATAACGGATCGCGCCTCGCGGGCAACACATTCACACTGCTCCCTCGGCCGGTCATTACTACAGGTTCTGACGAACAGACTCTCACGCCCGTCCGTTGCCTGCCCGGCGTTCGCGCTTACATCGGCAATGGCCGCCAGCAGGACGCCCAGAAAAGGGTCAGCGCAAGTGATCGCTTTCACAGTCTCCTGTCCCTCAACATGGGTAGCCTGCCCTCCAGCCATGCTGCCAAGCATTTTCAACAGATCAGCGTCTCCGTACGCGGTTCCGAACACGGCGCGGTCGGCCGCCGTCACCATAGGGCGAAGCAACGCAAGGCGCTCCGCTGTTGATGAGGGCAGGCCGCATCCGCCGATGGCCTGATCGACCACGCCGCCAAAGAAGCTCTGGGCGTCACCATTGAGGCGGGTCAGTTTGCCCGCAACAAGCGCCGCGACCAGTTCCCGCCGACCTGCCGGAATGGCCTCCTGGGGGATGCGGACGCCCTGCATGCGACGCAGGTGACGCGCTTCACGCTCGTCCGTGAGCTTGCGGGCGCCAGCCTCCCGGAGTGCGGCGAGCTTGCGCCCCGCTGCGGCCAGTGCTGCTTCCAGCGCGTCCGGGCGTGCAACGGCTGCTCCGCCGGCAATTGCCGCCGAGATTTTCTGTTCGATGGACCGAGCGTCATCGAGACCATCGAGCTCAGGGCTCAGGGCTTTGAGAACCTGACCAGATTCCTTCGCAGCCTCAATGATGGCCAGCGCCTGCGCACGACTGGTTGGCAGGCTGCCTGGCCTGTGGACCCAAAAACCACTTCGGAACCCGTTAACATCGGCTTCCGAGACCCGTACATTAACGATGCCTTCAATCAATTCAGGGCGGTAGACACTGCTCCGCGTAACAGCGCAATCCCGGGCATTTCGCAACAGCTCATCAAAGCGCGCGTCGGTCATCTCCCCAACTGTCGAGCCGAAGTATTTTTTGAACGTATCATCAGCAAAAGCCTCGGAAAGCGAAGCATCCTGCGCGTTGTATCCGCCAAGCCCGGTGAAATAGCGTGTTTTAAGGGCTCGCGCCTTACCCCAGGCTTCGTACCGGCGGGTTATCCAGTTCCTGTGGGTTTCGCACAATTCAAGGAACGGAGTGGCTGTCGTGGCCTCCCGGAACAAATATGCGGTCGAGCGGGAAAACGTAGAAAGCTGAAGAACATCGCGGCCAAAGCCATCCTTGAGCGAGCTGTTCCTGGTCACGGTGGCCATGAAGTGCCGCCCCCGCTCGCCCGCCGGCACATCGATCCGCTCGATGCGCGCCTCACCAGATCTGTCCAAAACCAGGCCGTATTTGCCACCCATGTACGTGGAAGCCAGCTTTACGTCGAGAAACACCCCGTCAGTTACCGTCTGTCTCTCGGAAAACTCGAGCGACATACGCACCGTATCGACGGAACGGCTGTATACCGCGCCGTCCCAGCGTCCAACCAGACGGCTGATCAATGCCCGGCGTTCGCCGTTCATACGATCTTCTTCGCTCACGGGACGCGGCATGGCGGCCCTGCGCTCCGCCGCTCGCCTGTCGGAGCCGGCCACGCGCTCCAGCCGCTCCTGTTCCTCCTTGTCGGTCGCGGCCTTTCTGCGTCGCGCTTCCTGGGACGCGTTCGATGCTGGCGCTGTCACTCCGCCAGGGAACTTGCCGTCTTTCGCGACGCGGACGCCCTGGCAGCGGACGCGATCCATTTTTCCTTCAATAATCCGCCCGCCCGCATCAATGCTTGCCGTGAAGCCGTAATGTGAATAGCCCGGGGCCGGAATGATCCATTCCACCGGTTTCGCTACCAACGTCCGCGATTCGACCGGGGTGTTTATCCTGATCGAGTAGGCGCCGGTTTTCACGCGCGCGCCTCCATCCACTGGATAGAAAGTGAATATGCCGTCATGGCTGGCGTCTGGCCTGCGTGGTCCGATATCGATCGTAACGCCGACAACCTCAGGACCGCAGTTGTAGGAACCTCGCCATTCCCCGTGCAAAAGGTCCTGCTGGGCAAGCGCCGCCACAGGCGCCCCCAAAAACAGAGCCGCCACAACTGCAAATCGCACCATCGTTGTCCCCCCCAAGCCCCAAACCACACCGACAATACATTGTTTGGCAACCAGGCGAGATGCCTGCTGATACGTGAAAAAAATCGCGAAAATCATCAAAACGAGATCATCGCCGTCTTTTCCCGGC
Source organism: Camelimonas fluminis (assembly GCF_014656355.1). Taxonomy (GTDB): domain Bacteria; phylum Pseudomonadota; class Alphaproteobacteria; order Rhizobiales; family Beijerinckiaceae; genus Camelimonas; species Camelimonas fluminis. The sequence goes on from NZ_BNCG01000015.1 coordinate 35,083, forward strand.
GCCCCTGGATTCTGCGCGGAGCTGTTTCCTGGCGGCATTTCCTGGCTGATGCGCGCGCCTGCCGGGGGGAGGGCTGACTGCGACGGTTTTTGCCTCCGACAAACCAGGCGCTCTGGCTTCTGTCTTCCTGTATGATGGTGCGATCGTGCGGAGCGAAGATTAGCCGCATCAGAGAACGGGATATGGCGACGATGAAAAGGCCGGCCAGTATGCGCACCGTAGCTTTTTGCCTCTCAACGGCCCTGGTCGCCCTTTCATTGTCCGTCGCGACGCGGAGCCAGGCGGCGCCTGTCCCGAAGCCCGACGACAACACCGTTACCGACGCTTATGTCTATCTGCTTGGACGCGCCCTTACGATCCGTCAGGAGCATATGGACCGGAAGGGAGAGGGCTTCGCCTACAACAAGATCAAATACAATCCGCTTGGGTCAGCCGATTTCGTCAATCCGAATTTTGACGTCGCCTATCTCGAGGCCTGGTTCGCGGTCGACGACAAGACGCCGGTCATTCTCGAAGTGCCGGAGGTCAGGGGACGCTACTACACGGCGCAAATTCTCGACGAATGGGGAGAGGTGATCGCCAATATCAACGAGCGAACGTTCCCGACGAAGCCCTTCGGAAAGTTCGCTCTGGTCAAACCCGGATCGACCGTCAGGATTCCTGCTGACGCCGGTCGGATTGAATTGCATTCCAGCAAGGCGAAACTGCTCGGCCGCGTCGAGTTGAAGGGGGACCCGGACGGAGCAGTAAAGCTCCAGCACGCCTTCAGGGCGACCGGGACCGGCAAGCCCGCAATCAAGCCGCCTCCAGCCATTCCGATGTTCGACAATGCGACGCTGCTCGGAGCCGAGATCTTCGATGATGTCGACGCCAGACTCGGCAGCGCGCTGGATGTATCCCCCGTCGCGGCCGGGATGCAACAGAAGGTGCGCTCGGTTGCGGCCTATGTTGCCTCCGGCAAGGAGGCCCGTGCTGCGGTCGATGCGCAACTCAGGGCGTTCGTTCCGAAGTTCCGCAAGGACGCTTTGACCAGGAGCGCGCCTTATGTGAACCATTGGCTATGCGGAGCTTCTGGCGGCAATTATGGCGCCAACTACCAGATGCGCACAGCGGCAAACTACACCGGCATCTGGGCCAACAATCCTGCCGAAGCCGTCTATTTTCCAGCGACGCGCGATGCGAACGAAAAGCCACTCGACGGCAGCAGCAGCTATGTCATGCACTTCCCGGCCGATGGGCTGCCCGACAAGGTCGTCGACGCCTACTGGTCGGTCATCCTGGTCGGCGTACCTGACTATCGTGTCGTGCCGAACCCGCTGAAACGCTACAATTTCAATAATCATTCCGCCCTGGTGAAAGAGGCGGACGGTTCGTTGAAGATCGGCATCGGGCCGAAGCCGGTGGCGGGCGTTCCGGAGGCCAACTGGCTGCCTTCGGCAGAGGGCAAGCCCTTTTCGCTGACCTTCCGGACCTATGTGCCGAAGGAGCAGGTCAAGACATGCGAATGGACGCCGCCTCCAGTTACAAAGGTGGAGTGAGGCAGGCTGCGGGCTACAATTGTCCGCGGGACGATGACTGCCCCTGCGTCCCAGCGCGGGGCAGGCGGCCGGGTGTATCTGGATTCGCAGAAGAAACATTATGGAACTAATCGGCGCTTTGGCGGCTGTCTCAGGCAGCAGCCGGTCAGCTCCGTTCGTCCCGCAGCAACCCACCAGCTTTCGACAGGCCGCCACCCTTCACCGCGATCCAGATGACATGACGCGCGCCGCCACCCTTGCCATTGGCGCGCACACGCGCCTCTTCCACGCCGAAGCCGCCGCGCCGCAGGCGCCGGGTGAAGTCCTGATCGGGAGCGGATGACCATACGGCGAGAATGCCCCCGGGGCGCAGCGCCACGGCAGCCCGGGCAATGCCAGCCGCGTCATAGAGACCGTCATTGCCCGGGCGTGTCAGCCCGCCGGGGCCATTGTCGACGTCGAGCAAAATGGCGTCGAAGGCGCCCCGGCTGGCGCGGATGAGCTTCGCCACATCGCCTTCATGTATGCTGGCGCGCGGATCGGTCATGCTGGGGCCGAACAGTTCCGCCATTGGACCACGCGCCCAGGCGATCACCTCCGGAACCAGTTCGGCCACGACGATGCTGGCGTCAGGCCCGAATTTCTCCAGCGCCTCGCGGAGCGTGAAGCCCATGCCCAGCCCGCCGATCAGCACGCGCGGCCTGGGCCGCGCGCCGAGGCGTTCGCTCACAAGGCTGGCCAGCGCCTTTTCCGAACCGCTGAGGCGGCTGTTCATCAGTTCGGTCGCGCCAGACATGATGGAAAACTCGCCGCCACGCTGTTTCAGGCGGAGGTCTTCGCCGCCGGGAACCTTCGCGGTGTCGAGCAGGGTCCAGGGGATCATGGCGGGGCCTCGCCTTGCAGGTGACAGATTCGGATGATGATCCGGGGATATAGCGCCGGACACCCCAACAGGGCCAGTAGGGCGATCCCTGCCAGGCAAACGCCCGCTCGTGGCGTTGCGGCGCATCGCCAAACCTCCGGTAACCGGTTAGAAGCAGGCCGGTTTGGTGGTGCGGTTCCGGTCGTTGCATCCGCATGCTTCAGGCAAACGCGGGAATCAATGGGCCGCCATCAAGTCTTTGATTGGTTTGTTTCCGGATTTTGACATTGGAGCGACTGCCTGACGCCAACAGGGACCCACATTTCAGGTTCAATACGCCAGGGGCAATAACATGCTCCATTCGTCCACGAACGGCCATCTCCCAGGCTTTCCTGATCTGGCGCGGCTTCCATTGCATCGGAAAGCGCCTTCTTCAACAACATCCAGGCGCGGTTCTTCCGCCACACACCACAAGGCGCTTCCGGGTATGCCCCCAGATTATCTCGTCACCCACTCCGGCGGCTTCCACGCTGACGAACTGATGTCCACCGTCATCCTGAGCCGCCTGTTTCCCGATGCGCGACTGGTCCGCAGCCGCGACAGGGAATGGACTACGCCCGGGGCTGATCGCATCATCTATGATGTCGGCGGTGTCTATGACGCCGACCTCCGCATTTTCGATCACCACCAGCGCGGCGCCCCCCTGCGCGACGACGGCCAGCCCTACAGCTCGTTTGGCCTGATCTGGAAGCATTTCGGCCGCGACTACCTCCTGGCGTCTGGTGTGCCGGCGGCGCATGTGGAGGCCATTCACACCTCCTTTGACGCCGGCTTCGTGCTACCGGTCGACCTTGTCGACAATGGCGCGCTCAGCCCTTCCGTAGCGGGACCACTGCTGGCGGGCCTGACCTTGCCAGGTCTGCTGGAAAGCCTGAAACCTGTATTCGACGTCAACGATCCCGACGCCGATGATCGCGCCTTTCAGGGAGCGCTGACCATCGCACGCGCCTTCGTCGAAGCGCGGATCGGCCGTAGCGCCGCGAAGCTGCGCGCTGAAACGCTCGTGATGAATGCAATCCGGACGGCGGCTGACGGGCGCGTTCTCGAGTTGCCCATGGGCATGCCATATCGCCCCACGGTGGTGAAAGCCGGAGCCGATCATCTGCTGTTCGTGGTGCACCCCCGCGACAGGGACTGGTGCGTCAACGGCATCCGCAGGGCCGATGAGGGCTTCGAACTGAGGGCCGATCTGCCGGCGTCGTGGGCTGGTCTGACCAATGAAGAACTGGAGCGCGCCTCCGGCGTCGCCGGCGCCCGTTTCTGCCACAACGGTCGCTTCATTGCCGCCGCCGCAAGCCGTGAGGCCGCCCTCGCGATGGCCGACATCGCCGTTCGGGAGGCGCTTGAGACCACGGAATGATGAGCCTGGCCCATCGCTCTTTGAGTGCGTCCGAAATGGTGGTGAGGAGTTCGCGCGCTGCACCCGTCTTGACGTCAGCGCGTTTGGGATGCGCGTCAGCCGTTTGGGCTGGCAGCCACGGCGGCCGCGTGGTCATGAACAGGGCCACGACGGCCATGCTGCGGAAACCGGCCGGCTGCGCGACTCCCGCTCTTCAGGAGTGAAGGGTTTGAAAACAGGGTGGCGGGCGCTGCGCCCCTCGCCTCGCCATCGGCGAAGCCCGCTTTTTACGACTGATCCCGACGCGCTTCAGCGCATGCCGGATCACGGTGTCGGTCAGGGCAGGCGCGGCCCAAGCAAACCGCCAGCGCGGCGGTCAGTTGCTGTCGACCAAAAACGGGCGGCCGGAAAGTCCGCCCTGGAGAAAAGCACCCGCCTCTAACCCCGCGTCCGCCGGGGGAAACGGGTCATACCCAACGCATTCTGGCGTCAGGCAACATAAAACATCGTCTTTGCCAGGATCACGATCAGCATCACATGGATGAAGACGCTGATGTGAATGAAGCGGACCTGCCGCGACCGGAGTTTGCCCCGCGCGCCCAGCGTCACGGCGGCGATGAAGTGGCCCAGCACACTGAGCGCAAGCGCGATCTTGAGCGCCAGCAGGGTGGCGAAGCCGCTGTCGAACGGATGCGCCAGGACATCCCTGTACTGCCAGGCCATGGTGATACCGGCCGCGTAAAGCACCAGGATCACGAATGGCATCACGCGCCGCGCGCGGCGGCCGATGGCGCTTTCCACCGCCCGCATCGCCTCGGGCCCAACTGGCCTGCCGATGGCCCCAAGAATCGTCACCTCGAAGAACACGGAGCCGACGAAAAAGATCGCGGCCAACAGATGCAAGGTAACGAGGACAAGATTTTCCATGGCAGTTCCGCCCACACCGACGCCTTGCGCCCGATCCGGCGCGCGACGATCCCGTTTCCTGTTTCGACCCGGCCGCCTTTTCGGGCTGGATGCCTGTTACACCGCCGCGATCCCGGCCTCCATCCCTGCCTCGGCGGCAAGACTTTCCAGGTCGCGCCCCATGGTGAGCACGGCCAGCGTTCGCTCCTCGCGTTTGTAACGCAAGGTACAGTCGCCGGCGGCGATATCGCCGTCGACCTCAATCGTATCCCACGCTTCCGCATGGCCGACATAGTTGAGGCCCAGATCGTAGTGTTGGCTCCAGAAAAAGGGCGCTCCGACATATTTGCGGCGCTCGCCCAGCATGTTTGCGGCGGCTGTCTGGCCCTGGCGCCCGGCCACCACCCAATGTTCGACGCGGATCGCCGCACCGCTGTGCGGATCGGGCCAGCGAGCGATGTCGCCTGCGGCGAAGACGCCAGGCGCACTCGTTTCCAGATAAGCGTCGACCATCACGCCACGGTCGGTCCTGAGACCGGCCGCCTCCGCCAGTTGCGCGCGCGGGCGCACCCCGACCCCCATGACGACAAGATCGGCGGCGAGCGCCCCGCCGCCAGCAAGCTGCACCCCGGTGGCGGTGATGGCGCGCGCCGTTTCTTCAAGGTGGAAGACGACGCCGCGCTGCTCATGCAGGGCGCGGATGAAATCGCCCATTTGCGGGCCGAGAATTCGCTCCATCGGCCGCTTGCCGGGCGCCACAACATGGACGTCGAGCCCGCGTTGCCGCAGGGCCGCGGCCACTTCCAGTCCGATGAAGCTCGCCCCCATCACCACGGCGCGACCGGCGGTTTCAGCTTGCGCGATGATTGCCCGGCAGTCGGCGAACGTACGCAGCGTATGGACATGCGGCAGGTCCACCCCGGGAAGCGACAGGCGCACGGGCTCGGCCCCGGTCGCCAGCAGCAGCCGGTCATAGGCGAGCCGCGCGCCGTCGGCGAGGCGAACTTCGGAAGCGCCCACATCGATGGCGGCCACGCTCGTCGCCAGCCTGAGGTCGATGCACTGCTTTTCATAGAATGCGGAGTCGCGCAGCGGCATCCAGTCCTGCGGAGCCGCGCCGGCCAGAAAATCCTTTGAAAGATTGGGCCTGTCGACGGGCGCGTCGGCGTCGTCACTCAACATGACGAGGCTGCCGGAATAGCCGAGGTCGCGCAATCTCTGGGCAGCCGCGAAGCCCGCCGCCCCGCCGCCGACGATGATAATCCGTGATGGCGCTGAACCGCCAGGCAACGCGCGTCCAGGGGCCGGCTTCTTCTTGCCAACCATGATCCTCCCCAGCCGCCGCTCCACCGCCCAGCAACTGACTGGAGCCAGGGCCGGCGCCGCGACAGCCTCGCCGGTGCGGAGGTCGAAACGCGCATGGTGCCAGGGGCAGCGGATCGTCCCTCCCACCACCAGCCCACTGGCCAGAGGTCCACTGTAGTGCGTGCACTCCGCGCTGATGGCGAAGATCTCTTCGCCGCGGCGCACCAGCAGAACGGACTGGCCTTCGAACTGGCCGACGAGCATGCCGCCATCGGCAAGTTCTGCTTCAGCGACCCCTCTGGCCAGATCGGGGAGATCCGGATTTTCCTGATGCTCAGCCATTTCATCCTCCACATCATGCCAGCGTTTTTCCGTGCGACGTTTACGCCGCCGGCGCCGCAATACTGATCAGGACAGTTCCGCCATCACCGCCTTCCGCATGGCCGGATTGGCCTGTATCCGTTGCTGGAAACGCTGGCCCCTCCCCAGGCTCGACGCCAACCTTCTCCGACCGGTTCGCCAGAAGAACAGACAGGCGTCGGCGATGGAGCGGCTTCCGGCGACCCGGCAGACTGGCCGCCGTCAACTCCGTGCACCCCGCCCCGCAAGGCAAACACTCAACTTCGTCGGAACCGACGATAGCGCTGACGCCCCCGATCGGTAGGCTTGAACCCGAAACTGCGCCTGAACCGGGCAAGCAGCAAGACGAATAAAGAGAACGGGACAACAACATGAGCGGTCATATGGGAGGGAACGTCGCGCAGATCGGTCATATTCTGACAACTGAGAGCGGCATGCCAAAGACAAGACGGGCTTCAGAACCGGACCGCGAATCCCGGCTGCTGCTCCACGCCGTGAACGGGGCCTTTCCGCTCGCCGGACGCGCCATCAATCGCGAGCGTGTCTCGTCATTCCGCCGCGCCTTCTCGACCATGGCGTCGACCTTCGGTCGCCGCATCCCCTTGGCTGGTCTGGCGGAGCGCCAGATCCGCGGGCCAGACGGCAACGCCATCCCACTGCGCATCTATACGCCCGACGGCCCGCCCGGCCTGAAGCCCGCATTCCTGTGGTGTCACGGCGGCGCTTTTGTCGTTGGCGATCTCAACACCAGCGACAGCATTTGCCGGGCCATTGCCCGCGCCTCTGGAGCCATTGTTATATCCGTGCGCTACCGCCTGGCGCCGGAGCATGACCTTTACGCAGGTCGCGAAGATTTTCTGGCGGCCCTGAACTGGGTCCACAAGAATGCCGAAACACTCGGCATCGACGGCAACCGCCTTGGCGTTGGCGGCGACAGTGCTGGCGGCAACATCAGCGCCGCCGTGGCCCAGGAGAATATCCGCAGGGGCGGCCCGCGGCTCAGCCTGCAGGCGCTGGTCTATCCCGCGACCAATCTGGCGACGAGTTTCGCTTCAAAAGACGAAAACGCCGAAGGCTATCTGCTCACCGCCAATTTCATCGACTCGGTCGGCCCATTGGTCGAACGTGGCGAAGATCCGACGGATCCGTGGCTGTCGCCAGCTCATGCAGTCAGCCTGGCCGGACTGCCCCCGGCGGTGATCATCACGGCGGGCTTTGACCCAATCCGTGACGACGGCCTGTTTTACGCAGCGCAACTGCGCAGGGCTGGCGTTCCGGTGGAGTTGCTGCATTATCCAGGCCAGTTCCACGGCTTCTTCAACTTCGACGCCTTGCTGGGCGCGGCGCGCGACGCCCAGGAGCGGGTTGGCGTCGCGTTGCGCGATGCCTTCGCTGCCGAGCCGGCGCCAAACCGGACGATCGAAATCGCCGACCACCGTCCGTGGCTTGATGCGCGCCTGTCAAAGGACCTGATTACCGGCGCCATGCTGGCTGGCCGTTCGGTCCGGCAATGGAACAGCCATGTGTTGCGCAGCCTCTCGCCAGAGACGGCATACGCCGCCGCCAACCTGTTGCGCCCCTTCTGGGCGCCGGCAGCCATGGCGCGACGCACCATCTCGGGCTACATCAACGCTCTGAACGCCCAGCAGAGTTACCCACCCCAGGCGGGAACCCCCTCCGCCTGACCTTGCAGCGATCAGGCGGGCTTCGATTGACGCCGATTGGTTACAAAATCCGGCGCGCAGGCGGATAGCCGCGATTTTTGTTCTGTCCGCGCATCGAAACGTAATTGCGCGGATCGGCCGCCTTCCGGAGCTTTTCGCGACGAGAATGCGCCAAATTAAGATGATGGAGCAGTTTTGGTGAACTGGTTTTCACCGAAACTGCTCTAGAAATGGATGGCGGCGCGAACCCCGGCGCGATGGCTGAGATAGTCCTTGCCGATCTGCGCCTTGTATTCGCCACGCAATTCGAAGCCGCCTTTCCTGAAAAACTGTACGCCGGCGCCGACGTCAAGAAGATAGCGCGGCAGTTCGCTGGTCGAGGTGAAGCCAGGCCCCTCGCTGAAGCCGTCAACAAAGCTGGCGCGGGTGCTGAGGCCGGTGTCCGACAACCAGGTCGCCCCGAGGCTGACGTAAGGGCGCAGCCATGAGCCAGGCTCCAGATCCGCGCGAACGCCCAGCTCCACCGCCGGGCTCACCGCCACCGTCCACTCTCGCAGTGGCGCGATCTTCATGGTCGCGCCGACGCCCTCGGTGACATAGCCGGGCATCCGCGTGTGAATGACATCGACATCAAGATACGGGCGCAGATACCAGCCGTCGAAGGCAAATTCATAGGCCGCCCGCCCGCGCGCGCCGAATGTCCACGCATGGGTGTCGACCTTGTTCATCCACTGTTCGTCATCAATGGCGAAAGACGTTCTGACGTCCTGCGAGGCAAACCCGGCGTGCAGAACGGCGGCGAAATACCAGGCCCCGACCTGGTGCTTCAGGGCGACCGAGACGTCGCCGCCCTGGCCGCGGTACTTCGTGGCCATGTCGCTGGATTGCATCATGTCGACATTGTATGCGGCGCTGGCGCCAAGGAACCAGTTGGGAGCCAGCTCCCACTGGCCGCCCACCTGGTAGCTGAGACTGTCCTGGCGGTAGCCATCCGTGGTTGACGTGTTGAACAACATCGTGCGTCCACCCGTGACGGCGCCCCAGACACACTGGTTTTCATTGATCATTGCGCCGCCATCCACGAACACCGGACAACTGAGCGCACGCCCCATGGAGCCGCGCGCGCTGACCGTCTGCGCCGCCGCCGGCTGCTGCCTGCCTTCGGGCGACAGTCTGTCAATGGCGTTCATGTATTCAGTTGCTGAACCGGCATTGGCCAGCGCAGCGAAGATCTGGGATTGCGCCATAGCCTCCGGATGAGAGGCCGAATCCCAGCCCTTCTGCAGCGCCATGATCATTGCCAGTTCCGTCTGGGTGAGCGGCGCACCGCCGGTCGCGCCCTGGAAATCGGCCTTGGGCTGGATAATCAGCCGGTTGCCACTGTCGAGAAACGACCAGGAAACCGGGCCAGCCTGAGGTTGGGCCAGTGAGGCTGAGCTGCGCCCTGTCAGCCACTGGGCCTCAATGACCGACAGCGGCGTTTTTGTCAGCCGCTCGCCAACGCGGGGCTGAATGCGCAACCCGTCAATGTGCACCTGGCTGGCCTGGATATAGTCCGCCGACACCACGTTGCTGCCTGCGGGCCTGTCGACGTCGACATTCATGACGCCGCCGAGATTCACTTTGGTCTGGTCCGAAAACCAGGCCTTGCCGAGCGTTCCGACGCCGCCGACCTCAAGCGCGCCCCTGTTGATGAAGGCGCCGTCGGCGCCAAGGTTGACCCGCGACAACAGACCCTCGCCGTAGCCGAACACCATCGCGCGGCCGCCGCCCGTGTCAAAAACAGCGCCGGCTTCGTTGACGAAACGGCTGCCGCCGCCGTCATCGGCGATATCGACCCCGCCTGTCAGCCGGCCCCGGTTGGAGATGCTCATCGGCGCGCCATAGCCGAGGATGGCCTGACCGGACAGGGCGCTGACCTGCGACCCCGCTTCCAGGATTACCGTGGTGCGGCCGCCATCGACGCGTATGGCCGCGCCATTGGCGGAGCCACCCTGAATAACGCCGGTATGGCGGATAAGGTTATAGTGCTCCGGGCGCGAACGCTCGATATCAATGGAGCCGTCAGCCTTTTGTACGCCGTTCTGTACGAAAATGCCGTAAGCGTTGCGACCGGTAGCGACAATATCGCCGACGGTCTGGATGCTGATGTGGCCTCCCCGCCCTTCTTCACGCTCGGCGTGCTTGCCGTAAACTTTCCATGGCGCGTCAGTACGATCGCCGAACTCACTGACGCCAAAAGGAAAACGCGTGGCGGCGTTGGAGGCGCGCGGTTCGCTCCACTGGTTGATGTTGTAGCCATACCCGCCGCCGCCGCCGAGGCTCTGCACGAAGACGCCGTGAGCGCTGGCTCCCGTTGTGTGGATGCTGAGACGCGCGGCGTTATCCAGCATGTCGATCGCAACGGTTCCGCCGTCGACCGATTGCCGGGGCGAAAACAGACTGTCGGGAAGCAGGATTTCCTCGAACACCCGCTTGTATCCGACCTGCGGATTGCGGACGCTCCAGCCGCCGTTGCCCGAGCCGGCGTAGCCGCCGCCGCCGCCGATCGACTGGGCGAACACGCCCATGGCGCCGTCGCCGGTCGTGGTGATATTGGCATGACCACCAAATGTAATGTTGATGTCGCCGCCCTTGCCGCGCGCGCCGCCCGATGCGCCCAGCACAGCGTTGCGGGTTGCATGGCCGCCAGCTCCGGCGTCGGCGCCAAAACCGCCGCCGCCACCGATCGACTGGGCGAACAGGCCGATCGCGCCATGTCCGGTGGTCTCGATGGTCCCAAACTGGTGCACGCGCACCGCGCCGCCATCGCCGCCTCGACCACCACGGCCGCCGATGCTGGCGGTAAGCGACAGCGGTGGGATCACCGAATTCCAGTCCATTTCGGCCTTGCCGCCGCCGGTCTGGCCAAGCGTGCCCAGATTGAAGTCCTTGAGCAGGTCGTTGGCGAGCCTGAGCACCTCCAGCTCTTCCTGCGAACCGGCGATATTGTCGACCGAAAGCGGCGACTTGCGCTCGACGAAATAGGCGCCGCCTCCGCCGCCGACCGATTGCGCCACAAGGCCGTGAGCTTCCTTGCCCTGGGTTCTGATGGTTCCTGAATTGGTCACGACGACATCCTTGCCATCGGACCAGGAGGAGCCGGAGCCGCCCATGTTGACTGTGGCGCTCACCGTGCCGATGGCGTCGGTATTGACGGCGCCGCCCGCAAGTCCGCCGCCGCCGCCAATACTCTGGGCCAGCACGCCGAACGATGCGACGCCACGGGTTTCGATCAGGCCGCCGTTGTTGACGGTCACGCCGCCGCCAGAGCCGCCCGAACCGCCGGAGCCTCCGACGTTCATCTGGATATTGTACCAGTTTGCGCCCGAGGTGACGGCGCCGCCGCCGGAACCTCCGCCGCCGCCAACGCTCTGGGCAAACATGCCATAGGAGACCGGGCCATGCGTGATGATCGTCCCGTCATTCCGGACGTTCACCGCGCCGCCGGCTCCGCCATCGCCGCCCGACCCGCCGATGGACAGGTTCAGGGCAACCGTCGCCTTCGTCGGGGTGACCTTTCCGACGACCTCCTTGAGAGCGCCTTTCAGGCCATCGGTCAGCTTCTCCATGATATAATTCAGCGCGCCGGTTTTGGCCGCCTCATAGATGGCCACGCTCACGAAGTCCCTCACGGGAACTTCGGGGATCAGCGGCTTGCCTTCCTTGAGATTGATCTCGTTCTGCTTGCGGATTTTTTCATTCTGCCTGATGGCGTCCTTCGCGGAACTCCATCCTGATTTGACGATCGTCAGGACAGTCTTGGCCTGCCCCAGACGCTCCTGCGTCGGGCTCTTCTTGTCCAGCAGTCCGGCTTCGGCGCGGGCGATGTCGGGATTGCCGAACTGGCCGCTGGCGCGCTTGTTGATCTTGATCAGATCGTCCGCGAGCTGCAGCACGGCGTCCGTCGCTTCAATGCCAGAGCCCAGCGAGGGGCCGCTTTTGGCCTTTGCCGCGAGGGCGCCGCCATCGCCGCCGCCGCCGCCGACGCTTTGGGCAAAAATACCCGCGGAACCGCCATCATGTGTCTCGATGCGACCGCTGCGGGCGTTGACCACGTTGACGACGCCGCCATTGCCGCCGGAGCCGCCGGAGCCGCCGATATTGAGACTGCTGGAACGCTCCGACGTTCCAAGGCTGAGAAAGCCGCCGCCAGAGCCGCCGCCGCCGCCGATGCTCTGGGCCAGAATCCCGCGTGCATTCTCGCCGTGGGTCGTCACCGACCCTTCGTTGCTCACCAGCGTCAGGCCGCCCGAGCCGCCGCGGCCGCCTGAACCGCCGATAGCCAGGCGCACTGACCACGTGTCAGCTATCGGCACGCCGTCCTGCACGATCGTCGAGACATATCCCTGATTGGAAACGCCCTTGGCGGCGCTGGCCGAACCGGCTCCGCCGTCGCCGCCGCCGCCGCCGATGCTCTGGGCCAGAATGCCGGTGGCGAACCTGCCGTGGGTGGTGATCGCATTCACATTGGCGATGCTCGCAAGGCCGCCGGAGCCACCCCCTTTGGCCGAGCCGCCGAGGCTGAAGGCAAGCGAGAAATTTTTGGTGAAGCCAATAACGTCGGCCACCGCCGCCGCTGCGCCAGCGGCGCCGCCGCCGCCGCCAATGCTGCCGGCATAGACGCCATAGGCCTTCTCGCCCCAGGTTTCGACGCCCGCGCGATTGTAGACCGAGACATCGCCGCCGGCGCCGCCCGCGCCGCCATCGCCGCCCATGGCAAACGACAGGGCCAGCGCCGGATAAGGCGGCGGCGCAATTGCGAAGGCATAGGCGCTGGCGTTTCCAGCCTTGCCGCCGCCGCCGCCGACGCTGCGCGCCTCCACGCCATGGGCTTCCATACCCTTTGTCGTGATATTCGAGCCGTTCTCGACAAACACGGCCCCGCCGTCGCCGCCCATGCCGCCGTTGCCGCCGATCGCCACGGACACCGCCGCGAACACGCCCGCCGTCGATGTGTTGGCCGAGCCGCCCGCGCCGCCGCCGCCGCCGACGCTCTGGGCCACGATGCCGCTGGCGAGACGCCCCGTGGTCGTGATCGATGGCGCCGCAAGGCCGCCTGGAGGCAGGGTGGACGTAACGTTGACAAAGCCGCCCGAGCCGCCGCCGCCGCCATCGCCGCCTGCTGAATAGCCCAGCAAAATATTGAGTACGCTGCTGGATGAGCCGCCACCGCCGCCGCCGCCGCCGACGGACTGCGCCAACACGCCGAAGGCGCTCTCGCCTTCAGTTGAGATCATCCCGTTCTGGGCGAGGAGCACCGCACCGCCGGAGCCGCCGGAACCGCCCTCTCCGCCCTTGCCCGCAGGAAAAAATGCGTTGGAGCTGCCGCCGCCAGCGCCGCCGCCGGAACTTGCCCCCGGCGTATAGCTGCTGCGCTGGAAGGCATTGACCGCGCCGCCGCCGCCAAGCGATTGGGCGACAACGCCGATGGCGCCCTTGCCATGCGTGACGACTGAACCGCTATTCACCACCTCGACGGAGCCGCCATTGCCAGCGGCGCCTCCATCGCCGCCGCTACGCCCGCCCCAGGCCGAAGCGCCGTTACCGCCGGACCCGCCAATGGACCACGCGGCGAGGCCAAATGAGTAATTGCCGAACGTGGTGATCTCGCCAGCCTGCAGCACGTTGACCGCGCCGCCATGCGCCGCATCGCCGCCCTTGCCGCCGCCTGAGCCGACATTCCCGCTGACCATGGCAAGTTGCCGTCCGCCACGGCCGCCGACCGACTGCGCCAGCACGCCCGTGGACGCCTCGCCCTGGGTGGTGATCGCGCCATGATTGCTGAACGTAACCGTCCCCCCATTGCCGGCCCCTGGCAGCACCCGCTGATAGGTGCCGCCATCCATGCCGGCGCCGCCGACGGATTCGGCGATGACGCCAGGGGCCCAGCCACCCTTCGTCGACACGCGGGCGGCCGGACCGATGGTTACGGCTACAGAGCCGCCGGCCGCGCCCGGAAACAGATAGGCGTCACGGGCGTCGATGCCGACCGGCCAGGCGCCAATGGCGCGGATCGCCTCCGGGGAGCGGTTGCGTCCGGTCTGTCCGCCTGCGGACGTCGCCCAGACGCCGCCAAAATGATCGCCAGATGTTGAAACAACGCCCTGCACGTCAAGGATGACCGATCCCGCCGCGCCGCCCGCGCCAGAACTCCAGTAGCCAACGCGTCCATCGCCGCCCATCGAATAGACGCGCAGCAGGGCGATATCGATGGTCTGGCTGCCGGCGCCGTACAGGTCGCCGCGCTGGATGACAGTGACATTGCCGGCGGAGCCGCCCTTTTTACCGGGCGTGTAATACGGGCTGCCCGCGGCCGTGAAAGCAGCGCCGAGGGCGCCGTGGCCGCCAGCGGAGCCGATTTCCACCGCCACCCCGCCTGAGGGCGCGCCGGTATTGCTGAAATCATTGACAATCGAGACGCCCGCAGCGTCGAGACCATGCGTGGAGTCCACCGAGACCCGGGGAACAAGGGCAGGATTGTAACCCCAGCAACTGCGTTCGTTGGACCAGCACTGATCCTTGCCGTTTGCGCCGCGCTCGACCTGTCTGGCGACGCTTTCAGCCATGGCCGGGCTGGGGCTTACAGCGAGCGCGGCCGTCATCAGCGCCAAAAGACTTACGCCTGACCACCATTGTTGTGAACTCGCCGCACCCATCTGACGCCCCGATCATCCAAAATACGGACATACCCTGCGCCACACGCTAAGCCCGAATGCCGTCCGGTGATACGATCGAGTTGGAACCAAATGGAACGCTTTGGAACGGCGCATAAGCATCTGGGCCCCGCCGGGAAGAACCTTGGGGCGTCACCCCGGACTTGACCGGAGGCGACGCCAGTGGGGCGGATCAGTGACGACGCCCGCCAGCGCCTTCCACACCCGGGAACCTGCGTGTCCGCCATGAAGGCCGCGATCCTCGGGTCGACATCAGCCGCGAAGGATTCCGTGAACCCCACCTTGTCGAGGAACAGGAAACCGCTCGCCGGAAGAGGATCGGCGACGCTGGCGACCAGGACCCCGCGGTCATGGAAGGACGCGGCGCAGACGCAGGGAACGACGTGGCGCTCCGATCCTGTCCGGTTCGCCGCTCACGGTTTCACAGCCCGCACGCGACGGGATCCGGCGTCGCCGGCGCGGGATGCGCATCAACTGACCTGCCGTCCCTGGGTGTTCCAGAACGGCTCGCGAAGTTTGGCCTTGTCGACCTTGTTGACGCTTGACAGGGGCAGGCCGTCGTTCCGGAATTCGATGCTCCGGGGACATTTGTATCCCGCGATGAGCGACCGGCAATGGGCGATCAGCGCGTCGGCGTCCAGGTCGGCGCCTTCGCGCGGCAGGATCACCGCGTGCACCGCCTCGCCCCATGTGGCGTGCGGCACGGCGATGACCGCGCACTGGGCGACATCGGGATGTTGCAGAAGCGCGTTCTCCACTTCGGTGGAGTAGATGTTTTCTCCGCCGGAAATGATCATGTCCTTGGTGCGGTCCACCACATACAGGTAGCCATCGGCATCGAACCGCCCCGCGTCGCCGGTATGCATCCAGCCGCCGCGCATGGCCGCCGCGCTCTGCTCCGGCTTGCGCCAGTATCCCAGCATCACGTTCGGCCCGCGCGCGATGATCTCACCGACCTCCCCTACAGGGAGCACGCGATCTTCCGCGTCAACGATCCGCACCTCAACCCCGGGCGCAGGCCGCCCGGCCGATCGCAATCTGTGGCTCGTCGGGCCGTCCGGCTGGTGGTCCTCCGGCCCGAGACGCGCCACAAGAGGCGAGGTTTCCGTCATGCCGTAGGACTGGGCGAAACGGGCGTTGGGAAACCGGCGAATTGCCTCGCGCAGCAATGTCTCTGGCATCGGCGACGCGCCATAGCTGATCAGCTCAAGGCTTGACAGGTCATGGGCGTCGAATTCGGGGTGGCGCATGACCATGGCGAGCATCGTGGGCACGAAGGTCGCGGCTGTCACCCGTTCCCTGGCGATCGTTCGCAGCACGTCGGCCGGCGCAAACGCCGGCAGCACGATATGCCGACCACCAGTCAGGGTTGTCGAAAACACCCGGCTGCCTGCCGCAAGATGAAACAGCGGCCCGGCATGCAGGCTTGCCGGAGGCGGAGTGGGGCCTGACGCCGTCATATGGCTGCGGATGCTCGCCAGCAGATTTGCGTGGCTCAGCATCACGCCCTTGGCGCGCCCGGTGGTGCCGCCCGTATAGAACAGGCAGGCGAGATCATCGTGACCGCGTTCGGCGTCGACGCAGGTGGGAGCCCGCGCCAGTTCGTCCTCATAAGACAGCATGCCAGCGGGGGCGGCGGCGTCCCCCGCGTACAGCACCAGTTTCAGGTCTGGCAGGGCCTGGCGGATGGGCTCGGCCAAGTGCGCGAAAGCGTCATCCACGATCAGGACGGCCGGCGCGGAATCCGCAGCCTGATAGAGCAGTTCCGGCAAGCTGTGCCGGGTATTCATGGGGCAGATGACGCCGCCGCTCCAGAGCGCGGCGTAGTAATACTCCAGATACCGGTGGCTGCTGTGCCCCAGCATGGCGATGCGATCTCCAGCGCCGGCGCCATGGGCGCGGAAGACGGACGCCAGGCGCGCCACCCGGTCGCCGAACTGGCTCCAGGTCCAGCGCTGCTCGCCAAAAACCACGGCGACGGCGTCTCCCTGCCCGTCACGGGCGCGCCTCAGGCCCTCGGTCAGATGCATCAGTTCCTCCACGATTAGGGGTTTCGGGCGTGTGAACGCGGGCCCAGCGCCCGTCTGGAAATGTCGGCCAGGTCGATCCGGTGCGTCTTCCCGCCAGCCACGCCGGCAATCCCGGGCGTAAACAATCGCCGCCATCATCAACGGATGCTGGCGATTGTCTCCGGACATGGCGCGGTGGGACAGGACGCAGAAACCTCGCGCCGGATCGCCGCCGCCAAATTCCCGGACGGGCCCCACGCCGGGAAGCCAGGCGGTCGCGATGTCGCGGACATGACGGCGACCGCCCGGATGCCAAAGATCAGACGCCGCCGTTGACCACCAGGCATTGACCGCTGACGTAGTCGCTGTCCGGGCTGCAGAACAGGTAGACAGAGCCGGCTGCCTCTTCCGGAGTTCCACCCCGACCGAGAGGGATCATCTGGTTCAGCGCCGCAAGCCGGCCGCCCTGGACGCCGACCTTGATCTGCCTGCCATCGACATCAATCTCGCCGCTTTCACCCGCCTGCAGAGGTTGGGTCAACCGCGTCTGGATGTAGCCGAACGCCACCGCATTGACGGTGACGGCATAACGTCCCCACTCCTTGGCGACAGCCTTGGTGAGCCCGACCACGCCAGCCTTGGCGGATGAGTAGTTCGACTGTCCGGCGTTGCCGTTCACCCCCGATGTCGATGAGATGTTGACGACCTTGCGCACCACACGCTCGCCCCTGCCCTTTTCGGCCTCGGTCGCCGTTTTCAGGTGATCAAAAAAGGCGCGCAAGATCCGGAATGGCGCGCTCAGGTGCAGATCAATAATCGTATCCCATTGCTCGTCCGACATTTTCTGGATGACGTTGTCCCACGTATAACCGGCATTGTTCACCAGTATGTGGCAATCGCCGAAGTTTTCGACGGCGGTCTGGACAATGCGCGGGCCGAAGTCCTTGCTGGACACGTCGCCCGTGCAGGCGACGGCCTTGCCGCCGCCATCCCTGATCAGCGCCACCGTTTCCGCTGCTGGCGCCTCATCCAGATCATTGACAACGATGCTCGCGCCTTCTCTGGCCAGACGCAGCGCGATCTGCTGCCCGATTCCACGACCAGACCCCGTAACGATCGCGACGCGACCTTCAAGCTGACCCATATGTTCCATCCCTTGTCTTCCGGCCTGTTGTTCAGGCTGCGGCATTGTCGAAAGTCCCGCCCCATCCGCGACGCCCTGCGCCGGAGCACAACCGCGCGCACGCAATATGGGGGCTCCCCTGATGTTGGCGATGGAGCGGCCCCGGCCGCCCGAACCCGCCAGCCCCCCCGTAAACCAACACATCGCGCGGCGTGGTCATCTGGACGTCCAAAAATTTTATTGAACGTTCATTAAAATTGATATGTAGTGAAACGCGTGTCAACAGCGCGTTCTTGTGAAACGTATATACGAACGGGGCCGTCGGCTTTCATGGACACATCGGTGCGGGTGAAGCGATATCAGGACAAGCGTCAGGAGGTTCTGCGGGTCGCAGGCCGCGTATTCGCGCGGCGAGGCTATCACAATACATCCCTGAATCACATTGGCGCGGAGCTCGGAACCACTGCGGCAGCCCTGTATTATTACGCCAAATCCAAAGACCAGCTGCTCGACAACTGCCGTAAACTGGCCCTTCAGTCGATCGAAGCGGCATTGGTTGAGGGGAAACAGAAGGGCGCCAACGGGTATGGCCAGGTTCGCATCTTTTTCGAACGCTATGCGGAGTTGATCTGTAGTGACTTCGGCCGTTGCCTTGTCCTGATCAATCTCAACGATATTCCCCAACCGTTGCGTGACAGCAGCCGGGAACGCCAGCGCGCGCTCCATCGCGATGTCCGCAATCTTGTGCACGCCGGAATCGAAGATGGATCCATCCGCCCCTGCGATCCGTCGTTGATAACCAGCATGCTGTTTGGCGCCTTCAACCACCTGACAAAATGGTGGAGCCCTGACGGCCCACGTTCGTTACAGGCCGTGGCGACGTCCTATCTGGACGCGCTTGCCACGGGAATTGCGCCACATGGAGCGCCCACGACCGGTCATTAGGGAGACGACCGGCGTCTGGATGCTCCCAAACCCAGCACGATCAATGATCGTCGGCATGAGGAGAGGACGATGTCAGGCATCCGATCTGTTCTGGCTCCAGCATTTGCCGCCGCAGCGATGCTGTCCTGCGGCGCCCCCTCTGGAGCGGCGGAATACAGCAAAGGCGCGAATGACCGGGAAATCAGGATTGGTCATACCGTGCCCTATAGCGGGCCTGCATCGGCCTATGGCGCTGTCGGGCTGCTCACCGCCGCGTACTATGAGATGATCAATGCGCGTGGCGGCGTTAACGGACGCAAGATCAGGTTCATCAGCCTGGACGACGCGTACAATCCGGCGAAAACAGTTGAGCAGACCCGCAAGCTTGTCGAGCAGGACGATGTGTTCGCCATGATCGGCCAGGTCGGCACAGTCACCAGCTCTGCTGTCCAGAAATATCTGAACAGCAGAAAAATTCCTCAACTGCTCATCGCCTCCGGCGCCTCGAAGTGGAATGATCCAAAGAACTATCCATACTCAACAGCGCTTTATGCGCTCTATGAGATGGAAGGGCGGGTGTTCGCCCAGTACCTCCTGAAGCACAACCCCGGCGCCAGGGTGAGCATCCTGATCCAGAATGACGACGCCGGGCGTGACTACGCGAAGGGCTTCAAGGATGGGCTGGGAGCGGCGGCGGCGAAGATGGTTGTCAGGGAGCTCAGCTACGAAACATCGGACACAACCATCGATTCCCAGATCGTCGCCCTGAAGGCCTCCGGCGCTGACACGCTGTTCATGATGGCGACGCCCAAATTCGGCGCCCAGGCGATCCGGAAAATCGCGGAGACCGGCTGGAAACCAGCGGTCTACCTTGCAGCGGTCACAGCGTCCATCGGAACGGTCCTCCAGCCAGCTGGCCCGGAGAACGCGAAGGGCTTCATGAGCGCGTTCGCCTTCAAACGCGCCGACGATCCACTCTGGGCCAACACGCCGGATGTGATCGCATACAAGAAATTCTTCGCAGACTGGTACAAGAGCGGCAATATCTCGGAATGCAGTAATGTTATCGCCTATGCAACCGCCTATCTGACGGTGCGCCTGCTGGAGCGGTGCGGAGATAATCTGACGCGCGAAAATTTGCTGAAACAGGCGACAACCCTTTCAGACGTTGAGTTGCCCTTGCTGCTGCCTGGCATCAAGGTAAATACATCGCCTGATGACTACTCGCCCATCCGGCAGATGCAGATCGGACGCTTCAACGGCGCGAGCTGGGTTATGGAAGGTGAGTTGATCAGCGCTGACATGCGATGAGCATGGTTTCAGGATTGCAAAATCAGGCGGTGGGCGCGGTAACGGCAACCTTCCTGCCTGGGCGGAAGCCTGGCGGCGCGCCGCCGCCATCTGCCAGCGCCCATTTGCCTGCTCACCGGCGCGAGACCTGGCGGGCATGGCCGACCGGCCGCCCGCAGTGGACTCCACCTCACGTCCAGAGTGCGTTCAACGCCGTGGAGGCCCTGGGCTGTGGGGATAGCTCACCAGTTTTAGTGCAGATGCGCCGCCGAAATTGACAACAGAAGCCGGAATTGCTGCGGTCTTTTTGGGGTGGGTCGGGCGCAGCCCTCACCCCACAACTTGATATGGCAACGCCAACGCGCTATAGCACTATTTAGTCGGTATTTCGATCTGCAAGCGTCGTTTTATACATCGAAGCGACAGATAAAGCAACAATCTGATCAACACTCATGCAGCACTCACTTTAATATTAGATATGGGCAGGAAACCAAAGAAACATCTCATTTTGCGGCGGATGAGATCACTTAAACTGCATGACAGCAATGAACACCATGCTTCCTGATGAGAAAATCGTCCTGGCAGTCGACGAATTGCGGCGGATTCTCAACTCGGAGCAATTCACGAATGCACCGATTGTACGCGCGTTCCTGGAGTTTGTCGTAACCGAGACGCTCCATGGGCGCGGCGCCCGTCTCAAGGCCTATACTATCGCCGTTGAAGGATTCGGAAGAAGCCCCGGGTTCGATCCGTCCAGCGACACAATTGTGCGCACGACGGCCGGGCGCGTCAGGAAGGCGTTACAGGCCTACTACCAGACATCCGAAACAGCCCCCCTCGTGATCATCAGCTTGCCGAAAGGCGGCTACACACCCACCTTCAGCATTCCGGACGCCCCCCGACAGCCCAATCCGGCAATGCCGTCGCCAGACTTCTCAGCCAGGATTGCGCCGGAGCCAGACGCTCCCGAACCAGGCGCGGCGGCCCTTTCGCTGTCCACCCGCGGGCGCGCGTTCCACAGGGGCATTTTGCTGGCGGCCTGCGGGTTGCCCGTTATCGCCTTTAGCCTGATGGCCTTCCCTGGATGGCGGCAGAAAGCGGCGCCGATACCCGAACATCTCATTATCGACGTTCAGCCCGTCGAATATGCCGGAGAGCAGGCGCGCCTGCTTGCCCGGGAAATTGATATCCGTTTAGCCCCGGCCCTTTCTCGCATCAAGCTCGCGGAGGTCATCCCGCCTGGGGCGTCAGGCGAAATGGCCGGGCGCGTGCCAACGACAAAAAATGATCCGGGGAACAGCATCGTCTTTGATTTGGCTGGAAGCATCACGAATGGCGCAACGCCCGAACTGATCTGGAAACTGAAAGACACCGCCTCCAACCGCATCCTCTGGTCTTCGAGAGAAAACCTGTCAGAGCTGACCGCAACGTCAATCAATGTAGCGATTGATAAAATAGCTTTTCAGATCCTGGGCACAGGGGCCGCCGCATCATCGACATTCGAAAGGTATCGCGGAAATTTCCTTTCAAGGCCAACCTGCCTGTTCCGCGCCCAGATCGATGAAATTATTGCAAACGATATAGCTTACCTCAAGATTCGTGAATGCCTGGAAAAAATTGTTAATTCCAATCCAAAAGACGCCGCAACGTGGGCTGTATTAAGTAACTTATATACGGTCAGATCATTATATTATCTAAAAGGCGACCGAAAGCAGCGGGCATTGCTCATTGAGCATGCCGACCAGGCAGCACAAAAGGCGGCGGAGCTTGCACCTGAAAGCTATTTGACAAAGATCGCGCTCATGCGGCTTTCCCTCCGTCAGGGGAAGATTGCGGAATTCGACGCGCTTCAGCGAGAAATTCGGAAAAACTATCCAGGTGACATCTATTCACAAATTCGTATCGCGGATCGCCTTGCAAGATTGCGACGCAGCGGGGAAGCGCTTGAAATTTTCAACCGGGCGCGGCATGACTTCGGGATCAATCTCAAGAACTGGGCGCCCCCGATTACAATCGCCTATTTTGCGGAGGGTGATTATGTTCAAGCTTATCGGGAAATGCTTCACATAACATCGGATCTTCGTTTCGCACTTGTCCTCAAAATTGCGGTTCTTGGAAAACTCGACAAGACGACTGAAGCTGCGCCGGTTATTCGCAAGCTGATGGAAACGAACCCTGACATTAAAACAACTTTCCACCCCTGGTTGAACGAAATTGGTTGGGACAAACAGCTTGTTCGGGACATCGGAGATGGCCTCGCCAAAGCTGGTCTT
This sequence comes from Camelimonas fluminis, assembly GCF_014656355.1. Classification (GTDB taxonomy): domain Bacteria; phylum Pseudomonadota; class Alphaproteobacteria; order Rhizobiales; family Beijerinckiaceae; genus Camelimonas; species Camelimonas fluminis. The sequence continues at coordinate 57,431 of NZ_BNCG01000015.1, forward strand.
GTCGTCGATCCTGCCGCCAACGTTGGCGCGGGCGGTGCACCGCCTGGCGACCAGACGGCGTCCAGAACGTCGGGAAGCCTTGACTGAAGGCGGCCATCCGCCTGCTTTGCCTGGTCATCCACAATCAGCGGTGGCTGCGGCGTGAACAGTTGGATCAACGGTCAACGACACACCTCCCCTTCCCCAACGGCGTCCCAGCGGATGCGGCTGCGCCCTGCCGCCGCGGCAGCGATGTCGGCTCCTTTCTTGACTTGGGCAAAGACCAGCGATGCAACCGTTTCCTGCAGATCGACAAACTTCGGCAGGATTTCGATCGCCCGTCCACCGGGCGCGTGGATGATAAACAACCCCCGTTCCCGCCCGGCCTCTATCATGCGCCGGATATGGGCCCGTGAAACCGTGAAGCTCAACGCAAGGCGCTCATAGGGGTAGCTGATGACGCGGGAACCGTTGCTCTGCTTCACAAAGGCAAGCCATAGCTTGAGCATCACCTGATGGCCGGCGATCTGGTCCATGAAGTAGCTGGCGTCCTCGACAGCGGGAGGAACGCGGACGCCGCCCAGATACTGGTTAACCGCCTCGACCGCGATGCGGCCCTGGAAATCAGGATCGGTTTGCAGCACGGCCAGATAGTCGGCGCCATCGGACAGCATCTGCACGGTCTCCAGGGTCATTCTGGTATATATCTGGCTGAGCCCGCTCCCCTTCTCGGTCGGCTCGAGAAGCCTGATCCGTCGGTCTTCGGGCGCCTCCGCCTGGCGCCAGTAGCCCAGCCGCTTCGTCAGGCCGACATAAGCAGCGACACGGTTGGGGCTGGCCAGGCCTGTGCGGACTGCAAAGGTTTTGGCGCGGGTCAGGGTGGCGCCCGAGCGTGAGTCCGCCGGATCTCGCGACAGGTGCATCGCAGACAACGCGACGCCCACAAGCAGTAAAGCCTCTTCGCTGATCACGCGAACCCGGTCGGGCGCGTTCTCAAGCAGGCTGGTCATGGATTCTGCGTAGCGCCGCAACGCGTCCTGGAAAGCCGGGTGCGCCCTGAGGCTTGCAGCGTCCCTTGTCAGCCATTCCGGGAGCTTCTGTTTCAGGACGCCGTCGAAAACACCGGGAGGAAGAACGGGCACCGGCTCGTCTGGTGACGCGACGCAGGTTTCACCAGACATATTTCCCTTTCCGGGCGGTGACAGCCACAGACACCAGTTCCCTCCAGAGTCACGCCTCCGGTTGTGCAGCCACATCCGAAGCCGGGTCCGCTGTGTCATTGGCGCTGGCGGCCGCAATGGTCGGGGTGCTCGTGCGGTCGGATCGCCTGGGGCGACCTGGGCGGGGGTAAAGATCGTGGAGACCGTTGCGCCCGGCTTGAGCAACCTGGGTGGCGGGTGGTCGTTGGTCAGGACACCGCCAACGTCGGGGCCGATCTATGCATCTGGCTACATGTCGTCGAAAGTGACAGCAGGTGCTGTCACTGTGACAATTGCGATCACCAAACCGCAACCAGGGCTCAATATCCGTTGATCAGAGCCGGGCAATGACAGTCACTGCAATCCACATGGCTGAAAAGACATGAGGACAGCGGCCGCATCGTGTCGCAATACGCCGTCATTCTTTGCGTGTTGCGAACGGAATCCGGATCGGCCCTGGGGGGCAGGCGCCTGCCGCATGGTTATGTGGTGGCAAGCCACAGATTGCCTTGCGGAATGCGCCCTGGAGCGTTGGGATCGTCTGGGAGGCCGCGGGATCTCCGCGTCGCTTCTCAACCTTTCGCCATTGCCTTCTGAAGCACTGCGAAGGTCCTTGCGTCGTCGAGTTGCGCAACGTTGAAGCGCAGGAAGGCGCCTGCGGTTTGCGAGACGCTGAACACGTTTCCCGGCGCGAGAATGACATTCTCCTCCAGACAGCGCTGCGCGAGCGTTGTGGAGTCTTGCCCATCTGGCAGGCGACACCAGAGATAGAAGCCGCCCCGGGGCATGATCCAGGGAACAACGCCAAGCGGCCGCAGCCGCTCTGCCGCCGCCATTCTGGCGCACGTCAGCCGGTTACGCAGGCGGTCCATATGCTTCCGATATCCGCCGCCAGCCAGCACGCCCGCGACCAGCCCGGTCGCCACCGGGCTTGGGCCGCCGAAGCTGGTTGCGATTTGCAGGTCGGCCAGACCTTCGATCCAGTCGGGCCGGGCCGCGATATAACCGCAACGCAGGGAAGCCGAAAGCGTTTTGGAGAAACTGCCTGTCCGGATGACGCGGTTCAGCCCGTCGAGGATTGCCAGACGCGGCGACAGCGCCGGCTCGAAATCCGCGAAGATGTCGTCCTCCACGATTGTCACCCCATGGGCCGCGGCCGCGCTCAACACCCGATGGGCTGTCTGTGGCGACAGGCTGGCGCCGGTTGGATTGTGCAGCGCGGAATTTGTGATGTAGAGGCGCGGGTTTTCTTCCTTGAGAACGCGCTCGAAGGCAGATGTGTCCGGCCCTGTGGGGGTGAACGGGACTCCGACGACCCGCGCCTGATGGGCGCGTAGCAGCGCCTGGAAATTGAAATAGCAGGGGTCATCAACCAGAACGGCGTCATTGGGCCGCAGGAACAGTCGACAGATCAGGTCGATCGCCTGGGTGCCCGAACCCGTCAGCATGACATGATCGATCGAGGCCGCGACGCCCTCATCAGCGAGGCGGCCAAGCAGCAGGCGGCGCAAGCCAGGCGCGCCACGGGCGCCGCCGTAGTCGGAGAGCAGGCCGTCTTCGGCCCGGGCCAGTTCCCGCAGGCCTTTCCTGAGCGCCGCATGCGGCATCCATTCCGGAGGCAGCCAGCCGCACCCCGGCTTGAGGGCCGAGGGGGCCGCATCAAGCGACTGCCGGGAGACCCAGAGCGGATCAACGGCGCGCGCTCCTGGCGGCCCCATCCCGGCGAGAGCCATCGGCGGCAGGTCGGCCCCAGTGACATAGAACCCCGATCCGCGTCTTGCGCGGATCACGCCTTCCGCCTCCAGCCGCCCGTAGGCGTCGACCACGGTGGAGGGCGAGGCGCCCATGGTTCTGGCGAAGCTCCGGACCGAAGGCAACCGGTCCCCGGGACCCAGAGCCCGGTTGGCGATCTTCGCGCGGACGGCGTTCATCAGCGCTTCGGTGCGCGTCGTTCCCTGGCCGTCCATCATCAAGTCCCTTCCTGCTGTATGGATCATTTCAACCATACAGATTATTCAAACTGTACTGAACTGTCCCTGTCCACGCCAGATCCGGACTGTTATTGCCTGGCCCGGAAAAGCGGGGAACAGTCATGGAACGCGGGACTGTGGGTTGGGGCAACGGCCTCCTGGGAGTCATCATTTTTAGCGGATCACTGCCTGCGACCCGGGTCGCGGTGGCAGATTTTTCGCCGATGTTCCTGACATCGGCCCGTGCGGTGATCGCCGCGTTGCTGGGGGCGGTTTGCCTGTTTGCGCTCCGTCAGGCCCTGCCGGAACGTCGCGACATCCTCCCATTGGCGCTGGTTGCATCCGGCGTCGTGTTGGGCTTTCCACTGCTGACCGCCCTGGCGCTGCAGCATGGCACCGCGGCGCATTCCCTCGTCTTTATCGGGTTGCTACCGCTGGCCACCGCCATTTTCGGCGTGCTGCGCGGAGGCGAGCGGCCGACGCCGGCCTTCTGGGTCTTCGCGGCGGCAGGCGCAGGCGCGGTTGCCGGGTTTGCCCTTCATGGCGACGATGGCGGGACGCCTGTCGGCGATTTGCTGATGACCGGCGCCATTGTGATCTGTGGCCTCGGCTATGCCGAGGGGGCAACGCTCTCGCGCCGGCTCGGCGGCTGGCAGGTGATCTCATGGGCGCTATTGCTGTCCCTGCCGGTCATGACGTTGATCACCCTGTTCACTTTGCCGGACACATGGTCCGCGATCTCCATGCCCGCCTGGATTGGCCTCGCCTATGTCTCGGTTTTCAGCATGATGGTGGGCTTCATCTTCTGGTATCGCGGTCTCGCGCTTGGCGGCATTGCCGGCGTTGGACAGTTGCAGCTCCTGCAGCCGTTCTTCGGCCTCCTGCTGGCCGGGATCTTTCTGGGAGAGCCAATCGCCTGGACCATGATCGCATCCGCCCTCGTCGTCGTGCTGTGCGTCGCTGGCGCCCGGCGTTTCGCCTGATCCTTGCCAGATCTCTTCGCCCTTTGCCACGCCATGGCGCGGCCGCCGCGCCATTTGCCGCCATCCCCAACAAGAGGCGCGCGATCCAACCGGGTTCCGTTCGGGCGGCTCGCCTGCCGCGCTGATGCTGCATGACAGAACAGTGCGAAGCAGAAGGGAAGATGTTCATTTACACGCTGAAATACTCACCAGAATTCAAGCCAGTTCAGCAAAATACGCCGTCTGGCATGGAATACAGCCCTTCTCTTGGGTAAATCGGGGGACTTGGGGAAAGCAAACCGGAAATAGCTCGACGGACAGTCGTGCGCATGACCGCATGCCCCATGTCGATATCGTCCGCGCCAACAGGGCCGCCGGACGGGGGCAGTTTGCGTTTTTAGCATTCGGAGAAAATTTTTCTGATAATATGTGAATTCTATTTCAAACTTAATGTAAACAGGCAGCTGCAGCGGGCGTAATGCGGAGCATATCTCCAGCAAAATCCGTTGACGCCCCCCACGGCTATGATAACTGTTTCTCACAGCCTCGGGTGGCTGCCCAGTGGAGATGCCATGCGTCGTCGACTGACAAGATTTGCAGGCGCCGGGCTCGCTTTGCCCATCGCACTGGCCCTCCCCATCCAGCAAGCTCCGGCCTGTACATCCTCCCTGCCAAAATCCGCGGATGGTCGGTTCGTTTACGGGCGTACGCTGGAGTTCAGCCTTCCCCTCGATTCCGAAATGCTGGTGACGCCACGCAACTTTCCCCATGCCGGCATCGGGCCTGACGGCCAGGCGGGCGGCGGCGTGTCGGGAACCGAGATCACCGAATGGACTTCGGCGATCGATCTCAGGGCGCGTCGCTCCTACATTCGCACCTATGAAAACAGCCAGACCCAGATTTTGGATCTGGCCACGGCGCCGCTGGATGGCAAGATCATCAAAACGTTTCCCCTCACCCGGCCGGCGTCAAGTGCGCATGGTCGATTGAGCCAGGCGCCGGCCGCCATCTGACCTCGTCCATTCTGCCGGGATCATGCAGGCGCGGATACGGCCGCGCGCGTTGATCCTCATCATGCCCGGGGATCGACCTGTCCGTCCCTGGATCGTTAGCCCGAACCAATGAACCTGGCTCATCCCGGGTTCATCAACCTGAAACAACGGCAAAACCATGCTTTCTCGCCGACATCTCTTCCATACGGCGGCCGGCGTCGCAGCGTCCGCCATGCTCGCCGGAGCTGTCACTGGCGCCCGCGCCGCCGGGACCAGCGCAGGACAGGCGGCCCTATCGCCCTCCAGCAGACTCTTCGACGGCGATGGTCTCGTCCGGCCATTGCCCGACAAACCAACCGTTTCCGATCTTGCCCGCGGCCTTGACCGGACCCTGGTGCTGGGAGGCGGCGGTGAATATTACGTTGCCTGGTATTGCGGTTTCTTTCATGGGCTCCTCGAGCAGGGGGTTGACCCATCCATCGCCGAGATGGTTGTCGGCACCTCCGCGGGCTCCTATGCGGGCGCGTCCCTGCTCTCTGGCCGCTTCTGGCAACTCCGCTCCGAATTCGATTTCTTCAGCCACTTCCCGGCGCTCTTCGCCAAACTCGCTCCCGTATCGGCCCCCAACGCCAGCCAGCAGCGGGCCCGGGAAATCAATTTCGCCGCCAGGGACGGCAGTCCTGAGACCATTCGGGCAATTGGACATGCATCCCTCGCCGCCGCCAACCATCTGGACGGCGACGGCGTGAGCCGCCTTGCATGGCTGCTGACCGGAGCCAGCCGGACTGACTGGCCCGTGGAGAAAATGTTCACGACGGCAAATGACTGTTACACGGGCGAGCGTCTCGTCGTGCACCAGGCGGTCGCGCGAAAGAACGCCATCCCGCTCGCACATGCGGCCGCGGCCAGTTCGTCGCTCCCTGGCGTCATGGGACCAACCCAGCTGGGACAGCGCTTCTGCATGGACGGCGGCATCTCCAGAAGCTGGGCGCACACCGATCTGGTCGCCGGATCGAAGCGGGCCATCGTCATCACCCTCACCAACGGGTATGAGGGCTCCCTGCTCAGTGGAATTCCCCATAATATCTACAATGAGATCTCGGCGCTGGAGGCCACCGGCACCAAAGCGATGCTCATTATCGCCGGCACGCCGCCTGATGTGAATCTTCTCGATCCCAAACAGATCGCACCGGCCCTGAAGGCCGGATATGACAGGTCAAAAATCGAGGCGCCGAAGATCAAAAACTTCTGGGCATGACCCCCGACGCCTGACGCGCGGGTCGGGAGATCAGGATCAATGGTCTTCCATTGGCCCGATCAATTGCGCCTTGCGTCGACGGCGCCGGGTGCAAAGCCGTCTTGCGCCGGTGGGCGTCATCAAAAGGTTTACCTTTTGCGCGCCTGCCGCCCGCAGGACTGCGGCTCAAATTTGCAAAACCAGTCTCTGGTTTCCCGTATCGCGCGCCCAGGCCCGGGCAACGTCGGCAAGTGGCGCGGTCTGTGTCCCGATCTGGTAGCGGCCATCGGGCGCGGAGGCCAGAACCTCGCCGAGCGCCGCCATGAGACGTTCGCTGGAGACGCTTCCCAGGCCGCTGCCCATCAGGGCGGTGGCGCGTGAACGCAGCAAGGCGGCGGGCAACTGGATCTCTTCCCCGCTCATCGAACCGATGTTGACGAAGCGCAGGGGACGCGCGGCGTCTGTCATCATGGCGCTGCTCGCCAGCAGCAGACCCGCCGTCTTTCCCCAGAGGTAATCAAGAACGACATCAACGCCCGCGGCGAACACCGCGTTGAAGCGTTCACGCAGTTCCTTTTCATCCTGCGTCAGGGAGATTGCCTCATCTGCGCCAAGTGTCTGCAGTTGCTCAAGCATCGCGGGGTTCCGACCCGTGACGATAATGCGCCCTGCCCCAAGATACCGTGCGATCTGGACCGCCATCCGCCCCGAGCTGCCCGTCGCGCCATTGATCAGCACCACCTCACCGCGACGGAAGCCAGCCCGCTCACGCAAAGCCATCCAGCCGGACATGCCGGGATTTCCCAGCGCCGCGGCGGTCACATCGTCAACGCCCTCGGGTACGGGCACACAGCCTGACAGGTCAATCGCCACCCGTTCAGCCATCGCTCCAAATGGCGCGGCCGGGAAGGCGAAGAAAACGCGGCGACCATCAGCGAGAACGCCGACGCCATCAACCCCGGCGACAAACGGGTATTGCCCATTGAAGCTGTAGTGTTGGCCGGACGCCCGCGCCCGCGTCAGGCGGCTGATGGCCGAAGCCGTAACTTTGACCAAAACCTGGCCAGGCTGAGGTTGCGGCTCTTCAAAATCAGCGAAAACGGGCGTCTGACCGGCAGCCCGGACGATAGCGGCTTTCATGATAATTCCCTTGTGACGCGGGAAAATATGTGCGTTTTACACGTAAAAAGGACGGGCCATGACGTCAAGCGAAAACGTGCAAAATACACACGATGGCCACACGCTGACATCCGGGCGGCTACGCCAGCTTCATGAAGCTGTTCTGGATATTGTGGCGGTCATGAACCGGCCGCAACGCGACGCATTCATGGTGCGGACCGCCGGCATTGCCCTCGACCGCGCGCTGTTTCCCCTCCTGGTCCTGGTTGGAAAGTTTGGCCCGATCGGGGTCGTTGAGCTTGCTGACCGGAATGGCCGTGATCACACAACCGTTTCGAGGCAGGTCGGCCGCCTTGTCGAACTCGGCCTTGTCGAACGGCAGGTGAATGAGCACGACCGGCGCATTCGGGAGGTCATCCTCACGGACAGGGGGCGCGCCATGACGGACCGTATCGATGAAGCCCGCGAAAGTCTGATGCGCGCGGCTCTTGGCGACTGGAGCGACGAAGAACTCGGCCAGCTTGCGACGTTCATGCGCCGCTATGCCGACGCGATCCTTGGCATTCCGGACCATCATAACGCCGGGGATCAACAAAACCGCCAGTTCACACGATGAGCCTGGTCGCATATCCCGGCCATCTGGCTGCGACCGAGCCCTTGTCCGGCAATGCCCCAACAAATCACGGCTCGTCACGGCGTCTCCCAGCGGAGAGCTGCGCATCAATAGCTTCCTGCAATAGCCTCCTGCCGGTCATGACCGCACGAAATGGATTTGGCTTGGAACGGCGCCAGTACTCCGCTAGACCCTGGACCGGTCGGCGGATTTCAGTTGCGAACGGATTGTCAGCGATGATGCAGGATTTTTTGATAGGCTCGTTCGTAAGCATCCTGGTCATGCTGGCGCATCTGGCTGGAACTTTATTGATCGTTTCCAGCGTCGAGCGGATCAGAAAAAGATTTACCGAACCAAATCCTTTATCAACTTTCATCACGTTAACGGTCGTATATATCATATTGTCATGTATGCTGTTTGCGAGCGTAGGAATTTGGGCGACGTTATATATCGGACTCAACCTGGTAGACGGTTGGGGGAACGCATTCTATTCGGCGCTTGTGAACTATACCACGCTCGGCTTCGGTGACCTTGTTCAGGCAAGCCGCACGCGCATCTACGGACCGATGGCGGCCGCAAGCGGCATCCTCATGTTCAGCTGGGCGGCGGCAATTCTTGTGTATGTCCTTCAGGCGCACTTGCCCGCGATGATCCGGATGGCCGCTCACAGTTCATCGAAAAAGGGGCCCACACATTGACCTCCGGCGAACCGGATCGTGACGATCCGGGCGGGAGCGGCGGGCGGCGGCGGTCATTGTCATTTCCCCTGTCCGCAGGTCAACTGGACCTATGGGCCCGGGTTTCCGGGATAACGCCGGGCTTTGGCGCCACAAGGCTCCCGCGCGGCGCCGACTCTCACCAGGTCGGGATCCAGACGCCTGGATTCTGAACTGAAACTGCTCTTAAACAGAACACAGCCTGGACCGGGTGAGAAAGCGCTTCTCACGCCCGTTATCGAGGGAGAACATGCCGCCGCGACCCGGCACCACGTCAATGATCAGCGCCGTATGTTTCCAGGCCTCGTATTGCGGGCCGCTGATATAGAAGGGCGCTCCGCCAATCTCCCCCAGTTTCACGTCATTGTCGCCAAGCAGGAAATCGCCCTGCCTGTAACACATGGGCGAAGAGCCGTCGCAGCAACCTCCCGACTGGTGGAACATCACCGGTCCATATTCAGCCTGCAACTCCGCCAGCAGTTCGAGCGCCGCATCCGTCGCCGTGACCTGCCCCTCCCCGACTGGCTGCGTCATGCTGGCCTCCTGTATTTACGCGCCGCGCGGCGCCGGTAACCGATGCCCGCGCCGCCGCCTGTCATTGCGTCAGGTCCATCACCACGCGACCCTCGATCTGGCCCTTCCGCATGTCGTCCAGGATCGCGTTGATATTGTCGAGCCTGTCGACGCGGACGGTCGCCTTCACCTTGCCGTCCGCCGCGAAATCCAGCGCTTCCTGCAGGTCGAGGCGCGTGCCAACGATGGAGCCGCGCAAGGTTATGCCGTTCAGCACCATGTCGAAGATCGACAAGGGGAACGAACCCGCCGGCAACCCGTTGAGCGCAACCACGCCGCCGCGCGCCACCATGCCCAGCGCCTGTTCGAACGCCTTGGGCGATACGGCGGTCACCAGCACGCCCTGCGCGCCGCCATCCGTCTCTTTTTTGATGAGCGCCGCGGGATCACTTTGCGTCCGGGCATTAACGGTGACGGTAGCGCCGAGCTTGCGGGCAAGATCGAGTTTTCCGTCATCGATATCGACCGCGGCGACATTCAACCCCATGGCCCGGGCGTATTGCACGGCCATGTGTCCAAGCCCGCCTATTCCGGAAATAACCACCCAGTCGCCTGGCTTGGTGTCGGTGACTTTCAGCCCCTTGTAGACGGTGACGCCGGCGCACAGCACGGGCGCAATCTCATTGAACGAAATGCCTTTCGGCAGATGGCCAACGAAGTTGGGATCGGCAACGACATATTCGCCAAAGCCGCCATTGACGGAATAGCCCGTGTTGAGTTGCTCCTCGCACAGGGTTTCCCAGCCGCCGAGACAATGCACGCAATGACCGCAGGCCGTATAGAGCCACGGCACGCCGACCCGGTCACCCTCCTTGACGTGCTTGACCCCCCTGCCAACCGCCGAGACATAGCCAACGCCTTCATGCCCCGGAATGAATGGTGGATTTGGCTTTACCGGCCAGTCGCCTTCAGCAGCGTGCAGGTCGGTGTGGCAGACGCCCGACGCCTGAACCGCAACCTGGATTTGCCCGTCGCCCGGCTCCGGGACGGGCACTTCATCAATGGTCAGCGGCTTCCCGAACACCCGCACCACGGCGGCCTTCATCGTTTTCGCCATAGCAACCTCCATATCGACATCCGGGGTCGCCCTCCCGTCGCCCCGGCATGCTCCATCTGCTGTCCATATCGACGGCCCCATCAGTCACTGGAGCCGCCACACCCCTTTGCGCACCGGAAGGATCAGAAGAAACCGAGCTTCTTCGGGCTGTAGCTCACCAACATGTTCTTGGTTTGCTGGTAATGGTCGAGCATGCGCAGGTGGTTTTCGCGGCCGAAACCGGATTGCTTGTAGCCGCCGAACGCTGCATGAGCCGGATAGGCGTGATAGCAGTTGGTCCAGACCCGCCCAGCCTGAATGGCGCGGCCAAAACGATAGGCGCGCGCGCCGTCACGCGTCCATATGCCAGCCCCGAGGCCGTAAAGGGTGTCGTTGGCGATTTGCAGCGCCTCCGCGTCATCCTTGAAGGTGGTGACGGACACGACAGGGCCGAAGATCTCCTCCTGGAAAATGCGCATCCTGTTATGGCCGCGAAACACGGTGGGCTTGACGTAATAGCCGCCGGCCAGATCGCCAGGCAGCACATTGCGTTCCCCCCCAATCAGCAATTCCGCGCCTTCCTGCCGGCCGATGTCCATGTAGCTCAGGATCTTTTCCAGTTGCTCACTGGACGCCTGGGCGCCAATCATCGTCGCCGGATCCAGCGGGTCGCCCTGCACGATGGCCGCGACCCGCTTCAGCGCCCTTTCCATGAACCGGTCGTAGATTTTTTCATGGATCAGCGCGCGGCTCGGGCAGGTGCACACTTCACCCTGATTGAGCGCAAACAGCACAAAACCCTCGATGGCCTTGTCGAAAAAGTCGTCATCCTCGCCCGTTACGTCGGAGAAGAAGATATTCGGCGACTTTCCGCCGAGTTCGAGCGTCACCGGAATGAGGTTCTGGCTGGCGTATTGCATGATGAGGCGGCCCGTCGTCGTCTCGCCGGTGAAGGCGATCTTCGCGATGCGGGGGCTTGAAGCCAGCGGCTTGCCAGCTTCCAGGCCGAATCCATTCACCACATTGACGACGCCATCCGGCAGAAGGTCGGCGATCAGCTCCATCAGGACGAGGATGGAGGCCGGAGTCTGTTCAGCGGGTTTCACCACCACGCAGTTGCCAGCGGCAAGCGCGGGAGCGAGCTTCCACACCGCCATCAATAGCGGGAAGTTCCACGGAATGATCTGGCCGACAACGCCAAGCGGCTCATGGAAATGATAGGCGACCGTATCGTGGTCGATCTCAGAAATTCCGCCCTCCTGCGCGCGGATGGCGCCGGCGAAATAGCGGAAATGATCAATGGCCAGCGGCAGGTCAGCATAAGTGGTTTCACGGATCGGCTTGCCGTTGTCCCACGTTTCAGCCGCGGCAAGTTGCGGAAGGTTTTCTTCCATGCGATCGGCGATACGGTTGAGGATCAGAGCGCGTTCGGCCGGGCTTGTTTTTCCCCAGGCGTCCTTCGCCGCATGGGCGGCGTCCAACGCAGCTTCCACATCAGCCGCGTCCGAGCGGGCGATCCTGCATAAAACCTGGCCGTTTACCGGAGATGTGTTGTCGAAATAACGGCCCGACTTGGGCTCAACCCATTTGCCGCCGATAAAGTTCTCGTATTTGCTGGCGAACTGCGGCTTCCTGGTGCGATTGAATTCAATCTTGTTCATCAAAGCCTCCCCAAATGCTCCGCTCCCAGAGCCGGTCGATACGGGCCTGGGCCACGACTGGTCATACAGTCGATGCGTTGGCGGGCGGGTTTCAGTGTGGCGGGAGCCAGGCTACGCAGCACCCCGGCGCCGCCCGCTCCAGCCCTTGGCGGATCCGCGAAGCGCCGCCATGGCTCCACAACAGCAGAGCGGGCGTGGGTTGCGATCGCGGCATGAATTCGCCGGGCGTGCTCCGCTTCCTGTGGCAAGCCCATTATTTCCTCCCGGAAGCAGCCCGCCATATGGGATGATCCCTTAAATTTCAGCGGGTTGCAATTAGCCTTCCGTTGAAATGGGCGAACGCGACGTTGACCGGATGACCATGGCCGCCAGCATCGGAACAGCCAGCGCTCATGGTCATTTTGCTGTCCATCGCCGCAAATCCCATTCCCGCGCTCAAGGCCAATTGTCCTTGGAGATGGAGGCGAGTAGCGTCTGAGGCGACGCAGCGTCTCATTTAGGGAGGCTGGCATACATGGAGGGGTTCCGTGGCCGGAGCAGAGCAGAACGACAATGTGTCCTATCAAGAGCGAGAGGCAGTCGCCGTTTTTGATTCAGAGCAGGCGCTGCGGTCTGCAGTTGACGCCCTGATGCAAATTGGCCTGCGTCAGGACGATCTGAGCCTGCTCGGCGACGTCTCGCTCCTTCACAACCTTGGCAATGTCAAACAGATCGAAGATGCGGGGGATGTAAAGCACGCGGCATACGTCTCGTCCGATGAGCGGACGGAAGGCCTCTCGGCCATCGTTGGCGCTCCCGCTTACGTCATTGGGGCCGGCGCGGCGGCAATTGTCGCCACAGGCGGCGCCGCGCTCATCCCAACCATCGCGGTGACGGCTGGCGGCGCCGCCGTGGGCGGCGCTCTCGGCCTGCTCCTCGCCCGTGCTTTCGGACGAAAGCACGCCGACCGCGTTGGAAGCCAGATCGCGGCTGGCGGATTGCTATTGTGGGTGCATGCGCCCGATCCAGAAAAGGACGCAGCCATTATCGCCGCCCTCTCCCGCAACGGCGGCCGTGACGTCCACATTCATGTTGTTGAGCGGAGCTGGGGGCCGGCGGACGCCCCACTGCATGATTTTAACCCGGACCCATTGCTTGAGAAGTCGTGACGCATTTTCGCACGCACTGACGCTCGTGAAGCCCGCTGACGCCACCGCCGTCAGCGGGCTTCCCCAACAGGAGCGTGTTGCCATCTGGAAATGGCTTGTTAGATCCGGGCAGATGGGCTTGACGCCCTCGTCTGTCTGACGCCCCGGCTCGTTCTCTCTGCAAGCATCACAGGGCCGCGCCAGGTTCGCGCAAACCGGCAAGGAGACTTTTCCGGTCCCGCCGGCCTGCAATGAAATCATGAATGGCGACCGCGCCCCGCCCGCCGCGCCCTTCCCCCTGCCAGTCCCCGGCCAGCCCGCCAGGCGGACTGTCGTCAGCCGCCCGGCGCCCGTGCGTGGATCCCCGTCGGGAAACGCTGACGCGTCCCAGGCAACACAGGTTTTTCTCGTCCGGCCTGGCGGGATCGCTTATCTTTCCGGAGGCTTCCAGTCTGACGGTGGAACAGATCGCCGTTGCAGCCGAATGGCCAGGCCGATTGCGACGCCGACGCCGATTGCGACGGTCAGATCCGCCACCACGGTCAGCACGAGAGTCAGCAGAAGAAGAAACTGGTCCGCGCGTCGCTCGCGCAAATAGCCTGGCCAGCGATGCGGCTCGCTCATGTTCCATGCCGTCAGGATCAGCAGGCCTGCGAGCGCTGGCATGGCCAGATAGCCTGCCAGGGGCGCGGCGACCAACATCACAATCAGGATTGCGCCGGCATGCACGATCCCCGCCACCGGCGTTTTGCCGCCGGCCCGGACGTTGGTGGCGGTCCGGGCGATGGCGCCGGTCGCAGGCAACCCGCCAAACAGCGCCGACCCGAGGTTAGCGGCTCCCTGGGCAATCAACTCGGCGTTGGACCGATGTTGCCCGGCGATCATCCGGTCAGCAACCATCGCTGACAACAGGGATTCAACCCCGGCGAGGAAAGCAATGATGCAGGCTGAGGGCAGCAACTCCATCATCCGCGCCAGGGACAAAGCGGGCATTTCCGGCATTGGCAGGCTGCGCGGCAGGTCGCCAAAACGGGAATGAATTGTGTCAACCGGCAAGGTGAAGAACGCAACGATCGCTGACGTGACGGCGACGGCGACAATCAGGCCAGGCCAGCGCGGAGCCACGCGCCTCAGTCCGACGATCAGGACCATTGTGAGCAACCCGGTGGCCAGCGCCGGAACGTTCAGGCTGCCTCTTGCGCTCCAGAGGGCCTCCAGCTTGGCGAAGAATTCTGCGGGTGGCTGTGCGATGGACAGACCAAAGAGGTCTTTGAGCTGGCTGGCGGCGATGATGGTGGCGATGCCGATGGTGAAGCCATTGATGACCGGCTCGGGCACAAGCTGGATCAATCGTCCGGCGCGCAGAAAGCCCGCGGCGAGCAGAATAACGCCAGCCATGAACGTCGCCATGATCAGACCGTCATAACCGTGATCTGCGATGACCTTGAAAACGACAACAATAAAAGCCCCCGTCGGCCCGCCAATCTGGACCCGGCTGCCGCCCAGCAGGGAGATCAGGAATCCGGCGACGATCGCCGTGACAAGTCCTTTGGCCGGATCGGCCCCGGAGGCGATCGCGATGGCGAGGCTTAGCGGCAGGGCGACCATGGCGACGGTGACGCCCGCGACGAAATCCGCCCAGAACTGTCGCCTGTCATAGGTCTGGAGCGTGGTCAGTATTTTCGGTTTCATGTCCCCCGACGCCCGTCGCGCCAGAGCAGGAGGCCGGTTCGGCATGAAGCCGGTTCCTGCTCATGCATTTCACGTCAACGCGCTTTCGTCGCATGACGCGATGTCCGCGCCACGGAAAAACGCCTGCAAACAATCCTATGGGAAAGGCTCCCGCTCCGCCTCATCTTTAACCGGTCCGCTTGTGCTTTCAGCTCGGGAAACGCGCGCGGAAGCGGACCAGAACATTGGCCGCCGCGAACCTCGACTCCCCCTCAGCACCCAACGCCAAACCGCTGAAGTTCACATCGCGCGGACCCTGTGGGCGGATGCCGGCGAACAGCGCACTTGCGGCGCGCCATGAATTCCTTGCTCACGCAATCAATCAAACGCCCCGCCGTCCGTCCTTTCACGGTCAATGCGCGTTGACATCATCGCCTGGTGAACGCCGCCTCCCTCCTGCTTGCGCCGCCACCCGGTTTGCCAACCTGCCTGGTTCAAATATAGGATACCCCCCTATCTTATATGAACACAGGACATGGCGTGGCGCACACGATCAGGGACAAAGCCAGGCTGCTGGCGCGCGTGCGCCGGCTGAAAGGACAGGCGGAGGCCGTCGAGCGGGCGCTGGAGGAAGAGCGCGGCTGCGCCGATGTGCTGATGCTGGTCGCCTCGATGCGCGGCGCCATCAATGGCCTGACCGTTGAATTGATGGAGGACCATATCCGCCATCACATCGTAAATCCGGACAATGAACAGGACGCGGCTCGCGCCAGCGGGGCAAAAGAGCTGATCGAAGTCCTTCGGACCTATCTCAAATAAGAAAGCCGGTCCCGTGACTTCCTTCACCGATCTCCTCGCGCAGGGCGCGGCCCATGCTTGGCTTTTCATCCCGACCGCCATTCTCCTTGGCGCATTACACGGTCTTGAGCCGGGGCATTCCAAGACGATGATGGCAGCCTTCATCATCGCCATTCGGGGCACCGTCACGCAGGCGGTGCTGCTTGGTCTTGCGGCGACGCTGTCACACACGGCGGTGATCTGGATGATCGCACTTGGTGGACAGTATTTCGGTCGGCAATGGGGTGGCGAGGCCAGTGAACCGTATTTCCAGTTCGCGTCGGCGATCATCATCACCGGCATCGCAATCTGGATGGCATGGCGGACGTGGCGGGAGCAAAACGCCGACAACCATCACCACCACCATGATGAGATCCGGCATGTCGCAACGCGCGCCGGGTCGCTGACGCTGGAAGTTTTCGAAGACGGCGCGCCGCCGCGCTGGCGCATCCGCGCCGGGCAGGACCAATTGCCGGCGGCGGGCAGCCTCGGTATTGAAACGGTGCGCGAGGATGGCGCGCGCCAGTCGTTTGCTTTCGTCACGAAGGGCGATTTCCTCGAAAGCGTGGACGAGATCCCCGAACCGCACGCCTTCACGGCGCGATTGCGGATTGATGGCGCGGCTGGTCCGGAAATCCATGACATCGTGTTCGAGGAGCATGATCACAGCCACATGAACCCCGGCGACGGGGACGATGCTCACGCTCGCGCGCACGCGGCGGATATCCGGCGTCGGTTCAGCGGAGGGCCGGTCACCACTGGACAGATCATTCTTTTCGGCCTGACGGGCGGCCTGATTCCATGTCCGGCCGCGATCACGGTCCTGTTGCTCTGCATCCAGCTCAAGCAACTCAGCCTCGGTTTCGTGCTGGTTGTCTGCTTCAGCATCGGACTCGCGCTAACGATGGTGTCGGCGGGTGTTCTTGCGGCGCTTGGCGTCAGGCACGTCTCAAGCCGCTGGTCGGGATTTGGCGCCTTTGCAAGGCGCATGCCCTATGCGTCCGCGCTCGTGATCGTGCTTGTCGGTCTCTACACCGGCTGGCTCGGCTGGCAGGGGATCCAGCACACGGGCCGGCGGCAGGCAGCGGCGACAGTCATCATCGGCGCAAACTTCCTGCAGCAGGCTGGCGGCCCCTGTATGAATGGCCGGGATGATATTCGCGGGCAATCATGCCAGAGCTGCGCGCGGGCGGTTCCCGCAGGAACACGCGCAACTGCTTTGAACCTGGCTGATCGCGGATGCGTCAGCATCCTTGCAAGCTGGCGTCAGAGCATCGGCGCGGCGCCCGTGCTGGCCGCTTGCCGTAGCGCCTGTAGCGCCAGTCGCAGCACGTCATTGTCGGAGCGGGCTGGATAAATGGCGAAGGCCGAGTGCGAGAATTCCGGCGCGTTGCTGACGCGGCGCAGCCGTCCTTCGTCGATAAATGGTTGGGCGGCGCCCAGCCGGAAATAACCGCAACCGCCGGCTGTCAACAGATAGGTCAGCGCCAGCGGCCCGAGGGAGATGGATACCGGCGGCGCGCCAAATTCCGGAAAGGCGGCCTGAAAATTGGCGGCGAAAGCCGCTCCCCAGTCCACCTGCACATACTCGTCGGGCATGAAGGCGCCGCCAGGATCAGTGGTGACCAGCACCAGCTTCTCCTCCTGCAGCAGTTCCGACACCAGATTTGGCCACGCCGGCGGATGATAGAGCACCGCCAGATCGAGCGCGCCGTCCTGGACGCGGACGAGCAGGTTTGTCGGGTTGTCGACGTCGGCCCGCAGGGCGATGTCGGGATGTTGCCGGTGCATCAGCACCAGCCAGTCGGCCAGCAGCGGTCGCCACAGACTTAACTCGCCGCCGATGATGACGCCCTCCCGGCGGCCTGGAGGCAGGGCGACCTGCTGCCGCGCCCGCTCCCACGCCTGCACCATGACGCGGGCATGCCGCACCAGCCGCTCGCCCGCTGGCGTCAGCCGGGCCCCCGCCTTGTTGCGAACGAACAACCGTCGCCCCAGCAAGGCTTCGAGCGTGCGGATGCGGGCGCTAACGGCCGTCTGGGTGATGTGCAGGCTGTCGGCTGCGGCAATGAAGCTGCCGCTACGGGCAATCTCAAGGAATGTGCGGGCTTGCTGAACGTCCATGACGTTCACATTAAAATCTTTGCATTTAAACGCAATCAAATGAATTTGTGACGCGCAATTCAAAATGCCAATCTGACGGTGGAATTGAAATAAATAGCAATTTCAAACGTAAATAGCGGGCGACCCTGAAACGGACCGCCGCTCGCGGGGCGCCAGGAAGCCATGGGCATATCGGAATTTCGCAAACCGGCCGCATCTCCCAGCGGGGTTGATGTCGCCGCGCGTGAAGGGACCACCTCACCTCAACAGGACGGAGCCGCATTCGGCGCCAGTCTGGTCGCCTTCGGTTCGGGCCTTTCGGCCGGGCAATGGGACCAGCTCCGGCAGCTGGCGCAATCGCTGGACGACAGACAACTGCTCTGGGCCAGCGGCTTTCTCGCCGGCGTCGGGCACCAGCGCAGCGCCTCCGGCCTCCAGCCGGCAAGCCCCCCGGTCGCCGCCGCGACGGCCCCGGCGCGTGGCCTCACCGTGCTTTACGGCAGCGAGACCGGCAACAGCGCCGCGCTGGCCGCCGATCTGGCGGGCAAATTCGCCGCCAGCGGCCGCGAGGCCCAGGTCGCCGACATGGCGGCCTACAAAACGCGTGGGTTGAAGGACGAACAGGACCTGCTGTTCATCGTCTCCACCCACGGCGAGGGCGATCCTCCGGCCTCGGCCGCCGGCTTCTTCGAATTCGTCGAAGGACGTCGCGCGCCCCGTCTCGCGGACGTTCGTTATGCGGTTCTGGCGCTGGGCGATTCCTCTTATGAGTTCTTTTGCGGCGCCGGCCGGCGACTGGACTCGCGACTGGAGGAGCTGGGCGCCGCGCGGCTGCGCGAACGCGTGGACTGCGACATCGACTATGATGAACCGGCGGCGGCCTGGATGGCGGAAATTGTCGCCCGCTTTGCCCCAGCGGACGAAGGCCAGGCTGTCGGCTCCACTTCGCGCCCTGAGCCCGCCGGCGTCCCTGTCAGCGCCTTCGACAAGCGCAACCCGTTTCGCGCGGCGGTGATCGACAACATCGTCCTGACTGGTCGTGGCTCCAGCAAGGAGATCCGCCATCTGGAGCTGTCGCTTGATGGGTCCGGGCTGGTCTACGAACCTGGCGACGCGCTCGGTCTGACGCCGCGCAACGACCCGGATCTGATCACCGCTGTTCTGCAGGCCATTGACCTGTCGCCCGACGCCGAGGTGCAATTGCGCGGCGGCGCCATCCCCTTGGGCGAGGCCTTGCGCGACCGGCTGGAAATCACCACGGCGACGCCACGCTTTCTTGAGCACTGGACCGCGCTGTCCCAGGCGGACGACCTCGCGCGGCTGGCGCGCCCGGACGCCTCGGACGCCCGCGGCGCGTTGCTGCGCGGCAATCATGTGCTTGATCTGCTGCGCGCCTATCCGGTCCGTGGCGTCGACGCCCAGGCGTTTGTCGCCGGCCTGCGGCCATTGCAGCCGCGGCTGTATTCGATCGCATCCAGTCTGGCCTTTGCTCCCGATGAAGCCCATCTGGCCATCCGCACGGTCCGCTATCAACTCAACGGCGTTGATCGCGCCGGCGTGGCCTCCGGTCATGTGGCCGAACGCTGCCCCGACGGCGCCGCGCTGGGGGTTTATGTCCAGCCAAACCCGCATTTCCGTCTGCCAGGCGATGACGTCCCCATCATCATGATCGGCGCCGGCACGGGCGTAGCCCCCTACCGGGCGTTCATGCAGGAGCGTGAGGCGCGCGGCGCGGGCGGGCCGTCATGGCTGTTCTTCGGCGATCGCAACTTCGACAGCGACTTCCTTTACCAGACCGAATGGCAGGGGTACCTGCGCGACGGCGTCCTGTCGCGGATGAACGTCGCCTTCTCCCGCGATGGCGCGACAAAAACCTATGTCCAGCATCGTCTGGCGGAGCACGGCCGGGATGTTTTCGACTGGCTGGAGAATGGCGCGCATCTTTATGTCTGCGGCGACGCCAGCCGCCTTGCCCCCGACGTGCAGGCGACCCTGCTCGGTATTGTGCAGCAGCATGGCGGCAAGGGCGTCGCCGCGGCGCATGACTACCTCGCCGCCCTGCAGGCCAGCCACCGTTACCAGATCGATGTCTACTGAAAGCACAGTCATGACCGACGCCGTCATCGACCGGAGCCGCGATATTTCCCAGCCGCTGGATCGGCTCGGCCCCGACGAAACCATGAAAGCCAATAGCCGGCAGCTCCGTGGCTCCATCGCCGCCGGACTGGAGGCGGAGCTGACCGCCGCAGTTCCAGGCGACGACATCAAGCTGATGAAGTTTCACGGGCTTTACCAGCAGGACAACCGCGACATCCGGGATGAGCGCCGGCGCCGCAAGATGGAGCCCGCCTACCGTTTCATGGCGAGGGTGCGCCTGCCTGGCGGCGTGCTGACGCCGGCGCAATGGTTGAAACTGGACGAACTGGCGCGACGTCACGCCGGTGAATCCCTGCGCCTGACGACGCGACAAACATTCCAGTTGCACCATGTGCGCAAGCAGGCCCTGCGCCCGGTGATCCAGGGCCTGCGCGACGTGCTGCTCGATACACGCGCGGCCTGTGGCGACGACACCCGCGGCGTCATGGCCTCGATCAATCCGGAGCTGTCCGTCCTGCACGCCGAAGTGCTCGCCCTGGCGGTGAAGGCGAGCAATCACGCCGCGCCCAAAACCGGGGCCTATGACGAAATCTGGTATGGCGCGGAGCACAGGACGCCAGACGGCAAGGCGTCGGGCACTGGAGGGAAACCGGAAGCAGGCCCGGAGGAGCCGCTGTACGGAGCCACCTATCTGCCGCGCAAGTTCAAGATCGGCTTCGTCATTCCCCCCATCAACGACATCGATGTCTACGCCCAGGATCTGGGCTTCATCGCCATCACGGACGGCGGCGAGCTGAAGGGCTTCAACGTCGCCATCGGCGGCGGCATGGGCCGGACCGACAATACGCCAGCCACCTATCCCCGTCTCGCCAGCGTCATCGGCTTTATCCCGAAAGACCAGGTCATCGCCGTCTGCGACGCGGTGATCGCGGTGCAGCGCGACTATGGCGATCGCGTCGACCGCAGCCGGGCCCGCTTCAAATACACCATTGACGACAAGGGTCTGGACGTCATCCGCGCGCTGGTCGAGGCGCGGCTGGGCTATGCTTTCGAGCCCGCGCGGCCCTACGCCTTCACGTCCAATGGCGATGCGCTGGGCTGGCGGCAGGGCGAGGACGGGCGCTGGCATTTCACCCTGCGCGTGCAGAACGGCCGCATCAGCAATTTCAGCGATCTGGCCCTGCTCGACGCCCTGCGCGCCGTGGCGCGGCGCCACACCGGCCGTTTTCGGGTCACACCGAACCAGAACCTCGTGATCGCCGACATTGAAGCCGCCGACCGCCCGGCCATGACGGCGCTGCTGCGGGAACGTGGTCTTGACGCCCTGAACGCCGGCAGCGGCCTGCGCCGGAATTCCATGGCCTGCGTCGCCTTTCCAACCTGCGGCCTCGCCATGGCCGAGAGCGAGCGCTACCTGCCCGCGCTGGTCGACAAGATCGACGCCATCCTCGGTCGCCATGGCCTCGAAAACGAACCGGTCACCATCCGCATGACCGGCTGCCCCAACGGCTGCGCCCGACCCTACATCGCCGAGATCGGCCTCACCGGACGGGCGCCCGGCAAATACAATCTCTATCTGGGCGGCGGCTTCCATGGCCAGCGCCTCAACAAAATGGCGCTCGAGAACGTCGGCGAACAAGCGATCCTTGACTATCTCGACGGCGCGCTCGGCCGCTACGCCGGCGAGCGCGTCCCCGGCGAACATTTCGGCGATTTCGCCATCCGCATCGGCCTGGTTCCGGAGGTGCGGGAAGGCCGGCGTTTCAATGACTGAGGCGCTTCCCGGCGGGCGCGGCGCTCCGTCGGAAAGCGCCGGGAGGCTGCGCGCGGGAACCGGGCAGGTGGGCGCCGCGCGCAAATCGCCCGCCAAAACTCGCTCATCTCAGGTGGATGACCGGAGCAAATCCGACGATGCCGCAAGGGAAACTGGAGGCGCGGCGAGGCTGGATGTCCTGAGGACCAGGAAGACCACTGAATCGGGAAGATAAGGCAAATCCTGTTTCACCTGGCGTGAACGGATTTGCGCCCAACAAGACAAGGAGCACAACCATGTCGCTGCAGCTTGGACAGACGGCGCCGGACTTCGAACAGCAGAGCACCGAGGGGCCGATCCGTTTCCACGAATGGCTTGGATCGTCCTGGGGCGTACTGTTCAGTCATCCGAAAAACTTCACGCCGGTGTGCACGACCGAGCTTGGCGAAGTGGCGCGCCTCAAACCTGAATGGGACCGGCGCGGCGTCAAGGTGATCGGCCTGTCGGTCGATCCGCTGGACGCGCATGAACGCTGGGGCGAGGACATCGCCGAGACCCAGAACCACGCGCTGAACTTTCCGCTGCTTGCCGATGACGACGGCAAGGTCGCCAATCTTTACGGCATGATCCATCCGGAGGCGGACCCCACGGTGACGGTGCGCGCCGTCTATGTAATCGACAACAAACGCAAAATCCGCCTGGTCCTGACCTATCCACCAAGCGCCGGGCGTAATTTTTCTGAAATCCTGCGGGTAATCGACAGCCTGCAGCTCACCGACAACGAAAAGGTGTCCACGCCGGTCAACTGGACGCCGGGCGAGCCGGTCATCATTTCCCCTGCCCTGTCCACCGAACAGGCGCGGGAGCGTTTCCCCCAGGGCTGGACCGAGTTGCGCCCCTACCTCAGACTTGTCCAGCTCGCCGACGCCTGAGCGGGAGACTTTCCATGGACGGGAAACCAGATCATCCCCGCACCGTGGCGGCGGCCAACGGAGTCGCCGACGGCGACCGCTTTGGCGCGGTGGCGCCGCCGCTGTATCTCACCAGCACCTTTGCTTTCCTGGCCTATGGGACGACCACCGGCTACGACTATTCACGCACCGCCAACCCCACGCGCGACCTTCTGGCCGACACCCTGGCCAGGCTGGAGGGCGGCGCGGGCGCCGTCGTCACCTGCTCGGGCATGGCGGCGATTGATCTGGTGCTGGCGCGCCTGCCGCAGGACGCCTTCGTCGTGGCGCCGCACGATTGCTACGCCGGAACCCGCCGCCTGTTGCTGGCGCGCAGCGCGCGGGGTAGTTTTGAAACGGCGTTCATTGATCAGGGCGACGCCGGCGCCATAAGCCGCGCACTGGAGCGCGCGCCCTCGCTGGTGCTGGTCGAAACGCCCAGCAATCCGCTGATGCGCATTGTCGATATCCAGGCGATCGCCGCGCAGGCCAGATCAGCCGGCGCGCGGGTGGCGGTCGACAACACCTTCCTGTCGCCGGCCCTGCAGCAGCCAATCCGGCTTGGCGCCGACTACGTCATTCACTCGACAACGAAATATCTCAACGGTCATTCCGACGTGGTGGGCGGGGCGGTGATCGCCGCCGACGCCGCCGAGGCGGAGGCGCTGGCGCACTGGGCCAATGTCACCGGCGTCATTGGCGCGCCGTTTGACGCTTACATGACCCTGCGCGGGGTGCGCAGCCTGTTTCCCCGGGTGGCGCAACAGCAGGCCAACGCCATGGCCGTCGCCCGCTTCCTGCGCGCTCAGCCACAGGTGGCGGCGGTGTATTATCCCGGTCTGCCCGAGCATCCCGGCCACGACCTGGCCGCACGCCAGCAGCAGGGCTTTGGCGCCATGCTGAGCTTCGAGCTGCGCGGCGGGACCTCCGTCGTACGGCGCTTTGTCGAAGCCACGCGGATATTCACCCTGGCCGAGTCACTGGGCGGCGTCGAAAGCCTGATCGCCCACCCCGTCACCATGACCCACGCCAGCATGGACGCCGATGCGCTGCGGCGCGCCGGCATTGGCGAAGGGCTGCTACGCCTGTCGGTGGGCCTGGAGGCGGAAGGAGATCTGATCGCCGATCTCACCAGAGCCCTGGCGGCCAGCGGCCAGACAGGCTGACCAAACGCTATCTGGCCAAAGGGGGAAAAGAACCATGACGACAAAGCCACCGCCGGACTTCACCGACGCCATTGCCCGGGCGCTGCTCGACACCGTGTCCGACGCCATCCTCGCCACCGATCGCGACGGAACCATCCGCTTCTGGAACCCTGGCGCCGCGCGGATTTTCGGCTTCACCCGCGAACAGGCGCTGGGATGCTCGCTCGACATCATCATTCCGGCGAACCTGCGGAACCGCCACTGGGATGGCTGGAATCACGCCCTGACGCAGGGGCAGTCGCGCTATGGAGCCGGCGACCTGCTGTCCGTTCCCGCCATGACCGCCGACGGCCACCGCATCTCGGTGGAGTTCACCATTGTGTTCATGCGCGCGTCGGGCGGCGAAATCACCGGGGTGATCAGCATTCTGCGCGACGTCAGCGCCCGTTTCGCCGAACTGCGCGCCTTGCGCAGTCGACTTGCGGCGCAGGCTTCGCCTGCTTCAGCCTGACAGGAATGCGGATTGCGGATTCATTGCCGCCAGAGTGACGCGCCAGATCTCAAGCTGGAGGCAGATTTTGACGTGCATAATCAGAACCACAGGCGACCCGGACCCCAAAAACATTGGATGCCCCCGACCCAAAAAGGGTTTCCAAATAATCAGACATGAAGACCAGGACGTTGCGCGACCGCAGCGGTTAGCCTTTCACAGCGCTTGCCCGCAAACGGGAATGCATCGGGAAGAACCGGGCCGATTTTCGCCTCAAGCGCCTGACGCGCAAGACTGCGGGCGCTGTGCAGGCGAGTCTTGACAATCCCGGGCGGGACGCCAGGCAACTCCGCCGTTTCGCTGACGCTCAGGCCTTCGATCACCCTGGCGATGAAGACCGTCCGGTAGACGACCGGAAGATTGTCTGTCGCCTGCTCAACAAGCCGCAGAATTTGTCGCTGCGCCATCGCGCGCTCCGGATCGACCTGATCAGCATTGCGCGGAAACTCTATGATTTCGGCGTCGGCGTTATGCTCGCCAGTTTGCAGGCGCTCCATGGCAACCCGCTTCTTGCGCAAACGGCCGAGCGCCTCATTGATGACGATGCGGGACAGCCAGGTGGCAAGCGATGATTGTCCGCGAAAACCATCGAGATGCGCGAAGGCATCGACATAGGCTTCCTGAACGATGTCCTCAGCCTCACTGTCATTTGGGATGATACTACGGGCGATGCGGTAAAGCCTCTGGTTATAGCCCTGCATGATCAGGGCGGAATGCCTGAACGCCATGCGCGGTCGCCCGGTGGACGAGTTCGTCGTCCCCGGGCGCGCCCGTGCTGCCAACAGCCTTTCTGTCTTGCGCCATAACCATCGCTCCATAACTCTGGATTGGATGGCTCAGGACGGGAAAGGTTCCAGAAAATTTGCAGAAAACTGGCGTAGCGGAGCGGGGCTACGCCAGGGACACCTTGCCGGTCGCCAGATCATAGACGCCGCCAACCACACGCAATTGCTGTTTGGCGATGAGATCGGCCAGAATGGGGCTGGCCTTCTGCAGGCGCGCCACATTGTAGGCGACGTTGGCAACGGTTGCCCGCGCGATCAGGTCAGCGCCGCCTGCCTTGACGACAGGTTCAATGCCCGGCTTCATTGCGGTCGCCAGCCCGGCGATATGTCCTGGCAGCTGATTGCCGGCCTGTATCGCGTCAACTGTGGCGGTCACCGCGCCACATCCGGTGTGGCCCAACACCATGATCAGTCTGGTCCCAAGCACGGCCGCGCCGAATTCCAGACTGCCCAGCCCATCATCTGTCAAGAAATTGCCGGCAACCCGGACGACAAAGAGATCGCCCGGTTTCTGGTCAAACGCCAGCTCCGGCGCAACGCGTGAATCGGCGCAGCCCAAAATCGCAGCAAATGGCTTTTGCCCCTGGGAGGTGGCCGCCCGCCTCGCGGTCAGGTCCCGTTCACGCGGTTTGTCAGCGACATAACGCGCATTGCCTTCCAACAACATCGCCAGAGCTGCATCGGGCGTGTCGGCGGCGCGCGCAGGCTGCGCCCTGGCCTGCCCGCCGGCAAAAGCGCCGCCGAGCAAGGCCGCCCCCGCCATCACGGCCCCGCCCCTCAGCAATCCGCGCCGACCGATCGATGTACTGACACAAGATTCACACATATGCCTGACCCCACGATTGCCGCCGGTGAACGCACGCCGTCTGCCCCGGGCGGACTTGCGAACTCTAGGCCAGGCTGACGCCTCTAACAATATTCTAACGACCAGTGCTGGCCAAATGAGTATTATCTTGAAATCACTTTGGGTTGAATAACATAAACTCCGCCAGTCCAGACATTTCTTCCAACTTCACCCCCAAGGTTGCGCCTTCCGATCCCCGCCGCCGCGCCAGGCGCGGGGCGGCGGCGCCGCGTTCGCAACAAGCCCCGGCCAGCGGGACCCTGGAGCGCTTTCCGATCAGAATTCGCTTAGAACAAAGAGAACTGGAACAGTTTGCGATCCAGATTGATCGAAAACTGCTCTAATGGGTGGAGATCGGCTCGCCGATCTCGCGCCAGGTGGCGCCGTCAAATTCCTGAAGCTGCAGCTTGTTGTAAATATTATAGCTGTCAGGGGTGATGGTGATGCTGATGCCGGGCAGCAGCATCGGCGGGCGGTAGTCGCGCACCTGCTTGGCCGTGGCCATCAAGCGTTCCTGGGTGACGTTCTTGCCGGTTTTTTCGATGATGTGGCGCACAAGATCGCCGATCATATAGCCAGCAGCGTTGCTACCGTTGGCTTTGTCGCCACGGGGATAGTATTTGTCCATCCAGGCGAGCCAGGCGACGACATCGGGGTCGTTCTTCCAGCGTGGATCCGTCGGATCCTTCCGCACGGTGGCGGTGATGACGCCCTTGGCGTTCGCCAGCCCTGCGTTCATGAAGGTGGGGCTGACGGACGCGCCAATGTAGCTCATGTAGATCTTGGGTTTCCAACCCATGGCCGCCATCTTCTGCAAAGCCTGGCTCGCCTGCTTGGAATAGACGCCCATCACCAGGGTGTCGGCTCCGCTGGATTTGAGCGCCAGGATCTTGGAATCCACCGTGGGATCGGTCAGTTCGTAGCTTTCCTTCGCCACGATCATGCTGTCGGCCTTGTCGCCCAGGCCGGCCTGAACGCCCTTGAGGTAGTCCTTCCCGAAGTCGTCGTTCTGATAAAATACGCCAACTTTGGCGTCTGGATTATTCTTCAGGATGACCTTCGCATAGATGCGGGCTTCACTGTCATAGGTCGGCAGGCCAGGCATGCTGAGGGGCGCGTTTTTCGGCTCCTGAAAGACGTGCGACCCGGACATGACGAACAGTTGCGGGATTTTTTTGGAATGCAGATATTTCTGCACGGCGATGCCGCCTGAGGTGCCGCTCTGGCCGAACAGCGCGAAGATGTCGTCCTGCTCCACCAGCTTGCGGGTCTGCTCCACGGTCTTGGGCGGGCTGAGCGCGTCATCGCGAAGCAACAGCCGGATTTTGCGACCGTTGATGCCACCTTCATCGTTCACCTTGGCAAAATAACCCTCAAAAGCATAGCCGAGGACGCCATAGGCGGACGCCGGGCCGCTCAACGGCTGCAGGGTTCCCAATCTGATTTCAGTGTCCGATACGCCTGGAACACTGGCGGCGATGGCCATGCTTCCGGACAAGGCCACGGAGATGCAAATGGCGCCCGCACAGAATCTACGCGTAAATTTCATCGTGTTTCCTCACCTTGCCGGCTGTTATTTTACGGTATGCGCCGACTTTGATGAGGTTAGACAAATGCCCGCCTGACCGTCAAACAGGATAAAAGCACAAATGGCGCTCTGCGCGTGCAACCGCATGGTGGATGTGGCCCTGACAGGAAGCATCGCGTGCTGCCTGTTCCGATACTTGCGCTTGCCGTCGGGCAGATTGGTCCTGGAAATATTCAGGTCAGATATGTCAAAGCAGGCGTCCTCGCGACGCCTGCTTTGAAGCACCACTGTCCTGCAGAGGCTGAGGTGAACCCCGTCTGTTTCAGGGCGCACGCTCGCGGAAGATGCCCATGGCCCTCGGGTCTTTGGCTGACGTGATCGAAGCCATCGCCAGATCGCCCACCCCGATGCCCCTGTGATTGTCTGGCGTGAAGTTCACCGTGCCCAGCATGGCGGGGTAATTGCTCACCCTGTCCATGCCGGCCTTGATGTTCGCCGTCTCGAAGCTTTTTTCCTGTTCAATCACCTGCTTCAGCAGATGCAGGAAATCGTAATACGGCGCGCCGGCGGCGTTGACCTCCGCTCCCTTTGCGTCCGGGTGCGCCATGATCTTGCGCGCATAGGCTTTCTGGCGCTCACCTGGCTCCTGGGGGCCGGACCAGCTCAGGTTCTTGTACCACGTGCCGTAGACGTTCTTCACTGCCTCGGCCGGGACAAGATCAAGCAGGCTTTCAAGAAACAGCGCCGTATGGCCGGTCATCGGCGGATACCATTTCATGCTGTGCAGCGCGTGAAACGCCATGGCCGAGTTGGGCAAGGTCGACATCCACATCAGCACCGCTTCGGCGCCCGACTTGCGCAGCGCCTGCATGTAGCTGCCCAGGTCCGGCGCCGTGATCGGAAATACCTGAATATCGGTGGGCGTCAGGCCCCGCTTCTTCAGCTGGGCGACAGACGCCGGCGTAATGCTCTCGCCATATGCCGTGCTTTCCTGAAGAATGCCGATTTTCTTGACGCCCAACCTGTCGGCGAGATAGGCGACGCAGGCCTCCGCCTGCATGTCGGAATTGAGAATGAACTGGTAATGGTAGGGATATTTCTTGCCGTCGCCCATATCCGACAACAGCGCGTAGGTGGTCTGAACCATCTTGCGCGCGGTCGTGGTCGCCGCCGATGACAAGGCCTGCGATGAGCCAGTCGGGCCCGCGACGACATTGATGCGGGCGGAGCTGTATTTGAGAACGACGCCCGGCTCTTTTGACGGCAGGGCCTCATCATCCTGCTCGTCACGGACGATCTGCCGCCCCAGAATGCCGCCTGCGGCGTTGATTTCGTCAATCGCGATCAACCCGCCCGCGTATAGCGGGGCGAAGCTGGAGACCAGACGGCCGGTCGTCGGGCGGACCCAGCCAATCCGGAAGGGGTCGGCGGCCAGCGCCCGGGAGGGAAGCGCCAGGCCGCCCAAGCCCGCCGCGGCGCCCAGCATGCCGGCGGCCCGCAACAGGCCGCGTCTTGAAATGTCACCGTCCCTGCGGACAAGCCCCGGAAGCAGCGCCGGGTCATGATCATCATGTTGGCCCATGTGGTTCCCCTTTGATTTCCGCCGGCGTTACCCAGACGCCGATCTTTTCCCGCCGGATGCGGATGCCCGCAGCTTCCCGGTCCCACGTGTCGCTGGTGATCCCTTCAGCGCGCAGCAGATGTTTCTGGACTTTTTGCGTCGGCGTCCGCGGCAGATCCGGCAGGATCCGCACAAACCGCGGGATCATGAAATGGGCGAGACGCGGGCCGAGAAAGGTCAGCAGTTCGGCTGGATCGAGCCTGGCGCCCGCGGCCACCGAAACCGCGACCAGCACCTCGTCTTCTGCGAACTCCGACGGCACGGCGACCACCGCCGCCTCCTTCACCGCCGGATGGGCGCAAATCTCCGTTTCGACTTCATAGGACGAGATGTTCTCACCGCGCCGGCGGATGGTGTCCTTGAGGCGGTCCACGAAGAAATAATCGCCAGCGGCGTCCTTCCGGAAAGCGTCGCCAGTATGGAACCAGCCGTTACGCCAGGCGGCCGCCGTGGCCTCAGGGTTCTTGTAATAACCGTGGTTCATGGCCCACGGCCTGTCCGTCCGCAGGATCAGTTCGCCGACCTCATCCACCCCGACCTCGCAGTCATTGCCGTCGACGATGCGAACCTCAACGCCAGGCCGCGGCTGGCCACAGCTGGACAGCGCCGCCGGATTGCGGTCCGAGACGAGGGGGCATGACGTTTCGGTCATGTTGAAGGTGGTGTAGACCTCGACGCCGAAGCGCTCGGAAAACGCCTTCGCATCTTCACACAACGGCACCATGGTGACGGTGCGGAGTGGATGCTGGCGATCCCGCGGCGACGGCGGCAGCTTGACGATAAAGGTCGCCATCACGCCGAGCAGGGTCACCGACGTGACGTCATGGCGGCGGATCTCGTTCCAGAACTCCGCGGTATTGAAGCTGTCGACGATAACCACGGAGGCGCCCCGCAGCAGCGAGCGATAGACGGCGCCCGTGCCGCCAGCGTGAAACAGCGGCAGATTGCACATGCCCCGGTCGTCAGGACCGAAATACGGCCAGGGTTCGCCGGCCATCGAAGCCAGATGCAGATAGCTTGACAAAACGCCCTTGGAAGGCCCGGTCGTGCCGGAGGTATAGATGATGGACTGGGTGTCCCACGGGGCGATGGGCCGTTGCAGCGCGGGCAATTCCGGCGCGCCTTCGGTGAGGACGCTGGCGGGCAGCAGTTCCAGACCCGTATCGGGATCCACGCGGACATCGCCGACAATGATGGCGGCGCAAAGCTGGCCCCTGTCGATATCGGCGAGGCGCGACGCCAGATCGACATGGCAAACGATCAGGCGCGCATCGGAATTGGCGATCACATGCGCCAGCAGATTGCCGCGATAGGCCAGGTTGATCGGCACATAGACCGCGCCCAGATAGTTCAGCCCGAACCACACGCGCACGGCGTCCGGGCCGTTGGGCAGCCAGGAGACAACATGATCGCCCTGGTCAACGCCAGCGTCGCGCAGGCCGTTGGCGGCGCGGATCGCCTGACGGCGCGTTTCGGCCCAGGTCCATTCGGCGCCGTCAGCGAAACGCACGCAAATCTTTTCCGGTTGCGATGCGGCGAATTTTTCAAGCAGATCGCGGAGAACACATGCGTCTGCCGGCAGGATGCGAGGATCAGCGGTTGTGGTCATCGACGCCTCCCGGCGCTTCGTCTGGCGGGCCTGTTCAAATGGGAGCAATGCTGCGGTATTTCGGCGGCAGGGGATTGGCGCGACGCGCCGGCGCCTGGGCGAGCAGCGTGATCAGTTCAGCGCGTGTCCGGCGGGGATCAATGACGGCGTCCACGCCAAACCCGCCAGCAGCTTCCAGCACATTGATGTCCGCGCGCATGGCGTCGATCAGCTCCTGACGACGGCGCTGCGGCTCCGGGTGGCTCTCATAGTCCTTGCGATAGGCGACATCGACCGAGCCCTCCACCGACATGGCGCAGATCTCCGCCGTCGGCCAGGCGAGGCTGGCGTCGGAATCGAAGCTGCGCCCGCCGCACATGGCGAAATAACCAAGACCATAGCCCTTGCGCAGCACCACGGAGATGCGCGGAACGGTGGCGTGCCCGAGTTCATGGATCATCTTGGCGCTGTGGCGCCCCAGAACCGTGCGCTCCGCCGCCGGCCCAATCGAGAATCCGGGCACGTCAACCAGATAGACGAGCGGCAGGCCGAATGCGTCGCAGACAGCGATGAAATGCGCAGCCTTGTCGCAGGCATCCGACGTCAGCATGCCGCCAAGCCGTTTTGGCTGATTGGCGATAAATCCCACCGGCCGGCCATCCAGTCGGGCAAAACTTGTGACGATGTTGCCGGCGAAGGTTGGCTTGATCTCAAACACACTGCCGGCGTCCGCGACAATGTCGATCACCTTGCGCACGTCATAGGCCCGGCGCGTGTTGGCGGGAACGATATCCAGCAGCGCCTCCCCCAGCCGGTCCGCCGGATCTGTGGCGGCGACGAGCGGCGCCGGCTCGCGGGCGTTGCCCGGCAGAAACGACAGGAAGCGGCGGACGGCGTCGAGCGCCTCGATCTCCGAGCCCACGCCAAGGTCCGCGAGGCCATGCCGGTCCACCTGGACCTCGGCGCCGCCCAGTTCCTGAACCGTCACGTCCTCGCCGGTGCCCGCCTTGACCAGGGCTGGCCCAGCAAGGCCCATCGTCGACTGGCCGCGCACCATCACAACGAAATCAGCCATGCCGGCATAATTGGTTGGGCCGGCAAAGCCGGCGCCAAGCATGGCGGCGACCATCGGAACCCAGCCCGACATCCGGGCCAGCTCGTGGAAGAACGGCCCCGCCTTGGCAAAGTGACGGGAGTTCTGGCCGCCCTGGATGCGATGACCACCACCATCCAGCAGCATCACCAGGGGCAGGCCGCGAACGCTGGCCATATGTGCGAGGCGGCTGGTCTTGGCGCTGCCGAGCTCTCCGATCGAGCCGCCAAAAACGCTGAAGTCCTGGGACAGCACGGCGCACCAGCGCCCGTCGATCTTCGCGGTCCCGGCAATGACGCCATCGGCAGGCGCATCCCTGTCCGGCCCGCCGCGGGGGCGAACCAGCGCGCCCAGTTCCTGAAAGGAGCCAGGTTCGCACAGATACGCAATGCGCTCCCGGGCGGTAAGCGCGGCGCGTTGCCGATGCCGGGCCAACTGCTCCGTCCGCGCTGGGTCATCTATGGCGCGATGGGCGTCATTGACGATCGCCAGCAAGGCGCTCGCGTCCGCTGAGGCAGCCTCCACAGGGCGTCTCCCTTCCCGATATATTTATGTGGTCAGCAGCAGTTAGCGCTGCCCTTGCGCGAAACGTAGCAGAGGGCCGGGGGACGGGTCATCAAAAACTTGCTAATCAGCAAGTAAGTGATGCAGTCATGGTCACGCCAGGCGCCTGACCAGCGTCAGGCGCGCCGCGCCCGGGGACGATCGACGCCATCGCCAGCCCCGCCTTCACCGTCGTTGGCCGGTTTCAGGAAGATACGGGGCCCGGCCACGAGGTCCCGCCTACCGGGGAGCCGAACGCGCGCCGTACGCGATGCGGGCTTTGCGACCGGCAAGTTCGCGCTCAATCGTTGAACGTTGCCTGGCCTTCAGCGTTTCCTGATCGCCAAGCGTCCAGTGCATGAGCAGCAACGCGCCAGGCTTCATGTCAGGGGGACAGGTCCCGGTTCGCTTCATGGTCGTGACGACCTGACCGGCCGATTGCGCGCCATGATCGTGGAGGACGGAGACCCGCGAACGCGTTTCCTCCGGGCTGACGAATGTCGTGATCCGTCGAACCTGGATCCCGGCGGTCCCGGGCGGCTGCGCGATGCAGCGCAGCGTTGCGGACAGGGTGTCGCCAGACAATTCATGGGCCGGCTCCCCGCAGATTGCGGACATCCTGGCGAGACTGGCCTGGACGTCCCGGAGTTGCAGCTCATGGAATGCGCGATCGGTTCGCCGACCGAGGCAGACGCTCCAGATTTTCCGCGTATCGGCTGCGACCTTCCCACCGGCGATCTCGCCTTTCTGTTCGACGACCCACAACCCCGCGCGACGCGCTGGCGTATCGGGCGGCAGATCGAAAGCAACCGACGCCTGAGAGGCGAACAGCGCGCAGGCCGCGACCATGGCGAACATGAGCCGATGGGCGCGCGGCAGGTCCCGCTTCGCCGCCACGCCCGGTTTGCAAGCATTGGCCACGGCGATGCTCCTCCCACAGACCGGCTCAGAGCGGCCGCAATGAGCGGCGCACCAGATCAGCGTACCGGTCAGCGAGCCCCTTGCCATCCTGCACCTGCCAAAGCTGGCTCAGGCGGGGAATGCCGAGTGGTGGGCTCAGGATCCAGCTGGCCGCGACGCGGGCATTGTCCGTCTGGATGCTGCCGTCCTTACATCCTTCCTCGATCAGCTTCACCAGGCGCCGGCCAAAAGCGCGCTGGCGTTTGCGAACCGCGGCGAGGTCGTCCGCGTTCAGGGAATTCAGCTCGGTGAGAACCGCGCAGGCCCCCATTTCCGAGGTAATGCCGGTCACATAGGCGTGCATGAAACAGGCCGCCTTCTCCAGGCCGCAGGCGTCGAGCGCCTCGGCCCGGTCCAGCGCCGTTTCGGCAAGCTCGAAGCCGATCTCCACGCAGTTTTGCAGCAGGTGGTTCTTGTCGCGGAAATAGTAGTAGAAAACAGTCTTCGAAATGCCGAGGCGCGCCGCCAGCTCATCCAGCGACACATTGTGAAAGCCGCGTTCGGTGAACGCCGCGCCGGCCTCCCGCAACAACAGGCGCCGTTTGATCGCCTGCTGCTCCTCGGACGTTTCGAATTCGCCATTCCATCGTTTGCGGGCCACGGCGTTTTCCTGTTCGCGTTGGTCACACTCGCGCACGGGACGTCGCCAGACGCCTTGTTCGCTGCGATCTCCGCTGGCGCAGCTGGCGCGCTGGCAAGAGGCCGTCCCGTCCTGCGCCCGAGCAGAACCACGGCGCGGTCCGGTTGGCAACACGCGGCGCCGGATTGCCGGGCCGGACGCCGGCTTGCGGCCCCTGCCCCTTGCGTCGCTCAGACAGCCTCAAGAATGGCGACTACCTGCCCTTCCGCGATGCTGTCCTCATTGCCGACAAGGATCTGCTTCACCACGCCGTTGCAGGGCGCGCCGACGGCAATCTCCATTTTCATGGCTTCGAGGATCATCACCGGATCATCCTCCGCAAGCCGGTCGCCCGGGCGGGCGACTATCTCGAACACCCGGCCGGATATCTCACTTTTCACGTCAATGGCGCTCATGCCGCTTCTCCAGAATGCGCAGGACAACAGCCGTCAGAGGCTGGTGGGCCAGGTGGCGAGACGATGCCTGCCAACGCCCGCCGACGGCCGGCGCGCATACACCTCAAGCATGTTGGCGACCCACTCACGGGTCTCGGCAGGCTGAATCACCGAATGGGCGGCAAAAATCCCGGCCAGGGCATAGGGAGAGTTGCTGGCGACCATATCCTGCATCAGTTCGGCATAGGCCGGATCATCCGGCGCCGGGCGCCGGTTGTGCACCACGCTGACAGCGACCGAGGGATCGACGAAACCAACCTCCCCTGTCGTCATCACCGCAAGGGCGTCCGCGCCAGCGCCGCCCAGATTGAGATAGGCCTGGCCATAGCTCTTGCGCACCACGACGGCGATCTTGGGCACGCTGGCCAGATGCAGGGCGCGCAGATTGTTCATGATCTTGCCGGCGACCGCTTCATGTTCGGCCTGCAGGCCCACGAGGAAGCCTGGCGTGTCGGCGAGCAGGAGCATCGGAATATTGAAGCTGTCGCAGAGCACGATGAATTCCGTCATCTTGTCGCACGACTTGCCGTCGATGGCGCCGCCCTTGCGCATGGGGTTGCTGGCAACAATGCCGACGCTGCGCCCGTTGATGCGCGCGAGCGCGGTCTCCAGCGTCCGGCCAAACCGCGTGCGCCACGGCAGAACGGAGCCAACATCGGCGACAAGCTCCACCAGTTTGCGGCCGTCATACACCTTGCTGCGGGCTTGCGGGATCAGCGCCGCGATCCTGGCGCCATCGTGCGCCTCCACTGGCTCGCGCCCCAGGGGCGGCGCCTCCTGGGCATGCGACGGCAGATATGACAGAAAGCGTCTGAGCGCCGCGATGCACTCCGCGTCCGTCTCACCCACGTGGTCAGCGAAGCCGGTAATTTCCGCATGCACATCGGCGCCGCCGAGTTCCTCCGGCGACACTTCCTGGCTCAGCGCAACGGAAACGACCTTGGGGCTCGATACAGAAAACGCCGCGTCCCTGCGGACGCTGGTGAAGTCCGACTGCACCGCGTACCAGGTCCCCATGCCGTAACAGGGGCCGAGCACAGCGCTGACCCAGGGCGTGTCGCGGTCGCGATTGTTGCTGTTGAGCAGACCAATGCGCCCCATGCCCGCCGCGCCCTGGATGTCGGGCATGCGGGCGCCCGCCGACTCGATGAGAAAAGCGCACGGAGCGCCGGCCCGGGAGGCGCTTTCCTTCAGGAAGCCGAGCTTGCGGATATTGTTCTGCGCCGAGGAAGCGCCGAGCACGGTCAGGTCAAAAGACGCAACGGCGACAACCCGCCCCTCCACCTTGCCGAACCCCGTGACAATGCCGTCCGCTGGCGTCCTGGCGGCGTCCTCCAGGCGGACCGAATGGGCGAATTCGCCGATTTCCGTGAAGCTGCCGGCGTCGCACAGCGCGTCGATGCGCTCCCGGGCGTTCATGACGCCCGCGTCCCGCCGCGCCTTGAGCTTGACGGCGCCGCCCATGGCGCGCACGTGCGCGCGCCGTTCCCCGAACGTCACGTCCGCGTTGATCTCACCGGATTGCATGAGCCTGCTCCCTCTCGCCGGCGCCAAGACGCTCTTTCTTCAAAACAATGCCCGCCTGTTCGCGGTCCCAGGCGTCGCCGGTGACGCCATCGGCGCGCAGCAGGTGCTTCTGCACCTTTTCCGTCGGCGTGCGCGGCAGGTCGTCCATGATGCGGAAATAGCGGGGCACCATGAAATGGGCGAGGCGCGGCGTCAGGAACGCCACCAGATCCGGAAGATCAATGGCGCGACCCGGCGCCGGCGCCACAACCGCCATCACCTCGTCCTCGCCAAACTCGCTTGGCACAGCGACGACCGCCGCATCGCGCACGTCGGGATGGGCGACAATCTCCTTCTCGACCTCGAAGGACGAGATGTTCTCCCCGCGGCGGCGGATGGCGTCCTTCATGCGATCGACGAAGAAGAAATTGCCGGCCTCATCGCGCCGGAAGGCGTCGCCCGTATGGAACCAGCCGTTACGCCACGCTTTCGCCGTTGCCTCCGGATTGCGGTGATAGCCGTGGTTGAGCGCCCACGGCATATCGGCCCGGATGATCAGTTCGCCGGTTTCGCCGTGCGCCACTTCGCAGTCGTTTTCATCGACGATGCGCAACTCAACGCCCGGGCGCGGGCGGCCGCAGGTGCCGCGAACCGGCGGATCAACGACAAACAGCGGCGAGGACGTCTCAGTCATGTTAAAGCTGGTCATGACCGTGACGCCAAACCTGTCGGCGAATTCGCGTTGCTGGTCAGACAGCGGCACCATCACCACCTTCTTCAGGGAATGGTTGCGGTCGTCAGGCGATGGCGGTTCTTTCAGGAGGAAGGGCGTCATGGCGCCGAGCAGAATGGTGTGCGTCACCTCAAAGCGGCGCACCACGCTCCAGAAATCCTGGGTGCGGAAGGATTCAACCAGCGCAAATGAGCCGCCGCGCATCAGCGACGCCCAGATGGGACCGGCGCCGCCCATATGGAACATGGGCAGGGTGACCAGCGTCCGGTCCGACGGCAGCATGGAGCTGTTCGGAATGAAGGTGGACCACACCTGCAACGCCGACGACAGCACCCCTTTGGATGGCCCCGTGGTGCCTGACGTATAAATGACCGACAACGTATCCCAGGGCGCGATCTCCCGCTCCGGGTCGCTCAGGCGGGCGCCGTCGCCCTGTAACGCCTCGGCCGGCAGGAAATTGAGCCCGGCCGCCGTTTTGACCGGCGCGCCGCCCACCGTCACCACGTCCCGCAACGCCGCCGTATCCACGTCGGCGAGGCGGTCGGCGAGCCGGGCGTCGGCGACCATGAGCCGGGCGCCGGAATTCTCGATGACATGCGCCAGCAGGCCGCCGCGATAGCCGGTGTTGATGGGCACATAGACCGCGCCCAGATAGTTCAGCGCGAACATGACGCGGACGCAGTCGCGCCCGTTCGACAGCCAGCTCAGAACGAAATCGCCCTGTCTGACGCCAAGCGCCTGCAGGGCCGCCGCACAATTGCGCACTTCGTCGCGCAGGCGGCCGAATGTCCATGCCTCGCCATCGGCGTAAACAACGAACACGTCGCCGCCAATCTCCCTGGCGTGTCGGTCGATCAGGTCGCGCGCCACGCAGACGTCACGCGGCGGCATACGGGGATCTGCACGGGTCATGCCGGACCTCCTCTTGTTGCGACGGCTTTCAGCCGATGGACACATTCTCGAAGCGGGGACGGCCGAGGAGGTTCGGGGTAAAGCCCTGCACCTTTTTGTTCATGGCGACCACGTTGGGGTCGAAGGCCAAAGGCACATAGACGGCGTGTTCAGCGGCGATGCGCTGCACCTTCGCCAGCGCGGTCTGACGCGCCTCCCGGGTGGCGCCGACGCGCGATGCGGCCAGCGCCGCCTCCATGCCCGGAATTTCCTGGCGGCCGCCGTTATAGGGCGAGGTTTTGCCGAAGATGGTATAGGGGACCATCGACGGGTCAGGCCGCGACGTAATGGCGGCGATGAAGCTGTCGACGGCGCGCTGGAAGAAGAAAGCGTTGGACGCTTCTGCGACGGTGGCCGCGCGCAGTTTGGCGTTGATCCCCACCTTTCGCCACATCTCCATCAGCACTTCCTGGCGTTGCACCGCCGCCTGATCGGCATAGCCAATGGCGGTGAACTCCACTTGCGGCGAGCCGGCCTGCTTCAGCAGGAAGCGCGCCTTGTCGGGGTCGTAGGCCAGCAGATCAGCAGCGGCCCTGTCGAAGGGCCAGTATTTCTGCGGATAACAGGTGGAGGCCGGCTCACCGAGCCCGGCCAGGGTCGCCTTGTTGAAAAGCTCCCGGTTGACGGCAAGATTCATGGCCTGGCGCACGCGCAGTTCATTGAACGGTGGCCTGGAGAAATCCATGTAGACCATATGCAGGTACAGCGAGGGTTCGCTGGAAACCTCCAGCTTGCCGCCCTTTTGCAGCACCACCCGCTGCATTGGCGGCACATTGAGCACCATGTCGTTTTCGCCAGCGATGACCGAACGCACGCCGGTCGCCACCTCGGTGATGACGCGCAGGTTCAGGCGCGCCACCTTCGGCTGTTCGCGGTTCCAGTAATCGGGATTGCGTTCGTAAGCCACGAGCGCGTTGTTCTCCCATTTGACGAATTTCCATGGACCGGCGCCGACCGGGTTCCGGTCAACAGCGCCGCCGCCGGCCTGGATGGCTTTCGGGGACACCATCATGCCGGCGCGATCGGTCAGCACCAGCGGCAGCGACCTGTCAGGCGATTTCAGCTTCAGGATAATGGTCGTGGGGCCGCTGGTCTCAACACTGGCCACGGAGGCCAGATCCACCTTGATGTTGGATTTCTCGTCGGAGCGGCTCCGGTCGAGATTGAACTTCACCGCCTCCGCGTCGAGCGGCGTCCCGTCGTGAAATTTGAGCCCGGGACGCAATTGCAGCGCCAGGGTGAGTTCGTCGCGATATTCCCAGGAGCTGGCCAGCCCGGGTTTCGGCTCCAGGGTCGCCGACTCCCACTGGACCAGCGTGTCATACACCGGAAACAGAAACTGGTGATCGCCGCCGCTCCGGCCGGTGACCGGGTCCAGCGTCGAGGGATTGACGTTGATGGAAACCCGCAACGCATCAGCCTGCTGGGCTGCGGCCGGACGGGCGCCTGGCAAATGAAAGGCCAGGGTCGCGGCCGTCGCCGCGCCAAGGCCAAGCAGTCCGCGGCGGTTGAGTTCGGGGCCGGCGGCCCGTCCATCGGGAATACGCTGATCGCTCATGTTTTCCTCCCCGGACGGCTGTTTCGCCGCCTCGATTTCTGGTTTCTCGCCTGGCGTCAGATGGGCGAGATGTCGTGGAACTTCGGCGGCGCCGACGATGCGCTGCGGCGCGGCGCCGTGCGGGCCAGCGCCTCGATCAGGACCGGCCGGGTGTCGCGCGGATCGATGATATCGTCGACGCCGAAGCCTTCAGCCGCGGCAAGCGGGCTGACCCGGCTGCGGAATTTTCCGATCAGCTCGGCGCGTCGGGCGCCGGGGTTTTCCGCGGCGTCGATGTCCTTGCGGAAAGCCACGTCGACGGCGCCTTCGATCGACATGGCGCAAATCTCGGCGGTCGGCCACGCCACGGTGAGGTCAGCGCCAAACGTCCGGCCGCCATTCATGGCGATGAAGCCAAGGCCGTAACCCTTGCGCAGGATCACCGAAAGACGCGGCACCGTCGCCCGGCCAAGCTCGTAGATAATGCGGGCGCTGCGCAAGGCGAGGCCGGAGCGCTCCGCCGGGGAGCCCACATGAAATCCCGGAATGTCGACGAAAAACACCAGCGGCAACCCGAAGGCGTCGCAAACGGAAATGAAATGGGCGACCTTTTCACAGGCCGGACTGTCGAGCGTGCCGGCGAAATGCTTTGGCTGGTTGGCGATAATCCCGACAGGCCGTCCATCCAGCCGGGCGAGCGCCGTCACCACATTGCGCGCATAGCCTGGCTTCAGTTCGAAGATGCTGCCGCGATCGGCCACCGCCTCCATCACCTTGCGGACGTCATAGGCCCGGCGTGAATTGGGCGGAACCATCTCCAGCAGCGCCGCGTCGCGCCGGTCAACCGGATCGTCGCAGGGGTGAACCGGCAACGGCGCGCGGGCGTTGGACGGGAAATAGCTGAGATAACGCCGGATGGCCGCGAGCGCTTCGACATCGGAGTCCACCGCCAGATCAGCGATGCCATACCGGTCGACCTGCGCCGAGGCGCCGCCAAGCTCTTCCTTGTCCAGGTCCTCGCCGGTCGCCGCTTTGACCAGCGCCGGCCCGGCGATGCCCATGGTCGAGGTTCCGCGCACCATGACCACGAAATCGGCCAGGGCGGCGAAGTTCGACGGACCGGCGAAGCCCGGCCCCATCATGGCGGCGCAGATGGGCGTCCAGCCGGACAGATCAACCATTTTCTTGAAGGGCGTCGACACGCCGGCGAAGTGGCGACTGTCCAGCCCTTCCTGGATGCGATGACCGCCGCCGTCCATCAGCGACACATAAGGCAAACCGTGATCGATGGCATACTGGATGGCGCGCGCGCTTTTCAGGCCGCCGGCCTTGCCGCTGCTGCCGCCCATGACGGAGAAATCGGTGGCGGACACCACCACGGGGCGACCGTCAACCCGCACATCTCCGGTGATGACGCCGTCGGCCGGCGCGTCCGGCGTTTCGCCATGTTCCGGCAGCGGCCGCACCAGAGCGCCCGCTTCGCGGAAACTTCCGGGATCGCCAAATGCGGCGATGCGCTCGCGCGCCGAAAGTTTGCCAAGGGCATGTTGACGCACGACGGCCTGACGACGCGCCTCATCGCCGCCCGTTGCCCGCGCCTGTTCAATGCGCGCCAGAATGTCAGCTACGGCGAGATCCGCGCCAGGTCCCGCCGCCAGCGGCGCCCCGGCGTCGACCGCCCCCGGGCGGGGTTGCGCCACGCGTGAACGTCCCGCCGTCTCTGGCGTTTCCATGTTCCCCTCCCTGATCCGTCGTCGCAGGTCTTGTCCGCGCGCTGCTTCCCTGCCCGCACTCCCCGGCCCGGCGTCCGGCCGGCTTGCCCCTGGCCGGGGCTCGCAGAGAACTAACCATAACGTTTGTTATCTTACTTCAACGTAAGTTACAATACGAGATCGTCACAAGCAGCCGGGATCTGGGGGAATGTGTCACGGCAAGCGATCCGGAGCATGGGGACGGCCGGCGGCGGCATGGGCGACTGCCGGCGGCGGCATGAACGACTGCCGGCGGCGCCTGGCGCCCCGACGCGGGCGATGGCGTCAGCCGCCGCTTCACGGCGGTTCGCCGGATATGGGGCAACCTCGCCATCGATCGGCAGAGCCTGCAACGGCGCCTGGGCAATCACGCAGAGCCGGCCAGCGATATCGCTTTGTTCATGGCGGATGTGGACCGGGCGCCCGACGTCGCTCCCGACACACGCACCATGTATGCCGTGAATTGCCCGGCGCCCTGCACGCCGGGAGCCAAATCGCCCGGCTCAACGCCGCGATCACCGAAGAAGCGCTGTTGCGGCTGCACGACGCGCGCCATGCGCCAATATCGCTACAGCCACTCCAGGGCTGCAAGGGACGGATTGGCTGGAGCGCGGCCGCCGCCGCGTTTGAACCTGCCCGCTGCGCCGGCAAACGCATCGCCGTCAACGCTGGCCTGCTGAGCCATGGCGTCGCCGAGCCGCAACCGGGTCTGATGGCCTGGCGCAGCGCTGTCATCGCCAATGCGCTGGCGCGGCGGAAGGCGTTCGACGCGGAGCGGCCGGAAGCCGTGGTCCAGTGGCCCGACAGCACGCCGCAAGGCGCCGAAGCCGGCGGCAAGGCCTGAACGCGCTGCGGGAAACGCCACGACGGACGGCCGCCTGTCAGCAAGCCGTCGCAGGAGGGCACAACCTGTCGCCGACGCCCGCCAGGACACGCCTTGCAACCCGATCAACCGCCGGTGGCGATGACGCGGATCTTCAGCGGCGCGCCGCCAGCGGCAATCGCCAGCAGAAGGTCGATATTCGGGTGTGCGCCTGGACGGTTGCGCGCATCCGCGGTGTGCTCGGCGAACACCGCAAGGCCATGTTCCGCCGCCTTCACTTCGAGCGCGCCAAAGGTCTGCCCGAGGTATTGGTAGACAGCCAGTGAGCCTTGCTTGCCTGGCACATTGCCAATGCTGGCGATCACGGCGTCATTGCCGTCCAGGAGGTCGATGCGCTGCACGCCATCGATCGGCGGCAATAGCTGCAGATTATCCCTGAACGTCGCGCCCGGCTGAATCATCGCCTGCATTCCCCAAACTCCCGAGTTGATGGCCCGCGGGGATGTAACATCTTGTCTGGATGCCTGCCATTGCAAGGCAGCGGGCCGCTCGCGTCCACGGGCCGGGTGGCGCGCCGCACAGATTTACGATGGACCTGGGGGCGGTTCGATGCGTCCCGCGAACCAGTTCCAGACAAAACCCTGCAGAGTCTGCGACGGCGCTTTATGCGGCTCGCTTCATCGGCCTGCGATCACTGTGCCGGTAGGCGCGGCTCAACGCCGGATGGTAAGGGACTACGGAGCGGCGGGATGCCCGGGCGCTTTGCATCGCCATGTCCGCCGCCTGGAGAACGCCGCGCAGATCAGGACCCATTTGGGTCGAGCTGGCGACGCCGGAGCAAGCTTCGGCCTGTTCGTCGCCCAATTTCGCCAAAAGCCTGCCGGCGAACACGGTGGCTTCATCAAGCGTGACATTGACGAGCAGGCAGGCAATTTCATGGGCGCGCATGCGCGCCAGCATATCCGTGGGCTTCAACATTCCTGCGGCTTCACGCGCGAGGGCGAGAAGGGCGGCGTCCCGGTGCGGATCATGCGCCACGCTGACCAGGACCAGGCAGATCTGTTGCCCATTCCGATAGCGGCTGACCACGACGCGGCCGCCCTGGCTCATGAAAGTTCCACGCCGGAGGGCGCCCGTCGCGGAATCCGCCAGCGCCATTTGAAGGCGTTTTGCCTGGCTTCTTTCGTGTGAAAGACCAAAGGCAAAGAAGGCCGCCACCAGCAGGACCGGCGATGCGAAGAGTATCAGCAGGTCAGGCACGCTGCCCGCGCTCAATGTCAGCATCAAGCGCAGCCCCGTCAGATCCTGCCCCCAGAATGCGCACAAAGAGAAAATGCCGGAAAACAGAAGCCCTGTAATGGTTAGCGGCCAGCGCGCGGCGCCTGAGGGATCAGCGCGCCAACATTCGATCGCGGACAGGAGGAAGGACCCGGCCATCATGCCGCACAAGGCCAGGATGCGCGCGCCAGCATCCTGAAACGGCGGCCAGAACGCGACGGACGCCAGCCAGATTGACGGGACGGCCACCGCAAAAGCAAGAGGTGTCCGGCGTCGCGACAGCCGCCGTGCAGCGCTGATAAACAACAGTCCGGAGAGACACATGAGGGCGCCGCCAACGGCGCTGTCGACAAGCGGCGAAAACAGACGCAGCCCGCCCGCCAGCACAATTCCGGCGCCGAAGCAGATCACCGCAGCGGCGCAATGAGCCAGCAATCTGGCGCCCCTGTCACGACGCCACAACGCCAGCAGCAGCAGTCCCTGCACGATGGCCGTGCAGCCAAGGGCAATGATAACCGAGGGTATGTCGATCGTCACGGACGCCCCACCTCAAACATCCCCACCAAGGTAAAAACCCGGCCGGCCGGACCTCGCTTTTGCGTCATCGTCTGGACATGCTCACCATTCGACCGCGGAACAGATACAATTTACAATATGGAAAGGATACCCATGCCCGTCGCGTCCTGATGACGCTGCGGCAGTGCCCTCTGCACCATCAATGGTGATGGCGCGACTGGGAAGCATGCGCAGGCGCGACGTCGGCTGCCCCGGCGTTGTCGCGAAGCGTTTCTTCAGGAACGCCCTATCGTCCAGCCGCCGATCTGGCAGGGGCTGGCCCCTCCGCCTCCAGAGATTGGCTCCCGACCGCATAGCCGTCGCGACCAGTCTGCTTGACCCTGTAGAGCGCGACATCCGCGCTATTCAGGA
This sequence comes from Camelimonas fluminis, assembly GCF_014656355.1. Lineage (GTDB taxonomy): Bacteria > Pseudomonadota > Alphaproteobacteria > Rhizobiales > Beijerinckiaceae > Camelimonas > Camelimonas fluminis. Next base: position 101,263 of record NZ_BNCG01000015.1, read on the forward strand.
GTTCTTCCGGCCCGACGCCACAGCGGCCGGAATGGGCGGCGATACCGATGCTCACCGTCATGGGCATGCGCCGCCCCCCGGAAACCAGCGGCGCGCGTCTGACAAGAGCGATGAGATCCTGTGCGGCTTCAGTCGCGGCCGCTTCGTCCATCCCCGGAAGCAGGACGGTGAATTCGTCGCCGCCAGTTCGGGCCAGAAGGGCGGGCGCCTTCAGGATAGCACTGGCGACATCAGCAAAATGCAGCAAAGCCTGGTCGCCGGCGGCATGCCCGTGCTCGTCATTGAGGCGTTTGAAATTGTCGATATCGATGAGCATCAGGGCATAGGGGTCGTCGCTGGCGGCGGAGCGCCGCCCTGCCAGCTGCAGCTGGTTCATGAAATGGCGGCGGTTTGGCAAACCGGTGAGTTCATCAATTTCCGCCATCCGCACCATTTCGCTGTGCTGCCGGTTCATGGCGAGGACGATGAAGCCGAAATTCCAGACGACGCCACTGTAAATGACGCAAACCAGCGCATAGCTCTCGAAGGCGCTGTAAAGCGTCTGGTCAAACCCGCCAAACCAGGCGAGGACGTTCAACGTTGTCTCGATGGCGTGGCCGGCGACGCCAAGCGCAAGCGCCGCCACGGCGATGGCGCCCCCAAGACCAATGCGCTTTTGCCCCAGCACGTAAATCGCGATCATGGCCATGGGAATGGACTGGCCCACCGCATAGACGATATTTCGCGCTTCCCAGCTTGCATATGACGCGGCCATGCAGCTGAAGCTGCCCAGCGCGATCGCCAGGGACGTTTTCCAGCCGCCGCTCTCCCCGTAAAAATAGCGCGCGCCGACCCAGGACAGGCAAAAGCCGTAGATGATGACCGTGTTGCCAATGACCGCGGGCCAGAACGCCCCTTCATTGCCTTGCAATGAGAGGATGATTCCTCCAGCGAGCACGAAAAGCGTGGAGCCGAGCCAGATGCGCGGCGGCCGGTATGTCCGGTAAGACAGGGCGACTGCGGCCCAGATGATGCAAACCGTCAATGAATTCAGAAAGATAACGATGTACAACGTCAAAAAATCGAGCTTTGGCATATCGTTGCCGCCCCCTTCCGCGCGCATCTACATGGCACAGATCCACGGGTAAAGGCTGCAAACTGGACCAAATATCTGTCCGCCTGGCTCTCGCCGTGATCGTCCGACATGCGCGCCGCCGCCGGCCAGCGGCGTCAGACTGCTGGTCGCGCTTGCCCGGACGGCGGGCAAGGGACCGCAATCGCCCGACCGCGCGGGCTCCTGTTCGCCAGATGGCCCCCCTGAATTTTGCGTGAAAAAGCATGCCTGGATCAGCCTGCGTCCGGGACCCTTACAAGGGCTTCCGGGACAATGGCGCGGGCGCCTCAAGCGAAATGGTTGGGTTTCCCAGCCATAGCTCGCAATCAGTCAACGCGCTTGACCTGCCCGTCCAAGGCTTCGGGAGACCCATCAGAGTCAGCGCCAATCGCGCTTCATCCTCAACCCGAATGGCCGGGACTTAAGCGAACCTGCCGCAAAGTAATGGTGGGAGGTCTGGCCAAACGCGCCCGACCTTCGTCACGGGGCCAACACAAGCCCGGCATCTGTCCCCCCCCTCACCTTTTCTGGCGCTTGCCTTTCATCCCGAAGCCCCGGGGAGGATGCGCGCATCCTCCCCGGGAATACGCTGTTACCTCTTGACCAGCTTGCAGCGCGACTCGGCGAGCGGCTGAAACGCTTCATCGCCGGGTATAACCTCCTTGATTGTATAGTAATCCCAGGCTTCTGATATTTCAGACGGCTTTTTCACTTCGACAATATTCAGATCATACACCATGCGCCCATCTTCCCGGATGCGTCCGTTGCGGGCATAGATGTCGTTGATGGGATGGGACTTCAGATATTTCATGACCGCTGCTGGATCGTCAGCGCCCACCGCCTTCACCGCCTTCAGATAATTCATCGTCGCGGAGTAAGCCCCCGCCTGGACAAAATTCGGCATTTTGCCCGTCACTTCCTTGTATCGTTTGCTCCACGTGCGTGAAGCTTCCGACTGGTTCCAGTAAAAAGGCTCGAGCAACAGCATGCCTTGCGTTGCCTTTGGCCCAAGTGCGTGAACTTCTGTGATGGTGCCGATAATGGGAACCAGGCGTTGACCTGGCGACACCGCAAAATCATTGGCGGCCTTGATAGAGTTAAGCAGGTCTCCTCCTGCGTTGGCCAGGGCGACGACCTTCGCCTTTGAGGCCTGGGCCTGCAGGATGAACGATGAGAAATCGGAGGCGGCGATCGGATGATAGACCACGCCAGCGATCTTGCCCCCGGTCGCTTTCAATGCGGCTGTGGCCTCGTTGACCAGCGATTTACCCAGGGCGTAGTCGACGGCGACAAAATACCAGCTGTCGAGATCCTGCCCCTTTACCAGACGCGCCGTGCCTTTCGCATACGCATACGTGTCCCACGTATAGCTAATCGTATTTGGCGTGCACTGCTCATTGGTCAGCGAGGTCGTTCCCGAACCCGTCACGATCAACATCTTGTTCTGTGCTCGCGCCACATTCGAAACCGCGAGCGCAACGCCGGAATTGATGGCGTCGACGATCACATCAACGCCATCGCTATCATACCATTTTCTGGCCGTTGACGCTGCAATGTCGATTTTGTTCTGGTGATCAGCTGAGATCATCTCAACCTTGAAAGACGGCTTCGCGGTCGCAACGAAGTCATCGACCGCCATTTTGACCGCGGCAATTGAGCCTTTACCCGCAAGGTCAGAAAAGGGGCCGCTCATATCGGTCAGAACGCCGACCTTCACGACCCCGCCTGAAATGCCCGCTCCCTCTGCAAGAGCAGACGTCATGAACGTTGCTGCGACCACACCGGCCAGCAGCCCCATGGATGTGCGCACCATACCCGTTTCCTCCGGAAAATTGCTGGCGATCAGGCGACGCGGCTGGCGGAAGCGCTGGCGTTTCCGTGTGCGGCGGTGACCTGCCCCACCCATTCGGCGACTTCACCCAGCATCGCCGCCGTCTCCGGCAGGAACGGAAAGATTGGGTATACGTGTACGGAATCCTCGATGATCCTGGCCGTGACGCTCACCCCCTGGCGACGCGCCTTTTCGACAAATCGTTTGGCGTCATCGACAAGCGCCTCGCCCTCACTCGCGGTGATGTAGACTGGAGGCAGCCCTGAGAGATCGCCGTAGAGGGGCGAAACCATGGGATCGGTCGGCTCGTGAGCCTGGAAGTAGGACGCCCCCATGAAGGTCAACGTATCCCGGTTCGCCGCGGGGTCCTCCTGGCTGAACTTCCGGACGCTGGGACCCGACAGGGTCAGGTCAAGGAATGGCGCCGCCGCGATAATGCCCCTGGGCATGGGATCGCCGGCGGTTTTGAGCGCCAGCGCCAGGGCCATGGCGAGCCCGCCGCCCGCTGACTCTCCAGAAAGAAAGATTGTGGCGGGGTCGACGCCTGTCCGCAGCAGGGCGCGGTACGCGGCCATCGCATCATCAATCGCCGCAGGGTAAGGGTGCTCCGGCGCGAGACGATAGTCGACGGTGTAACAGGTCCCTCCCACCGTGTTGGCCAGGCGATAGGCGTACTCAAGCGATCCATGCGCCGAGCCAATCAGATATCCGCCGCCATGGAAGTGCAGGATGGTCCTGCCGCCGCCGGCGGTTTCTGGCGAGTGCGGATTCCACGGATGATGGGCATCGATTCCACGCGATCGTGGGCATGGATTCCACG
>NZ_BNCG01000016.1:0-5435 GCF_014656355.1 Camelimonas fluminis
TCTCTTTCCGATGCAATTGTCAAAGAGCAAGGCCGTCCAGATTACCAGACAACCGCCAGATGAACAAACCCGAAACAGGCGAAAACCCCGACCATTCGATCGGTCCGTTCCGCCTGACTTTCGGGAAGTCTCCGGTAAGCTTCAGGGCCGCGCCCCGTCGCTGATGAGCGGCTTATAGGACCCCGCTCACCCAACTGTCAACGCCAGCCTTCGCAAAAAGTTCAAAATCCCCGCAAAACGCCCGGCATGGCGGCGGATTGCTTCAATTTTGTTCGATACTATGTCGTTGTTCGCACGACCATTTTCAATCAAACATCCACAGGCGGTCCCCCCGGTCCGCCGGGTTCCGCAGATCGCGCGACGCGCTCCTGATGCGCCAATGCAGCCGGTCCGGGGCCGCTCGCCCAGGATCAGCCACGTTCATCCTGCTTCTGGACCCATGGGTTGGTGGTCGCGGAGGTAGCGCGCGCCCGGCCCGCAGGCTATCTAGAGGCTGTCGCGCGGACTGGGCCAACCAGATCTGGCGACGTGACGGCGGGACCAAAGAGTATTCAATCCGTTTCCGGGCGCTTCAGGCATTTCCCTGGAAAGCGACGTCCGGATCCACGGCAGGGGCAGACTGACACAGGCATGGTGCGCGACAAGCCCGACAACCCAGCAATGGACGCGCCCCAGCGCCGGCCGGCGGAGCGTCTGCACATGGCGCCCGACATTGGCAATGAACCGCCGCTCAATCCCGGCGGCATTTCAGCCCCGCGCGTTGACCGGCGCGCGGTCAGCCCCCGCTGGTTCTCGGGCGCGGTTCTGACCGGCGTCAGCGGTGTCGCCCTGATCGGCTCCGCCATTTATGTCTCACTGGAAAGCGACGCCTCGGTGCTGCGCACGCCAGAAATGGTCAACGCCAGTTATCGCGCCAGCGGGACGCCTGGCGAGGCTCCCGTGGTGTCCACCCGACGCGCCGATCGTCTTGTCCGCTTCGAAATCACCCCGGGCGCCCGGCAGAATTTCAAATCGCCGATGACGCTGCGCGTGGGCGCGATGGAAGTCATCAAGGTGCGCAACTTCGTCCGCGTCGCCAGCCCGCTGGCCATGTCGACGGGCCAGTACGCCACCGATATTCCGCAGTTCAATCCGCTGCAGATGTTCACCGACAACAGCGCCGAGCCCGAACGCGAGGCGCAGCCGGAGCCGGATGTGGCTGACGCTGAGGTTTCTCTCGTCAAAACCAGCCTGACCGGTGCTGAAACCTTTGCGTCCTCAGGCCTTTCCGAATCCGAAGCAGCCGCCCAGATCCGGCAGTTGCGCACGATGGCGGCGAAGCAGCCTGCCGTGAACGCCCAGAGTCTGCCGTTGCCGCCCCAATTGCTGCTGTCGCGCAGTCTGCGCCAGTTCGACAGCGGCGGTGAAGCCGGCGTCGAAGGGGGGGCTTTCGGCCAGGCTTCGGACGCGCCCTTCTCGCGCATCGAAGTGCACGTCATTCCAGAAAATCTGACGGTGTTGCCCAAGGCGACGCAGGACGCCGCCCAGGCTTCGGACGAAGAACTTGTGACCCTGAAAAAGGACGAGACGCTCGAAGCCGCGTTGCGGGCCAGGGGCGCAGACGACGAACAGATTCGCGGCATCCTGCGGGCGATCGCCGCGAAGATGCGCATTGGCGCCATTGGCGAAGGCAACCGCCTGCGGATTCTGGTGGCGCCAGCCCCTGTTGCGGCCGGCCAGACGTCGACGCGACGCCAGATCGTCCGGGTCATGGTGATCGGCGCCAACAAGGTCGAGGCGATCGCCGCGCTCGACGACAGGGGCGTTTTCGTCGCCATTGAGCCCGAGAACGAGACCACGCAGAATGCGCGCGCCTCCCAGAGCGATGATGATGACGACAACAGCGACAGCGGCGCGCCCCGCCTCTACGCCAGCCTCTACGAAACCGGCCTGAAGAACGGACTGACCCGTGAGATGGTCGCCGACCTGATCCGGATTTTTGCCTATGACTTCGATCTGGAGCGGCACATCTCGCCGGGCGACCGGCTGGAGGTGTTTTTCGCCGAGGACGAAGAAGGCGGCTCGCCGGAAATGCTGTTCGCCTCACTGACGGTCAATGGCGAGACCCGCAGCGTCTATCGCTATCAGGGACCGGACGGGACAGTCGAGTACTTCGATCGCGACGGCAAATCCCTGAAGAAGTTCCTGCTGCGCAAGCCGATTTCAGAAGGCATCCTGCGCTCCGGCTTTGGCATGCGGCACCACCCGATCCTCGGTTATTCAAAGATGCACACGGGCGTTGACTGGGCCAACAAGGTGGGCACGCCCATCCTGGCGGCGGGCGACGGCCTGGTCGCCCAGGCGGGCTGGCATTCGGGCTATGGCCGCCACACGGAAATCCAGCACACCAACGGCTATGTGACGACCTATTCGCACCAGTCGGCCTTCGCCAAGGGCATCAAGCCCGGGATACGGGTGCGCCAGGGCCAGGTCATCGGCTATCTGGGAAGTTCGGGGCTGTCGACCGGACCGCACCTGCACTACGAGGTGTTGATCAACGGTCGTTTCGTCAATCCGATGCGCATCAAGGTGCCGCGCGGCGGCGAGCTTGACGGCGCGGCCCTGGCCGAGTTCCGGCGGCGGCGCCAGCAGACCGACGAGTTGATGGAGAAGGCCGACGGACCGCGCGTCGCGACCGCCGCGCCGGCGTCGCAACCCCAGCGGCCCTGACGCGACGGGCCCCGACGCGATCAGAAGCCGAGCGAGGCGCGCAGTTCCTGCGGCGTCACGCCCTCCGCCCGCAATTGCCGCAGGGGTTTCGAGCCCAGGCTTTTGGCCAGCTTCTCCCCCGACGCATCGCGAATGAGATCGTGATGCAGATACGCCGGCGCGGGAAATCCCCACAGGGTCTGCAGCAGGCGGTGGATCGCCGTCGCCGCTTCCAGATCGCGACCGCGCACCACATGAGTGACGCCCTGAAGAGCGTCATCCACCGTGACCGAAACATGGTAGCTGGTCGGGGTTTCCTTGCGGGCGACGATGACATCGCCCCAGGCCAGCGGGTCGACAGCGATGGTTTCGGCGTGCAGCGCGGCGTCCAGGGACGGCATGGTCAGCGGCGCGTCGCCGGTTATCGCCGTCGCCTGCTGCACGGCCTTCGCCATGTCGAGCCGCAGGGAGAATGGCCGCCCGGCCAGGTCCGGCGCCGGACCCTGCTCCCCGCAGCGGCAGGTTCCCGGATACAGCGACGCGCCATCCGGATCGCGTCGCGTCTCGCCACTTGCCCGGGTGGCGGCGGCAATGTCCGACCGGGAGCAGAAGCAGCGATAGGTCAGACCTGCGCTGGTCAGCCGTCCGATGTATGCGCCATAGACGCCAAAGCGTTCGCTCTGACGAAGGGGGACGCCGTCGAAACGCACGCCGAGCCATGCAAGATCATCCAGCAGGGCGTCTTCGAATTCGGGCCGGCAACGCGTGGCGTCGATGTCCTCGATGCGTAACAGCAGGCCGCCGCCCAGCTGGCGCGCCAGCCGCTCGTTGAGCAGGGCTGAATAAGCGTGCCCCACATGCAGAAAACCGTTGGGGCTGGGCGCGAAGCGCAGCATCGGTCGCAAAGCCGCCGCCCCCTGTGTTCCACTGCCTTGCATTCCCGATCCGTCCCCAATTCACGTCAGACCGTGACGACGTCGCCGCATCGGCGATGCTGCAAAGAGCGAAAACGCCGCGCCGCATGATGTAAGGGAGCGCCGCACGGGCGCCAACCTGCCCGCCCCTTCCCCGTTCAGGCATTCGTGCGGCCCGGCATTCCGCGCATGATCGCGGCCAGCCGCCAGACCCTGCCTCGTCCCGCTCGCTTGAAAACGTCCTGACGATGGTCCAGCCTGATGGAGATCCCCGAAATCCGGGCCGCAACATCCAGGAACGGCGCATGCTGATCGATTCCGAAGCCGCCCTCCAGGCCAATCTGCAGGGCCTGCTGGCGCTGGATCCGGTGATGGCCGACATGCACGCCGCTGGCGTCAATCCGCCCTTGCGCAAACGCGACGGCGGTTTCAGCGGCCTCATCGCCATCATCATGGCGCAGCAGCTGTCCGTGGCCAGCGCCGCGGCCATCACCACCCGGCTGCGCGCCTCCGTGGCGCCATTCACGCCGGAACAGCTGCTGGCGACGCCACCAGAAACCCTGGTCGCCGCAGGTCTGTCGCAGCCCAAGATCAGGGCCACGATTTCGGTCGCCAGGGCCGCAGCCGGCGGCCGGCTGGATTTCGACGCGCTCGCCGGCATGAGCGGCGAGGCGGCGCACGCCGCGCTGGTCGATGTGAAAGGCATTGGTCCGTGGACCGCCGACATCTATCTGCTGTTTTGCCTGGGCCATCCGGATGTGTTTCCCGCCGGCGATCTCGCCCTGCAGGAAGCGGCCCGCCTCGCCCTGCATCTGGACGCCCGGCCTGATGAAGCGTTGATGGCGGCCCTGGCCCGGCGCTGGAGCCCGTATCGCGGCGTGGCGGCGTTGATGTTGTGGGCTTTTTACGCCGTCACCCGTGGACGGGAGGGCGTGATCAGCGCACCCGCCGAACTGGCCGGTTCCAGCCGCGCCCGGCCGCACAGGACCTGGCGGCCCCAGCGCCGCGCTGTTCTGGCGTTGCTGCTACAGCCTGACGCCGGCGCAACGCCTGGCCTGCCAGCGTGGGCGGATATCCTCGAAGCCCTGCACGCCGCAGATGCCGACGTGCGGCGCGCCGGCGCGGCGGCCCTGGGCGGAGCCCTCAACGGCGCCTTTGACAGCAACCATGCCGGCGCGCTGGCCGGGCGGATCGCCACCGAGACCGAACCAGCGTTGCGCCGGGCGTTGATGCGGATGGCGGGGCAGATGGCCGGCGATGCAGCCAGCGCCAGCCGGCTGTTCACAGCCCTGTCGCGCATCGCCGCTGGCCAGAATGGCGATCGGCCGACCGACCGGCTGGCGGCGCTCGGCGCCCTGGACATTCTGGCGCGGCGACGCCCGGAACTGACGCCGCGCTGGCGACGCCTGCTCGCCAGTCTCGATGCCGGCGGCTCCAGCCGGCTGGAGCAATTTCTGGCAAAGCGGCTTTGACGCCCCCCCCCAAACGAGCCCGGTTTAGCGCCTGGCTTACCAGGTTCTGGTCGGACCCAGGCGGCGGAGCGCATGCCCTGCAACAAAATGCGCCACACTGATGCGCGCTTTGCAGGCCGGGCGCATCAGCATCTTCGCGACCTGGCGTGAGCCGCCCCCGGGGCGCAGCCCCTTCGCATGAGCCAGCCCTGCTGCATCTTGCCGCGCCCCGCTACCAGGCGCCGGCCTGCGGGCCAATCTCATTAACTTGTTGTGCGGTGGTTCTGGCTGCCGCCGCTGCCGGTTGAGAGGGCGGGGCGCGCGTTCCATGCGTGGTGTTTCTGACAGACGCCGCGCCACGGCGTCATGGAGACGCCGTGGC
>NZ_BNCG01000016.1:5506-92305 GCF_014656355.1 Camelimonas fluminis
ACCCACTGGGCGCCAGACGGGCGCTCCAGCAACGCCAGGGGAGATGATTCATGGCTTCGCGGTTTGATGACGTTTCGGCGAACTGCCCCCGACTGATGCCCGAGGGCAATCCAGTGCGCCGGCTGGTGGTTCTGCTCCACGGCGTCGCTTCCGACGCCAGCCAGTTATTCCGCCTGGCGCAGGACTGGCGGCGTCTGCTGCCAGACACCGCCTTCGTCGCCCCCAATGGTCCGCAGCCGTGCCCGGACGCCGATGGTTCGCGACAGTGGTTTCCCCTGCCCTCCTTTGAACCCGCCGTGCGGCGCGCTGGCGTCGCAGCCGCCGCGCCGGCGCTGGACGCCTGGCTGGATCAGGAGCGCGACCGCCACCAGTTGCGCGACAGCGACATCGCCCTGGTCGGCTTCAGCCAGGGCGCACTGATGGCGCTGGCCGTCGGACTGCGCCGGTCCCGGCCCATCGCCGCCATTGTCAGCTTTTCCGGGATTCTGGTGGACGCTGACCAGCCTGAGGCCGGGCGACTGCAGGGGGACATTGCCAGCCGCCCACCGGTGCTGCTGGTGCACGGCGCCGACGACAAGGTGATTCCGCCCCAAGCGCTGGAGCTGACCGCCCGCGTGCTGACAGCCGCCGGCGTGCCGCATCAGGGACAGGTGCTGAAAGGCGTTGGCCATGCGCCAGGGGCGCGCGGCGTCATTTCCGCCGGCCGCTTCCTCGCCAGGGCGTTTGGTTTGCCGGAGCGCCCTCCAGGCCGCCGCCAGGCTGTATAGAAGCCGCCGCCAGGCTGTATCAAAGAGACGCCGTCAGGATTGTACGGGCGCGCCGCCAGGCTACCGGGAGATGCGGACAGGCCGCGTGAGCGCGCGGCGTGGCTGCAACATTCGTTGGCTATAGCCCACGCGCCGTTTTCACGGCGCTGTCGGCGGCGGCGCGCAGCAGCGCCCCGTCGCCGGAAACGGCGATGAACGCAAAACCGGCCTGCGCCAGAACACGGGCCCGCTCGGGCGACACCGCATAGACGCAGGGCGTCTTGCCCGCCGCCCGGCAGCGGGCGACCACATGCGCCAGCGCCTGCTCCACCTCGGCGGATTGCGGGTCCATCAATGCGCCTCCGGAGAGAGCAATCGACAGATCCGCTGGCCCGACGAATAGGCCGTCGACGCCGTCAACCGCCAGAATGTCGTCCAGCGCCGCCAGCGCCTCGCGCGTCTCCACCATGGCGAAAGCCGGCAGCAGGCTGTTGGCGCGGGCCAGATAGCCGGCGTTATCGAGCCCGCTGGAGAAGCGTGATTCTCCCGGTCCCCAGCTGCGCCCGCCAACCGGCGGGAACTTGCAAAACGACGCCAGCGCCCGCGCGTCGTCGGCGCTGTTGATCATCGGGGCGATGATGGCGGACAGGCCCGCGTCGAGCAGTCGCGACGCCGTGGCGAACTCACCGACAGGGATGCGCGCCACTGCGGGTTTGCCGGCGGCCAACACCAGCGGCGCGGCCCGCGTCACGGCGGCGAAGTCGATGGCGCCGTGCTGCATGTCGAAGGTCACGGCGTCAAAACCGGAGCGGGCCAGGGTCGCCGCGATCTGCGGTTCGCCCATGCCGATCCATGCGGAAAACAGCGGGCCGCCGCCACGCAAACTGTCCGTGAAAGCCTGATAAACCGACATGTCGCGCTCCGGTGATGATGCGGGCGGGCGTATCTTCAGGGAAAAGTGGACGCTCACCTTTCGCAAGAAAATGCGCGAAACAAAGGTCAGGGCATTTCCGGCGAGGTCGCCTCACCGGAAACGCTCTTTCTCATCAACCCAGAGGGAAGCCGACGGCGCGTTCCAGTTCGGCCAGCGCCACCGCCGGGTCGATGACCTTGATGGTGGTCATGCCGAGCTCCCGGGCCGGCTTCAGATTGATGCCCAGATCGTCGAGATAGACGCAGCGCGCCGGGTCGACGCCGAGTTTGTCGGTCATCATGGTGTAAATGCGCGGATCGGGCTTGCGCATGCCGAGCTTGGCGCTCTCGATCACCTCATGGAACAGCGCCATGACGTCGGCCTTGTAGACGGACTTGGGATTGTCGGTGGCGCTGACCACCAGATTGTTGGTGATGCAGCCGGTCTTCATGCGCGCCGAAATGCGGCGAAGCGCCTCGACCATTTCCGGCCGGATGTCGCCGCCGAGCAGTTCGAACATGTCGCGACCCGGCACTTCATGGCCAAGCGCCCTGCTCTCCTCGGCGAACAGGCGATCGAAAGCGTCGTTGTCGATTTCGTTCCGCTCGACCTTCGCCCATGCATTGTCGAGATGGTTGGCCGCGTTGACGCTGCGCAGGAAGTCCTTCGGCAGGCCCCGTTCGGCTTCGTAACGGTTGAAGGCCTCGAACGGGCTGGACGAGATAACGCCGCCAAAATCCCAGATAACTGCTTCGATCACGCCTGTTTCCTCCTGGAACGGGCCAGCCCCCGGGCCGCCCGTCCGTTACCGGTTTTCACGGCGTTGTAGAATGCAATCGCGGTGTGGGGAAGTGTGGCGGCCGCCGAACGGCGGGTCAGGGCGCAGTCCTGGCGCCAGACAGACGGCTACGATTTGGTGAGGCGCGGCCGCCAGCGGCTGCAAAGGCGCATGCCTCACGAACGCCCGCGCCACGCGTCGCTCAGCTTTCTGGCGCGGTGTTCAGATAGATCTGGCGGCGTTGATTGGCGGTCGGGTTTTTGTAGGCGACGCACTCGCCGAAGTAGAAGCTGTCCGGGCGCAGGCTGGAGGGATCGGCGCAGATGCGCGCCAGCTGCTGCGCCCGCGTTTCCGGCGTCCTGGTCTGACAGGCGCCCAGCAACAGGGCCGGGCCGGCGATCGCAATCGCCCCCACCATACGCACCGCCACGACCGCGCGACGTTTGACCAGCTTCATGATGTTCTCCCACCAGAGCGCCATCCCGCAAAGTGAACGCCACCTTGCGCCAGGAAGGCGCCTGAATTCAAAAAAGACAGACGGTTTCGCGGGGCCCGTTCAACCCCGCCGCCAGCGCGCCGGCATTGGGGGCCGGCGCGGCCGGTCCCGATTGCGATCCAGCGCGCCAGCGGCGGCTGGTCTTGCTGGTTTTACCCCTGGCGGACCGCCAGCGCCGTCTGTCAGCGCCCGGCCGAAGCCCTCGCCGCAGTTGCGGCGGCATCATCGAGCGCGCAGTCCGGCTTCGCCGCGCCGGAAGCTCGCGCCGCCGCGATTTCCTTTTTGGCTTCCGCCAGTTGCGCCTCGAAATCAGGGTTGGCGTGCAGCTGCGCCACCACCGCTGCGCCGACCAGACGGCCAGCGTTGACATCGGCCGAAATCATAACCGCGCTGGATGATGGCGTTGGCCTCCGACGGCAGCGCCTCGGTCAGGATCAGCGCCCACGCCCAACCGAAGGCGGCGTGGCCAGAGGGGTATGACCCGTCCTTGCGCAGCCCTTCTTCGTGATCGGCGAAGCAGGTGCCATTGTCGTTGGCGGCCACGTAGGGACGCTGGCGATTGTAGTTGTTCTTGGCCTTGTAGGTGGCAAGCCCGGCGTCAGTCAGCGTGCGCCGCAGCAACATGTTGAGGTGCGGCGTGGTCTTTTCGTTGATCTCGACGCCGATGGTGCAGGAGAAGGCGTCGACGGCGCGCGGGAAGCTGTAGACAGCGTCGCGCGCCGCCACCCTGGCGCGCGGCGTGTCGCGCTGCTTCAGCGCCGCCAGCCGCGCCGCCTCGTCCCGCGCCTGCTGCGCCGAACCCGCATCCGGCGGCGGCCCGAGCAGCGCCAGGCTGTCAATGGCCTCCTCGCGCGGCAGGTAGCCGGCCAGGATGCCTGGCCGCAGTTCCTTCAGATCAGCCGGATTGGTCGTTGGCGGAGCTTTCGCCGCGCCGGCATCGCCCGCCGCCGCTCCACCGGGGCCGGCGACAACAGCCAGCAGGCACATGACGCCCGCCAGAACCACAGATGATCTGACCATTTCCGCCCCCCTCGCGCACTGCTTTTCGCGAACGTGCGGAGCGGCGCGGCGTCTGTCAACTGACGTTTGTTACAAGGTGCCGCCCATATATCGTCCAGACATCGCCCAGATATCGCCCCTGGGCTTTTCCCGCCTGGCGGCGCCGTTCTCACGCGCCCCGGTTCACATGGACAGATCGCCCACAGATCGCCTGGGCGAGGGCGTCAGGAATCAGGCCCTGGCCGGGCCTGAGCCAGGCTGGCGCTGAGGTTTGGTCGCCGCTGAATCGCCAACCGGAACCGCCCTCAAACAGGTCGACCTGACCGCTGCGGATTTTCCTGTTTTGAACGAAGTCTGATCAACCAAACGATCCAGCCTCGCCGGAAAGCATTCTGGCGTCACGCCGCGCGCGAAGCCCGGTCGATATGCATGCGATAGCCCAGCGCTTCGGCCACCTGGGCGCGCCCCACCTGGCGTTCGCCGGCGAGATCGGCCAGCGTGCGCGCCACCCGCAGCACGCGATGCCAGGCGCGGGCCGACAGCTGCATGCTTTCAGCCGCCGCCCGCAACAGACGGGCGCCGTCTTTGTCCGGAGCGGCAATGTCCGGCAGTAGCGCCGCCGGGCAGGTGGCGTTCAGCAGGTCTGGCGCGCCAAAGGCCGTGAAGCGCTGGCGTTGTACGGCGCGCGCCGCCAGAACGCGCTTGCGCGCCGTGGCGGAGTTTTCGCCCGGTTGCGTCCGCTCCAGCGCCGTCATCAGGTCGGTCGCGCTCACCGCGGGCGTCTCGATCACCAGATCGATGCGATCGAGCAGTGGCCCCGAAAGGCGAGCCTGGTATTGCGCCATGCAGCGCTCATTCGGCCCGCGCCGGCAGGCGTAACCGGGCTCGGTTCCGCGCCCGCAGCGGCAGGGATTCATCGCCGCCACCAGCTGGAAACGGGCCGGATAGGTCACCCGGTGATTGGCCCGGGCCACCATCACTTCGCCGCTCTCCAGCGGCTGGCGCAGGCTATCCAGCGCCTGAGGGCTGAACTCGGGCAACTCATCGAGAAACAATACGCCGTTGTGGGCCAGCGAAATCTCGCCCGGCCGGGCGTTGACGCCGCCGCCGACCAGCGCCGCCATCGAGGCGGAATGGTGCGGAGCGCGAAACGGCCGCCGGTCAGTCAGCGCCCCGGTTTCCAGCAGGCCGGCCACTGAATGCACCATGGAGATGTCGAGCAGCTCGCGCGGCGACAGCGGCGGCAGGATTGATGGCAACCGCTGCGCCAGCATCGATTTTCCCGCCCCCGGCGGCCCGCTCATCAGCCTGATGTTGACTTAGGACCCATATGGCACGTAAGGCTTTGAGGATCAACCCGGATGAGACAACGTATGGAACGCCCTAAAGCGTACAGCTATCTCCGCTTCTCCACCCCCGAGCAAGCCAAGGGGGACAGCTTCCGTCGCCAGACGGCACTGGCGCAGGAGTATGCCGTCCGTCACGGGCTTGAGCTTGCGGACCTGACATTCCACGACCTCGGTGTTTCGGCATTCCGGGGAGCGAACGCGGAAACAGGACGCCTTGGGGACTTCAAGCGAGCTGTAGAGGACGAGTTGGTTCAGCCCGGTTCCTATCTCCTTGTGGAAAGCCTCGACCGTGTCAGTCGCCAAGCTGCGCGTAAGGCCCGCGAGTTCGACCGCTGGGTCCGTCACGTCGTCCTGCCTACCATCCGCAAGGAAGGCGCTTACGTCGCTGGCGAAGAGAACATCGGCAAGGGAACAGAAGAGGACGACGAGGCCCTCATCCTCCGCGCCATGCAGATCATGGAACGCAAGGTGGAGCGGCTAAAGGCTGAGCGGGATCAAGCCCGCGAGGCTAACATCAAGCTGGTTGAAGAAATTCTGGATGTCACCGACGCAAAGGACGCCCTGAAGGAAAGCGTCGGCACCTACCTGCACACCGTCCGTGACTACGTGAAGATGCTCGACCACCGCATCAACCTCGGCATGGTGTCCCGCACCCTCGTGGCCCTCGGCTATTACCGAAGCCCGACCGTCAATTGCTACCGCGTCCGTCGTGGGGCGAAGGCGGAAGGCAAGTTCATCGAGAAGCTGCACCCGGAGCGTGGCTTCTGCACCATCTACGCCACGGCTGAAGGCAAGGAAGTTCTGGCCCGTCTGGTCAAGTCGGGGTCCTTCCCGCGCAAGACGCGGCCCCCTGCGGCTACTGCCGTAGGGGGCACTCCCAGATTGTCCTTATCTCTAGCCATGAGGCAATCTCGGGCCGCGTAGTCGCTCCGTGAAGCGTCCCAGCGGCCTTCAATGGTTCGCTAAAACTGAACCTTGTATAGCTCTTTGGCCATCGCTGGCGGAATACGCACGATGGATGAAAACGAACCTTCCTTCGCGAAGGTGATATGATTGAAATCGTGGCTCCACTGGCTGGGAATTGGGCACCCCTCGCGCACGCCCCAAGCCCGAAGTGTCTTGACCGTCAGGGGCACAGCAAGCCTTCGGCCTGATTCTAGGTCCGAGATACACTCTCTAATTGTTTTGACACTGAAGTTGAGCGAGCGAACCAGCCTGTGCCTATCCAAGTCGGTCATATTAGCAACGCGACCGCGCCAATCCCCGGTCAGCACGTGTGCTTCCAACCTCTCCCCTGCCCGTCTGAGCTTTGGGGCAATAGGTTTCCAAGCTGGGTTCAGCAGTTCATAGCCAGGCAAGTCAGCGTGGGAGCGCTCCACTTCAATGTCGACGAGGGATGCGTTTCCGTCACGGCTTACCCGCAGGTCCTTCGCCTTTTGAACGATCTTGAGTTTCCCATCGCGTCTGACATGATCCCAAAGTGGAAACCTCTTGTCAGCTAATACCTTGACAAGGTCAGCCCTGAATTCATCCAGCGCTTCAGCGACCAATGTCGCCTGCTGACAAGCGTCCAGAACTCCGCCCAAGAGAGGCAGCTTGGACAACACGAAAGCCTCATCCTGCTGCTTTCGTTTTTCCGCTTTTAGTTCTCGATAGGCATTGTCATGTGCGCCTTGATCGAGAGAGCGAAAGCATGCCGGACCCAGCAATCGGATGACCGCCTCGTCTGGAAACCAACCGATCTTGCCCGCTTTTCCATACTTCCGGGTTTCCGGGGCACAGCATGGACATACAGCCCACACCTTCCCCCTGAAGCGAGCTAGGGGAAGGTCAAATTCTTCGAGATAGACCAGCGCACCGCCCTTGGGCGGTCGTGTGTGAGTGTGCCCCCACCATTCATGAGGTTCGCCTCCATCCCTGATATGGTGGAGTATCTGGCGTACCAGACCGGCGCTGGGGCGAGCCTTGAAGTATGGCTTAACCGCCCGGCAGGCAGCAGATATTTCAACTTTATTGTTTTCTGTCGTACCCGCGTCTTCAATCTGCTCGACGAGCATGTGAAGGGATGTCGCCAAACCGCGTCTCCTTGCACGAAACGAAACGGGAACGACATAACATATATCTTCTGAGTCGCCTATAAGTGGCGCTCAGGAGTTCACGAGATGAACCACCTCCGGCGGAGAGAAGGCCACGTCGATCCACCGGGAGATCATCGCTGTCTTTCGGTTCAGATAACGTTGCCCGCTCATCAATGGTCACTTACTCTGTGCAACAAGCCTGCTCGATATAGACCGGGGAATGGGAACGAAGATGGCCGATCTTGAAAACGAAGACGCGACCCCGGACTCAGGAGGCTGGATTGAGAGAATCATCGAAGGTGGCATCCCTCAAATACTTCTGGGACCAGCCGGGAAAGCCATAAGCCGTTTGATCGGCGCGGGTGCAGACTATCCCATCGCACATATTGAAGGACTGACCCAACGCGTAAGAGATCGCAATGCGGCTCGAAGCGCCATCACGCGGGGGCTGTCACAGAAAGCCCTTGAATCAGCCGTGGGAGACCCTGCTGCTGTTGACCGCGCATTGAATAACTTCTTGGATCGCAGCCTTCGTATTCAGGCCAACAAAGACGCAGTCGCTGCGTTCGCCATCGAAGACCTTTCTAATGATCCACCTGCGGAGGGGAGTACAGGCCCGGCGGATGACTGGTTAGCAAAATTCGAGCGGCTGGCGGAGGACGCATCAAGCGAGGACCTACGTGTGCTGTTTGGAAAACTGCTGGCCGGCGAAATCCGCTCACCGCGCTCGATAGCACCCGCTACTCTGCACTTCGCATCGCTACTTGACGCAGAGACGACGCAACTCATCGACCGAGTTCTACCCTTCTGCACAGGCACTGACGCGGCTTTCCACGAGTGCGTCACTCCCGCCCTGACCATCCCAGAGATCGTCAGACTGGAACAGGCCGGCTTCTGGACGACAGACAAAGCATTAGGTATGAAAATTGGCGATGATGCAATGGGCTTCTTCCGACTAAGAGGGGACGATTTAGTTGCTCTTTTCAAGGGAAATCCGGGAACTTCCGCAACAATCAGCGCATCATTACTTTCGCCAGCGGCGATGTCTTTTGTCAAAATTGTGAACAGAGAATTCGATTCCGAAGCATTTGGTAGGTATCTGCTGAATAAGCTCAAGTGCGATGAAGTTTATGTCGGAGGCATCCAGCCGACTCCAAACGGCGGCTTCTGCATGCCAACCTATCGGCTGGTCGCTTCAGCTCAAGCACCGACTTAAGCATCAGGCTTAGTGCAAGCAGGACGCACATCCTTAGCACCGCGCAACGGCAATGCGTATACGCAGACTCCATACTCAGAGGTCCATTGACAACAACCTGAGCAGATTGTGGCCGCCCGACGCCGCCACCTCCAATGCCCGCCGGCCGAGCTCCTGGCCGCGCACGTCGGCCAGATCGGGCAGCGCCGTCTCCTCCTGACGCATGACGGGGGCAGGACGCGACAGCACCTGGGCTCCCTGAAAATGACTGGTGATGCGCAGCAGCGATTCCGGCGCGAGAATCTCCAGCTCCTCGCCGGCCCAGGCCGCCTCAGCGCCACAGGCCGCCGGGCAGATCAACCCATGCCCCTGGGCCGCCGCAGCCATCGCAGCCGGCAGCACGCCGGTCACCCGACAGATAGAACCGTCCAGCGACAGTTCGCCCAGCACGGTGAAACCGTCGAGGGCGTCGGAAGGCAACGCGCCGATCGCCGCCATCACCGCCAGAGCGATCGGCAGGTCGTAGTGCGAGCCTTCCTTGGGCAGATCAGCCGGCGCCAGATTAACGGTAATGCGCCTCGCCGGCAGCGCCAGCCCCGCCGCCAGCAGGGCGGCGCGCACCCGCTCGCGTGACTCGGCCACCGCCTTGTCGCCCAGTCCAACGATGGCGAAAGCCACGGCGCCGCTCGAAATCTGCACCTGAACGTCAACGGGTCGCGCCTCGATGCCGGCGAATGCCACCGTTGAAACATGCGTCGCCATGCCGTCCCCGCCCCCGCCCTCAGGGCGGCTCTCGTCAAACGGGAAAATACTGTCAGTAAATATAAAATTCAGCAAGAATAAATAAGTAATAATGCGTTCAAAATCTCTCCCTTTACCCGTCGGCGCGCTTACGTCGCCGGCTGCTGCTGCACGACGTCCGGGTCCATCCAGAAAATTTCCCAGACATGACCATCGGGGTCGGCGAATGTGCGCTGGAACATGAAGCCGTGGTCCTGCGTCGGCATAACGTCCGCCGTCCCGCCCGCCGCGCCAGCCTTGCGCACCAGGCCATCGACCTCTTCGCGGCTGTCCGCGGACAGGGCGATCAGCATTCCGGTGTGCTGGCGCGCGTCCGCGACAGGGTGCGGCGCGAAACCGCGGAATTTCTCGTGGGTAAGCAGCATGACGAAAATCGTGTCTGACAGCACCATGCAGGACGCGGTTTCGTCGCTGAACTGCATGTTCTGCCCGGCGCCGATCGCCTTGTAGAAAGCAGTGGCGGCTGGCAAACTCCGCACTGGCAGATTGATGAAAATCATGCGCGGCATGGCTGGTCCTCCCGGCTTTGGCGTGCGGGCATGTTAGCACGCCCTGGCGTCCGGCCGGTTCACAAGCGGAGCAGCGGCGCGGTTCCGGTTCCCTGGCCCCGACACGGTCGCTGGCCACGCTGGGCCGCTATCATGTCGCAGCGCCCGGCGCGAAGCGCTGCCGCGCCAGCCGCCCTTTTGCGACATCCCCCGAAAAGATGGATGGATTTCCACCTGCCAAACGCTTGACCAACACATGCGGACCGCATTAGAGCGGGAGCCGTCCCGATTGTTTTCGGAACGCCCGTTCCATGTCTCGCGACCGTTGGTCCATGGCATGGTCATGGCCCGCCGGGCTCATGCCAGGGCGTCTGACGCCGGAGATCGGGCCCCGGCCTGCTCCGCCAGGTTTCTCTTGTGGTCGCCAGTCATGCGCTGCGCCACGGTTTGGGAGGTATATGCCTTGAAGCTCGATTCATCCGTCTCCGCAGTCGTCACCGGCGGCGCTTCCGGCCTCGGCGCCGCGACCGCCCGCGCGCTCGCCGCCCAGGGCGTCAAGGTCGCCCTTTTCGACTTCAACGAAGAGAAGGGCGAGGCCCTCGCCAAGGAAATCGGCGGCGTCTTCTGCAAGGTCGACGTGACCAACGAAGAGCTGGTTGACGCCGGCTTCGCCAAGGCCCGCGCCGCCCACGGCCAGGAGCGCATCCTCGTGAACTGCGCCGGCACCGGCAACGCCATCAAGACCGCTGGCCGCGACAAGAAGACCGGCGAAGCCACCCACTTCCCGCTCGACGCCTTCAACCGCATCATCCAGATCAACCTGGTCGGCACCTTCCGCTGCATCGCCAAGTCGGCGCAGGGCATGCTGTCGCTCGACCCGCTGGAGCACGGCGAGCGCGGCGCCATCGTCAACACCGCTTCGGTTGCCGCTGAAGACGGCCAGATGGGCCAGGTCGCTTACTCCGCCTCGAAGGCTGGCGTTGTCGGCATGACCCTGCCGATCGCCCGCGACCTGATGAGCGAAGGCATCCGCTGCAACACCATTCTGCCGGGCATCTTCAACACCCCGCTGCTGCAGGGCGCTCCCGAGAACGTCAAGGCGGCCCTGTCGGCTTCGGTGCCTTTCCCGAAGCGTCTCGGCGCGCCGGAAGAGTACGCGCAGCTGGCTCTGACCATGATCACCAATGGCTACTTCAACGGCGAAGACGTCCGTCTCGACGGCGCCATCCGCATGGCTCCGCGCTGATCGCTGCAGTCGCGCGACGTCCACATTCGAAGCCGGCGGGAAACCGCCGGCTTTTTCTTTGCCCTTTTTCACGCCGCGACGGCGCAACGCCTGCCCTCCCTTTGGGCGCCGGCGCCCCTGAGAGCGATTGAACTCTGGCCAGAGCGGGCGCAGGTTGCCGGCCCGCAGCCAGCAAGGGAACAACCAGCGTGCGTCTCCATATTTTCGAACTGGATGATCTGGGGCCGGAGATGGCGGCGCGCGGCGTGCGTTTTCGCGATCTGTTCATCGACTGGCTGACGCCGGCGCTGCCGGAGGCGACATTCAGCTCCACCCTGGTCCCCGCCGGCGCCCGTCTGCCAGCTCCGGGGGCGTATGACGCCTACATGCTCACCGGCTCGCGCGCCGGCGTTTATGACAACCTGCCGTGGATGCAGCCGCTGCAGGGTTTTTTGCGGGAGGCGGCGGAAAAGGGCGTTCCGGTCGGCGGCGTCTGCTTCGGCCACCAGATCATGGCGGCCGCCCATGGCGGCGTCATCGAGAAAGCCCGCGGCGGCTGGAACGTGGGCCGGCAGCAGCACCAGGTCGCCGCCAGGGCGCGCGCGCTGTTCGACGGCGCCGCGACTCTCTCCGCCCTGTCCTTTCATCAGGATCAGGTCACCAGGCTTCCCGTGGGCGCGGAGGTGATCGTCGCCTCGGAGCGTTCGCCGCACGGCGGTCTGCTTTATGATTTCCCCGCCATGTCGGTGCAGTTCCACCCGGAGTTCCGGCCGCGGACGGTCACGACGATGCTGGACAACGCGCGTCCCGGCGCCCCCCCCGCCGACGTCGCCGCCATGGCCCGCGCCAGCCTCGGCGGCGCGCTGGACAATCAGCGGATCGGCCAGGCCTTCGCCCGCTTTTACCGCACGGCGCTGGCCTGAACGCCAGCCCCCGCTCACCTGCGCTGTCGGCGTCGCTTCCTGCCCGACGGTCAGTTGCTGCGGCAGCGCGCTGGCGGAAAAAGCAGGACGGAAACCCGGCGTGAGCGGATTTCCGTCCCTGCCTGCCCCGGCGGTCCGGTCAGCGCTCAGGCGTTGTAGTTCAGCTTCAGGCCCGGACGCGGCCAGCGGCATTTGTACAGCTTGCCGGTGGATGAGGCGGTGATCCAGGCGTCGCGCATGTCGGCGCCGCCAAAGCAGATATTGGTGGTCAGCACGTCCGGAACGGCGATGTGGTCATGTGAGCCGTCAGCCGGATTGAAGACGGTGACGCCGCCATTGGCGATGGTCGCCACGCAGACGCGGCCGTCAGCCTCCACGGCGAGGCTGTCGAGCAACTGGTAGCCGGGCAGCGGTCCCATCACCCCGTGCTGGGCGTAGCGGTCGGTCGATGTCGCCACCTGGCCGGGGCCGGTGATGGCGAAGCTCCAGACGCGCGAGGTGCGGGTTTCGGCCACATGCACCGTCTTGCCATCCGGCGACAGGCCAACGCCGTTGGGCGTCAGCAGGCCGCTGCGCGCCTTGATGATCTCCGAACCATCCGCTTTGGCGTAGTACAGATGGCCGAGGTCCATGCGCTCATCGTCATGCTTGCCAAGGTCGGTGAACCAGAAGCCGCCCTCACGGTCGAACACCAGATCGTTCGGCCCGCGCAACTTGCGGCCGCCGCCCTCCGTATACAGCGTGGTGAATTTTCCCGACGCCAGATCGACGCGCTGGATCGAGCCGCCGGCGTAGTCGTCGGGCTGGGTGTGCGGCGCCAGCGTGCCGTCCGGGCGCTTCACCCAGTTGAAGCCGCCATTGTTGGTGACGTAGACAGCGCCGTCGGGCCCGATCGCCGCGCCATTGGGGCCGCCGCCGAGTTCGGCGACCACCGTGGCCTTGCCGTCCGGCGTCACGCGGGTAAGCGTTTTGCGGCGAATTTCCACCAGAATGACTGACCCGTCCGCCATGGCGATCGGCCCTTCCGGAAACTCCAGCCCTTCCGTGACGAGTTCAAGCTCAACCTTGCTCACTGGCGACATCTCCCTTTTGAACGAACATCCGGACCGGCATTCGCTCCATTGTTTTGATCTGGTGCGATTTCCTGGCGCGGAGCGGATCTGCTCCGGCGGAAAACACCGCGACCGCCAGCAGATTCGCGCCGGCGGCCCCATGCACTCTGGCGCCATTGCGCCGCCGCGTCAGCCTCCGGAAAAGCTTGGTGGTCATTCCATCCGTGGGCGCCAACCCGGCGCCGGCGATTACATATAAAGAATTCTTTATGTGTTGATTGCGAAGCGCCGCCCGGAGTGCTAAAGGAAGCGCCGATCATGGGCGTCGTCGCGCCCGTCCAGACCTCACCAGAATATTCCGGGAACCCCACATGTCGCAGACCACCCACGATTACATCGTCAAGGACATCGCGCTGGCCGACTGGGGCCGCAAGGAAATCGCCATCGCCGAGAGCGAAATGCCGGGCCTGATGGCCACCCGCGAGGAATATGGCGCGTCGCAGCCTCTGAAGGGCGCGCGCATCGCCGGCTCGCTGCACATGACCATCCAGACCGCGGTGCTGATCGAGACGCTGAAGGCGCTCGGCGCCGACGTGCGCTGGGTGTCGTGCAACATCTACTCCACCCAGGATCACGCCGCAGCCGCCATCGCCGCAGCCGGCACGCCGGTGTTCGCCATCAAGGGCGAGTCGCTGACCGACTACTGGGATTACACCCGCAAGCTGTTCGAGTGGCATGACGGCGGCGTGCCGAACATGATCCTCGACGACGGCGGCGACGCCACCCTGTTCATCCACCTCGGCGTGCGCGCCGAGGGCGGCGACGTCGCCTTCCTCGACCAGGCCGGTTCGGAAGAAGAGGAAATCCTCTTCGCCCTCATCAAGAAAACCCTGACCGAGAAGCCGAAAGGCTGGTTCGGCGAGGTGGCGAAGTCCATCAAGGGCGTCTCCGAGGAAACCACCACCGGCGTGCACCGGCTCTACCAGATGGAGCGCGACGGCAAGCTGCTGTTCCCGGCCATCAACGTCAACGACAGCGTCACCAAGTCGAAGTTCGACAATCTCTACGGCTGCCGTGAGTCGCTGGTCGACGGCATCCGTCGCGGCACCGACGTGATGATGTCGGGCAAGGTGGCGTTCGTCGCCGGCTTCGGCGACGTGGGCAAGGGCTCGGCCGCCTCGCTGCGCCAGGCTGGCGCCCGCGTCATTGTCTCGGAAGTCGACCCGATCTGCGCCCTGCAGGCGGCGATGGAAGGTTATGAGGTCGCCACCATCGAAGACGCCCTGCCGCGCGCCGACATCTATGTCACCGCCACCGGCAACAAGGACATCATCACCGTCGATCACATGCGCCGCATGAAGGACCGGGCGATCGTCTGCAACATCGGCCACTTCGACAACGAGATCCAGGTCGCCGGCCTGAAGAACTTCAAGTGGCACAACATCAAGCCGCAGGTCGACGAGGTCGAGTTCGCCGACGGCAAGCGCATCATCCTGCTGTCCGAAGGCCGCCTTGTGAATCTCGGCAACGCCACCGGCCACCCGTCCTTCGTGATGTCGGCGTCGTTCACCAACCAGACCCTGGCGCAGATCGAGCTGTACACCCGCGCCGGCCAGTACGAGCGCAAGGTCTACACGCTGCCGAAGCACCTCGACGAGAAGGTCGCCCGCCTACACCTCGCCAAGATCGGCGTGAAGCTCACCCAGCTCACCGCCGAGCAGGCGTCGTATATCGGCGTGACGGTTGCAGGCCCCTACAAGGCCGACCATTACCGCTACTGAACGCTTTTGCAGAAAGCCTTGGCAAACGCGCTTGCAAAAGGCGCGCTGCGCGACGCCGGCGGGGTTTCCCGCCGGCGTTTTTGCTCCCGCCCTGCTTCGTGATCCCTTGCTTCGTGACGCCTGCCGTCGCTATGACTGGCTTCGCTCCGGACGCCGCCGCCGCCAGACATCGGGCGCCATGCGATC
The DNA here is from genome assembly GCF_014656355.1 of Camelimonas fluminis. Lineage (GTDB taxonomy): Bacteria > Pseudomonadota > Alphaproteobacteria > Rhizobiales > Beijerinckiaceae > Camelimonas > Camelimonas fluminis. The sequence goes on from NZ_BNCG01000016.1 coordinate 20,517, forward strand.
GGACAGGGCCCGAATTTTGTTCTGTCTCCTTGTTGTGACGCATGTTCCGGCCGTGCAGCAATATCTGCGCCGGCGGCGGGAGCTGTCGCGACTGATTCGGCCGCGACGGCGGAGCGACGCAATGTCCGGCGAGGCAGCCGCAGCTTCGCCGGATTGAAGAGGCGTCACATCACGAAACAGGAGCGCGCCCGCTTTTGCGGCGGTCGCGCGCCAGCTCGCGGGACGCCGCCCGCACACGCTTCAGGAGACGCACGGGGATGACCGGCCCGCGCCACGTCAGACGCAAGAGCCTTTACGAGCCGGGTCCCGTCGCGTCCGCCGGCCTGGCTCTCGCCACGCTGGCCCTGCCGGGACCGGCGCTGGCGGCGGAGGCCCAGACCGCGGGCTTCACTGACCCGGTGCGGCTCGCCCTGGTGGTGCTGGTCGTCGGCCTCGCCTTGTGTCTCGCGGTCACCGCCTGGTTTCACCGCGCCATGCGCAATCGCTGGCGCGACCGCATGCGCGCGATGGAACACGAGCTGCGCCATGCCCGGCTTGCCAACGCCCAGGCCGACGTCTTCATGGCCAGCGAGCCCCAGGCGCTGGTGTCCTGGCCCACGCCCGACGCCCAACCGCTGATCGAGAGCGACGGCCAGTTCGCCGCTTTCAACACGCCGCCGGGCCGGATTCTGGCCTTCGGCTCGTGGCTTGGTCCTTCCGACGCCCAGGCCATGGAGCAGGCGCTGACGCGGCTTCGGGACGCCGGCGCGCCCCTGTCGCTGACCCTGCGCGCCGGCGAGCGCTTCATTTCTGCGGAAGGTCGCATCGTCGCCGGCGCGCCGTCGCTCCGGCTGCGGGAGATTACCGGCGAGCGCGGCGCGCGGGCGAAGCTGGAGGACCAGCTCGCCGCCACCGATGGCGAGCTGGGCGCCGTCCGCGACATGCTTGACGAAATTCCCCAACCGGTGTGGGTGCGCGACCGGGACGAACGCCTGGTCTGGGCCAACGCCGCCTATGTGCGGGCGGTGGAGGCGGCCGACGTCGCGGCGGTGACCCGCGACAACCTTGAGCTGCTCGACCAGAACTCACGCGCGGACGCCCGCCGCCAGCGCGCCCAGGGCGCGCCGTGGCAGGCCAGGGTTCCCGCCGTCATCGCCGGCGACCGCCGCATCATGGAGATCGTCGAAACGCCGGGCGTCTCCGGCAGCGCCGGCATCGCCACCGACGTCTCCGAGCTGGCGCGCCTCCGCGACGACTTCGCCCGCCAGACCGAAGCCCACGCCCGCACCCTCGACCAGTTGCCGACTGGCGTGGCGATTTTCGACGGCAGCCGCCAGCTGATCTTCCACAACGCCGCCTACCGCCTGCTGTGGACCCTCGACCAGGACTGGCTGGAAAGCGGCCCCAGCGACGGCGACATTCTCGAACGGCTGCGCGCCTGGCGGCGACTGCCGGAGGAAGCGGACTTCCGACAGTGGAAGGCCCGGATTCTCTCCGGCTACACCACCGTGGAATCCCACGAACACTGGTGGCACCTGCCCGATGGACGCACGATCCGCGTCGTCATCAACCCCAACCCCCAGGGCGGCGTCACCTATCTCTATGACGACGTCAGCGAGCGCTTCCAGCTTGAGTCCCGCTACAATGGCCTGCTCGGCGTTCAGGGCGAGACCCTCGACACCCTGCGCGAGGGCGTGGCGGTGTTCGGCCCGGACGGACGCCTGCGCCTGTCGAACCCGGCCTTCGCCGCCTTGTGGCGCATCCCGCAGGAAGTGGTCTCGTCCGAGCCGCATATCGATGAGGTCGTCGCGCGCGCCCGAAAAACCGCTGGCGACGACGCCAGCTGGATGATGTTGCGCGACGCCGTGGTCGGTCTGGAAGACCGCACCGGCGGAACCTGCCGCATGGAAGGGCGCGCCGACGCCGAAACCGTCCTCGTGGTCGACTGCCGCATCGCCCCGCTGCCGGATGGCTCGACGCTGATCACCTTCACCAATGTCAGCGATTCGGTGCGCATGGAGCGCGCCCTGACCGAGCGCAACGAGGCGCTGCTGAAGGCGTCGCAGTTGCGCGACGATTTCGTGCACCACGTGTCGTACGAGCTGCGCTCGCCGCTGACCAACATCATCGGCTTCGTCGAGATGCTGGGCAACGGCATGATCGGCCCGCTCAACGATCGCCAGCGCGAATACGCCGACCATATCCTGCGCTCATCCACGGCGCTCAACGCCATTATCGACGACATTCTCGACCTCGCCACCATCGACAATGGCGAACTGGAGCTGACCCGCGAGCTGGTCGACGTGCGCGCCACCATCGCCGCCGCCACGCGCGGCGTCGAGGACCGGCTCGCCGAAGCTTCCATCGCCCTGCATGTTGAAGCGCCACCGGCGACGCCGGGCTTCGTCGCCGACAGCAAGCGTCTGCGCCAGGTGTTGTTCAACCTGCTTTCCAACGCCGTCAGCTTCTCGGAACGCCGCCAGAACATCTGGCTGAAGGTGCGCATGGACGGCGACTACATCCGCTTCGACGTCATCGACGAGGGCCATGGCATCCCGCCCGACGTCATCGACAAGGTGTTCGAGCGCTTTGAAAGCCACGCCCCGGACGCGCGCAGACGCGGCGTCGGCCTCGGCCTCTCCATGGTCCGCGCCTTCGTCGAACTGCATGGTGGCCGCGTCGAGATCAGTTCACAGCCCGGCGTCGGCACCCATGTGAGCTGCTTCTTCCCGGCTGGCGCTCCGGAAAGCCCCAGACCGAAGCAGGAGCCAGCGCAGGAACTGACCCAGGAGCGGGCTCACGAACCAGCTTCGCCTGCGCCTGCCCGGTCGGCGACGCCCGCGCCCTCCGGCGACGCCCCACCGCCGCCTGCGACGGGCGCGACACTGGCGAAGCCGCCACCTGATTGATATGACATGACAAACCGTCGCCGCGTCCCGCTTCTGGCCCATCATGGGCGGGCGCGCATCAACGTGCGCCTGGGGGCTGCAAGCATTTGCCGCCGGGAAGGAACTGGAAACCTTCACGGCGCTATTCTGTCCCCAGACTGACTGACATGTGACAGGCTGCGGCGTCCCGGAACAGGGACGGGACCGGCCGCCAGCCTCTCAGGAAACCGGATTGACCGTGTCGCTGACCTCCGCGCCAACCCACGCGTCCCCAGACGCCTCCCCAGCCCGGGATCTGCCCGCAACCGCGGCGCCCACAACGCCGTTGCAGACGGTGATACATTCCGCCCGGCCTGGCCCGCGCGCCAACCGGCGCGCCCACGCCGCCGACGCCGGGCGACATGGCTCCCAGGGCCCCTATGTCATCACCTGGACGGTGGACCTGCCCGACGAAGCGGCGACCCGGCATCTGGCGCTGATCCTGTCGGAAACCCTGAAACCGGGCGACATGATCACGCTGTCCGGCGATCTGGGCGCCGGCAAATCCACCCTGGCGCGCGCCCTGTTGCGCATTCTCGCCAATGATCCGGAGCTGGAGGCGCCGAGCCCCACATTCACCCTGATCCAGGAATACGAAACGCCGTTCGGCGAGGTGGCGCACGCCGACCTGTATCGCCTCTCCGGCGCTGACGATCTGGTCGAGCTCGGCTGGGAGGAAATCACCCGCCACGCCCTGACCATGGTCGAATGGCCCGATCGCGCCGGCGACATGCTGTCGCCCGACCGGCTCGACGTGCTGCTGCAGATGAATCCGGCCGGCGCCGAAGGCAGCCGCGTCGCCGTGCTCACCGGCCACGGCAAATGGGCCGGTCGCCTCGCCATGACGCGGGCCATCCGCACCGTGTTCCAGAAGGCCGGCTGGGACAAGGCGCGCCGCACTTTCCTGCAGGGCGATGCTTCCAGTCGCTCATATGAACGCCTGATCCGTCCCAATGGCCAGACCGCCGTGCTGATGGTGTCGCCGCGCCAGCCGGACGGCCCGCCGATCCGCCGCGGCAAGCCCTATAGCGCCATCGCCCACCTGGCCGAATCAGTGCACGCCTTCGTCGCCATGGCCAACGGCCTGCGCTCCCTGTCGATCAGCGCCCCCGCCATCCTTGGCCGCGACCTCGACGCCGGCGTGCTGCTGGTGGAGGATCTGGGCGCCCAGGGCGTGATCAATGAAAACGGGCCGATCCCCTCGCGCTACGAGGAGGCGGTGCGCCTGCTCGCCCGCATGCACGCCGTGCAGTTGCCGCACACCCTGCCGGTGAGCGACGGCGTCGACCATGTGATTCCGGCCTATGACATGGAGGCGCTGCAGATCGAGGTCGACCTGCTGCTCGACTGGTATGTGCCGGCGACGGTGCGGACCCTGCCGGCGCTGGCCCGCTCGCAGTTCACCGGCGCCTGGGTTGACGCGCTGCGTCCGGTCATCGCTGGCCCGCAGACCTGGACCCTGCGCGACTACCATTCGCCCAACCTGCTGTGGCTGCCAGAGCGGCAGGGTCTGCAGCGCATTGGCGTCATTGACTTTCAGGACGCAGTGCTTGGCCACCCGGCCTATGACGTGATGTCGCTGCTGCAGGACGCCCGGGTCACCGTGCCGCCGGCGCTGGAACTGCAATTGCTGCGCGCTTACGCCAGCGCGCGCGCCAACGATCCTGAATTCGACATGGCCGATTTCGCCGCCGCCTACGCCGTGCTCGGCGCCCAGCGCGCCACCAAGCTGCTCGGCATTTTCATGCGGCTGGACCGGCGCGACGGCAAACCGCAGTATCTGGCGCACCTGCCGCGCATCAAGCGCTACCTGCTGCGCAATCTGGCGCATCCAGCGCTGGCGCCGGTGAAAAAATGGTATGAAACCTATCTGATCCATGTGGTCGAGGGGGATTGATCCCCTTGCCGACGGCTGAGGGGGCGCCGCCAGTTCCCGCGCGCGCCGCCGCGCGGCCGGACATCCGGCCGCGCCAATGTCGCGCAGGGATGACGCATTCACCAAACTGACGCATCTTCCTGACAGGCAGGATGACCCGCTCCAGAAAACCGGACAACGGAGCCGGCCAGCGCGTTTGAAAACGGTCTCCCCGTTTGCGAAGCTTGCGCCAGGCTCCACAACGCCGTCCCGCACGCATGACAGACCCCGACATGACAGAAGCGCCATCCTCCGCCCCCCAATTGACCGCCGGACCTGGCGCCCCCGCTCCAACCCCACAGGCGCGGATCTCCCGCGCCATGGTGCTGGCCGCCGGACTCGGCAAGCGCATGCGGCCGATCACCACGACCACGCCCAAGCCGCTGGTCAGCGTCGGCGGCGCAGCGATGATCGATCGCCTGCTCGACCGGTTTGCCGAGGCCGGCGTCGCCGATGCGGTGGTGAACGTGCACTACCTGGCCGACCTGATCGAAACCCATCTGGCCCGCCGCAAGGGCGGCCCACGGATCACCATTTCGGATGAGCGCGACCGGCTGCTGGAAACCGGCGGCGGCGTGGTCCGGGCCCTGCCGCTGCTTGGCGACGCGCCGTTCCTGCTCGGTAATTCCGACAGCATGTGGATCGAGGGGCCGGTTTCCAACATCCGCCGCCTGACGGAGTTCTGGGACCCGGAGCGCATGGACGTCCTGCTGCTGCTCGCCGCCTCCGCTTCCAGCACTGGCTATGAGGGCCGGGGCGATTTCGCCATGGACGCCATGGGGTTGTTGCGCCGGTGCAAGGAGCGCGAGGTGACGCCGTTCGTTTACGCTGGCGTCGCCATCCTGAAGCCGGAACTGTTCGCGGGCGCGCCCGAGGGCGCTTTCTCCCTGAACCGCCAGTTTGACATGGCCCTCGCCAACGACCGGCTGTATGGGCTGCGCCTCGACGGGCACTGGCTGCACGTGGGCACCCCCGATGGCCTGCGGGAGGCGGAGGACGTCATCGCCCGCAGTCACCGCTAGCCGAAACAGGCCTGGTCCAGATCCATGGACCGCCGGCGTGGGCCCAGATTGGGGAAACCGGCCGCTGCGGCGCTGTCAGGCGCATTTTGCGCCAGTTCCGGGCGTTCCGCGGACTGGAGCTGTTGCTTCCCGGAAGCTGGGGGCGTGACCAGGCCCTGAAGGCTTGACCTGACCCTGAAGGCTTGACCTGGGCCTGAAGGCTTGACCTGGGCCTGGCGAGTCAGGCTCATTGGGCTCTGGCCCGATACGGAGAGCGACGTGCAAGAAACCGCCCCAGGCGATCTGTTCACCCGGGTCGCGCGGCCGCGCGTTTGCAGCATCGCGCCCGGCGCGCCGTTTTTGAGCACGCTGGCCGACAGCCTGCTGGATGGAACGTTGATCCCCGGCTTCCGGCCAGACGCCGAACCGCTTGGCCTCGCCACGGCGACAATTTTCCTGCCCACCCGCCGCGCTGCCCGCGCCCTGCAGGACATTCTGCTGCGCCGCTCCGGCCGCGACGCGCTGTTGCTGCCGCGCATCACGCCGCTGGGCGACGTCGACGACGATTTCGACCTCGCCAGCGAGCCCGGCGATGCAGAACCGCCCGGCGTGGAGAGCGCGGCCGGGTTCGCAACGGCGTTGTCAGGCGAAGCGCTGGCCCCGCCGATCCCGGCCATCGAGCGCCGGCTGATTCTCACCCGTCTGGTGCTCGGCTGGGCCCGGCAGGTAGACCGCGCCCTGCTGCGCCTCTCGGAAAACGAACCGCTGCTGGCGCCTGCCTCGCCGGCCGACGCGCTGGCGCTCGCCGGCGACCTGGAAAAGCTGATGGACCAGCTGACCACCCAGGGGGTGGACTGGGACGCGCTCGCCGCCGTGGTCGCGGCCCGCCACAGCGCCTGGTTCGGCATCACCCTGGAGTTCCTGCGCATCGTCCGCGACGCCTGGCCGGCGATCCTCGTCGAGCGCGGCGCCAGCGATCCGACGCTGCGTCGCCACGCCATGCTGCTGGCGGAGGCAGACCGGCTGATCCGCCAGCCGCCCCAGGGGCCGATGATCGTCGCCGGCTCCACCGGCTCGGCCCCCGCCACCGCCCGGTTGATCGCCGCCATCAGCCGGCTGCCGCGCGGCGTCGCGGTGCTGCCTGGGCTCGACCTCGATCTGGATGACGCCAGCTTCGCCCTCGTCGCAGGAGATGGCCCAACCGACGGAAAAGGCGACGGACGCGGTGATGAAACCGCCTTCAGCCACCCCCAGGCGATGATGGCCCGGCTGCTCAAGGTGATCGGCGTCAGCCGCCATGAGGTGACGCCGCTGGGCGCGCCGCCGCCAGGCGCCGTGGCGCGGCGGCGCCTGCTCAGCGAGGCGCTAAGGCCGGCCAGCACCACCGAACTGTGGGCCGGGCCGGGGCGGCGCCCGGACGCCACGAGCGTCGCGGCGGCGCTGGACGGCGTGGCGCTGGTTGAAGCCGCCGACGAGCGCGAGGAGGCGCTGGCCGCCGCCATCGCCATCCGCGAAATGCTGGAGCAACCTGAAGCAACGGTGGCTTTGATCACCCCGGACCGCGACCTCGCCGAGCGCGTCTGCGCCGATCTGAAGCGCTGGGGCGTCGAGGCTGACGATTCCGCCGGCAGCCCGCTGGCGCGAACCGGCGCCGGACGTTTCGCCCGGCTCGCAGCGGAAGCCGTCGCCAGCAATTGCGCCCCGCGCCAGCTCGTCGCCCTGCTGGCCCACCCGCTCGTCACCCTTGGCTGGCCACGCGCCGTCACGCGCCGCGTGGCGGCCGCCATGGAAATCGGCCTGTTGCGCGGCCCTGAACCGCCAGCCGGATTGCACGGCCTGCGCGCCATCCTTGAGGCGCGCCGCCAGGAGGCCAACGGAGCGTTCGCGTCACGCCCGCTGAAACGCCTGCGCGACAAGGACTGGGCGCGCGTCGCCGCCACCATCGACCGGCTGGAGCAGGCGTTGGCTCCCCTGCGCGAGGCGGCGGCCAGCGGCGATCTCGTCGCCATGCTGCGCGGCCATCGGCAAACGCTGCTGCGCCTTGCGGCGCAGGAGCCGGATGGACAGCAGACGGAGGGACCGAAAGCGGAAGGACAGGAAGCGGTTGCCACGACCATTCCCGCCCCGTTTCAGGAAAGCGCGGACGCAGTCGCCCTGCTGCAACTGTTCGATGACGTGGCCCTGGCGCACGATTGCGAATTGCCTGGCCGGCTGGAAGACTACCCGGCGCTGTTCGCCGGCCTCGCCAATAGCCGCATGGTGCGCAGCGAGGGCGATGGCCGTGGTCGCGGCGCCCATCGTCGCGTGCGTATTTTTGGTCTGCTGGAGGCCCGCCTGATCGAAGCCGACCGGGTGGTGCTGGGGGGGCTCGACGAGGCGGTGTGGCCTCCTGCGGCGCGCACCGACGCATTCCTCAACCGGCCGATGGCGGCGGCGCTGGGCATGCAGCCGCCCGAGCGGCGCATTGGCCAGACAGCCCATGATTTTGTCTCCGCCATGGGAACGCGCGATGTGGTCATCACCCGCGCCGCCAAGCGCGGCGGCGCGCCCACGGTGCCCTCGCGCTTCCTGCAGCGCATCAGGGCGCTGACCACCACGCCCGGCGCGCCTGCGGATAACGCCGCCGGAACCAGCAACGCATGGACGGAAGCCCTGGCGCGCGGCCAGCGCTTTCTCGACCTCGTCGCCCGGCTTGAGGAGCCGCCGCGCGTCGCGCCCCTGCGTCGTCCGGCCCCGGTTCCGCCAGTGGAGCTGGTTCCGCGATCACTGTCGGTCACCGAGGTGGAAACCCTGGTGCGCGATCCGTACGCCATCTACGCCCGCCACGTGCTCGGCCTTGATCCGCTCGATGAACTGGCGACGCCGCCTGGCGCTTCGGATCGCGGTTCGATCATCCATGAGGCGGTCGGCAAATTCGCCGAAACCTGGCCGACGCAACTGCCGTCCGATCCCCTGGCCGAACTGATGGCGCTGGGCGAAGACGCGTTTCGCGATCTGGAGGCCTATCCGGACGTGCGGGCGCAGTGGTGGCCGCGCTTCACCCGCATTGCCCAGGGCCACGTGCGCTGGGAGCGCCAGCGCCGCCCCGGTCTGGACCGCGTGCTGGCCGAGGTGAGCGGCCGGCTGGAAATCCCGCTCGGCAACGGCGACAGCTTCACCCTGCGCGGCCGCGCCGACCGCATCGAGATCGGCCGCGACGGCGTCATGACCATCGTCGACTTCAAGACCGGGCAATCGCCCACCGCCAGGGAAGTGTTCGCCGGTTTCGCGCCGCAGCTCACCCTGGAGGCGCACATGCTGCGCCAGGGGGCTTTCCCGGAAGCGCCCGCCGGAGCCTGGCCGGTCAATCTGACCTATGTGCAGATGAGCGGCGGCGAGCCGCCGCTGACAGAAAAGCCGGTGAAGCCGGGCAAAGATGAGACCCGCAGCGTTGACGACATCATCCGCGCCCACGCCGGGGGTTTCGTGAAATTGATCAGCCGCTATCGCGCCGGCGGCGCGGCCTGGCCGGCCCGGCCCTACGCCAAATACGCCAGACGCTATAACGATTACGACCATTTGGCTCGTGTGCGCGAATGGGCCCGGGCCGGCGGGGAGGATGCGGAATGAGCGACCTCGCCCCTCCTGGCGCCATGCCAGATCCGGTCAGCCGCGCCACGGAAGCCCAGCGTCTCGCCGCCGATCCATTCATCTCCGCCTTCGTGTCAGCCAACGCCGGCTCCGGCAAGACCAAGGTGCTGGTCGACCGGGTGCTGCGACTGCTGCTGGAAGGCGCCGCCCCTGGCCGCATCCTCTGTCTCACCTACACCAAGGCGGCGGCGGCCCACATGGCGGTGAAGGTTTTCGATCGCCTCGCCGGCTGGGTCGGGCTGGACGACGCCGCGCTGGCCGCCGAACTGACGCGACTGGAAGGCCGGCGCCCGGCGCGCGCCCGGCTCGACGCCGCGCGCCGCCTGTTCGCCCGCGCCGTCGAAACCCCCGGCGGCCTGAAGATCGAGACCATTCACGCCTTCTGCGAGCGGGTGCTGCATCTGGCTCCGTTCGAAGCCAATGTGCCGGCCCGGTTTGAGGTTCTGGACGAGGCCGCCAGCGAGGAAATCTTCACCCAGGCCCGTCGCGCCGTGCTCACCATGGCGGCGCGGGGCGAAGACCCCGGCCTTGGCGACGCCCTGACCATCGTCAGCCTCGCCGCCGCCGGCGACGCTTTCGACGCCGCCCTGCGCGCCGCCATCCGCCAGGCCCGCCAGTTGCGCGAGGACGCCGCAAGCCACGCCGACGCCATGGCGGCGCTGGCGCTGACGCTTGGCCTGCGCCCCGGCGAAACCCTGGCCGGCATCGAACGGGCCATGCTGCACGACGGCTACGGGCCCGATGAATGGCCTGACCTGGTCACGGCCCTGTCGGCCGGCTCGAAGAACGACCAGAAGCTGGCCGATACGCTGCGCGCTGCTTCGGCTTCCGGCGACGAAGCCGAGCGCCTCGGCCTCTACCTCGACGTGTTCTTCAAATCGGACGGCGAGCCGCGCGCCGACAAGGGCTTTCCGACCAAAAGCGTTGACCCCGCCGTCGCCGGGGCCCTGCGCGCCGAGCGCGACCGGCTGGCGGAACTGGAGGACCGGCGACGCGCCGCCAGGGTCCTGCAACGCACTGACGCCCTGTTGACCCTGGCCGAAGCCATCGCCGGACGGGTCGAAGCCATCAAGCACGGGCGCGGGGCCCTCGATTTCGACGATCTGATCGGCAAAACCCGCACGCTGCTGCTGCGCTCCGACGCCGCGAGCTGGATCCTGCACAAGCTCGACGCCGGCATCGACCACGTGCTGGTCGATGAGGCGCAGGACACCAACCCGGCCCAGTGGGACATCCTGCGCGCCCTCACCGGCGAGTTCAGCGCCGGCGAGACCGTCGACGCCGCCGGCCGGCTGCGCCGCACCGTCTTCGCCGTCGGCGACCCCAAGCAGTCGATCTATGGCTTCCAGGGCGCCGAGCCCCGCGCCTTCGCCGACAGCGAGCGCCACTACCGCAAGGCGCTGGCCGATGTCGGCGCCCGCTTCGAGAGCGTGCCCCTCAACGTCTCGTTCCGCTCGGCGCCCGCCGTGCTCGCCGCCGTTGATCTGGTGTTCGGCGTGGCCGAGCACTTCGCCGGCCTCGCTTTTGACGAGGGCGACGGCGCCCGCGCCGGCACGGTGCATGAAACCAGCCGCATCGGCCAGCACGGCCGCGTGGAAATCTGGGAGCCCGTCGTCGCTGACGAGGACGCGGAGCCCGAGGCCTGGGACGCGCCGGTGGACGCGCCCGATCCCACCTCACCCGCCGTCGCCCTCGCCGGCCGCATCGCCGACGAGATCGCCAGGCTGACCCGCGACGGTGATGAAACCGGCCGGCGCACGCTCCCCGGCGAAGCCCTGGTGCTGGTGCGCAAGCGCGGCGCCCTGTTCGACGCCATCATCAGCGCCCTGAAGGCAGCGGGTCTGAAGGTCGCCGGCGCCGACCGCCTGACCCTTGGCGACCATATCGCCGTGCTCGACCTGCTGGCGGCCGGACGCGCCGCGCTGCTGCCCGAGGACGACCTGACCCTCGCCGCCTTCCTGAAAACCCCGCTCGCCGGCCTCGACGACGACGATCTGATGGCCATCGCCGCCCGGCGCGGCCCCCTCTCCCTGCATGCGGCGCTGGTTGAAAAAGCGGAGAGCAACGACGCCGCGCGGCGTGGGCTCGCACTTTTGCGCACGCTGCGGAAGCTGGCCGGGGAACGCGGCGCCTTCGGCTTTTACGCCACCCTGCTCGGCCCCATGGGCGGTCGCACGGCGCTGGTCGCCCGGCTGGGCGCCGAGGCCGGCGACGCCATCGATGAGTTTCTTGCTCTGGCGCTGGGGCACGAGCGCCAGGCGACGCCCTCGCTCGCCGGCTTCATCGCCCGCTTCGGCGACGCCGCCCACGACGTCAAACGCGACATGGACGAATCGCGCGGCGAAATCCGCGTCATGACTGTGCACGGCGCCAAGGGGCTGGAAGCGGACGTCGTGGTGCTGGCCGACGCCTGCCGCTTCAACGCCCGCCCGCCCGCCGTCCTGCCGCTGGAGGTGCGCATCAACGGCCGTTTCACGCCGCTGCCGGTGTGGCTGCCGGCCGCCGCCGCCCGCCCCGCCGCCCTGCGCGAGGCCGCCGGGGCCGAAGCCTCGCGCGAGCGCGAGGAGCACAACCGCCTGCTGTATGTGGCGCTGACCCGGGCGCGCCGACGACTGATCGTCGCCCCCTATTTCGCCCGCAACCAGAAGACCCTGCCGCCGGACAGCTGGTACGGCATGGTCGATACGGCGTTCGCCGCGGCCGACACGGTGCAGAGCATCGCCGACCCGGGTAGCGGCGCCGTCACCCGCGTGCTGGCCAGCGGCCGCGCCGTCGCCGCGCCGGCGGACGCGCCGGAGCCACGCCAGCTGGCGCCAGCGCCCGACTGGCTGTTCGCCCCCGCCGCCCGCGAGGAGCCGCCAGCCGCGCCCATCAGCCCCTCACGCGCCGCGCCGGAGCTGCGACCGGGCGCAAGCGCGCTTCCGGCAGGAAAGACCCCGGAGGCGGAAACCACAGGAGCCGAAAGCGCGCGGGCGGAAACCGCACGGACGCGAGAAGCGGCGCGCTTTGCCGGTTCACTGCTGCACACGCTGCTGGAACATTTGCCCGCCGCGCCCGCGAACGACCGGGCGGCGCTCGCCCAGCGCTATGTGGCGCGCCGCGCGGCGATGCTGACCCGGGGCGATCCGGCGTTTCTGGAGCCGGAGCGCCAGGCATGGATCGTTGACAGCGCCCTTCGCCTCGTCGCCGCGCCGGAGCTGGCCCCCCTGTTTGGGACCCACGCCATCGCCGAGGCGCCGATAGCCGGCAGCGTTCACCTGCCCGGGCGCGGCCCGATGGCGGTCACAGGCCAGATCGACCGGCTGGCGGTGACCGCCGACACGGTGTGGCTGGCCGATTTCAAACTGGCCAGCCTTGCTGGCGACGCGGCCCCGCCCCAGGCCTATGTGACGCAGCTGGCGCTCTACGCCGCCCTGCTGCGCCAGGCGTGGCCGGATCGCACCGTCAGGCCGTTGCTGGTCTATGCTGGCGGCCCACGCATTCTGGAACTGGAGGAGGCGGCGTGCGCCGCGGCGCTGGCCAGCCTGTAAGCTTCAGGCCGTCCGCAAACCGCCGCATGACGTACGGACATGTCTGATTTGAAGGGCCGCCGACCTTGACCCTCTCCCGGGGGCTACCTAGCTTCCAGCAGACATACAGACACGAGTCGCGAGCCCACTCGCGGAAAGGCATGACATGGCGACCGCAAAAGTCACTGACGCGACCTTCGAGGCCGACGTTCTCAAGTCCAGCGTTCCGGTTGTCGTCGATTTCTGGGCGGAATGGTGCGGCCCTTGCCGCATGATTGCCCCGGCGCTCGAGGAAATCTCCGGCGAGCTCGGCGACAAGGTGCGCATCGTCAAGCTGAACATCGACGAAAATCCGGCCGTCGCCGCCCAGCTCGGCATCCGCTCGATCCCGACCCTGATGGTGTTCAAGGACGGCAAGCTGGCGTCGCAGAAAGTCGGCGCCGCGCCAAAGGGCGACCTGTCGCGCTGGATCCAGACCTCGGTCGCCTGACCCCCAGCCACACAGCCAGAGGGCGAGGCTGGCTCCGGCTTCGCCTGCGGGAGCAACAACGCTCCAGCCACGTCAATGCCCGCACCTGTTGCGGGCATTCGTGTTTGGCGGCCGACGCAACCGTGGCGGCGGCGTTTTCGCAGGTGACCACAACAGGCCCGGTCATGGCGCGAGAGCCATACTCCCGGGGAGCGGTTCGCTGCGGGCGCGGCTTCGGAGGGCAGGATGCCGGCGAAAATGACGTCGACGGAAATGACGCCGCCGAAAATGGCAGTGACTGCCCCCAACCGGCGGCCGGTCAATCTTCGCCTCAGACCGGCGGCGTGCCGTTCGCCGCCAGCACCTCGCCAGCCAGGTACAGCGAGCCAGCGATCAGGATGCGCGGCGGGCGGGCCCAGACGCGCCGGCCTGTGGCGATCAGCGCCGCTTCCACGCTGGTCGCCGTTTCGGCGCGCATGCCGGCGGCCAGCGCCATCTGCGCCACCTCGGCCGCCGTGCGCGCCGCCATCTGACCCGGGATCGGCACGGCGATGACGTCGCGCGCCAACCCGGCGAATGGCGCCAGGAAGCCCTCGCCGTCCTTTGTGCCGAGCATGCCGACAATCATCACCAGCGGCGCCGGGCTGCGCTCTTCCAGATCGGCCAGGGCTGCGGCAATGGCGCGGCCGCCGTCCGGATTATGGCCGCCGTCCAGCCAGATTTCCGCGCCGGCCGGCGCCAGCGACAACAACCGGCCGTCGCGCAGCCGCTGCATGCGCGCCGGCCATTCGGCCCCGAGCAGCCCGCGTTCAATGGCGGCGTCCGACAGGTTGGTCATGCCGGCGGCGCGCAACGCGGCGATGGCCGCGCCGGCGTTAACGTGCTGGTGGCGGCCGCCGAGGCGCGGCAGCGGCAGATCGAGCAGGCCGTTGATGTCCTCGTAGATCAGCCGTCCGTTTTCCTCGCGCGCCTGAAAATCCTGACCGCCAACGAACGGGATCGCGCCGACGCGCAGCGCGGCTTCCTCCAGTTCGCGACTGACGTCGCGCGGCTGGGCGGCGATGATCGCCGGGCAGTCGGCCTTGAACACGCCCGCCTTTTCACGGGCGATGGCCAGCACGTCCGTGCCGAGAAACTCGGCGTGATCCTGCGACACCGGCGTGACGATCGCCGCGACCGGAGCGTCGATGACATTGGTGGCGTCGTAGCGTCCGCCAAGCCCGACTTCGAGCAGGAGCACGTCAGCCGGGTGTTCGCTGAACAGCTTCAGCGCCGCGGCGGTGGTGATCTCGAATACGGTGATCGGCTGGCCGGCGTTGACCTGCTCACAGGCGCGCAGCGCCTCCACCAGCACGTCCTCGTCGACGAAGACGCCTGGCCCGCCGCGCCGGCCGAGGCGGATGCGTTCGTGAAAACGCACCAGATGCGGCGAGGTATAGACATGAACTGCGAGGCCCGCCGCCTCGAGAATCGCCCGCATGAAAGCGATGGTCGAACCCTTGCCGTTGGTGCCGGCGACATGGATGACTGGCGGCAGGCGCTTTTCCGGCGAACCGAGCGCGGTCAGCAAATGGCGGATCCGGTCCAGCGACAGGTCGATGGCCTTCGGATGCAGGCCAAGAAATCGCGCGATCAGAGCGTCCGAAGTATCGCCGCCCGTCTGGCCCTGGCTCATGTGCAGCGTCCTGCCTGTCAGCCAGCCGTCGCCTCGGCCGGCGCATCGGCGCGGGCAATGGCGTCGCCGTCATCGCGCGCTGGCTGCTTCATCAGCAGGCGGCACAACCGGGCGATGGTGGCCTTCAGCTCATGGCGGTGCACGACCATGTCGACCATGCCGTGCTCCTTGAGATATTCGGCGCGCTGGAACCCTGGCGGCAGTTTCTCGCGGATGGTCTGCTCGATGACGCGCGGCCCGGCGAAGCCGATCAGCGCCCCTGGCTCGGCAATGTGAACGTCGCCCAGCATGGCGTAAGAGGCGGTGACGCCGCCGGTGGTCGGATTGGTCAGCACGACGATATAGGGCAGGCCCGCCGCGCGCAGGCGCCGCACCGCCACCGTGGTGCGCGGCATCTGCATCAGCGAGAACATGCCTTCCTGCATGCGGGCGCCGCCCGATGCTGCGAACAGCACGCAGGGCGTGTGACGGGCGACGGCGGTTTCCAGCGCCGTGACCACGGCCGCGCCGGCGGCCATGCCCAGCGAGCCGCCCATGAAGTCGAAGTCCTGCACGGCGACGACCATCTGGGCGCCTTCCACGGCGCCAGCGCCAACCCGAACCGCGTCGACAGCGCCGGTCTTGGTCCGGGCGTCGCGCAGGCGATCGACGTACTTTTTCTCGTCGCGGAATTTCAGCGGATCAAGCGGCGCCTCGGGAAAGGAGATTTCCTCCCAGGTCTCTTGGTCGAACATCGCCTTCAGCCGCGCTGTCGCCGACATGCGCAGATGGAAATCCGAACCTGGAATGACGAACTGGTTGGCTTCCACTTCCTTGTGGAACACCATCTGCCCGGTCTCCGGGCACTTGATCCAGAGGTTCTCGGGTACTTCCCGCTTGAACAGCGTCTTGATTTTCGGCCGGACGACGTCGGAAATCCAGTTCATGAACCCTTGACCTTCTGCGTCGCTCCAGCCGGAGACGCTCCATGCCAGAACCGCCAGCGGCAGCGGCTCTGGATCATGCTCCTGAGGCGTTTTCCTGCGAAACGGCGACCGCGTCGCATCCGGAAAACCCATCATATCAACAAGGCAGAGCAAAACGCCGGTTCAACCCGATCGCATTCCGCCCTGCGCAAGAGCCCTCAATAAAGGGGGCAATCGCGCAATTTCAAGGCGGCCGCCGGATGGCGACCGCAATTCACCAGCCGCGACCGCGTCCTCACGCGCGCCCGGCGCGCACGCCCCGGGCCAGCTCGCCCACCAGCGAGATCACCGCATCATGCGTTGCGGCGGTCGCCCTGCCGTCGCCATCCAGCGAGGCGCGGATGCGATCGACCAGCGCCGAGCCCACCACCACGCCATCGGCGCCCGTGGCCGCCACCGCCGCCGCGTGTTCAGCGTTCTTGACGCCGAAGCCCACCGCCACCGGCAGCCTTGTATGCTGCTTGATGCGGGCGATGGCCGCGCCGACCTGGCCGAAATCTGGCGTCGCCGAGCCGGTGATGCCGGTGATCGAGACGTAGTACACGAAGCCCGCCGTATTGGCGAGAACCACCGGCAGGCGCACGTCGTCCGTCGTCGGCGTCGCCAGGCGGATGAAGGCGAGCCCGGCCTGCAGCGCCGGCAGGCACAGCTCGTCGTCCTCCTCCGGCGGCAGATCGACGACGATCAGCCCGTCTACCCCCGCCGCCCTGGCGTCGGCGAGGAACCGCTCCACCCCATAGACGTAGATGGGGTTGTAATAGCCCATCAGGATGATCGGGGTCGCCTGGTCGATTTCGCGGAAGCGGCGCACCAGCTCCAGGGTGCGGATCTGCGTCTGCCCCGCCTTGAGGGCGCGCAGGCCCGCGGCCTGGATCGACGGGCCGTCAGCCATCGGATCGGTGAACGGCATGCCGATCTCGATCACGTCGGCGCCCGCCGCCGGCAGGGCTGAAATAATCCCGACCGAGGCGTCAAAATCCGGATCGCCCGCCGTCAGGAAGGTCACCAGGGCGGCGCGACCTTCAGCCTTGCAGGCGGCGAAGCGCGCGTCGATGCGGGCCACGCCCGTTGCGGCGCCCGGCTGCGCTGGCGCAGCGGCCGCCATTTTTGCTTCCACCGCGCTCATGCCCGTGCTCCGCCTGTGTTGCCGTCCAGATTGGGGCCAAGCATCTCGGCCACCTGGGGAACGTCCTTGTCGCCGCGACCCGAGAGAGAGACGACCATGAGATGATCCTGCGGCATCTGCGGCGCCAGCTCGATGACGCGGGCGATGGCGTGCGACGGCTCCAGCGCCGGAATGATGCCTTCGAGGCGGGTCAGCAACTGGAACGCCGCCAGCGCCTCATCATCGGTCGCGCTGAGATAATTGACCCGGCCGACGTCGTGCAGCCAGGCGTGCTCCGGACCAATGCCGGGATAGTCAAGGCCAGCGGAGATGGAGTGGGCCTCGGTGATCTGGCCGTCGGCGTCCATCAGCAGATAGGTGCGGTTGCCGTGCAGCACGCCCGGGCGGCCGCCGGCGATCGACGCGGCGTGCATGCCCGATGAAATGCCGTGGCCAGCCGCCTCGACGCCATAGATGGCCACCTCCGGATCGTCGAGGAACGGGTGGAACAGGCCCATGGCGTTGGAGCCGCCGCCGATGCAGGCGATCAGGCTGTCGGGCAGCCGCCCTTCAGCCGCCAGCATCTGCTCGCGGGTTTCATTGCCGATGATCGACTGGAAATCGCGCACCATGGCCGGATAGGGGTGCATGCCCGCGACCGTGCCGATGCAATAGAAGGTGCTGTCGACGTTGGTCACCCAATCGCGCATCGCCTCGTTCATGGCGTCCTTGAGGGTGCGCGAGCCAGATTCCACCGGAACGACCGTGGCGCCAAGCATGCGCATGCGGAAGACGTTCGGCATCTGCCGCTCCACATCCACCGCGCCCATGTAGACGACGCAGTCGAGGCCGAAGCGGGCGCAGAGCGTGGCGGTGGCGACGCCATGCTGGCCGGCGCCGGTCTCGGCGATAATGCGCTGCTTGCCCATGCGCCGGGCCAGCATGATCTGGCCCAGCACATTGTTCACCTTGTGCGAGCCGGTGTGGTTCAGTTCTTCGCGCTTCAGATAGATTTTGGCGCCGCCATCGCGACCAGCCTTGCGGGCCCCGGCGCGCAGATGCTCCGTCAGGCGCTCGGCGTAATAGAGCGGGCTCGGCCTGCCGACATAGGTGGCCAGATGGCGCTGCATCTCGGCGTGAAATTCCGGATCGGCCTTGGCCTCAGCCCACGCCGCCTCCAGTTCGTGCACCAGCGGCATCAGCGTCTCGGCGACGAACTGGCCGCCGTGCAGGCCGAAGCGGCCGCGGGCGTCGGGACCGCTGCGATAGGAATTGGGCCGTTGCCCCGCCTGCGGCGAAGCGGAGTGGGAATGAGCGCTCACGCAACCGGTTCCTTCATGCTCGGGCGCGACGGAGCCGCGCCGACTGCCGCGCGAATAAACGCGCCGACAAGCGCCGCGTCCTTGACGCCTGGCGCATTCTCTACCCCCGACGAGACGTCAACGCCAGTCAGGGACGCCTGCCCGGCGAGGCCAGAGATGGCGTCGGCGACGTTATCCGGACGGAGGCCGCCCGACAGCAGGAACGGCGGCAGTCGCGGATCGCGCGCCAGCGCCCAGTCGAAGGCCACGCCATTGCCGCCGGGGCGGGTGGCGTCGCGCGGCGGCCGGGCGTCAAGCAGCAGCAGATCGGCGGCGTCATGGGTCAGGGCCTGCGCAACGTCTTCCGGACCGGAGACGCCAATCGCCTTGATGAGGCCAATGTCATGCGCCGCCTGGATCTCCGCCACCCGTTCCGGGGTTTCGGCGCCATGGAGTTGCAGCCAGTCGGGCTTCACCTCTTCCACAATGCGGGCCACCGTATCGTCATCCGGGTCAACCGCCAGCACCACGCTCTGCGCCTGGCCCTGCCCCCGCGCCCTGGCGACCAGCCGGGCCGCGTCAACGAGCTCCAGGTGCCGTGGACTACGGGCGAAGTGGACAAAACCGACCATGTTCGCGCCTGCCGCCAGGGCCGCGTCCAGCGTCGCCGCGTCGCGCAGGCCGCAAATCTTCACCAGAAACGTCATCTGCGCTCCCCGAGCATGGTCAAACCCGCCTGAACGGCTCCCGCCCGTGAGGACGCCGGAAAACGTCCGGGAGGGGCCCACGTCGCCTGAACAAACCGCGCGACGCAGCCTGGAGCAAAGTTCCGGCTCCGCATGACCGAATTATGCTCTTGCCAACGGTGTGGCCGGGTTCGCATGACTTCTGGCCATTGTCCACCGCGACGTTCTTTCCCCGACAGGCGCCGCTCCGACAAAACCGCGCCAGGGCAGGATCGGTTCATCCTGGCGTGGAGTTTCGCCCTATCCATTTGAACTGGCGAAATTATCCACTTGATTGAAGAACGCTCCGTCACAGGAAACGGGCTGCCGTCCCCGCGTTCCGGAAACATGCGCGCCCTTCCCGTCGGCCTGATGGTCCAGAGCGAACCTGTCCGCGACCGTCACATGGCGCAAAATGTCGCATGTAGCGCGGCAGGCGGCCGACCTCATTGTGACGGCTTCATGACAGTGCGCGTGCGGAACGAATTGTATAACAAATACTTGCCGGCGGACATCAGCGCGACTCGGCCGCCAGACGCGCGCGACGCCGGTTTCAGATTGCGCCCGGGAGGCCCGTTCCGCTCACGGAAATCTCAACATCCGGCATTTTTTGTAAAAAATTTCGTTGCAAATGATACCAGCCCGGGTAGTCTCACCCCCGAAAAGAAAAAAGGGCCGCGCACAAAGCGCCGCCCTTGAAGTCTAGGGAGGAAACGCCCACGGAGGGCATGCAGCAAGTGCTGCAAGTCAACTGATAGGGCGCGTCGCAAAATGGCGCAACTAAAATCATGGCAGCATCGCTGCCATTTTTTGTGCTGTGTGCCCAAGGACACACCCAAAGGACACGGCGCAGAGCCCTGAACATGGCGCGGACGTCTGCCCCGCCTCGCGCCATCCCTGGGCAAAAACCTGTGGCGGCAACAAAAAAGCGGCCCGAAAGGCCGCGTTTTGTTTTTTCGGGCGCCGCACCGTGTGTGCCCAATGTTCAGGCACACCCATGGAATGCGCTTTCCGCGCCCATCGCTCCCTGAACAGTCTCAGGCCAACCCCAATGAACCTGCGCGCTGGAGCCTGGCCACCGGTTTGTGGCGAAGCCCGACCGGCGCCGGAGTTTTGCGGACCGCCGATGCGCCAGCAGATTCGCTAATCTGGCGTCAGGCCTCCTCGACCTGCGCCTGTGCGTCTTCCTGCGCCTTCAGTTCGGACGTGCGCGGCATGGCGATGATATTGTATCCGCTGTCCACGTAGTGAATCTCGCCAGTGACGCCCGACGACCAGTCCGACAGCAGATACAGCGCCGACTTGCCAATCTCCTCGATTGACACCGAGCGCCGCAGCGGCGCGTGCGCCTTCTGGTAGTTGAACATCAGCCGGGCGTCGTTGACGCCGGCCCCGGCCAAGGTGCGCACCGGCCCGGCGGAAATGGCGTTGACGCGCACCGCATCCGGCCCGAAGTCGGAGGCGAGGTAACGCACGCTCTGCTCGAGCGCCGCCTTGGCGACGCCCATGACGTTGTAATTCGGCATGACCCGGTTGGCCATGAAGCTCAGGGTCAGCATCGCGCCGCCATCCGGCATCATCGCCGCCGCCCGTTTGGCGATCTCGGTGAACGAGAAGCAGGAGATCACCATCGTGCGCGAGAAATTGGCGCGGGTGGTGTCGGCGTAGCGCCCCTTCAGCTCGTTCTTGTCGGAGAAGGCGATGGCGTGAACGAGGAAATCGATCTTGCCCCATTTTTCCTGCAGGGCGGCGAATACGGAATCGACGCTGTCGATGTCCTCAACGTCGCAGGGCAGCAGCACATCAGCGCCAAGGGACGCCACCAGCGGCGCGACCCGCTTGCGCAGGGAATCGCCCTGATAGGTGAAAGCCAGTTCGGCGCCTTCGGCGGCCAGGGCCTGGGCGATGCCCCAGGCGATCGAATGGTTGTTGGCAACGCCCATGATGAGGCCGCGCTTGCCCGCCATCAACGCCATGTGTCGTCCTCTCCATGCGGCCGCCGCCGGCGACGCGCCAATTTGCAACGGGTCCGGTCAGGAAGCTGCCTGAACTGCGGAAGCCGCGCCAGTTTCAAATCCAGAAGGCGCGCACGCCAGGCATTTCCGTGAAAGGTAGACGTAGACGTCACCCTTCACGCGGGAAATGCATCAAGCAGCCTGGAAAAGCGCTCCCGCGCGTTCACATGAACGGAAACGCCGGGCGCGGTGTCCCGCGCCCCTGGGGATCACGAATCGATGTGTTTCAGCACCAGCGTCGCGTTGGTGCCGCCGAAGCCGAAAGAATTGGTCAGAACCGTTTCCAGCTGCGCATTGTCGATGCGCTTGCGCACGATCGGCATGTCGGCGAACGCCGGATCAAGCTCCTCGATGTGGGCGCTCTCGCAGATGAAACCGTTCTGCATCATCAGCAGTGAATAGATCGTCTCCTGCACGCCGGTGGCGCCAAGCGAGTGACCGGTCAGCGATTTGGTCGCCGAGATCGGCGGGCATTTGTCGCCGGCGCCGAAGACCTCGCGGATCGCCTCAATTTCCTTGTCGTCGCCAACAGGCGTCGAGGTAGCGTGCGGATTGATGTAGGAGATCGGCTGCTTCACCGTCGCCAGAGCCTGGCGCATGCAGCGGATGGCGCCCTCGCCCGAGGGCGCGACCATGTCGTAACCATCCGAGGTGGCCCCGTAGCCAATGACTTCGCCATAGATTTTGGCGCCGCGGGCTTTGGCGTGCTCAAGCTCTTCAAGCACCAGAACGCCGGCGCCGCCAGCGATGACGAAACCGTCTCGGTTCTTGTCGTAGGCGCGCGACGCGGTCGGAGCGCGGTCGTTGTACTTGCTCGACATGGCGCCCATGGCGTCGAACAGCACGGACAGGCTCCAGTCCAGCTCCTCGCAGCCGCCGGCGAACACGATGTCCTGCTTGCCCCAGGCGATCTGCTCGTAGGCCGCTCCGGCGCAGTGCACCGAGGTGGCGCAGGCCGACGAAATCGAATAGTTCACGCCGCGAATCTTGAACCAGGTGGCAAGCGTGGCGGACGCGGTCGACGACATCGCCTTCGGCACGGCGAACGGACCGACGCGCTTGGGGCCCTTGGTGCGGGTGATGTCGGCCGATTCGACGATGGTGCGGGCGGACGGTCCGCCGGAACCCATGATGATGCCGGTGCGCTCGCTGGAAATGTCGCCGGGCTCCAGCCCCGCGTCGGCGATCGCCTGCTCCATCGCCACATGGTTCCATGCGGCGCCTTCGCCGAGGAAGCGCATGGCGCGGCGGTCGACCACTGTTTCCGGGGCAAGCGTCGGCTTGCCGTAAACCTGGCTGCGGAAGCCGAGTTTGGCGTATTCCTCGGCGAACGAAATGCCGGAGCGGGCCTCACGGAGCGACTCCGTCACCTCCGCGATATTGTTGCCAATGGAGGAGACAATGCCCATCCCGGTAACGACGACGCGCCTCATCAGCCGCTGTTCCTTTCTCCGGACCGGCGCGGCGTCGTGACCCCAAGGTCGCGACTCCCCGCAGATCTGCATCATTTTGCGAACGCGCGAAGGCGCGCCTGATTTCATTCCGTCGCCGGCGCGGACGCGCGCCGGGCGTTATCCGGAGCATATCGTGTTTTTCCGGGAAGGACGCAATGGCCCGGGACGCCAGATCACAAAACAGGCAAACCGGGCCACGTCCGCGCAGATCCCCGCCGGATCGTCCGGCGCGGTCCGCGGCCAGTTTTTTGGCGTCAGGCCGTGGACAGTCCGACGCGCAGGTCTTTCGCCTCGTAAATCTTCTCGCCATCGGCCTTCAGCCAGCCATCGGCCGTGCCCAGCACAAGCCGGCCGCGCATCACCCGCTTGAAGTCGATGCCGTACTCGAGCAGCTTCACGCCCGGACGCACCATGCCCTTGAACCTCACCTCGCCGGTGGAGAGGGCCATGCCGCGACCCGGCTCGCCGAGCCAGCCGAGGAAAAAGCCGGTGATCTGCCACATGCCGTCGAGACCGAGGCAGCCGGGCATGATCGGATTGCCCTGGAAATGGCAGGGGAAATACCAGTCGTCGGGGCTGACGTCATATTCGGCCCGGACATAGCCCTTGTCGAAATCGCCCCCCGTTTCGGAGATGTCGGTGATGCGATGCACCATCAGCATGGGCGGCAGGGGCAACTGGGCGTTGCCCGGCCCAAAGAGTTCGCCGCGCCCGCAGGCGAGGAGCTCTTCATAGGTGAAGCTGGATTGACGCGTGGCGCTGTGAGCAGTGTCGGTCATCGTCCTGACAAATCGCGGGTGGATCCTGGTTTAAGGGATCACATCGTGGGTGCGCGGCGAATGCGCAAGAGAAGGACCGGATCCGGACGCATGGCCATCGCCTGTCTTCACGGGCGCTTGTAACATGATTGCCCCCCCGGCCGAAAGCCGGACATTGGGGGCCTCGAAAGTTCGCGCCGCGCGCTGGCGCGATCCGGCTGGCGTCGCCATGAAGCGGCGGCCGGATCGGGGCCCTATGGTCGCAGGTAACCCATTGAAACAGGACGCGGGTTGCGGCCGCGGCCTCCGTTGCCTATGATAACAGGGCAATTTACGGGATATGGCTTTGATGACTGACGGCGACGCCCTGCGTGGCGTGGACACTGTTGCTGGCGAAACGGACGGTCTGAAGGGTTGCCCTGTGCACGCCCTGCGCGCGGAACTGCGTCGCGCCGGACTGCGCCCCACCCGCCAGCGTGTTTCTCTGGGTTGGCTCCTGTTCGCGAAAGGCGACCGCCACGTGACGGCTGAAATGCTGTACGAGGAAGCCAGCAAGGCCCGCGTCCCGGTTTCCCTGGCCACCGTCTATAACACGCTGCACCAGTTCACTGAGGTTGGTCTGCTGCGTGAAGTGGCTGTCGACGGCTCGCGCACCTATTTCGACACCAATGTCGGCGACCACCACCACTTCTTCGTCGAAGGCGAGGAGCGGCTGCTGGACATCCCCGGTTCGTCAATCAACATCTCCAATCTGCCGGAAGCCCCGGACGGCATGGAAATCGCCCGCGTCGACGTGGTGGTTCGCCTGCGTCCCAAGCGGGCGTCCTGACAGGCGCGTCCTGAGCGGCCTCTGGCTGCTCGCGCGCGGTTCGCGCAGATCCATGCCCGCAGATATGACCGCCCCTTCCGGGCGGTCTTTTTTTGGCCCCATGCCTGCGCGCGGCGCTCCGCCTTGAGCGCCTGCCTTTCAGGCAGCCGCCTCACCATGCAACGCGGAACACCGGCGGGGGCGGCCCGGAATGGCGGGGCTGGGCGCTGTCACGGTCCGGCCTCGACCTGACAGGCGGCGACCTGACAGGCGGGGATCAGTCGACCACCTCGCCGGGATAAACGCCCCACAACTTGTCCTGTCGCACAAAGCCTTCGCGCCGGGCTGCCTCGACCCGGCACCAGGTCTTGTCGCATTTCCGGACCTGGACGACGACATTTGGCTCCAGCTTCGCCGCGAGGGAAGCCGTTTCCGACGCCTCGCGAAACATCGGCACAAACGCGGCCTTCTCCCACGGCGCCACCAGCGCCGTGCGCTTGCCCGACAGCAGCGAGTGCAGCACCCAGCCCTCCACGCCCTCTGAATCGCGCACCCGCCGCCAAGTTTCGAATTCGGCGGTAATCTCCACCGGCAGCCCGACCCGGTGATACACCCAGGTCGTGGCGTGGTCCTTGTTGGGCCCCTGACGCAGGTTGACGCGATCGGACTTCAGGCTGACGTAGCGCGGCAACGGCAGACCGGTCACCGAGCCCTTCGGCCCGTCAGCCGCGCGCGCCGGCGCCAGGCTGACCGGCGCGAAGCCCGTCGCGAGCAGCGCCAGCGCGCCCGCGACCTGCGCCATCGCCATGCGCCTGCTCCTGACCCGGCCAACCCCCATCATGCCCAATCTCCCGTTCCGGCGCTCCAGCCCCGATGCTGGCGCCAGCGAACGCCGTCCACGCGGGCGCATGGGCGTCCGACGATTGGATGCGTTGTGTTTCTGGTCTTGTCTGCTACAGAGTCCCGAGACGCAGATCTCACCCTGTGTCGCCCGAGCCTGCTTAACGCTGCGTGAAAAGCACCTGCCTGGGACGCGTCATGACCAAAAAGAAGCCACTCGTCGTTGTCACCCGCCGTCTCCCCGATGTGATCGAAACCCGCATGGCGGAGTTGTTCGACGTACGGTTGAACCATGACGACGCGCCCATGCGCCAGGCCGATCTGATCGAGGCGGTGAAGACGGCGGACGTGCTGGTTCCCACCATCACCGACGTGATCGATTCCGCCGTGCTGGCCCAGGCCGGCCCGCAGTTGCGGCTCATCGCCAATTTCGGCGCCGGCGTCGACCACATCGACGTGCAGCAGGCGCTGGCGCGCGGCGTCACCGTCACCAACACCCCTGGCGTCCTCACCGAGGACACCGCCGACATGACCATGGCGTTGATTCTCGCCGTGGCGCGCCGCATCGCCGAGGGCGCGCGGGTGGTGCCGGACGACGAATGGACCGGCTGGTCGCCCACCTGGATGCTGGGCCGGCGCATCACCGGCAAGCGCCTCGGCATCGTCGGCATGGGCCGCATCGGCCAGGCCCTGGCCCGCCGCGCCCGCGCCTTCGGCCTGTCGATCCATTATCACAACCGTCGTCGCGTATCGGCCGCCACCGAGCAGGCTCTCGAAGCGACCTACTGGGAATCGCTCGACCAGATGCTGGCCCGCATGGACATCATCTCGGTCAATTGCCCGCACACGCCGGCAACCTATCACCTGCTGTCAGCCCGCCGGCTCAAGCTGCTCAAGCCTTCGGCGATCATCGTCAACACGGCGCGCGGCGAGATCATCGACGAGACCGCCATGTCGCGGATGCTGGAGGCCAATGAGCTGTCAGGCGCCGGCCTCGACGTGTTCGAGCACGCCCCCGCGGTCAATCCCCGGCTGCTCAAGCTGGCGCGCGCCAACAAGGTGGTGTTGCTGCCGCATCTCGGCTCCGCCACCATCGAAAGCCGTCATGACATGGGCGAAAAGGTGATCCTGAACATTCAGACCTTCATGGACGGACATCGGCCGCCGGACAGAATCCTGCCGAGCATGCTGTAAGCGCCGCGTCCCGCATGGCCCACCACCGCCAGGGCTAACGGGGTCGGTTTCCGGCAAAACGACATGGACAGCGCGCTTACCTGGCTCGGGCGAAAGATCGCCGCCTTCCTGATGCAGGATCTGCCTGGCTACCGGCCTTCGGCCCCGCCAGATCCGGAGGCTCTCGCCCGCGCCCTGCAACCCGGCGACGTGCTGCTGGTCGAGGGCGCGACGCGCGTCGCCTCGATCATCAAATATCTCACCCAGTCGAGCTGGTCGCACGCCGCCCTGTACGTCGGCCCGGTTCCGGCGCACCACGCCGGACAACCGGCGCCGGATCAGGACGACCACGTGCTGGTCGAGGCCGACGTGCAGCATGGCGTCACCACCGCGCCCCTGTCGAAATACGCCGCCGCCAGCGTCCGCATCTGCCGCCCGGTGGCGTTGACGCCGGGTGACCGCGACGCGGTCGTGGCTTACGCCCGCTCGCGCATCGGCCACGCCTACGACCTGCGCAACGTCATCGATCTCGGCCGCTATCTGCTGCCACTGCCCGCGCCATCGCGCTTCCGCCGGCGCATGATCGCCCTCGGCTCCGGCGAACCAACCCGCGCCATCTGCTCCACCCTGATCGCCCAGGCGTTCGAACAGGTGCGTTACCCGGTGTTGCCGCGCCTGGAAGTCGCTGCGCGCAAGAACATGACGCGGTTTACCCGCGCCGAGATCCTGCACATCCGCCACCACAGCCTGTATGCCCCGCGCGATTTCGACATCTCGCCCTACTTCGCCATCGTCAAGCCGACCATCGAAACCGGCTTCGACTACAAGCAGCTGGTCTGGAGCGCTGACATGCCCGCCGAAGCGGCGCTGGAAACCGCCGACGGCGCCAGCGCCGGCCTGCTGGCCTGAGGCCAGCTCCGCCGGGCCGGTCCCAATGGGCTCCGATGAAAGGCTTCCGGCGAATGACTTCTGGCGCAGCCGGGCGCTGCAAAGCATTTTCGGCGAGAGATGCGCGACACCGGTCCGGGCTCTCAAACCGTGGATGCGTCTGCATTCTCGCGATCTGACATCAACGCATCGCGCCGCCACGCCGGGGCGCCGGACAGATATGGAGCGGGCGCTCCACGCCGCCTTATCCATGCCGCATCCACCCCTCATTGAAGCGCGAAAGTCAATGAAAGCGTCAGCAACAGGTCTGTAGCTGCGCCGGCTGTCAGGCTCCTGTTTCGCCGCTGCATGACCCAGCAGGCCATTTTCGAGAAAGGTGGAGCCCACTTTTTGTGAAGAAAATGTCTCAAATCAAAGCGACGGAGCATTTTGGGCGAACGGGTTTTCACCGACAATGCTGCAGTTAAACAGCCGGTTACGCCCGTCCTGTACCTGTTGTGGCGAAACCCGTTTCCAGATGCGCGTAACGAGAGCGACCTCCTTGATCAGCAGCCTGCGACACACCGGCCCCGTGCAGATCTTCAACGCCGCCATCCAGGCGTTACGGCAGATCGTGTCGCCGCCGTTCCGGCGCATGTTGCTGCGCTCCGTCGGCCTGACCCTGCTGATCCTCGGTCTCGTCTGGTTTGGCCTCACCCGCCTGCTGAACCACTATCTCGCCTCACATAGCCTGAGCGCCTCGTGGCCAATCCTCGACACACTGGCGTTCTTTGTGGCGGGGGCCGGGTTGATGGTGGGGCTGGCGTTCCTGATCCCCCCGGTCTCGGCCCTGGTCTCCGGATATTATCTCGATGACGCCGCCGAGCTCGTGGAGAAAACCGACTACCCCGAGGACCCACCCGGCAAGCCGCTTTCCGTCGGGCTGTCGCTCCTCTACGGCCTGCGCTTCGCCGGCCTGTCGCTGGTGATCAATCTGTTCGCCCTGCTGCTGTTCTTCATCCCGGGCGTCAACATGGCGGCGTTTTTCATCGCCAACGGATACCTGCTCGGGCGGGAGTATTTCGAGATGGCCGCGGCGCGTTTCCGCCCGATGGCCGAGGCGGAGGCGATGCGTCTGCGTAACCGCGCCACGGTGTTCGGCGCCGGCCTGGTGGCCGCGCTGCTGGTCGCCGTGCCGGTGCTGAATCTGCTGACCCCGCTGTTCGGCATCGCGCTGATGGTGCACGTTCACAAAAGTGTCCAGCGCGCCGAACTGGCGGCGCCGCAGGGAACGGCGGCGCTGTAGGGCGCCCGCCTGGTCATGCGGGCGAAAGCCGGGGCACTGGCGCAGCAGCGAATTTTTTGCGCCGGACGCTCCGGACAATCCTGAGGCGTCGCGCCTGCCCGTTTTTCAGAATAGCTCTAACTTTATGTTCCGGCGCACTTTTCTGGCGCGTCCTGGTATCGGTCCTGCATGAAATGCGATAGAGGCGGCCAGAGGCTGTCCCCTCCCGGCGATGGCTGTCCTGCCCGCCGTCGCAACCCGCATGCCTTCCGGAACCACGATGTCCACCGCCGCCAACAGCCTCTACAACCGCGTTCTCACCCGCTACGCCACGCCCCTGACTACTGGCCTGTTTCTCGTATCGGCCATTTCCGGCGTGGCGCTGTTCTTCCGCTGGACGCCGCGCACGTTCCACGCCATGCACGAATGGCTGAGCATGCTGCTGCTGGCGCCGTTCATCCTGCACATGGTCCGCAACTGGCGCCCGCTGGTGAACTATGCGAAGCGCAAGACCCTTTTCCTGCCGCTGGTCCTGTCGCTGGCAATCGCAATTCCTTTCGCCGTCTCTGGCCTCAGCGGTCCAGGCCGCGCCGGTAATCCGGCTTTTCGCGCCCTGCCGCTCATGACCCAGGCGCGCCTGGCTGATCTGGCGCCGCTGCTGAAAACCTCACCCGACAAGCTCCTGGCCACCCTGCGCGAGCGCGGATACCAGGCCACCAGCATCGAGGAGAACCTGGAAACCATCGCCGGGACTGCCGGTAAAAAGGCGCCGCAGGTGCTTGTGGAGCTGATGCCGCGCCGGCAGGGTTCCTGACGCACGGGCCGCGAGGACCCCTTTTCCGCCGATGCGGAATTCCCCCGGGACTTGCTCCAGCAACAGCACACATAAAAACGCCGCCCTGAAGGGCGGCGTTTTTATTTATCCGTAGCAAACCAGCTGGCTCAGACCCCGGCCTCGTGGGCGCCGGAGCCGACCTGCGGCGGCGGCTCGAACTGGCCCTTCTCGCGGAACCGCCAGAGGTAGGTCGGGACAATGGCGTCGAAACCGCTGGCGATGACCCCGAGGTCAGCCAGTCCGCGCTTTTCAGCGACAGCGGCGTCCGACACCACATTGTCGTGGCGCAGCAACTCCACCTGGTCGCGGGTCAGACGCAGGCTGTCCGGCAGCAGGCCCAGCGACAGCGTGTGCAGGATTTCCAGCGCCAGTCCCTGCAGACGCGCCAGACCAAACGGCAGCCCGACGACGAGGCGGCGACGACGGATGGCGCCGAGGGTGAACTTCACCGCCTCACGGATCGTCAGGGTTTCCGGACCGCCCAGCTCATAGACGACGCCGGGTCGCGCCGCGCCCTGCACGGCCTTCACCACGGCCGCCGCCACGTCGCCGACGAACACCGGCTGCATGCGGGTTTCAGCGCCAACCAGCGGCAGCACCGGCATGAACGTCGCCAGCTGGGCGAAACGGTTGAAAAACTGGTCTTCCGGCCCGAACATCACCGACGGTCGCAAGATGACCGCGCCGGGAAAAGCGTCGAGCACCGCGGCTTCGGCATTGGCCTTGGAGCGCGCATAGGCGGAGCCTGAGTCGGCGCTGACGCCGAGGGCCGAGATGTGGACAAGCTGTTCAACGCCGGCGGCGCGGGCGGCCTCCGCCACGGCGCGGGCCCCAAAGCCATGCACCGCGTCAAAACGCTGGCGGCCGCCCTGATGCATGACGCCGACAAGGTTGACCACGATATCGGCGCCGGCGATGGCGCGAACGATCGAAGGCCGGTTGCGCAGATTGGCCTGGACGGCGTGAATCTGTCCCACATTGCCGAGCGGCTGCAGATGGAAGGCCAGATCAGGCCGCCGCACGGCGACGCGAATGCGATATCCCTGCCGCGCCAGCGCGCGCACCACATGACGGCCAACGAAGCCGGAGCCGCCGAACACCGTGACAAGCGTGTCGGATGGCTGACGGATGCTGCTGGACATGAACCTCTCCCGCCGAAACTGTACCCTGCAGCGCCAAAGTTGGAGCCATTACAGGAAACCTGTTCCTGCCCCCTTCGCCGCGCTGGCGCAAGTGCTTACTTGCTCCATACTTGCACGATCCCGCCCTCCAGCGGACAGGTCAGGCCACGCCGCAGCGCGACCCAAGGTCGCAAAGCCCGGTCCAGAGGCTCCAGCCGGCGGGGGGCCCTGACCTGCGACGCGGCTCCAGCGGGAATGCCGCACGGCGTCTGATGAAAGATTTTGCCGGTTACAGCGCCTGTCGCCGTTCCGGATTGACGGTTTCCTGCTGTATAGAGCAGGCGCGGCGCGGCGAACGCCCCGCCAGCCGCCGGAGGCCCGCCCGGCTTTTATCATGTCCGGCGCATGTTTCCTGACCAGCAGGGCAATGCCCCTGCAGCCAGGAAACATGCGCCTGCCCGACTGGTTTCGACCTGTTCTCTTCAGGAAAAGCAGCAGCCGCTTTTTCGTGAAGGCATTTTAACGGCGCAAAACGGCGACAGACAGCCATGACCGAGATTCCCGCCCTGGACCGCTTCCGTCGCATTGTCGTGAAGGTCGGTTCATCCCTGCTGGTCGACCGCGAACGCGGCGGCGTCCGCCAGCAATGGCTGTCGGCGCTTGCCGATGATCTCGCCGCATTGCATCAGGCCGGCAAGGACGTGCTGGTGGTATCGTCCGGCTCGATTTCGCTGGGCCGCGCCGTGCTGAAGCTGCCGCTCGGCCCGTTGCGGCTGGAGGAAAGCCAGGCCGCCGCGTCCGTTGGCCAGATCGCCCTCGCCCGCACCTGGTCTGAAGCGCTGGGGGCGCGCGGCCTCACTGCCGGCCAGGTGCTGGTGACCCTGTGGGACACCGAGGAGCGCCGCCGTTATCTCAACGCCCGGGCCACCGTCGGCAAACTTCTGGAATGGCGCGCCATCCCGGTCATCAACGAGAACGATACGGTGGCCACCAGCGAAATCCGCTATGGCGACAACGACCGGCTCGCGGCCCGCGTCGCCACCATGGCCGACGCTGACCTGCTGGTGCTGCTCTCCGACATCGACGGCCTCTACACCGCGCCCCCTGGTTCCGATCCGTCCGCGAAGCATATTCCGGTGGTGCCGCGCATCACGGCGGAGATCGAGGCCATGGCCGGAGGCGCCGCCTCCCAGTTCTCCCGTGGCGGCATGCGCACCAAGATCGAGGCCGGCAAGATCGCCACGCACGGCGGCGCCCACATGATCATCGCCTCCGGCCTGGTGGAGCATCCGCTACGCCGCATCGCGGAAGGCGGCCCGGCCACCTGGTTCCTGTCGCGTTCAACTCCGGCCAGGGCGCGCAAGAAGTGGATCAGCGGCCTGCTGGAAACCAGCGGCGCGGTCACCATCGACGAGGGCGCGGTGGCGGCGCTGCGCCGGGGCAAGAGTCTCCTCCCCGCCGGCGTCACTATCGTGGACGGCGATTTCCTCCGTGGCGACGCGGTGCTGGTGAAGAACCCGGCTGGCGCGGTGGTCGCCCGCGGCCTCATCAGTTTCGACGCAGACGACGCCCGCGCCATTGCTGGCCACGGCAGCGGCGAAATCGCCGCCATTGTCGGCTATTCCGGCCGGGCCGAGATGATCCATCGCGACGTGCTGGTGCTGACCGCCGCCGCAAAGGACGATGCGACCTGAGGCGCCGTCGCCCCAGGCAGCGTCCGTGGTATTGACAGCCCCTTGTATTGGCCGGCGCGACGGCCAATAATGATGACCGTAATCAATCGTCGCCGCCAGACCCGGCGCGCCTACGTTTGTCCCGTGCAACACGCAAAGGCCCATCCATGAGCACCGCAGCCCACCTCGCCCATACCGCCAGCGCAGCGCAGTCTGTCCGCGGTCCGGCGACTCCAGTTGCGACCTCCGCCGCGCCTGACGTCGACGTGGCCACGCTGATGGCGGACATGGGGCTACGGGCGGTCGCCGCCCGCCGCAAGCTGGCGCTGGCCAGCGCCGAAACCCGCGCTGCGGCGCTGGTCGCCGCTGCGGCGGTCATCCGGCGCGCCAGCGCCGGTATCCTCGCCGCCAACGCCGAGGACATCGCGGAGGCGCGCGCCAATGGCCAGACCGAGGCCTACATCGACCGGCTGGCGCTGGACGAGGCCCGCATCAACGCTATCGCCGACGGCGTCGCCGCCATCGCCGCCCTGCCCGATCCGGTCGGCAGGGTGCTGGCCACGTTCGAGCGGCCCAATGGCCTGGTGATCCAGCGCGTTTCGACCCCGCTCGGCGTCATCGGCATCATTTTCGAGAGCCGTCCCAACGTCACGGCCGATGCTGCAGCGCTCAGCCTGAAGGCCGGCAACGCCGTCATCCTGCGTTCCGGCTCGGACAGCTTCCGTTCGGCCCGCGCCATCGCCCGCGCCATGTCTGAGGGGCTGGCCGCCGCCGGCGTGCCCGCCGACGCCGTGCAGCTCGTGCCCACCCGCGATCGCGCCGCCGTCGGCGAGATGCTGCGCGGCCTGAACGGCGCCGTCGACGTCATTGTGCCGCGCGGCGGCAAGAGTCTGGTCGAGCGCGTGCAGAACGAGGCCCGGGTGCCGGTGTTCGCCCATCTGGAAGGCCTGGTGCATGTCTATGTCGACGCCGAAGCCGATCCGGAAACCGCCCGCACGGTCGTGATGAACTCCAAGATGCGGCGCACCAGCATCTGCGGCGCCGCAGAAACGCTGCTGGTTGACCGCGCCGCCGCCGGCCGCCTGCTGGCTCCGCTGGTCTCCATGCTGCTCGACGCCGGTTGCGAGGTGCGCGGCGACGCGGAAGTTCGCGCCGCCGACGCGCGCGTCACGGACGTGTCGGAGGCTGACTGGAGCACGGAATATCTGGAGGCGATCATCTCCGTGCGTCTGGTCGACGGTCTCAACGGCGCCCTGGAGCACATCAACGCCTACAGCTCCCAGCACACCGACTGCATCATCACCGAGAACGTCGACAAGGCGGAGCGCTTCCTCAATGAGGTCGATTCGGCCATCGTGCTGCACAATGCGTCAACCCAGTTCGCCGACGGCGGCGAATTTGGTTTCGGCGGCGAAATCGGCATCGCCACCGGGCGCATGCACGCGCGCGGGCCGGTAGGCGCCGAACAGCTCACCTCGTTCAAATACAAGGTGCGCGGCGCCGGCCAGACCCGGCCCTGAATCGTTGAACAAACGGGCGCGCCGCGACTGCGGTCAGACGGGCGCATCCGCCGCGCCTGTCCGCCCCAGGATTGCGACAGGACGGCGACGGAGGATCAATGCGCCGGACGCGCCGTTTCCACCGGCGTTTCCGTCATCGGTCGCGCCGGCGCGGCCTCTCCGGTCAGCAGCGCCTGCATCTCCTCCGGCGTCTCCCGCGCCAGCAGCACGTCCGGATGGTGCGCCGCGCTGGTGGACAGATAGATGGCCGATCCGCCATGAACCGTCCCGCGCACCATCAGCACGCATGATGCGTTCAGCAGGATGCGGGTATTGTCGACCGGATCTGTGACGTGGATGAACATGACAACCTCCTTGCGTCGGTTACCTCCCTTCCAGTGTAACACAGGGACGCGCGATTTTGTTCGGGCGTGCGCCGCATGATTCCGCGCTGGCGCCTGCCGCCTCTCGCCCCCGGCGCGCGCATTGGGCTCTATGGCGGTTCGTTCAACCCACCCCACGCCGCCCATCGCCTCGTCGCCGACCAGGCGATGAAACGGTTGGGGCTTGATCGCGTCTGGTGGCTGGTGACGCCAGGCAACCCGCTGAAGAACGTTGACGGCTTGCCGCCCATCGCCGCGCGCATCGCCCAGGTGCGCGGCGTCGCCGGCCACGCCCGCCAAGACGTGACCGGCTTCGAGCAGGACATCGGCGCCAGGTTCAGCCACGATACGATCGTCTGGCTGCAACGGCGATTTCCCGGCGTGCGCTTCGTCTGGATCATGGGCGGCGACAGCATGGCGACGCTGCACCGCTGGCATCACTGGCGCGACATCATGCGCCGCATCCCGGTGGCGGTGATCGACCGGCCGGGCCAGACCCTCGCCGCCACCGCCTCCGTCGCCGCCCGCACCTTCGCCGCGGCCCGCCTTCCGGAGGCCGAAGCCCGCCGGCTGGCCACGGCGCCGACGCCGGCGTGGGTTCTGCTGCATGGCCCGCGCTCGCCGCTCTCCTCCACGGCGCTGCGCGCCAGCGCCGGGCAGGCGCATGCGGTGGAAATCAGCCCGTCCCGAGACTGCGGAAAGCCCCTGCCGCTCCGTTGAACCTGGATGACGTAACGGCTATGGTGGAGAAAGTTTTCAGACACCGTTTTTCACGCAAGGGACCAGGCGCGCTACCATATGCCCAATCGCATTCCGGACACCGAACCGCAGGCCGCAGACGTCGACGCGGACGTCGCCCTCGCCAATGTCCTCTCGGTCGCCTTGCACAGCCTTGACGAGATGAAGGCGGAAGACATCGTCCAGCTCGACCTGACGGGCAAGACGTCGTTGGCCGACGCCATGATCATCGCCTCCGGCCGCTCCAACCGTCACGTGGGCTCGATCGCCGAGAAGCTGATCGAGGACCTGAAGGCGGCGGGCGTCAAGGGCATCAAGGACGAGGGCTTCCCCTCCTGCGACTGGGTGCTGGTCGACGCCGGCGATCTCATCATCCACATCTTCCGCCCGGAAGTTCGCGTCTTCTACAATCTGGAGAAGATGTGGGGGGCCGCTCCGGCCGCCGGAACCGCCTCCTGACGCCATCCGCGGGCGTCGTCCCGGCGTCTGGCCGCGACAGGCTGACGTCCGGAGCCGGGCACCTGCGCGACGTCAGCATCCCTGGCGGCCGAAACCAGGCCTCCCGCCCGCTCCATATGTTCAGATGAGGATGGCGCCTCAGGCGATGGGACCACGTCCTTGAAAATCTCGCTGATCTGCATCGGCCGCATGAAGGCCGGCCCGGAGCGGGAGCTGGCTGATCGTTATCACCAGCGCGCCGTCGCCCAGGGCCGGCCGCTCGGCGTCAGCGCGGTCAGCGTGATCGAGCTGCCGGAGAGCCGCGCCGCCGACGCCAGCCGGCGCAAGGCCGAGGAAGCGCAGGCGATTCTCGGCAAGACCCAGGGCGGCGTCATCGTCGCCTTTGACGAGCGCGGTCCGGCCCTCGACAGCGAGACGGTGGCGGCGCGCTTCGCCGCATGGCGCGACAGCGGCGCCGAACATGTGTGCTTCGTCATCGGCGGCGCCGACGGCCTCGACCCGTCGGTGCGCGACGCGGCCCGGCTGGCGCTCTCCTTCGGCGCCATGACCCTGCCGCACCAGCTGGTGCGGGTGCTGGCGCTGGAGCAGATTTACCGGATGATGACCATCATCGACGGTCACCCCTATCACCGCAGCTGAGCCCCCGGCGCATTTCGCCGCCGGGCGCCACCGCGTCGCCTTGTTTGCCATTGATTGTCGCCAGCAATCGCGACGACCAGCTGTCGCCGCGCCCTTGTCCGCGCCTGACTGGCGTCTCCGGCGGAACAAAACGGTTGATGATGCAAAGGCTGCGTTTACCTCATTGCCATATCAGTCAATGTGAGGCGTTGCGCCGCTCGCCTGTCATTCACGCGGTCAGCATCTGAGCACATCTGGACATGGTTCATTCCGCGCTCCCGCCGCCCCGTTCGCGTCGCGCCCTCTCCACCCTGCGAATCGCAAGGGGAGGCCTGCTGGCCTGCGCCCTGGCGACGGCGTGCGCCGCCGCGCTGCCCGCTGGCGTGGCCACTGCCCAGCAACGCCCCGGCACCAACACCCGCCAGACCGAGAAAGACGCGCGAGAGGCCGAACTGAAGGCCATCGAAACCCGCCTGCACTCCAGCGAGGAAGCGCGGATTCGTCTGGAGGCGGAAATCGCCGCCATCAAGCTGGACCGCGCCCGCCTCAACGGCGCCCTGCTGAACACCACCAGCAAGGTGCAGGCGACGGAAGAACGAATCGCCGAACTCGAATC
This sequence comes from Camelimonas fluminis, assembly GCF_014656355.1. GTDB lineage: Bacteria > Pseudomonadota > Alphaproteobacteria > Rhizobiales > Beijerinckiaceae > Camelimonas > Camelimonas fluminis. The sequence continues at coordinate 56,860 of NZ_BNCG01000016.1, forward strand.
GCGTCTCGCCACCCTCAACGACAGCGCCGCGGCCATCCGCAAATCGTTCCAGAGCCGCCAGGACGTCATCGTCGAGGTGATGGCGGCGTTGCAGCGCATCGGCCGGCGTCCGCCGCCGGCGGTGCTCGCCAGTCCTGACGACCTGCTGACGGCGGTGCGCACCTCGATCCTGCTGGGGGCGGTGCTGCCGGAGTTGCGGGCCGAAACCCGCGCCCTCGCCAGCGATCTGGCAGAGCTGGTGCGGCTCGGCGACGCCATCAAGGCGGACAAGCAGACCCTCTTCCGGGAAATGGAAGCGATCGTCGAGGAGCGGCGACGCCTGGCGGCGCTGATCGAGGCGCGCCAGGCCCGCCTCGCCGGCGCCGAACAGGAAACCAGCGACCAGACCAGTCAGGCGGCCGCGCTGGCCAAACAAGCGACCGACCTCAAGAGCCTGATCGCCCGGCTTGAGGCTGAGCTTGGCGCGGCCCAGCGCAACACCGCGGCGGCGCGCAAGGCCGAGGAAGACCTCAAGAACGCGAAGGAACAGCTCGCCTCGCTGGCGTTCAAGGACCCGGCGCGCCTTGAACCCAAGATCGCCTTCGTCGACGCGCGCGGCCAGTTGCCGCTGCCCGTGGGTGGAAAAGAGGTGGTTTCCTTTGGAACATCGGATTCTGCTGGCGGCAAGACGCAGGGAATCACCATCGCGGCGCAACCCGGCGCCGTTGTTTCGGCGCCTTCTGATGGTTGGGTGTCATTTGCTGGCCCGTTCCGGTCGTTCGGCCAACTCTTGATCATAAATGCGGGCGGTGGGTACTATGTCCTGCTGGCCGGCATGGAGCGGATCAACGTCAGTCTCGGCCAGTTCGTCCTGGCCGGTGAACCTGTCGCCATCATGGGGCAGGCGCAATCTGGCGCCAGCGACGCGGACAAGGCCGGCGCGGGGACGCCTGACAACGCAGAAGCAACCGGGGGCGGACGGGCGGATGCACATCCGGGACCGGCCCTTTACATCGAATTCCGTAAGGATGGCGGGGCGATCGACCCCACGCCCTGGTGGTCCAGATCCCAGGGCGCGTCTCAAGGCGAAAAGGTTCGCGGATAATGCGAAAGATTTCCATTCTGGTTTGCGGCGTGGCGATGGGCGTCGGCATGTCGCTCGTGGCGACGCAGACCCGGCTGATGTCCACGACCAGCGCCACCGCAGCCTCGCCAGACATCTACCGCCAGCTCAACCTGTTCGGCGACGTGTTTGAAAAGGTCCGCAGCGACTACGTCGAGAAGCCCAGCGAAGGCAAGATGATCGAGTCAGCCATCAACGGCATGCTCTCATCGCTTGATCCCCACTCCAGCTACATGGACGCGAAGGCGTTCAAGGACATGCAGGTGGAGACGCGGGGCCAGTTTGGCGGCCTCGGCATCGAGGTGACGCAGGAGGACGGCCAGATCAAGGTGGTGACGCCGATCGACGACACGCCCGCCGCCCGCGCCGGCATCCTCACCAACGATCTGATCACGAAGATCGACGGTGAAGCGGTGCAGGGCATGGCGCTGAACCAGGCCGTCGACAAGATGCGCGGCCCGGTCAACACCAAGGTCACGCTCACCATCCAGCGCCCGGGCCGCAAGGACCCGCTGCAGGTGACGCTGACCCGTGAGATGATCTCGATCCGCTCGGTGCGCTCGCGCGTCGAGGGCGACATCGCCTATGTCCGCCTGACCCAGTTCATCGAGCACAGCTTCGACGACGTGAAGGCGGCCATCGAGAAGACCACCAAGGAAATCGGCGCCGACAAGATCAAGGGCTATGTCCTTGACCTGCGCAACAACCGCGGCGGTCTGCTTGATCAGGCGGTTTATGTCTCCGACGCCTTCCTGAACCGTGGCGAGATCGTGTCCACCCGTGGCCGCAACGCCGACGAGACGCAGCGCTTCAGCGCCCGCAACGGCGATCTCACCAACGGCAAGCCTGTGGTCGTGCTCATCAACGGCGGCTCCGCCTCGGCGGCGGAAATCGTCGCCGGCGCCCTGCAGGACCACAAGCGCGCCACGCTCATCGGCACGCGCTCGTTCGGCAAGGGATCGGTGCAGACCATCATCCCGCTGGGCTCCAACGGCGCGCTGCGGCTCACCACCGCCCGTTACTACACGCCGTCTGGCCGCTCCATCCAGGCCAAGGGCATCGACCCTGACATGGTGGTGCTGCAGGACATCCCCGACGAGTGGAAGGGCAAGGACGAAACCAAGGGTGAGGCCGGCCTGAAGGGGCACCTCTCCGGCGAGCGTCGCGACAGGGAGAAGGCGGAGCAGCAGGACGCCGCCCAGACGAAGCCGGACGACAAGGCCGCTCCTGGCGCTGGAAAGGCCACGCCTGAGAAGGCCAGCAAGGACAAGGCCGGCAAGGACAAGGAGCCGGAGGAGCAGTCCGGTTCCTCGGCCTACATCCCGCCGGACCCGGCCAAGGACAAGCAGTTGCAGGCCGCCCTTGAACTTCTGCGCACCGGTCGCGCCACCGCCGCCGTCGTCAAACCCGCCGACCCACAGAAGGCCAAGGCCAACTGAGGCGCCAGACCGGAAACAAGGGATGGCCCTGGCGAAAATCGCCGGGGCCTTTTTCGTATCCGCGCCTTTTTGATCAGGACGCCTCCTGAAAAGGCTGGCGCCGGGTTTCGCCGCGAGGCGCGCTTGGATGAAGGCGACGCGCCGCTCATTCAGGCAACAGGCCGCGTGTGGCAGGTTCACGGCCAGCCGCCGCCAGACCATTGCCAGAGCAGGGTCGCATCCGGCATAACAACCTCCCCCCCCGGGAATGCTTCGGGGTCTGCAGCACAAGGCGCAGGACAGGGCTGACCCGAATGGGCCGGACGCCCCCTGTCTGCCTGAGCGCCACCAATTTATCCCGGGCGAGGCCTGCCATGACTGACGACAAGCGCTTTTTGAGACTTCCCTATCGGCTGTGCGTCGGCGTCATGCTGCTCAATCGCGACAACGAGGTGTTTGTCGGCAAGCGGCGCGGCGAGGCCGGGCCTGAACACGTTAACGCCGCCTATTCCTGGCAAATGCCCCAGGGCGGCATTGACGACGGCGAGGAGCCCTACCCCGCCGCCCTGCGCGAACTCTACGAGGAAACCAGCGTCAGCTCCGTTGAGCTGGTTGCCGAAGCCCCCGCCTGGTACAGCTATGACCTGCCACAGGAAATCCTGCGCCGCTCGTGGCGGGGCCGCTATCGCGGGCAAAAGCAGAAGTGGTTCGCCATGCGTTTCACCGGCAATGAGTCGGAGATCAACGTGCGCCATCCGGCTGGCGGCCACAGGGCGGAATTCAGCGAGTGGCGCTGGGCGCCCATGGACAGCCTGCCAGGCCTGATCATCCCGTTCAAGCGCCCCGTTTACGAACAGGTCGTGGCCGCTTTTTCGCAACTGCCGAAAAACTGAGGCCCGATTCCAGGCTGGACCAGCATCCGGTGAGGCGGGCTGACCCGGATGCTGGCGTCAGCTTCGCCCCGTCAGCCGGCGCCAGATCGCCGGAAACAGCCGACCGTCGATCACCGCCAGGCCGACGCCAACCATCGCCATGCCAAGGAAGGCCGTGGGCGGCAGCCGCTCGCCCAGCACCATGGCGCCGAGCGCCACAGCCCAGCCTGGAATCAGCAGGTTCACCAGCATCAGATTGGTGGCGCCGGCCTCCGCCAGCACCCGGTAGAAAATGATATAGGGCAGCGCCGTGGCGATCACGCCCAGCGCCAGCACCGCCGCGAGGGCCCCTGCCCCCGGCGCCGGACGGGACCACGGCTGGTCGACCGCCAGCGCAAGCGGAACGATGACGCAAGCCACCATCAATTGCTGACCAAAGGCGGCGACCACCGGCGTCACCTCCATGCTGCGGAACACCCGGCCATAGACGGCGGACGCGGCGTAGCTGACCGTCGCCGACAGGCAGGTGATTTGCGCCAGAACGGCGCTGTCCATGCCGGACAGGACCCCGGGGCCCACCACCAGGGCGACGCCCAACATGCCGGCGAGGACGCCAGTGAATCTTTGCCGGGTCAGCTTTTCGTCATGGGTCAGCAGATGCGCCATCACCGCCGTCAGCAAGGGCGTCGGCGCGTTGAGAATGGCGGCCATGCTGGAGGGAATCTGCGTCTGCGCCCACGCCACCATCATCCACGGAATCAGGTTGTTGAGCGCCCCCATCATGAAGAACGCCCGCCAGACCTTCGCCTGACGCGGCAGACGTTGCCGCCCCACCGCCACGATGAGACCGAGCGCCACCGCGGCCACCCCCACCCGTCCGGCGACCACGCTGAACGGCGCAAAGCCGGTGAGGGCGAACTTGATGAACATGAAGCCGCCGCCCCACAGGGCGGACATCAACAATATCATCAGCCAGAGGCGGCCGGTCATGCCGGGACTGACGGGAGCGGGGCTAGTCACGGACTTATGGTCTCAGGAATGTGGCAGGCGCCGTTCGAGGCTCACCCTGGCTGGCGCAGTTTCAGATAACGGTCACGCTTTTGGAAGCCCCGCCTCCTGACCGCAGCCGTCAGCCCGCAAGTTCGAAGTGCGCTCCCCGCGGATGGAAATTGGGATTATAAAATGGATCCCGGTTGCGGAGGTCCGGGTGTGCGCCATAAAGCTTCTCTCGATCGGCGTCGAGACGCGCCCGTTTCGCCGGGTCCATTAAATCATTGCCCCGGCTGACCGATTCATAGTGAAGCAATTCCGCCGCCGTCGCCACGATATTGTAGTAACCGCGCTCATAGAGGCGAAAGCACAAGTCGACGTCGTTATAAGCAACGGGTAGTTGCTCATTGAATCCGCCGACTGCGTCGAACTTCGTGCGTGTGATCATCAAACAGGCGCCAGTCACAGCGAGCCAGTTATATTCCAGTACATTGCGCAGGAAATAACCAGGCCGGTTCGCCCGCTCATGTTGCGAGGCGTGAACCGGGCCAATCTCCGAATTGATCACGCCCACGTGCTGCACGCCCCGGCTCTGCGGGTACAGCAATTTGGCGCCAACGGCGCCGATGTGCGACAGTTGCGCGAAACCGGCCATCCGCTCCAGCCAATCCGGCGTCATCACTTCTGTGTCGTCGTTGAGGAACAGCAGCAGCTCGCCATCGGAATGGTGCGCGCCGATATTGTTCAGCTCGGAATAGTTGAACGGCGCATCGTGGCGAATGACCTTCACGTCCTTCCGCCGCTCCTCTTCCAGCATCTGCAGGGTCGCGGCGTCGGTTGTGCCATTATCCAGCACAACGATCTGAACATTCTGGTAGCTGGACTTTGTCCGGATGGACTCCAGGCACACGCCGAGCACCCGGCCGTTATTCTTGCTCGGAATGACAATGGAAATCAGCGGCGCGCCCTGCATGTGCGGGCGCACGCGGAAAAAGCCGCGCGCCTCCCGCAAGGGCTCCAGAGCGCCAGATATGCCGCGCCGGGCCAGCGCGTCTTCCCGAACCCGCTTGCCGGCGTCGATGGCATAGGGCTTGGCGGCTTGATCCCCGGCGGCGGAGCCTGGATTGACGCGCCAGTGATACAGCACCCTGGGGATATGAACGATGCGCTGCGCCTTCTCGGTGATCCGCAGCACCAGATCCCAGTCCTGGCTGCCGTCGAACTCAGACCGCAACAGCCCCGTCTCATCCAGCAGGCTCCTGCGCACGCAACTGACGTGGCAGGTGTACATGATGCTCATCAGCGTGTCGGGTGACCAGTCCGGTTTGAAAAACGGCTCAAAATGCCAGCCGCGCGGCGAGAGCTTGTCCTCGTCGCTATACAGATAGTCAGCGTCCGTATCGCGTATGGCGCGCGCCAGTTCATACAGACAATCGACGGTCAGTTCGTCGTCATGGTCCAAAAAGACGATGTAGTCGCCCGTCGCCGCCGCGATGGCGCGGTTGGTGGCGGCGGAGATGCCGCCATTCTGCTCCGTGAACAGCACCTGGACGCGCGGATCCGAAATCTGCGCCAACGCCGCGCGCGTCTCAGGCGATGGACTGGCGTCGTCAGCGAGAATCAACTGCCAATGGGGATACCATTGCGCCTGCACCGAACGGATCATCGCCTCCAGCAACGCCGGAGGCGTATTCCAGGTCGGGGTGACAATAGAAAACCGGATGCCTGGCCCTGGCTCCGCCAGGATCTCGGCGAGATCGGCCGGACGCTCAGGCGAGACATAGCGATAGGACGCCCCACCGGCGCCCAACAGACGACGCGCCAGGCGATTGCTGCCGGCGAAAGGCGTCAACCGCCGGCGCAACCAGTCCCGGGCGCCAAGCGGCAAAAGCCGTTTGGCAAGTGCGCGCGCAAGATCAACGGGGTGACCAGGCGCACCCGTCGGCCGCCTGGTTGTCATCTGGCGCTCACCAGCGTTTCCCTGGGGGGGCTCGCCGCTCTGCCGTGTCATTATGACGGTGTCTCCCGGATGCTCCAGCCTGATCGGGAATGCCCGACGAGAACTGCTCTAACCTGAGCATCTGCATCATGCAAACGGCGGCAGAACGGCCATGACGCGGCGTGACGGCGGCGGCGGATCCGCCGTCATGCCTGACGGATCACGGCTTCTGTTTCATCAGATGCGCCGCCATGGCTGCGAAGGCCGGCAGGGTCAGCGGATCGTTGGCGGCGTTGGCGGCGATGGGGTGGGACGCGAAGCGGGCGATCACCATTTTGGCGGCCGGGTCGACATAAATCGACTGACCATGGATGCCGCGCGCCATGAACGCCTTGTTGGCGTTGTTCGTCACCCACCACATGTTGCGGTAGGACCAGCCCGGCAAGGTTTTGTAGCCGGCTGCGGCGAAGGCGTCGCGATCGCCGCCGTTGCGGATATCGGCGACAACGCCCGCCGGAATCACCTGGCGATCGCCGACCTTGCCGTCATTGCGCATCAGTTCGCCGAAACGGGCCATGTCGCGCAGGGTGGCGTTCAGACCGCCGCCGCCTGACTCATCCCCCGCCGGGTCCATCAGGAAATAGGCGTCGTCATCGGCGCCCACTGGCTCCCAGATCTGCTCACGCAGCAATTCCGCCAGGGACTTGCCGCCGGCCCGGCGTACGATCCAGGCCAGCACCTCGGCGTTGCTGGTCTTGTAGGCGAAATCCTTGCCGTGCGGCCCCTCCTTGGGCAGCGCCGCCAGGAACTCGGCGAAATTGTCCGGCCCCTTGTAGCCCGGCGGCCGCGGCAGGATGCCTCCGGCCCGGGCGTAATCCCAGATGCTTGAGGTCGGATCGGCATAGTTCTCGGTGTATTTGACGCCGATGCGCATATCCATGACGTCGCGCACCGTAGCGTCGCCATAGGCTGAATCCTTCAGCTCAGGCACATATTTGGTGACAGGCGCCTGCGGGTCGAGCTTGCCTTCCGCCGCCAACATGGCCGCCAGCGTGCCGACGAACGATTTGGTGACAGACATGGCCTGGTGCGGCCGGTGCGGCGCCGCCGCGCCAAAATAGCGCTCGTAGATCACCTTGCCGTCATGCATCACCAGAATGCTGTCAGTATAGGTGTTCGCCAGCATCTCCTTCCAGGTCATGTCGGCGCCGGTCATGGTCTTGAACGCCACGCCATCCAGTTCGGCGGGCTGCGTCGCCAGCGTGGAAGGCGTTTCCGCATGGCGCACGTCGCGCGTCGGCAGCAGCTCGCGCATGTGGTTGAACGACCAGCGGATTTGCGGGAACTTCAGCATGCTGCCGTCAGCAGCGCGGATCGTTTTGTCTTTTGGCGGCGGCGAGCCCTGCATCCAGCCGAGCTTGATCGGGTCGGTTGTCGCCGGATCCGGCAGGGCTGGCCCACCCTGGGCGCCAGCGGCCTGACTCCAGACGGCGGCAAGGGCGACCGTCCCCAGCGCCAGCGCCTTCACAGCGGCCCGACGCCGCGACGGCGCCCTGGCGAACCCATTTTCCGGACCGTGCTTCCCGGCTTCAACCATGCTCATGTCCTCCCTGCTCCGGCGCGCCGCTGCGGGCCGGTTCGCATCTCATTTGATGCGCTCAGCACCGAATACTCAGCGAGGATAGATGATTTGCACGGCCTGTGGCCATACCACCAATGGCCATGAAGTAATCCGCTGGTGAAGCGACAGAACCCCGGAAAAAAGTGGCGTTACAACGCACCCGGCCAACCATCGGGGCGCCCGGCGAAGCTGGATCAGACACATCGCTTTCCAACCTGTTCGGGGAAATGGTTTCACCTTTCGGCCGGAACGATTCACGATACGCGGACCCGGCGCGATGCGTGGCCGGCTGCGGAGGCAGATTTGTTCACCAGGGCGCGACTCCCCACGAAAAGCGGGAGGCCGCTTCTCCCGGAAATGCCCTGGACGCGTTTCCTGCTTTGCGCGAACTCTGGCTGACCAGACGGCTCCGCCTGGCCGGAAAGCTCGCTAACGCAGCGACGCACGTTGCCGGCCCGCGCCGTCGAAATTCTCGGGCGCCAGCCAGGCGGCGAACACACGCTCGCACGCCGGCCATTCGTGATCGAGCATGGAGAACCAGGCGGTGTCGCGGTTGCGGCCCTTGCGCGCCATATGCTGGCGAAACAGGCCTTCGTACTGGAAGCCGAAGCGCGCGGCCGCCCGACGCGACGGGGCGTTGTCATTATCGCACTTCCATTCCACCCGGCGATAGCCGGCGCCGAACAGTTGCCGCAGCAACAGGAACACCGCCTCCGTCGCCTCGCGGGTTCTCTGCAGGCCCGGCGCGAACGCCACATAACCGATTTCAGCCACGCCATCGGCCGGCCGGATTTCCATGATGGTCAGAAAACCGCCTGCCCGGCCGGTGCGCCGCTCCACGACGGCGTAAGGCAGTATGCCAGGGCGCTCCGCCACGTCGGCGACGATGGCGCGCAGGCCCGCATCACCGGCTGGCGCCACGGGCGGCAACCAGGTCCAGACCGCGTCGGCGCCGCGAAACGCCGCCGCCAGATCATCGCCGTGCCGCTGAAGATCAAGCGGCTCCAGCCGCGCCCATTGCCCGTCCAGCGGCTGGCGCGGGGGAAACGGCGGTGCCGTCCAGTCCGCCGGCAGATCAACCATACCCCGCCTCCCGTTTCAGGCGCTGTCCATAACAGCCTGTTGAACGTCCTGCTCCGTCACCGCAACCATGGGAAGGGCGATCTTGAGCGCCCGGGTTCTGACGCCTGGCGCCATCACCAGGATCACCGTCTCCGTCCCCGGGCAGGATGGATCACGGCAGATGATCTCGTTCACCGAAAACCGCGTTTCAGGATCGCCGCCGCAGGCCGTCGCCGCCCAGGCGCGGATGCGATCGCCAACAGCGCGATCCGGGGCGGGTTTCCTGCCGAACCAGGACATAGCCATGGCGACGCCCGATCAGACCGGCAGGGTGAGCAGGCCGCCAGCGCCGTCGGCGGTTCCAAACGCCAGCCGCTTGCCTTTGGCGTCCCACGCCATCGCCGTCACCGCGCCGCCGGCGGCCGGCATGCGCGCCATCAGTTCGGAATTGTCGGTCAGCCGCACCAGCATCACCGCCCCGTCGTCATAGCCGATGGCGACGATCAGGGCCCGTGGATGGAATGCGACCTGGGTCACCTTCGCCGGGCGCACGCCGCATTCGCGCGGCGCCTTGCCCATCGGGCCATCCTTGGCCTCGAACGGCCAGATGATGGCGGCGTCAGCGCCGGACGACGCCATCCATAGCCCGTCATGCGACCAGGACAGCGAACGCGGCTTGGCCGGGTAGCCCGACATGCGCATGTCTTTTTTATCGGCCAGCCGCCAGCCGTGCAGCATGTTCTCCTGCATGGAGGTGATGAAGAAGCGGCCATCCGGCGAGAAGCTGGCGTCGAGGTGCGAGCCTTTCCAGAACAGCGCCTCCGGCGCGGCGTCCGTGTTGGGGAACCACAGGCTGGCGCCGTTGTAATGAGCGAGGCCCAGCCGGTAGCCCTTTGGCGCGAAGGCAATGCCGCGCACGCTCGACGGCGCCTGCATGCGGCGCACGTTCCCTTTGGCGTCGCGCGCCGCCACCTGCTTGCCGCAGCTCCAGGCGATGGCGCCGCCGCTGGCGGCCACCGCGTCGATCCAGCGGCCTTTTTCATCGGCGATGGCCTGGGTTTCGCCATTCGCCAGCGTCGCGACGACCCGTCCGTCGTCGCCACCTGTGATGAAGCGGTCTCCGGCGCCGACCGCGGCCAGCACCGCGCCGCCCGGATGGGCATCGACGCGCCGCTCGCCGGCGGCGTCGCACAGCAGCACGCAGCCGTCGCCAAGGGCCAGCATCGCGGTGTCGCCAGCGAAGGCGGCGCCGGTCACATGCGCGCCCGCATCGAGCGGCCGCACATGATCAAGAAGGGAGGTCACGGCGCCTGTGGCCGTGGCGTTCGGGGCGGCAGAGGTCATGGATTCACCACCAGATCAAACGGCGCAGGCGCGGAACGCCTTTTCAATGGCTTCCCGATCCAGATCGCGACCGATCATCACGATCCTGGACGTGCGCTTTTCGTCAGGGCGCCAGTCGCGCTGCAAATCGCCGTCCAGCATCATGTGCACGCCCTGGAAGACGAAGCGCTTCGGCTCGCCGCGAAACGCCAGAATTCCCTTGGAGCGCAACAGATTGGCGCCCTCGCGCTGGGCGTAATCATTGAGCCAGGGCAGGAATTTGTCCGGATCGACGTCGCCGTCGATGGTCACCGCCACCGACTGGATGTCACTGTCGTGGTGGGCGTGGTGGCCCGCCTCCAGGAAGTCGGGCTCCAGCTCCATGATGCGGTCGAGATCGAAGGCGTTGCGGCCGAGCACGTCGTCGATGGCGACCTGGGCGTTCCGGGTGCGGTGCAGCCGGGCGTAGGGGTTGATGGCGCGCACCTGCGCCTCCACCCCGGCCAGTTCCTCTGGCGTCACCAGATCAGTCTTGTTGAGAACCAGCACGTCGGCGAAGGCGATCTGGTTATGCGCTTCCGGCGCGTCCTTCAGCCTCTGCCCCAGCCATTTGGCGTCCACCACCGTCACCACGGCGTCAAGGCGGGTGCGATCCTGCACGTCCTGATCCATGAAGAAGGTCTGCGCCACCGGGGCGGGATCGGCCAGGCCAGTGGTCTCGACGATGATGCCGTCAAAGCCGCCCTTGCGCTTCATCAGCCCGTCGATGATGCGGATCAGGTCGCCGCGCACCGTGCAGCAGACGCAGCCATTGTTCATCTCGAACACTTCCTCGTCGGCGCCAACGACGAGGTCATTGTCGATGCCGACCTCGCCGAACTCGTTGACGATGACGGCGAACTTCTTGCCGTGCGGCTCGCTGAGAATGCGGTTGAGCAGGGTCGTCTTGCCAGCGCCAAGGTAGCCGGTGAGCACGGTGACGGGAATCTTGCCGGACGCATCGGCGCCTGTATTCGTCTCGGGCATGTCTGGCATGGTGGCCTCCGGAAATGGCTCTGGCGCAAGGGCAACCCTGCGCCGCAGCGGCGTTGCGCTGACAGGATAAGGAGCGGGATGCGCCGGCAGCCGGCGCGCCGCTCCCCGATTGGCTGACACAGATATATTGGTCAGCGCGGCAAAAGTGAAAGCCCCGGCGTCCGGGAGACAGCCATGCTCCAGGCGCCATTCATGCTTCGAGATGCCGGCCAGGCAACGCCCGCCACACCAGGCCGCCCACCGGGCCGAGGCACAGCGACAGCACGTAGATCACCCCGGCGACGAGAATGATCGCCGGCCCGGCTGGCAGACCGTGGTGATAGGACAGCGCCAGGCCAAGCCATCCGGACAGCGCCGCCACGGCGATGGCGACAGCGGCCATGCCGGTGACCTGGCGCGCCCAGAAGCGGGCGGAAACCGCCGGCAGCACAATGACGCCCACCGCCAGCAGCGTGCCCAGCGCATGGAACCCGGCCACCAGGTTGAGCACCAGCAGCACCAGGAAAATCAGGTGCGTCGGCGCGCCGGCGCGGCTGACCGAACGCAAAAAGCCCGGATCAACGCACTCCACCACCAGCGGCCGCCACAGCGCCGCCAGAGTGAACAGGGTGATGACGGCCACGGCGCCGAGCAGAATCAACGTGGCGTCGTCCAGCGCCAGCACCGAGCCGAACAGCACGTGCAGCAGATCGACATTGGAGCCGCGCAGCGAGACGATGGTGACGCCGAGCGCCAGCGACAGCAGATAAAACGCCGCCATGGAGGCGTCCTCGCGCAACTGGGTGAGTCGCGCCACGGCCCCGGCCAGCAGCGCCACGACAAAGCCGGCGGCAAGACCGCCGAAGGTCATCGCCGGCAGCGACAGACCGTAGAGCAGATAGCCAATGGCGGCGCCTGGCAGAATGGCGTGCGCCATGGCGTCGCCGGTCAGGCTCATGCGGCGCAACATCAGGAACACGCCAACCGGCGCGCCGGACAGCGACAGGGCCAGCGCCCCCACCAGCGCCCGGCGCAGGAAGTCGAATTCGACGAACGGCCCGATCAGCCAGGCGTAAATGGCGTGCATGGTAAGGAAGCTATCCGGAACTGCGGGGTCTGGAATTGCGGGGCTTGCGCGCTGGATTGCGCGCCATGGCCTCAGGCGGCGCGGACACAGGGGGCGGCGTGAGGATCGGGAGCCTCGTTCATACGGCGCGCCCGCGCAAGATTGGCTTCGGTGAGCGCCACGTCGGTGGGCCCGTGGGCGATCAGTTCGCGCGCCAGCAGCAGGGTCTGCGGAAAGGAAGCGCGCACCAGCTCCAGATCGTGCAGGGCGGCGAGCACGGTGCGGCCCTCGTCGCGCCAGCGATGGATCAGCGCGGTCAGGTCAGCGACGGTGGCGGCGTCGAGGGCGTTGAACGGCTCGTCGAGCAGGATCAGCGCGGCGTCCTGCAGCAGCAGCCTGGCGAACAGGGCGCGCTGCAACTGGCCGCCTGAGAGCGCGCCGATGGGCCGGCTCTCGAGGCCGGTGAGCCCCACGGCGCGCAGGGCTTCGGCGATGCGCGGCGCATGACGGCGGCCGATGCGGCCAAACAGCCCGCAACGCTCCCATAAACCCATGGCGACCAGATCATAGACCGTGAGGGGAAAGCTGTTGTCCAGCGCCGCCGCCTGGGGAAGATAAGCGATCCGCCGCGCCGGAACGCCGCGCTGGATGACGCCGTCGAGCGGGCGGATCAACCCCGCCGCCGCCTTCAGCAGCGTCGATTTGCCGGCGCCGTTGGGGCCGACGATGGCGGTGAGCGCCCCGGGGGCGATCTGCAGATGCAAATGATGCACCGCCGGATGGCGGTCGTAGCCGAGCGTCACATTGTCGAAGCGCAGCACCGGCGGCAGTGGACGCCTCGCCGGCTGTGGCGGGGGGGAGACGGGGGCGACAACGGGCGCGCTCATGACCAGAGCACTCCGGCGATGGCGATCCACAACAACGCCGATAACGCCGCCGCCAGCAGCAGCCGCTCGGCAAGCGACGCCCGCATCAGCGAGAACCCCGGCTGTTGCGGCAGATTGCGGGCGGCGGGCGCGTGCGAATGAGCGTGCGCGTCGCCGTGGACGCGATCATGCGAGTGGCCGTGCGCATGGGAATGAGGGGTTTGGCCGTGGCTATACTGATCGGCCGCATGGACCGGCGCAAACCCGCCCCCCGACGCGGCCACGTCGCGCCCGGCCGCATCGGCCATCCTGATCCCTGCGCTGACGCCCGAACTCACAATCATTCCCTCCGCCCATCGTCACGGGCGTTGATGCAACGTTCCAATATTACAATATGTCGTCCCGCAACGCCATGGCGCCGGTATGGGCGAACAGCCTGAACGCCTGCGCCCGGGAGCGCCTGCGACAGGAGCAGCGCGCCGGCGCCCGGCGCGGCGCGGCCCCCGCATGGCCGTTGCAGACGCCGGCCCCGTCATGCCTGAGGGCGCCGGCGTATCCACATCTCAGCCCCGGTTGGGGAAATACTGGAAGAGCCAGGTTTCCGTCAGCACCCTGTCGCCCAGGCGCAGGTAGCAGCGCAGATCCACCGGATCCTGCCCCTCCGCCGAGAAATCGAACTGGGCCCGCCAGTGACCGGGGATGTCGTCCGGCACCGCTTCGGTGAAGATGTAGGAGAACTTGCCGCGCGAGGCGCTGAGCACGACCTCCGGCTTTTCGCCGAACTTCAAATCCTTCAGCGGTCCGCCGAGGAACTCGACCATGAACTTGCGCACGCCTTTCGGGCGCGGCTGGCCAGGCACGCCGCCATTGCCGAGGCGGGTGGCGACGCATTTCGCCAGGCTGTCCGGGAAGAAGGGATCGCCGTTGACCCAGTACAGGCGATAGCGGATGTCATGAGTCTGGCCGGGCGCCGTCTGTCCTGCCGGAACCCACATGGCGACGATATTGTCGTGAATCTCGTCGTCAGTGGTGAGTTCCACCAGTTCCACGGCGCCCTTGCCCCAGCCGCCGACCGGCTCGACCCAGGCGCTGGGCCGCCGCTCGTAACGCACGCCGTCGAGGTAATGATCGACATTGCGGTCGCGCTGCATCAGGCCGAAACCGCGCGGATTGTCGTCGGAGAAGGCGGAAGCAGTGATGTAGGGTGGATTGTTGAGCGGCCGCCAGATGCGCTCGCCGGACCCGGTCCACATGGCGAGGCCGTCGGAATCGTGCACCTCCGGCCGCCAGTCGGCCATGGTCGGCTTGGCGGTCTCGGAGAACCAGTACATGGAGGTGAGCGGCGCGAGGCCAAAGCGCGTCACCGCCTTGCGCACATTCACCGAGGCGGTGATGTCCATCACCACGTCGTCCTTGCCGCGCGTCATGTCGAAACGATAGGCGCCGGTGACGGAGGGGCCTTCCAGCAGCGCAAAGATGGTGACGGTGGGGCCATCATTGGTCGGCGTCTCGAAGTAGATCTCGGTGAAATCCGGGAACTCCTCGCCCTTGCCGGCCACGGCGGAATCGATGGCGACGCCGCGCGCCGAGAGGCCATACTGATACAGTCCGCCGATGGCGCGGAAATAGGACGCGCCAAGGAAGGCGACCCAGTCATTGGTCTGCCAGGGCTTTTCCTTTTGGTCGCCAAAGCGGCTTTCCTGGAAGCGGAAGCCGGCGAAGCCGGAATTTTCCTTCAGCTTCCGCGCCACGGAATCCTTCGGCATGTCGAAATAGCGCGGCTCGTAAATGATCTCGCGCGCCTTGCCGTCCTTGACCACGCGCATCCGCACCGGCCGCTGGAAGAAGCGGCCGAGGTGGAAGAAGGTCACCGGAAAAGCGCCGGGGCCATCAGCGAACAGCGCGTCCTGCGGGCGGAACTTGATCTTGCCATGCGCGTCATAATCGATGGCGTCGAGCACCGCCGGATCCGGCGACGCCGCCGCCTTGTACGGCTGCGCGGCAAGAGCCTTGGCGCGCGCCTTCAGCGCCTCGAAGGAGAACGGCGCCGGCGCCCCGAATTTGAGGCCGGCCTCAGCCAGCGCACCAACCGGAAAACCCGCCGCGGCGAGGGCGGCGGTGGCTGCTGAGGCAGTCAGAAACGAACGGCGGTGAAGCATGGGCAGGACATCGCTCCGGAAAATGCGGACGGCGGAAGGCCGGGAGCCTTCAGGCCTGGGGGGTAAAGCCGGTTGAACGGATATTGCGTCATCATCGTGGCCGACAATCGTCGCCCACGCCAGAAAACGGTTCCAGACCAGATCGGCCAGCAAAACGGTCCGGCGGAGAACCCGGGGGCTGGACGCGCCTGATCCGGCGCGCCTGGTCCGGGCCTGGGTCTGGAATCCAGGGGCCGGATCGTTTCCGGTCAGCATAGCGCCGGGACGGCTCCGTGGCTTCCTGTTTTGAGCGATTTCTGATCGGCCAGACAAGTCGCGCCTGCCCGGAAAGCGCTCTTGAAGCGCCTGATGATCAGGCGCGGGCGCTCAGCGCGGCGGCGTCAAGATGGGCGACCAGCCCCTCATCAAGGCCAAGGCTGTTCTTGAGGCGCGCCAGAAACGCCTGCTCGGCGGGGGTGTCCGGATCAACGGTCAACCGGGCCGCTTCATAGATTTGCGCCGCATGTTCCGGGCCGGTCGCCAGATCGGCCAGTTGCTCCGGCGACAGCGGGTTGGCGAAGGCGGCGTTCAGGAAATCCACCGCATCCTGGGGCAAGGCGGAACCAAGGGCGCCGGTGATCTTGGCCCGTTCCGCGTCATCGACCTGACCATCCGCAGCGGCGGCCGCGATCATGGCCTGCACCAGCGCCAGCGCGCCGTCATGGGTCTGGCTGGCCGCCTCGAAGCCGGAGCCCGCGGGCGCCGGGGCCGGCGTGCTGGCCTGGGTCTGCGCCGGAGCCGAACCGGCCTGCCATTCCTGCACGGCCTTGTAGGTGAGGCCGCCGACCAGCGCCGCGCCGCCCAGTTGCGCCGCCCGGCCCGAGACCGTGCGCCCGGCCTTGTTCAGCATCAGCCCGGCGAGACCGGCCAGAATGGCGGCCCCTTTCGGCGTCTGCGCGAAATCGATAGCCTGGCGCAGCAGACCGCCGGCCTGCGGACCGGCCATGCGGGTGACCGCGTCCTGCAACGAGCCTGCAAGACCTCCACCCTGTTGTCCGCCGGCCTGTTGCCCGCCGCCCTGGGCCTCGCCGGCTTGCGGAACCGGCGCGCCGGCCTGTCCCTGCCCCGATCCACCACCCAGCAGGCCGCCAAGCAGGTCGCCGAGCCCACCGCCCGACGCGCCGGTGGATGAGCCGCCAGATGAACCGCTTTGCCCACCGCCAAGCATCTTGCCGAGCAGACCGCCCAGTCCCCCCGCGGCGCCGCCTGTCGCCTGGCCTCCATCGGCAGCCTGGCCGCCGGTCAACTGTCCGAGAATGTCGCCGAGACCACCCCCCTGAGCGCCGGAATCACGGGCGACATTGCCCGGCTGGCCGGGCTGACCGCCCTGAGGATTGATGGCCGCGGCGCCGACAAGGGCGTCAAGGATTTGCCTGGCGTCGAACATCTGTATCGCTCCATTGCATGTGCAGCCCGATTTCTCACACCCGCTGTTGACGGTTTTGCGGCGCGCAGCGAGAAGCGCATCGGGCCATGGCTTTGGCTGCGACGCAAGAGCGCGCTGTCCAGCAGAGCGGCGCGCCCGGGCGGGCGGCGTCCCGGACGTCGTCAGGCTGACGGCTCCAAACACCGCTGGCGGAAAGGCGTTCGCCGCAACGTCAGGTTTCGTGGCAAGGCTCCCGGTCCCGCGGCGGCGCCGGATCACAAAGTTAGAAGCCGGGTGAGGAACGATGAAGCTTGGAGACATTGACGGAACAGTGGACGCCGTCGAGGCGCGCCGCCCCGCGGCGCCGGGCCGCGCCGTAAATTACGCCGCCGTCGATGTGATCGATCCCCACGGCGTCACCACCACGCTCGCCAATATCCGCGCCCTGCCGGAGATCGCCGCCCATATCCATGTGGGCGCGGCGGGCCGCTATTACGTGTATAATGTGGCCGGATTTCGCGGCGTTCACGGTTTTCGCCCGGTCAATGGCGCGCCCGTGCATGCTTTTCCGCGCAGTCCGGCATGGATCTGTCTGGGGATCGCCATCGTTAACCTGCTGTGGATCGGCTGGCGGGCCAACGGCGGCGGCGGCCTCTCGCTGTTCTCCCTGGCGCCGTTCTTGCTGGCCTGCCTGCTCTACGCAGCCCTGCGCCGCGCCGCCAGCGACGCCGCCGCCCGCGTCAGCAATGACGCCCGTCCGGTGGTGATACCAGGCCAGCCGGCGCCAGATTCCCGACCTCCGGACGGAAACGGAACAGTCGTCAATTAATATCAACTTGTTGACATTTATTTCTGCGCGTGGAAACTCGCTGGCAAGGCGCGGCCAGGCGACAACCTTTGGGTTGGGCCATCGCCAGACAACAGTAAAAAATCCGGTTCCGGAGAACATCCGGCGGGCGTCGCACGGTCGGGGACCTGTGCGCCATGGGGAGGACGGCGTAATGAAAACTGCATACAAGAGTCTTTTGGCCGCAACGGCCCTTGGCGCCGTCTGGAGCGCCGGCGCGTTCGCCGCTGACCAGGGGCCGGTGAAAATCGGCGTCCTCAACGACCGCGCGTCGGTCTATTCCACCATCACCGGCGAGGGCTCCGTCGTGGCCGCGCGGATGGCGGTTGAAGACTTTGGCGGCAAGCTGTTCGACAAGCCAATCGAAGTCGTGGCGGCTGACCACATGCACAAGCCTGACGTCGGCGCCTCGATCGCCCGCAAATGGTTCGACGTGGACGGCGTTGGCGCCGTGTTCGACATCTATTCCTCGGGCGTCGCCCTCGCCGTGCAGAAGCTGGCCGAGGAAAAAGACAAGATCCTCGTGGTCTCGATGGCCTCCAGCCGCGACATTTCCGGCAAGAACTGCTCGCCTAACGGCATGCAGTGGGCCAATGACGGTTATTCCGTCGCCAATCTGACGGTGAAGGGCAGCACCACGCCAGCGCGCAACACCTGGTACTTCCTCACCGTCGACTATACCGCCGGTCATTCGATCGAAGGCGATTCGAAGAAGATCATCGAGAAGAACGGCGGCAAGTTCCTCGGCGCCGTGCGCTTCCCGCTGAACACGGCGGACTTCAGCTCCTTCCTGTTGCAGGCGCAGAATTCCGGCGCGAAAAACATCGCCCATATCGGCGGCGGCGCTGACCTCATCAACGGCATCAAGCAGGCCGATGAATTCGGCATCAACGCCAATGGCCAGCAGTTCGTGCCGTTCTCGCTGACCACCGTCGACGTCTATGGCCTCGGCAACAAGGCGACGGCCGGCATGCCGGCGGTGCTCAGCTACCACTGGACCGAATCCCCGGAAGCGGCGAAGTTCGCGGAGCGCTTCAAGGCGAAGTTCGGCAAGATGCCAGCCGACCCGCAGGCCAATGTCTACAGCGCCGTGACCCATTACCTGAAGGCGGTGAAAGCCGCCGGCACGACGGAAAACAAGGCCGTGCTGGCCAAGATGAAGGAAACGCCGGTCAACGACTTCTTCACGAAAGACGCCAAAATCCGCGCCGATGGCCGGCTGATGCGCGACATGTACTACGCGACGGTCAAAAAACCGGAAGAGATGAAGGACAAGGACGACCTGCTGACGCTGGTGAAGAAATATCCGGCGGAAGAGGTTTTCATCCCGGCCAGCGAGAGCGAATGCAAGCTGCTGAACCCGAAGGCCGGCGAGAAGAAATAACCGCCCCCCTGGACAACGAAAAAACCGCCGGTTTCCCGGCGGTTTTTTTATTCGGCGGTGTCTGGCGAAGCTTCAGAGAAACTGCTGCGCCAGCTCCTCCTTTTTCACCTTGCCGGTCGCGGTCATCGGCAGCGCCTCCACCACCCGCACTTCCGGCAGCTTGTAGACGGCAAGGCGCTCGCGACAGAAGGCCAGCACGTCGGCGGCTTCAACGCCGTCTTCCGGCTTCACCATGACGAAAGCGACCGGCACCTGGCCCTTGTCCGGATCCTCGCGGCCAATGACGCCGCTGCCGATGACCGAAGGATGCTGCCCAAGCACCGCCTCGATCTCCGTCGGGAACACGCTCATGCCCTTGACCTTGAGCATTTCCTTGCGCCGGCCGAGGAACAGGATGAAGCCCTCCGCGGTAATCATGCCGAGGTCGCCAGTGCGCAGCCAGCCGTCCCTGATCTCGCCGGCCGTGCCGCCGGGGCTGTTCCAGTAGCCCTTGAGCAGCGACGGCGTACGCACGCACAGTTCGCCCTCCTCGCCGAGCGGGATCAGCCGTTCGCTACCGAATTCCAGAATCTTGAAATCGGTGGCGCCGGTGGGCAGGCCGCAGAACACCTGGCGGGCGTTCAGGTCGAAATCATTGTCCTGAAATCCGCGCGTGAACGTGTCGAACGAGTGGGTCTCGGTCATGCCCCAGGCGGCTTCGCGCAGGGTTGTGCCCGTCAGGGCGCGCCAGCGCTCACGGAAAGGAACGTTGAGCTTCTTGACGAAGGAGGCCACCACCGCCTCGCGCAGCGAGGTCAGGTCGTGTTTGCCCGCATCGGGGCTCTCCATGATCTCGACGGCGTTGTCGACCACCATCGCGGTGACGGTCACCTTGTAGCGCTCCACCTGGGCCATCCAGGCGGCGGCGTCCCAACGGGCGAGCAGCACGCAGGTTGCGCCCGCGACCAGCGGCGCGATGACGCCCACGTCCTCGCCGGCAATCCAGAACACCGGCCAGAAATTGATGATCACATCGTCCGGTCCAATGGAGGCGGTGATGCTGCACATGCTGGCGCCGGTGAACAGCATGTCGCGCTGGGTGTGGATGCACCCCTTCGGCAGGCCGGTGGTGCCGCCGGTGTAGTTGAGGGCGGCGACGTCATCCAGGCTGACGTCCACGACGGGCGGCGCGCCGGTTTCCGCCACCATGGCGGCCATGAAGTCGACGACGCCCGCCGGCAGATCGACCAACGGCGCGTCCAGGCCGGCGGGAACGGGACCGAACGGCGCTTCCGGCAGGAAGGCCGACACGGCCGTTGCGAAGACATGGGTCAAACCGGTCTGGCTGCGCGCCGCATCCACCACCGGCAGCAGGATGTCCTGGGCGATGAGGATGCGCGCGCCGGTGTCGTTGAGTTCGTAAACCAGCTCCGACTCACGGAACATCGGATTGATCGGCGCATGGATGGCGCCGAGCTTCAGAATGGCGTGGAAGGCGATGAGGAACTGCGGACAGCTGGGCAGGAACACGCCAACGGCGTCGCCCTTGCGCACGCCGGCGCCATGCAGCACGGCGGCGAAGCGGTCGCTCAGCCGGTCCAGTTCGGCGTAGGAAATCTCGCGGCCATAGAAGATGATCGCCGCCTTGTCGGGCGTGCGCCGGGCCCATTCGCGCAGATAATATGTGAGCGTCTGCTCGCCGAGTGGAAAATGCTGCTGGCGCGGAACGCCCTGTGGCCAGCGCGCCGCCCACAGGGCCCGGACGTGCTCAAGGTAAGCGGCCTCATTGGCCAGCCAGGCGGCGTTTTGCTCCTGTGTGCTCATGGCGTCATCCCCCGCGGTCCACGCCTTCCGGCTGGAACCTCAATCGCTCGCCGGCGCTGCTCCGGCTGTTCTTGCGAGAACCGGCGGCGCGAACGGCCGCCGGAAACTGGCGTCAGCTTGTCATGCTCTGGCAGGCCTTGCCAACGGCCTCACCACACGTCGACGCTCGGCCGCTTCTTGCCGGCGCGCGGGGCGACGGCGGGCAGCGACCTGAGGCCGCGCAGGATCCAGCGGCGCGTATCCACCGGATCGATCACGTCGTCGACCTCGAGGAAGGTGGCGCCGGAGAGCGCCTTGTTCTTCTCGTATTCGGCCGCGACCATGGCGTCGAACCACGCCTTGCGTTCGGCGGGGTCTTCAATCGCCATCATCTCCTTGCGGTAGGCCAGCTTGACGCCGCCCTCCAGGCCCATGGCGCCGAACTCGCCGGTGGGCCACGCCAGGGTGAAGAACGAGGAATGGCCGCCGCCGCCAGCCATGGCCAGGGCGCCAAGACCGTAGCCCTTGCGCAGCACCACCGTGAACATGGGAATGGTGGCGTTGGCCGCCGCCACGAACATGCGCGACACGTGCCGCACCTGGGCGGTGCGCTCCACCTCCGGCCCCACCATCATGCCGGGCGTGTCGCACAGCGACAGCAACGGAATGTCGAAGGCGTCGCAGAGCTGCACGAAGCGCGCCGCCTTGTCCGCCGCGTCGGAATCGATGGCCCCGCCCAGCACCTGGGAGTTGTTGGCGATCACGCCCATCGGCCGGCCCTCGAAGCGGACGAGGGCGGTGACCATGGCCTTGCCGAAACCGGCGCGCAGTTCGAGCACCGAATCCGTATCGGCCAGGGTGGCGATGACCTCGCGGATGTCATAGGCGCGCAGGCGGTTTTCAGGAATCGCCCGGCGCAGCAGCCGCTGGTCGGCGCAGGTCCAGTCCCGGGTGCGGCCCTGGAAATAACCCAGATATTTTTTCGCCGCCGCGACGCCGTCGGCCTCGTCCCTCACCACCAGATCGATGACGCCGTTCGGCGCCTGCACCGACACCGGGCCAACGTCCTCGGGGCGGAAAACGCCAAGGCCGCCGCCTTCGATCATCGCCGGGCCGCCCATGCCGATGTTGGCGTTGCCGGTGGCGATGATGAGATCGCAGGCGCCGGCCACCGCCGCGTTGCCGGCAAAACAACGTCCGTCGACGATGCTGACGGTCGGCACCAGGCCGCTGAGCTGGCCAAAACGGGTGAAGGTGGTGGTGTCGAGACCAGCCGGGGTCGGCCATTCATCGCCGGGGCGGCCGCCGCCGCCTTCGGCGAACACCACCATTGGCAGCTTCCATCTGGCCGACAGCTCCAGCAGCCGGTCCTTCTTGCGGTGGTTGATAACGCCCTGGGTGCCGGCGAACACGGTGTAGTCATAACCCATCACGGCGCAACGGGCGGCGTCTTCATCAAACAGCGCGCCGTTCACCGAACCAAGGCCGGTGACCATGCCGTCGGCCGGGCTCATCTTCAGCAACTCGTCAAAGCTGCGGCGCTGGCGCTGGGCGGCCAGGGCGAGGCCGCCGTATTCGATGAAGCTGCCGTCGTCGACCAGGTCGGCGATGTTCTCGCGCACGGTTCGCTGGTTGGTCTTGCGCCGCCGCGCCACCGCATCGGGGCGGCGATCGTCATAAAGAATGGCGTGGCGCTCCAGCGCCTCGGCCAGATCGGGGCGGATATGATCGAGATCAATCTCCTCCTCGACCGCCGCCTCGCCGCCGCTGACCTCGCCGGGCGTGAAGAAAGCCAGCGGATGGCCCTCGAACACCGTGTCGCCGGCGCTGACCAGAACCTGGGCGACCACGCCGGCTTCTGGCGCCGCCACCACATGCTCCATCTTCATGGCTTCCAGCACCAGCAGCGGCTGGCCCTTGCGCACCTCGGCGCCAGGAGCAATGTCGATGCTGACGATCGTGCCCTGCAGCGGCGCGCTCACAGCCGCCATGCCCTCCGGCGCGTCGATGGCGTCGCCCGGCTCCGGCGCCGCATCGGCGACCGCCTCTGGCCCGGCGCCGCCGAACACCGCCAGCGGATCTAACTCCTTTGACGACCGGATCTTGCCGCGCCCGCCGGGCGCGCCAGCGGCGCCCTTGTGGAACAGGTCGCCCTGCACCGTCACATCCGGCCCGACCAGCTCGCCAATATGCTGCTCAAGGAAGCGGGTGCTCACCGCGTTGGCGATGAATTTGGGGTGATCAAGCAGCGCCCGCAGGAATGGCATGTTGGTGGCCACGCCCTCGATGCGGAACTCGCGCAGGGCGCGCAGCGCGCGGCGCACGGCCTCGTCATAGTCGGGCGCGCGGCTGTGAACGATCAGCTTGGCCAGCAACGAATCGTAGCGCGGGCTGGTGACGTAGCCGACGTAGCCAAAGGTATCGACGCGCACGCCGGGCCCCGACGGCGGATCGAAGGCGTCGAGCCGGCCGCCGGACGGGCGCGCCTCACCCTCCGGCGTGATCGTCTCCATATTGATGCGCAACTGGATGGCGTAGCCGCGCGGCTGCAGGCCAGCGGCCAGTCCCAGATCAGCGAGACGCGCGCCGTCGGCGATGCGCAGTTGCGCCTCCACCAGATCGACGCCGTAAACCTCTTCGGTCACCGTGTGCTCGACCTGAACGCGCGGGTTCACCTCCATGAAGGCGAAGTCAGTGGAATCTGGCGCGGCGTCGCCGGGCACGAGAAACTCGAAGGTGCCGAGGCCGGCGTAACCGACCCGCTGCGCCATGCGGATGGCGGCGTCGCAGACGGCGGCGCGCATCACCGGCGACAGGGTCGGGCTTGGCGCGATCTCGACGATCTTCTGGTTGCGGCGCTGGATGGTGCACTCGCGCTCGCCCAGATGGATGACGTCAACGCCGTCGCCCACCACCTGCACCTCGATATGGCGCACGTTGGGCAGATAGCGCTCCACATAGACGGAATCGTCGCCGAAGGCGCCCTTCGCCTCCGACCGGCAGCGCCGCCAGGCGTCTTCGATATTCTCGAAGCGCGTCACAGCGCGCATACCGCGACCACCACCGCCGGCGATGGCCTTGATCATGATCGCCGCGCCGTCGCCATGCGCCTCCTGCTGGGCGCGGAAGAACGACTGGACTTCTTCCAGCGTCGCCGCGCCAGTCGTGCCAGCGAGCAGGGGCACGCCAGCCTCGATGGCCAGCGCCCGGGCTTTCGCCTTGTCGCCGAACAGCTCCAGCAACTCGGGGCGCGGGCCGACGAAGACGACGCCCTCCTCGGCGGCGCGGCGGGCGAAGGCCGCGCTCTCCGACAGAAACCCATAGCCAGGATGGATGGCGTCGGCGCCGCTCGTTTTCGCGGCGGCGATCAGGCTTTCGATATCCAGATAGGCGGCGGCGCCGACGCCATCCAGGGCGACGGCTTCATCGGCGGCGCGCACGTGCAGGGACTTCGCGTCGTCACTGGCGTAGACGGCGATCGACGCGACGCCACAACCGGCGGCGGCGCGGGCGATGCGGATGGAGATTTCACCGCGATTGGCGATCAGCAGCCTGGAAATACGCGCGCTGGAGAGACTCATTGGGGTTTCCCGTCCGGACAGCCGGCTGCTCCTGGAGAAGCGACGGCCACAGTGCTTTTTCAGATTTAAGGTTCAGATTTTGCCCGAGCCTAGGAGCGATCGGCGATTACGTCAATATATTGACACGTATTCCAGGGTCGCCTTTTTTCTCCGTTTATCCCCGCCCGGGCCTGTGACGTGACAAGACGCTGTCACGTCGGGCATACTTGTCAGGATCAAAGCATTTCCGGGACAGGCGGCGTCCATGTCCGCGACGGAAGCGCATAACCAGGGCATGAAGCGCGTGGGCTGACCGGGCGGCGCGCGAACGTGTTTCAGGGAAGCAGAACAATGAACAAGCCGGATTTACACGGCGTCGGGGGGGCTGGTCCGTCCGGGCGCGCCGTGCACGGGCAACAGGTCGCGCCGGATCATGACATCAACAACAGGCTGTTTTTCCGCCTCTGCCAGGCCGCCAACCAGTATGAGCGCACCGCTCATCGCGAACTGAACATTTCCGCCATCCAGGGCGTCGTCCTCGGCGCGCTCTCGCGCTACATGCCCGACGGCATCGCCTTCTCCAGTTTCGTCGACTACATCGCCGTGAGCCGGCAAAATCTTGACGCGGTGCTGAAGCGCCTGGAGAAGCTCGGCTATGTGGAGCGGGTGGAGAACCGCCGCGACCGCCGGGTGCGCATGGTGCGGTTGACCCCGGCCGGCGAACGGGCCTGGGAAACCCTGGGCGGCCGCACGGTGGAGTTCTTCAGACACGCCGCCGCTGGCATTTCGCCGGAAGAAAAGATCGCCTTCACCGCGACGCTGGCCAAGGTCACCCGCAATTTGCGCAACCTGCGGATGGTCGCCGACGGTCGCGAAGACCTGCAAGGGGACGACGCGCATCACGGGGACGACGCGCATCCGGACGTGGGATCCGCCGACGGGCTGCGCGATGACGCGGCGCGCGCCAGCGACTGACCGCAAAATACATCAATGAATTGACACAATAACCACGACACGGCACATTCGCCTGCGGAAGTTCTGGCCACAGAAGCCACGCAGCAGGAAACGCCATGTCCGAACAGATCATCGGGACTCCGTCCGCCCAGAATTCATCGGTGCAGGATCCGCGCGCGGAGAACCAATACCCGCCGGACTCCCGTGTGCCCGCCCGCGACGCCTGCGTGCTGCGTTACGTGCTCGAGCGTCGCGCGGTGGAGCAGCCGGACCATCCTTTCCTGCGTCTCGCCGACGGGTCGGCGATTTCCTACGCCGCCATGCGCGACGACGTGATCGCCATCGCGGCGGCGCTGGCGAAGCTGGGCGTCGCCCAGGGCGATACGGTCACCGTCTGGCTGCCGAACAGCGTCGACATGATCCGCGTCTGGTTCGCCATCAACTGGCTGGGCGCGACCTATGTGCCGATCAACGTCGCCTATCGCGGCAATCTGCTGGCTCACGTCATCGCCAACGCCGGCTCGCGCGTCATCGTCGCCAGCCCTGATCTCGCGCCCCGCCTGGCGGACGTGGACCGCGCCGGTCTGACCACCTGCGTCACCGTTGGCGGCGACGTGGAGCCTGGCCTTGCCATTCCCGGTCTCGATATCCTCTCCGGCGCCGTCGCGCTGGCGGGCGACCCGGCGACGCTGCCAGCGTTGCAGCGGCCAATCGAGCCGTGGGACGTGCAGTCGATCATCTACACCTCCGGCACGACCGGCCCCTCCAAGGGCGTGATCAGCAGCTACGCTCACCTGTTCCACATGAGCGGCCGGGAAGCCTGGCCAACCGTGGACAGCACGGACACCTTCCTGTTCTACGGGCCGCTGTTCCACGTCGGCGGCACCCTGCCGGTGGTGGCGATGCTCAATCGCGGCGGCTCCGTGGGCATGGCTGGCGATTTCGTTACCGACAGGTTCTGGGATCATGTGCGGGCGACGCAGGCGACGGTGACCATCCTGCTCGGCGTGATGACCACCTTTGTCGCCAAGGCGCCGCCGTCGCCGCAGGACCGGGAGCATTCCCTGCGCAAGGTGGTGATGATCCCGCTCGATGAGAACTGGCGCGCCTTCAAGGAGCGGTTCGGCACGGAAGTGACGACGCTGTTCAACATGACCGAGATCAACGTGCCAATCGTCTCCGGGCCTTCACCGGCCAAGGCGGGGACCTGCGGCCGGCCCCGCGCCGGCGTTGAGGTGCGCATTGTCGATGACCACGATTGCGAGGTCGGGCCCGGCGAAGTCGGCGAACTGATCCTGCGCACCGACGCGCCATGGGCGCTGAATTCCGGTTACTTCAAGAATCCGGAAGCGACGGCGCAGGCGTGGCGCAACGGCTGGTTCCACACCGGCGACGCTTTCCGCCGCGACGGGGACGGCGATTTCTTCTTCGTTGACCGCAAGAAGGACGCCATCCGGCGGCGCGGCGAAAACATCTCGTCGTTCGAGGTGGAAGTGGAGGTGCTGGCGCACCCGGCGGTGCGTGAGTGCGCCGTGGTCGCCGTGCCCAACGAGACCTCGGAGGACGACGTTCTGGCCATCGTCGCCCCGACGCCTGGCGCGACCATCGATCCGCTGGAGTTGCTGGAGTTCCTGCGCCCCCGCCTCGCCCATTTCATGCTGCCGCGCTACATCCGCGTGTTGCCGGACTTGCCGAAGACGCCAACCCAGAAGGTGGAGAAGCACGTGCTGCGCAGCGCCGGCGTCACTGGCGAGACGTGGGATCGTGAAAAAGCCGGCGTGAAGGTGACGCGCGAAAAGCTGCGCGGCTGACGGCAGGCCGTCGCCAGCCAGTCCCCACAGGGCGGTCGCCATATGGGCCGTCTTGCCGTCGACATACACTATACATACAATATGCCCGTTGACGAATGAGGGGATATTGTATGGCGCGGCGAGATGCAGATTCCGGCGACAGGCGTGGCGATGGCCCGTCTGACGACGTCTGGTCGCCGGCGATCAACCGCAGCAGCGGCCCGCTGTATCTGTCCATCGCCGACGCCATGCAGGCGGATATCGCCCGCGGCGCCCTGGCGGCCGGGACCCGCCTGCCGTCACAGCGCGCCCTGGCGGCGCGCCTCGGCGTCGATTTCACCACGGTGACGCGCGCCTATACGGAGGCCCGCAGCCGGGGCCTGATCGACGGCAAGGTCGGCCAGGGCACCTGGGTGCGCGAGCCCGGCGGCGGCGACAGGCCAGCGCCGGACGCCGCGCCGCCGCGGCGCCGCGTCGGGCAGCCCCCGCAAGGCCGCCCGCCGGAACGCGCGCCGGAGCGGAGCGGCCTCATCGACATGAGCATGAACCTGCCGCCGCCGGTTGGCGACAGTGAGCTGGCCGCGCGCATGTGGGACAGCATCGCCGCCATCGGCCATGAAGGCGGCGCCGACCTGATGATGCGCTATCAGGAACCCGGCGGCGCCTTTCAGGACCGGGAAGCCGGCGCCCTGTGGCTGGCCCCGCGCCTGCCCGGCGTTGATCCGGCCCGGATACTGGCCTGCCCGGGCGCCCAGAGCGCCCTGCTCGCCGCCTGTCACGCCCTCTGCGCCGCGGGTGACGCAATTGCCGCCGGAACCCTGGTTTACCCCGGTCTGATCGCGGCGGCGAAAGTGCTGGGCCTGCGCCTGTTGCCCATCGCCATGGACCGCGAAGGCCTGCTGCCGGATGCGTTCGCACTTGCCTGCAAGACCGGGACGCCGCGCGCGCTTTACTGCAATCCTACGCTCAGCAGCCCCACAACCCGCACCATGTCGCTGCAACGGCGCCAGGCGCTGCTCGCGATCGCGGCCGACCATGGCGTGGCCATCATTGAGGACGACGCCTATGGGGCTCTGGCCCCTGACGCGCCGCCGCCACTGGCCCGGCTGGCGCCCGGGCGCGTCATCCATATCGCCGGCATGGCGAAATCCCTTGCCCCGGCATTGCGCGTCGCATGGGTGGCGGCCCCCGACATCCGCAGCGCCACCCGCCTCGGCGGGGCCATTGGCGCGACAACGCTCATGGCTTCGCCGCTCACTGTCGCCATCGCCGCCGCCTGGATTCGCAATGGCGTGGCGGATGCGGTTCGCGACGCCATCCGCGCCGAAACCGCGGCCCGCGTGGCGCTGGCCCGGCGCATCCTCCCGGCCGAATGTGTCGCGGCCGACAGCAACGCCTTCCACCTGTGGCTCGAAGCGCCGGCGCCGTGGCGCGGCGTTGATCTGGCCGCCCGGCTGCGTGTCGCCGGCGTCGCCGCGGTTCCCTCAGAGGCCTTCGCCATTGGCCCCGCGCCGCAGCAGGCGCTGCGTCTCGGCCTCGGCGTGCCGGCGCGACGCGGCGATCTGGAGCGCGGCCTGCATATCGCCGCCGACATGCTGGCCCGGGAACCGGAATTCGCGCCTGGCGTGGTCTGACAGCGGGAGGCCAGGGCTTCGGCCTGCGACAAACGCGCCTGGCGCGCCGCCGCGTCGTTGACATACATTCCATTCAATATACATACAATATCATGCATGCGGGCGCCTTGGACCCGGGTGCATTGCGGTTCGCTGGGCCAGCGCGCACGATCGGGGCCAGAGCGGATGGCAACCTGCGTTTGAAAAGGCGCATTTCCTGGCGTAGACGCGCGGACCGGAGCGCTTTCCAGCGACACTCGCTTCCAGCACGTCCAGCATCTGCGCGACAAGGCGATTGCCGGTCCGGTTTGAACCGCTCCCGCCTGGCGTCGCCCGGAAATGCCCGACATGAGGAACTGGCGATGTCTGACGGGACCTACTGGCCGCCCCTCCCCCCTTCCAGCACCGGACCGCGCGGCCTTTGTCCCCGCTGTGGCCAGGGCCACCTGTTTACCGGCTATCTGAAGCTGGCGAAGAAGTGCGAGGTCTGTGACCTCGACTATTCTTACGCTGACCCGGCCGACGGCCCGGCGTTCTTCGCCATCTGCGTCACCGGCATCCTGATCAGCGCTTTCGCGGTGTGGCTGGAAGTCGCCTATACGGCGCCTTATTGGGTGCATCTGGTGACGACCATGCCGCTGATGATCATCGGCTGCATCCTGCCGCTGCGACCGCTCAAGGGCTGGCTCGTCGCCAGCCAGTACTTCCACAAGGCCGAGGAAGGACGTCTCGCCGGCGCCTCCGGCCACTACCAGCTGAGCGACGCCCAGGGCGGCTCCTGGCCGAAAGGCGCGAAGGAATAAGGCTTGCGCCAAGCCTTGGACCTCATCTTGGCCCCAAACGTGCAGCGCCTCGGGCGCCTGCGCGCAGCCAGCGCCCCGACGGCGTGACGCGGGGGTGGTTGATCAAGGCGCGCGCCGGCCGCTTGCCGGGCTCGCCATCCCTGGCGCCCGCTCGGGGCAACGCCTGCCCCCCGGCGCCAGTGATCCTGGCTCCGCCATACGCCCCCTCCATACACAGCGGCGGTGCGGCCGCCTCCGCTGTCTGGCCGCCCGCAATCCGCCGGACCAGACGCTCTCGACCAATCGGCGTCAGGCGGGCATTCTTGTGGATGTTCATCCGGTTCAGCTTCCTCGCTTGGAACCGGATGGACAACCTATGGAAAGCTCACATCTAGCGGCAGACCAGCCGCCCGTCGTCGTTGGCGATGTCCCGCCCCCGCGCACACCAGCTCACCGCCGTCGTCGCCTCGCCCCAACGCCCCTTGCGATCCTGACATGAAGCGCGCAGCCAACCGGCCACGACGCGGATATCCTTGCAACTGGCCATATACGAGCCATATGGGGCGGCTTCCGCAGCGACTGGCGCACTGGCCCAGACCAGCATGATCGCCGCCATGCACAGGAATGGAATTTTCACAACGCCCCCCAAAAAACGCCCCGCTATCCGGGGCGCCGCGCGGAAACTTCCGCGCCGCATGATGTTGCGCAAGCGGCGCCGCCCGCCAACGGAACGGGCGGTCGGCCGATCCATCCGCCAGGATGTGCTGGCGACGCCCGGCCCGGCCTGCTACGATAGGAACGAACAGGAAACGCTGGCGGTCTGGCCGGCGTCATTTCGCGGCGATTGACGGCCCGCGCCGTAGTCCACCCACCCGCAACACACATTCCGCTCCGGCACAGGGGCGGGATGCGCTTCCGGAGCCGGCGATGCATGATCCGCAGCCGACATTCTACGAGTTTTTTGCTGGCGGCGGCATGGCCCGCGCCGGCCTCGGAGACGGCTGGCGCTGCGCTTTCGCCAATGATTTCGATCACAAGAAGGCCCTGACCTATCAGGCCAACTGGGGCGCGCCAGGCGTCATCCAGGTCGGCGACATCCGCGCTGTCGGGATTGATTCGCTGCCAGGCGTGGCCGATCTGGCCTGGGCGTCGTTCCCCTGCCAGGACCTGTCGCTGGCCGGCGCCGGCGCCGGGCTGAAGGGCGCCCGCTCGGGCACGTTCTACGCTTTCTGGGATATCGTCCGCGCCCTTGCGGCGGAAGGCCGGGGGCCGCGCGTCGTCGCGCTGGAAAACGTCACTGGCGCGCTGACCTCGCATGGCGGTCAGGACTTCGCCGCCATCTGCCAGACCTTCGCAGATAATGGTTACGCCTGCGGCGCTCTCGTCATCGACGCCGCCTTGTTCGTGCCCCAGTCGCGTCCGCGGCTGTTCGTTGTCGGCGTGCGCAAGGATCTGCCGCTGCCGCCAGGCCTGATCGCCCCGGACGCGCTGGAGCCATTTCACACCCGTGGACTGCGGGCGGCGATGGCCCGCCTGTCCGACGCGGCCCGCGCCAACTGGCTGTGGTGGAACGTGCCGACGCCGCCGCGCCGCAACCAGGGCTTCGCCGATCTGGTTGAGGACAATCCGGCCAGCGTCGCCTGGCACACGGAGGCGGAAACCCGGCTGCTGCTGTCGCGCATGTCGCCGGTCAATCTCGCCAAGGTGGAAGCGGCGCGCCGCGCCGGGCGCCGCATGGTGGGCGCCATCTACAAACGCACCCGCACCGACGCCAGCGGCGCCAAGGCGCAACGGGCCGAAGTTCGCTTTGACGACGTGGCGGGCTGCCTGCGGACGCCAGCCGGCGGCTCCAGCCGCCAGGTGATCATGGTGGTCGACGGCGACCGCATCCGCTCCCGCCTGATTTCGGCCCGTGAAACCGCCCGCCTGATGGGCCTGCCAGACGAATACCGCCTGCCGCGCAATTACAACGAGGCCTATCACCTGACCGGCGACGGCGTCGCCGCGCCGGTGGTGCGCCACCTGGCCCGTCATCTGTTCGAACCGCTGCTCGGCGTCGCCGCGCAGTCCGCGACGGCTTCGGCCAACCAGTCCGGGAGTGGAGGCCAGGCTTGAGTGGGGACGGCGAAATGGGGGCGGCCATGACGCAGCGCTACGCCATGCCGGATTGCGATGCGCCGCTGCTGTTCCCCGATCTGGCCACGCCAGCGCATCAGGCCATGCCAACGCCGCAGCCCCTGCCTGACCGGCGCCCTGACGCCGGCCGGGACAACGACGCCGCTCCTCCCTTTGAAACCGATGACCTGCGGCGCAATCTGACGATCTTTCTGGATACGCCCTTCGCGGACGCCGTCACTGGCGTCACCCTGCCGGTCGGCAACTGGCGTTGGGGCGTTTACGCTTTCTACGATTATGACGGCGAGCCGATCTATGTTGGCCAGACCAACGAACGCCTGCGCACGCGGATCCGTCGTCACCTCACCAACCAGCGCACCGATGCGGTGGCGATGTCGGTGCTCGATCCGTTCGAAGTGTTCGAGATTGAAGTTTGGCCGCTGCCACAGTTTCAGGACATGAGCCGCACCGACAGCCGGGCGGCCCGCGACGCGCTCAACGCCCTGGAGCACGCGGTTTATCTGGCCGCTATCGCCGGCAGCGCCTTTGGGGCCGTGCTCAACGAGAAAGACCCGCCGACGCCGCGCGTCGCCATGACGCCCCCGCCATCGCTGCGCGGCGGCATCGTCTCGGACGCCGTCGCCGCCATCCGCTCCCACCCGGATTTCCGCATCGCCCGCCGCGCCCTCGTGATCGCCCGGCTGGCCCAGGTGATCTCGGAGCGCAAGGCGCCTGGCGGTCTGCGCCGGGTGCTGACCACCCAGGCCCGCCGGCTACAATGGCTGGCCGAGCGACGCTATCAGGCGCTGGGCGGCGCGGCTAATGTTGACGTCGCCGATGACGCCGAAGAAACCTGAGAGCGCGCCGTCGGCCGAACGCAGCCGCATCATGCGCGCCGTGCGCTCGGTTAACACCCGGCCCGAGATGACCGTCCGGCGACTGCTGCACGCCATGGGTTATCGCTACCGGCTTCACCGCCGCGATTTGCCGGGCGCGCCAGACATCGTCTTTCCGGGCCGTCGCAAGCTTATCTTCGTGCACGGCTGCTTCTGGCATGGCCACGACTGCGCCCGCGGCGCCCGCGCGCCAGCCGCCAATGCCGACTACTGGCGCAGCAAGATCGCCCGCAATGTCGCCCGTGACGCCGATCACCTCGCCGCGCTGCGCCTGGCGGGGTGGGACGTGCTGATTGTCTGGGAATGCCAGCTCAAAGTCCGCGAACGTCCGGCCCTGACGGCGTTGCTGCGGGATTTTCTGGAAGATGCGACCACGCCCGTGGACGCCCCGCCGGCAACGGCCCCCGCAGCCCTCCCTGAATGATCCTGGATCAAGATACGGTGATCCTGGCCATTTCCGGCGCGGCTGCGACTGGACCCGTGGCGATGCGCGACCAACAAGGGGTTGTTACAAGCATCCGGATGATTTCATGAACGCCAACACACCCCGCCCTGTCTCCAATCTGACGCTTGCGCTGTATTATCTCGCCATCTTCGTTGGCGGCGTCGTGGCGCTCAACGTCCTGTATCTGCTGATCCAGGCATTCTTCCACTTCAGCCCGTCGAATGGCGCCGCCATGGCCTTCCTGCTGATGGTCGCCTCCGCCGGCAGCGTTGGTCAGATCTGGTACAGGCGCGAACACGTCCGCCCCCATGGCGCCCGTGCGTGGCGGGTCGCCCTGCTGTGTCTGATGGCGACAATCCTTGTTCAGGCGCTACTGGTCGGCGTTTTCTATGTGGCCGCCGGAATGCCAGACAATCCCCTGCGCGGCGTGCGTCCGAATGAACAGCTGTTGCTGGCCGGCGTCGGCGCCTTTGTCCTGTTGCTGGAGCTGGCGCTCATCCGGCTTGGCCTGTTCATGGGCGGCCGTCAGGCGCAGAAGAAGGACAGGCGGGTGATTGCCGGGACCTTCGAGTAAGCCGCTTTACACCAGATCGCCGCGAGGACGCCGACGCATCCCCGACCTGCAAAGCTCATGCAGGCGGGACGCATGTCCTTGCTGGGCCTGCCTTGCGCAGCTTGGGCTTTACCAAAAGCCAAAATGCCAGCCTCATTGGCTTTTGGCATTAGCGACCACGGTCACGGCGCGCGCGGGCCGAACATGATGATGGCTACGCCCGCCAGACACACTGTCGCGCCGAACGTGTCCCAGCGGTCGGGGCGGACGCCCTCAACGCCCCACAGCCACAACAGCGACGCCACGATGTAAACTCCGCCGTAAGCTGCATAAGCCCGTCCCGCAGCTTCGCTGTCGACCAGGGTCAGCAACCAGGCAAAGGCCGCCAGCGACGCCAGCCCTGGCGCCAGCCACAGCGGGCTCCTTCCCAGCTTCAGCCAGGCCCAGAAGGCGAAACAGCCGGCGATTTCAGCGAAAGCCGCGCCAATATAGGCTGCAATGGTCATTCGTCCTCCTTTGCCCATGCGCTGCTCATCACCCGCCAATTGCGTTTGCGCAAGATGCTGTTTGCGCCCCAGCGCTGGCGAAGCGCTTCGCGCCGGGCCACATGGAGGTTCGATGGCCTGCACCATGTGCGAGCCCCAGGGATGATGAGATCATGAAGAAAATCGGCTTCCTTTCATTCGGGCACTGGTCGCCTTCGCCGCACTCAGGAACCCGTTCGGCCGGCGACGCCCTGTTGCAGTCGATCGACCTTGCGGCGGCTGCCGAGGAGCTTGGCGCGGACGGCGCCTATTTCCGCGTCCACCATTTCGCCCGCCAGCTGGCCTCGCCGTTTCCGCTGCTCGCCGCTGTCGGCGCCAGAACCAGCCGGATCGAGATTGGCACCGCCGTCATCGACATGCGCTATGAAAACCCGCTGTACATGGCTGAAGACGCCGGCGCCGCCGATCTGATAGCCGGCGGCCGCCTGCAGCTTGGCCTCAGTCGGGGTTCGCCGGAGCAGGTCATCGACGGCTGGCGCTATTTTGGCTACGCGCCAGGCGATGGCGAGAGCGACGCCGATCTCGGCCGCCGGCATGCCGAGGCCTTCCTGCAAGCGCTGAAGGGCGTGGGCTTCGCCCAGCCCAATCCACGTCCCATGTTCCCCAATCCGCCCGGCCTGCTGCGGCTGGAGCCCCACTCACCGGGACTGCGGGAGCGGATCTGGTGGGGTTCTGGCTCCAACGCGACGGCGATCTGGGCGGCGAAGCTCGGCGTCAACCTGCAAAGCTCGACGCTGAAGGACGACGAGACAGGCGAGCCTTTCCATGTGCAGCAGGCGAAGCAGATCCGCGCCTATCGTGAGGCGTGGAAGGAAGCTGGCCATGCGCGGGAGCCGCGCGTTTCAGTGTCCCGCTCGATCTTCGCCCTGGTCAATGATCAGGATCGCGCTTACTTCGGCAACGGCAAGGATGCGGATTCGATCGGCTATATCGATGACAACACCCGGGCCATCTTCGGCCGCTCATACGCGGCGGAGCCTGAACGGCTGATCGAGGAGTTGCGCAAGGACGAGGCGATCGCCGAGGCTGACACCCTGCTGCTGACCGTTCCGAACCAGCTTGGCGTGGCCTACAACGCGCATGTGATCGAGGCCATCCTGAAGCATGTTGCCCCGGGCCTTGGCTGGCGGTGATTGGCGCGGGGCACGCCTCCGGGACGGGCCCCTGGCCACCCTTGTTCGGGGGGTTATCCTGATTGTCTGGCCATTGGGGATGCGTTGTGACGTGGGTGTTTTCCTGAACGCAAAAACCCGCCGCTGATGCGACGGGTTTGTTAGTATCGGTGGTTGCGGGGGCTGGATTTGAACCAGCGACCTTCAGGTTATGAGCCTGACGAGCTACCG
>NZ_BNCG01000017.1:0-36805 GCF_014656355.1 Camelimonas fluminis
GTGCGTCGCGCAAACCTTTACATATTCAACCGGAGCGGACTTCGTCATCGGAAGATCCGCCGCGTTGGCGAGCGACCCTCCCCCCAGCATTGCGACAGCGCCTGACAGGACCTGCGCCCGCCCTGACATGCGACGACATCTGTAGCGCCCCATCCCGCAGCCCTCCAATTCCCAACCTTCAAGATGCGGATACAATAATTCGAAAAATTTTACTCATTAAATGCCTGATATACGAAAATTACAATTCATGCGCCCTGAATATTCTTAACCGATACTGAAAAACCACATGACCCGCGACGCTTCAAATGCCCGCCCCGGCGAAGCGCGTCGCATTGTCCGCCGCCTGACAGTGTGTTTTGATATTTCGCATAACAATTGAGCTTGCGCGCGCCTGGAGGGAAAGCCGCAGGGGATTTGCGCCGCAGGGGGGGAACATTGCATGAAGGGCGAACTGCTTAACGTCGCGCGCAAGGGCGCCACCCGGACAGGGCGCGCGCCCGGCCGCCGGAGCATCGGCCGGCTGGCGCTGGCGCTGGCCATTGCCGGCGCCGCCTTGCCGGCCTGGGCCGATGGGGAGCTGAAGATTGGCCAGTCGTCCGTCTACAGTGGTCCGGCCTCATCGTTCTCAACCATCCCCCGGCTGCACGCCGCTTATATGAAAATGATCAATGAGACGGGCGGCGTCGGCGGCAAGAAGCTCGTATTTCTGTCGCTTGATGACGCGTTCACGCCAGCCAAAGCAATTGAAAACACCCGCAAGCTGGTGGAAGGCGAGAATGTGGCGCTGATGTTCGCCCATTTCGGCTCATCCCAGGGATTGGCCGCCCGCAAATACATGAACACGCGTAAGCTGCCGCAGCTGTTTGTGTCGAGCGGCGCTGCGGCGTTTGGCAATTACAAGGAGTTTCCCTGGACCATCGGCTGGCAGCCAACGCTGGTGACAGAGGGCAAGGCCATCGGCTCATACATCGCCCAAAACCTGGCCGGCAAAAAAATCGGCGTGCTGTATGAGAACGCGGAGTTTGGCCGCGACTACGTCAAGGGACTGAAGGAAGCGTTGGGGCCGGCGGCGACCAATATCGTCCGGGAGCTGACCTATGAAAGCGGCGACCCGACCATCGATTCCCAGATCATCACGCTGAAGTCCGCAGGCGCCGAGGTGATTGTCGACGTCAGCACGCCCAAATACACGGCGCAGGCCATCCGCAAAATTCACGCGCTGAACTGGCAGCCGCCTCACTTCATCTATTCGGCCTCCGCCTCGATCGGCGCGGTCATTATTCCCGTGGGCCCGGAGAAAGCCGTGGGCGTCATGTCCGCCACCACCTACAAGGACCCGAACGATCCGAAGTGGAAGGACGATCCGGGTCTGAAGCGCTGGGTCGCATTCATGGAAAAATACTTCCCGGAGGGCGACCGTCGCGAGATTTATAATGTGATTGCCTATCTGCAGGCCGAGACGTTGCACAAGACGCTTGAGAAATGCAACGGCGACTTCTCGCCCGGGAATATCATGAAGCAGGCTACAAATCTGGACTACCAGCCGGACATGCTGCTGCCGGGCATCCGTGTCCAGACGGGTCCGCAAGACTATTACCCGATCAAGAAGATGAGCCTGACCCGGTTCGACGGCGAGCGCTTTGCACCGTTCGGCGAACTGGTTGGCGAGTAAACGCCCCGGCCAGCGGGGCCCTCGCTCCGCCAGTTTCTTCCCGCAATGCGGCTTATGAGGCCGCACAGTCTCCGTGCGCCGCCGGCCGGGCCGTCGACAGCCCGGCCATGGCGGCGCGCACCTCGGCCGCCGGGGCCAGGGCGAGGCCGCGCATGGCGATGGCGTCGGCCATGCGCCGCGTCAGCATCGGGTTGGATATGCCGCAGCCGGTCGGCATGTCCTCCAGCCCCACCCGCACATGCGCGCCCATGGCCAGAGCCTCCGGCAGCAGCCCAAGCGAATCCACGCCGATGCCGCTGACCATCACCGGCAGCCCCGGCGCCAGATCCTCGAGCAGCCGGCGCCAGGCCTCAAAGGCGTAGGGAGCAGGCGGGAAGCCAAAAGCGTATTCCGTCGAGAACATCAGCCGGAACACTGGCGGCGGGCAGGCTGGAAAACGGTTGAGCCAGGCGCGCGCCGCCCGGACAAAGCCAGGCTCGTAAATGGCGAAGGGCGGGTGAAAGCCCCAGCGCGCCGCCAGTTCGAAGCCGCGACCGATGGAATCCGGCGCGTTGGCGTAGACGAAGCGCGCCGCGCCGGGACGATC
This sequence comes from Camelimonas fluminis, assembly GCF_014656355.1. Taxonomy (GTDB): domain Bacteria; phylum Pseudomonadota; class Alphaproteobacteria; order Rhizobiales; family Beijerinckiaceae; genus Camelimonas; species Camelimonas fluminis. Next base: position 2,259 of record NZ_BNCG01000017.1, read on the forward strand.
GGTCAGCGGATCCATGTTGACGCTGCCGGGGTCGAGCACCGACCATTCCAGCAACCCGCGCCGGGCCAGTTGCTCAATCACCGCGTACCGATCCGGCTCCGCCGCGATGGTCGGGTAAACGATGGCGTCGACCTGTTCGCGAATGCCCTCGATAATGCGGGCGTAGGTATCGGCGCAATCAATCTGGACGCCCGCATCCGGGTCCCAGGCGTGCACATGGACGATGGCGGCGCCCTCATGCACGCAGGCGACCCCATCGGCGACAATCTCGGCCACTGAAAGCGGCGAAAGCGGCTGCAGCGCCCGGCCCCATGGGCCATTCAGGGCGACCTCAAGCCAGACACCATGCGTCATGCCCGCCCTCCCCTGGAGCGTTTCCGGTAAAATCCGGTTCACCGGAAGCGCCCTGTCTCTCTGACTGGATGCATTTTCCTCACAAAAGTGGGGGCCACTTTTTGCGAAAACGCCCTGGTCCGCGCTGCGCCCGATGCCTGAGGAGGGAAGGTAGGGCAAAAAGCCCTCCCGACGCCAGCGGGGACCGCGCCCGCGCTCTCACCAGACCCAGGGCAGCAGCCTGTAACGCACGCGCGACGCATAATCCGCATAGCCGTCCAGCCGGGCGCGCAGCAGCGCATCCTCCCAGGCGGTGCGCACCACCAGAATGGCGCTGGCGACGCCCGCCGGGATCAGCGCCCAGTATGAGCCCAGGGCCAGCGCCAGCCCCGCGAACACCATGAAGGCGCTGACGTAGCCCGGGTGACGGACAATCGCGTAAGGCCCGGTTGAAATGACGTGCTGGCCGCGCTCGCGTTGCAGCCGGACCCCGGGTTCAAAGAAGCGGTTGACGGCCTGCGCCCACGCGCCGAGGGCAATGCCCGCCCCAAGCAGCGCATAGCCCAGCAAAACGACCGCCGGCGACGCCGCTGACCACCTCATCCGGCCGGCGTCCAGCGTGGCGAGCGGGATTTCCAGCAACATCGCCGGCAGCATCAGCGCCAGCAGCGCCAGATCCCATCGCTCCGTGCCTGGCTGGAAGCGGCTGCGGGCGCGGAAGATAACCGGGTTAAGCCGCGCCAGCACCAGCGCGGCCAAGCCGTAAACGATGACAAGAAAAGCAATGAAGCGCCAGCCGGGGAGCCAGTCGAGACGCCCGACCGGTCCAAACACCAGCGCGACAAGCGCCAGCGGCAGACCCACCGCATAGCCCGACGCGGCCATGCGGGACATGGGCGGCGGTTCGGTGACGGACATCTGCGCCTCCCGTCATGCGCCCCGGCGCCATATGCCGGGCGGGGTCAGGAGGGGAACCGCGCCGCCGGGCATATCGTTCCCCAGGCCGGTTCTTTCTGGGACGGCGTTTCCCGGAACCCGCGTTTTCCAGATCCGCATTTCCCGGAGCGGGCTTCTCCGCGCCTGCGTCCCGCATCCGCCATGGGCCTGCGTCAGCTTCCTCTCCCGCCGTCCTCAGCCAGCAACTGCGCGCGGGCCTTCGCCATCGTCTGGCGCGCCGCATCGTCGACTTCCGGAAAATCCAGATCAAGCTTTTCGAGGGCGCCGATAATGGTTGCCGCCAGGACAATCCGCGTGAACCATTTGTTGTCAGCCGGCGTCACGTGCCACGGCGCCTTGCCAGTCGCCGTGTGGGCGATCATCTGCTGGTAGGCCTCCTGATAGTCGTCCCAATACTGACGCTCGGCCATGTCGCCTGCGGAAAACTTCCAGTTTTTGTCCGGTTCATCGATGCGCGCCAGCAGGCGGCGGCGCTGCTCGTCTTTCGACACGTTCAGGAAGAACTTCAGGATCACCGTGCCATTGCGGACCAGGTGCTTCTCGAATTCGCGGATGCTCTTGAAGCGTGTTTTCCAGATATCCTTCCCCACCAGGTCCGGCGGCAGGCCTTCGGCGCGCAGAATGGCCTCGTGAACCCGGACAACAAGCGTCTCCTCATAGTAGGAGCGGTTGAAAATGCCGATGCCGCCGCGCTCCGGCAGCCGGCAGCCGGCCCGCCACAGAAAATCGTGCGCCAGCTCCTCTGCGCTGGGTTGCTTGAATGAATGCACCATGCAGCCCTGAGGATTCACGCCGGACATGACATGCTCGATGGCGCCGTCCTTGCCGGCGGTGTCCATGGCCTGCAAAACAATCAGCACCGACCACTGCTTGCGGGCATAGAGCCGCTCCTGCAACTCGCGCAGCCGTTTGACGCCGGCCTGCAGCAACTGTTTCGCCTCATCCTTCTCGATGTCGAGGCCGCAGGTTTCGCCAGGATCGAACTGTTTGAGCCGAAAGGCCTCGCCGTCGGTGACCCGGAATTTCCGGACGATATCTCTCATGTCCATCATCACGCTGCGCCTCCGGGCATGCCCACATCAGGCTGAAGATATCAGACCCTGACGGACGTCGGAGCGAGATACGACGCGCCCCGAAAGAAGTGATCGACATGCATGGGGGCGGGCGGCCTCCCTGCGCCCGTGTGAAACCGCCATGCCGTTGCTCTCGCGACGTCCTCCACATCTCCACATGGGTCATCAATGGACATGGTCCCGCGTTTTCGTTTCACTGGGGTCTCAGCCGTTCATGGCTCTCTGGAACCGGTCGACAGGAGCACCGGAAACCGGGCGAACGCGCGCCTCATATGGCCGGTGGAGGACCCCGTGGATCTAGCGATTTTCTCCGGCGCCATCACGCTCTGGAGCCTGGTGCAGGGCGCGGTGCTTCTTCTCAGGTGGCGGCGCTTTCCTGAAAGCAGGGATCTTTTCTGGTCAGGCCTGGGCGGCGTCGCCATCGGGGTGGGGTCAGCCCTGTATGGCTCCCGATACTTCGGCTGGCCTTACGCGGTGTATGCGACGGCCGCCAACCCCACCATTGTCACCGGGCTGGCGTTTCTCGTTCAGGGCATCCGGAGCGCGGACGGCTTCAAACCCAATCTGTTGCTGCTGGTTTCGCCGGCTGTGATCTGGCTCGCCGCCAGTTGTTTCGCGGCGTTTCGGGCCACGCCGCTGGTTGCGGTGTGGCTGTTCGCGATCATCGGATTCGTCTGGTCCGCCATCGCTGTCCGGCAACTCACATCGGGAGGCCTGCAGCTTCCAGGAAGGCGGCTCTGGGCTGTTCTCTGGATATTTATTCTCGCCACCATGGTGGTCAGGCTGGTTGGCGCCGTGGCGATGCTCCCCAGCCTCAGCGACCGTTACGCCAGCACGGCGTGGCCTGTTGTGTTCCTGGCCATGGCGGCGATCGCCATGATGGCCGTCGGCTATGTCAATCTGACGCTCTCAGATGGCCTGCCGCGCACCGGAGCGATCACGGCGGCTCTGGAGCGCGGACTTGCTGGTCGCGCATTCCCGTCGACCGGGGACGACGGGCTGCTCTGGTCGCTCAGAATCGACCGGCTGCTCTCGGGGAACGCGCCCGCCACGTTTCAGAACGCGGACATCAACGATCTGCAACAGGCCATCGTACGGGCCTGTCCCCCAGTCGTGGAGGTGCTGCCCTCGGGGCCAGACAGGGTGATCTGGCGGACCACTCCGGACGAACAGGGGCATGCGCGGAGCCTGCGCCAGCTCATCGATCGCATGACCGCGATTGTGCAACGTCCCGGATTTCCGCGCGTCACCATGAGCTGCGGCGTCACGACCTTTGACGGCGACAACCCGACGGCAGCCGCGCTGGTCGCCGATCGGAGCGCCCTGACAGTGAGCAATCATGGAAAATGATCCTGCATCCCGGAACCGGATGCAGGAGCGCGTTGACCCGTCACGCCCGTACAGCCAGCTTCTCGAGATCAGCCCGTCGGTATGAGGCGCATGGCTGCGGAGGTCCGCAGATCCAACGCGCGCGGATATCAGCTTTTGTCTTCCGCCAGTGTATGCGCAACGATCGCGTTTGCATGGCCGTGGCCCATGCCGTGCTCCGTTTTCAGCATGCTGACAAGGTCCATATGCCTGGCGGGACAGCTCTTCCGAACCAGTTCCTTCCAGTCAGATATCGGACGGCCATACTTTTTTTCGATCGATGGGAAGTATGAGGCGGGGCCTTTGACGGGATCATTTGACATGCGCCAGTCCAACCGGGTTCCGGGCAGGAGTCAAATGTCTCCGGGGGCGCCGTCGCGCTTTCCCTGCGTCAGAACAAAAGCCGGCGTCACGAACGGGATGTCCCCGCCAGCCCGCATGACCTGTTCCCGGACCTGGCGCATTTGATCCGGGCGACCGCAAACGGGCGCGGCCAATGGCGTTGCGCCTGGCGGATACATCATGGGACGCGCGAATCCGTACTGTCTGTTATCGCGCAACAGACATGGATGCGACCGAATTTTTTGGGAAAAGAAAAATGGTAGCGAGGGAGGGACTCGAACCCCCGACACGCGGATTATGATTCCGCTGCTCTAACCAGCTGAGCTACCCCGCCGCAGCGGCCTGACGACCACCCTGAGGCGCGGCCAGACCGAAGACAGGGCGGATATAGGGGGGCATCGCGCACCCTGTCAAGGACGCCGGCCGAGTTATCCTCATCGTGGCGCGAACGCCAGGGAATGGGTCTGGCGGAAACGGAGGAAACACCAGGCCCTCGCAAGCGGATGCCCCACAGCGCGTCGGCCGGCCTTGCGCTACGCGAGCCTCCGCTGACGTCCCTGCCAGACGCGCCCATCAGTGATCGGGCAGGCGCGCGCCGCCTTGCGTCTCAGCCGGCCTTGCGCAACCGCACCAGCTTGAAAAAACCGAACGGCTTGAGCGGCTGAACGGCGACAAGCGTGAAATCGCCGCGCCGGCGGGCCCAGTCGTCGAGGCGCGACACCTTGAAGGCGGAACTCCAGCCCACCTTGCTGACCAGCGGCGCGACGGCCTCCTCAAGGCGCGCCTGCGCGCCGCCATCGGCGCCGAAGTGATTGACGAGGATGATCTCGCCGCCGGGCCTCAGCACGCGCGCGAACTCATCCATGGCTCCTTCCGGGTCCGGCACCAGGGTGATCATCATCTGGGCGCTGACGGCGTCGAAGGCGCCGTCAGGGAAGCCGAGATGGCAGCCATCCATCACCACAACGCCTTTCACATGGCCGAGCGCCTGCTCGCGCACCTTGCGCATGGCGAGTTTCAGCATGTCCTCGGACAGGTCCGTGGCGATGACCGAACAATCGCCGGGGTATTCTTCCAGCGACATGCCGGTGCCGGCGCCCACTTCCAGGATGGTCCGGCCACAGGCCAGCCCGGCCTGCACCGCCGCACGGCGGCCAGGCGCGGTGAGCCGCCGGTAGGTCAGATCATAAACAGGCGCCCAACGAGCATAGGCTTTCTTGATGGACGAAATGTCCGGCTGGTTGAAACCATGCCGGGACGCATCGTCGCCGTTGCCCGAAGTGGCGCCCATTCAAATTCCTCTTCCCGGATCGTCCGGAACATTGGCCTGGCTCCGCATCGCCCCTACGCGCCCCCTCCGGGACCGCGCAAAAGCCGGATCCGCCTTCCAGGTTGCACAGCAGTTTCCCCAGCCGGCGGGATCGCATCCGCCGGTCCGCGAATGGGGAGCGCGCCTCATCTCTCTGGACTGACGCATTTCCCGCACGAAACGCGCAGACCCACCGTTCGCGAAAGTGTACTGGCGCGAGAGATATCCGCCTCGCGTTAAGAAAATGCGTCGAACCGGGGGGACAGATCAAGATTTGATCGGCTGGAGCGTATTTTGCCCGGATCGCGGGGCCTCAGCCGCGCGCCAGTCGCCCGTTGGCTGGCGTCAGGCGCCCGTCCTGGCGCCCCTCCAGGCGCGGAGCGGGCGCCTCGCGCGGGGCGCGATTGATGACGCCGCCGCCGAGCACTCGCGCCTCCGGCCCGGCGCCATCGTAGATCACGCAAGCCTGGCCGGGCGCCACGCCCTCTTCGCCAACAGCCAGCTCGACCTCGGCCACGCCGTCGCGGCAATGCAACACCGCTGGCGCGGGGGCGCGGGTGGAGCGGACGCGCACGGCCACCTCCAGGCCATCGGCCGGCAGATCCCGCCAGGCGCCCTCGCCGATCCACGACATGTCGCGCAGCTTTACCCGGCGCGTCAGCAGCGCCTCGCGCGGGCCAACGATGACCTGGGCGCGGGGGGCGTCCAGCGCCACCACATACAGCGGCTCGCCGCCAGAGAGACCGAGACCGCGACGCTGGCCGACGGTGAAGCGGATGATGCCGTCGTGGCGACCGAGCACGCGGCCATCAACATGGACAATGTCGCCCGGCGTCGCCGCCTCCGGCCGCAGCTTGCGGATCAGGTCGGCGTAGCCGCCGTTCGGCACGAAACAGATATCCTGGCTCTCGCTCTTGTCAGCGACGGCCAGGCCGTAGTGACGGGCCAGATCCCGCGTCTGCGTCTTGGTCATGCCGCCCAGCGGAAAGCGCAGCATGTCGAGTTGCGGCTGGGTGGTGGCGTAGAGAAAATAGGTCTGGTCCTTGTCCGGGTCGGCGGCGCGGAACAGGCCGCGGCGGCCATCCGGCAGCAACCGGCTGGAGACGTAATGGCCCGTCGCCAGCACATGGGCGCCGATGTCCACGGCTGTGCGCATCAGATCGGCGAACTTCACCGTGCGGTTGCACTCCACACAGGGGATCGGCGTCTCGCCAGCCAGATAGCTGTCAGCGAAACGGTCGATCACCGCCTCGCGGAAGCGGTCCTCATAGTCGAGAACGTAATGGGGAATGCCCAGCCGGTCGGCGACGCGACGGGCGTCGTGAATATCCTGGCCAGCGCAGCAGGCGCCCTTGCGGTGCACCGCGGCGCCGTGATCATAGAGCTGCAGGGTGACGCCGGTGACGTCATAGCCCTGATCTTTCAGCAGCGCCGCGACGACGGATGAATCGACGCCGCCGGACATGGCGACGACCACGCGGGTCTCGCGCGGCGCCATGGGAAGATCGAGGCTGTTCAACGGCGTGGCGGACATCGGTTCCTGGCTCTTCAAACGTCGCAGCGGGAGCGCGCCCATGATGGCGGACGCAGGCGCCGGCGGCAAACGGCGCACCTCCGGCTTTCCGCCGTCCCGCCCCGGCTGACCATCGGCGGACGACGCCCGCGCCCGTGTGATAGCCGCAAAGCCGGCCGGGCGCCACCTGCCAGCATCCGGGTGATGTCAGGGCGGAGTGGGCGTTTTGCCGCCAGCGCCCTGCCCTTTCTCCGGCTTCCGCCCCCATGCATGGCGCATGGCTGCGGAAAAAGTATGACCGAAGCGTTCCCGACGTCGCGGCCCCCAAGCCCCGGCGTCCCACGCCGGCACAGACGGCGGTCGCAAAGTCATCTGGAGACATCGTTCCGGCGCCCGGTGGAAACACACTGTTCACCACGTTCCATCGCGGGAATACCCAAGGTTTTGCTTTAGGCAATTCTTAAAACAGCACGTGCCAGATTGCCTGCATCGACATGGATCATTGAGTGTATGAGCGTACCATGAGCGAAACCCACCGCCCGAGGGTCAAATACGTGATCGGGCCTGACGGCAGTCCGCTCACCATCGCGGACCTGCCGCCTCCGGACACACGACGCTGGGTTATACGCCGCAAGGCGGAAGTGGTCGCCGCCGTTCGCGGCGGCCTCCTGAGCCTGGAAGAAGCCTGCAGCCGCTACACGCTGACGGTTGAGGAGTTCCTCAGCTGGCAGATGTCGATCGACCAGCATGGCCTTGCCGGACTGCGCACCACGCGCATCCAGCTTTACAGGCAGTAAAACGGCGGTCCCCGCAGGTTCAGACCTGGCGGGGACAGCGCCGTTTCTGGAGTTCAGCCGCCGCGGGGCGGCTTTTTTCATTTCCGGGCGGCAAACACCTCCCGCTCCATCCCGCACGCCAGACCAGAACCGGATGAGCCTGACGCGGTGGTCCCTGATGAAAAGGGGCTGGCTGGACCCAGGCGGCTCAAAACATGCCTTTCACGCTGCGTTACGTTGGTTGAGCCATGCGGGTCGCGGATGCGCTGGCATCATCAGGACCAGGCGTCAGACGGGATGGGCGCGCCCGGAGACCTGACCCGTGACCTGACCATCGACCTGACCGGCGGCCGGCGCGGCGGTCTTGCGCAGCCACAGGCTGGTTTCCATGGCCCCCGCCTCCAGCGGCAGCCAACCAACGGCGGCCTGTATCTGCTCGGGCAGGTTACGGCCCGCCCAGTGGCTGGCGAAAACCAGTTCATACGCCCCGCCCTGCAGCAGGGCGCCGACGACAGTCTGCTCATTGTAGCCGCGCCAGGTCCAGCTTTCCGGATAGGGATCAGGCAGGAAGACATCGTGGATGTGAACGTAAACGCCCGCCGGCAGGCGCGGCAGCACGTCGAGCAGGAGCACGTCCACGTCGGAGCCAGGCATGGCGATGTGGCTGGAGTCGATGAACAGGATGTCGTTGGCGGCAAGCCCGGCGAACAGGCCGCGGTCCACGTCCTCCACCAGGGCGGCGATATGCCGGGCGCCGGTGTCGGCGAGGGTGGCGCGCGGCGCGGGATCAATGGCCAGCAGCGCCGCCGCATCGCCCCCCATGTCGGCGAGCGCCCGCGTCAGGAAGCGGGTGGAGTGACCCGAGCCGATCTCGATGATGCGCGCCGGTCGCAGCCGCCGCGTCATGGCGTAGGCCGTCGCGGCGTCGAGACGGGGAAACCAGCTCTGGCCCCAGCGCAGGCCCGGGCCAGACGGCGGAATGGCGCGCAGGGGCGTGCGTAGCCGGCCGATTTCCTCAAGCAGCGCCGTCATGCGCGGGGCCGCCTCGCGAAACACCGGCTCCAGCGCCGGATAGGCGGACCGCAGATGTGGGCGGGCGTGACGATAGGGAATGAACCAGCCGCCGCCAGCCTGCCCCGACAGCGCCCGCAGTCCGAGCCGCAGGCGGCGCAGACGCTTGCGGGCGCCGGAGCCGAACGGGCGCAGCAACTGGTCAGCGACCCGGGCGCGCCAGGCGCGCAGGATGGCGGCGCTGGCCTCAGCCCCCTCAACTGGATCAAAACCTGGCTGCGGCGTGGGCCCGGGGCCGTTGCGGCTCACCCGGCGGCCCCGTCATGGGGCCTGCCGCCCTGCCTTTCCTTGCCGGCTTCGGCCAGGCGCTCCTGCATGACCTTCGACAGGCGCGAGCGCTCGAACAGCACCACGACCACCAGCGAGAAGGCCAGCGGAATCAGCAGGTAAAGCAGGCGGAACACCAGCAGCGCCGCCAGCACGTCGGCCTTGGGCACGCCCGGCATGGCCATGATGAACACCGCCTCGAGCACGCCGATGCCGCCCGGGGCGTTGGAAGCCAGGGCGACGCAGAACGACGCCACAAACACGCCCAGGACGATGAAGAAGCCTGGATTGTAGGCGTCAGGCAAGGCGAAGTAGATGATGCCGGCCGCGCCGATCAACTCAAGCGGCGCGGCGAAAAGCTGGCGAATGACGATCGGCATGCGCGGATAGACGATCGAGAAATTGCCAATGCGCCAGGGCCGGAATTCCTTCCACGAGCCATAGACATACAGCGCCACAAGCGCCAGCAGCGCGACGCCGGCGCCAAAAGCCCAGCCTTGCGGAATGTTGAAAAGCCGCTGGATGATATGCGGCTCGCCCACCAGCACAAGGCCGCCGAGCAGCACCGCGCCGAAGCCGAAGGTGAAGGAACACAGGGCCACCAGAACGCCCACTTCGGCGAGGCTGAGCCCCATGGCGCCGTAGGCGCGCAGCCGGACCATGGCGCCGGAAAAGACCGAAGCGCCGATATTGTGGGACAGGGCGTAGGTCGTGAAGGACACCAGCGAGATCGCCGGCCAGGGCAGGTGTTTGCCCAGATGCATCAGGGCGATGCGATCGTACCAGGCCAGGGCGCCGTAAGCGATGATGGTGGCGACAATCGCTCCGACCCAGTTTTTCAGCGGAATGGCGCCAATGGCGCTGGAAATCTCGGCGAGCGAAATCCCGGACAGCTCGCGATACAGCAGCCAGCCCGCGAACACGACTGCGCACAGGCCGACAACGGGCCAGATGTAATCAGCGTACTTTCTCATTTGCCAGCCGGCCCGGGGTCATGCGCGCCGGAAGGAAAGTGCGCGCCATTGCAGATGTGCCCCAGCGCCGGAGACGCCGCAAGCCAGAACTTCAGGTGGGAGGAAATGAGCCGGTTACAAGGCCATGGCCGGGGATCGCGACGCCACGACGCACATCTGCGGCGTCGCGACAACGGGATGGCGCGGCATCCCGCAGGGCCCGTGCGACCGGCTTGCGGGTTCAGGCCCCGAGACGGGCGGCGCGCACCGGACCTGGACGCCAGTCGTCAGCCGCGCGCTCGCGGTCACCCATCGCCTCGGCGGCCTTCAGGTCTTCCTGCGCCTCATCCAGCTCGGCGCGGGCGTCATGCAACTGCGCCTTCAGTTCGCCGGCGGAGCGCAACAGGTTGTCCCGTCGCGTGCGGGAGGCGGCGGCGTAGGTGGAATAGGCGAAATGCTCCGGATCGGCGATGCCGGTCCGCGCCTCCTCCTGGCCGATCTCCCGCTCAAGCTCGGCGGCCATGCGCTCGAACTCGGCGGCCATGGTCTCAATCTGCATGACCCGGCGGCGTTTGCCGTCGGCCTGAAAGCGCTTGAGCCGCAACAATGTATCACGCGATTTCATGAGCGTCCCTGGCTCCCCGTCCAAGGCCGGCGACGACCCCCGCGAGATATGCAGCCTTGGGGAAGGCATGCGACGCTCCACCGGCTGTCACGCCGGCGCCACGCAAGGCGGGGGCTTGCGCCGCTGGCGCCAAACCTTGGGCAACAATGCCGCGGGAAGGTTGAGCCTTCCTTACCGCCTGGCGGCCGCTGTCCACACCGCGCCCCGATTTTGGCGCCTGTTGGCAACATTTTGTTTACCATTGACGACCAGATTGGCGTGACCGGCGCCGGGCAGCGACAGACACGCAGGCCGGAGTCGACAGAATCACTTGCGTCGATTCGTTAATCCAGTTCATTAACCATTTTTCGGAACCTAAAAATCTGATTTTTCAACAGCATGGACACATTTTTGTCACCACCTGACAGTCGACCTTGCTAGCCTGAATCAGATTTTGTTAACCGTTAGTGGTTAGCGTTTCGAATCGGATCGACAGGGCGGCCAGCGCCGATGGCGGCGACGGCGGCCATGGAGGGCGCATGCCCGTAACCGATACGACGTTGGGGAGCCGAGATGCGCGTTCTGCTCATTGAAGACGATAGCGCGACTGCGCAAAGCATCGAACTGATGCTCAAGTCCGAGAGCTTCAATGTCTACGTCACCGATCTCGGTGAGGAAGGCGTCGACCTCGGCAAGCTGTACGACTACGACATCATCCTGCTGGACCTGAACCTGCCGGACATGTCGGGCTACGAGGTGCTGCGCTCACTGCGCGTCGCCAAGGTCAAAACGCCGATCCTCATCCTGTCCGGCCTCGCCGGCACGGAAGACAAGGTGCGGGGCCTCGGCTTCGGCGCCGACGACTATCTGACCAAGCCGTTCCACAAGGACGAGCTGATCGCCCGCATTCATGCCATTGTCCGGCGCTCGAAGGGGCACGCCCAGTCGGTCATCATCACCGGCGACCTCGTGGTCAACCTGGACGCCAAGACGGTGGAAGTCAGCAGCCAGCGCGTGCATCTGACCGGCAAGGAATACCAGATGCTGGAGCTGTTGAGCCTGCGCAAGGGCACGACGCTCACCAAGGAAATGTTCCTGAACCATCTCTATGGCGGCATGGACGAGCCCGAGCTGAAGATCATCGACGTCTTCATCTGCAAGCTGCGCAAAAAGCTGGCCAACGCCTCCTACGGCAAGAACTACATCGAGACGGTCTGGGGCCGCGGCTACGTGCTGCGCGAGCCGGCCGGCGAGGAGCGGATCTCCGCCTGAGGCGGACGCGGGAGCGGCCGGCCGCCCCTGCCCACTACCGCAAACGCGAAACGCGGGAGGCTTCGGCCTCACCGCGTTTTTTGCTGTTCAGGGGGACATTTGCGGCCTGGCGCCGCTGGGTTTGGCGCAGGTGATTTGGCGCAAGTGACCTGGAACAAGTGGCCTGGAACAAGTGGCCTGGCGCGGCTGGAAGGCGCCGACAGCCGGACGACGCCTGACCAAGGAATGCGCCAGCCTTTGCCGGGCCTCAGCCCGCCGGCGTCACGTTAATGGTCACCACATCCGCATGGATGGCGAAGGCCACGGCCATGCCCGCCGCCCGGGCGATCAGTCCGGCGTAATAGGGCTGGATGGCGTGGGCGTCGACGGAGCCGCTGGCGGGGGCGCCGGCGATCAGCTCTTCCGCATGCGGCGGAATGCGGGCGTTGACGCCCTGGGCGCGCACGGTAAAGGCGCGACCTTCCGGGCCAACCTCAACATTGAGCTGGCCGCCGCGCGGAATGGCGGTGGCGGCGATCAGCAGGACGTTCAGCAGCAGCTTCACCCGGTTCTTCGGCAGCAGCAGCCGGGGGCCGGACCAGTCGAGCCGGGTCTTGTCGTCGGAAAAGAAATTGCGCGCCACCTGCTCGGCGTCGCCAGTGTCGATCTCGGCGCCCGCAGAGCCCGCGGCGCCAAAGGCGATGCGGCACAGTTGCAGGCGTGCAGAGGCCTGACGCGCGCTTTTGGCGATCAATTCCTGGGCGAATTCGCGCATGGAAGGATCTTTTTCGTCTTCCAGAACCTCAAGGCCATTGACGATGGCGCCGACGGGGCTGATCACGTCGTGACACACCCGGCTGCACAGCAGGGCGGCGAGGTCGAGCGCGTCGAGGCTCACAGGATTCATCTTGATCTCCGGCGCGGGCAGCGCCAGGGGCGGCTCCGCTGTGCAAGAAGGAGGGGCGCAGGAAGCCTGACCGGCCGGGACGCCGCGATCGCGTGCCCGGACCCGCCGGCCCGAGGGTCGAACGCCGCCCGCAGGCGCGAAGGGAAATCACCCCCGCAGTGAACCGGATGTGTTACATGGCGGCGCTGCGCTGGCAATCTGGCGTGAAGCCGGTCGCGACCAGCACGGCTTGCGGCTTCACTTCAGACGCGCGTTTACAGAACAATGCTCGGTGCGGGGAAACACGATGGCGGCGATGGAACCGGAGATGGCGTTCACGGACGAAGCTGGGGCTCTGCGCCTTGATGAGGCGGGACGCGACGCCATCGCCCGTGAGCTTGCATACGTCGCCATCGACGCCGGCAAGTTGATTCGCGCCATGACCGCGCGCGGCGTCGTCACCAGCGAAAAGCCGGACGGCAGCGCCTGCACCGACGCCGACGTGGCGGCGGAGCGGCTGATCGTCGCCGAACTGGCGCGGCGGTTTCCTGACATCGCCCTCATCGGTGAGGAAACAGCCGCTGCGGCGACCAGCCCCATGCCGTCGCTATTCTTTCTCGTCGACCCCATCGACGGCACCAGCGAGTTCGTCGCCGGCGGCGACGGCTACACCGTGAATATCGCGCTGATCCATGACGGCGCGCCCGTCGCCGGGGCCATTCTCGCCCCGGCGCAGGGTCGCGTGTGGGCCGGCGGCGGCGCGGCGCGCACCGCTGACGCCGCGTTGACCACACCCCGGGACGCCCTGGTCTGGCGCCCCCTGCATACGCGCCCGGCCCCGGAAGACGGTTTCGTCGCCCTGGCCAGCGCCCGTCACGGCGACGCGGTCACCGAGGCCTGGCTGGCGGGGATGCCAGTCAGCGCCCGGCGCAATGCCTCCTCGTCGCTGAAGTTCTGTGTCATCGCCGCGGGCGAAGCGGACGTTTACCCGCGTTTCGGCCGGACGATGGAATGGGACACCGCCGCCGGCCAGGCGGTGCTGACGGCGGCGGGCGGCGTGGTCACCGGGCCGGATGGCCGTTTGTTCCGCTACGGTGACTGGCGCGGCGGCTTCGCCAACGGTCCGTTTATCGCCTGGGGCGATCCGCTGGCGGCGCTGACGCACGCCGGCCCGAAGCCCTGAGGCCGGAGCAGAAGGCCTGCGCCTGGCGAAGCTTGACTCCTGGACGCCGGCGTCTCATCAAGCAGCCATGAACAGCCTTGCCGCCATGATGCTTCGCAACTGGCGCCGCCCTCAAAAAAGGGCGGTCGGGCATTCATGACACTTGCAACATGACACTTGCAGCATGAGCTTCAGGCCGCCGCATCGGGCGGCCTTTTCTGTTTCTCCGTCTGCTGCGGCGCGCCGACGCCAACGGAGAACAGCCAATGACCACGCCGACCACCTGCCCGATCGCCTGCCCGACTGCCCGTCCGATTGTCCTCACCGGCGATCGCACCACCGGCCCGCTGCATCTCGGCCATTACGCCGGTTCGCTGCGCAACCGGCTCGCGCTGCAGGATGCCCACGACCAGTATCTGCTGCTGGCTGACGCCCAGGCGCTGACCGACAACGCTGGCGACATTCCGAAGGTGCGCGAGGCGGTGATGGACATCGCCCTCGATTACCTTGCCGTCGGCATCGATCCGGAAAAGAGCACCATCTGCCTGCAGTCGCAGTTGCCGGCGCTGGCCGAACTGTCGATGCTGTATCTGAACTTCGTTACGGTGGCGCGGCTGGAGCGCAATCCTACCATCAAGGACGAGATCCGCGCGCGCGGCTTCGGCCGCGACATCCCCGCCGGCTTTCTCTGTTATCCAGCCGCCCAGGCGGCGGACATCACCGCCTTCCGCGCCACCCTGGTCCCGGTCGGCGCCGATCAGGCGCCGCTGATCGAACAGTCCAACGAGATTGTCCGCCGCATCAACGCCACGGCGGGAAAAGCCGTGCTGCCGGAGGCCGAAGCCCTGATCCCGGCGGCGGGCCGGCTGCCTGGCGTCGACGGCCGCAACAAGATGAGCAAATCCGCTGGCAACGCCATTCCCCTCTCGGCGACGCCCGAGCAGATCGCGGCGGCGGTGCGGGCCATGTTCACCGACCCGCAGCACCTGCGCACCGCCGATCCTGGACGCGTGGACGGCAATGTCGTGTTCGCTTTTCTCGACGCTTTTGACCCGGACGCGGCGGAGGTGGCGCGGCTCAAGGAGCACTACCAGCGGGGCGGTCTGGGCGACGCGCTGCTGAAACGCCGGCTGGACGATCTGCTGCAGGCGTTGCTGGCGCCAATCCGCGCCCGCAGAACGGCGCTGGCCCGCGACCCCGGCCATGTCCGCGAACTGATTCGCCGCGGCGTGCAACGCGCGCGCGCCGTCACCGGGCAAACCCGCGATGATGTGTTCAGCGCTTTGGGGCTGTTTCAGCCCTGATTTGCCGGAATTGTTGGAGTGGAGGGGACTTTTTCTTCCCATGGCAACGATTTCTATGCAAATCGCGCCGCATGCTGGGGCGGAACGGACACGTTTCGGCCAAGGATGAAAGGCAGGCTTCCCCTGTCTTTGACGCCTGCGGCCCGGTGACGCCCGCGGGGTTTGGCCATGTCTTCATTTGTGGAGAGCTCTCTATTTGTGGAGAGATCTCCATGCCTGGAGGGACTGCTGTCCGGCCCCCGCCAGACGGCGAAGCCGGAAACGTCGTCACACCCCGACCCTGGCATGGCGGCGCCTCCGCTTCGCCATATCCAAACCCGAGGCTGATTTCCATGAAAGCAACCCTGAGAGCCCTGCTGGTCTTGATGGCGGCGCTACTGACGGCGCCGGCGTTCGCGCAGGGCCCACGGATCCAGCAACACGATACGTTCAAGCCCGAGGAAATCGTTCAGGCTGGCCACAGCTTCTTTGGCAGCGTGTCGCGCGGCATCGCGCTGACCGTTCAGGAGGCGTTCCGGCGCTGGGGGGCGCCCAACGGCTATATCCTTGGCCAGGAAGGCTCCGGCGCCATTATCGGCGGGCTGCGTTATGGCGAGGGCGTGCTTTACACCCGCAACGCGGGCCAGATGAAGGTATACTGGCAGGGACCGACCGTTGGCTTCGACGTGGGCGGCGAAGGCGCCCGCACCATGATGCTGGTCTACAATCTCCCGTCGACCGACGGGATTTTCAGACGCTTCCTCGGCCTCGACGGCTCAGCATACTTCATCGGCGGCTTTGGCCTGACGGCGGCGGTGGCTGACAACATGGTGGTGGTGCCGATCCGCTCCGGCGTGGGCGCCCGTCTCGGCGTCAACATCGGCTACCTGAAGTTCACGCCCACGGCGACCTGGAACCCGTTCTGACCTGTGGGCCGGCGGCGCGCACGCCGCCAGGCCCATGGAAGGATATCCATGCAAGGATGTCCATGCCAGTATATTCACGCCGGTATAATTCGGCCCGGGTCAGCAATCCGGATCGGTTCCGGAAATAAAACGCGAACCTGACGCGTATTTCAGCGAGCCAGATCTCGCGCCAGCGTCTGGACGATGTTTGTTTGCGCGCGACGAATCTGGTTTTCTGGCGACCGTTGTCGCAAAGGTCGTTCTGACAGGGAGACGTTGGTGGTCGAGCAATCGATGTTCTTCGCGCTTGGCTTTCTGGTCGCCGGGTTTATCGCCGTGCTGCTGACCTCGGCTCTGAACCAGCGGGCGGAGCGGCTGGCCAATCGCCGCATGCGGGCGATGTTCCCCGTTTCCCTTGAGGAAGTGGCGGCGGAGCGGGACCACCTGAGGGCGGAATTCGCCGTGGCCACGCGCAACATGGAGCGCAAGCAGGCGCGCTTGCGTGAAGAAAAGGCCGTGGCGCTGGGCGACGCCGGCAAGCAACTCTCCTTCGCCAGCGCGCTGAAACGCGAACTGGATGACGCGCGGGCCAAACTGTCGGCGCTTGAAGCAGTGCACGCGGATCTCAGGACGGACCTGGCTGAAGCCCGCAAGCAGATTGAAGCGACCACAACGGACCGGGACGCGGTCGGGGCAAAATTTGCCTCAGCCAGCGCCGACAATGAGCGCCTGACGCGCGAGCAGGAGGACGCGGTCAAGCGCGTTGAGGGCCAGCGCATGGCCATAGCGGAACTGGAACAGCGGATCAGCGCCATTTCGGCGTCAGCCAGCGAACAGAAGCGGCTGGCCGAGCGGCGCGCTGACGAACTGCTGGTTGAACAGAACGCCGTGCGGACGCTCCAGGAAACATTGGCCAGCCACCGCGCCAACGCCGCCCGGCTGGCCGACCGGGTCGCGGCCCTGGAAAAAGCGAGGGACGAAGCCCGCGCCGCCAACAGCGCCATCGGCAAGCTCGAAGCTGAAATCCGCTCCCTGCGCGAGCGCCTCGCCCAGGCCCAGGGTGAAAGCCAGATGCTGCGTCACAGAATGGCGGCTGAAACCGCCGCCCAGGCAGCCGGGACGGCTGTCACGGCGAAAGCCGCCGCTGGCGCGGGACCGGACGCCGTGCTCACCGACATCGCCAGGCTGCAAGCCGACCTGGTCCGCGCCGCGCCTGGTGGAGATGTTCCGGAAAACGCCGCGACAGCCTTGCGCCAGCGCATCGTCGACGTCGCGGACGCCATCATGGCGCGACCGGAGCCCGACAGTCCGGCCGCCCCGGGTTCTCCAGCGCCAAAGCGGCGCGGCGGTCGACCCGCCGGCCAGACTGACGCCAGGATTCGCCAGGGTGCGGCGCGCAAGAGCGCGCCCTGACAAGTCCTGTTGATCCTGCTCCCCTGACCCCGCAGATTTCACGCGGGAGCGTTTCCGGCGACCCCCGGTTCACTGGAAAAGCTCAATGTTTTTGATGCGACGCATGTCCCTGGCGAAAATGCTCCAGGGCCTGACACAAGACGACGCCCACCCTGGTGGAGACGACGCCGGATGGGGCAGCGCCGGAGCGCGCAGGCGCTCCGGCGTTCTTCCCGGATGGCCGCGCCGGCTCAGGACATGGCGGCGGAGCGCGCCTCGATGACATGGCGCAACTGCAACTTGTCGAGTTGCTGACCCAGTTCATCGAGTTGCTCCGGCCCGGCGCCGGCGATGCGCAGGGTAGCCAGGACGCCATGCCTGGCGTGGGGCGCCACTTCCACTTCGATATCAGCGCCGTCGCCCAGCACTGCCCGGGCCATGCGCTCCAGCGTGGTTTCAGCCGCCATCAACCGCAACTGGGGCTTGAAGATCTTGCCGACCGCCGTCACCGGCATCTGCGGCAGGATGAAGATTTCCGCCGGAACGGCGGCGCGCTCGGGGATCAGGGCCCGGATGAATTCGCGAATTTCCTCTGGATCGGCGTCGGCGCCGGCCTTGAGCTGGACGAAGCCCACCGGCATTTCGCCGGCATAGGCGTCCGGCCGGCCCACCGCCGCGCCGGCCTCCACCGCCGGATGGGCGTGCAGCGCTTCCTCGATCACCACCGGATCGATATTGTGGCCGCTGCGGATGATGATGTCCTTGGCGCGGCCCGTGAGCCAGACGTAGCCGTCCTCGTCGACCCGGCCGAGGTCGCCGGTGTCGAGCCAGCGGCCGCCTTCGCTCCAGGCCGGACGCTGCTCATTGTCCGCCGGCCGCACCCAGGCTTTTGCGTCCTGATCCGGGTCGGTGTAGCCGCCGAAAACCTGCGGACCGCGCACCAGCACGCTGCCGATCTCGTTGGGCGCGCAAACGCGCGCGACCTTGCCGTCGGCAATTTCCGCGACGATCACCTCACTGAATGGCAGGCGCACGCCGATCGAGCCGAGACGGCATTCGCCAGCGCCCGGGTTCATGGTGGCGAAGCCGTGAGTCTCGGTCATGCCCCAGCCTTCCATCATCGGCACGCCCAGCCTGGCGCTCACCGCCCGCGCCACTTCCGGCGCGATGCCCGAACCACCGCTCTGGGTAATCCGCAGCGAGCTGATGTCATGGCCATCGACCGGCACGTTCAGCGCCGCGCCCCAGCTGGTGGGGACCATGCCGACGCAGGTGGCGCCGAAACGGGCCACATGAGCCCACAGGTTCTGAACCACCAGCGGGTTGCGGTAACCCGCGGAGGTCATGATGACGATGGTCGCCCCCTGGCTGAGCGGGGCCAGGCCCGCGCAGGTGGCCCCGCCGACATGGAACGGCGGCAGGCCGTTCAGAAGCACCTGCTCGTTGCCGGGGCCAACCAGAACGGCGAGCGCGTTGGTCCAGCTCTGGGTCAGAAGGCCGCGCTGGGTGTGACGGGCCAGCTTGGGGGCGCTGGTGGTGCCGCCGGTGTGGAACAGCGACGCCGTATCGTCCAGCGAGACGTCGCGGGTGAAGTCCAGCCGGTCGCCGTTGTAGCGGCCCAGTTCGGTGTCGAAATGCAAGGCGTCGACGCCGGGGCGCTCCGCCGGCCCGCCGATGCGCATCACCGCCTTCAGTCCGGGAATTTCGTGGCGTATCTGCTCGATGCGATCCCATACGCCTGGCAGCACGTCAGGATCGGGACCAATCAGCACCTTGCAGCCGGCGCTGCGCAGCAGGGCGACGAGATGCTCCTTCTCCAGCATGAAATTGATGGGGTTGGCGATTCCGGCCGCCTGAGCGCCGAACATGGCGGTGAAGGTTTCGGGCCAGATCGGCATCAGCATGGAGACCGCGTCCTGCGGCCCGACGCCCAGCGCGCGGAACATGTTCGCGGCCTGGGTAATCTGCCGGCCGAACTGCCCATAGGTGATGTCGCGGGTGTCCTCGTCTGGCCGCCCCTCGCGCAGCAGGCGGAAGGCCAGCCGGTCTGGATTGCGGGCGGCGGCGTTCTGCAACCGCTCGTAAACGCTACCCTCCGGCACATAGGAGCGAAGCGGCGCGCGCTCCAGCTCTTCGACCTCGGCAAGGTTACGCAAGACCATGGGAAGCCCTCCAGAAATATTTGTTATTTGGCATTTCAAACCGGAAGATGAGCAGGGCGGGCGCCGGGAATCAAGTCGGCATTCAGTCTGATGCGGCGGCATCGGTCATACGGATTGCCTGAGGCGCGGGTCACCGCCGGCGCAACGCGTCCTTGCCGCGCGAAATTTGGGCGAGGAATTTGGGCGCGGGAGGATTGGCGCAGCACCTGAACCGGACAGATCCTCCTTCCCGCCGGTCGAGGCGCTCCGGCGCGGACGTCGTTTCGCTGTGGGGCCAGACCCGGGCGACGCGCCGGTCTGTCCGCCAGGCGGTATCCATTCCCGGGTGAAAATGCTTTATGAAAGAGCAGCTCCCATGGGTTCAGGAACAGTCATGTCACGCGCCACCGCCATTACCCGCCGCGCCGCCGTCAAAGCCGACCGCGTCGTCGACACCATCACGCTTGATCATCGCGCCCGCGATTTGCAGGCAGGCGACCAGGGGCCGTTGCGCGCCGACGGCGGCCTTTCTGTTGAGCTGACGCTGTCCGGCGCGACGCTGCTCAACGACGGCGACGCCCTGAAGCTGGAGGACGGCAGCCTGGTGCAGGTGCGCGCCGCCGCGGAGCGCGTGCTGGAGGTGCGGGCGGAAAACCCGGTGCGACTGTTGCGCGCCGCCCTGCTGGCCGGCGGCGCCCACGCCTTGGCGCAGGCGGAAGCGGACGCGCTTTATATCCTGCCCGACGGCGCGCTGGCCGAAGCGATCCGCGGCCTTGGCTGCGCGGTGACGCCGGTGGAGCGCCCCTTCAGCCCCGACCGCGCCGCCGCGCATGACTGCTGTGGTCACGATCACGGCCATCATCACGACCATGGTCATCATGGTCATGCGCACGATCACGCCCACGACGCGCATGAGCACAAGCATGAGCACGGTCATGGCTGCGGCTGCGGTCATGACCACCACCATGATCATGATCACGGGCATGACCACAAGCACGACCACCATCACGGGCATGCGCACAAATGAGGCGGGAGCCACGATGTATAACGTAAGGGCATGGCTGCCGCGATTTTGACTTGATGAGACCTGCGCTACAGGCATGATGGCGTGAGGGAAAGCCGGTCCGCGACGATCGCGGACTGGCGAACCAGTGAAAATGAAGAAGGCCGCGCGCCCCTAGGGCGCAAAAACAGGCCGATCAGGGAGCAGACGACAGTGATGCGTGAGAGGGCTGCCAACGCGCCTCCAACCGGAGGAATCGCGTCCAGGATCATGACGCCGGCGACCGGCAGATATCCCCCAGCGGGCGGCGACCACTCCGCCGGATGCGGAAGCTGCGCCGGAAGCGCCTGAGCTCTCCGTTCGCTCGCCTCGCCCCCTGCAACGCCATTTGCGACGCGCGCCAATCCGCAAGCCGTCTCCAGCCGCCGCGTCATCGCCAACCAAACGGAAATGTCATGATCTCCCGCCTGCTGATCGCCAATCGTGGCGAAATCGCCATCCGCATCGCCCGCGCCGCCAGTGAACTGGGCGTTCACACGGTCGCCATCTATTCCACCGACGAGGAAACCGCCCTGCACGTGCGCAAGGCCGATGAGGCGGTGGCGCTGGAAGGGCGCGGTGCCCGCGCCTACCTCGACGTCAACGCGGTGGTCGCGGCGGCGAAAGCGGCCAATTGCGACGGCCTGCACCCTGGCTACGGCTTCCTGTCTGAAAACGTCGATCTGGCGAAGGCCTGCGCCGACAATGGCATTGTCTTTGTCGGCCCCTCGGTGGGCGGGCTCGGCCTGTTCGGCGACAAGACCGCGGCGCGGGAACTGGCGCAAAAGGTGGGCGTGCCAGTGATCCCAGGCACCTCCGGCCCGACGACGCTTGAGGAAACCACCGCCTTCTTCGACAGCCTCGGCGATGGCGCGGCTGTGATGATCAAGGCCGTGGCCGGCGGCGGCGGACGCGGCATGCGGCCGGTGACGGCGCGCGAGGATCTGGCGGAAGCCTATGCGCGCTGCCAGTCGGAAGCCAAGGCGGCGTTCGGCGACGGCGCGGTCTATGTCGAGCGGCTGATGCGCAACGCCCGCCATATCGAGGTGCAGATCATCGGCGACCGCGCCGGCAACATCTCGCACCTGTATGAGCGTGAATGCACCATCCAGCGCCGCAACCAGAAGGTGATCGAGATCGCCCCCAGCCCGGCGCTGACGCCGGCCCTGCGCGAGCGCATCACCCTTGCCGCCCGCGAGCTGGCGGCGGCGGCGAAATACGACAACCTCGGCACCTTCGAATTTCTGCTCGACGCCACGCCAGGAGGCGCCGCATCCGGCCAGGACGAGCCGTTCTTCGCCTTCATCGAGGCCAATCCGCGCTTGCAGGTGGAGCATACGGTCACCGAGGAAGTGCTGGGCGTTGATCTGGTGCAGGCGCAACTGCGGGTCGCCGGCGGCGCCACGCTGGCGGAGCTGGGCCTGCTGCAGACGCAGATCCCGGCGCCGCGCGGCTACGCCATCCAGCTGCGCGTCAACATGGAGGCGATCGACGCCAAGGGGAACGTCAAGCCCCAGGGCGGCGCGCTGGCGGTGTTCGAGCCGCCCTCCGGCCCCGGCGTGCGCGTCGATACCTTCGGCTACGCCGGCTATCGCACCAGCTCGGCCTTCGACTCGCTGCTCGCCAAGCTGATTGTGCACAGCAACGCCCCGGACTATGCGGCGGCGGTCGCCAAGGCCTATCGGGCGGCGCGCGAGTTCCGCATCGAGGGCGTCGGCACGAATCTGCCGTTCCTGAAGGCGCTGCTGTGCAACGACGCCGTGCAGCGCAATGAGGTGACGACGAAGTTCCTGGAGGAGAATGTCGCCGAACTGGTCGCTGGCGCCAGCGCCGACCAGCACCGCGACCTGTTCTTCGCAGCGAAGACCGAAGCCGCCGACGCGGCCGCCAAAACGGAGACGAAAGCGCCGGAGGGCACGCAGCCGACCGCCGTTCCCATGCAGGGCACCATCGTCTCGATCGACGTCGCTGTCGGCGACCTGGTGCGACCCGGCCAGCAGGTCGCGGTGCTGGAAGCGATGAAGATGGAGCACCTGATCGCCGCTGCCCATGGCGGCGTGGTGCGGGCCATCGCCGCCGGAGCCGGCGACACGCTGATGGCCGGCGAGCCGGTGCTGCATATCGAGCCGCAGGAGGTGGCGGGAGCCGACGCCCAGGCGGACGAGGTCGTGGACCTCGACCACATCCGCGCCGACCTCGCCCATGTGCTGGAGCGCCAGGGCAATCTGCTCGACGCCAACCGGCCGCAGTCCGTGGAGCGCCGCCGCAAGACCAACCAGCGCACGGCGCGCGAGAACATCGAGCAACTGGTCGACGCCGGCACCTTCATGGAATATGGCGGCCTCGCCATCGCCGCCCAGTCGCGCCGCCGCTCGCTGGACGATCTCATCATCAACACGCCGGCGGACGGTCTGATCGTCGGCACCGCGTCGATCAACGGCCGGCACTTCGGCGCCGACGTCTCCCGCGCCATGGTGGTGTCCTACGATTACACCGTGCTGGCCGGCACCCAGGGCAAGCGCAACCACAAGAAGCTCGACCGGGCCATGCACCTGGCCCAGCAATGGTCGCTGCCGCTGGTGCTGTACGCGGAAGGCGGCGGCGGACGCCCCGGCGACACCGACACCGGCGGCCTGACCGGGCTCGACACCACCAGCTTCGTCGAGTTCGCCCGCCTCTCCGGCCAGGTGCCGGTGGTCGGCGTGGTCTCCGGCTACTGTTTCGCCGGCAACGCCGCCCTGCTGGGCTGCTGTGACGTCATCATCGCCACGAAGAATTCGTCCATCGGCATGGGCGGCCCGGCGATGATCGAGGGCGGCGGCCTTGGCGTCTACCACCCGGCCGAAGTCGGCCCGGTTTCGGTGCAGGTTCCCAACGGCGTCATCGACGTGCTGGTCGAGGACGAGATCGAGGCGACCGACGTCGCCAAAAAATATCTCTCCTACTTCCAGGGCGAGATCAACGAGTGGGAAGCGGAGGACCAGCGCCTGCTGCGCCGCGTCATCCCGGAAAACCGCCTGCGCGTCTATGAAGTGCGCGACGTCATCCGCCTGATGGCCGACAGGGATTCCGTGCTGGAGCTGCGGCCGGAGTTCGGCGTCGGCATCGTCACCGCCTTCGTGCGCATCGAGGGCAAGCCGTTCGGTCTCATCGCCAACAACCCCAAGCACCTCGGCGGCGCCATCGACGCGCCGGCCGGCGACAAGGCGGCGCGTTTCATCCAGCTCTGCGACGCGTTCGATCTGCCGGTGATCTCGCTGTGCGACACCCCCGGCTTCATGGTGGGGCCGGAGGCGGAGAAGACCGGCGTGGTGCGCCACGTCTCGCGCATGTTCCTCGCTGGCGCCAACGCCACCGTTCCGGTGTTCACGGTGGTGCTGCGCAAGGGCTACGGCCTCGGAGCCCAGGGCATGGCGGCCGGCGGCTTCCAGGCGCCGTTCTTCACCATCGCCTGGCCGACGGGCGAGTTCGGCGGCATGGGCCTGGAGGGTTATGTGCGCCTTGGCTTCCGCAAGGAAATGGAAGCCATCGAGGACCCGGCCGAGCGCCAGGCCTATTACGAGAAAATGGTCGCGAAGAAGTACGAGGAGGGCAAGGCGACCTCCATCGCTTCGGTGCTGGAGATCGATAATGTCATCGATCCGGCCGAGACCCGCGCCTGGATCCTGCGCGGCCTGGCCTCGGCCCCGCCGCGCAAGACCCCGGCCGGCGGCAAGCGGGCCTATATCGACGCGTTCTGAAGCGCTTTCCAGCGACGCGCCAAACCACGCCCCGGCGTCAGCCAGGCCTCCGTTGTAACGGGGGCCTGTCTTTTTTGCCCATGCGCCTGAACCGGATTGGGGGGGCATACGACCTATTGTTACATGTAAAACAATTTTGACCCCGGATGTCTGGCGGTTCACTTTTGGTTAGGCTGAACTGACGCAAACTTAAAAAAACAGGGGACGGTGAGAAGGAGACACAACATGACCGGCATGCGTATACGCGACCTCATGCTGGCGGCCGGCGTCGTGGTCCTGGTGGTCGCTTCAATTTCCTTCCAGCTCTCCATGGCTGGCCAGATGATGAAAAGCGGCGGGAGAGGCGTGGCGACCATCGCCGCCGTGGCCGATTGATCATCGTCGTTCCGTTGTGACGGGACGCATCTGACGCGCGGTTGCGCCAGTCTCCGGGCGAGGCGAGGACAGCCCCGCCCGCTGCTTTGGGATTGACGCCCGGGCGCTTTCACGCCAACCGGTATGATCACCCTGGACCAGCGCCTATCCGCGAGGCCATCGTCGCGCTCATGACCAATCGCAAGGCCCACCGGACCAGCGCTGATCACGCCAGCTCGCCGCAAGACGCCCCCTTGCCTGCCCCCTTGCCAAACGCAAACGCACCCTTGCAACCTCCCTCCCGCTCCGGCGAACTGGCCGAACGCAATGTCCTTGTCGATCTGGTGGCCGTGGTTGTCGCCGTCAGTCACGACGAGCCGCGCGTGCTGACCCTGGACGACGGCGCCAGCCTGCCGGCCGGCCCGTTCGGCTCCGATGCGCGCTCACTGCAGACCGGCCTGCGCGACTGGGTTGAGCGCCAGACCCACCATCCGCTCGGATATGTGGAGCAGCTCTACACCTTCGCCGATCGCGACCGCACGGGCGCCGATGGCCAACGGGTCATGTCGATCAGCTATCTGGCCCTGACCCGCGAGCAGGTGGAGCGGCGCGCGCAGGCGGAGGGAACCTGGTCAAGCTGGTACGCCTGTTTCCCCTGGGAGGACTGGCGGGATGGCCAGCCCGCCGTGGTGCGGGAGGTTCTTGCCCCCGCCCTGACGCAGTGGGCCGCCGCGGCTCCCTCGGCCATGGCGCGCGAGCAGCGCCGCCGCCGCGCCAGCGCCGCCTTCGGCCTCGACGGCGCGCCGTGGCACGACGAGATGGTGTTGCAGCGCTACGAGTTGCTGCATGAGGCGCGCCTGACGCCTGAGTCCCTGCGCAACGTTCCGGAAGCGGAACGCCCCGCTGTCATCGCGCCGGGCCGCGCCATGACGGGCGACCACCGGCGCATTCTCGCCACCGGCGTGGCCCGGCTGCGGGGCAAGATCAAATACCGCCCGGTGGTGTTCGAGCTGATGCCCGAAACCTTCACCCTGCTCGACCTGCAGAAGGCGGTGGAGGCGCTGGCCGGACGCCGCACCCACAAGCAGAATTTCCGCCGCCTCGTTGAACAGCAGGAACTGGTCGAGGAGACCAGCGAGATGTCGACGACGCGGGTGGGACGCCCGGCGCGGCTGTTCCGTTTCCGGGAGGAAGTTCTGCTGGAGCGCGCCATCGCCGGAACCAAGCCCGCAGGCTGAGCGGTTTCCCCTGCTGCAACGGCCTCCCGCTTCGCCATTGCGCCCGCGCGACCGCCGGGCGCAATGACCGCCGGGCGCAATTTTGTCATGACGGAACAGGGGCGCCCATATCCCATTGATTTAATTAAACTACGCCCATATGCGCAGCCCTCCCTCCGCTGGGAGCGCATCATCCTTACGGCTTGACAACTCTTATACTCAGTTTAAGCATATGTCCGAATTATACTCATTCGGAGCATATAAATGCCCTCAACCGCTCTCGTCTCCGCTGGCGCGGCCATCCCCTCCGCAGCGCTCTACGAGCGGGTCCGCCGGGTGATTCCACCCATGGAATGGGCCAGCTTCGCTGATGACGTCGACGCCATTCTCGAACTGAAGCGCCGCAAGAACGCAGTTATCCTGGCGCATAATTACCAGACGCCGGAGATCTTCCATTGCGTCGCCGATATTGTCGGCGATTCGCTGGCCCTGGCCCGCGAGGCGACCCGCGTCGACGCCGACGTCATCGTGCTCGCCGGCGTGCATTTCATGGCCGAGACGGCCAAAATGCTGAACCCCGACAAGACGGTGCTGATCCCTGACCTGGGCGCCGGCTGCTCGCTGGCCGATTCAATCACCCCGGACGACGTGCGCCTGATCCGCCAGCGCCACCCGGGCCTGCCGATCATCACCTATGTGAATACGTCAGCGGCGGTGAAGGCGGAGTCGGACATCTGCTGCACCTCCGGCAACGCCCTGAAGATCGTCGAGTCTTTCGGCCTGCCGGAGGTCATCATGATCCCGGACGAGTATCTGGCCCGCAACATCGCCGCTGAAACCGATGTGAAGATCATCGCCTGGAAGGGGCATTGCGAGGTGCACGAGCGCTTCACGCCGGCCGATGTACAGGAGATGCGCCGCAACTGGCCCGGCGTGGTGGTTCTGGCCCATCCCGAGTGCCCGCCGGAGGTAGTCGCCGAAGCCGATTTCTCCGGCTCCACCGCCCACATGTCGAATTATGTCGGCGACGTGAAGCCATCCCGCGTCGTGCTGCTCACCGAATGCTCGATGAGCGACAACGTCGCCGTCAATCACCCGGACGTGGAGTTCGTGCGCCCGTGCAACCTGTGCCCGCACATGAAGCGCATCACCCTCGGCAATATCCGCAGCTGCCTCGAGAACGGCGAGCATGAGGTCGTCATTCCCGCCGATATTCTGGAGCGGGCGCGGCTTCCCGTCGAACGCATGCTGGCGGTCTGAGGCAGACGATGCCCACGCGCCCCTCCCTTGCAACCCTGGCTGACCGGCCCGTGATCGTCGGCGCCGGCGTGGCCGGCCTGATGACCGCCCTGCAACTGGCGCCCATGCCCTGCGTGCTGGTCAGCTCCGGCCCCATTGACGCGGCCGGTTGCGACGCGACCAGCTCCAGCATCCTGGCGCAGGGTGGTCTCGCCGCCGCCATTGGCCCCGACGACGACGTCGCCCTGCACCTGGCGGACACCTTGGCCGCCGGCGACGGTTACTGCGACGAAGCAGCGGCGGCGGCGATCATCGCCGCCGCGCCGGAAGCCATCACTGACCTGCTGCGCCTTGGGGCGCGGTTCGATCGGGACAATGACAGCCATCTGGCCGCCTTCCGGGACACAAAAGTGGAAACCACTTTTGCTGGAATTGCTTTGGGCCTCGAAGCCGCGCACAGCCGGCGGCGCATCCTGCACGCCAATGGCGACGCCAGCGGTGCCGAGGTGATGCGCGCCCTCGCCGCCGCCGTGCGGGCGGCGCCGCATGTCACGATGCTCGAAGGCGTCATCGCGCGCGACATTCTCACCCGCGACGGCGTCGTGACGGGCGTGGCGCTGCATGACATCGCCGCTGGCGGCGCCAGCCATGGCGTGCTGGCGACCGGCAGGGTCGTGCTGGCGACCGGCGGGCTGGGCGGGTTGTTCGCCTGCACCACCAATCCGCTGTCCAGCCTCGGCGCCGGCGTCGCCCTGGCGGCGCGGGCCGGGGCTGCGGTCGCCGACATGGAGTTCGTCCAGTTTCACCCCACCGCTCTCGATCCGGGACAACGGGGCGGCCGGTTCGCCGGCCCCGCCCCGCTGATCAGCGAGGCCGTGCGCGGCGAAGGCGCTCGCCTGATCAACGACCTCGGCGTACCTTTCATGGCGGGTGCGCCCGGCGAGGAACTGGCGCCGCGCGATGTGGTCGCCCGCGCCATCTGGCGCCAGCAGCAGGCGGGACGCCGGGTCTTCCTGGATGCGCGCGCCAGGCCAGGCGCCGGCTTCGCCAGCCGCTTTCCGGCGATCGCCGCTATTTGCGCCGCCGCAGGGCTCGATCCGGCCCGCGACCTGCTTCCTGTAACGCCAGCGGCGCACTACCACATGGGCGGCGTCGCCGTGGATCTGCGCGGTCGCGCCACTTTGCCCGGCCTGTGGGCCTGTGGCGAAGTCGCCTGCACCGGCCTGCATGGCGCCAACCGGCTGGCCAGCAATTCACTGGTCGAAGCGCTGGTCTGCGCCAAATTCGTCGCCAGCGACCTGAAAGGAACCTGCGCCAGCGCCAGCACAGGCGTCGGGGAGACTGCGTTCCGGTCGCTGTCGCCGGGCCTCCCGGGCGTCGCCGAACTCGCCCAGATCCGTACGCTGATGAGCCGCTGTGTCGGCCTGGAACGGAATGCGGACGGGCTGCGCCAGGCGCTCGCCAGCCTGTGGGATCTTGCCGGCCTGCGCGACCCTGCCGGCCCGCGGAGCCTTGCCAGCCCGCGGAGCCTTGCCCGCCTGACGCTCCCGGCC
The DNA here is from genome assembly GCF_014656355.1 of Camelimonas fluminis. Classification (GTDB taxonomy): domain Bacteria; phylum Pseudomonadota; class Alphaproteobacteria; order Rhizobiales; family Beijerinckiaceae; genus Camelimonas; species Camelimonas fluminis. Next base: position 30,990 of record NZ_BNCG01000017.1, read on the forward strand.
GGCGACCGGCTGCATCCGGCCGCAGACGCGGCGCTCGTCGGCCTGCTCATCACCCATGCGGCGCTGGCGCGCCAGGAGAGCCGTGGGGCCCACTTCCGTTCCGATTTTTCCGCCCCGGCGCAAACCGCGTCGCGACGCGCGCACGTGCTGCTCGCCGACGTGTTCGTTGCGAACGAGACGTCGCCTGTGGCCACGCCTGCTCCAATCTCTTACGCCACAAAGATTGCATCATGACCAAAGTTGCTTCCGCCTCCCCCGCCCAGCTCGCTCCCCAAGCCAGCCATCAGACCCATTCCCAAATCAGCCCCTTGCCGCGCGTCATGCTCGAGCCGCTGGTCCGCGCCGCGCTGCTGGAGGATCTGGGCCGGGCCGGCGACATCACCAGCGACGCCATCGCTCCGGCCGGCGCCCAGGCGACGATGACGCTGACAGCGCGCGATCACGGCGTGCTCGCCGGCCTTGATCTGGCCGTGCTCGCCTTCCAGCTTATTGATCCGGCGATCCGCATCGACGTCGCGGGCGCGGACGGCGCGGCGCTGGCGCCTGGTCAGGTCATCGCCACGATCAGCGGCCCGGCGCGCGGCATGCTCACCGCCGAACGCACGGCGCTGAATTTTCTCGGCCATCTCAGCGGAATCGCCAGCGTCACCAATGGCATCGTCCGCACCATCGCGGGGCAGAAGGCGCGGATCGTCTGCACGCGCAAGACGACGCCAGGCCTTCGCGCTGTCGAGAAATACGCGGTGCGGGCCGGCGGCGGCTCCAATCACCGCTTCGGCCTCGATGACGCGGTGCTGGTGAAAGACAATCACATCGCCATCGCCGGCGGCGTCGCCGAAGCCATCCGCCGGGTGCGCGCCAGCGTCGGGCACATGGTGAAGGTGGAAGTTGAGGTGGACGCCCTGACGCAGTTGCACGAGGCGCTGGCGCTTGGCGTCGACGCGGTGCTGCTCGACAACATGACGCCGGAGCAGTTGCGCGAGGCCGTGGCCATCACCGGCGGACGCGCCATTACCGAGGCCTCCGGCCGCGTCACCGCCGCCACCGCCCCGGCCATCGCCGCCGCCGGCGTCGATCTGATCTCGATTGGCTGGCTCACCCACAGCGCGCCGGTGCTGGATATCGGCCTCGACTGGCAGGGGTAACATCACGCGGGCGATTGCCAGCGGCCGGCGCATCGGGCCAAATGGCGGGATTGTCCAGAAACTGCCCCGGCCGGAGCGCGGCATCCGCTACGGATCGGGGTCCATCAATGGACAGGGTCTGGACGTTCGCAAACGCTGGCCCTGCCCCAATAACGCCGGAGGAAACCGCATGGCCAGCGAGAAACTGACAGCGCTTGTGGCGCAATTCCGCAAGCGGCCGCTGAACCTTGCCGACGGCGAAACGGTCAACCGCGCCAAATACGACCGCTTCGCCGACCTGTTTCCGCCTGCGGACGGGGTGACGATCACCCCCAAGACCCTGGGCGGCGTCGCCGCCGAGCGTCATGAGGCCGGCGACGGCCCCACCGTGTTGTATCTGCATGGCGGCGGCTACACGCTGGGCTCGATCCGCTCGCACCGCCACTTGATCTCGAAGCTGGCGGCGGATCTGCAGGGGGTGGTTTACGCCATCGACTACCGCCTGGCGCCAGAGGCGCCGTTTCCCGCCCCCGTGGACGACGCCGTCGCCGCCTGGCGGGAACTGCACGAAACCGAACCCGGACGCGCCATATCCGTGATGGGCGATTCCGCAGGCGGCGGTCTCTGCTTCGCCCTGACCATCGCAGCGCGCGACCAGGGGCTGCCGGCGCCGCGCGCCCTCGTCGCCATCAGCCCCTGGGTGGACATGACGGCGAGCAGCAGCAGCTATGAATTCCTCAGCGGCGTCGATCCCGTTCTCTCCCGGCAGGACATCGTCTGGCATTCCGGCCGCTATCTCGCTGGCGCCGACCTCCTGACCGGCCTCGCCTCGCCGCTGTTCGCCGATCTGAAGGGCCTGCCGCCAACGCTGATCCAGGTCGGCGACCATGAGGTGCTGTTCGGCGATTCCGTCCGCATCCACCAGCGGCTGATCGCGGCCGGCGTCGATACGGAACTGTCGCTGTGGAAGGACATGTTCCACGTCTGGCACTTCTACTGGCGCCAGCTCGACGAGGGTGCCGAGGCCATCGCCGCCGCGGCCAGGTTCATCCGCCGCCAGCATGGGGCTCCCTAGAGCAGTTTTTCGATCAATCTGGATCGCAAACCGCTGCAGTTTTCCTTGGACTGAGCGAATTCTGATCGGTCAGCCGGTTCCGGCTGACCGAAAGCGCCCGGGCACGGGTCAGATCCGCCCGGTCGGGATTCCGTCCCGGTTCAGTTTTCCGGATGGGGATCGCGCTCCAGCGCGGCGGCGATGTGCGGCCGCATCGCCTCAGCCAGAAACTCCGCCACAGGCGCCACCACGGCGTTGCCGAACTGCCGGTAGGCCTGGGTGTCGGAAACGGCGATTTTCCAGCGGCGCTCGCCCCGGTCGAAGCCCATCAGCCGGGCGCATTCCAGCGGCGTCAGCCGGCGCGGACGCTGGCCCGGCTGGTCGATGAGAATTTCCGAACCGTCCTTGTAGTAGCGCGCCGACAGGGTGCGGGCGACGTCGCCTGGCCCGAACAGGCTGTAGCCGAAGCCGTTGCCCTTCGCCGCGTGCTTGTCGCGATAGGCGCGCAGATAGTCCCACAGGCGCGGCGTCAGGGTATATTTTGCATCGACCTCGGCGTGCGGCAGCAGGATGTCGCCCAGCTTTGGCCCGCCGGCCGGCAGTTCGAGCCCGCCCAGATCAAACGCGGTCGGCTCGCGGAAGCCGACGATGAAAATCCGCTCGCGCTTCTGCGGCACCCAGTGGGCGGCGCTGATAACGCGTGTCTGCACATGATAGCCAAGCTCCCTGGTCAGCACATGCATGATGGTGGCGAAGGTGCGCCCCCGGTCGTGGCTTTCAAGGTTCTTGACGTTCTCCAGCAGAAACGCCGCCGGGCGGTGATGGGCGATGATGCGCGCGGTGTCGAAGAACAGCGTGCCCTGAGTGTCGCACAAAAAGCCATGGGGACGCCCCAGGGCGTTTTTCTTCGAAACGCCGGCGATGGAGAACGGCTGGCAGGGGAAGCCGGCGAGGAGCACGTCGTGCCCGGGAACCAGCCCCGGATCGGCGGCGTATTCGCGGACGTCGCCGGCGAGTTCGTGATTGTCGCGGAAGTTCAGGGCGTAGGTTTTGCGCGCGTTGACATCCCACTCCGAGGTGAAGACGCAATGGCCGCCAATGCCCTGAAAGCCGATGCGCAATCCGCCAATGCCGGCGAACAGATCAATGAAGCGGAATGCAATGGGCTCGGGTCGCGGCGCCGCCTGGCTGGCTGCTTCACGCAACACCCGCATGGCCAGTGGCGGAGGCTGGGCGTCGCCAGCGGCATAGCGGGCGATGGTCCGTTCCGACACCGCCAGCAACTCCGCCGCTTCGGTCATGGTCAGACCGGCGCGCTCGCACAGTTGACGGAACTCCGGCCGGGCCGTGGGCGATTGTGCGCCGGTTGGCGAGACGACGTCGGACATCGGGGCTCCGCGATATGCCGCCCGGCCTCCCTGCAAGACGCGTGCGGAGCGAATCCCGACGACTGGGACGATTTCTGACACCATGTCGCCAGTTGTCCCTGTCCGCAACGCGCGCGTGCTGCGCCGCCACAAGTTACCTGTGCGTTTTCAGCGCCCCTGCGCCCACTCCAGCTTCCCCGCGGCCCGAATTTCCCCGTGTCCCGAAGCCTGGCCTACATGGCCCGGTAAACCCATGCCTCCAGGACAAGCCAGGCGAGGCCTACCAGCAGCAGGCTTGCCAAAAGCACATACAGGACCTTGCGGCCCAACGGCCCCTCACGGGCCTGTTCATCGCTCATGATGACCTTGCCGTGATGTTTCCAGAACGTCATGTCAGGTCTCCCCCTGTCATTTTGGCGAGCCACAACGAGGTCGCCCGGTCTGTCAGAGGGAAACGCAACGGTTGCCCGGCGTGTTCCCTCCAGGGTCCCGCCCAGCCCCTCCGGAGCCTTCGCCGCCGCCCTCGCCAGCAGCGACGCAGCCTTGACACGACGCCTTCTCCAATTGGATAAACCGGCGGTCGACGCGCAGCCTGAAACCGGAATGACGGGGGCGTCGCCGCCACGCGCCGACTCAAAAAACAGCGGCAAGGGAGACGAAACGTGGGGTGGATCAAAAGCGGCGACCGCACGCTCAGCGGCCCCGAATTCAACGCGCGCGCCCTGCGCGCCGCCGGGGCGCTGGAAAGCCTGGGCGTCCGGAAGGGCGATGGCGTCGCCCTGTATCTGCGCAACGAACTGGCTTATTTTGAAGCGTCGTTCGGCGTCGGCATGCTTGGCGCCTATTCAATACCGGTCAACTGGCATTACACGGCGGATGAGGCGGAGTATCTCCTGCGCGACAGCGGCGTGAAGGTGCTGCTGATCCACGCCGACCTGCTGCCGCCCATCGCCCACGCCATTCCGGAAGGCGTCGCGGTCGTAATGGTGGAGACGCCGCCGGAAATCATCGTCGCCTACGGCCTCGCCGACGTCGCGCCGCCCGCCGGCGCAACCCTGTGGCGCAATCTGCTGGCCAACGCCGCGCCGCTGGCGCGCGAGCCGGAGCCGGCGCCAAGCTCCATCATCTATACCTCCGGCACCACCGGCCGCCCCAAGGGCGTGAAGCGCCCGACGCCGACAGAGGCGCAGATCGCCGCCGCCAACGCCATGCTGGGCTGGTCCTATGGCTACGCCGACCATCTGCAGGGGCGGCGCAGCCCGGAGGAGATCACCACGGCGATCATCGGCCCGGTGTACCATGCGGCGCCCAACGCCCATTCGGCGTTCTCCATCCGCATCGGCGCCAATGTGGTGGTGACGCCGCGCTTCGATCCCGAAGGGCTGCTGCGACTGATCGAGCAGGAGCGCATCACCCACCTGAACATGGTGCCGATCATGTTCAAACGGCTGCTGCAACTGCCCAATGAGGTGAAACAGCGCTACGACCTCTCGTCGCTGCAATACGTCACCCACGCGGCGGCGCCCTGCCCGCTGGAGGTGAAGCGGGCGATGATCGCCTGGTGGGGCCCGGTCATCAACGAATACTACGGCTCGACCGAGATGGGGAACGTCACCAACCTGTCGTCGGAGGAGTGGCTGAAGCACCCCGGCTCCGTCGGGCGGGTGATGCCCGGCGTCAGCGTCCGGGTCATCACCGAAACCGGCGAAGACGCGGCGCCTGGCGTGGTGGGCGAGGTGATCGGCGGACCGCTGACCGGCCTGAACTTCACCTATCAGAACGCGCCGGAAAAGCGCGCCTCCATGGAGCGCTACGGCCTTGTGACGCCCGGCGACATCGGCTTTTTCGACGCCGACGGCTTCCTTTATCTGTGCGACCGCAAGAACGACATGATCATCTCGGGCGGCGCCAACATCTACCCGGCTGAAATCGAGGGCGAGTTGCTGAAGCTGCCCGGCGTGGCGGACTGCGCCGTGTTTGGCGTGCCGGACGATGAATTCGGCGAGAGCGTCATGGCGGTGGTGCAGCCGGCCCCCGGCGCCGATCTGACGGCGGATGGTCTGCGCGCCGCGCTGCGCAAGACCCTGACCGGCTACAAGGTGCCGCGCCAGATCGACTTCGCCGACAGCCTGCCGCGCGAGGATTCCGGCAAGATCTTCAAACGCAAGTTGCGCGAGCCCTATTGGGCGGGACGCGAGCGCGCCATCTGACCGCGCCTGCCCCGCCGCGGCGGCCGGCTGCCAACAAAAAAGCTCCGGAGCCTGCGCTCCG
>NZ_BNCG01000017.1:36880-78440 GCF_014656355.1 Camelimonas fluminis
CGGGCAACCGCCTTCGCTCAGCGGGCGGAAAGCCTGGTCGCCGGGAATGGTGCGGACCAGCTTGAAATAGTCCCACGGATACTTCGACTCTTCCGGCTTCTTCACCTCAAAGACATAGAGATCGTGCACCATGCGGCCGTCGGCGCGGATGACGCCGTTTTTGGCGAAGAAGTCATTGACCGGCGTGGCCTTCATTTTCGCAACCACGGCCTGGGTGTCGGCCGTGCCGGCCGCCTTGACGGCGTTGAGGTAGTGCATGATCGAGGAGTAGACGCCGGCCTGGCCCATGGTCGGCATGGCCTTGTGGCGCTCGTAGAAACGCTTCGACCAGGCCCGCGTCTCGTCATTCAGATCCCAGTAGAACGCCTGGGTCAGGATGAGCCCCTGGGCGTCCTGGAGGCCGATGCCGTGAATGTCGGTGATGTGCAGGTAAAGGCCGGCGAGCTTGACGCCGCGCTGCGGCAGGCCGAACTCGGTGGCCTGCTTGATGGTGGCGATCTGGTCGGCGCCGGAACTGGCGACGCCGATCATTTTGGCGCCGGAGTTCTGGGCCTGCATCAGATAGGACGAGAAGTCGTTGGCGCCCTGCGGATGGCGCACGCCGCCGAGGATCTCGCCGCCGGCCTTGCGCACCGCGTCGGAGGTGTCGCGCTCCAGGGCGTGGCCAAAGGCGTAGTCAGCGGTGATGAAGAACCAGGGACCGTCCTTGGCCAGCGGCGCGCCTGTGCCGACGGCCAGGGCGTAGGTGTCATAAGTCCAGTGAATGCCGGTGGGCGCGCAGAACTTGCCGGTGAAATCCGACGAGCCGCCGGTAGAGGCCAGCACAAGCTTGTTTTTCTGGCGGCCGATCTCCTGCACGGCGAGCAGCACCGAGGAGGTCGGCAGGTCTGCGATCACGTCGACGCCGTCCTCATCGATCCAGCGGTTGGCCACGGCAGAGCCGACGTCCGGCTTGTTCTGGTGGTCGCCGGCGAGGATCTCGATTTTGCGGCCAAGCACCGAACCGCCGAAATCCTCGACCGCCATTTTGGCGGCGATCACCGAGCCTGGCCCGGCCATGTCGGCATAGATGCCTGACATGTCGTTGAGCACGCCAATGCGCAGGGGCTTTGGGTTTTCGGCGGCGACGGGCGAAAGCAGGAGGGGGGCAAGAACAGCCGCGAGCCCGACGGCGAAAGAACGAACAGACATATTGACCTGGTTACTGGGAGAAAAGCGCCTCCCTTCTAAAAGCCACGGCAAAAACAGGTCAACCGCGCGCCATGCTTTCAGAACATGACGGCTGCCGGAGCCTGCCTCCATGGAATATTTTTCCATTTCAGGCGCTCAGGTGGAATTATATTCCCTGCGCAGCCGGGAAGTTTACGGCGTCGCAACGGATAGCGGCTCGTGGGCAGCCGTGGACGCCAAGAACTGGACAGGGCAGCGCCTGTGGCGCATGCGGGAGCCCGAAGGCGGGCAGCGATGATGGAGCCAATCCGGGACGCGCGGGAAGGGGCAAGAGGCACGGGCGACGGGCTCGAATCCGCACGGACGCCATGACGCCAGCCGGAGCGACCCCTCATGGGGAAACCGCCTGCGATAAACCACGCCGCCACGTCCCGGCTGAAGTCAGGCAAACCAGGAACGTCGCGCATGCCTCGTGGCATGCACGGTAAGCGCCGGGGGACGGCCCGCGCGTGGAAGACGGTTACACGACATCTCCACGGGCCTGCCGCCGTACGGCGCAGGACGCCCGCACAGCGCATAAACGGAGTTTATCGCGGCAACGGACGCGGTTGCCCCATGCGCAACAGCGCAATCGGGCCGACGATCATCTCTTGAAGAACCCCGGCTCGCGACGGCCATACCGCCCAATTGCTCCAAAAGCCGACGGGACAAGCGGCTTTGGCGCTCCCAAGGGGAGCGCTATATGTTTGTATTTACAACGGTCTAACTTTTGGTTCGCCGCCGCACGTTCCCTATATGTACCGATGTGCCTCATCAGGCCTTCAAACGTGACCCAATTTAGGGCGGCGCTCTGGCGTCCTTGCCGCTCTGGCGGACAATCCATTCGATGTTGGTGCTGATTCCCTTCAGCGAGCTTCTGACCTCGCCCATGTCCCGTGTCAGCAGCTCAAGCTTGGCGTCGGCTTTCTCCCGGACCTCGCGAATCTCTGCCCGGATCACTGCATCCGCGATCTTCAGTTCCTCGATCTGGCGAGCCTGTGTCTGCGACTGGCTCTGCATGCTCGACCAGCTGAACGCCATCCCGGCAGCGACCACGGCCGCCGTCAGGATGAAGTTCATGTTGATTTCCGGTTTGAACCATGATGGCTTTTGCATCGCATCCTCCATCATTCTCCCCTTTCTCCAAGTCAGGGGCCCGGTTTCCCTGCCCTGCTGCCTTCATCCGCCGCTGCGGCAAGTTTGGGGTCCGTGGTCACCACTTCTACGACGCCGGGGAGCGCTGCGACCTGGGCCACCTTTGCGGCGGCCGTGCTGACGCGCCATTGCCACACGATGCCGCCCAGCGTGATGAGAATTCCGGCAACGGTCGCGATCTGGTTGGCCATCGCGCTCCAGCTGGCCTCATCCATCCAGCCGAGCGTCGCCAGCAGCGGCCCCAGACCAATCAAGGCCTGTCGGATCGGCAGGGTGAGATTGGTGTTCATGCCCCACCTCCTTTCCGGGCGGACTCAATCGCCGCATAAGCCGCCGCAAGGCTGGTGATCGCCGTGGCGACCGACGTGGGCGGGCTCGAGCAAAACGTGCGCACCACGGCGCGGGCGTCGATGGCGGCTTGCTGCACCTTGACCGGGGCAAACAGATCAACGGCCAGCGCCGCCGTCTGCACCTCGACGCAGTATGCGGCCAGCTTGCTGCTGACGCGCTCGATATCGGGATCGATTTTGGTGTCGCCCACCACAGTGGCGACGCCGGCGGCGATCTGGCCCCAGGCGGTTGGGTTATTGGCCGTTTGGCAAGCGGCAAGCGCCAGCATGCCGATGGCGGCCGCCATCAGTTTCAGTATCTTCATGTTGTCTCCGGGAGGTTTGCGCCACGGTGGCGCGGGGGTCAGACCTTGACGCGGGCTGCGTCGGTCGAGCGCGCCTTGGGCATGGCGACGCTGTAGGGCGTGGCGAACTGATCCGCCTCGGCCGTGCGGCGCGAGACGATCTCGGCCGGCTTGTTCCACATCAGAATGGCGGTGCGGATCGCTGCGGGTGTCGCGCCGGCATTGATGCGCTTGACGAAGGTCGACCCGGCCAGCGCGCCCGTGCCGATATTAAAACAGATGGACACCAGAGCATCGAACTGATGGTCAGCCAGCGGGACCTTCACCGCGTCCATGACAGCCTGCTCATATTTCACCATGTCGCGGGCGAAGATGGCGTGCGCATCTTCCATCGTGATGGTCATGCCCTTCTTTGGGGCTGGATCGCCAGCCATCGCTGTGTGGCCGATGCCGATAGTCCAGACGCCAACGCTGTCGAGATAGGCCGTCAGGCGGACGCCCTCTCGTGCGATAAGCGCCTCGCGCCCAATGGCGGACATTGTTTGTGCCGACGCTGGCTTGCTGACTGGTGTGCAGAGGGCGGCAATGGTTTCAGCCGGGACCGTAGCCCCGACAGGAAGACGATTCGCCTTCTGGAACGCCTTGACGGCCGCCAGGGTCAGCGCACCGAAGTCACCGTCGGCGCCGCTCTTGCCCAGGTCATAACCGCGCGCGATCAGCGCCCGCTGCACTTCGGTCGTGTTCATGAGATTCACCCATAGAAAAACCCGCCTAGTGGGCGGGTGCTGATGTCGTCAGATTGTGGGTCGGCTACTCGCTGGCGACCGGCGTCACGCCGAGGATCGCCAGCGCCTCGGGGGCGTCGGCATAGAGCACCGCCGCGAGATGAACGGGATTGGCAAAGGGGGCGCTATCCGTCGCCGGATCGAAAACCGCCAGCCATTCCTGCGCCCGCGCCGCCGCTTCCATGTCCGCGCCCCACGGCGGCTCGAGCAGCGGCGACATTGCATCCGTGACGAACGCAGGCTTGGCGAGCGTTGACGCCACGGCGTAGCGATTGCCCTCCGCGTCCTGCCAGACCGGCTCGCCGAAGGTGTTGGCGTCCGCCGCGCTGAAGCCCAGCACGGACGCCAGTTGGTTGGCGTCTGCGATCATCGCCTCCGGGCAGGCGATGGTCACTCTGATCCAGTCGCTCATGGCAGATACCTCTCGGCCCAGCGGGCGCGCAGGGCGGCACGCTCGGCGTCTGATGGGATACGTTGGATGGCAAGGGCGTCGTAGTAGTGGGCTGCCGCGATGCCAGAGCCTCCGCCTAGTTGTAGTGGAGCAAGTACGGGAGTTGCCCCCGGCGTGTAGGCCACGGCTCGCGTCAGTCCGCCGTTTATCGAGCAATGGAGGCTTCCCCCTCCTGCCGCCCAACCTTCAACAATGAACGGAACGCCGTAGGCATAGTCAAAGGTGCCTCCCGGTGGAAGAGGTGTAGCCACCTGGGCTCCACCAGCGCTTCGATGGTAAATCTGTAGGGTCCGCGTACCTGCCGACCTGGCCGCTAGATGTAGTCGGTTGATCAATCCCTGCTGAAGGCCGAACAGGTTGTTTTCGTAGCCACTCGCGCCACCACTGCTCTCAATCATCGCGCAGACAGCAAAATACCACGGCTTGTTGACGTCAAACGTCTCCGTGCTCGCCATCAGGTCATCCGTGCCATCCGTGCGCAGCGACCACATGTCCGGGACGCCGGTCTCAGTCACGTCGTTGGCTGTGGTGACTTTTTGGTAGGGGGTAGGCACGTCCCCGCGTTCGACCTGCCAACTGCCTACGCGGAAATTGGATGCAGGGGGGGCAGTTCCTAGGATTATCGTGCTTGTGCTCGTAAAAACTTCGTTTGAACAGAATACACTAAAAGCCTTGGTGCCCACATTGCCAGGTTGTGTCACCGAAATCCAAACTCGATAAACACCAGAGGAAACTTCATCAATGCCAGAAGCGTGGTATGTGGCATTTTGCGAAAACAGCGGCGTATAAGCACCAGTTATCTTATCAAACCGACCCTTAACACCAACATTCGACTGAGTGCCAAACGAATTTGAGCTGATATAAATGTATTGATTGTCTCCTGGCTTTACGTAACACGAAAGGACAACTCGTTGGTTAAGAACATCCGCCGCAGGCCACAGTACACCAACGCTCGAAAAAATGTCTGTGGAGCCAGCATTCCACGAATACTCTACAGAGAGCGGCCCGTCATCCACTGCGGTTGCTGTTCCGTGCCCAATGTTGTTTTGGGTTAGCGATTGCGCCAGCAGGTTCCGTCTCCCACCCTTCGGCTCCCGTGCCGTCGTCGGGCGCGCGGCGGCGGTAGCTTGCTGGAGATTGGCGGTTCCGGCGAGGCGCTGGGCCAACCCAACCGGCTGGCCGAACGTGGTCCCCGGAATCGTGGCCGCCACGTCCTGAAACAGCCGACCGTCTGCCGGGTTCTCGCCGTCAGGCCAATATCCGTCGTTGCCGTAAATGAACAGGTCCTGCGGCTTCCACGGGATGACCGGCTTACCGAGGTTCGGATAAGTCAGCGTCGGCATCAGGCTCTCCCGTCGATCTGGATGGCAGCCAACCACGGCCCGGTGATCGTGCCGCCCCCGCGGTGGACCGACACGTTGTCGCCCTTGGCGAGCGTCAGGGCCAGGTCCGTGATGATGGTGGCGGCGCTCGACAGAGCGATGCCGCCGCGATGCAGGACGCCGTTCTTGCGGACGTTGATGGTCACGTCGTTGGCAGTTCCCGCCAGCATTTCGGCGCGCAGGTATTGCAGCGTCGCCGGGCCGTGATAGTCGCGCGTGATCCACCAGCCGCCGGGGCCGATGTCGTTCTGGTCGCTGATGGTGACGAGCAGCGGCTCGCCTGGTGCGCCGGGATCGCCTTTGTCGCCCTTGATGGCTGTAAGCGGCATGAGAGTGTTCCAGCTCGACGCGCTGGATGTTTTCCACTCAACATTCGCGCCTTCACGGCGAAGCTCAATGTTGTCGCCGGTGTCGCCCTTAATGTCTGCCAGGGGGAACAGAACGGCCCAGGTTGATGCGCTGGACGGCTTCCACTCGACGTTGGCGCCGGAGCGGCGCATCTGTGCGTAGTCGCCGGTATCGCCCTTCAACGTGCTCATGCTCACCAGGTCCGTCCAGACGGACCCGAGCGTCGGCTTCCATTGCATCACTCCTGCCGAGATGCGCAGCTCGACCCGGTCGCCTGTGTCGCCGACGAGCGCAGACATGGGCGTGATGACGGTCCAGTCATCCTCCGTGCCGGCAACGCGCCAGCACATGCTGTCGCCGACAACCGCGATCTCGACGCTCGGACCCGGATCGCCCTTGTCGCCGGCCGGGATGCCCAGGATGACATGCTGGTGTGGGCTCTCGCCGGTCGTGTCGACAGTCGGATCGCTCCCCGCGGGGAGCGGGGTCGCCTCGAACGTCAATACGTTCGTTGGCCCCTGGGGACCACTCTCCACCACATCGATGATGCAGGGCGTCACCTGGACGATCTCGACCTTAGTCTGCATTGGGGTAATCCACGCCGGTGATGAGGCCAACAAGCAGAGGGTATTGCTCGCCATCTGGCTGGCGGCGCTCAAAGGCATACTGGTTGTAGCGGCCAACCCGGACGCGGCGGCTGCCCTCCAGCGATGGAGCCCAGACAATCAGTCCGGTGTGGTCGATGGTCAGGCCGCCATTGGACAGACTGGCGACAATCTCGCCGTCGCTGACCGATACGGTAAGGATCAGGTCGTGGCCGGTGAGGTCCTGTAACGATCCGTCCGGATTGCGGAGGCGCATCTGGATCACCGGGGCGTTGCTGCCCCGGTAGACCGTGAAATCACGCTTTCCCGGCGCGCATGTCATTGGCGGCTCCAGCAAAAAGCCCGCCGGATGGACGGGCGATCAATGGTCAGATTGTAGATGCGATCAGCCCGGCCACGGCCAGTCGTCGATCTGTTGCGTCGTGGTGATGTCGCCGGATGCAATGGCAGCGGACACAGCCGCCTCAGCCGCAAAGCAGGCGTCCACATGGGCCAGCACGGCATCACTGATGGCGATGATCTGCGATGCGGACAGCTCGACAAAGCCGCCATCCGCGCCTTTCCAGCCGACCACATATGCCGGATCTGCATCAGCCTTGATCCGGGCGCCCATGATCATGGTCTTGGATCGGTCATCAGTGGCAACGGTCACGCCGCCAACTGTGATCCCGCCAGTCTCGACGCGCCAGCGCTTGTCGGCGGCATAGGCCAGCAGGTCAGCCTTGCTCGCGGCTGGAGCGGGTGGCGGCGGTGACCACTGGCCATCGCGGACTGACCAGCCTGCCACAACCTCCGCAGGGCACGGCTGGATGCTGGCCGCGATATCCGCGTGATATGCCTCAGATGGGCCGATCCCTGCCGGCAGATTGATGATCTCGACGGCGACGCCGTCGTCAACACGTGCGTAGCTCTGCATGTCGCCCTCAAAACTCGATGATTACCAGGCCATCAGCGCCCGGTTTGCCGCTGTATCCACTGGCTGCGCCGCCGCCTCCGCCGCCAGGATAAGACGCTCCTGTGCCTTGCGTGACAGTGATGGCTGAGTTTGTTGTGCCATAGGAGCCCCCGCCACCTGATCCCGTTGGCGTTGACCCAAAAGGAGATGCGTTGGCGGCAAACATCCCATCCACGCCCCAGCCAGCGCCGGAGCTTGAGCCCTGCGTCATTGACGCCGTGCCATAGGTGGTGCCAGAGCCGCCATTGCCGCCGCCACCGCCAGTGGCCGTGGCAAGCGCGCCAACCGAGCTTGATCCGCCCGCGGCTCCGTTGAGCGGCGACCCCGTACCAGTGCCACCGATGCCGCCAGCCCCCACGGTGATGGGGATCACCTGCCCAGGCGTGACGTTGATCGTCGCCTCTCGGTAGCCACCACCGTTGCCGCCCGCGCCACCGGAGGTTGTGCTTGTCGATCCGCCGCCGCCCCCGCCAGCGGCCCAAATTCGCACTTTGATGCGGGTGACGCCCGCCGGGACCGTCCAGTTGACCGTTCCCGGCGAGAAAAACATTTGCACGCCCGTTGCCGGGATAAAGACGCTCATCAGACCCGATACCTGGAATGACGTCCCGTCGTAGACAAAATCAAGGATGGCCCCGGCAACGAGGTCATTGGCTGCCAAGGCCGTGCCGTCAGCACGGGTGATGGCCTTTGCCCCCAAACCATTGACGTTGAGGGTCACGGCGCCGGTATTGTTGGCTGCAACCTTGATCCGGATTGGAGCCCCTGTGAGAGCCGCATAACTGGCTGGCGCGGGATCAAGCGTCACCGTCAGGGCGTTGGCCGTGCCGGCGGCGATGGCATAGTTCCATTTCCCGGACTGGACTGCTGGCGCGATGGTTTTGGGGCTGATGACCTTATTTGCCAGCGTGGCGGCCAGCACTTCGGCTGCTGTCGCGAACGGCAGGCTTCCGACAGCGGTAGCTGCAATCGCCAGCGCAAAATTCTCCTCGAAGGTGTCGACGTCGCCGTTGTCGAGTACGTCCTCACCTGAGTTATTGGCCGTGTACTGCCCGACCATCGCGGCCACAAAGGCAGCCTGCCTCCAGACCTTGTTGAGTTGCTCGGACTGGGCAACCCCTGAGACAAAGCCGCCCGCCCTCGCCGTCAACCCAGCATACGCTGCCTGTGTCATCACGTTGGCGCTTGGGGCCACCGCGAACGGCAGCAACTCGTTAATCGCCATTCAAGGCCTCCAATAAAAAAGCGCCCAAAGGGCGCTGGGAATAGTTGTCGAGGTGGTTCTGGGGTTCAGGCGGGGACGCCCCATGCTCCGGCATCAAATCCCGTCAGATATGGGCTGCTGGAATCGAACCCGAACATGGGACCGCCATCGATTGACGTGATGTCATAGTAGGCGATCCGGACACCTTCCGGCTTCAGCGGGATATATCCTCCCGCCAGGATCGCGAGAAACAGAGCGTTTGGAACCGCGCCCGACACTCCAATGGTCATGGTCATGTCGTGGTTGTCCTGGACGAAGACGAGTGTTCCGGTCCCTTCGAACATGATGTCGAATGCGCGCTTCGCTCCCGGAACCGTCCCATCCCACGAGTTGGCGGCAATCTTTGCGCGGAGCAGCAGCCGGTAGTTATCGTCGTCAAGCGCCGTCAGGCCGGTGGTCGGATCGTATTTCCCCTGCCAGACGCCCTGATCGAACCCGAGGCCGGAAAGATCGAACGAGAACCAGACATTCTCCAGATCGAGTTCGATGTAGCGCGAACGACCGACCCATTCGCCAACGACGTCCAGCTGCACCCCAACCGCATCATCAAGGTCGAAGTCCTGCGGCATATGCCCCAGGAATGCCTGGCCGCCCGCCAATGGAGTGACCAGCGCTTCGACCGTGGCGGTGAACCTCGGCTGGCCGCGGTGGAAGCTGGTGATGAGGCCAAGGTAATCTTCGACCGTCGCCATCTCAGACCACCGTCAGGATCACATTCGAAACGTCGCCCGACGCCACCTCATTGAAAGCGATTGCCACGTCAGCCGCGGTTGGCGGGTCGCCGTCCCGCGCCATCGTCATCGACATGATTTCAAATGTCGCACCGCCCGGACTGGAGGGCAGATTCGCGGGGACGTAGGCGCGCGTCAGAAACACGCTCGCGCCAATGGACAATGCGTTGGTCCAGTCCGCCAATGCCTGCCGGATCGCGTCCTGAACGCCCGTCGTAAACCCTGGCAGCGCGCGGACGGTCAGTGCGTAGGTCACGGGGACAAGCGTCGGCCGGAAGAAATGGATCGCATGTCGGATACCATACACATCGACGGATGACTGCTCTGTCGTTCCGTAGGTGCCGGCGCCCGGTGTTTTCTTGGCGAGTATGGCATCGGCAATCGCCTGTGCGTCGCCGCCCTCAACCACCATTGCGATCGAATGGGACGGGACGCCGTTCGCGTCCGTGAGAGACGTGTCGTTCTCATAGGCCGCATAACGGGTGACGCCTTGAAGCGACGCGACCGCTCCAATCATCCCATCGAGGACCGTCAGCGATGGCAGGGCCGTTGACACCGTCTGCCGCCGCCGCAACTGGGCGTCCCGCTCCACTGGCGCCCCCATGGTCGCAGCCAGTGGGTTGGTCACGGATTGCCAGCCGAGCGTCGGAGTGGCGATTGCGTTGATCTCTCCGGCCGCAGCAGCT
Organism: Camelimonas fluminis; assembly: GCF_014656355.1. Lineage (GTDB taxonomy): Bacteria > Pseudomonadota > Alphaproteobacteria > Rhizobiales > Beijerinckiaceae > Camelimonas > Camelimonas fluminis. The sequence continues at coordinate 47,086 of NZ_BNCG01000017.1, forward strand.
ACCGCCCCAACCCGCTGCGCAGTCGCGGTGACCGTGATCAATCCTCCTGGCGGGATATTCACCACAGGTGGCAACGCCCACAGATAACCGTTCACATCGCGTGCAAGACCACCCGTGATGGTCGATCCGGACTGTCCCACGATTTCAAGGTCCGCAGACGAGTACGATGGCAGGTTACGGGAGATGCCATTGATCTTGACTACGCGGGATAAACCGACGCCCTGTGCCGACGACGGCGAAAAGGCGTTGTAGACAGCAACAGCCATGGCGTTGGCATCGTTGATTGCCGCGGCGAAAATGCCAAGGAGCTGGCCGTCCTGGCTGTCGTTTTCCAGGTAGACGTCCTCGCCGTAAATGCCCCGATATTCCGTCTTCAGATATTCGAGGATCTCCGAGAAATCCGGCTTGTGAATGCCGGTCGCGTCAATCTCGCAGACAATCGCCATCAGATCGTTCCCTTGACGGTGGCCTGCCCGTAAACAGTGTCGATGGTCGCCCCGACCGTGAACTGGCGCGTATCGGGATCCACGGTGCTGTAGTAGGCGGCGATGCCGGTCACGCCTGCCGTTCCCAGCATCCGGGCCCGGATCACAGGGTCACGGAACGGCGCGGTGTACTTTCCGAGAACGCGGGTTTTCCAGGGGGTGCCATCGGAGGTGTCGAGGAACCATTCGCCAAGCTGAAGGCGCAGACGCGTCATCACAGCCTGCGCCGGCGCTTCTGGCACGTCGCGCCAGAATGCAGCCTGCCCTCCACCGAAAACCATGTCTCCGTTGGCATCCATCTTGCGATATCGCATTGTCAGGCTCCGACCGGCTTGCCCGAATTGCCGCCGCCGGGCTGCACGTTGTTGTGGATGTGATTCAGGAAACTGATTCCATTCACGAACAGGTCGCCGGTGACGTGTAAATCACCGCTCCCGCCATCCATGGAGATGCCCTTGGCGCCCTTCACGGACACAGCCTGGTCAGTGTCGAGGGACAGCCCGCCTGCCCCATCGAGCGTGAAGCTTGTTTTTCCATCGTCCGTCCGGAGCTGGGTTGCCGACCCGCTGACGTTCTCAGGCAAACTGGCCTGATGCCTGATGCCGACATGTGCAACAGCGTCGGCAAGGTCGAGCGATCTGGCGTCAATCTGGTCCTGTGTGCCGCCGGACTGGTTCCATGCGTCCGACGATCTCTGGGCGAAGGTCATCATCACCGGGTCGCCTGGCTTCACCGGGAAAGTCAGTGTCGTTCCACCGCCCCCCGGAAAAGACACCGGGACCCCGGTGAGCAACGGCAGTTTCACTGTCTCCGAGGTCCCGTCCGGTTTCCGGATTACACCTTTCATGGACGGCTGTATGTCCATGGTCATGGTCTTTGGGTCGTATTTCACGACCTCACCGAGCATGGCCGTATGGAGCGACTGACGGAAGCCATCCAGCATGACACGGAGCGCTTCTTCGGGATCGTCACCAAGCTCTTTAAGGTTCATTGGTCAGTCCGTTTGTGAGGGGCGCCGGGATCGGATTGTCCGCGGGATTCATGGACTGGAGCACGAGATCGCAATACCAGGGCGGGCCACGGGTATCGCCGATGAACGTTTCGTACATGACCTTGTACATGCCATCGGCTGCGATGCCGGGGAGTTGTGGGGCCTTCGCTCCGTCCTCGATCGTCGGACCGCGCAGCGCCTGTTGAACGCTCTTCTGGTCGATCTTCACCTGACCATTAATGCGGATGTTCGGATTCAGCAGGCAGCGGGCGATGATCCCGCCCATGGTCTGCTCAGGCATGCCGATCAGGCCGGTGTCGGAGTTGAGGACGAACGCCTTGCCCGGCAACGCCTCGTTGGTTTTGACGATCTGGATTTTCTCGTCCTGGATTGTCCAGAACGTCCCTGTGCTCCGGGCCAGCACCCGCAGATAATCGCGCGCCATGCCAAACATCGGCCGGGATCGCGGGAACACGGTCTGCCCGAGGTCTGCGACGTGCCCAAGGGTGACGCCGTACTTCTTGAACGCCTCGGAGATCGCCTGCAGCGTGTCCTTGTGGGTGTGCCCGGCGGCGAGCGTCTTGTTCACCACGGCGTAGTTGTAGGCCTGGTCCCCGTCCGCTGCCATGACGTCCAGATAAGTGTCGACGGGGTTTTCCCTGCCCTTGCGCCACTGCTTCACATTGCCGGTGAAAATGACGCCGAAATCGCTCTCGTCCTCATATCCTGCCTTCAGGACGATCTTCGTGAATTCCTTCTGGATGCGGTTCGCGGTGTCGTCGGACAGATTGTAAATGCGGATGCGGGCAAACCCCGGCGTCTGCATCGGGTATTTGCAGACTTCGAACCTGATGCGGAATTCGGACAGCTCCAGCCCGTTTCCCCCGCTGTCGCCAACGATCAGGGAGCACTTGCGAATCCACTGGCGCGCCATCAGCGAACCTCGAAGAACAGCCGGCTAGCGTTGCCAAGATTGTCGAAAGTCGGCTCGGCCTCGGGATCACCGTCCGTCGCGACCCACAGTCCGCCGCCGAGCCCCAGGTACGCATATTGCTCGAGCAAATCGGCGCCGGTCACGAGCGGGACGCCCAAGATAATTTGGGTCCCAACCTGGGCGTTGATGTCCAGCAGCCAGCCGCCCTCGGGGGCATCCGCATAGACAACGCGCATGCGGTATTCGATCCCGGCCAGCATGACGGTAAACTCCTGTGGCGTCGGGCTGAGCGGGATTTCAAAGAATGCCATCAGCTATCCGAGCTTTCCAAAGAACCCGAGGGCGCCGGCGCCGCCACTGAGAATGCTGCCTGACGGCTTCGCCTGGGGCTGCTTCGTCCCCGTTTCGACGGTAGGCGCCGTTTTCTGCGGCTGGGCATGGTCTTTCTGGGACGCCAGCTTCGTCGTCTGCGTCTCGGCAATGAGCACCCGACGACACCGGGCCACAACCATCAGCGCATATTCGCTTGCGGCGTCCGTGGTGACCGCCAGCGAACTGATCAGCATGTCGTCGTAGTTGCGCTTGCCGGTCGAGATGCTGAACGGCTCCCGGCTTTGCTGGAGCGACAGGAGCTCCTGGTAAACCTCCTGCGCGTACCCCTCGTAACCAGCCGTACTGTTGCTCCAGCCGCAGCGGATTTCGACCTCTTCCGGCCGCTTGAAGGCGTGGTCAGATATCGCCGCGCCCTTCTCAACCGGGTGATCCGTGATGATCAGGTCGTCCCGGTGGATTTCCTCCAGCACCACGTCAGGCATGATCGTGCCGATGGACCTGCCCTGCTGAATGAAAATGGAGCTGATGGCGTCGAGGATATCCATACGGCGCGCGGCCTTTCATATCCCGGAATCAAAAAAGCCGACCTGCCGGCCGGCTTCAGAACGAATTTCTCCAGGGGTGAAGATCAGGTTCGCCGCTCTGGCTTGCTGACTTCAGGATCGCGGCGTGCGTCTGGCGCAGGGGCCCCGGTCGTCCATACACTCAGTGGTAGGTCCCGAACGGTCTTCGACCACTGAATTTCGGTAAACTAACGCGTAACCCCTTGTGGGTCAATCAATGAGACACGGCGCGGGAATATGGATTCGGCCTCAGACTGCTTATACATCACCTACCTACCCAATTGATTCTCTGATCGAATTTACTGGACCAAGCGGCAAGGAGATTGAGCACATGAAAGAAGTTGCTGGGCCCGACAATCTCGTGGAACTCACCGCCGATATTGTTTCCGCTTACGTTGCCAATAACCATTTAAACAGGGAATCCCTTGCAGACCTGATTGGCTCAACACACGATGCTCTCGTCGCGCTGGGGAAACAGGGGCTAGCAAGTGTGCCAACTCCACAGAAGCCGGTTGTTTCCATTAAGAAATCTGTCACGCCTGACTTCATCATCTGCCTTGAGGATGGCAAGCAGTTCAAATCGCTGAAGCGCCATTTGCGCGCGGTTTATGGCATGACGCCAGAAGACTACAGGGCCAAGTGGAATTTGCCGCCCGACTATCCGATGGTTGCACCGAACTATTCCGCTTTTCGCTCATCCCGCGCAAAAGAGATGCGCCTTGGTGCCGAGCGCCGCGCAAAATTCGCTCTTCCACCACGCCCTATGAAGGCAACGACCGAGGAAGAGGCGACGCCCGCTCCACGCAAACGCGGTGGCCCGCGAAAGAAGCCTGCTTAAAAAGGGCACTTCCAGAAGGCCCCGTGCCGAGAACCGATCGGGGGTTGCCGGCCCGCCAAAGTGATACGGGAACTGCAGACGGACTACCTGGCGGAATATGTGGCCGGACGCCTTGGGATAAGCGTCCCCCAGGTCCGGCGGTTGCGTCGCCGTATCCGGGAGGGCGCATAACGCCCAAGGGGCTCTGCGCCAACTGAGATGCCCTGAATGCATCACAATCGGCACCCACTTTGCCCCTGACGGGATGGCGTCAGGCACCAGTCAATTTGTCTTACAACAACACCGACCGTGGATCAGTTTGGCTTGCTGGCGTTGGCAGCGGGTGCCTCGGCGGGTTTGCGCGTGCGTGCAGACAGAAAAAGCCCCGCCGTAGCGGGGCCTCCCTTCCGGACGACGGGATTTTGGGCTTTGCTGCCCCTCCGTCATCATCCCATCAAGCAATGGCGCTCAGATGGCCTTCTTTTCCGGTTGGGCCGGAGTCGGAGCCGGAGTCACAAGTGGCGCTTCCTCTTGTGGGGCAGCCTCGCGCTTGTCAGCAGACTTGTCGGCGTTGTCCTGCTTCATTGGCGGGACATGCTGGCGATCGCTCTGCTGATTGGCTTGATGCGCGCGGGTCTGAGTGTTCTGATTAGTAGATGCCATGTTTCCCTCCTGGGAACTGGCTACCGGACCGCAGCAAAAGGATAGGGCTGCACGGCCAGAGTGGCGATTTTCCTGCCACCAACAATGTATCTGCGCCAAATGTGGTTTATCGATGTCCTTATGAGAGACGAATTAAATTTAAAAAATAGTGGCAATAATTTACAACCATACTTGTATATGTGGCCACTGGGCGGCCTTGCTTCAATCATACAGGTAGTGCTTCACCCATTGTGAGCGGGGAATTTCATCGCCCACCGCGTATTTCATCTTGTGCACGTCCATATGGTGAGGGCCGGTCTCACATTCGAAACTGAGATGGTACCATTTGCCCTGACTGCGGAACGCCGCGCCCTTGGCAATGATTTTGTTCCCAATCTGAACGTCATTCCTGAACGTGTCAGCCACGACTTTGTTGACCACAAAACCGGACTGCTCCCTGCTGATCCGCAAGCCAACTTCGGTGCCGCAGACTTCCTCGAGGCGGGTGTCGTATTCGAGACGGTCGAACTGTGGGCGCAGCCTGGCGTCGTATGCGACGGCAGGATTGCTTTGCAGGGTGAGTGCGACGCTGAGGATAAGAGCCAGCGCCGGAAGGACAGATGAATACCGTGCAATCATTCGCCGATCTTCAATATCGCCGGTGCATCCTTGTCAACGCGGGAAAGCGCAAGGCAGAACTGCATTTTTGTGCCCGCGGCCTAACCCCTAGCAATAGCTGAGCGCAAAACTGCGCCGAGCGGCTGGGCTGAATTGTCAGCCGAGGGCGCTGGCTCCCGCCAACAATCCCGTGATCCAGCTTGGCACCTTGGGGTCAAACGGCCATATGCGAAGATGTAGCCAGCCTCCCCCCCGAAATTGGCACAGTCAGACCCGGCGCTGGAACGCCAGCAGTGCCGGGTCGCCCTCCCTACAAACGAAACCACATTTTGTTCCAGAATTATTTTGCATTTTCCGACGGGAGCTATTGGCGCTCCTGTCCATAAAATTTTTGTGAGCACAGTTGATGCCGTACCGACGTTCACCAAATTCCGTGGCGTCCGAAAGGAGTGTGTATCAGCTTAAGGAGGCTTATATGCGTTTGTTTTGGAATAGCTTCGCGCGCGATGGGAAGGATGGGCAGACCGTACGTATCATATGGGCGGAGCGCTATCCGGACCTTTTCGAGGTTCATGCCTATCCCGATGGCCGGGCAATCTTATACCTCAATGGCAGGGAGGTCGGCTCCGGACATGATGTTCTTGAGCTGACAGATCAGGCCCAGAGCATGGTAGTGTCGTCCGAAGATATCGCAGCATGAGAGAGAGTGGAGGCATGTCGACCATGTCACGCCTCCCCGCCAGGATGAGCCAGAAGCGTCACCCGGGCCCGACCGCACAATTCGGACGCCGCTGACGCCTCCTGACCACGGAAGTAGCCCCAGTTCATCATGAGGCCGGTGCTGTCAGTGGGGCGGCGCTGGTTGTGCTTTACCACCGCCCTCACCTTCAACGCCTCGCCGTGGAGCCACATCAGGTAGTTTTCGAGCAACACACGTTCTTCAATGGATACCCGCTCCGGCTTTTGTTCCTTGTCGGCCGGAAGCGCGATTTCGTGGGCGAAGCGGCCCATGGTATTGATGATGGAAGCCATTCCTGATCTCCACGGATCGGGGGAGGTTAGAGCCGGCGCGCGAGTTCCAGTCGCTCGTCGGCTCGCTATTTCATGCGGCGCCGGACAGAAACAGTTCCGACCACACTAGGGCTTTAGCCGCGACGTTCGCTGCATTCTCGGCGTTGATTTTGCCAGACGTATCGCCCGGGTACTCAGCAAGGCACGTGAAGGTATCGCCAGGATTGATGCCGGCCATCAGCAGCACGGCGAACAGTACGGAGCCGTCCCTGCGCTCGCCACATGCCAGCGAAATGCTCTGGCCGTCGTCGGTCCACCCGTAGTTGTGCAGTTCGCGGAACCGCACGTCAGGCTCGGCTTGTTTAGGAAGCTCGATCACATCTGCCATCAGTGTGAGCCTCCGAGCACTTCTTCGCGAAGCCGGTCAACCGCGCTCGACGCCCACTTCAGTTGGCGGATTGGCGTGCCGTCACCGTGGCGTTTGCCGGTATCCTGCATGACGGCGCCCCACTGGATGCCCTTCGCGGTCGGCTCGTAATAGATACTGCCCTTCGGGTCGCGGTGCGCCGTCTGGGCATCACGGGCGCAGAACAGACTGTTGACCTCGCGCGCCGAGACGTTGCCGAGCCGCTGGCCGATGGCGGTTGGCGTCAGAAGCGCCTCCTGCTGGGGAGCATCCAGAGACTGGACGCCCATGCTGGCCAAATAGTCGAACCCGGTTGCCGCTTTGGCGATGCGCGAAGCCGACAGGATGCGCTGATTGCCGTCGATGCCGATCATCTTGGCAATGCTCAGCCCGAGCTTGAACTGCAGGCGCGCCTCGCGTGCATCGCCATCAAGCCTGCGCTTGGTAGGCTCTTCCTTGTTCGCCTGCGCCTTCCCGAAGAAGTGGGCAAACAGGGCGTCGGCGCATTCCTCTTGGTACTGGATCACCGCCTTCCTCGTCGCCTCATCGGGAACTTTCTTCGGCTGGATCGTCGCCAGCCAAAAGTTCAGCCTGGGCAGCGGCATGGCAACCATCTGCTGCGAGCCGCCATTTGAAGGAGTTGTCATTTCGACAACCCCTTTGCTCAGGACTGGGTGCGACGTGATTTTGCGGTATTGCGTCGCCCAGTTGAGGCTCATCCCTTCGACCACCGGGCGCATTGCCACAAGGGTGGTTTCTGGTGTCGGGCCGCGCTGGATGATCAGACTGGCTCCGTAGAAGTCGATCGTGGTAAGATCACTACTCATTAGCTCGGTATCCTATCTACCGGGTTGGTGCGCTGGCGCTCGTCAAAGCGCCGGTTTTTGCAGCAGCGGTCAGGGTTCCGTCGCCAAACTGTCCCCTGTCCGCTGCACCTTCGTTCCAGGCCGCGAGGCCCAGTTCGATGATTTCTCGCGTCGCCTCCGCCATGGTGTCGATGCGCTTTGAGAATCGGAATTCTTTGACGCGCTCGTATGTTACGCCGGAGACGACAACGATATGTTTTTCACTCTTTGGTTTGCTCATGACCTCGCCGTTTCATTCGTTTAGTGAATAGAGAATATAACCAAAGTGAATGATGTCAACCCGAATTCGCAGTTCGGATTGCTGCTCCGGCAGTTGCGCGCCGATGCGGGCATGTCCCAGGAGATGGCGGCGAAACTTTTTGCGGTGTCGCAACCCGCCTACTCCCGCATCGAGCGGGGCGAGACTCAAATTACCATTGAGATGTTGCTGAAGGCCTCCAGGATATTCAGCGTTCCGATTCCACGCCTTGTGTCGGTAGGAAAAGGGGACGTCGCACCCGGCGAATTAAGCGAGGACGTTAGCCGTATCGCCAGAAAAATGATGAACATCCACGGCCGCAAGCCTCTGAAAATAATTGAAGATTTGGTTGACTACGTCAATTCGGCGTCGCCATGGCCGCGCGTGGCTACTCGTATGTTGGAAACGGCGCCCACTGACGAGCCTGTGCCGTCGTGGAACAAACCCAAAGACGCCGAATAAGCCTCGCCTGGATACCAGGCATGTACTGATGGCTCCCTGCCTCAACGAAATGGACGCACATGACTGAACAAGAAGCACTGCTCCAGCGGCTGAAGGCGGAGCAACGTGAGATTATCCTGCGCGCCGCCCGGGCCCGGGCAATGCCGGCGCGCTCAGAGGTCCAGCGCATAGGCGAACTGGAGTTGGCCATTGGCGCGGTCGAGCAGCAGCTCAACGAGGCTGACCGGGAGCAGTAGAGCGTGAGGCCTACTGCGCAACACGCAGGAAGGGTCCCTGACCCCGCGAGATGTAGACTTCGGTTACGTTTGAGTTTTCGCATCAATTATAGAATGATTTCAGATCGCAAGTGTCTTGGACGCTGCCGGCACTCCAGCCCGTTGACATCTCGCGAAAGGCTGGAAGCGAGTCTTGCTGATCCGGCGCTGTCCACCAGATCTGGGGCTGGCATCATCCCGCCTGAGGACATGCTGAGAAACTTGTCGGCAATGTTCGCTTACATCGCGAAACGCCTCAAAGACGGCGAAGCTTTCTCTGAGGACGAGATAAGGGCCTTCGAGTTCCTAGGGCGACCGGGGCCGGCGGGTCCCAAAGCCTCAGACTAATCACGTGCGGACAAAAAAGGTCTTTGAAATCAAGTTCACCCAAACGGGGGAACAATGAAATCAACGACTTACTCTTGCTATTTTTGCTCACCAAAACAGACGAGCAAATCGCGCATTGTCTCCCAGGTACAGGGGAAACCAATGCCAACCTCGCTATTCCATCGCCCCCTTCCCGCAGATACGATCTGCTTTGGGATCAGGGGCATACAATGAAATGGTTGCAACGGCTGTTCGGGGCTCCGAAGCCCAAGCAGAGGCGTAATCCAATCGCCATTCCTGCCGACGGGATGGCAAAGACCGCTGGCACGCGGGCGCGCCCGCCGTCCAGATCGAGGAAGCTGTCTCCAGAGGATCGGGAACGGGACAGGCAACGGTACGTTGCAGAACGGGTTGAGATAGACGCCGACCGTTGGGCTTTTGATGCTGGCCGGGCAAAACTGGCAGGCGCTACCCACTACCGGTGGCGATCAGCAGGTGATAGCGACGTCTGCGACGTTTGCCGACGTAACGCCGGAAAGCGTTTTTCCTATAACAAGGTGCCGCCGGGCGGGCACCCTGGTGATGGCCACATCTGCGCAACCGGTGAAATATGCCGCTGCTACGCGGAGCCTATAATCCCAATCTGACCGGCCACCTCCCCCTGCGTCACGTTGACTCCCGCCTGACCGTGCCCCGATGCTGCCGATAGGCAGGGAGGGTCTAATGAAGTTCGGAGTGAGGAAACCAAGCCTGAAGCGCAGCTTCGCGGCACGTACGTCGCCTAAGCGATACATCCGCCATTCGCTGGGACTGAAAGCGCCTCACGGCTATGGCTGGCTGACCAGCCCGAAGCGGGCGGCCTATAACCGGGTCTATTCTCGAACCACGTTCAGCTTTTGGGGCCTTCTCGCCAAGCTGTTTCGCTGAGCCAGGCGGGTTCCCATGAAGGCTATCGTCGCTTCCATCGGGCTGCTGGCTGCATCTGAAGGCGCCCATGCCGCAAGCCTCGAACTCTCCTGCACCACGCCAGACTCCACGACGATCGCGATCAAGATCGACGGGCCCCGGTGGTCATTTGCACATCGCCTGCCAAAGGGCGGGGTTATCAAGCGTGAAGCCCAGTATGAAATCTTTGCTCAGGTAGCCGAAGACGGCGACTACGAATGGCAGGGAGACCTTAGAAAAAACCGCTCGGTTCGCATGGTGGGCGTCCTCAAGGCGACAGGAGCGGGGCAATATGCCTACTCCGAGACCGTCTATGACGAGAAGAACGGAGGAAAGAAAGTCGCCTCCGTTTCGGCCTCCTGCATGCCAGTCGGATATGAGCCAGCCTCTTCGGAGCAGGCTCAGGCTCCCTCAGCACCCGTACAGATCCCGGTGTTGCCGCCAGCCCAAACACCTTCTGGACCGCAGCCAAAGGCTATGATGCTATCGGAGGCGACCGTTCCCCCAGCAACCGCTCAGCAGCCAAGGCCAGAAGTACCGCAGACAGAACCGGCCGCCGCAGCAAAGCCGTCAGGGAGCGGTTCTGGCTCTGGCTTCCCCCTACTCGTTCTTCTCGGTGCCCCGATTGCCGCCGTCATCGGGATAAAGTCCGCACTGAGGCGACGTCGCCGGGAACGGCTCATCCAGAAGTATGGGAGCCCCGAAACTGTCGATCGGATCATGCGCCGGGAGATTTGGCAGGGGATGACGCAGGAGATGCTGGTCGACGCCCGCGGGGAGCCGGTCGATTTCGACATCAAAACGATGCGATCGCAAACGCGGCTAACTTACAAGTACAACCAAGATGGCAAGAACCGGTTCAGGACCAGGATCATGTTAGAGGACGGGGTCGTGATTGGTTGGGAAATGCGTTGACGCAACGTTTTCCTGCCGCGCCACCTCTCTACTGCGGTCGCACAGATTCCAGCATAAGGACACGACCAGCTGCTCCGCATGCAAACGCCTTGACGCGAACGTTGGCTCCATCCTTTAGAAGGATTTGCAGGGCGCGATTCGCGTTTGAGCGATCAGCCATTGAGGCCTCGGCGATTTCAGCTGTATCCACATTGAGGAAGTGCCGTCCGCCACTGCGCTCTTCGATCACAACGGACTGCATTGCGACACCGCCTTTATCGAAGGTGCGTGTCGCGACCTTTCCCTTGAGTGAGACGGGGATGCAGGTCCCTTGGCTAGACAAACCGCTAGCCGCGACCGGAGTTTTGCCCGAAAAATCGACCTTGATCTCAGCCAGCGCCGGCGCTGCGGCCGCGAGCGCCATACCGACCCCAATTGCCAGCGCCTTCACCAACAACCCCTCCACCCGCTACCTGACTTGGCTTGTGAAATTCCGCATCATGTTTTGATTTACACCAAGTTGGGCCCTTTCAACATACGATGCGGTCGCGGCTGGGTCTGAGCCTCCCATCACATTAATCTCCGTCTTCTGGTGCAGCGTGGTTTGGTTCGGAGCGTTCATTGCTGGAAGCCCGCCAAGGGCCGGTGCGAAGTCGAACCTTTTGGGATCGAAGGCCCGCTTCGCACCCTCCACTCCTTCTACGAAGGAGGGCAATTTTCGGGAGGGGTTTGTCGCGGCGGCCGCGCTGCCAACGCCCAGTTCCTTCTGACCCCAAGCGAGCATTGTTCCCCAAAAGTCTTTTTGCTCCTTGGCTGGGTTCCCCAGTGCGGCGAGCGCAGATCGATGTGAGCCCATTTGGTTTCGGACCTTGTCGGCAACGGTTCCCGGTGCCCCGCCATTTCCCGCGTCGCTGGCGTTGTAACGGCCCACCCTTCCCGCATTGATCGCTGAATAGATATCGAGCAGGCCCATGCCGGGCTTCACACCTGCGTCCTTAAGGTACCGCGTCACAGCAGCCATCTGCTCCGTGATCGTAGAGTTCTCAGTGACCCCATATTTTTTCCTCTGGGGCTCCCCCCACTGGATCAAGCCACGGTGCTGCCCCCACTGCGTCCGCGGCCCCTTCTGCCAAGGATGCATAGTGCCGCCTGTCTCGTACGAGATCGCGGTAGCGATATCCTCTGGCGGAACGCCCAGATCCGCCGCTGTTTTGCGGATCGCGGTCGCCATTTCCTTCTTCTGGTCGTCATTCAATGCCCGTCCGATGCCGCGGCCCCGGACGGAATATGGGCCGCTGCCCGTCCCAGTCCCTCCGCTCCCACCCAGCCACTTCGGCCTATCGTTCCAGGCCCGCTTTGCCCTGTCCCATGTCGAGAGGTTCTTTTCCTTCTCGTAGACCTCGCGCTGATGGGCGGTTGCAGGCAGCCGGTCCATGACGCCGTCAATGGCGTCCTTCCCGTGCTGGTAGGCCATGTAGGAGCCGCCAGCTACGCCTAGGAGGCCCAGCAGGCCCATCCGGCCGGGTCCGCCCTTCGCGAGCTTTGACGCCCCGTCTCCGACCTTTGTGAAGGCCCCCAGAATGTCAGCGACCCATTTGGTGGCCATGTAGGCGGCGAAGGCCATGGCGACGTTCTGCCAGCCTCCCACGGCCTCTGCGGCGCTGTTGATGGCGCTGGCAATCTTCTTGATCCACTCCCAGGCGTTCTGGATCGCCGGCGCCCACTTGTCCCAGTCGATGAAATGCTCTGAGCCGTTCTTCCAGGCTTTGTAATCGTCGTAGAGGAGCAGGATCGCCGCGCCGAGTAGCAGCAGGATCCTGATGGGGCCGCCCAGCGCCCACGCCACGCCCATGAGCGCGCCGAGCACGGCCAGAACGCGCTTCACTGCCGGGTCGATGTCTCCCAGCCTGAAAATGGCGTCCCTGATGAATGTCGCGACCTCCAGCGCGGCTTCCGCAAAGCGGGTGACGTAGTAGGAGATTTTCGCGGAGTGCTTGTCCAGCCACTCGGCGAAGCGTTCGATCTCCCGGCCGAGGTAGGGCATCAGATTGGCGGCGATCTTCTGGCCAACCATCTCCACCGACTGCCACATGCCGTTCCAGGTCTGCATGAACTTCTTGCTGTCGGCGGCCAGCTTTTCCGGGTTCAGCCCGGCGGCGCCCATCTTGGCCCGGTATTCGGCGCTGAACTTGTCCATTCCCCTGACCATGGCTTGCAGGGTCTGCTCATCGATGCCGATGACCTCCGCCCTCGCCTTCGCCAGGTAATAGGGCATCTCCCGGAACTTCACCGCCAGAGCGTCCATGACGGCGGCGGTGTCCTTCACGTCGACCTTGTCGCCCACCAGGTGGCGGATGAAGCCGGTCCCGCCCGGACTGTTCCGCATGAACCGGGCAATGCCCTCCATGGATGACAGCGCGCCCTGTGCGGATCCTCCCATCTGCCCGATCGCATATGAGACTGCCTTAATGTCCTTCACCGATGAGCCCAGCCGCTCCGACGCGTAGGCCATCTGGTCCATATCCCGGGCGATCTTGACCACGGCGGCGGTGATCGTGGCAGCGACGGCCTGCATGGCAGCCCCGAGGGCCAACGCCTGCTCCGTGGCCTTCTGCACGCCCTCCACGAACTTCTTCTCGCTCGTGGCGTCGATCTTGAAGCCCAGGCCGACAAGGAATTCTTTGATGGTGTCTGACATGGAGGCCCCATAGAAAAAGCCGCCCGGAGGCGGCTTGAAACGGTTCACATTGTTGGACGGTCAGCCATTTGCCAACTGTTGCGCCTTCCACTTCTCCAGACGCCCCATGCCGAAGGTGAACAGGTAGCCCAAGCTTGACTGGGCCCGACTAAGCGGAACCATATCATCCGCCGGGTATCCACGGGCGCGGAGTTCGTCGTTCCGTGCCTGAAGATCGACAAGGCGTTTGCATGGTGGCTCACGCTTCTCGATGGAAAGCCGCTTAGCCCTCAGCTTCCTCAAGTCCCCGTCTGTTCTGCCGGCATCGTTTAAGAGGATCTCAAGATCAATAAAGCTCTGCCGTAGATCCTCATGCCGCTCCGCCTTCTTGTCGGGACTGACGATAAAATCAATCATTGCCCACAATGCAAAAATTGCACTTACCGTGCCCGCGAATTTATCCAAGCCGGAAAAAATCAGCACGAATAGGCTACTACCTGCAACGACGGCCGCTATTCTATTCGTATCACGCCAGTATGAATAGAAGTGCGCCAGCTTCTCGTGATACCGGCGCGACTTGCATATCGAAATACCGAGATTGTTGAACTCGCCCGTCAGGGCTTGTTCTTCGGCTTCGGCTGCGTCGGGGTTGGTCTCGGCCTGTCCCAGTCCGTCGTGTTCCATACCGGCTTATCCCGTATAGTTTGGCCATCGGTGGTCCCACGATTCGGCCTGTCGTTGGATGGCCTACTTGGCTGCGGGCCTCTGTTTCCGCTTCCGCTTCCCCTGTTCTTGTCTGACATGCCAGCCTCCAGTTCAGGCAAAGCTTGCAGCGTTGATCAGAGAAGAGTCAACGAGCCTATTTCCGGGCCGCATCCTCAGCGCGCCGGCTGTTCTCATCCTGTACGTCGATGACGTCGTTCATGGTCGCCACGTCCGCCAGATCGAGCGTCCCGTCGACAAGGCTTTCGTAGCGACACATGCCCCGCAGGACCGGCCTGAACAGCCAGTCCTCGTCGTCCGGCATCCGGACCCACTCGGTTACGGGGCCGGGCTTGCCGCGGCGCTCGAACCGGGCAGGTTTCCGGGAAAAAAATTGCCGAGGTTCCCCTGAATGACCTTGGCCACGATCTGCATCATGACGGCCAGATCGATGTCGGAGAACATGATCTGCTTCGCGCCTTCGCTCCAGATCGGCGCCCACCCCGTCCCGCCGGCCTGCTCGCGCTGGGTAACGGACAGACAAACGTCCAGCACGTAATCGAAATCGGCGTCAGGCATGGACGCCACGGCTTTGGCGACCGGAGCCAGAGCAGCCAGATCGCTCAGGCCATCGACCTTTGTGAGATCGGCCAGGCTGGACACAACGGGCACAAGACGCCGCGCGACATGGGCCTGCCGGCGGGCGTCAATCTTCGTGAAACGGTACTTGTGGCCACCGAGTTCGAATTCATCGCTCATGGATTTCCATCTCCGAATTGGATTGGATATATGTTGAGGAAGTAGCTTATAGGCTACGGTCCGTTGACGCCGCATGCCTCGTAGCCTATAAGCTACAAATGATCAGCGTCAGGCAGACAACCGAATTCAGGGACTGGCTCAGGAGCCTGTCTGACAGAGCCGGAGCCCGGCGCATCGTCCAGCGGATCGCCCGCCTGGAAATGGGGAACTTTGGTGACGCCAAGTTCTTTGACGGGATTGGGGAGCTACGCGTTCATGCAGGCCCCGGGTATCGGGTCTACTTCGCGAAGCGCGGCGACGTGCTGGTCATCCTTCTGTGTGGCGGCGACAAGGGCAGCCAGAAGAAGGACATCAAGCGGGCCATCGAAATGGCCAAGGAGGTTTGACATGGCAATCGAAACCGTCCCGTTCGACGCCGCCGAGTTCCTCGACACCGAAGAGGAACAGGTGAGGTTTCTGGCCGACGCGATGGAGGAAGGCGATGCTGCCTACATCGCCCACGCGATTGGGATCGTCGCACGCGCCCGTGGCATGTCGAAGATTGCCGAAGATGCGGGCCTGTCCCGTGAATCGCTGTATCGCGCCCTCAGCCAGAAAGGCGACCCCCGCCTTTCGACCCTGCTGGGTGTGGTGAAGGCAATGGGAATGAAGCTTTCCATCGCGGCCTGAACCGGGCGCGCGCGCCTCAAATGGCGGGCGTGCCGGTGCCGATCTTCTGATCCAGCACAACGAAATCCATGACCCACTCCATGACCGGACCATCCTTGGCGTAGCCGTTGGAGGGGAATTTCTTGAACGCGCCCTGCTGCCCGGTGACGGTATCGCCGCGGACGACGTCACGCAGGCTGAACGTGTTCTGGCCGTGCCGCGCCGAACTGGCCGTCTGGAAGTTGTAAAGATCGGTCATCATGGCGTTGGTCGGGCTGGTTTTGAGCAGCCGGATGGTCACGGTGCCGCCCTTGCCGGCGTGCAGGTTGTGCTGGCCCTGCCCGCCTGCGCCGATCATCATGGTATTCTTGTCGTCCACCATTTCGACCGTGATGCCCTCTTCGGCCGCGCCAGAGCCGTTGCCGAGGGAGATCATGCCGCCCGGACCCGCGATGGCGGCGACGATGTCCAAGAAACTGTATGTGGCCAAGGTCGCCTCCTGTTAGCGATTGACGTTGATCATGACGTTGACGGAGTGGATGGCGCCGGCGAGCTTGGCAGCCACCTGAATGGGCACCGACTTTCGGGCCTCGCGATCGGACTGGACCTGAGTGCTGATGGGCGGCGCGAAGACGTAGAAGCCCTTCGGCAGAAGATCGCCCTGCCTCAGTTGCCCGAAGCCGTCGACGTTCCATGTGCCGGGTGCAACGAGCCCGTTGGTAACGGCCTGCACCAGGGACTGCTCGATCCGGGTGACGATCAGGTGGTTGCCCTCGTCGGTCTGCGGGATCTTGGTCTGGCTCTGGTAGAGCAGATTATAGACGTCGGTCTGGACAGCGTTCTGGAGCCAGTCCGTTCCGTGCACCTCATCGATGAAGTACCCGTTCGCCATCACCCCTTCCTGAATGATGGCGGTGTCGTTGTTGTAGTTGACGAAGACGTTGCAATTCTTGTCCTTCAGGGTCGCCGCCTGGCTCTCCGTGATGGTCTCGGCGACGACGCCTGGTTCTTGCTTGAACTTGAGCGTGATGGTCGTGTTGTTGCCGGTGAAATCGACCGTGAAGGCACGGCCGTAGAGCGACGCGATGGCATAGGGACTGGACGAGGAGTACTGGCAGAGGGTCCGCTTGTACTTCGCCGCCTCCATCTGGCTGGCGATGTCCGCGGTGGTCACAGGATCCAGAACATTGGGGTTCTGGGTGGTGACGCCGTAGACGCGGCTCTGGCTGGCGGCCTCGATGAATGCGGCTACCGCCAGATGATCAGCCTCGGCAACCCCTGGGGCTGCAACCATGAGGCCGTACCATTCGCTGGACATATCGGCCAGGGCGGTGACGCAATCCAGCAGGGATTCAGCCGCCACGCCGTCCACCGGCGCCGACGCAGTTGCGGACGTGATGCCAATGAGCGCTGACAGGTCCGTGCCACTGGTTGGGGCCGTGCCGTAGCCCAGCGCCGACGTCACACCCGTAGTTCCGCTCGTGACGCTGAACCTCTTGCTGACCGCGTCCCATACAACGGTCGCCCCGGTCAGTTTGGCAGTGATCTTGCTGGCCACGCCATTGAGGTTGGTTTCAGCGGATAGATCGACGGCAGTGACAGTCTTGCTGACGCCATCGACGTCGATCTTGAATGCGCCGTCCGTGATGCTGGTGAAGTTCGACATCTGCTGCTGCGCTGCAGAAAGAACACCGCCGTGCAATACCGCGGCAGACGCCGTTTGCGCCCACCTGCCCAGGTAGACAATCGCTGGCTTCGGGGCCTGACTGAAGAACAGGCTCGCCGCGGCGTATTCAGGCGATGAGGTCCCGAAGTCCTGTGCAATGCCCTCGATGCCCGCGTACTCGCGGATGCGCTCGGCGGTGTCGATGACTGGGGAAGGCCCCACAATCAGCAGGGCGCCGAAGTTGCGTCGCCCGGCCGCCATCGGGGACATGTTGATGGTGACGTTGACGACGCCATTTACCGACAGGCCCTTTGCCATGGGTCAGTTCTCCGAATTCCAGGGTGTGTCTTGGTCGCCGGCATGGATGGTCCCGCCGGAGGAAAGGATGTTGAGGACCGGGTATGTCCGGTCGATCTGCCGCCGGATTCGCACGGTGAGATCGGCGCGGCGAAGCCAGCGCTGGTTCAGCAGTTCCGGCAGGAGGACGATGTTGCCGACGTTCACGAGGCCCATTCCGAGGCGCTGCATCGGCTCCCGGTTTTGTGCGATGGACAGCCCGTCCCGGAGCCTGCCGGCGTATTGCTGGCAGTTGGGCCCGTAGAAACTGGCGAGGGCGTCGAATTCTTCATGACGCTGAAGCGCGTCGGCCCCTTCACCATCTGGCCGGTGGATGACGACTGCGTTGTCATCAGGGGTTCGCGTGGTGATCCCTATAGCGGACCAGTCCGTTTCTGGCGTTGGCTGCTTCGGGGGTATGGGTTGCCAGCGGGGGCGGACCATCTTGCCCGGAAGTCCCGTGATTCCCGCGACCATTGCCTGCAGGAAATCGTCCAGCCCATCGTCCTCAAGCGGCGACGGGATAGCCTCCGGCGTCAGATAGCCGCCGGTGGAGCTCGTATTACTCATTGCAGCGGCTTCAGATCGCAGGAGGCAGCGACGAACCCGGCCCCGTAACGGCTATAGTCGTTGACGCTGGCTACGGTGTACTCACGGCCCGCCCAGGTGATGACATCTGCGTCTGTGTCGCCATCGCTGGCCACCAGCTGGAATGTGGTGTGGACCGTGATGGACCCCTTGAGCCGTGAGCCGTTGGCTACGCGCTCGAGAATGTCGCCTGCGTCCGATGTCACGACACCTGAAATCTGGATCGTCTGGCTGCTGATCTCGACGCGGCCGTTATCGCCGATGGCCTGCACCGTGCGCGCAACCGTCATCGTGTCGGCGAAATCGGGATCCGCCAACACGTCTGAGACATCAAGGAGAGGCATGTCAGCTGCCCTTCTGCCCCCTGGGGCGGGTCACGTAGGTGATGGAATTCCGATACTGGCCCGTGTCGATCAGTGGCTTTTGGCCGGTGCGTCCCCGTGCCACGCGATCGGCGATCGTCGTATCGGCCAGGGCGGCAAACGGCCCATTGTCGATCTTGGTTCGAACGGCATTCTGGGCCGCCAACCCAACGGCATGGAGCGCTGTGTCGCCGGCCTTTTTATCGCCGGCCATTGCCTTGGCGGCTCCGGCCTTCAGCCGCTTCGTCACCTCTGGAAGCGCTTCCTGGACACCGGGAATGAGGTGTTGGCGGGCGGGGATATTGGCCTCTGGGGCGCCGAACTCATTGATGTAGCCGATCTCTGCGTTTGAGATCGCCTCGCCTTCATCGCGCCGGGCAGCATTGCTGTCTGGCACACCGACCAGCACCTGATTTTTCGCCAGGTCCTTGATGCGTTTCAGAACCTCGCCCAGCCTGTCCACCTTGATGGTCGTGGTCATAGCTGGACCCCACCGGCCCCAATCATGCGTGCGAGCCAGAGGAACCGCGTCCCGTAGGTCGTCAGGTTCCAGTGTCCGGCCCCATCAATCAGGCTGGCTCCCGTGTCATAGGAAACGCTGACCTTGTCGACGGCCTTGCTCGAGACGACGCCGGAAGATGCCCCAGGCAGCCCCCCGGACGCCGTAGCCTTCTCGGCCTGAGCCGCGAGAACGAGATTATGAGCGACGAAAAGCTCAAGCCCCTGGTCACGCAGATCAGCCCATCGGTTTTCCGGGAGCAGCTTTTCCCCAAGCCCAAGCCAGAAATTGACTTGGGCATCGGGGAACCGGTTGCTGTCCGTGAACTCCGGAAAGTCGGAGCGGAACGTCGCGGCGTCCACGATCAGTCCTTGCCGGCCTGCGCTTCGGCGATAGCCGCGGCGATTTTCTCGACCGTCCAGCGACCGTCGACTGCGAGGCCGAGGGCCTTGGCTTTCGCCAGCAGCGCGGCCTTGTCGTCTCCGTCTTCGGACGGTTCATGGTCTTCGGCCGCACCGTCCTCAGTTTCGGATGCAAGGTGCTCCTGGACGTACCAGTGATTGGCTATGGCCTCGTCCACGGCATGGGCGCCGGCGGCAAAGTGCTGCCGGTCGCCGTTGCGATGAAGAAGCGTGAATGGCTTCGCGACGTTGATTTCAACCATCCCGCGCCCTCCTCAGCCGATTCCGTCGCGGTAACCAACCGTTTCCGGATAGACTGTCTCCACGACGCCAAAGCGGCCGTAGTACGGGACCTTGACCCAGATGCCGTCGTACTGCGGGGCCAGAGGCTGGAGTGGAACCATCGGGAACCGGACGTAGTCCTGGTTCTGGCTGTATGCTGCCATTCGGTCGGTCGTCGCGCCGGGTCGAACGCCCTTGTCCAGCCATTTCACCGGCTTGATATCCAGCGGCTGGCCTGTCTGAGCCGTCAGGATGTTGTTGGTCTGCAGGAAGTTCAGAATGCTCTGCGTACCAGCCTCGGACACCATGGTGGTGACAATGTAACCGAACGGGTTGGGAGCCATCAGGAGCTTCGACGGCGGGGCCTTGTAGCCAGATGCCGCCCAGACGGAGATCAGCAGCTCGTTGACGTCAGCGAGGATCTCGTTGGGCGTCTTGGTCGCAAACTGGGGCGTGCTGTTTGCGCCGTTGGCCACGTTGCTGACGTTGACGACCTTGCTGGAGTTCAGGAGGCCGGTTGTGCCGATCGCCGCATCGCCCACATAGACGAGCTGGTCGGCGTCCATCTGGTGTTTGAGATTGAGGCCAGCGAGCTGCTGCACATCAATGGGGCGGCCGGTGATGCGCGCCGACTCCAGCTCCGCGACGGTATAGGCGACCTCCATGTCCCAGAGGTCGAAGGGGCTCACAACCTTGCCGATATCGACCGTGACGCGGGGAATGGCCGTGTTGTTGGGGCTCGCCCACGCAATACCAGCCGGTGCAGCGCCGCCAGCGGCGCCGAAGCTCGACACGGTATAGCTCGTGGAGGTGTCGCCCATCTGGACGTCGGTGCGCAGATCAATGTCGCGCTGCCAGGTGACCGATACCAGCGGCTCGTGGACCATCGGGTCCAGACGCTCGAGCTCACCGATCAGGAACGCGCCAGCGCTATCCATCGTGGCGCGGTCATAGGTCACGTAGTTGTCGCGCGTGTAGCGGTGCGGGTTCAGCGCCGGCCCACGGACAAGCGCCGACGATCCCGCGAGAGCATCACGGAAGTGGTTCATTTGGGATTTCTCCGTTGAGGATGCGCCAGTGCGGGCGCGGCGCGTACGGCCCTGGCCGGTCAGAGGTTGAATTCGATTTCGATGATGCCGCCCGGATCGGCGGGCCCGGTGAAATAGGCTCCGGCCACCGCAACTGCGGTTCCACCGCCTGCAGGAGACGCTGAAGTTACGACGTCACCGACGACCAGAGCGCCACCCGCAGTCGTCACGACATAGACCTGCCCCTTCTTGGCGGCCGTACCTGCAGCGAGCTGCACGGCCATGAAGCCACGGCGGAGCGTGTCCAGCATGCCGCGCGCCAGCGGGGCAGCCGCGCCGAGGCCGTCGGTCGTCGACTGGATCGGGTACGCGCGAACCGGCCAGCCGTGAATGACGGTTGCGGCATCGCCTGACGCCAGCGGCTGGAGCTTGCCGGAGACGAGTTTGACCGGCGAGCCGTACCGCGTCGGCGGATTGGCGCTGTCGATGATTTCGGGGACGACCGTCGCGTCATGGATGTCGCGCGAAATCGCTCCCACGACGCCCGCAGGCATCCGGGTCACAAAAGCAACCATGGTGCTTCCTTCTTCGATGTTCAGGAGGTGTGGGGATCAGGCCCGTGCGGCCTTGCGGCGATCAGCGATCATCTGCTGCATGCGCGCTGCGGTCATTGGACCCTGGGGGATATCTCCGACCGGATGGCGGGCGCCGGGGCCGTTATTGGCATTGCGAGCGAGTTCTGACGCGGCTCGGAACGCGATACGCGCCTCGTCGCAGGTCATCTTCGCGATGTCGGGGGCTTGGCCGAGAACCGCCGCGACATGCGGCTTGCGCGCCTCATCTGCGAGAGCGTTCTTCAGCGCCTTCCTGCGCAACGCACACATGGCGTCGACCGTCATCTTCCGGGTGCGCTTTGCGTCGAACACCGGCAGTTTGATACCCGGAGAGAGGATTTCAGCGCGGGAAATGGTATCAGCGAATTCATCGCGCAGCTTCGCGGAGTCCTTGGTTTCCGAGGGGCGGTCCTCGCCCTCATCGCCGTCACCTTCGCCCTCGCCTTCCGGATCCTCGTCGGCAGTCTTTGAGCCACCCTCTTCCAGCTTCGCGAGGCGACCTTCGAAGTCAGTGAACTTGCCGGCGAGATCATTGACGGCGCCCGTCAGCTTCTCCAGCGGATCGTCGCTGTCACCAGTCTCCTTCGGCGGCGGCTCGCCTTCAGGCTGTTTCACCTCGATGACAAGACGCTGCGGCTCGTAGCCGTCCTGATCCATGGCTTCCTTCAGCTCTTCCTCGAAGGCTGCTTCGTCCTTGGCCTTGAAGGCCGTCCGCATACGATCCCAAACGGTCCGTTTGGCCATTGGAGTTTCTCCGTCCTGGATTGAACAAGAAGGGCCACAGCGGCCCCGGTCCACGAGGGCGACGTGATTGCCCACGACAGTGATCTGCCGGCCGTAGCCGGGTCTGATCTGCTCGCGTTCGGACTCGTATCCGCAGGAAACCTCCCGCTTGCCGTCCCTCACGTCGTTGATCGCCTGAGCGTCTGTGATCAGGAGATCGGCGAGCAGATATTCAGCTTCCACGCCTTCGCCGCGCCGCGGATCCAGCGTCACGCCAACGGCGCAGGCCCGCCATGTTTCTGGCGTCACGTATTCGTCCGGGTGGTCATTGGTGACCGGCTTGCCCGCGAATGAAGCGATTGCTTCGGGCGAAAACAGCACGTTCGCATCGCGCTCGATCGTCACCATGCCCCGGTCACCGGGTTCGATTTCCGGCATTTCGTCCGGCGCGTAGAGCATCGGGCCAGTTCGGGCGATCCTGACGCCGCGGCACAGCAGGAAACCTTCGGGCGTCAGATGTTGGGACGCGCCAATCTGTTCGGCTACCAGGGTCGCTGGCGCGCGGTCTGTCGTCATCTTCATGCAGGGTGTCCGCGTCAGATTTCAGGGAGCACGGGCTCTGGGTAACAACGGCAGTTGGGAAACGAGCCAGCGTGAGCAGTCATGCCATCAAGGGTTGGCGGTGCGTTCCACGCGACGAATTGCCCAGCCATCGCCTTGTGAGACGGCCGGACGTCGGTATCGCCAGCCGTCCTCCAGAAGTAGCCGGGGCTTCCTATATGCTCAGCGCGCGCCTGTGTGAGGGCAGATGCTGTTCTGGAGACCTCGGTCCGGGCGATGAGGTTGGCTCGATTGGCAGATACCTTGCCTGAGCGCATGATCTCGGCAGCAATCTCGCTGGCCCTCGTGCCCTCCGTGATCCCCTTCAGCGTCAGGTCATGGACACGCTGGGCGGCTTCGATTGGCAGCGAACGGATCAACGAGACCTGCTCAGCCAGCGCCGTTCGCATCGCCATGCCGGTGGGCGCCGAACTGATTTCAGCCCGCAAAGCCCTTCCCATCTCGCGGGAAACGCGAAACCACTGGCGCTCATCCCGCGCCGCTACCTCCGAAACCATCGACCAACCGGCTGCTTCAGCCCACGGCGTTATGGTGTCGGCATAGCGCCGGAGCATGACCTCAAGCCTGGCGGCGCTGGCCGGGTCAGCCGGGTTGAACCCTGTCTCCGTCAAATCCCCGATGTGTCTGGCGATACGCAGGAGCTGGCGTAGGTATTTCCGTTCCGCGTGCCTGGCTCGCTGCCATTCTGACCGTGGCGACGCCGGACCGCGGTCAAGCGTCAGGAGCCGCAGGGAGCAGTTCTGGCACATTGTGTTCTTCGCTGGGCCCGGCGGGATCGTTGATGACATCTTCCGGAGGTGGCGGGGGCTCATCCTCGGCCGCCTTGATGTCCTCAGATGTGATGGCCCCGAAAACGCCCGTGACTTCGGCCGAGTTTTTCAACTCCTTGAGGGCCGTCGTCCGGTCGATGATCCCCGCTTCAAAGGCCCCAACCACAGCGGTTGTGGTGGTGTTGGCGATGGTCGCCTTCTGCTCTTCCGACATCTGCCAGAGCGGCCTGAATGCGAATGGCACGCCGTCTTTAGGCGGCCGCCCCAATGCGGACCTGTGAACGACCTCCATAATCCGTGTCAGCGGACTGCGGAGCCTTGCTTCCTGTTGGCGTTTGATCCCGTCGTAATAGGTGCGCAGATCGCTGTCGCCGCTGGCATTCAGCCCCGCCGGAGATTGCCCAAACAGTCGGACGAGAGGGATTTGAAGGGCTCCGGAGATCTGCTGCCCAAACTGAAGCAGGACATCGCTCAGACCAGAGAACGTGTACTGGTGAGCCTCGAACTCGTCTTCCGCATCCATGAGGGTCATGCCCTCGTTGGACTGCCATAGACGGATGTGGTTGATCTGCTGGACCAGACCATCAAAGGCCTTGCCGCCTGTCGCAATGATGTCCCGGAGACCCTTGACCTTGTAAGTGCGCAGATGGGCCTTGTAGACCAGTTGGGCAGCACCCTGCGTCGTGCTGTCGAAAGCCAGCAGGCGATCAAACAGGCGCTCGATTACCGACATGCCCCAGCCCTGCTCTGCCAGGCGCTGCTGATAAGGCAGTTCGACGCCATCCGCACGGATGATCCGTGAGTGGTGGATGCGCCGGCCCCGAAGAGCGGGAGCATTTGGCATCACCTGATAGCGCAGTGGTTTGCCGATATCCGGGCCCAGGTCCTCGATGATTTCTCCCCCGGTCGGGTTGAGGGACCAGCGGTCGAGTACAAGCATCCCGCGGAATGAGCCCTTCGTGACGGTATCAAGCCGCAGGGGCGTCGACAGATCCTGGCCGTCGATCATCATGACGCCAATTGCCCCGCCGTACAGCCTCGCCCAGCGGATCACGTCCCCAATCGATTGCCATGCCTGGGTGCGTTCAAGCTCGGATTCCAGGGCCAGAACATCGTCTGGCTCCATGCCTGCATCGAAGTCGATACCAGCGACGGTCATGTCATCAGCAACGACGTCCACCGCCGCCCCGACGACCCATGAGCCCCGGTACATGTACTCCAGATCGACGCGCTTGCGGGAAATCGGGTTGAAACCGTAGCGTGCCTGCTCGGCGACGTTTCCTGTCCCGATACCGGTCCGGGCCGCGAAATTCTGGAAGCTGTCCTTGGTGACCTGAGCTTGCGCCGGGCCTCGCCGGCCCTGTCTGCTGCGTGACGCCATCAGCCTGCCAGCCTCGCCCATACGCCAGTGCCGCCTCGCGCCTGGATGTACCCGTCCAGGCCGTAGCGCACCGCATCAATCCCATGATTGTGGTCGTCCACGATGATCGGCAGCACGTCGCCGCTCACTCTATCCACCTTGTAGCTGTAGAGGCGGAATTCCCGGGCGATATGAGCACACCGCTCATGAACGACGATCCGGCTGAAGCCCTTCATATGTGCAATGCCGTCCTCAACGCTGCCGGGCCATTTCTCAGCGGCAGAGATGTTGAAACCCTTGCGCCGCATGTAGCTGATTGTCTCCGGCCTCGCTCCGTCCGCCTTGATCGGCCAATCCCTTGATCCGGGGACGCTGTCGAACAGGGCCGGTGTCTCATCAATCTCCACGCCATGCCCAAACGCCTCGTGCGAGACGAATAGGCAGTCGTCATCGATCCAGAACCGGATCAGGACCGTGGGGTCCTTCGCGAAGCCCCAGTCTGCGCCGTAGAAGAACCGTGTCCCTTCCGGAGGCTCCGCAAATTCCTCGACTGACACGCGATTCTGGAAAATCACGGCGTCGGTGATGGTCAGGAAATCGCCGTCCCAGATATGCCCGTACTTCTCGGGGCGCTGGAGCAGATCGCGCTTGCGTTGCCGCTCGAGCACCAGGGGGAACTTGGGATTGTCCCTGTAGTTGATCTCGGCGACCCGATAGCGCGGGTCACTGGCAGCCCGGAACCGTTTGTGCGTGGCGCTCTCGTCGCTTTCCGGGTTCCACGTTACCCAGAGTTCGCTGTCTTCCTCTCGTAGTGTCGGAATGAGCTTTGTCCAGGCGATGTCACTGACCGGCTCGGCCTCATCGACCCATGCCAGCAGAATGCGCGCCTTGGACTTGATGCTGTCTATGTTCCGGTCGAGGCCAACGAACGTGTAGTAGACGCGCCCGCTTTTGGTCCGGATGTATTTCTCGCCAATTTCGAATTGACCGGCCAGCCAGGGCTCATCCGCAATCGCCAGCTTCACCTCTTCCAGCGAGCTGTCTGCCAGAGAGTTCATGAACTGCCGGCCGCATACGATCTGGCCTGAACGCCCGGCCTGATCCCACATGTAAGCCCTGATCGCCGACATCTTCGCGAACGATCTCGTCTTCGCCGACCCGCGCCCGCCATACGCTCCTCGAACGTCCGCCTCTCCGCTGAAAACCGGGATCAGTTTCGGCGGGAGTTCAATCCGCGCTGTCGTCATTTCCTGTCATTGGGACCAGTTGGATGACCGTAGGCGCCATGCTGCCGTCGCTGGACGTGTGATCCACTGACTGGCGGTCGCCGTACTTCTTCGGCGCCAGCTTCGCGGCCATCCACTTCCGGGCGTCGATGCGAAGGCGTGAGCGCTGGATGTGCTCGCCGTTCACGCGCCAGCCAGCATCCTCATCACCCTCGCCATTGCGCTCTATCCAGTCGTTCTGCCCATCGTCGGCGATAGCAAGCATGTCATCCGAGATAGCGTCGGCCTGAGCCTCGCGCGCCCGTGCGTACTGGTCCGAAAACTCGCGATGGATGGACAGCCACCTGAAGACGACCGATCGGGCCGGCATCTCATCAGCCTTGCAGATATCCCGCAGGCTTTCGCCGTCAGCGATCCGCTCACAGATAATGTCGGCAACCTCCGCACTGTACTCTGTCGGCCTCCCCGGCTTTGGAGCGTCAGTCATCGAGAAACCTGCATCGTGTTTGAATGCCCCTGAGCAATAGCAAGGAGGCCGGAGACGGACAGGCCTATGAGAGTCATGAGGACGGCAGCCCATACGAATTGGCGCAGGTCTGATCTGGTCATGGGGCCAACTGCATCAAGATTTGGTCGCCGCCTTGACCGCCCACATAGCAGCGCTCTCAATCTCAGTCTGTGCCAGAGCCTTCAGGCGCCCGCGCTCATTGCCGAGCATGCTGTCGCGGTCGGATGGAATGTCTTCGATCAGATCAAGCAGGTCAGCGGCTGCCCGCTTGATCTTCGATACGGTGTCGTCGCCACTGGGGTTGAAGCCAATGCCGACGCGAAATTCACCTTTGGTCATGCTGCACCCCTGAAAAAACCGCCCGAAGGCGGCAAAAACTTCTTGACCATCAGGTCCATTAGACCTAATCTAACTCTTGTCAGCAACGAGCTGGACACCGCGCCTCGGGGATCAGGGGCTGGAACAAGCAAATGACCAACCATCCCAATCGCAGCAAGGTTCGCTACTTCAAGGTTTCTCCGCGCGGGTTCTCGAATGAGGTCCGCTACTATCGCGTTCGCGAGGATCAGGTGACCGAGGTCGAAGCCAAGTTTGAAGACTACGAGGACAGGGAACCAGGGCGGTATGCCCGCTGGACGACGGACGCTATCGCCAGAAAGCCTGGCGTGGCGGAAGCTTGGGAAGATTGCCTGTATGCCCAACTCGAAAAAGTCATTTGACGGCGACGAGGTTAAGGCGGCCAGAGCCGCCTTTTCACTTACTGCCAGCGACATGGCTGCTGTTGTTGGCCTCAACGACGGCGCGGCGTGGCGCAAATGGGAGCGCAACGGCGTCAAGGGCCCGGGGGCTGTGCTGCTGGCCAGTTTGATTGATAGCCCTGACGTCCGGCGCCACTTCAGACTTTCGATCAAGGGCGATTGACACCGGTATTCCGGGGGATATTCTTCGTATGTCGCCTCTCGGGGCGTGGGTAGAAACCTAAAGCGTATATCATTCAAGATTGAAAGATCTTCAGCCCCTCACACCCCAGCGTGAGGGGCTTCTTATTTCTGGATCGGGGTCGATGGCTCCCGTTTCAAATTGGCGGAGCCCGGAAAAGCTTCCTGATCTGAGCCGTTCGCCATCGACCCCAAAATCGTTGGATTACCCCAAGGCTAGGATGACACCCAACCCGCCGGCCAGAATAAGAACTTGGGCCGCGAATTCTCGATATCCGTCGATCAGCATCCCTACTCCCCAATTCCCAAATCAGCTCAATGCTGACTGATCGGAAACTTGGCTATGGTGAACTTGTTCCTTGGGGGCGAGTGAATCAGAAAGCCGGCTCTTGGCCGGCGTCGAGACGAGTTTTTCCAAGGGTGAAGGACCGTTTTGCCCATTGGCTCCCGGTCTTCTGGATCGCGGTTTGCGTCAAGCGCAGGGACCATCGGTCGTCCATGCAGCCATCTGATTTGGCTGCCCGGAACATACGGTGAATCAAGCTGGCCAAACAGTCAAGCCGCCGGGCGCAGAATATTGGCCGGAAATTCAACTTCCATGGTCGAATTGAACAACTGAATCAGAACCTTGGCGTTGGGGCCGACGATACCGACGACCGGGACCTCCATGCCGTCAAACGGGCCCGTGGAGATGACGACGGTCTGCCCTACCTCGAATTCGGCATGCGTCTGCATGAACTGCTCGGCGTCGGGGCGAGTGAGGCCATTCCTGAACTTGGAAATCATCCGCTCCATAGCGTCGCCGCGGACCTGACGGGGCTCGCCATTGATCCCCACGCACCCGACGATGATGTTGATGGAAAACAGATCGAACCACAGCGGCGTGCCGGGCGGGAACCCGGCGAACACGTAGCCAGGGACCAGCGGGAAATCGCGCAGCTCCTTGGCTCTGACGTAGCGGTTCGGCCGGCGCCAGCGACGGTCAGACGGGCAATAGGTCGTCACGCCCTTGCGGGACAGGATCTCCTGGGCGGCGAATTCCTTCTGAGGGGCAACGCGCAGCGCATACCACTGCAAGCCCTTCACAGACTCAAGGAGCCGGTTCGCCGTTGGCTGGGCTGTCGGATAGCGAACAACATGGTGACGGGCGTTCCTGCGCGCCTGCTGGGCTTCTGCTACCCGTTTCTCGGTCTGGCTGGTCATTCGGGCATCCTTGGGCTTGGGCAGTTGGTTGGTCAGGCTGGAGTATCTGGCGGGGGCGGCAACGGGATTCCGCCAAGGACGCGCGCAATGGCCAGGTAGTTAATTGCATCGTCATAGCTGTCTGCGTGGTCGCTACGTTCGCCTATGCGGGCCAGTTTGACGGCAAGCATGACGAGGGCGACGTCCCGGGCGTCCAACTCCCTGGAGGTCAGGACGTTTGCAATGACGGCTGCGTCTCCAAAATTGTCGGTGATCCCGCCGTATTGCATCCACCGTTCTGCTTCGATGTCTGCGCAGTTCTCGAGGATCCGTCTGATGGGGCTATTTCTCATCGCCCGGCCTCATACGCAGCAATCTCGGCGTCGATCATCGGCCTGATTTTGTCCGCGTAGGCCATCCGTGCGTCGCGGATTGACACGTAGCCAAGGCCGGACAGCATCACGTCAGTTGGCTCCCGCATCTCGAGCATGGCGGCGACGGCCTTCGCCATGGCCTGCTTGACACGATCTCCGAACAGCCCGTCGGCAGCCCTCTGCGCCTGCTCCCGGGTTTCACCTAAGCCGATGCCGTAGGCATACATCGCTGCATGATCCGCAAAGACGTCTGGGTCGATGACCCGCGCAATGCGCTCGACCATTGAGGTCATGGACTTCCCCTTCGCAATCTCCCGAGCGTCTTCCAGCCCCGCTTTGATCTTGTCGAATGCCTTCCTGGTCATGCCGCAAGCTCCTTGCCGTTGTCGCGACGCCAGGTCGCCAGGATGTCTCCTGGCACTCGGCATCCTTCCTGTCCGGGCTTCGGGCCCCAGTGGTCGAACCAGTCGCCGCGTGCGTGCATCTCCAGGCGCTTCACCCACTGGTCGGCTCCGGGGGCTTGGGCTGTCTGCAAGGATGGCTGTTCAGCGTAATCATCCCAGCGCTGCTGGTTGAGCCAGGTCATGGCTTGGGCGACCTTTTCCGTGTCGAACCGCCCAGCCCGCCGCTCGATGTCGGCATATCGACGCGCTGCCGCGATGATGACTTGCGGGTTTGCCCCCGCCTTCACGGCCCTGGCGAATTTCTCGCGGGCTGGCTTCTTCGGGTTCGCTGCCTGGCCCCTTCTCGGATATGCCGCCCAGAATTGATCGAACAAATCATCGCTTTCTGGCCGACGCGGCGGCGAAGCAGCCGAAGAATGGTTCTCTTGATGGTTCAATGACGGTTCAAACGTAGTGAGCCCGGCAAAATCTGCCGGTTGTTCGGTCGTCATTTGCCGGTTGTCGCGGCAGGATTTGCCGGTTGTTGCGGCAGATTTTTCCAAGCCACCGGCAAAATCTGCCGGTTGTGGTTCGCTGGCGCCAAACGCAACAATCTGGATAGCGTCAGAGGTCCGGCTCCCGTCCTGCCGGCGGCGCTCAATACGCTCAATGACGCCCAGTTCCTCCAGCGCATGGATCGCATTTCTGATGGACCTCTCCGACAGACTGGTGTCAGCCGCAAGCGCCTGCTGGGATGGCCAGCAGCGGCCATTCTCATCCGCATAGTTCGCTATGGCGACAAGAACGAACTTCGCGGAAGCCGACGGTATTTTCTGCTTCAGGGCCCAGCCGACAGCCTGGATGCTCATTGGCGTGCTCCCGCATGGCTCTCGAAGGGTGTTCGGCATCGAACGATGGATCTGGCCGGATCGCACCAGAGCCGGACGTTCCCGGTGCGTCCCTGCCGAGATTTGTCGATTGCCATTTCAAGGTCGTTCCGCACCCGGTGAAGCTCATCTTCAGCGGCAGGGTCACCTTCCTTGAACTTGGCCGAGCGCTCGATGTAATAGGCCGGCCGATACAGGAGCCCAATGCAGTCGGCAGCCTCTTCGATTTCCCCAGAGCCACGCAGGTCAGCAATCGTCGGGCGCTTGCTTTCGTCGCCGTTCTTTTCGACAGACCTGTTAATCTGGGACGCCAGCGCGACGCAGCAGCCGAGGCGCTTGGCAATGACCTTTGCGCCGTTGGCAATCTCGCCAAGCTCCCCGACGCGGTTCCCCTGGTATCGGTTGCTCGCCCTGACGATCTGGGCGTGGTCGATAACCAGCAAGCCAAGCCTGATATCCCGCTTGGCGATGTGATCTGCGAACGAGGCAGCCGAGCGTTCAATGTCGCCCAGGTTCAGCCCTGCGCGCGGGTCAATCATGATAGGGAGACGCTCAAGCTCGCGTCGCGCCAGATGCATGGCCTCCAGCCTGTCGTTGTCGAGATCACCCGACAGGACTTCCTCGTAGCTGGGGCCGTTTCCCGCGATGTCGACCATCATGCGGGCAGACATTTCGTCCGCGCCAACCTCGAGCGAAAAGAAGGCAACGCCGCAGTTCTTAGCAGCCTGCCGCGCCATGCTGGACAGCAGCATGCTCTTTCCCATGCCGGTGCGTCCGCCGATAACAAGCAGAGACCCTGGGGCGAGACCGCGCATCGGCAGCTTGGCGTCAAGGTCAGGCAACCCGGTTGATGGTGCCCGCATGCCGCCGCCCCTCGCCCGTTCTTCTGCCGCCGTCAGCACGTCAACGCCGATGTCACCGGCGGTCCGTGGACGACTGGCCGTCAGCTCGATCATGTCAGCGCGGATTGCCTCGATCTGATCAAAGGCCGCGTTCAGCAGGTCGGACGGCATGGCATTGCCAAACTGCTTTTCA
>NZ_BNCG01000018.1:0-61674 GCF_014656355.1 Camelimonas fluminis
AGCGCCATACACGTAGTTGCTGTTGTTGTTGTTGGTATTCCAGGCGTAGCCAGCGTTCACGCCGACGTAGAAGCCGGTCCAGGTGAACACGGGAGCCACGACGACCGGGGCAACCGGAGCGTACTTACGCGAAGGCAGGTCAGCAGCGAAAGCGGAACCGGCGGCCAGCATGGTGGCGGCGGCAACGCCAGCAAGAAGAATCTTTTTCATCACTCACTCCGTGTCTTTGCTTGCGATGGGACTTACGCCGCTCACCGCGAGTTATAGGCTCCTACACTGATCGCCGCTTCGCTGTCTGTAACACTCCAGCAACAGCGCCGACCGGTATTGAGGCAAGATCGTGACGCGACCATCTCCGGGGAGATTCGAGGTTGCGCCGAAATGCTCAAGGCAACGCGCTCTTGCCCGGTTGCCGACGCCCTCATATCGCCATCACCGTGGAGATATGAGGGCGTCGTTGACGTCAACCTGGACAACTGCGTCGTAACCCGTCGCCTGTGGCAACAGTCATACCCAAAATGCGGCCAAAGTGGAGCGAAACGTAGCGCGTTGGCTAAGGAGATATTAATCAGGTGTCTTTTGCTTGCAAATCAATCGCTTATGTTTGCCCCAACCCATGGGCGACTTCACGATTTCATCGTATCGCGCGCCGCATTCCAGGCTCAGGTCAAATACCGGCGACTTTTTTGCAACACTTTTTAGCCCCCCGGAAACCACCCCGCGCGGATGACCAACGCAGCCTGCCGGCGCCGGACCTGCGCTTGCGAAATTCGCCAGCTCCGTGGCACTAGCAGCGCGACCGCCAGGCAGGACAGTGATGACGCCGGAACAGACTCACATTTCCGTGTTTGTAATAGCCTTGAACGAAGCTGATCGCATCGGCCCCACGCTGGACGCCGCCCGCAAGGTCACGGACGATCTGATCGTCATTGATTCGGGCTCGACCGATGGCACCCAGGAGGTGGCGCGCAGCCATGGGGCGCGGGTGATCCATAACGACTGGCCGGGCTATGGCGAGCAAAAGCGTTTTGGCGAGGATCAGTGCCAGCATGACTGGGTGCTGAATCTCGACGCTGATGAAGTGATGCCGGAGGGGCTCATCAACGAAATCAACGCGCTCTTCGCCCGTGGGACGCCGCAGTTCGACGCCTGGCGCATTCCCATCGCCGAAATGTTCCCGGGTGAGAAGGCGCCGCATCCGCTGGGCTTCTCACTGGCGCCCGTACGGCTGTACCGGCGTAGCGTGGGCCGCTATTCCCCCTCCCCCGTGCACGACCGGGTCGATTTGCCGGAGGGAACGCGCACCGGAAAGCTGCGCGGGGTGATTCACCATTATTCCGTGCGCTCGATCGGCGACCAGATAGCTAAGCTCAACCGCTACACCGACATGCTGGCGGCCGATCTGGATGCGCGGGGCGCCCACGTATCGACCTGGCGGTTGCTGGCGGAATTTCCTGCGAACTTCCTCAAGGCCTACATTGGCCGGCGGCACGCCTTGCGCGGGGTCTATGGCTTCATGACCGCCATGAATTTCGCGTTCTACCGTTATCTGCGGGTGGCGAAACATGTTGAGCGGCGCCTGGTGGACAAGGCGCGCAAGGAGGGCAGGCTTTGACAGGGCAGGCTTTGACCGGGCAGGCCCGGGCCCGTGAAGGCGCGAAGGCGGCGCTGGTGACCGGCGGCGCCAAGCGTATCGGCGCGGCGATTTCCATGGCGCTGGCCCGGCAGGGATACGCCATCGCCATCCACTGCAACCGATCCGAACAGGAGGCCGCCGACCTGGCCGCCCACATCCGCGCCGACGGCGGCAAGGCGGCGGTCGTACGGGCGGACCTGGAAAACGCCGTGGACACCGGGCGGCTCGTCAATGAAACAGTGGCGGCCATCGGACCGCTGACGCTGCTGGTCAACAGCGCCTCCCTGTTCGAGGCGGACGATATCCACGATCTCGACATCGCCCTGTGGGAGCGGCAGTTCGCCGTCAACCTGCGGGCGCCAGCGATTCTGGCCAGCGCCTTCGCCCAGGCGCTGCCGCCAGGCAGCCAGGGCGCGATCATCAATATTCTCGACCAGCGCGTCTGGAAGCCGACGCCGCGGAATTTCTCCTACACGCTGACCAAATCAGCGCTCTACACCGCGACGCGCACCATGGCCCAGGCGCTGGCTCCGGCTATCCGCGTCAATGCGGTGGGTCCCGGGCCAATTCTTGCCAGCGAGCGGCAATCGCCGGACGATTTTGCCTGCCAGATCGCCGCCCTGCCGCTGGCGCGCCAGATCAGCCCCGATGAAATCGCCGACGCGGTGCTGTGGCTGGCGCAGGCGCGAAGCGTCACCGGCCAGATGATCGCGGTGGATGGCGGCCAGCATCTGGCCTGGCGCACCCCGGACGCGCTGGTGTGCGAATAGGGTCCGCTCAGGCCAGCGCGATCGCTGAAATCAGCCGGCCGTAGTCGGCCTCGCCCCGATGGGTGGCGCGGCGGTAGCTGAAGAAGCGCGCCTCATCGCCATAGGTGCACAGCCCGAGATCATGAAAAGCGCCGACGCCGGCCTGCGACAGCCGCGCGCCGATATAGGCCGGCAAATTGAACATGGCGTGGCCGTCGCGGGTTGACGGCCGGAAGAAACGGGCGTTGCCGGCGTCGGTTGCGGTGAAATTGCCGATGAATTCCGGCCCGACCTCGTAGGCCGCCTGGCTGATCGTCGGCCCCAGCACGGCGGTGACGCGGGCGCGCTCCGCGCCCAACGCCTCCATGGCCGCGAGGGTCGCTTCAAGCACGCCGGAAAACGCACCCTTCCACCCGGCGTGGGCGGCGCCCACCACACGGTTGTGCGCGTCGGCGAACAGCACCGGGCCACAATCGGCGGTGGCGATGGCCAGCCCGAGGCCTGGCGTGGCGCTAACCATGGCGTCGGCGCGCGGACGCTGGTCCGGCGCGGCGGGCCACGGCTCCGTCGCCGTCACCACATCGGCGGAATGGATCTGGTAAAGGCTGAGCAGATGCTCCGGCGCAACGCCCAGTTCGCCAGCCATGCGCTCTCGATTCCCCGTGACGGCGCGGGGATCATCAGCGGAGCCGAGGCCGCCGTTGAGCGATGCATAGAGCCCCTGTGACAGGCCGCCCTCGCGGGTAAAAAAGCCATGGCGGACGCCGGACGTCGCCGCGAGTTCCCGCGCCGTTATTTTCTCTGCGCTGTCTCGCGCTGTGCTCGTCATGGTCGCCTCAGGGTTCGCACCAGGGATGGTTGCGGCATATGGGGCGCCTCGCGGCGCGGCGCCAGTCCCGGCAGCGGGCCAAGTTGCGAGGCCGCCACCGCCATCACCTTGAACAGCGCGCCCATGCCGCCGGCGTCGCTGGACGTGAGGCGGCGCAAGCCATCGTCGATGGCGCGGCGCTGTGGCTCACGGGCGTTGCGTTTGAGATGCTCGGCGCGGGAATTGGCGCCCAGCGCCCGGAGGAACGAGCCCTGTTCCACCGGTCCGTCCACCACGACGCCGCGCGACAGCGCCGTGCGCGCCAGCGCGGCGAAGTCCACATGGGCGGTCAGATCGGCCTCGCCTGGCATGGCGAGCGGATGCACATACTGATGGCGACGCACCGCCTGCAGGGTGTCGCCCACGGCGCTGGCCACATGGCCGTAGTCGATGATCAGGGCGGCCCCGCCGAAGCGGCGCAGCCGGTCAGCCAGGCCGGCAAGCAGATTGAGACCAGCGACGGCGAGTTCCATCACCGCGCCCTCCTCGCCAGCCAGCGTCTCCAGCGACGGCTCGGTTTCAGGATCAAGACCGAACGCCAGGCCGCCGTCCGGGGCCAGCCCCACCACGCGTTCGCGCCAGCCGTCCGGCGCGCGGACATACTGGCGCACCGGCAGGGCGTCGAAAAATTCATTGGCGATGAGGATCATCGGCCCCTCGGGCACGTCCTCGACGCGATCACGCCACGCCACGGGGATCGATGACAGCTCGCCCTCGGCCGACAGCGCCTGGCGCTGCAACTGGCGCAGCACCGGGCTGGTCTCGATAAGGTTCAGGCGCACGGCGTTGCGGAACGACGGCGCCACGCGGGCGGCGCGCAACGCGTCGGCCATCAGCGCGCCGCGCCCTGGCCCAAGCTCGACGAAATTGATCTCGCGCGGACTGCCCATCATGCGCCAGACCTCGGCCGACCACAGGCCGATCAGCTCGCCGAAAATCTGCGAGATATCCGGAGCGGTGATGAAGTCGCCGTCCGTGCCGAAAGGATTGCGCGTGGTGTAGTAGCCCAGCGTGGGATGGCCGAGGCACAGGCCCATATAGCGCTCGACGGGCATTGGCCCTTCGAGGGCGATGGCGCGCACGATGTCGCGCCCCAGAGCAGTGGCGGGCGGACCGCCTGGCCGGGCGGTCACGTCGCTCCCCCGGTTTTCTGCTGCGCCGCGTCGGCCCGCGCCGGGCCCGCCGGACGGGTGCGCCCGGAGAGCGCCAGCCAGAGCAGAAGGACGCCGGCAATGAACACGGGAATGCACAACAGCATGCCCATGGTCAGGCCGCCCTCGAGGAAGTTGACGCTGCGCCCGAGCAGGAACCCCAGTTGCGGATCGGGCTCGCGGAAGAACTCACAGACCGTGCGGGCGATGGCGTAACCGATGGCGAAGACGCCGCTGACGACGCCTGGACGGCGGAAGCCGGCGAGGCGCACGGCGATCGACACGGCGACAAACAGCAGCAGCCCCTCGCCGACCGCTTCATAAAGCTGGCTGGGATGGCGCGGCAACGGGCCGCCATAGGGGAACACCATGGCCCACGGGACGTCCGGCGCCGGCCGGCCCCACAGTTCGCCGTTGATGAAATTGGCGATGCGGCCGAGAAACAGGCCGATGGGCGCCACGGCGCTGGCGACATCGCACATGGCGAGGGCCGGGAGTTTGCGCTGGCGCGCCAGCAGGCACACGCCCAACAGCGCGCCGGCAAGGCCGCCGTGGAACGACATCCCGCCCTTCCACACCGCGAAGATCGACAACGGATCAGCCAGATATTCGTGAAAATTGTAGAAGAGCACGTAGCCAATACGGCCGCCCAGCACCACGCCCAGGGCCACATAGACCAGCATGTCGTCGAGATCGGCGCGGGTCGGCCGGCGCACGTCGCCCCACAGGCCTGGCGCGGCGATCAGCCGGCGGGCGTAAAGCCAGCCGCCGACCAGCCCGACGATATAGGCCAGCGCATACCAGCGCACCGACAGCGGACCGATGGAGAAGATAACCGGATCGATGACCGGAAACGGT
The DNA here is from genome assembly GCF_014656355.1 of Camelimonas fluminis. Classification (GTDB taxonomy): domain Bacteria; phylum Pseudomonadota; class Alphaproteobacteria; order Rhizobiales; family Beijerinckiaceae; genus Camelimonas; species Camelimonas fluminis. Next base: position 5,263 of record NZ_BNCG01000018.1, read on the forward strand.
ATGGCCAGGACAGGCATGGGCGGACCAGCACTCACGGATCAGGAACAGGGGCGCAAAAACACGCGCGAAAACAGCCCGATCCAGGGCTGACGGACGCGCGCGCCGCCACTGTGCCCGTGCGCGCCGTCAGGTCAAGCGTTGCGGTCAGGGATTGAAAGCGATCGGGCGCGAGGGAACCCGGCCCGTGCCTCGACCGCAAGGCCCGCCGGATGACGGCGCCTGACTGGCTGGCGGCGCATGATCGCCCTGGCTGGCGGCGACTGGTTGATGTGATCGCCGACGCCGACTATCTAATCGGGACACCCAGGGCCCGCGCCGGAGGAACGACCATGCCGATTGGTTCGAACAGGCTGTTTGATGAACTGTCCCGTCTGGCGACCGACGCCATGGGCGCGGCCGAGGGCGTGCGTCGCGAGGCCGGCGCCGTGGCGCGCGGCCAGATCGATCGCCTGACCCAGACGCTTGATCTGGTGTCGCGCGAGGAATTCGAGGCGGTGCGCGACATGGCGATCGCCGCCCGCGAGGAGAACGACCGGCTTGCCGCCCGCATCGCCGCCCTGGAGGCGCAACTGGGCGAAGCGCGTCCGGTAGCCCCGGCGGCTGACGCGACCGACGCGCCAACCGACTGAGCGCGGCCGGCAGGACGGCGGCTTTCCACTGATTCCATTTGGGAACTGGCCGTTTCGCGCCCGGAGCGGCGCGGGATGGCGGGCGCGCATGCGGCGTGATCGCGACCGCGCGTCCGTTCATGTGGACAACTGACCGCCCCAAGGTTCGCCTTGCCGCAAACACCGCCTGGTTTGTGGACAGCCCGGGTGGGGCGGTTGTGGGGGCGACGGGAATCCCTGACTGTTTGGGCGTTGTTCGCAGGAACAGCCCTGCGCGATATAGTGAAAATACAGGTGATTCGTCCGCTTCGGCCCTCGGGGCGGAGGCAATTCCGGAAATGGGGCTGTGGCCGCCGCTGCCGGAGCTGTTGTGCGGACGGCGCCTGTCCTGGCGAATACTCCGGCTCACCCGGCGTTTCACCGGCTGCCGGACGGTTTCTTACGCGTCGCTGTGTTTGCGCGGGCGGTCGCCTGCGCGGGACACTCCCTGACCTCCAGGCCGAGGGCCCCGGCATGACCTACACCGATTTCGACGTTATCAGCCGCACCGAGCATCCGCTCGACGTGCTGGAGCGGCTCGCCGCCAGTCAGGACTGGGCGTTCGACCGTGATGACGATGACGAGTTGTCCGTCACAGTGGGCGGCAGCTGGGCCGAGTACCACGTCGCCTTCACCTGGGTGCCGGAAGTCGAGGCGCTGCATATCGCCTGCGGCTTCGATCTGAAGGTGCCCGAACGGCGCCGCAATGAAATCATGACCCTTGTCTCGCTGATCAACGAACAGCTCTGGCTGGGGCACTTCGACCTGTGGGCCTCGGAAAGCGTGGTGATGTACCGGCACGGGCTGCTGCTGGCCGGCGGCGCCGAGCCAACCCAGGGCCAGTGCGAGGTGTTGATGACGACCGCGCTGGAAGCCTGCGAGCGCTATTACCAGGCCTTCCAGTTCGTGCTGTGGGCTGGCAAACCGGCGCGCGAGGCGCTCGACGCCGTGCTGTTCGAAACCCAGGGCGAAGCCTGAGTTTCGCGGCGCTGGTTTGAAGTTGAGCAGGGAAAAGCCCACCCTGATGCCCGGGTTTTCCCCTTTGCCCGCCGCCCCTCCTGTCTGGCCCCCGGAAAGCAACCGCTTCGATCATGAGACGCGGCCGCGACGGGATGGAAGGCGTCGATGCCTGCGACCATGATATTGGAAGACGGGAATGGGGATGGAATAACGGTGACCGCCCCGCCGGCTCTCGCCGCTTATCTGCTGGTGACGGCCCGCCTGGTTCCGCCCGGTTCGATCGGGACGGCGCCCGTCCGGTCGGCCAGCGTCATTGGGGACTCGCCATTCAGCCGGCGGCGCTTTTGCTCTAGACGGGGAATGATCCGTTTTCGCCACGGACGTTCAGGCAGCAACGAGGCATATCATGGAGCAGTTTCCCGCGTCCCTCATTCTCGCAGGCGCCGGCCGCATGGGCGGCGCCATGCTGGAGGGCTGGCTTGAGGGCGGGCTTGCTCCGGCCAGCATCCAGGTCATCGAGCCGCATCCCTCTGAAGCGCTGACCACCCTGGCGCAGCGGACCGGCTTCCAGCTCAACCCGCCCGTCGCCAGCCTGCGCCCGGCGCGGGCGCTGGTGCTGGGAATCAAACCACAGATGCTGGCCGAGGCCGCCCCCGCGCTCGCCCCGCTGGCCGGACCAGAAAGCCTTGTGCTGTCGATCCTCGCCGGCAAGACCCTGGCCAATCTGGCGGCGGCGTTTCCGCAGGCTGGCGGAATTGTGCGGGTCATGCCGAACCTGCCGGCCTCGATCCGGCGCGGCGTCAGCGTCGCCGTCGCCAATGCAGGCATTGATGCGCCCCGACGGGCCGAGGCCGACGCGCTGCTGCGCGCCGCCGGCGATGTGGAATGGGTTGCCGACGAGAGCCTGATCGACGCGGTCACGGCGGTTTCCGGCTCCGGGCCGGCCTATGTGTTCCATCTGGCGGAGGCCATGGCGCAGGCTGGCGTCGCCGCCGGCCTGCCGCGCGATCTGGCTGAACGACTGGCGCGCAAGACGGTGATTGGCTCCGGCGACCTGATGCGGGCGTCCGATGCATCTGCTTCGGCCCTGCGTGAAGCCGTCACCTCGCCCGGCGGCACCACATTCGCCGCCCTGCAGGTGTTGATGCGCGACGGCGACGGCATGCCAGCGCTGCTGACGGAAGCCATCGCGGCCGCCGCCAACCGCTCCCGCGAACTCTCCGGCTGAGGCCGCCGCCATATTGCCGGCGCCGGCATGCGGTTGACTGGCTGCCTGCCGATGTCGGCCCGCGGGCGTTTGCTCGCAGACGTTTGTTTGCGGACGTTTGGACGTTTGCTTGTGAGGCAATGGTTCCAACGCCGGCTTACGCCCAGAAAGGAACCGCGCCATGTCCGCCACTGACGCCAACGCCAATCACAATGGCGGTCGCCCGGAGCGGCCGGCGCGCGAGCGCATTGTCGAAGCCCTGCTGGCCCTGGCCGCGGAGCGCGAAGCTGAAGGCGCCAACGCCTGGTCCAGCATCAGCATCGCGGATATCTCGGAGCGGGCCGGGGTCAGTCTCGCGGAGTTCCTTACCGTTTTTCCTTCGAAGGGCGCCGTGCTTGGCGGCTTCGCCCGCATGATCGACATGAAGGTGCTGGCCAGTCACGCCGTCCGCGATGACGACATGGGCGGCGAGCCGGCGCGCGAACGGCTGTTCGACATCGTCATGATGCGTCTCGACCACATGGCGCCGTATCGCGCCGGGCTGCGGGCGATTTACGCTGGCGTGCGGCGCGAGCCGCTGACCATCGCCGCGCTCAACAAGGCGGCGCAGAACTCCTGGCGCTTCATGCTGACAGCCGCCGGCATCAACGTCGAAGGCCCAATGGGCGCGCTCCGGGTGCAGGGCGCCGCCCTGCTGTTCGCCCGCACTGTGGAAACCTGGCTGCATGACGATGACCCGGGCCAGGCCAAAACCCTGGCGCGTCTCGATCGTGAGCTGGATCGCGGCGGTCGCGCGCTGGCCCTCGCCAACGACGCCTGGCGACTGACGTCGCCGCTGCGCCGGCTGGCCTGCGCCGTGCTGGACCGGAGCGGCGGGACGCGGACGTCCGGACGCGCCAGCCCGGCCGCGGACGCCGGCGATGCGGCCCCTGAGTCGCGGGGGGCGGCGGGCTGAGCGGCGGGTAGACGCCGCGTCGCTTCAGCAGTCCACATTGCGGCGAAATGCTCTATAGTCCGCGGCCTTTGCAGCGGACTGACGTGAGATGAGCCAAACAAAATCCGGCCCGGCGGGCGACTTTATTTCAATAGATGACTTTCTGAAGGTGGACGTGCGCGTCGGCACGGTGGTCGAGGCGGCGCCATTTCCCGAAGCGCGCAAGCCGGCGATCCGGCTGGTGATCGACTTCGGCGGCGAGATCGGCCGCAAGAAATCCTCGGCGCAGATTACCGTCAACTATCAGCCGGAAGCGTTGATCGGCCGCCAGGTATTGGCGGTGGTCAATTTTCCGCCGCGCCAGATCGGGCCGATGATGAGCGAGGTTCTGACCCTCGGCGTGCCTGACGCCAGCGGTCAGGTGATGCTGATCAGCCCGGACCGCGCCGTTCCTGATGGCGGCGCGCTGTACTGAGGCGCTGGCGCTGGTCGCGGATGCCCGGCCTGTAGCCCGAATGCGGGCTGCGGGCTTTGGCGAATCAATTGCCAGTGGCGGACCGGCGCATCCAGACCCGTGTCAGCGTGACCGGACGGAACCCCAGGCGGGCATAGAGGCGTTTGGGCGCTGCGTCGGCAAAGGCCCCCAGGAAAACGACGTCGCAGCCCGCGGCGATCAACTGGTCCGTGAAAACCGCGACCAGACCGGTTGCAAGGCCCTGGCGACGCGCTGACGGCAGGGTAAACAGGTCCTCGATCATGCCGACGCCGCCCGGCGCAACCGCGCAGGAACCATACGCGACCGGCGCGCCATTCTGCAGAACAAGATGGAAGCGTTGCGCGCTGGCTTTGGCCCGCCAGGCGGCCACCATGGCTTCTCCAATCTGCGCCTCGCCAATCTGCGGAGACGCGCCGGAACCGCCTGTGGGCGTGCTTCCGGCGTGATTGACAATAACGAGGCGCTGCAAGGCGCGCCAATCCGCATCGTCGACAACCGGGCGCAACGCGATCCTGGCGCCGCGATCTGTGAGACCGCCCTGCAAGACCATCTGGATCGTGACAGACTGCTCCTCAAAGTCTTCAAACGCGAGGCGCGCAACGAAGGCGTCCGGCGTGAAGCAGTCAGTATGAACGACGCGCCAGCGCGCCTGACCGAACTGACGGTCCATCGCCGCGAACACCGCGTCGGCGCCCGATTCCGTCGCCGCTGTCACCTCATCGACGTGGTTTGCATCCCACAGATCCGGAAGCGCCGGATTGACCACCAGGCGACACTCCGGTCCCGTCACCAGCGCATGGCCCAGCCGGCGCTGCCAGCGATAAGCCTGCACAATCCTGCGCTGCAGTTCCATGGCCATGCTCTCAACCCCCTGCCCGGATGGTCGCCCGCTCCAGCCATGGCCAGCCGCGCCCGATGTCAGTAACTGGGAAAAGGGCGCGGTATGGCAAGGCGATATCGCAAAGCCATGAGCCATCCGGAGAAAAAGCGGCAGATTCTCCACCAGACAGCGAAGAGGATTTCGTCGCCTTACACCGGCACGCGCACCAGCGCGCGCAGGCCGCCAAGGGGGCTGTCCTGCAGCACCACGTCGCCGCCGTGCGAACGGGCGATGTCGCGGGCGATGGCGAGGCCGAGGCCGGACCCGCCCTCGTCCTGATTGCGGGCCTCGTCGAGGCGCACGAACGGTTTGAACACTTCCTCACGCTGCTCAGGCGGCACGCCAGGGCCATCGTCGTCCACCGTCACCACCAGCCAGCGGGCGTCGCGCGCGGCGCCCAGGGCGACATTGTCGCCATGGCGGGCGGCGTTGGACGCCAGATTGACCACCAGACGGCGGAACGCGTCCTCCCGCACCTTGACGCGCAGGTCGCCGGATGTGGCCAGCGAGACATTATGGCCAACGCGCTCCAGATCGAGCTGCACGTCCTCAAGCAGATCGCCGATGTCGGTTTCGTCGGCCTTTTCCTCAGCGTCGCCACGGGCGAACGCCAGATACGCCTCCAGCATGCGCGACATCTCGTCGACGTCGCGGTGCAGGTCGGCGACCTCCGGGTCATCTTCCGGCATCATCGCCAGCGACAGCTTGAAGCGGGTCAGAATGGTGCGCAGATCATGGCTGACGCCGTTGAGCATGGTGGTGCGCTGTTCCATGGCGCGCTCGATGCGGCGTTTCATCTCCAGAAAGGCGACGCCGGCGCGGCGCACCTCGGCGGCGCCGCGCGGCCGGAAATTGGGCTCGCGGCCCTTGCCGAAATCCTCGGCGGCGTCGGCGAGGCGCAGCACCGGGCGGATCTGGTTGCGCAGGAACAGGATGGCGACGATCATCAGCACCAGCGCCGTGCCGAACATCCACATCAGGAAAATGTGCGAGTTCGAGGCATAGGCGAGGCTGCGCCGCGCCAGGATGCGCATCACCGTGCGGTCGAGCTGGACGCGGATCTCGATCAGATTCGACTTGCCGACCGTGTCGATCCAGAACGGCCGCGCCACCTGCTTGCGGATCTCCTCCGACAGCACCCCGTCGAGAATGGAGAAAAACGGCTTGGGTTGCGGGGGCGGCAGGCGCTCGTCGGGCAGAAAGTCGATGTCCATGCCAAGCCGGTCGGCGGCGATGCGCGACAGGGTCGTGGCGTCGGCGTCCTGCGGGTAGCTCTCGTAGATGTCGATCAGCGCCGAGATGTCGGCGGAAACCGCGGCGGACATGCGCCGCGTCACGGTCTGGTAATGCCGTTCAAGAAAGACGTAGGCGATGACCGACTGCAGCAGCAGCATTGGGGCGATGATGATGATGAGCGAGCGGGCGTAGAGCCCCTTTGGCATTCTCGAGCCAAGCCAGCGCGCGCTGCGCCGCCAGATGCGCGCCGGGGTCGCCAGGGCGGCGCCGGCCCGCTCCAGCGCGGCGCTGACGCCTGGCGGCGTCTGATGCAGGGCGCGGCGCCCCGCGGCGGCTGCGACGCGGCCCAAAGCATGGGCGCCCTGCCCCGCCATTCGCCCGGCGCCCAGGGCAGCCTTGCCCAGCATCACGCAGGCGCCACGCAGGCGCGCCTCCAGCCGTTGCAAGCCAGCGCCAGGCTTTCGCGGACCTCCGCCAGGCCCTTCCACGACCGGATCGCGTACGCCCGAACCGCCCGCTCCCGGATCGCCCGCCCTCATGTCACCCATCCACGAGCAACCGGTAGCCGACGCCGCGCACGGTCTGCAGCCAGGCCGGGTTGGCCGGATCATTCTCGATCTTGCGGCGCAGGCGATTGATCTGCACGTCCACCGTCCGCTCGTTGGCGACGCTTCCTGGCCCGCCCTGTCCCGAAATGGTTTCGCGCGGAACATTGTCGCCGTTATGGCTGGCGAGAATGGTGAGGATTTCCCGCTCGCGATCGGTGAGCCGCACCTGCTCCTCGCCGCGCCGCAGTTCGCCGCGATCGAGCCGGTAGGTGAACGGGCCAAAGCTCACCTGCTCCGGCGCGCCGGCCTGGCCGTTGCTGGCGGTGCGGCGCAGGATGGCGCCTATGCGCAGCAGCAGTTCGCGCGGCTCGAACGGCTTGCCGAGATAATCGTCGACGCCGATCTCGAGGCCGCGAATCCGGTCCTGTGGATCGCCCCGCGCCGTCAGCATCAAAATCGGGGTGTTGAGACTGCGGCGCAGGCGGGCGGCGAAATCGAAGCCGCTCTCGCCTGGCATCATCACGTCCAGCACCATGACGTCGAACTGGATCTGGGTCAGTCTGGAGCTGGCTTCGGCAGCGTCGGCGGCGACGGTCACCCGATAGCCGTTATCGCCGAGAAACCGGGCCAGCAGATCGCGCAGTCGGCGATCATCATCGACCACCAGAACATGGGGAGCATCGTCTCCCAGCGGCGCACGCGGTCTTGCCGCAGCCATCAGCGCTTCTCCCGCGTCACGGCGCGTCGCCCCTCCGGCGCCGGCCAGTCCACCATCGCCTCCAGGAAGTCCACCACGTGGATGCGGGCGCCTGGGGCGCATCCGTCAAGCGCGCGATTGATGCGCGCGCTTTGCAGCACCGCCAGTTCATGCACCAGCGCTGCTCCCGCATCGGTAACGTACAGCAGACGCTGGCGGCGGTCAGCCTCTCCCTCGCGCTGGGCGACGTAGTCCTTCTCCAGCAGCTCTTTCAGGACACGGTTGAGGGATTGCTTGGTGATGCGCAGCAGATCGAGCAGGCCGGCGACGGTCATGCCGGGATTGCGGCTGACGAAATGCAGCACCCGGTGATGGGCGCGGCCAAAGCCGTCGGCGGCCAGGCGGCGGTCGGCGTCGCCGACGAAATCACGATAGGCGAAAAACAGCAGTTCAATCAGATCCAGCGCTGGCCGCTGACCCTGGGCGTCAACCACCCCGGCCCGATGATCGTCAGCGCGGCAGTCGGACACATGAACCTCCATTACGTCAGTTCTATTGACATATCCCAATTTGACGACGCACCGTCAAGCGCCAGCAGGGAGCGCTGCGTTTCGGGCAAGCCCGGCCGCCAGGGCGGATTGCGCGGATTTTGCCGGGCCCCACCAGTTGCAAGCAACAGGGAACGGGACTATCGGCCTTTATACGAACGCCCGCCCTGACCGCAGCCGCGGGCTGGCGAGGGCTTGCCAGCATCGCGCCTGGTGGATGACATTAATTCTGAATGCGGCGACACAGCCGCCCGATCGAGACTGGAGGAAGTTGTCATGTCCGCGATTCCCATGGACAGCCGTGAAGGCGTCATCTGGTTTGACGGGCAGCTGGTCCCATGGGCCGACGCCAAAATCCACGTGCTGACCCATGGCCTGCATTACGCCTCCTGCGTGTTTGAGGGCGAGCGGGCCTATGGCGGACAGATCTTCAAGTCGAAGCAGCATTCCGAGCGGCTGAAACAGTCTGGCGAACTGCTCGATTTCACCATTCCTTACGCGGTCGACGACATCTGCGCCGCCAAGAAGCTGGTGATCGAGAAGAACAACCTGCCCGATTCCTACGTCCGCGCCTTCGCCTGGCGGGGTTCGGAAGCCCTGGGCGTCTCCGGTCTCGCCAACAAAATTCACGTGGCGATCGCCGCCTGGGAGTGGCCGAGCTATTTCGCGCCGGAAGAGCGGCTGAAGGGCATCCGCATCACCATGGCGGACTTCCACCGCCCTGATCCGCAGACGATCCCGTCGCGCGCCAAGGCCTCGGGCCTGTACATGATCTGCACCATCTCCAAGCACAAGGCCGAGCGCGCCGGCTACGCCGACGCCCTGATGCTGGACTGGCGTGGCCGCGTCGCCGAATGCACCGGCGCCAACATCTTCTTCACGAAGAACGGCGTGCTGCACACGCCCCTCGCTGACGCCTTCCTGAACGGCATTACCCGGCAGACGGTGATCGAGCTGGCGAAGCGTCGCGGCATCGAGGTCCAAGAACGGATCATCATGCCGGATGAGCTGGGAAGCTTCGAGGAATGCTTCATCACCGGCACCGCCGCCGAAGTGACGCCAGTGGCCGAGATCGCCGACTGGCGCTTCACGCCTGGCGCGATCACCAGGGCGCTGATGGACGACTACACCGCCGAGGTGCAGCCGAAGGCCGCCGCCGCCTGACGCCAGAAACCGGATGAGCCTGACCCGGCGGTTTCTGGTCAGGCCGGGGCGGCGTATGGGCTTTGCAGGTCGCGAAAGCATCCGCATCCTCGCAACCTGGCGTGCGGCTTCACGACGCCATGGCGACACAGAAATGCCCGCGACGGTCGCGGGCATTTCTTGTTGTGTGACTGCGCTTGCGGCGGCTACATCCGGCCTGTGCGGTGTTCGTCGATGACCGGGGCATGTCCGACCGGGCGTGCGACGCCAGGCCGGGCGTCCAGCAGAGCGGTGACCGCAAGCAGGATGAGCGGCGGGCGCCTGTTTGACTGGCGCCGGCTGAATATGGGCTCTTCTGGTTCTGCGATTTATGGCTTGTTGCCGGGCGCGGTTTGCCTGTCCGCCTCGATCAGATGCCGCACGCCGGCGCGCATGTAGTCCCAGCCCGTGTAAAGCGTGAGCAGCGCCGCCGCCCACAGCAACACAATGCCGACGCGGCTTGAATAGGGCAGCACCGCATCGCCGGCCGGGCCAACGATCAGGAACCCCAGCGCCAGCAGTTGCGCGGCGGTCTTCCATTTGGCCACGGTGGAGACCGGCACGCTGACGCGCAGGCTGGCGAGGAACTCGCGCAGCCCCGAGACCAGAATCTCACGCGACAGGATGGTGATCGCCGCCCACAGCGACCAGCTGCGGATATCGCCGCTGGCGGCCAGCATCAGCAGCGTCGCCGACACCAGCACCTTGTCGGCGATCGGGTCAAGCATGCGGCCGATGGCCGACTGCTGGGACCAGGCGCGGGCCAGATAGCCATCGAGATAATCGGTGATCGCCGCCAGGGCGTAGATGCCCAGCGCCAGCCAGCGCATGGTGAATTCATGCGGCCAGAACAGGCAGGCGGCGACAGCCGGCGCCGCCAGCAACCGGGCGTAGGTCAGGATGTTCGGCAGGCTCAGGGCTGTGGAGCGTCTGGTCACGGATATCTGGCTCATACTCTGATATTTCATGGACCAGGGAAGCCGGCCCCGCCTGTCGATGGCTCCGTCGCGCCGGGCGACGGCGTCATGTTCATCTGCAACGCCTGCATTCGAAGCCGAACGCGCAAACGCCGCATCCTGGCCTGACGTGAAACGGCGTCAGACCGGATCATGCGCCGGAGCGCCATTGGTCACGTCAACCATCGGCGCCCCGGCAAGCCTCAGTAGGGCCTGACGATACCCCCATCAACCGGCGCCATCATGAAAAAAAGCGTAAACTGTCCGCGCCGTGGCGGCATTGACTCCTGGCGTGCGCGCCAGATCGTCGAGCGAGGCCGCAGCGACCGCCTTGGCCGTGCCGAAATGCAGCAACAGGGCGCGTTTACGGGCCGGACCAACGCCGGGAATTTCATCGAGCGGGCTGCGCACCAGGTCCTTCTTGCGCCGGGCGCGGTGCGTGCCGATGGCGAAACGGTGCGCCTCATCGCGCATGCGCTGGACAAAATACAGCGCCGGATCGCGCGGCGGCAGGCGGAACGGCGCCCGGCCCTCCATGAAAAACGTCTCACGGCCGGCCTCACGGTCCATGCCCTTGGCGATCGCCACCAGCGCCACGTCGGTCACGCCCAGCTCGGCGAACACCGCCTTCGCCGCCTCATGCTGGCCGCGCCCGCCGTCAACCAGCACCAGATCGGGCCAGGCCGGCACGGCGCTGGCGTCTGCCTCCTCCTCCGCCGCATCCTCCAGCATCGCCCCGATCGCCTGCGGCGCGTCAGCCGGTGGGCCGGCGACCCGCGCCGGATCCGTCGCGCCCGCTTCCTGACGCGGCTCCTCCTTCATCAGGCGCGCGAAACGGCGGCGCAGCATCTCCTTCATCATGCCGTAGTCATCGCCCGGTTTCAGATCTTCCGAGCGCATGTTGAAGGTGCGGTAATGCGTTTTGGCGAAGCCGCCGACGCCAGCGACGATCATGCCGCCGACGGCGTTGGTCCCCATGATGTGCGAGTTGTCGTAAACCTCGATGCGACGCGGCGGACGCGGCAGGCCGAAGGCGGCGGCCAGCGCTTCCATCAACTTCTGTTGCGAGGCGGTTTCGGACAGGCGCCGCGACAGGGCTTCATGCGCGTTGCGGGCGGCGTGATCCGCCAGATCACGCTTCTCGCCGCGACGGGGCGTCGCCAGCTCCACCGCCCGGCCGGTTTTGGCGCTGAGCGCATCCGCGAGCAGGACGCGCTCATCGGGTTCGACGGACGTCAGGATCAGGCGGGGACACGGGCGGTCGTCATAAAACTGGGCGATGAATGATTCCAGCACCTCGCCGGGGCTCATGGAGCGGTCGGCGCGAGGGAAATAGGCGACGTTGCCCCAGTTCTGGCCATTGCGGAAAAAAAACGCCTGGATGCAGAACTGGCCGGCCTGCTCGGCGATGCCGAACACGTCAGCCTCCTCCACCGAACGTGGATTGACCTCCTGGGACGACTGGATCGCCGACAGGGCGGCGAGACGGTCGCGATAGCGCGCCGCCTTCTCGAATTCCAGATTGTCCGACGCCGCCTGCATGTCCTGCGCCATGCGTTCGCGCACCATGGTGCTGCGGCCGGAGAGGAAGGCCCGCGCCTCCGCCACCAGCGCGTCATAGTCCTGTTGCGGAATTTCGTTGGTGCAGGGGCCGGAGCATCGCTTGATCTGGAACAGCAGGCAGGGGCGCGTGCGGTTCTCAAAATAGCTGTCCGAGCATGAGCGCAGCAAAAAGGCGCGCTCCAGCGCGTCAAGGGTGCGGGTCACCGCGCCAGCATTGGCGAACGGCCCGTAGTAATCGCCAGGACGGTTGCGGGCGCCGCGATGCTTCAGAATCTGCGGGGCGCGGTGATCGCGGGTCAGCAGGATGTAAGGGAAGGATTTGTCATCCCGCAGCAGCACGTTGTAGCGCGGCCGCAACTGCTTGATGAGGTTGGCCTCCAGCAGCAGCGCCTCGGTCTCGGTGCGGGTGGTGACAAACTCCATGGTGGCGGTGGCGGCGATCATCCGCGCCGTGCGGGCGCCGCCGTGGCCAACGCCGCGGGTATAGTTGGCGACGCGGTTCTTCAGATTGCGCGCCTTGCCGACGTAGAGCACCTCGCCGTTGGCGTCGATCATCCGGTAGACGCCCGGCGAGCCCGGCAGGGTGCGCCAGAATTTGCGGATGACTTCCGCGCCCGCCGCAAGATTGCCGCCAGACGACATGGCGGAGGCGTCGGCGCCGAAATCCAGCTCAACGCCAGAACCGCCCTCGGCGAATCCGGCGGCTTCATCCCCCCCGGAATCCGCCTCCAGGGCTTCGCCCGGCTGTTCGCCGGCCCCGTCTCCGGCCCCTTGGCCTGACGTTTGGCCCGACTCACCAGGCAGAGGATAGCTGGCATCCGGCGACGCCGCCCCGGAAACGGCTCGCCCAGGCCCGGCCTCCTGCAGGGCCCTGTCGTCTTCCTGGACCCTGTCGTCTTCCTGGGCCTTGCCGTCCTCCTGAAGCCGGTCTTCCTTCTGGGCCCCGTCCGCCATTCGCTCCGCGTCAGGCGGCTGGCCAGCGCTGGCAGACGTAACACTGGAGTTTCTGGGGCGCGAAATCATGCTCCATGATCTAATCGCCTGGCGGCCATTTCGCAAAGGTTACGGAGCGTGGCGCCCTTGCGACAGCCACCGGTCATGACGCGACGACGCCTTCGACGCATGACCAGCGCATAAAAAACCGGGGACTTATCTAACTATCTGATTTTCATATAATTAACAGAAAATTCCTACGCGCGTTTCATGCTCGGACACGCATGCCCCGCCCCCTGCGGGGTGGAGGGCCAAGAGGCCGCCGGACGCCCGTCGCCAGGCGTTTTCGGCCCGGATCGCCCCCCTTTTCCCGCCGTCCTGCGCCCTGCGCAGCCCGCCATGGCGAAAATCACAACGGGAATCGTATTGTTCCCGTGCGACAGCGCTGCTAATAGCCGCGCCATCAAGAACAGCGTCCGTTTCCGTTACGGCTGCGCGCAACCGCGCGGAGCTGGCGTCGTTCATATCCGGCCTGCCATGGGCCTTCCGGTCGCCCGTCGCCGCCAGCGCAGGCCCGATCACACGAACAGAATGGCCGTCAGGATGAAACCCTCCATCAAGCTCGTCGCCGGCAACTCCAACCGGCAGCTCGCCGAAGCCATCGCCAGTTATCTGGAATCGCCGCTGGCGGTTTGCCAGGTCAAGCGCTTCGCCGACATGGAAGTGTTCGTGGAAATTCAGGAGAACGTGCGCGGCGAGGACGTGTTCGTCATCCAGTCCACCTCCTATCCGGCCAACGATCACCTGATGGAGCTGCTGATCATCATTGACGCCCTGCGCCGCTCCTCGGCGCGCCGCGTCACGGCCGTGCTGCCCTATTTCGGCTACGCCCGTCAGGACCGCAAACCCGGTCCGCGCACGCCGATCTCCTCCAAGCTGGTGGCCAACCTCATCACCCGCGCCGGCGCCGACCGCGTGCTGACGCTGGACCTGCACGCCGGCCAGATTCAGGGCTTCTTCGACATTCCCACCGACAACCTCTACGCCGCCCCGGTCATGGTGCGCGACATCAAGGAACGGTTCGCCGGCGAGGAAGTCATGGTGGTGTCGCCGGACGTGGGCGGCGTGGTGCGCGCCCGCGCCCTGGCCAAACGCATCGACGCCCAGCTCGCCATCGTCGACAAGCGCCGGGAGCGCCCCGGCGAGAGCGAGGTGATGAACATCATCGGCGACGTCAAGGGCCGCTCCTGCATCCTCATCGACGATATCGTTGATTCCGGCGGCACCCTGTGCAACGCCGCCGAGGCGCTGCTGAAGCAGGGAGCCAAGGAAGTCACCGCCTATTGCACCCACGGCGTGCTCTCCGGCGGCGCCGTGGCCCGCATCGCCTCGTCGCGCCTGAAGGAAATGGTCATCACCGATTCCATCCAGCCGACGGAAGCCGTGCGCGTGGCGCAGAATTTCCGCGTGCTGTCGATCGCGCCGCTGATCGGCGAAGCCATCGGCCGCACCGCCTCCGAGTCGAGCGTCTCCAGCCTGTTCGACTGAACATCCGCGCATTATTGCGAAAGGCCTGGAACTGGCGCCCCGGTTCCAGGCCTTTCGCGTTATGGAGCGTTTCCGGCCGGAATCGTCTGGTCGATCAGAGTTCGCTCAAAGCAAAAGAAACTGGAGTGGCTTCCGATCCATATCGACCGGACGTCGCTCCAGGGTCCGCGATCTGGTTTTTCGGGGAGAGACAGCATGCTGAACAATGACCGCGCGCTGGTGCTGCTGTCCGGCGGGCAGGATTCCTCCACATGCCTTGCCTGGGCCCTGGCGCGTTTCGCCGAAGTGGAAACCATCGGTTTCGATTATGGCCAGCGCCATGCGGTCGAGCTGGACTGCCGCGACGCCATCCGCGCCGGCATGGCCGCGCCCTCCGGCGCGCTGACAGGTCGTCTCGGCGACGACCACATGCTGAAGCTTGAGGCGCTGGGCGCGATTTCAGACACCGCGATGACCCGCGACATCGCCATCGTCGCCAGCGAAAACGGCTTGCCCAACACCTTCGTGCCCGGGCGCAACCTGCTGTTCGTCACTTTCGCCGCCGCCGTAGCCTACCGGCGCGGTTGCCGCCACATCGTCCTTGGCGTCTGCGAAACCGATTATTCCGGCTACCCCGACTGCCGCGACGACGCCATCAAGGCCATGCAGGTGGCGCTGAACATCGGCATGGAGGCGCGTTTCGTGCTGCACACGCCGCTGATGTGGCGCGACAAGGCCGCCACTTTCGCCCTGGCGGAAGATCTGGGCGGCGCGCCGCTGCTCGATCTGATCGTTGAGCACAGCCACACCTGTTATGTGGGCGACCGCAGCCGGCGCCACGCCTGGGGTTACGGCTGCGGCGAATGTCCCGCCTGCCAGTTGCGGGCCGATGGCTGGCGCCGGTTCATGAGCGCCCGCAACGCCTGAAGCCGGCGCGATCTCCCCTGCTCCCCATGTTGTGACCCGCCGCGACGCCGCGACGCCGGGCGCTATCACCGCCCCCTGCGTTGTTCCCACAACCTGCGCCCCGCATGGACGCCATGACGCCACAAGTTCATGCTGGAATTTATTCCGTTCGCGTGACCCGGCGCCGGAACATCAACAACCGTGGGAGACGACGCATGCAAGGCCTGAATTTATTCGCCACCGCCATCGGCGCGATCATTGCCGCCGCCGCGCCGCCAGCCATGGCGCTGGCGGCCGGGACGACCGACCGCAAGCCGGAGGCCACGGCCATCTTCGTCGATGGCAAGGGCGCCAAAACCGGCGAAGCGCAATTGTTCGAAACCCCATCTGGCGTGCTGATCCATGTGGAGGTGAAAGGTTTGCCCGCCGGCAAATGGGTGGCCTTCCACGCCCATGAGCACGCCGCCTGCAGCCCGGGCGACGGCCACAAGGCGGCTGGCGGGCACTTCAATCCCACCAGCGCCAAACATGGCTATTTCGCCGAAGGCGGACCGCACGCCGGCGACATGCCGAACCAGCGCGTTGACTCCGACGGCGTGCTGCGCGCCGAGGTCTTCGCGCCCATGCTCTCGCTCGGCGGCGCGGGTCGGGCCTCCTCCAACGTGAGCGGCCGCACCCTGATGATTCACGCCAGGCCGGACGATTACGCCAGTCAGCCAGCGGGCGACGCCGGCGACCGCATCGCCTGCGCCCCCATCGTGCGCGCCGGCGCCGAAGGCAAAGGCGGCCACTGACGAACGCTGACAGCGGCCTGAACGCCGTGGCGGGCTTTTTCTCCCGCCACGGCTCTCCAGCCGCCGCAACGCCGGACCGGCGGCAACTGACCGCTTGCCTTGTCGCGCCCGCCAGTGGGGTTGATACTGCGCGCAACCACAAGCACGCAGGAGGAAAACCCATGACCGACGCCACGCGTCCGGACGAGATTTTGCTGGTCGATGCGCCGGCGCCGAAGGTGCGGCGGCTGACACTGAACCGCCCGCACAAGCGCAACGCCCTGAGCAACCAGTTGCGCGCCGCCATTCTGGAGGCGCTGGAGGCGGCGGATCGTGACCCGGACGTGCACGTCGTCATCCTGCGCGGCGCCGGCCCATGTTTCAGTTCGGGCTACGATCTGTCCGCCGAAAATGCGACCGGCCAGCCGTTCCACACCGCTGGCGGCCCCGGTCAGTGGCCGCGCCATGTGGTTGAGGGCTGGACGCGCATCTGGGATCTGCAAAAGCCGGTGATCGCCCAGGTGCACGGCTACTGCCTGGCCGGGGGCAGCGAACTCGCCGCCTGCTGCGACCTGGTTTATGTGGCGGACGACGCCCAGATCGGCTACCCGCCAACGCGGCTGATGAGCCCGCCCGACAACCAGTTCCATCCCTGGCTGGTCGGCATGCGCCGCGCCATGGAAATGTACCTGACCGGCGATTCCATTTCCGGCGTCGAAGCGGCCCGCGAGGGCTTCGCCAACCGGGCGTGGCCGGCGGACGAGCTGGATGCGCGCGTGCTGGAGATGGCGCAGCGGGTGGCCCTGACGCCGCCGGAGCTGCAGCAGATCAACAAGCGGGCCGTGCATCGCGCCATGGAACATATGGGGCTGCGCGCCGGCATTCGCGCTGGAACCGAGTTGCAGGCGCTGGCCATGACCACAGAAGCCAGCCGCGCCTATTTCAGCCGCTTCCGCCGCGACGGCTCCAGCGTCGCGCAGTTGCTGAGCGAACGCGACGCCGCCTTTGGCGACTACCGCACGCAGGCGGACGGACCGGACGAGCCAGCCTGACCCTGGGAGCGCAGCCCTGCATCCGGAGACGCCGACGGGTGAACCAAAGCTGGCGTCCCGAGCCTTGTCGTATTGCGCCCCAGCCGCTATAAGGCCCCTGCCCGTCAGACACCCTTGGAGGCGCGGGCAAGCGCAAGCCGCCGCGAGGCGGCTATTTGCATTACTGTAAGGATACCTCAATGACCGCCGTCAAGCAGATCAATGCCGAGGCGCGGACCCGGGTCGGCAAGGGGGCCGCTCGTGAACTGCGTCGTCAGGGCCGTTCGCCCGCCGTCATCTATGGCGCTGGCCAGGACCCGCTGCCGATCTCCATCGAGTACGCGCCGCTGCGCATGGCGATTTTCGCCGGCGGCTTCATGACCACCATCTTCGAGATCACCGTCGGCTCGAAGAAGGAGCGCGTGATTCCGCGTGACTACCAGCTCGACCCGGTGCGCGACACCCCGCTGCACGTCGACTTCCTGCGCGTGACCCGCGACGCCACCATCGACGTGGACGTTCCGGTCCACTTCATCAACCAGGAAGCTTCGCCCGGTCTGAAGGCTGGCGGCACGCTGAACATCGTGCGCCACCACGTCAGCCTGTCCGTCCGCGCCGACGCTATTCCGGACGCCATCGAGATCGACGTCACCGGCATGAATGTTGGCGACACGGTTCATATCTCCGCCGTCAAGCTGCCGGCCGGCGCCGAGCCGAGCATCCATGACCGCGACTTCACCATCGCCAGCATCGTGGCTCCGACCGTGAGCCAGGAGCCGGCCGCTGAAGAAGCTGCTCCGGAAGCCTGATCCAGGCGGCGCGCCCGCAACAGCGGGCGCCACGGGATATCCGGCGGGAGCGGCGACGCCCCCGCCTTTTTCATGACCGGAACCGGACAGGCGCAGGCTGAAACACAAGGTCAGCGCGCGCCCTGCCCGCTCCCACTCCATGGCCGGCAGGCGGGCGCTCCGTCATATCCGGTCCTGTCCGGACAATGAAAGGCGCCGCGCATGCTGCTGTTCGTCGGTCTTGGCAACCCCGGCCCCAAATATGCCGGCAACCGCCACAACATCGGCTTCATGGCCGTTGATGAGATCGCCCGCCGGCATCGCGCCGCGCCGTGGCGCAGCAAATTCCAGGCCCAGGCCTCGGAGGCGACCATCGGCGGCGAGCGGGTCGTGCTGCTGAAGCCACAGACTTACATGAACGAATCCGGCCGCTCGGTGGCCGAGGCGGCGCGGTTCTACAAAATCGCCATCGGCGACATCGTCGTGTTTCACGATGAGCTGGACCTGGCGCCTGGCAAATTGCGGGTGAAGACGGGCGGCGGCAACGCCGGCCACAATGGCCTGCGCTCGATCACCGCGCTGGTCGGCAACGATTATCGCCGCGTGCGCCTCGGCATCGGCCACCCGGGACACAAGGACGCGGTGCACGCCTTCGTGCTCAACGATTTCGCCAGATCCGAGCACGAATGGGTGTCGCAGTTGTGCGACGCGGTCGCGGACGCCGCGCCGCAGCTGGCCAGCGGCGAGGACGCAAGCTTCGCCAACAAGGTGCATCTTGCCTGTCAGACCTCGGCCTGACAGGCCCTCGCCCGCACGGGCGCCAATGCCGGAAGCGCGCCGCCAGGGCATTCCCGGGAAAAGCGGAGCCCGCTTTTCCTGAAGAAAATGCCTGAACGCAAAACCGGCAAAGCATTTCCGGCGAGCCTGATGTCACCGGAAATGCTCTGGCTTACTTCATGGCTCCGCTCAGCACCGGACCAAAATTCTCCCAACGGTCGCCGGAGAACTTCATCATGCGCTCCTGCTCGATGGGGTAGAAATCCGTCGGGCTGGTGTTGATGGCGATGCCCGCCTGCAGCATGCCAGGATCGAAGTTCTTCAGATTGGCGGCCTGCTTCATGATGTTCTCACGCGTCAGGTCGTCGCCAGCCTGTTTCAGCGCCTGCACCAGGGTGCGGGCGACATTGTAGCCGTAGACATAATTCGACTGGGTCTTGTCGACGCCTGGCAGATATTTGTCGATGAAGGCGTTCCACTCCTTCACGCCGGGGTCGTCCTTCAGGCCTGGGTCAGTCGGGTCCTTGACGTAGTTCACGCTCATGATGCCCTGAGCGTTCTGGAAACCGGCCGGTTTGATGACGGCGCCGACGGAACTGGAGACGTTCACCAGCAGATGCACCGGCTTCCAGCCGATTTCACTGGCCTTGCGGATCGCCTGGGCGGCGAATTTCGGCGTGGTGATATTGACGAACAGATCCGCGCCGCTGGATCGCAGCTTCAGGATCTCCGCGTCCACCGTGGGCGCGGCCAGTTCGTAGGACACCTCCGAAACGATCATCGACTTGGCCTTGTCGCCAAGACCGTCCTTCAGACCCTGGAGATAGTCGCGGCCGAAGTCGTCGTGCTGGTAGAGAACGCCAATTTTCGCATTGGGATGATTGTCGAGAATATAGCGGGCGTAGATGCGCCCCTCGCCCTGATAGGTGGGCTGCCAGCCAATGGTCCAGGGATTGTTCTGGTAGTCGCCCCATTTGGTGGCGCCGGTGGCCAGAAACAGGTGCGGCACGCCCTTCTGGTTCAGATACTTCTGGATCGCCGTATTGGACGGGGTGCCGAGCGGATTGAACACCAGCAGCACATTGTCCTGCTCCACCAGCTTTCGCACCTGCTCCACCGCCTTGGGCGGACTGTAGGCGTCATCATAAGAGATGAAGGTGATCTTGCGGCCATTGACGCCGCCTTCCTCATTGATCTTGCGGAAATACGCCGCCTCTGTCGTTCCGATGCTGCCATAGGCCGAGGCGGGCCCACTATAAGGCATGATGTTGCCGATCCTGATCTCGGTATCGGTCACGCCGGGCCCATATTTTTTTTGCGCGGCGGCCGGCGACGCCTGTAACGCAAATCCTGACAGCGCCGCCGCGGCCGCAACAACGGCTACGCCGGCGCCCTTCAAGGTCGCTCTGATCATCACATGCTCCACATCTGGAAAGAAGAATGCGCGCTCTCATTGGCTCCGGCGCGTCCTGTTTCATTCTGTTACAGGTGTGACTATTTGCAATGCCTTCACCCGGGCGCGACAATTATCACTATGGTGATAAGACTTTCGTCGGATCGCCCCCCGCGCCCGGGCTGTTTTACAGACTCACCTCGCCGGCGATCACCGCGCCGAGCGGACGCCAGCGGGCGCCATCGAACTGCAGCGGCTGCAGTTGCCGGAAGGGGAAGTAATTGTCCGGCGCCGTATTGATGGCGACGCCCGGCAGCAGCATGTCCAGCCGCAGATCGTTGATGCTGGTCGCCTGACGCAGCAGGTTGTCGCGCGTCAGGTCATCGCCGCAGCGCTCCAGCACGCGCGTCAGCAACTGGGCCAGCACGTAGCCGTAGACATTGAGAATGTTGTTGCGATCCACGTCGGGCAGATATGCGTCAAGGAAGGCGTTCATCGCCTTCATCCCGGCGTCGTCGCTCCAGGCGGGATCGGCCGGGTCCTTCAGGTAATAGCTGCTGATGACGCCCTTGCCGTTCTCCAGACCGGCCGGACGCATGGTGCCGGCCACGGTCTGCGAGACGCTGACCAGATATTGCTCCGGCGCCCAGCCCATTTCGGCGACGCGGCGGATGGCCTGGGCGGCGAACTTCGAGGTGGCGACGTTGACGAAAACCGTGGCCCCGGCGGCGCGCAGTTTCACCAGCTGGGCGTCGACGGTCGTATCCGTGAGTTCATAAGGCGCCGTGGCGACGATCATGGCGTCGGCGCGGGCACCAAGACCGGCGCGCAACCCGGCCAAATAGTCCTTGCCAAAATCATCATTCTGGAAAAGCACGCCGATCCGGGCGTCTGGCGTGCGCTCAAGTATCATGCGGGCGTAGACCATGGCCTCAGCCTGGTACGGCGGCTGGCCGCTCATGGTCCACGGGAAATGCCGGTAGTCGCCCCACTTGGTCGTCCCGGTGGCGACAAAGAGCTGCGGAACCCGCCGGTCGTTGAGATATTTCTGGATGGCGGTGTTGGATGGATTGCCAAGCGGATTGAAGATGGCGAGCACGCCGTCGCCTTCGACCAGCCGCCGCACCTGCTCAACCGCTTTGGCCGGGTTGTAGGCGTCGTCGTAGGAGATGAACGTGACCTTACGTCCGTTGACGCCGCCCGCGTCATTGACCTTGCGGAACCAGGCGGCCTCGACCTTGCCGATCACGCCATAGGCCGACGCAGGGCCGCTATAGGGAAAGATCGAACCGATGCGGATTTCCGTATCGGAAGCGCCGGTGTCGTAGCGCCCCTTCGCCGCCCGCGCCGGCGTGGCGTTCAAAATTTTGCCCGCCGCGACAACGCCAGTGGCGACGAGCAGGCCACGCCGTGTCCAATCCATCCCGGAGCTCCATTATCTATTAAATCAATACATTTTCCCTTCTTTGGTAGACGGCGGACTCCTGGCTGCCAAGTGGAGAATTTAACCAGATAAATATTCATATATTTCAATATTATAGCTGGAATTTAGCCTGCAACTACGCGCCAGACGCCAGCTCAGACACGCCATTGGGCGGCGGTCAGAACTATGCGCCCAACCGGGATAATAGATAACCTGGCGGGAGATGCACACGCGACCGGCCGAAGCCTTCCGCCTGCCCCTGCGCCGTGGCCTGTTCCGGAAATCCATGGAAGACGGGCGCTTGCTACGGCTGCACCGGGGCCGAACGAAGGCCTCGACCCTGCGTTACGCGGGGCATGACGAGGCCGGGATGGCGGACGCGCCCGCCATCCCCTCTTTTGACAATGGCCAGCATCCTGAACAGGTCTGGTTGAGCGCAATCGCGCAGCGCCCCGCCAGATCCGTTCCGGCTCAGTGGCTGGCCGATGCGTCGATCAGGTCGCCGAACGGAACCCAGCGCTCACCATCAAAGCGCGCCATGCGCATCTGCTCGATCACCAGATAGTCGGTCGGGCTGGTGTTGACCGACATGCCGGGCAGGAACAGATCAAGAGTCACGTTCTTCATGGACGCCGCCTGTTTCATGATGTTCTCGCGCGTCAGGTCGTCGCCCGCCGCCCTCAGCACCTTCTCAAGCAGTTGGGCCGCCGTATAGGCGTACAGATAGACGGCGTTGTCCTTGTCTGCGCCGGGCATGTATTTATCCATGAAGTCCGACCATTTTTTCAGGCCGGCGTCGCCCTTCCAGGCCGGATCGGTCCAGTCCTTCAGATAGCCGATGCTGAGCAGCCCCTTGGCGTTCTCAAGACCGGCCGGTTTGAGCACCTGGGTGATGGAAACCGAATTGACCGTCAGGACGTGCATGGGCTTCCACTGCAGTTCCGCCGCCTTGCGAATGGCCTGGGCGGCGAATTTCGGCGTCGTCAGGTTGACGAAAATATCCGCGCCGGAGTTCTTCAGGCGGACCATCTGGGAATCGACAGTGGGGTCCGTCACCTCGTAGGAGACCTCGGCGACGATCATCTTGTCAGCGCCGGCGCCGAGACCCTGGCGCAGGCCGGTGATCACCTCGCGGCCAAAGTCGTCGTTCTGGTAGAGGATCGCGATCTTGCCGTCGGGCTTGTTGGCGCGGATATAGCGCCCGTAGATCCGCCCTTCCGTGAGATAGGTCGGGTTGAAACCCATCGTCCACGGAAACTCCTTCGGCTCCGAGAACCGGCTGGCCCCGGTGGAGACGAACAGTTGCGGAACCTTCTTCTGGTTCATGTATTTCTGGATCGCCGCGTTGGAAGGCGTCCCCAGGGTCTGGAAGGTGAACAGCACGTTATCCTGTTCCACCAGCTTGCGGATCTGCTCGACTGTCTTGGGCGGGCTGTAGCCGTCGTCATAGCTGAGCATGCGCAACTTGCGGCCGTTGATTCCGCCCTGCTCGTTCAGCATGCGAAAGTAGGCTTCCTGCGCCTTGCCAATCACGCCATAGGACGAGGCAGGTCCGCTGTAAGGCATCGTTTGCCCGAACAGGATTTCCTTGTCGGAAGCGCCCGGGCCGTACTTCGGTTCAGCGGCGGCGCCTGAGGCGGACAGGGCGAGCATGGTCGCTGCGGCTGTCGCCGCCATGGCGAAGCCACTCGCCATGCGCGCCGCGCGCGCAACGTGTTTTGCCAAAGCCTGCATGGTCTTCCTTCCCCATTTCGGGCGCCCATGTGACCTTGAGCGCCATTATCCGGACCCGCCCCCCTGGGCCGGCCGCGGCCCGGGCGCACCGCCCGGGATCAGAGAGGCAACGCAGATGCACGACAATGCGCCATGGCCCGCGACGCCGGGCGGACCGGCGCGGCGTTTCCGGCTGTCAGGCGCTTCCTGCCGACGCTCCCTCCCTGGGTCACAAAACAAAACGCGGCGGCCCCATTGGGACCGCCGCGCTCATTTCGATGCGCCGAAGCGCGAACCGCTGCTCCTGATCCACCGTCCGGCGTCAGGAGCACCGTCATTGGCTCAGGCTCCCCGCCGCAACACTTTGTGGCGGATCAGGGCGAGGAAGCCCGCGACGCCTGTCGGCATGATGAACACGAGGAGCATCAGGATCAGGCCGTAGAAGGCGCCCGACAGACCCTTGGAGATGCTCTCGGCGATGTTCGGCACGAACAGGACGAACAGACCGCCGAAAAAGGCGCCCGGGATCCAGCCCACGCCGCCGACGACCAGACCGACCAGCAGCGCGATCGACAGAACGACCGTGAAGCTGTCCGGAGCCACGAACTGGACCACGATGGCGCCAAGGGCGCCGGCGATGCCAGTGTAGGTGGCGCTGATGCCGAAGGTGGTCGCCTTGTAGAGCGAGTTGTTGACGCCCATCGAGCGCGAGGCAATCGGGTTGTCGCGAATGGCCATCATGGCGCGGCCAGTGCGGCTGCGAAGCATGTTGCTCGCCATCCAGAACATGATGGCGGTCACGATCAGCGTGAAGAAATACAGCCACTGATCCTGGTTGAGCGGCAGGCCAAACGGCGCGTCCGGCTTCATGATGACGATGCCCTGCACGCCGCCAGTCCAGTGCTCAAGCGGCGACAGCTTGAGAATCTGTGGCGTCGCGACCGACAGGGCGAACGTGGCGAGGGCAAGATAGATGCCTTCAAGACGCAGCGCTGGCAGACCGAACAGGAAGCCAAACACGAAGCAGACGATGCCGGCGACGGGCAGAGTCCAGACGTAGGAGATCCCCGCCTTGTCCATCAGGATCGCCGCCGTGTAGGCGCCGATGGCGTAGAAGGCGGCGTGGCCCAGCGAGAACTGGCCGTTGAAACCCGTCAGCAGGTTCAGGCCGAGAATGGCGATGGCGTAGATCATCACCATCGTCACCTGGAACACGAAGAAGCTCTTCGTGACGAACGGCAGGGCGATCGCCACGACGAAAATGAGGATGCCAAAGAGGATCTTCAGCGTCCGGTCCCGACCCAGGGGCCGGGTTTCGATGTCGACGGCGACGGCGGGATGCTCGGCCGCTTCCTCAAGATTGACAGACATGATTACACCCGCTGGATGGTTGCGCGGCCAAACAGACCACCAGGCTTCAGGACCAGCACCAGAATAATGATGCAGAGGGCGATTGTAAGCTTCAGCTCGCCGCCGATGACGGGAATGAAGGTGCCGGCAAGGTTCTCAACCACACCCACGATGAAGCCGCCAAGCACGGCGCCGCCCGGGCTGCTGAGACCACCGAGAACGGCGCCAGCGAAGCCATAGGTCAGGATGCCAAGCATCATGTTCGGCTCAAGGAACACCACCGGGGCAACCATCATGCCCGCGACAGCGCCGATGGCGGTGGCGAGGCCCCAGCCAAGAGCGATCATCCAGGAGACGCGAATGCCGACGAGACGCGCCGAGACCGGATTGTCAGCCGAAGCGCGCAGCGCCAGACCGACGCGCGTGTAGCGAAAGAAGAAGAACAGGGCCAGCAGCAGGATCAGCGTGACAACCATCATGCCGGCCTGGTGGGCGCTGATCAGGCTGGAGCCGAACAGCGGAGCCGAACCGAACGGCGACGGGAACGTCTTGATGGAGAAGTCCCAGATGAAGCCGGCGGCGCTGGTGATGATGGTCAGCAGCGCGATGAACATCACCACGTGGCTGAGGATCGGCGCATTGTCGAGCGGCTTGAAGATGACGCGCTCAATGACGATGCCGGCCACGAAGGAGATGGCGATGGTCAGGAAGAACGCCACCCAATAGGGCACGCCCCAGGTGATCAGCTGCCAGGCGATGAAGGTGGAGAACATCGCCATTTCGCCCTGAGCGAAGTTCAGGTGGCCGATGGCGACGTAAATCATGACAATGGCGAGCGCGACGCAGGCATAGATAGAGCCGGTCGAGATGCCCGCAATGACTTGCTGAACAAAGAGTTCCATCAGTCGGCTCCTCAGTAGCCCAGATAGGCTTTGCGAAGGTTCTCGTCGTCACGGATGTCATCCGCGCGTCCTGAGAACACAATACGACCGGTTTCGAGCAGATATGCCTGATCGGCGAGCTCGAGCGCGATCTGCGCGTTCTGCTCGACCACCAGCATGCTCACCTTTTCCTTGCGGTTAAGCTCACGGAAAATCTCGAAAATCTCACGCGTGATCATCGGAGCAAGGCCGAAGGACGGCTCGTCCAGCAGCATCAGCTTCGGACGCAGCATGAGCGCGCGACCCACCGCCAGCATCTGCTGCTCGCCGCCCGACAGAAGGCCCGCCTGCTGGGTGCGGCGCTCCTTCAGGATCGGGAAATAGCTGAACACCAGCTCGAGATCCTGGGCGATGCCTGCCTTGTCCGAGCGGGCCATGGCGCCCAGTTGCAGGTTTTCCTCAACCGTCTGGCGGGTAAAGGTGCCGCGACCGTCCGGAACGTGGGCGACGCCAACGCGAACGATGTCCTCGGTCTGCTTGCGATTGATCTGCTCGCCGCTGAGCAGGATGTCGCCAGAGCGCCTGATCATGCCGCACAGGGCGCGCAGCGTGGTGGTCTTGCCGGCGCCGTTGGCGCCCAGCAGCGTGGTGACGCTGCCCTCGTCAATGGAAAAATCGATGCCGTGCAGCACCTTGGTCTGCCCATAACCGGCGTGCAGACCCTTGACTTCAAGAAGTTTCGTCATTGGTCCGTCCCGAGATAAGCAGCGATGACGTCAGGATTGTTTTGCACTTCCGCCGGCGTGCCCTCAGCGATCTTGCGACCGAAGTTGAGCGCGACCACCGTGTCGGAGATCGACATGACCAGACTCATGTGGTGCTCAACGAGCAGCACCGTGAGCTTGCGGTCGTCCCGCACGTGCTTGATCAGGTCGCCAAGCTCGTCCACCTCGCCGTGGTTCAGACCGGCAGCAGGCTCGTCGAGAAGCAGCAGCTTGGGGTCGGCGGCAAGGGCGCGGGCCATTTCGACGCGCTTCTGGGTGCCGAAGGGCAGATCGCCGACGCGCCGGTGCATGACCGACTGCAGGTCCAGATAACGGATGATCTGCCGGGCCTTGTGGTCGATTTCCTTTTCGGTGGAGCGGCTCCACGGCAACGCCAGGGCGTCGCTGATGTAGTCGCCGCGCGTCCGGCAATGATTGCCGATACGGACGTTGTCCAACACCGACAGGTTCTGGAACAGCGCCAGATTCTGGAAGGTGCGGCCAATGCCGATCTCGGCAATACGGTGCGCGGGACGCGACAGAATGGATTGCCCTTCAAACAGGATGTCGCCGCTGGTGGGCGTATAAAGCCTGCTGAGGCAGTTGAAGAGCGTGGTCTTGCCGGCGCCGTTCGGCCCGATCAGCGCATTGATCTGCTGGGACGGAAGATCGAACGAGACGCCGCTCAGCGCGACGATGCCGCCAAAACGGACGGCGACATCACGCACAGACAGTATGGGTCCTGACATGCTGGACTACCCGGCGCTATGAAATGTGGAAATGATGGCCGGAGCGATCCGGACCGGATGATTTACGGCGCAGTGCGACCGTCCATTGCGTCTTGTCACGCACAATCCCCTCCCTGAGCCGAGCTGATCTTGTTATTTCGGCTGGCTATTCTCACCACAACCGCAGACGTTTGCAACCTGCCGGCCCGACAAACGTCCCGCTCTTCCCCCAATCTTCTACAGGGCGGCGCGCCATGGCAACCCTTGAACAAGCGCTCGTTCGGTAAATTCGTTGATAAATCCACACCGACGTCGCGGTTTTGCATCCGCCTGCAACAAGCATCGTGGCTGGCGCTGGACCTGGCGCACGTAAACCATGGCGGGATAAAAATTTTCGAATGCCGGACAGAAAAGGCAATTCCTGCTGGCGCCGCCGCGAGCGTCGCCAGAGCCAACAGGTCACGCTCGCTGGCTTTCGACGTCACGCGCGGGCAAACGCGCGGGCGAACGTCCGCGTCATCGCCGGAGCGTCGTCCAGATTTATCCGAGGCGCGTCAGAACGCCCGCAGGACACTTTGTCGGCGCCGCGCCAGAAATGCGACCACGGGCCCAGTCAATGGCGGCGGCGAAGCCCGAGCTGGTGAACGGCTTGGGCAAGGCCCCCAGCACCCGCTCCGCGTCCAGGTCCACGTGGCTGGCTTCGCTGGTCACGAACAGCACGGGAACGCCAGGGTCTGCGGCGATGGCCACGCCGAGATCGGCGCCGGTCATGCCGTCCTGCAGGTTGACGTCGACGACGGCGAGATCCGGAGCCAGTTCGCGCGCCATGGCGAGGGCCGAGACGGAGTCCCCCGCCACGCCGACCGGGTCGCAGCCGAGTTCCTCCAGCAGCAGCTCATATTCCAGCGCCAGCAGCGCCTCATCTTCGATGATCAGGACACGCAAGCGAGCCTCATTGCATGGGGCATGTCCAGACGGGCGCGCGGGGCGCCGCCTGAAACGGATGCGTCAAACCGGAACCGGCGACAGGGCCGGCTCCGTCCATCCAGTTCACGCCAGGTCCCACATGCTGGTCAAGTGAGCATCGCGGCTATCCAGCGGCGAAATTCACGGCCGCCGGCGCTGCCTCCCATGGTCGGGCGTCTGCGGCGCGGACCAGGCGGCGGAAACGGCGCCCCCGCCACACGCAAAAAACCCGGCGCGCACGCCGGGTCCGGGTTCGGCGCGGCGACCGGTGAACAACCGGATCGCCGCGCGAATGCAGGCGGGATCAGAGCTGGTGCAGCTTCTTGCCTTCCGCCGCGACCTTCTCCAGCAGGGCGGACGGCTTGAAGTCATCCCCATGCTTCTGCTGGAATTCCTTCATCTTGGCCAGCACCTTGTCGGCGCCGATCAGATCGCCAAAGAACATCGGTCCGCCACGGTAGACCGGCCAGCCGTAGCCGTTGATCCAGACGATATCGACGTCCGAACCGCGGATGGCCTTGCCTTCCTCGAGGATCTTCGCGCCTTCGTTGATCATCGGGTAGATGCAGCGCTCCAGAATCTCCTCATCGGAGATCTTGCGGCGCTCAATGCCCTGCTTTTTGGCGAAGTCGAGAATGATCTTCTCGACCTCGGCCGACGGCGTCGCATTGCGCTTCTCGTCGTAGTCGTAGAAACCCCGGCCGTTCTTCTGGCCGCGACGGTCCATCTCGCAAAGCACTTCGCGCAGGGTGGACGAGGACGACTTGTCCTTCGACCAGCCGATGTCGAGACCGGCCAGATCGGACATGGCGAAGGGGCCCATGGGGAAACCGAAATCGTACAGCACGCGGTCGATGTCCCACGGCATGGCGCCTTCCAGCACCAGCTTGTTGGCTTCGCGCTGGCGCTGGGCCAGCATGCGGTTGCCGACGAAGCCGTGGCAGACGCCGACGAGCACCGGAACCTTGCCGATCTTCTTGGACAGCTTCATCACCGTGGCGATGACGTCCTTCGCTGTCTTGTCGCCGCGGACGATCTCCAGCAGCTTCATGACGTTGGCCGGCGAGAAGAAGTGGGTGCCGATCACCCATTCCGGGCGCTTCGTGGCCGAAGCGATCTCGTTGACGTCAAGGTAGGAGGTGTTGGAGGCGAGGATGGCGCCCTGCTTGACGATGCCGTCGAGCTTCGCGAACACCTCTTTCTTGATGTCCATGTTCTCGTAGACGGCCTCGATGACCATGTCGCAATCGGCGAGGTCATTGAGGTCAAGGCTGGGGGTGAGCAGCCCCATGCGCTTTTCCACGTCCGCCTGGGTCAGGCGACCCTTCTTCGCGGTGTTCTCGTAGTTCTTGCGCATGATGGCGACGCCGCGATCAAGCGCTTCCTTCTGCATCTCGACGATCGTCACCGGAATGCCGGCGCTGAGGAAGTTCATCGAGATGCCGCCGCCCATGGTGCCGGCGCCGATGACGCCCACCTTGCGAACCGGCAGAACCGGGGTGTCTTCCGGCACGTCCGGAATCTTCGCGGCCTGGCGCTCGGCGAAGAAGATGTAGCGCTGGGCGGCGGACTGGGAGCCGGTCATCAGGCCTTCGAACAGGCGGCGCTCTTCCTTCATGCCCTCGGCGAACGGCAGGTTCACGGCCGCCTCAACGCACTTGATGTTGGCTTCCGGCGCATCGAAACCACGGAAACGGCGGGCGTTGGCCTTGCGGAAATCGGCGAAGATTTCCGGCTTGCCGCGCGCGGCCTCGACCTTGTCCTGCAGATCGCGGACCTTCTTCAGCGGACGGCCTTCAGCCACCAGCTTGCGGGCGAAAGCAACGGCGCCTTCACGCAGCTTGCCTTCCTCGACCAGTTCGTCGACCAGCCCGCTCTTCAGGGCCACGTCGGAATTGATGAAATCACCGCTGGTCAGATACTGCAGGGCGACTTCAGGGCCAACCAGGCGCGGCAGGCGCTGGGTGCCGCCGGCGCCGGGCAGCAGACCGAGCTTGACCTCCGGCAGGCCGACCTTGGCGGACGGAACGGCGACGCGGTAATGCGCTGTGAGCGCCACCTCGAAGCCGCCGCCCAGGGCCGTGCCGTGAATGGCCGCGACAACCGGCTTCGGCGAATTTTCCATCAGCGCCTGGACGTCCTGCAGCGCCCTGCCGCTCGGACCCTTGCCAAATTCGCTGATGTCGGCGCCGGCGATGAAGGTGCGGCCGTCGCACAGCAGCACGATGGCTTTGGCGGCCGGATCGTTGACAGCGGCGGTGAAAGCGTCGAACAGGCCGTCGCGCACAGGGGCGGACAGGGCGTTCACCGGCGGCGAATTCAGGGTAATGACGGCGACATCGCCATCCAGGGTCAGATCGGTAACTTTATTGATGGCTGCCATCGCCATTGTCTCCCTTGCAGCCCCGGTTCGGTTTGCCGCGAACAGGTCTCGCGGAGGCCAGGGCCCGTTGGTTTGATGCGCGCGATCAGAGCGGACACAACCGCTTTAGGCAACGACGTGGCAGAAGTCGAGATGACGCAGGATGACAAGATGGGAAACGCCAGCAGACCAGGGGCGCCCACAACGCAGGCGACGTAAACGGCGCAGATGCCGCCCAGACGCCGCTGCAGCGGGCAATTTGCGACCAGACTATCCGCAACACCTCGAAAGCCTCGCCGGAACCGGCGCTCAATCAGACAAAAGTTGGCGTCTTCTACAGGTGGCGACCCGAACAATGAAACTATACGCGCGATTGCCACGCCTCAAATGCATTCTGCCTCTCCGACCGTCGCGCGATCACTTTCGGGCAAGAGCCAAAAGTTTATGCTCCTGAGGGCATTTGCCCCCTTTCAACCAGCGTTAAGTAGGGTTACTAATACGTTGGCCGCTCAAGTACCGACCGCGCCTTTGAACTTTTACAAGCTGAGTATCCGGATGAGCCGAGACAACGATTTCCGCGACCGCCGCCGTTCCCGTGACCATGCCCCTGATCCGTGGGCGCACGAGATGGCGCCTTCCATGCCTTCCCGGCCATCCTACTCCCGCCAGAATGATTTCGGCGGTCCTGAGGTTGGCGCTACGGTGAAGTGGTTCAACGCCCAGAAGGGCTTTGGCTTTGTCCAGCTGACTGACGGCTCGGGCGAGGCGTTCCTCCACATCCGTCCGGTGGAAGCCGCCGGCCACTCCACGCTGGAGCCGGGCACCACCCTGACCGTGCGTGTTGGCCAGGGCCAGAAGGGCGCCCAGGTCACACAGGTCCTGGACGTTGACACCAGCACGGCGGAAGCTCCCCGTCCGCGCAGCGGCGGCTTCGGCGGCGGCGACCGTGGCGGCTTCGGCGACCGCGGCCCGCGCAGCGGCGGCTTCGGCGGTGATCGCGGCGGCTTCGGCGACCGTGGCCCGCGTCGCCCCGGCGGCCGCTTCTTTGACCCGTCCGTTCTCGACGGCGTGCCGGAGGAAGCTGGCATCGTCAAGTGGTTCAACCCTGAGCGCGGCTTCGGCTTCATCGCCCTGGAGCGCGGCGGCAAGGACGTTTTCGTCCACCAGTCCGCCCTCTCGCGTTCCGGCATTGATGAGCTGCAGGAAGGCCAGCAGGTCATCGTCAAGCTCGTCGAAGGCCCGAAGGGTCCTGAGGCTGGTTCGATCCAGCTCGGCTGATAGCGACTGGCTCCGCCCTTCCGCGAGGAAGCGCGAAGACAATCCGGATATGCAGAAAGGCGCGACCTGGTCGCGCCTTTCTTGCGTTTATGGGGGGCGGCGACGCATCCGGCGCCGGGACCAGGACGGCTCCGGAGCGGCCTCCACCCAAACTGGATCAGCAAACGCTCCAGGTTTTCATGCTTTGGCCGCACGCTGATCGACCAGACGGCTCCGGCTGGCCGGAATCCATCTGGCCGGAAAGCGCCCTAACCGCCAAACCGTCGCCAGACGCCAACAACGATTCCCCGCTCCCGCCAGGCCGTCCCGCCAGCCCAGGTTCCGAGAACGCCGGCCTGAAGCGTCCATACCGGCGACAGCTTCCACGCCACAGACGCCTGGGCCTTGTGCGACGATCCGTTGCGACCGCCCGGCGGGCCGGAAACACCAACCGGAAATGTGCTGAAGTTCTGCAGCAGCAGCAGCAACCGCGGCGTGACGTGCACGCCCAGGGTGGCGTCGAACACCCCCTCCCCATCGCTCCGCGCCGCCTCCCACCGCGTCGCAGCCCCAAAGAAGTGACGGTAGCCGGCCTGGAGGTCGACGAACCACGGCTTGCCCATCAGATGAAACTGCCGCTGCCACAGCACGCGCGCCTCGATCTCCGCCGCCCGCCGCATGACCGGGCTGGCGATATCATCGGCCTGGGCGCCGCCACGCCCGGAAACTTCCAGGGAAACCACGTCGCGCTCACCTTTCAGCAGGCGGGCGCGAAAACCGAGGCGGCCAGAGCCGCCGGCGTCAATCCGCCGCCCCGCAGCCACGAGGGTCACATCGTCGCCTGCTGTCACGGCGGCGAACCGGCTGACAGACTGAACGGTGAGACGGGGCGAAAACAGGATGGTCAACCCATCCAGCAGGCCGTACTCGGCCAGGCCCTCGATTTCGTCCTTGCGAAACGTCCCGCCCCCCTGCCCGTCCTTGCGCCGGCCCTCAGTGAAGGCGCCGGTGGCAATGATCTGCGCCGCGCCCGGCATGAGCGTCGGCGCTGCGGCCATGCCCGGCTGCCCCGACGCCAGCACCAACAGCGCGGGCGCGCCATATCGCCGGGCAAATTCCATCATCACGCCACCACTACGACAGCCCCATTCATGATGAATTCAGTACCTAAATAAAGAAATTTTCAAGTTGTTTTTATGAAAATTTCGTTAAATGGACATATTCATAAACTTATATGAAATTTACTTTATTAAATTTTAAAAGTAAATTTTACAACTTAAATCTGCGTACAACGCACCATCAAATATAGATCAGGCGCTAACTGAAATAAATATTCCAATATTCTGAAATTTCTTGCTAACCAGCTCCCGGCCTGCCGCAGCGGCGCCTGCGAGAATGGCCGTCAGCGCGCTGATAGCCTCTCCGTTCCGGGCCCGACTGCCGCCGCCGCCTCACCGGCAAACCGACGGGCAACGCAGGCGCCATGTCCGCGATGCACGCGATCCGCAACAGGCGAACTGAAGCATTTCAGGGCAAATGAAATCCGCTTCTCGTGAAGAGAACGCGTCAAACCAGAGAGCGCGAGCGTTTGTCTTGAACCCGCTTTGCCGAAGTGCTCCAGCTCCGCTCAGGAGCGGGCGCGGCTGCGGCGACCTTCACCGACCCACACCAGCAACAAGGCTCCGAGCGCGAGGCCAAGGGCGGCAAAACCGACGCCGAGGGGGATGCTGGAGACGCCGCGCACCACATGGCCATCGCGGGGGCGCAGGCCGATCCAGTCCGGCCCCGACAGCGGGCCGCTACGCGCCATCATGATGCGCGGCGTGGCCAGGGACTGATCGCCAGGCTGCAGCCGCCGCACGTCGCCGCCGCTGGCCCCGGCCAGCGGGCGCAGCCGGGTTTCATCGCTGAAAACATCGGCCAGCTCGCGTGGGTTCTGTGGTCCGGTGGCGACGAACGCCAGCAAATCGCCGGAGCGGAGTCTGTACAACCCCTGACGGCCAACCGGCATGACGCCGACGTATTCGCCAGGCTTGCGCAGGGTGAGCGGAATGCTGGTTTCGACCCCGTCCGGCGCGGTGACCAGAACGGGCTCCGGCGCATCGCCCATGGTCTGGCGCGTGATGCGGATCTCACCGCCGCGCGTCTCGGCCCGCAACGCTTCTTCTTCAAGTTGCGGCTCGCGCATCAGCCAGTGGCTGACGCGGCGCAGCAGATCGAGATAAGGACCGCCGCCCTGGAAGTTGCGCGCCCACAGCCACGCGTGATCGGACAGCAGCAACGCCACGCGCCCGCGCTGTTCGCGTTGCAGCACCAGCAACGGCTTGTTGTCCGGGCCGTCCAGCACGACGGCGCCGCGATCGACGCTGGCGCCGACCAGACGGCCCCAGGAGCCCCAGTCCGGCTCGGCGGCGTCGGCTCCGGGCAGGTCGCGGGTCACCGGGTGCCGCTTGCCAGGCTCGCTCAGCGCCGGCCGGTAAGGCGTTTCACTCACCTGCCCGTCCGGCATGGCCGGCAGCACCGCCGCGAGGGGCGTGCGGGCAAGACTGGTCGGGCTGGCGTATTCGGGGCCCGCCGACACCAGCAGCGCGCCGCCATTGCGAACATAATTGGCGATATTCTGGTAATACGCTGACGGCAGCACGCTCTGGTTGGCGTAGCGGTCGAAGATGATCAGGTCGAAATCGCGGATCTTCTGCTGGAACAACTCGCGGGTCGGAAACGGAATCAGCGACAGCTCGTTGATCGGCACGCCGTCCTGCTTCTCTGGCGGGCGCAAAATGGTGAAGTGCACCAGATCGACGCTGGCGTCGGATTTGAGCAGGTTGCGCCAGGTGCGTTCGCCCGGGTGCGGCTCGCCGGAAACCAGCAACACGCGCAGTTTCTCGCGCACGCCCTCGACCGTCAGCACGGCGCGGTTGTTGGCGAGGGTCAGTTCGCCCGGCAGCGGTTCGACCTCGATCTCGATGACGTTCGGGCCAGCGTGATCGACGCGCACGGGAATATCGACGGGACGGTTGGTGGCCAGGGTGGCGGCGCCAAGAGCAAGGCCGTCGCGGCGCAAGGTGACGCGCGCGGTTCCCGGGCCGCCACGCTCGACGATCTCGGCGCGGATCATCATGTCCTTGCCAACGATGCCAAAACGCGGCGCCTGGGTCAGGGCGACGCGGCGGTCGACTTCCTGACTCCTGCCAGTCACCAGCGCGTGGAACGGCGCGCCGGCGAAACTGGCGGCGACCTCGCCCGCGGCGGCGGCATTGGCCGGAGCGTCATGGGCGACGCCGTCGGTGATGGCGATGACGCCGGCGACACGACCGGCGGGGGCGTCGGCCAGCAGGCCGCCAAGGGCGCCGACAAGCTGGGTGCCCTCGTCGCCCGCGCCGTCTTTCACCTCAACGACACGGGTTTCGACGTTGGGCAGCGCTTCAAGCTGCCGCATCACGGCGGCGCTGGCGGCGTCGGTCTGCGTCCTGCGGTCGGCAAGGGTTTGTGAACTGGAGCGGTCGACCACAACGGCGACAATGTCTTTCAGCTTTTCACGGTTCTCCGTCACCAGCGACGGGTTGGCGAGACCGAGCAGCAACAGGCCGAGCGCCAGAACGCGCAGCAACACGATGGGGCCGAGCGCCCGCCAGCCCGCCAGGCACAGCGCCAGGCCGATGACACTGAGGACAGCCAGCGCCTGCCAGGGAAGAAACGGCGCGAAATCGATGCCGGAGGCGGCGACCATGTTCACTGGCCCAACCTCCGTAGCAGTGCGGGAAGATGCACCTGGTCCGCCTTGTAATTGCCGGTGAGCGCGTGGATGACCACATTGACGCCAACGCGCAGGGCCAGCTCGCGCTGGCGCTCCTCGCTATCGTGGCCATCGGTCGTCAGCGGCAGCATGGGCAGGCCGCTGGCGTCCACCGCCCAGGCCGCCGCCCAGTCGTTGGAGGTGATGATCACCGGCGTGACGCCGTCACCGCCGCGCGCCGGAACGCGTTCGCCATTCGCCCGCTTGGGCAGCGCCTCCACCCAGGTCTGTCCTCGGCTATAGCGACCCGGGAAGTTGTCCAGCAGATAGAACGCCTTGCCGAGGACGTGATCCTGCGGCGCCGGCTCCAGCGCCGGCAGGTCCAGGGTGCGGAGCATGCGTTGCAGTTGTGCGCCTTCCGGCGTGGTGACGCCAGGGCGGGCGGTCATGGCGTCGCGGGTGTCGAAAATGACGAGGCCGCCGCCCTTCATATAGGAATCAAGCTTGCGCAGGGCGGCGGCGTCCGGCGCCGGCCGGCCGGCCACCACCGGCCAGTAGAGCACCGGATAGAAGGCCAGCTCGTCGGTCGACGGA
The DNA here is from genome assembly GCF_014656355.1 of Camelimonas fluminis. Classification (GTDB taxonomy): domain Bacteria; phylum Pseudomonadota; class Alphaproteobacteria; order Rhizobiales; family Beijerinckiaceae; genus Camelimonas; species Camelimonas fluminis. The sequence goes on from NZ_BNCG01000018.1 coordinate 41,019, forward strand.
TTGACGCCAGCCGGTTCGGCCGGCTCGAACGAGGTGCGCTGCGCCAGCGCCTCGCCAAGGCCGATGAGCCCGGCGCGGCTGACGGCGTCAACCTGCGCGTCGCCGGTGATGACGTAGGCCAGCCGGGTTTCCATGGCGGCGTCGAGATCACGCGCGGTGAAGCCGCTGACGGCGGTGCGCGGCGGCGAAGGCGGTTTCGGCGCCGCCTGTCGGGCGCGCGGCGTCGGCGCCGGCATCTGGCCTGGCGCGCGCCAGCTGTCGGGCAACTGGTATTGCGGCGTATTCAGCATGCCCTGGGCGTGCGCCGGTTCCGGGGCGACAAGCCATGCCCCGGCCGTGAAGGCTAGCGCCGTCAGCGCGGCGCTCCGGGCTGGACGGCGGCGCATCAGGCCGCCGCCAAGCAGCAGCGTCGCCAGGCAATCGGCCAAGAACAGCCCCAACGCCAGCAACAGCAGCGGATCGCGCAGATCCCGCGCGGTGCGGGCGCTTGACGGACGGGCGTCGAAACCGCTGAAATCGATGGCTGTCAGCACATCGCCAGCCTCCAGCACGTTGACGGCGCGACTGGCGGCAACCGGGCCGTAGAAGCCGGCCGGATGGGCGAGACTGGCGCGGCCAGCGAAATCCGCCGTCACGCCGCGCGCCGTCGCCGGCGGATCGCGCCACAGGCCGAAGCCATCGAGCATGCGGCGGGGCGGCAACGCCGCGGGCCGGGCCGGGGTCCGGGCATTGTCCCGGACCTCTTCAGCATCCTCACTGGCGTTCTGGCCAGCAGGCTGCTCCGGGGCGGAATCGGGAGCCATGGCGACGATGCGCTGCAGCATCTGCACGAAGGCGCCGGACATGGGCAGGTTGGACCAGGATGGGTCGGCGGTGACATGGAACAGCACCAGCAGCCCCTCGCCGTCGCGCCGCGCCGTCACCACCGGGGTGCCGTCAGCCAGCGAGGCCCAGGTGCGGCCAGGCAGATCGCCGTCCGGCTCCGCCAGCAACTGGCGGCGCACGGTGATCTCCTCAGGCGCGTCGATGCCCGCGAACGGCCCGTCGCGATTGAACGGCGCCAGGGTTTTGGGCGTCTCCCACGACAGGGCGCCGCCAAGATTGCGACCATCGCCGCGCAGCCGGACCGGCAACAGGCGATCGACCGGATTGTAGGCGCCGGCGTCAGCGGCGCCCGACGCTCCCATGTCGGGGCCTCCGGCGGCGGCGAGACGGGGGCCGGCAAACCGCACCAGCACGCCGCCAGAGCGAACCCACGCCTCCAGCCGCTGCCGCATGGCGGGCTCCAGGCCGCCCACATCAGCCAGCACGATCACGGAGGCCTGCTCGTCGATCAACGCGCCAATCGCCGCGGAAGCGCCCATGCGCGGCTCGCGGATCTCGGCGGTGGGCGCCAGGGCCCGGTCCACGTACCAGGTGGGCGACAGCAGGGGTTGCGCCATGTCTGCGGTGACGCCGGTGACGAGGCCAACCCGGCGGCGCTGGTTGCGCCGGTCGAGCAGGGTCACGGCCTGGGCGGTCTGCTGGCCGACAATATCAATGCGGGCGGCGCGGTTGCGCATTTCGATGGGCAGATTGATCCGCGCCTGGGTTTCAACCGCGCCGGCGGCCAGGGTAAAGCCGCCTTCACCCAGCGGCAGGCCGCGCATGTCGAAGGCGCGCGCCATGCCCTGCGCCATCCCCTGGGCGGTGGCGCGGACGATCCGCGCCTCCAGGCCATCAGCGCCGTTGACGACGCCGGCAAGCGCCAGGGCGGCGGCGGGCGCGTCGCCGTAGATGATCAACTGTCCGCCCGAGGCGTCGGTGAGGTCGCTGGCGAACTGGCGCGCGGCGGCGGCTTGCGCTCCCGGCTTGCCCGCCAGGTCGACGCCATCGCTGATCCAGACAACGCGGGCGCCGGGCTGGGACCGCAGCCAGGCGCGGATGTGGTCGCGCCAGGCCAGACGGTCGGGCGCGAAAGCCTGCGGAGCGAGTGCGCCGAGCCGGCGCAAAATCGCCGCGGCGGTTTCCGGCGACTGGGACGCCGGCGTTTCGCCGGTGGCGAACATGGCGATGGGCGCGCCGGCGCGACCGGCGGTCTCCACCAGCCGGCTGGCCAGGTCAATTCGCGTCGCCCAGTCGTGGGCGCTGGCGGCGCCGCTGTCGATCACCAGCGCCAGCGGCGCGCTGGCCTGGCCGGCGGCCTCATCGCCGGCGCGCGGGTTCCAGACGGGTCCGGCCACCGCCAGAATCACGCAGGCGGCCAGCAACAGACGCAGCGCGGTCAACCACCAGGGCGTGCGGGCCGGCGTTTCCCGCCGGGCATGGAGATGGGCGAACAGCTTGAGCGGCGGAAACACCAGATGGCGCGGCGCCGGCGGCGTGACGCGCAGCAGCAGCCAGATAGCCGGCAGCGCGGCCAGCGCCAGCAACGCCAGCGGCGCGGCGAACGACAGGCTGGCGAACCACCCGATCATGCGCCGCTCCCGCTTGCGTGCAGCTCGCCAGCGCGGCCCGTGACGGGAGCGCCCATCAGCGTCAGCAGGCGCAAGGCCGCCTCGCTGGCTGGCCTGTCCGTGCGGTGCAGGGTCAACGACCAGCCCCAGCGCGCGGCGATTTCAGCCAGCTCCGCCCGGTGGCGGGCCAGAGCGACGCGGTAGCCGTCGCCCCAGCCGCTGGCGTCGCCAATGCGCAGCCGTTCAGCGCCATCGGCGGTTTCCAGCATGATCTGGCCGGAGAACGGAAAGCTTTCCTCGACGGGATCGGCGATCAGCACGAGGTGACCCCGCGCGCCCTGATGCGCCAGAGCGCGGATGCGCGCCGCAAGCGCCTCGGGCTGGTTGAGAAAATCGCTGACCAGGACGATGGCGGCGGCGCGGGCGACGCTGGCGCCCGGCGGCAGATCCGGCTGATCGTCTCTGGTCTCGCGCAGCCGCAGGGCGCAGGCCCCCGCCAGCCGCTCCAGCGCCGCGGCGCCGCCAGTCGTCTGGCCTTCACCCAGCAATCCGACGCGTTCGCCGGCCTGGGCCAGGGCGCCTGCCAGGCCAAGACCCAGCGTCAGGGCGCGGCCAGCCTTGCTGTCCATCGCGAGGCTTGAGCGAAAGCCCATGGAGGACGACAGGTTGACCCACAGCCACACGGTCTGGGCCGCTTCCCATTCCCGCTGGCGCACATGCAACCGGTCGTCGCGGCCGGAGCGGCGCCAGTCGATCCGCGCGGCGGCTTCGCCCGGCACATAGGGGCGGAACTGCCAGAAATTCTCGCCGACGCCGGCGCGGCGGCGGCCATGCACGCCAGACACAGAGGCGGCGACACGCCTGGCCTCCAGAACGATGCGCGGCAGGCGTTCCGCCAGGTCGCGCGCCCGCTCGACGGCGCCCGGCGCAGCGGAAGCCTCGCCCTGACGCCTTGGCGCCAGCAAGCCAGCGACAGAAACGGCCTGCGCCCGGACGCGCGCCATCGGCTCAGCCCAGCCGCGCCACGAGGCGGTCGATCAGGCTTGCGACAGAAACGCCGTCGGCCCGCGCGGAGAAGGTCAGCGCCATGCGATGGCGCAGCACCGGCCCGGCCAGCGCGGCCAGATCGTCCATGGAGGGCGCGAGGCGCCCGTCGAGCAATGCCCGGGCGCGGGCGGCCAGCATCAGCGCCTGGCTGGCGCGGGGGCCAGGCCCCCAGGACAGGTGGCTGGCGATTTCCGCGTCGCCAGCCTCGGGACGGGCGGCGCGCACCATGTCGAGAATCGCCTCCACCACCCGCTCGCCCACCGGCAGCTGCCGCACCAGACGTTGCGCCTGCATCAACTCGGCGGCGGCGAGCGCCTGTTGCGGGCGCGCTTCATCGTTGCCGGTGGTTTCCAGCAGGATGCGGCGCTCGGCTTCCCGGTCCGGATAGGGCACGTCGATCTGCAACAGGAAACGGTCGAGCTGGGCTTCCGGCAGCGGATAGGCGCCCTCCTGCTCAATGGGGTTTTGCGTCGCCAGCACGTGGAACGGCGCCGGCAGGTCGTGGCGCTCGCCGGCCACGGTCACGTGACGCTCCTGCATGGCCTGGAGCAGGGCCGACTGGGTGCGCGGGCTGGCGCGGTTGATTTCGTCGGCCATCAGCAACTGGGCGAACACCGGGCCGCGCACGAAGCGGAACGAGCGGCGGCCGTGTTCGTCCTCATCAAGGATTTCGCTGCCGAGAATATCGGAGGGCATCAGATCGGGCGTGAACTGCACGCGCCGCGTCTGCATGCCGAGCACCACGCCCAGAGCGTCGACGAGGCGGGTTTTCGCCAGTCCCGGCAGGCCGACGAACAGGCCATGGCCGCCAGCGAGGATCGTCACCAGCGCCTGGTCGATCACCTCCTGCTGGCCGAAGACAACCCCGCCAATGGCCTGGCGGGCGCGCGCCAGCGCCGCCAGCGTCTGGTCCACCGCCGCGCCGGCCTCAGCCTGCGCCTCAACCACCCGCGTCCCGGCGAAAGCCTGTGTGTCGCCGGGGCCATATCCCGCATGCCCGGTGGGCTGGATCGTCATGCGCGCTGCTCTCCTGGAATCCTGCCTGGAACCCTGCCTGGAATCTGTCGTCGCGGGGCCGGCGCTTCGCCGACCCACGCTGTTCCTGCATACGATGGTTTGCCGGCGCGCGCATCCTGCTTTGGCCAGCGCTGATCGCGAAACCTGGATGACGAACGCCAGACGGTAAATACCGGCCGTATCAATTCACGCCAAAGAGCCAGCAATAGGGCAAGCCGGTTTTTCCATACGGCGCATCGTGGTCTATGATGGGCGCCGAATATCTGACAAGCAGGCCGGGAGAAGCATGTGAACCAGGTCGCCGGAAAGCCGGGGAACGCCAGCAACCCTTCAGCCGGGCGCCAGACGAATGGCCCACAGGCCGGCCAGCCAGCCGGGCTCGACAGCCTGTTCGCGGCGCTCGGCCCCGTGGGCGACGCCGACGGCCCGGCCCCGCCGCGACCGGTCGACAAATGGAATCCTGAGTTCTGCGGCGACATCAACATGCGCATCGCCGCCGACGGAACCTGGTTCTACATGGGCACGCCCATCGGCCGGCATGCGCTGGTCAAGCTGTTCGCCTCGATCCTGCGCAAGGATCCGGAGCGTTACGTGCTGGTGACGCCGGTGGAGCGCGTCGGCATACAGGTGGAGGACGCCCCGTTCATCGCCGTGGAAATGGCCATGCAGGGCGCGGGCGACAGCCAGAGCATCAGCTTCCGCACCAATGTGGACGACGTGGTGCAGGTAGGGCCGGATCATCCGCTGCGCTTCGAGCGTGACGCGGAAGGCGGACTGAAGCCTTACGTGCGGGTGCGCGGCGATCTGTGGGCGCTGGTGAAGCGGGCGCTGATGTATGACCTGGCGGAGCTGGGCGTGGAGCAGCCGGCGGCGGACGGCGGCGAGGCGCAGTTCGGCGTGCGCAGCAACGGCGGCTTCTTCCCCATGGCGCGGGTCAGCGAGCTGGCCGTCTGATACAACGATAACAACAATGGTGACCGGGATGCTGGCGGAGCAGAAAGCGGCGGGGGACGGAGACCGGGACAGGGGCGGGCCATACAGTCTGGAAAGCTTCGTGGCGCGCAGCCGCGATCACCTCTACGCCTCGCCGCCGGCCATCGGCGGGCCGCTGTCCAACCCTGGAGGCGACCATGCGCTCAACAGTGATTTCAGCCCGCCGTTTGACGAAAAGGCCGCCCGGCCCGCCGCCGTGCTGATTCCGGTGGTGCGCCGGCCTGATCCGACGGTGCTGCTGACCCAGCGTCCTTCGGCGATGCGCAGTCACGCCGGCCAGGTGGCGTTTCCCGGCGGCAAGGTCGATCCGGAAGACGGCACGCCGCTCAACGCCGCCTTGCGCGAGGCGGAGGAGGAGGTAGGCCTTGGCCGGCGCTTCGTGACGCCGCTCGGCTATCTCGACCCCTATCTCACGGGATCCGGTTTCCGCATCATTCCGGTGGTCAGCGTGGTCGAGCCTGGCTTCCGACTGACGCTCAACCCCGATGAGGTGGAGGCGGCGTTCGAGGTGCCCCTCGCCTTCCTGATGAACCCGGTCAACCATGAGCTGCGCTCGGCCGAATGGCAGGGCCAGCTGCGCCGCTATTACGCCATGCCCTATGGCGAGCGCTTCATCTGGGGCGCCACCGCGGGCATCATTCACAACATGTACCAGAAGTTTTACGGGTGAGCCGGATTGTGTTCGAACAGCTGGCGCTGTTCCTCACCCCCTTCGCGGTTTTCGCCTTTTACCTGCTGCTGCGCCGGCGCAACCCGCTGACGCGCGCGCCATGGGACGGCAGGACGCTGTGGCTCGCCGTCGCCGGCCTTGGCCTCGTGGTGGCGGTGATGGTGCTCACCGGCCTCACCCAGCAGCGTTCGCCTGGCGGCTACACGCCGCCGCGCATGGAAAACGGACAGCTCAAACCAGGCGGTTTCCAGTGACATCAGCCACGCTGACGCCGGGACAGGGCGACGCCCTGCAGGCCCTGCTGCAACGCCCCCGGGTGGCGCGGCTGTTCGCCGCCCTGGATGGAAACGGCGAGGAGCTGCGCATCGTTGGCGGCGCCGTCCGCGACGCCCTGCTCGGCCTGCCGGTGACGGAAATCGACCTTGCCGCCACCTCCACGCCGGAACAAACCACGGCGCGGGCGCGACGCGCCGGGCTGAAAAGCGTTCCCACCGGCGTCGACCATGGCACGGTCACCGTTATCGTCGATCGTGAGCCATTCGAAATCACCACCCTGCGCGAGGACGTCGAGACCGATGGCCGTCGGGCCCAGGTGCGTTTCGGCCGCGACTTTGACGCCGACGCCCTGCGCCGCGACTTCACCATCAACGCCATGTCGCTGGACGGCCAGGGGCGGCTGCATGACCCGGCCGGCGGGCTGACGGACCTCGGCGATCCGGCGGGCGGGCGCGGTCCCAGAGTGCGCTTCATCGGCGATGCGACGACGCGGATTCGCGAGGACTATCTGCGGACCTTGAGGTTTTTCCGTTTTCACGCCCGCTTCGGGCAGGATGCGCCAGATCCGGACGGCTTCGCCGCCGCCATCGCCTGCCGCGACGGGCTCGACCAGCTGTCGCGCGAGCGGGTGCGGGCCGAACTGTTAAAGCTGCTGGCGGCGCCTGGCGCGGCGGAGGCCATCACGTTGATGTCCGGCGCCAGTCTGTTGCACCGCGTTTCCGGCATTGTCGCGGAGCCTGGACGGCTGGAGCGGCTGGTCGTCCGCGAGGATCGACATGGCGCGGCGGCCGATGCGCTGCTGCGGCTGGCGGCGGCTGCGGTGCGGGTGGCGGAAGATGCGCGGGCCTTGCAGGAGCGGCTGCGACTGTCCGGGGCCGAAGCGATGCGCCTCGGCAATCTGGCCCGGGCGCAGGAGCGACTGCACGGCGCCCGGCGCCTCTCACTGGCGGCGGCGCGCGCCATGGCGGCGGAGCTGGGCGGCGAGGCGCTGACCGACGCCGTCGCCCTTGTCGACGGCGCCCCATGGTTCCAGGCCGGGGATAACGCCAGAGATTATGTGGCCGCCCTCGCCGCCGGCGCGGCGGCGCCGGTCTTCCCCCTGCGCGGGGCCGATCTGCTGGCGCTCGGCGTGACGCCCGGGCCAGCCGTCGGCGCCATGATGGCGGCGCTCAGGACGCACTGGCTGGACGCAGGTTGCCCCGAGGGCGCTGCGGCGCGCGCCGGCCTGCTGGCGCACGCCACGGACATGGCGGCAGGCTGAAGCGCTTCCGGCTTCAGGCGGCCGCGCCGCAGCCGCAGCTTCCGCAGCCGCAACCGCCGCTTTCCGCCGGCGACGGCGCCGAGCCGAGGTCCAGCACGTCGCGCCGCGAGGCGGCGTGATCATGAGCATGATCATGGTCGTGCGCCGGCTCTTCCAGCGTCAGCCGGGCGGCGCGGACGCCGAGGCGGCGGAACAGCGCCACGTCAGAATCCTGTTCGGGATTGTCGGCGGTGAGCAGGGTGTCGCCGGCGAAGATGGAATTGGCGCCTGCGAAGAAGCACAGGGCCTGCATTTCGTCGCTCATGGCCGTGCGTCCGGCTGACAGGCGCACCACCGATTCGGGCATCATGATGCGGGCCGTGGCGACGGTGCGGACGAAGGCGATGGGGTCGAGCGGCGGGGCGTTTTCCAGCGGCGTGCCCGGAATCGGGATCAGCATGTTCACCGGCACGCTCTCGGGATGGGCCGGCAGGTTGGCCAGGGTCAGCAGCATGCTGACGCGGTCTTCCGCCTCCTCGCCCATGCCGACGATGCCGCCGCAGCACACCTTGATGCCGGCGCTGCGCACGTTCTCCAGCGTCTGCAGGCGATCTGAAAACGCGCGGGTGGTGATGACCTTACTGTAATAGGCCGGCGAGGTGTCGATGTTGTGGTTGTAGTAGTCCAGTCCGGCGTCGGCGAGACGCGCGGCGTCGTCCGGCGTCAGCATGCCCAGGGTCATGCAGGTTTCCATCCCCATGGCGCGGACGCCCTGCACCATGGCGACCACGGCGTCCATATCGCGGGTCTTGGGATTGCGCCATGCCGCGCCCATGCAATAGCGGGTGGCTCCGGCGTCGCGCGCCTTGCGCGCCTCGGTCAGCACCCGCTCCACCTCCATCAGCTTCGAGGCCTTCAGGCCCGACTCATGGTGGGCTGACTGGCTGCAATAGCCGCAATCCTCCGGGCAGCCGCCGGTCTTGATGCTGAGCAGGCGGGCCAGCTCGACCTGGTTGGGATCGAAATGGCGGCGGTGGACGGTCTGGGCGGCGAACAGGAGATCGCTGAACGGCGCGTCATGGATTGCCTGGGCTTCCTCCCGGCTCCAGTCATGGCGCACGCCGGCGTCGATGAAACGGGTGACCGGCAGGCCTGCGGACGCGGCGGAAGACGGCGGCGTTGCAAGGCCTTCGGCCTGATTGGCTGGGGTCTGGTCCAGGCGCGCCATCCGCGTCTCCTTTTATCTATTAAAATGACGATCTGCTGGTTTCAGTTTCCAGAAGCGCCGGACGGACGCAAGAGGCGTCATGCAGGGGACTGGCGGGCGGACCATCGAAAGGCATGAATTACGGCAATAATTTATATAAATCAGCCACATGTACGATAGCGGCCAAGCATATGCGACGCGCGCAGAGATCCTGACATTATAGATTTATGCGCTGGTCGATTGTTTGCGCCTGCGACAATGAATTGAGAATAATATATAAATCGCCACCCTGCGGGCTGCCAAAGCGCCCGCCGCTGTTTCCCGGCCCGATTGGTCCCCGCGCCTGACCGGAACCGCCCGTCGTGAGTCCCAACCGTCGTGCCCGCACGTACTGCGCGCATCCACGTTGTTCCAGGACGTAAAGCTTGCGGATCGGCCGGTTTCGCCAGGAGCCGGGTCAGGCGCGGCCATCACGGCGCAATGCCTGGCGGCTAGCGCCGGGGCAACTTTTGGCCCGTGTTCCGACGCCAGCCCACTGAAACAGCTGCTCCGCCTGCAAAAACACCGGCCGGCGCCGCCCGAATGCGCAACGATGGCGTCGAGGCTGTCGCTTTCATCCGCCGGTCACGCTAACCTGTCATCGCGTGAACAGCGGACTCCATTTCTCTTGGTCTTTCGTCTCTTGGTCTTTCGGTCTCTTGCAGGGAGGCAGCCATGGCGGACAGCAGATCCAGACCCGCGCTGATCGCACGGCGAATCGCGGCGCGGCGCGACCAGGCCAGCCAGCAAGGCCCCGGCGAAGGGCCGCCGGCGGCGGCGTCTCCACCCTCCTTCCATGACGCCAGTCATGATGCAGCGTCCGTGGTCAATCTGAGCGCATGGCGACGTGAATGTTTCACGCTGCCGCCCGCGGAAGCGCGGGAAACGGCGCGGGACTGGCTCGCCCGCTATCCACGGGCGCGCTGGCGCTCGGAAATCGAGAACTGGCGCATCGTCGGGGACAATCTGGTGCAGTTCACCATGCGCCGCTTGCCCCAAGCGGAGTAGACAGGCCAAACCGGCTGCGCATGCTGGCAATGACACGACGCATTTCCTCACGGAAACGCTTTGGCGCCGCCTGCCCCGGGTCCGACGGAGCAAGGGCGCCTGACGGTCACACGCCAGACAGCTTCGGCTGGCTCGCCGCCGTCAGCGCGGCGGCGCGGTGGGCGGCGCGCACCGGCTCGGGCAAACGGAAGCGGCTGAGGCAGGCGCTGACCAGCGCCACGGCGCTGGCCTGGTCGATCAGATGACCGGGCGAGACATAGACCGGCGCGACATTGGCGCGGGTGCGCAGCACGGCGCCAATGCATGGCGGCGATGGCTCCGCTGATGTCGGCGGTCGCGCCAGCAAGGCCGCCGCCTCGCCCTGCAAGGGTCCTGGACCGGCGCTCCAGCCGGTGAGCCGTGTCTTGGCGCAACCGACGCTGGGCCGCCCAAGCCACAACCCCATATGGCTGGCGACGCCGATCCCGCGTGGGTGGGCGCAGCCGGCGCCGTCGAAAATGAGCGCGTCCGGTTCGGTTTTCAGCCGGGCGAAGGCCTCCTCCAGCACCGGCCCTTCACGAAACGTCAGCAGGCCAGGCACATAGGGAAACGGCGTTGGCGCATCGGCCAGCACGGTTTCCACCACCTGCAGATCAGGGAACGACAGCACAACGACGGCGGCGCGCGACAGCCCCTCGCGCACGCTGACGTCGACGCCGGCGACGTGGCGAATGGCGGAGAGATCCAGCGGCCTGTCCAGCACCAGCTGTCCGGCCAGTTGCTTTTGCAGGGCGATGGCCTCGCGCGGGGTGACGGCCCAGTCGTGAAGGTGGGGAATGTGCATGGCGCAAACATGCGCCGCGATCGCTGGCTTTTCCAGATGCTGCGACGATAGCGGGCAGTGGCGGCCGGTGGGCGGCGGGTTGCTGGCGGACGCGCGGATGTTACGGCCGGGCCCTATACGGCCAGCAACCTGCCCGGCGGCATGTTGGCATTGTTCCCGCGTCAGGCCGCGCCTGCTGCGGGCAGCCACGGAAAGCCGGATAGACAGGCGTTGTTCCGCCGCGCATGTGCGCGCTGCGTGGATGGCCGGGACAGGCCGGCCATGACGGGTTGGGCGCGCCGAAGCCAGGCGGGTCCTTCCAGCGCCGGCCTTTCGCCAGACGTCAGCAGACCTGACGCCGTGGAGAGACGGCGCATGTAATGACAGTGCATGGAGAAACGGCGGCGACGGGCGAGTTCCAGCCCGCGCCGCCGTTCCGGCGCCTCAGTTGTTGAAGCGGAAGTGCAACACGTCGCCGTCAGCGACGACGTACTCCTTGCCTTCAAGCCGCAGCTTGCCGGCGTCACGGGCGCCGGCTTCGCCCTTCAACGTGACGTAGTCGTTGTAGGCGATGGTCTCGGCGCGGATGAAGCCCTTCTCGAAGTCACTGTGAATGACGCCGGCGGCCTTGGGGGCTTTTGTGCCGGTGGTGATCGTCCAGGCGCGGGCTTCCTTCGGGCCGACGGTGAAATAGGTGATGAGGCCGAGCAGATCGTAGCCGGTGCGGATGACGCGGTTGAGGCCAGGTTCGGTCAGGCCGATCGCCTCCAGATAGTCCTTCTGCTCCTCCTCCGGCAGCACGGCGATCTCGCTCTCGATGGCGGCGGAGACGACGACGGCGCGGGCGCCCTCTTCCTGCGCCCGGGCGAACACCTTCGCGGAATGATCGTTGCCGTTTTCGGCCGAAGCCTCTTCGACGTTGCAGACATACAGCACGGGCTTGGAGGTGAGCAGACCGAGCTGGCGGAAGGCGAATTCCTCTTCCGGCTTCACTTCAAGCAGGCGGGCGGGCTTGCCGTCGCGCAGCAGGACCAGGGCGCGGTTGACCAGTTCGATCTGCTCCTTCGCCTCCTTGTCGCCGCCACGGGCGCGCTTCTCGAGGCCCGGGATGCGCTTCTCGAGGCTCTCCAGATCGGCGAGCATCAGCTCGGTTTCGATGGTCTCGATGTCAGCCAGCGGATCAACCTTGCCGTCGACGTGGGTGACGTCGCCGTCCTCGAAGCAGCGCACCACGTGGGCGATGGCGTCGCACTCGCGGATATTGCCGAGGAACTGGTTGCCGAGGCCCTCGCCCTTCGAGGCGCCGCGCACCAGGCCGGCGATGTCAACGAAGGTCAGGCGGGTCGGGAGGATCTGCTGCGAACCGGCGATGGCCGACAAGGCGTCAAGACGCGGATCGGGCACGGCCACGTCGCCAACGTTCGGCTCGATGGTGCAGAACGGATAATTCGCCGCCTGCGCCGCCGCCGTCTGCGTCAGCGCGTTGAACAGGGTCGACTTGCCGACATTCGGCAAACCAACGATTCCGCATTTGAAGCCCATGACCACTCCACCGCAGCATTTTCAGGACCGGGCGGCTCCGCCGCGCGCGCCGAAAATGCGCCAAAGCAAAAAAAGGGGCGCGCGGCAAACCGCAACCCCTCGAACCATTTCCGGATTTTGCCGGATTTTGCGCATCCATAGAACAAGTTCCCCCCGGATGGAAACGGTCTGCATGGTGAAACCCGCCGCCGCGCCGATGGGCCGCGACTTCCCGCGAAAACCGGCCGCGCTGGTCACGGCCGCCGAATGTCGCTACCCATAACGCCAGCAAGGATCACCGGGCGGGCTGACCCCGCCGTATTTTCAGGAAGCGCTCATGAGCGACGAGAACAACCGGCCGGAATTTCCCCTGCGCGCCGCCATCGTGCCGGTGACCCCGTTCCAGCAGAACTGCACCATCATCTGGAACGAGGACACCATGGCCGGCGCCGTCGTCGACCCCGGCGGAGACCCGCACCTGATCCGCAAGGCGCTGGAGCAGACAGGCGTCAAGGTCGAGAAAATCATCATCACCCACGGTCATATCGACCATGTGGGCGCGGCGGCTGAACTCGCCGAAGAACTGGGCGTCAAGATAGAGGGTCCGCACAAGGCCGACGCCGAGATGATGCAGAATGTCGAGTTGCAGGCGCAGAAGTGGGGCATCGGCGGCGTGCGCAACCTCTCCAGCGACCGCTGGCTGGAGGAAGGCGACAAGGTGACGGTCGGCGGCGCGACATTCGACGTCTACCATTGCCCCGGCCATTCGCCTGGCTCGGTGGCGCTGGTCAACGGCGACCAGCGCATCGCCCTGGTGGGCGACGTGGTGTTCCAGGGCTCCGTCGGTCGCACCGACCTGCCCGGCGGCGACCACAACGCGCTGATCCGCTCCATCAAGGAAAAGCTGCTGCCGCTGGGCGACGACATCGCCTTCATCTGCGGCCACGGCCCGATGAGCACCTTTGGCCAGGAGCGGCAGTTCAACCCGTTCCTGAACTGATGCGCATTGCGCCGGCCGCCCGGATCAGGGTATGAGCCGGCCCCGCATGACATGGGGCAACGCCGGTTCATCCTGACCGGCGACTGCCCTCCCCTCCGGTTTCATCTGTTTCCCGGCGCAAGGCTGTGTCCGTTGCGCCGGGGAACGCTGATTGCGCAAACGCCGCGCCCCCTGGACGCGCGCCCTGGAAGAGAAGATGAGCGAACAGACCGTCACGCCCCCCGACCGCCTCAGCGTCGATCCCGACAGCCCGTTCCACGACGAAGCCGTGCTGGCGCGCGGCGTCGGCGTGCGCTTCAAGGGCGTCGAGAAGACCAATGTGGAAGAATACTGCGTCAGCGAGGGCTGGGTGCGGCTCAGCGTCGGCAACACGGTCGACCGCCGGGGCCGGCCCATGGCCGTGAAGCTGAAAGGCGCGGTTGAACCGTACTTCCAGAACAGCGCCCAGGACAGCGCCCAGGACAGCGCCGAAGCCTGAGGCCCGCCGCCGCCTGTCCGGCGACACGCCGCCGGCATGCGTTTTTCGCCTGGGGGGAACGCTCCCCAGGCCGGGCGGCGCGCTCGCCACCTGGATTGCCCCGTGTATGGTTGCGGCATGCGCCAGACATCGCCCCAGCCCGCCCCTTCCCTCGCCGCCGGATCGCCCGCCGTCCCGCCGCCCTGGCGCCTGACGGCCTCGGCCATGTGCGCCATGTTCATTGGCATCGGCCTGGCGCGCTTCGCCTACACGCCGCTGATGCCGGCGCTGGTCGGGCAGAACTGGTTCAACCAGTCGCAGGCCGCCTACATCGGCGCGGCCAATCTTGCCGGCTATTTCATCGGCGCGCTGCTGTCGCGGAAACTCGCCTCCGGAAATCCCAGGCTGGCGCTGCAGGCGTCCATGATCGCCTGCGCCGTCAGCTTTTTCGCCTGCGCCTGGCCGTCGTCCTTCCTGTGGTTCTCCTTCTGGCGTTTTCTTGCGGGTTTCGCGGGAGCTGTGGCGCTGGTCACGGCGGCGCCGTTCGTGCTGCCGTTCGTGCCCGAGAAACGACGCGGCTTCGCCTCCGGCATGATCTTCGTCGGGCCAGCGATCGGCGTGACGCTCGGAGCGCTGCTCGTCCCGTGGCTGGTGACCCAGGGGCTTACCTTCACCTGGCTCGCGCTCGGCGTCGTCTGCGCGCTGGTCACGGCGCTTGGCTGGAGCGGCTGGCCGCCCGCGCCGGCAAAACAGCCAGCCGGCGCGGCGGCCGTCCACGCGCCGGCCCCCCACGGCCGGTCGCCCGCCGCCGTGGCGACGCTGCTGGCTGGCGTTTACGCCGTTTATGCGCTCTCGGCCTTTGGCCTCGTGCCGCACATGATTTTCCTCGCGGACTATGTGGCGCGCGGGCTGAACTGGGGCCTGACCAGCGGCGCCATGTACTGGGCGCTGTTTGGCGTGGGCGCCATGCTCGGTCCGGTGATCACCGGCGCCTGCGGCGATCACTTCGGCTTCCGCGCCACGCTGCGGGTCGGCCTGGTGCTGCAAATGCTCGGCGTCGGCGTGCTCGCCGTCTCGGCGGACCCGTTCCTGCTGGCGGCGTCCAGCATTTTGATCGGCGCCTTTGTGCCAGGGGTCGCGGTGCTGACAATGGGCCGGCTGCGGGAAGTCGCGCCGGCGGACCGGATCCCTGACGGCTGGCGCATCGCCACGGTTGGCTTTGCCGTTGGCCAGGCCGCAGCCGGCTATATTTTCTCGTGGGTGTTCGCCCGCACCCATGACTATCCGCTGCTGTTCGGCGTCGGCGCGGGCATTATCGTGCTGGCCCTGGCGGTGGAGCTGACCACCAGCGCCCTTGCGGCGCGGCGCAACCGCGCGACCTGAGCGTCCAGACTTCGCGACTGGGCGCCTTCCGTTTTGGCGGAAACCGCCTCAGTCGCGCAGCATGGTCTTGAGATTGTAGAGCGCGTCCAGCGCGGCGCGCGGCGACAGGTCGTCGATGTCGATGGCCGCCAGGGCCTCGCGCACCGGATCTGGCCGCGCCGGCTCCGCGGCGATGGCCTGGCGCGGCGCCCCGCGCGGCGCGGCGGCGAACAGCGGCAGATCGTCAATCAGCGCCGACACCGGCTTCTCCCGGTCGCCTTTTTCCAGTTCGGCGAGAATTTGCTTCGCCCGCTCCACCACCGACGTCGGCAGGCCGGCGAGACGCGCCACCTGGATGCCGTAGCTGCGGTCGGCGGCGCCGGGCGTCACCTCGTGCAGGAACACGACCTCGCCCTGGAATTCGGTGACGCGCATGGTGGCGTTGGCCACCCGATCGAGCCGTTCCGACAGCGCCGTCAGCTCGTGATAGTGGGTCGCGAACAGCGAGCGGCAGCGGTTGACCGCATGCAGATGCTCGATGGCCGCCCAGGCGATGGACAGGCCATCGAAAGTGGCGGTGCCGCGACCAATCTCGTCGAGGATCACCAGCGCGCGCGGGCCGGCCTGATTGAGGATGGCCGCCGTCTCGATCATCTCAACCATGAAGGTGGAGCGGCCGCGCGCCAGATCGTCAGCGGCGCCGACGCGGCTGAACAGGCGGTCGACGACGCCGATGTGGGCGCGGCTGGCCGGCACGAAGGCCCCCATCTGCGCCAGCACCACGGCGAGGGCGTTCTGGCGCAGATAGGTCGATTTACCGGCCATGTTGGGACCGGTGACGATCATGATGCGCCCGCTCTCGCCGCCGGCAACGCCCAGATCGCTGTCATTGCCGACGAAGGGCTGGCCCTGACGCTTCAGCGCCGCCTCCACCACCGGATGACGCGCCTCCTCCAGACAGAAAGCAAGGCTGTCGTCCACCACGGGCCGCACCCAGCGGCGCTCGACGGCCAGCTCCGACAGGGCGGCTGTGACGTCAAGCGCGTCCAGGGCGCTGGCGGCGGCGACAATCGGCCCGGCATGGTCGATGAGCAGGGCGCGAAGACGCTCGAACACCGCCAGTTCGACGCCCCGCGCCCGGTCGGCGGCCGAGGCGATCTTCGCTTCCAGTTCACCGAGTTCAACGGTGGAGAAACGCATGGCGCCCGCCATGGTCTGGCGATGAACGAACAGGCTGTTCAGCGGCGGCTGCAAGAACGTCTCGCCCGCCGCCTGAGGCGCCTCGACGTAGTAGCCGATCATGTTGTTGTGCTTGATCTTCAGCGTCCGCACGCCGGTTTCGGCGGCGTAGCGGGACTGCAGGGCGGCGATGTAGCGGCGGCTGTCGGCCTGCAGCAGCCGCGCCTCATCGAGCGCCGCATCATAGCCTTCCCGCACAAAACCGCCGTCGCGCTTCAGCAGAGGCAGCTCGTCGGCCAACGCGGCGGCCAGCGCGTCGGCGACGCCCGCATCCAGCGCCCGCAGCGCCGCGCCGGCGCCGGCGATCTCCCCCGGCAATCCGTCGTTCTGGCCAAGCAACTCCCCAAGCCCATGGGCGGCCTGCAAACCGGCGCACATGGCCGCCAGATCGCGCGGGCCGCCGCGATCCAGGGTGAGGCGCGACAGGGCGCGGGCCATATCCGGCGCGGCTTTCAGCCGCTCGCGGATGGCGCCGCGCAGCAGGCTGTCGCCGGTCAGCGCCTCCACCGCGTCATGGCGGGCGCGGATGCGGGTGAGATCGGTCAGCGGCCCGGCCAGACGCTCGGCCAGCAGGCGGCCGCCGCCCGGCGTCAGGGTCATGTCGATGGTCGCCAGCAGGCTGCCGGCGCGCTCGCCGCCAAGGGTGCGGATCAGCTCCAGATTGGCGCGGGTGGCGGCGTCGACGGAAAGAACGCCGCCCGCCGCGCCGCGCGACGGCGGCGACAGCGCCGGCCGGGCGCCATATTGCGTGCGCTCCACATAAGCCAGCGCCGCCGCGGCGGCGGCGGTTTCAGCGCGGGAAAAGCTGCCGAAGGCGTCCAGCGAAGCGACGCCGTAATATTCCTGCAAGCGGCGCGCCGCCGAGGCCGGATCAAGGCCATCACGCGGGATCGGCGTCACCAGCACCCGGCTTTCCCGCCAGAAATGCGCGAGATCCGCATCATCGTAGATGGCGTCGGGCACGACGATCTCGCGCGGATCGAGCCGGGCCAGCTCGGCGGCCAGCCCGCCCGCCTCCGTTTCCGTGACGGTGAAACGGCCGGTGGTGATGTCAGTGGCGGCGACGGCGTAGGTCCAGCCGTCATCGGCGCGCTGGCGGGCCACGGCGGCGAACAGGCTTGAGCGGGCGGGGTCGAGCAGTCGCTCCTCGGTGACGGTGCCCGGGGTGACGAGGCGCACGACGTCGCGCTTCACCACGGATTTGCCGCCGCGCTTGCGGGCTTCCGCCGGATCTTCGGTCTGTTCACAGACGGCCACCCGGTGTCCGGCGGCGATCAGGCGCTCCAGATATTCGTCGGAGCGCTCCACCGGCACGCCGCACATGGGGATGTCCTCGCCCTGGTGCTTGCCGCGTTTGGTCAGAACAATGCCCAGGGTGCGCGACGCCTCTTCAGCGTCGGTGAAGAACAGTTCGTAAAAATCGCCCATCCGGTAGAACAGCAGCGCCTCCGGGTGCGCCGCCTTGATTTCAAGATACTGGGCCATCATCGGCGTCACGCGGCTGGCGGACGCATCGGTTTCCTGGCGGGCGGATGTGTGGGCGTCAGCCATGGGCCTGCGGCTTGCCTTCCTGCTCGGGCCGGGCGCCCGCGCCGCGCAACGGCGGCGGGACCCCGGAAAAAGAATCCACTGTGACAGCGGCAAGCTACTGCACTTCACAGAGAAATGGCGCCGCCGTCGCGCCGTGGACTGTGCACAAGCGCCGCGCCACGCGCCAGACGTTCCGAAAACTGGAGAGACGGCCCGCCATGCGGCGACGCCGGAGCTTTGACCGGCATTGGACGAAAGAAATTTTGCCCTTTTCAGTCTTATGGGCCAATAGACAGTCAGAACGCGCGAAATTGTCGTCCCACGCGCTTGAGGAAACGTCACCGCGCGCCTACTCTCCGGCGCCTCGTCCTTGAGCGGGGCGCGGAGCCGGGCAAGGTTTCACGACCTCACCCGCGCCGACATCAGAACAAAGAGCACAGAATTCCGCCATGACCGACCAGCCCACGCGCCGCCAGGCGCGCCCGACCTTCACCGAACAGGAAGCGCTCGATTTCCACTCCAACGGCCGTCCCGGCAAGCTGGAAATCGTTCCGACCAAGCCAATGGCGACCCAGCGCGACCTGTCGCTGGCCTATTCGCCAGGCGTGGCTGTGCCGGTGCTGGCCATCGCGGACGATCCGTCGCGCGCCTACGACTACACCGCCCGCGGCAATCTGGTGGCGGTGATCTCGAACGGCACCGCGATCCTTGGTCTTGGCGATCTCGGCGCGCTGGCCTCCAAGCCGGTGATGGAAGGCAAGTCGGTGCTGTTCAAGCGCTTTGCTGACGTAGACTCCATCGATCTGGAAGTCGACACCAAGGACCCGGACGCGCTCATCAACGCGGTGCGTTATCTTGGCCCGTCCTTCGGCGGCATCAATCTGGAAGACATCAAGGCGCCCGAGTGCTTCGTCATCGAGGAGCGCCTGAGCGAGCTCATGGACATTCCGGTGTTCCATGACGACCAGCACGGCACGGCGATCATCGCCGCCGCCGGCATGCTCAACGCCATGCAAATGACTGGTCGCGACCCGAAGACGACGAAGCTGGTGGTCAACGGTGCCGGCGCGGCGGGCATCGCCTGCGTCGAGCTGATCAAGGCCATGGGCTTCGCCCCGGAGAATGTCATCCTCTGCGACACCAAGGGGGTGATTTACCAGGGCCGCCAGGAAGGCATGAACCAGTGGAAGTCGGCGCACGCGGCCAAAACCGACGCGCGCACGCTGGAAGACGCTTTCGTCGGCGCCGACGCGGTGATGGGCCTTTCGGCCAAGGGTGCGTTCACGGCGGAGATGATCCGCTCGATGGCGCCCAACCCGATCATTTTCGCCATGGCTAATCCTGATCCGGAAGTGACGCCGGAAGAGGTGCACGCGATCCGCGACGACGCCATCGTCGCCACCGGCCGTTCGGACTATCCGAACCAGGTGAACAACGTGCTCGGCTTCCCCTACATCTTCCGCGGAGCGCTCGACGTGCGCGCCACCCGCATCAACATGGAGATGAAGATCGCCGCCGTGGAGGCGCTGGCCGCCCTCGCCCGCGAGGACGTGCCGGACGCGGTGGCCGCCGCCTATCAGGGTTCCCGCCCGCGCTTCGGCCGGGAATACATCATCCCGGTGCCGTTCGACCCGCGCCTGATCCACACGGTGCCGCCGGCGGTGGCCAAGGCCGCCATGGACACCGGCGTGGCGCGTCGCCCGATCGTCGACATGCAGCGCTACCGCAATGAGCTTTCCGCCCGCCGCGACCCGGTCGCCGGCGTGCTGCAGGGCGTGTTCGAGCGGGTGCGGCGCCAGCCGAAGCGGGTCGTCTTCGCAGAGGGCGAGGAGGAGCAGGTGATCCGCGCCGCCGTCTCGTTCGTCAATCAGGGGCTGGGCACGGCGGTGCTGGTGGGCCGCGAGGAGCTGGTCCGCGCCGCCGCCACCAGCGCCGGCATCGAGCTGGACGGCCGCGAGGGCATCGAGATCCACAACTCGCGCCTGTCGGACCGCAATCCCGCCTACGCGCAGTTCCTCTACAACAAGCTGCAGCGCAAGGGTTACCTGCTGCGCGACTGCCAGCGGCTGGTTAACAACGACCGCAACTACTTCGGCGCCGCCATGGTCGCCATGGGCGACGCCGACGCCATCGTGACCGGGGTCACGCGCAACTACGCCCAGGCGCTCAGCGACGTGCGCCATGTGCTCGACACCAAGCCCGGCCACCGGGTGATGGGCCTCTCCATGGTGCTGTCGCGCGGGCACATGACGCTGGTGGCCGACACCGCCATCGCCGAGATGCCGACCGCCACGGAGCTGGCCGACATCGCCGTGCAGGCGGCCAACGCCGCCCGCCGCCTCGGCCATGAGCCGCGCGTCGCCATGCTGTCGTTCTCCACCTTCGGCCAGCCCGAGGGCGAGCGTTCGGCGCAGATGCGCGAAGCCGTGCGCATTCTCGACCAGCGTCATGTCGACTTCGAGTACGAAGGCGAAATGGCCGCCGACGTGGCGCTCGATCCGGACCTGATGAAGCAGTTCCCGTTCTCGCGCCTGAAGGGCCCGGCGAACGTGCTGGTGATGCCGGCGATCCATTCCGCCGCCATCTCCACCAAGCTGCTGGAGCAGCTCGGCGGCGCCACGGTGATCGGTCCGCTGATCGTCGGCCTCGACCGCGCCGTCCAGATCGCGCCGCTTGGCGCGCGCGACAGCGAAATCGTCAACATGGCGGCGCTGGCGGCGCTGAACGTCGGCGGCTGAAGCCCCGGACGCGACAGGGGGCCGGCGACCGGCTCCATGCGAAACAGGAACGGCCCGGAGCATATGCTCCGGGCC
>NZ_BNCG01000018.1:61758-76882 GCF_014656355.1 Camelimonas fluminis
CAGTTGGCTGGCGCGCGGGCTGGAGCCTCGCCACGGCGTGTTCTGTGAAGGGCCGTGAGCGCATCCCGACGGCCAGGAACGGCGCAATCACCACAACAACCGACCGGCAAAGCAATGGCCCGGAGCGGGCGCTCCAGGCCATTGGTTTTGCATTCAGGGGATGGCTCAGGCGGCCGACGGGGCCTCCCGCGCCGGCGCCCGTTTGTCCCGCAACAGAAACACCGAGCCGGCCGCGACAAGGCACATGACGCCAGCAATGTAGAAGGCCGGCAGATAGCTGGCGAGCAGGGTGCGCGACAGCCCCCCGCCCCAGGCGGCGACGGCGGAGCCGATCTGGTGGCCGGCGAAAATCCAGCCAAAAACCAGCGGGGCCTTTTCGGCGCCGAAATAGCGCCCGGCCAGCTTGACGGTCGGCGGCACCGTCGCCACCCAGTCCAGGCCATAGAACATGGCGAACAGCGACAGACCGTAGAAGGTGAAGGCGCTCTGCGGCAGCCACAGCAACGACAGGCCGCGCAGACCGTAGTACCAGAACAGCAGGCTGCGGTTGTTGTAACGGTCGGACAGCCAGCCAGAGAGAATGGTGCCGACGAAATCGAAGGCGCCCATCATCGCCAGGGTCGAGGCGGCGTCGACCTGCGGCATGCCAAAATCGCCGCACAGGGAAATGAAGTGGGTCTGCACCAGGCCGGCGGTGCTGAGGCCACAAATGAAGAAGGTGCCGAACAGCACCCAGAATGGCAGGCTGCGGGCGCTCTCGTTCAGAATGCTGAATGCCCGCGCCACCGCCGTTCCGACGTTGCCAACGCGGACCGGCGGCGGGACCGGCGCCTCGCCCGGACGCAGCGGCGCCGCGCCAAAGGCGCGCTGGCCAACGTCGGCGGGCCGGTCCTGCATGAACAGCAGCACCAGCGCGGCGGCCAGACCCAGGGAAATCATGGTCGGAGCCAGGGCCATGCGCCAGCCGAAGTGCTCGGTCAGCCAGGCCGCGAGCGGCAGGAAGGCAAGCTGGCCGGTGGCCACCGCCGCCGTCAGCAGGCCGAGCACCAGGCCACGGCGCTCCTCGAACCAGCGACTGGCCACCGTGGCGCCCAGCACCATCGCGGTAAGGCCGGTGCCGAAACCAACGACCACGCCCCACAGCAGCACGAACTGCCACAGGCTGGTCGCCACGACGCCGGCCGCCATACCGCCAATCACCAGCGCCAGCGCCAGCACGATGATGTTGCGGACGCCGTAGCGCTCCATGAAAGCAGCGGCGAACGGCGCCATCAGGCCGAACAGCAGCAGGCGAATGGCGAAGACGCTCGACAGGTCTGCGGCGTTCCAGCCAAACTCCCGCGCCATTGGCGTGATGAACACGCCGCCAAGACCAACCGTGCCAGCGATGCTGAGGCTGGTGAGGAAGGTAACCGCCACCACGACCCAGCCATAGTGAAGCCCGCGTCGCGCCAGTGCGTTGGCCATTGTCTGCGCCAGCATGATGTTTCACTCCAGACTGCGGCCACGGGCCGGTAAAGCTGCGATTCGCTCGACACCGGGGGCGGCGGTCGTTATGATGATGATCGTCATCAATTAATGATGACAACCGTCATTAAACGTCAAGGGGCGCCGGCAAGCTTTCTGGCCTCTGGCTCCGATGGCGGGGCAATCCCGTCCGGGCGGCTCCGGACATGAACCGGAGCAGGCTCCCCTGACAGGGGCCCGCCCATGGTTTTGATCTGACCTGTCCGCCGCGACCTTTCCGGCGCGCCCCGGGCAGGACGAGGAAGGCAGGCTTTCATCATGCGCATCAGCAAGAAGAAAGCGGAGGCGAACAAGGCGGAAGTGGTGGCCCAGGCCTCGCGGCTGTTTCGCGAGCAGGGCCTCGACGGCCCCAGCGTCGCCGAACTCATGCGCGCCGCCGGCATGACCCACGGCGGCTTCTACAATCACTTCTCCTCCAAAACCGACCTGCAGGCCTGCGCCCTTGCCCACAATTTTGATCTGGCGGTGGCGCGGCTGGCGCGAATCGGCGCGGGGCCCGACGCCGCGGCCAGACGCACGGCGCTGGAAGACTATATCGCTCACTATCTCTCGCCCAAAGCGCGCGACGCCAGTGGCGCCTCCTGCCCGATGGTCGCCTTCGGCGCCGACGTTTCGCGCGAGGACGCCGAGGTGCGCCGCGCCTATGCGGACGGTCTGGAGCGCTATCTGACCGATCTCGCCCACGCCTTCATCGGCCGTTCCGATCAGGCTTCAGATGGCGACGGGCTGCGACAGGCCCGCGCCCAGGCCATCGCCCTGCTGGCAACCCTTGTCGGCGGCCTGTCGCTGGCGCGGAGCGTCGCCGGGATCAACCCTGCGTTGTCGGACGAGCTGCTGGCGAGCGCGCGCAGCCAGGCGCTTGCCCTTGCCAGCGCGCTGGCGCCCGCATGAGCGGACCGGAACGGAACGACTTCAGACAACCCCTGCGGGGCCAGCCCTGCCGGGGGTTGATTTTCGACTTCGACGGCGTCATCGCCGACAGCGAGATCATCGCCAACCGGGTTCTGGCCCGGCTGGTGACGGAGGCCGGTTTCCCGACGCGGCTGGAGGATTCCCTCAGGCGTTATTGCGGACGGCGCTGGGCCGACGTGGCGCGGCGCGTTGAAGCCGACCTCGGCGGTCCGCTGCCAGCGGGTTTTCAGGCGCAGCTGCTGGACGAAACCCTGGCGGCCTTCAGCGCGGAGCTCACCCAGACCGCCGGGGCGCGCAGCTTCATACGGCGCTTCGCCCACGCGCCGCGCTGCATCGCCTCCTCCAGCGCCATGCCGCGCCTGAGCCATTGCCTGACCCTGCTGGGCCTGGAGAAGTTGTTTCGGGGACGGGTCATCAGCGCCGACATGGCGCGGCGCGGCAAGCCGGCGCCGGATATCTTCCTGCTGGCGGCGGGACGGCTCCGGGTCGCGCCGCGGCGCTGCATCGTCATCGAGGATTCGCCCGCCGGCGTCAGGGCCGGTTGCGCCGCCGGCATGACCGTCATCGGCTTTTGCGGCGGCAGCCATGTGCGCGCCGGACACGCGGCGCGGTTGCGGGCCGCCGGCGCCCACCATGTGGTCGCCAGCTGGCGTGAAGCGGCCCGGCTTACAACCCGGTTGGCGCGTCCCCGATAACAGCCAGTCTGGAAACCTGGCGGCGGGGAACTGGCGAGGGATCATCCCGCCCTGCCAGTGGATCGCCGTTTGTCAGACCACCACCGTCAGCTTGCGGGCCGCGCGGGTGATGGCGGTGTAAAGCCAGCGATGACGGTGCTCGCGAAAGGCATGGCTTTCGTCGAACAGCACGACATTGTCCCATTGCGAGCCCTGGGATTTGTGGACCGTGAGCGCATAGCCATAGTCGAATTCATCCGAACGGCGGCGGATTTCCCATGGCAGCGCTTCCTCGCCGCCCTCAAAGAATTCGCGCAGCACCTTGACCTTGGCCGAGCGGCCGCCGACGTCCTCATCCGGCTGCACGGTGAGCTGCACCAGCCCCTTCGACTCGCCGCGGTTGCTGCGCACCCGGAAAACGCCGCCGTTAAGCAGACCCTTGGCGCGGTCATTGCGCAGGCAGACCAGCTTTTCGCCAACGCCCGGCATGGGGTCGCGGTAGCCAAGCAGCTCGCGAATGCGCCCATTGTAAAGCCGGCGGGTGCGGTTCATGCCCACCAGCACCTGGTCCGCCGCCAGAATGGCCTCGGCGTTAATGTCGCGCCGGGAGATGACGCGGGTTTCGCCGTAGTCGCCCAGGCCGATGTCGCCGCCCTCGCGGGCGATCATCGACAGGCGGACGATCGGATCGTCCTTGGCCTGGCGGTGCACCTCGGTCAGCATCACGTCAGGCGCGTCAGCGGTGAAATAACCCCCGCCCTTCACCGGCGGCAACTGCGCCGGATCGCCCAGCACCAGAATCGGCGTGTTGAACGACTCAAGATCGCGGCCCAGCTCATCGTCGACCATCGAGCATTCGTCGATGATGATGAGGCTGGCCTTGGAAGCGTTGCCGCTGTGATTGATGACGAAGGTGGGCGCTTCCTCCTCCACCCCGCGCGAGCGGTAAATCATGGAGTGGATCGTGGCGGCGTCGGTGCAGCCCTTGGAGCGCATGACCAGGGCCGCCTTGCCGGTGAACGCCCCGAACGCCACCTCGCCGTCAACGCCTTCCGCTATGTGGCGGGCCAGGGTGGTCTTGCCCGTGCCGGCGTAGCCGAACAGCCGGAACACCTGCGGCGAGCCCCGTTTCAGCCAGCGCGCGACGGCGTTGAGAGCGTCTTCCTGCTGCGGCGACCAGGCCATGCCCTACCTTAACCCTTGCTTGATGCGGAATCGGCCCGCCTGTTTACCCTGTGCGCCAGAGGGTGTAGCGCTCCGGGTCTGATAACGCCATCCTTGACACGGCGGCGTTGTCGTCAGAATGGCGGTGGCGAACCTGTCCCGGCGGCGCTGGAGAGTTGCCCCATCTCCCTGGTCTGAAGTATTTTCCCGGCGCCAGACGATGCTTCGCGGGGAAACATGCCGGTCGGCAACGGTTGAGGAAAATGCGCGCGATCCTGAGATTTCTGGGCTTCCTCGCGGTTGTCGGCGGGTTCGTTGCGCTGGTGATCGACGTGACGCGCTATCTGGCCAATGACGCCTGGGCCCCGGCGAGGCTGCAGGGCGCGCTCGACGCCATCGTCACCGATGGCGGCGCCCGCCTCGCCGCCAGCGTTTCGGCAATGGCCGGGACGATGGCCGGCAGCGCGGTGACCATGGCCCTCGCGGCGCCAGCCTCCATCACGGGCCTGATTGGCGGCTTCCTTCTGATGTTCATCTTCCGCAAACCCGGCAGGGACGAGACCGCCCCATTCCAGTGATCTGCATCCGGCGTTCGCATCGATCGCCGCAAGCGCGCGGGTCTCCCGGGAGCTGGATCACCCTGCTTCCGCCCTGATCGCGGCCACGCCAGGCGCCGGATCCCCCATGCGTTCAGCCCGCAGGCGCCGCCCGCCCCCGGCGGCTGTGGCCATGGCCCGCAGATCGGCGCCCGCCGGGCTCTGGAAGACCCGCAGGTCAAACTCCGGCAGAATGGCGTAGAGGTGATCGAAGATGTCGGCCTGGATGCCTTCGTATTCCGTCCAGACCACCGTATTGGTGAAGCAATACACCTCCATGGGCAGCCCCTCAGGCCCGGGCGGCAGTTGCCGCGCCATGATCGTCAGGTCCTGGCGCAATTGCGGATGCGTGCGCAGATAGGCCTCCACATAGGCGCGAAACGCCCCGATATTGGTGAGACGACGGCAGTTGGCCGGCGCGGCGTCGGTCGGCCCGAGCTGCTCGTTCCATTGCAGGATATCCACCTGCTTGCGCGCCAGATGGTCCCGCAGCAGGCGCAGGGAGCCCAGGCGCCGCACATCCTCCGCATCGAGGAAGCGGATGCTGGTCTGGTCGAGGCTCAGGGCGCGCTTGATGCGGCGCCCGCCAGCCTCGCGCATGCCGCGCCAGTTCCGGAAGCTGCCGGTCACCAGCTTGCGGATCGGCACAGTGGTGATGGTTTTGTCCCAGTTCTGCACCTTCACCGTGTGCAGGGCGATCTCGATCACATCGCCATCGGCGCCCTCCCCCGGCGCCTCGATCCAGTCCCCGACCCGCACCATGTCCGTGGATGAAATCTGGATGCCGGCCACCAGCGACAGCAGGGTGTCCTGAAACACCAGGATCAGCACCGCCGCCATGGCGCCGAGACCTGACAGCAGGATCACCGGCGAGCGATCGATAATCGTCGCGATCATCAGCAGCGCCGCGATGACGTAGAGCGCGATCTTCAGGATCTGGAAATAGCCCTTCATCGGCCGTTTTCGCGCCTCCGGACGCCGGTGATAGACGACGTCCACGAGATCGAGAGCGGCGCCGGCGGCCAGCGCCAGGGCCAGCACCACCACCGCATTGGCCACATTGCGCGCCACGGCGACGAATGCTTCAGGCGCGTGCGGCGTCAGCCCGACCCCGGCCGAGATCACCAGCGCCGGCGCCGCCAGCGCCAGCCGCTCCAGCACGCGGTGTCGCCGGAGTTCCGGGTCCCGCCCCAGAGCAGTGCGCGCCATCACCCGGTCATAGCCGCGCAGCAGCAGGCTCTTCATGGCAAAATTCACCACAAGGGCCAGCAGCATGAGCCCACCCACAAAGATGACCGTGTCGAGCCACGGCCATTCCGTCCTGACGTTCAGAAAATCCAGCATGTAGAAATCAATAACCTCTTCACAATTTTGGCGTTCTATTCAAAAAATACCCAACGCCCGGCGTCAGCATACGCAAGGAAGGGGAACATTGGCCAGCCAGCAGAACGCCGCCTCGCGCCAAAAGCATGATCTGGCGCGACGGTGGAGGCCGCCGCGCAGCAGCGGTCGCGGCAAAAACGCCCCCGGCCGGAACGCCATGGCGCCCCGCCTTGCGCCAGCGTGCAACGTCTCGCGCCCGACGATGGCGCGCCTGCCCATAAACCGTTCCGCCAGAAGGAGGCGCGCCCCGCTTGATAATCGCAGGCAGGCGCTTCACAACGAAGGCGGGGAGCCGGTCAGGTCGCGCAGCAGCGAGGCAAACCGGCGCTGGGGGGACGCCAGCCCGGCGCGCGGCGCCGGCGGTTTTCAGGCAAGGCCAACGCCGCCTTGCCCCAAAAGGCTCCGTGCAAGGAACAGGGACGTTTTCAGGGGTGCGCAGGCACAATGAAAACGCCAACAGAATATCGCTGATACAGGAGCGACCGGCGTGGCGCAGGGACATTCCCCAGAAGAGATCGAAACCGACGCGAACGCGGTCGCCGAAGGCGTCAACCAGATCGCCACGCTGCTGCACGAGGGCATTCTCCGCCGCGTTGGCAATATCTATCGGCTCGGATCTGACTGGGCCGACCTGCTGGTCGCCATTCACGCTGACGGACGCAACCCTCTCCTGACCATGCTGGTCGCGACCCTCTCGGCCGCCGGCGGCGTGGCGGCGTTGCTGGTCGCCCGCGAGATCATGGTGCGGCGCGGCGCCCGCTTTGGCAGGCTGCTGCGGGCGACGGGCGCCATCCTGCTCGCCGCCATCGCCGTCGTCGTCGTCAGCCGGATCGTCACCCGGGATGCGCCAACGCGCCAGCTCATCATCCTGTGGAGCGGCGCCGCCATCATCGGCCTTGCGGGGCGGCACGCTTTCACCACCATCCTGTCCGCCAGCTGGGCGCCAGCCGTGGCCCGCCGGCGGCTTCGCACGTTCAGCGAACTGGTGAGCGCCGCCTTCATCTGGGGCGTCCTCGGGCTCGCGACCATATCGACTTTGCGGGGGCTGCACGCCAGCCCGGGCCTGATTGACATCACCACGTCAGCCCTGGTCAGCATACCCGTCGTTATTGTCACCATGTTCGCCTACTGGTGGTTTCGCCAGCCCGTCACCACCGCCGTGGCGGGGCCGCCGCCGAGGACGATGGGCCGGCTCCGCTTCGCCATCGCCTGGCCATTCATTGCGATGGCCGCCGCCCTGGGCACATTCACCGCCCTGCAGATCTCCATCACGGTCGCGCACCCCCTGCCGGGCCTGCCGCTGCTGCTGACCCTGCTGCTGTTGCTGCTGACCCCGCATATCGACGCCATGCTGGCGGAGTGGGCCAGGGAGCGGGAGCGCACCTCGTCCGACAGCGTGGCCCTGACGGCGCTATACCGCACCAGCCGGTTCGCCTTCGTCCTGCTGGCGCTGATCGCCATCGGCTTCCAGTGGGCCCTGCCGGCGCTGGTGGCGCTGGGCGTGCACTCCGGCGAGGCCGAATGGCGTTCCATTTCGCTGGCGGCAGTCGCCGTTGTCGCCGCCTGGGGCTGGAACGCCACCGGCATCGGTTTTGAACGCCTGACCCGCCGGGGACGCCAGAACGCTGCCCACAGCGATGAGGTTCACGCGCCGAGCACACGGCTGGAGACGCTGTTTCCCCTTCTGGGCGGCACGGCCCGCGCGCTGATCGTCCTGCTGGCCAGCCTCACCATCCTGCTTCTGCTGGGCATGAATATCTGGCCCATCGTCACCGGCCTCAGCGTTTTCGGCCTTGCGATCAGTTTCGGTTCGCAGACGCTGGTGAAAGATATTGTCTCGGGACTGTTTTTCCTCATCGACGATGCGTTCCGGATGGGCGAATACATCGAGACGTCTGGCTCCAAGGGCACGGTCGAACGTATTTCCATCCGCTCGGTCAGCCTGCGCCATCCCCGTGGGGCCATTGCCACCGTTCCCTATGGGCAGATTGGCAAGATCCAGAACTTCAGCCGTGACTGGGTGATCGAAAAGCTGGTTTTCCGCGTCGCGTTTGACACCGACGTTGAACTGGTCCGCAAGCTCTTCAAACAGATCGGCGCGAAACTGGCGGCCGACCCGGAACTCGCGGACGACCTGCTGGAAACCTTCAAGAGCCAGGGCATCGCCAATGTGGAGGACGGAACGCTGCTGGTGCGCGGCAAGTTCAAGGCGCGGGCCGGGAAACAGTTCACCATCCGCAGGAAAGTATATCTCGCCGTGCAGCAGGCGTTCCGTGAGAATGGCATTGTCGCTGCGCCCAAACCGGTGATGATGACGTCCCCCGTGTCCTCCACGCCGGCGTCTGAAGCCCCCCCAGCACAACGCGCGGCGGCGCCAGCCGGGACCACGACGGCGGCGCCAGAGCCCCAGCAGGAAACCACGCCGCCTCCCCCGCCAGCCACCTGAAGCCCGCCCTCATGGCGCAGGCGGGCAAGGCTTCCGGATCCGTTGGGTCTAGAGCGCTTTCCGACCAAGCGGAATCGTCTGGTCGATCAGAATTCGCTCAAAATAAGGGAAACTGGAGCAATCCCCGATCCATGTAGATCGGGAATTGCTCCAGCGGATTTTGTTGATCTCCGGGTTTCACTGACGCGGATGGAGGGCTGCCAACGCTGACCTGTATTTCCCACGGGGCGGACGCCGGCGCGCAATTTCGCCGGGCGCGGCCCCGGCGCCTGCCTCAGGCGCCAGCCGGCGCCCGGGAGCCACCATGCGTCAGTCGGGGGCGGCCACAGCACAACTCCGCACGCATCAACCATGGCGCCTCAGCTGGCCGCTGGCCCGGCGGCCGCCCGCGCCACGAAATCATGGCGGCACAAGACATAGGGGCGTCAGCCGGCCACCGGCGAGACTGCGGCTATTGCGGCTGCCGGAGCACGCAACAGGCTGGCGATCCGCAATCGCTCGTGGACAGTCCCCAACGCCAGTCATCGCCCCCTTGCGCTCACCGCATCTTCCGTTATACATCGCCGCCAGAACCGGACGCTGCCCACATGGGCCATGGCCCAGGCCAAGCCGGTTCCTACAGCCGGGCCGCGCCCGGCTCCGGAGGGGTGGCCGAGTGGTTGAAGGCGCACGCCTGGAAAGTGTGTATACGGGCAACCGTATCGCGGGTTCGAATCCCGCTCCCTCCGCCATATAACCTTCCCAGACCTTTTCTGAACGTCCCAGATCGACCGCAGAACCGTTGTCTAGAAGCGGTTTGCATTCCCTCTGCGTCCCAAGCCGTCTAGCATCATCCCACCAGAACGCATGTTCGGCGCTAGGGCCGAAACTGGGACCGGGAGAGAGACATGGCGCGGGCCCTAAATAAGCTCACCGCTCGCAGCATTGCGACGCTGACAAAGCCGGGTCGCCATAGCGATGGCGGCGGTCTCTATCTTGCTATTAGCAATGACGGGTCAAGACGACGATGGGTCTTCCTGTTCAGGTTCGAGGGCTACCAGAAAGAGCTTGGCCTGGGATCAGCAGCACTGGTAACGCTCGCGGCGGCTAGGGAAAAGGCGCGTCAGGCACGCACGCTGGTTGAACAAGGCATCAACCCAATTAGGGCCCGGCAGGAAGAAACCAGGACCGCATCCCTTACCGGCCCCAGTTTCGGCGAGTACGCCAGCGCCTATGTCAACCGGCATAGTCCATCGTGGCGCAACACCAAACATATCGACCAGTGGCGCAGCACGTTGAGCATCCGGAAGGACGACCGGGGCGTATGGATCGACGGCGGCTATTGTCAGGATATCCGAGGGAAGCAGATAGCTGACATCACCCGCGAAGACATTGTGGCGATTCTCGAACCGAACTGGCTAGGAAAGCACGAAACCATGAGCCGCCTGCGTGGCAGGCTCGAAACCATCCTTGCCGCCGCCACCGCCGACCGGCACAGGTCCGGAGAAAACCCGGCTTTCCTCCCCGGCCTGAAGCACCTGCTGCCGAAGCCCCAAAAGATTGCCGCTGTCCGGCATTTCCCGGCCATGCCTTATGCCGACGTACCGGCATTCATCCAGCGTCTGCGTCTGGTCAGGGGCATGAGCGCGCTGGCGCTGGAGTTTCTCATCCTGACCGCCGCCCGCTCCGGCGAGGTTCGCGGCGCGACGTGGAGCGAGATTCATTTGGCAGGCGGATTATGGACTATCCCTGCCGCCCGCATGAAAGCCGGCGTTGAACATCAGGTTCCGCTCACTGACCGGGCCATCGAGATCCTGTGTTTGGTCCGCCAGCTTCAACCCGTCGGAGAAACAACAGACGCCCTTGTTTTCCCTGGCCAGAACAGGGGACGACCTCTCAGCGACATGTCGCTCACGGCGGTCATGCGTCGTCAGATTGATGGCGAGTTCACCGTCCACGGATTCCGCAGCAGCTTCCGCGACTGGGCCGGCGACTGCACGCCGTTTCCACGTGAGGTCTGCGAAGCCGCCCTTGCCCACACCACCGGCAACGCCGTCGAGCGGGCTTACCGGCGTGGGTCTGCGCTGGAGAAACGCCGCGAGCTTATGGACGCATGGGAACGGTTCTGTACGCGGAGCGTCTTGATTGAACCTGCGCTCGCTGGATGAGGCCATTGACGTTGCGGGCAGGCCGGGGCGCTACAATTGCTACTTTTGCGGCAGCTTCAGCATGCATTGCAAAAACCGATGGCAGGGACAATGACGGAAAACAAGAGCAAGACGCAACCTCCTCCCAACACACGCCGGAAAGGCGCGCATGCCGTCGACATGTATTTGGTCTCGGGCCTGGTAGGAGAACTGGAAAGCGGCGCGGTGCTTTCGCTGGAGAACAGGGCGAGGCTCCTAGCTGAATTGAGAAAGCTGCCAGACGGCAAGGCATTCAGGGACGATGGCGACTTTCTTCTGGACTTTCCACAAGGCCGGGGACGACCGAAACGCGGAGATTCATGGGAGCAGATGTCCGAGGATAGCCACAAAAGTAGCGCAGCCGAATATTATATCTCTCTCTGCAACGATCTCCCACGTCAAAGCGCTAGAAATATGCAGAAGGCGCGCGATTATTATAGCCGCACAACAGGTCGAACAATCGTCCCCTCAACTGTACAAGAATTCGCCCGTAAAATACGCAGCTCCGGTCAGCCAACAAGACCGAGCAAGTATTTTGAATTGCCTGAGACGCCAAATGCCGATCGCCCCCATGATCCAGATCACACCGCGAAGGCTGAGGCCTATTATGCGGCCTATGCCGAAATTGCCGGGGCAATGGAGGCCTTCGACGACAGTTGGGACAAACATGTTTCTGAGGTCAATGCGTCCAAGCCTGTTGAGGACCTGCTTGAGGAAGGGCACTGGCACTCAATGACTGTCCGCCGCCATGTTGCGACCGAAACAGGCCGGACTCAGGCGCGAAAGGCGGCAATTAGTCTTGCCCCCTGGCTGTGGCGCACCTTCAACGCTCAGATCATGCCGCCCGAACGAACCAAATGGGCAACGGAAGTGGACAGAACCGAAATATGGAGGGCCTTAGTGAATGGCCTCCTGAGGGAGTTGGAGGCGACGCTACAACCGGTCGCGGCCATCGAGCAAGCGGATACTGATCCGAAAAAACCCACACCGTGACACCATTTTATCGGACCAAACGCTTGTTGCCGGGCCCGGTTTGATCCTCATTATTGCTAGCCGTCACAGCCCATCGTTTGACGGATAGTCCAGATGAAAGAACATACTCCTACCTCCTCCCCGGGCACGCCGCGCGCCGTGCGCTTGCCCGAAGCCATGCACATGACTGGCCTGAGCCGGGGCTCGCTCTATCGCGCCATCGCCGATGGCCGGCTGCAATCGATAAAGATTGGCAAATGCCGGCTCTTCCTGCTCCCGGACATTGAGCGGTTCCTGAACGCCGGCCGCGACACCTGAGCCCCCGGCAAAACCAGCATCAGATTCATCACATATGATCCGCTGGCGCTATTTCAGCGCAGCGGCACATGCCTGCTCGACGCCTGTCCTGGGCGAAGGAGTTTTTATGTCTGTCGTGAACAGCGAAACCGGAAATGCCCGGACTGCTCTCAGTCTGAGCCGTGCGGGACTCTACATTTTCCCGTGCAAGCCTGACAAGAAACCGCTGGTAAAATGGTCGGAAGTATCGACCAACTCTTCCGAGCAGGTAAGGGATTGGTGGCAGCTGTGGCCAGATGCGCTGGTCGGCATCAACTGCGGCCGGAGCGGCATAACCGTACTGGATGGCGATCGCCACGGCGATGGGCCCGACGGCGTGGCGGCGCTCCAGGCCCTCTGTGGTGGCGACTTTGCCCGTCTGGGTTGCCCAATGTCCCTGACGCCGAACAATGGCCTGCATCTCTACTTCAGGGCACGCGATGCGGCACCGCTTAGCAACTCCCGCGGCGATCTGCCGGATGGCGTCGATGTTCGGGGCAATGGCGGCTACGTCATCGCGCCGGGAAGCGTGTTGCCAGATGGCAGAGGCTGGCAACATCAGGATGGTGCTCCGACCTTGATAGAGTGCCTTCAAGCCGCATGTCTGCCCATGGTTCCCGACAACATCATGGAGCTTGTCGCTGCCCGGCGGTCGGCGCGGACCTCACCGGCCCTGAAGCATGGCACAGAAGGGGCTGCGGAAAGCGCCTCCAGAGAGCTACAGGAAGCAGTCGAGGAACTGTCAGCAGCGCTCAAGGGCAACCGCAATGATACCCTCAATGCGAAAGCCTTGCGGATGGGCCGGCTCGTGGCACACGGGCATCTGCACGAGGAGACAGTTTGCGAGGTCTTCATGCAAGCCTGTCAACGTAACGGTCTCATCCAGGATGACGGCGTTGCGGCCTTTAACGCGACATTCGACAGCGGAATGAGGGCGGGCATGCACAAGGCCGGGTTCGACGCAAGGGTGGCCAGCGAAATCGAAACCGGAATCCCGGCTGAGGAAGGGCCTCAGCCGTTTGTTCGCCCAACAGGCAGGTCGGCAGCATTCCCGCTGGATGCCCTGGGAGACGTACTTGGCCCGGCAGTTGGGGCGATTATGGATATCGTACAGTGTCCACCTGCACTGGCCGCCCAGAGCGTGCTGGCAGCCGCCAGCTTCACAGTACAGGCCCATGCGGATGTCGCGTTTCCAGTAACACAGCAGGTCAAACCATGCAGCCTGTTTCTGATCACTGTTGGTGAAAGCGGCGAACGCAAATCGGCCGTGGACTATTACGCACTCCGGGCCATCAGGGAACGTGAAAAAGAGCTTCTGGACGACTACGCTGATTTGCTCAAGGAATACAGCAAATCAAAGAATGTGTGGGAAATCCAGCGCAAGCGGCTGATGACGGCTAAAAGCGATCAGGAAAAGCTGAGCCAGAAACTTGACCAGTTGGGAGAAGAGCCAGAACGGCCACTATCTCCTATGCTGACCTGTGGCGAACCGACTTTTGAAGGCCTGTCAAAGCTGCTGGCTGAGGGGCAACCCAGCATGGGACTGTTTTCCGATGAGGGCGGCGCCTTCATCGGCGGGCACAGCATGTCTGCTGAGAATCGCCTCCGCACTGCTGCCGGCCTGTCCAATGTTTGGGACGGAGCGCCCCTCAAGCGCGTGCGTGTGCTGGACGGATCCAGCACCGTTCCCGGCAAGCGCGTGTCCCTGCATCTCCTTGCACAGCCGGAAGCCGCCAACATCCTCCTTGGCGATCCAATTTTGCGAGATCAGGGACTCCTGAGCCGACTTCTGGTAAGCGCCCCAACTTCAACAGCCGGAACGCGCCTCCAAAAGGATCCGTCGCCAGATTCATTCAAAGTGCTTGAGATCTTTGATGGGCGACTTTTCAGAATACTCAGGCAGCCGTTCCCTCTGGCGCTGAAGACGCGGAATGTGCTCCAACCCCGGGTAATCCAGCTTGATGAAGATGCCCAGGCTGCATGGAAGCAATATGCTGACAGCGTGGAGCTACGCCTTGGCGAGGGGAAACCCTTTGAGGCGATCAAGGGCTTTGGAAGCAAGCTCTCCGAACATGCATTGCGCGTTTCTGGCGTGCTCACCCTCATTGAGAATATTCACGCCGAAAAAATCAGCCTGCATAATTTCGAACGGGCGACCCGGCTCGCGGATTACTATGCCACCGAGGCCCTCCGACTGCTCGGCGTTGGACAGGTTGACCCAGCTCTTCAGGGGGCAGAACGCCTCCGCCAGTGGCTGATGTCCCACGCCTATGAACATGTGAGCGTGCGCATGTTAATCCAGCGCGGACCCAACAGCCTACGGGACAGCAAGAACATGAGCGCCGCAATAGATATCCTCGTGAAACACGGCTGGCTGCGCCCGGTTTCCGGAAAGGTTGAGATAGATGGCAGAATGACGTCGCGGGCATGGACGGTCATTCGTGAAGCGGAGAGATGAATGTCGCAAATGTCGCGATTGTAGCGGTGGAGGGGACCGCAATGTGGGCCGGCGGGAAACCGCCGGTCCTTTCGCGCGCCCGGGTTACCCTCGGGGAGCGAGGTCATCCTGACAAATGGCCTGCATGCCTTACAATCGCTATCAGGCTGGTTGTCGCGACCCGTGAAACCCATGGAGAGATCGTCTCAGCCGGCCTTATCAGGTTAATTTTCGTTGCTACAAGCACAACCTCCCGGCTAACTACCTGTTATGTTAATGGCAATCCTGATGGGTGACATGACAGAAGACGCGATGTTCAACACACCAAAGGTTGCGGTACCTGACGTTAGCCAACGCTAATTCATCAACACCATACTGCTGGCAGCGTGATTGTACTTCATTGAAATAATTGCATATTTCGGAGCGCCCAATCTGATTTTCTGCTACCTCAACGTAAGCGGTGTCCCGGCGCCACCTTTCGCTCTGGGGTGCGAATGGTGATGCTCGAAGCG